>CAVWQJ010000017.1:0-25442 GCA_963756945.1 uncultured Chitinophagaceae bacterium | reverse complement strand
TCCAAATGGCCCTTATTCTATACGCAGTGGCGCAAAGGCGTACCCGGTATCATCAATAGTAAAGTAGATTTCGATTACCTCGAGTTTGGAATGAACCAGGATATTAAACTTGGCCTGGCCGGTGTTTCGCATTATACTATCAGGACGGGTTCCTTTTTATCGCAACGCGACCTGCGGCTTGTTGATTATAAATTTGAGCGTCGTGGCGATCCGCGCAGGATTTTTAAATCCCAATGAAGCATTCCAGGCATTGGACTCAACCTTTCCTGTTTTTAATCGCTTTTATGAAAGCGCATTATGTACATGAGTTCAATGGGGCGATAATTAATAAAATTCCATTGATGAAAAAGTTAGAATTGCGCGAAGTAGCCGGAGCAGGTTTTTTAATTGCACCCGAGCGTAACCTTCGTTATGGAGAAGTATTCGCAGGAATAGAACGGGTATTCAAATGGCCTTTTAACCCATTAACTAAATTCAAACTGAGGCGTTTTTATGCTCTTGTTGGTTCCGCAGCTAATCAATTTAAAAATCCCATACAGTTTAAGATAGGTATAACCTCATGGGATAAAGTGAGGAACAAGTGGTTTTAAATTTCCTCTGTTACAAAAAATGTCATTTGTCAACTAATTTTAGCCAGCCCTTTACTATATTTTTCAATGCCTTTTCTTTAGATTTTATATCGTCTATGTCCTTAAAGATTATTAATCTTCTTCCATCCTTATAGTCGCCTTCGAGTAGGCCAGATGAATCTTTTACTTTTGCACCGCTTGGGAACACGAGCATAATTCTTCCTTTAAGTAAATTGAAAACTATAATTCTCTTTTATATTCTTTTGGATCAAATGGTTTCATTTCTCCCGTATAATAAAAGCTTGGATTATTCCATTTAATTCTTTCGCCAATTTCTTTGTCGGTACTTAAAATTATGTTTCTTAAATGCATAACGATCTTGCCCAATTATGGCTCCAGTTTTTGGATATGAGCGATTACCTGCTCTTCATCTGAAAGTGAATTGTTCTTTTTTTGGCAGTCATTTTTGAAAAGAATTAATGCCATAATCAAGTCCCTGATTGAGAACTCTGCAGTAATTTAAAAAAATACTTTGAGCTGCATCATATGAAAACCAACTTCCCTTGCACAGATTCCGCCACTAATCGGGGAAATTGCTCGCAGACCATATTCCAACACACGGATCGCAGATAATTTACCTGCCCGAGGTGATAATTTAAATGGAGCAACAACTGCACCAATACATAGCTGATAGAAGCTTTAGGCTTGTCGAAGAATATCGGGTAGTCAGAATCCATGCGATCCTCTGTAATGGCACTTAGCGTTTTATTGATCATCGCAATAAGTTCTTCCAATTGGGCAACGAGATATTTTCTTTCCACGTCTTTAATTATAAATTCCTGGTCGCGGTTACGAATATAACCGGTTTGTGCAAGAGTAGCTCCGATAAGATGATTGAAGGCCGCCAATAATATGTAATACAAGATTGCCGCTTGAGTTCTTCATAGATCCCCGGGTTTTCTCCAGAGGTCCTTCATTTCTAAATAAGTTAACTTCTTCAATCAACTTACGGATATCTCTCTCATAAAAATTTGCCAAATCGTTGTTCAACATGACAATAGATATTTAATTGTAAAATTACTTGGTTTGAATTCTTAAAATTATCGTTGATGCAAAGGGTAAACGATGTTGGAACTTTTAACGGAAGAGTTTATACGAAGAATCATTAGCGTTTTGATGTTATAATAGAAAGTTCTTTGAAAGTATTGTCAATATTGAGTTTGCGAGCATTTTATGTTGGAAACGATTTGAATTTTTAAAATATTTTTTGACAATCGATTGATAATCAATCAATATGAACGAAGGCAAATATGTGTTTTCTCAAATTATGGAATTAATTTCCTACAAAAAGTTTCAAACCCTTGTTAATCGCCATTCGGGTGAATACAAGGTAAAAGATTTTGGTTGCGCAAATATATCTTATGCACTGGAATTGGGAACTCACCCACCGCGAAAGCCTCAGCGATACCATCATGTGTTTAAAAGCTAATGCTGGTAAAATGTATCATTTAGGCATTGGCGAAGTGGTGGCAAAAAGCACACTTACTAAAGCAAATGAAAATCGATCTTACCTCATTTATCAAGAGCTTGCGATGTTGCTAATTAAAGAAGCAAAGCAATTGTATTTAACCGATGATGATTTAGAAGTATCACTCAAAGAAAATGTATTTGCTATAGATGCCACTACTATTGATTTGTGTTTATCAACTTTTTATCCTGCCACTTTTCGCAGCACCAAAGGAGGAATAAAACTTCATACTCAAATCAGTTTAAAAACATCTATTCCGGAATTTATTTTGTTTTCAACAGCCTCTGTTCACGATGTAAATGTCCTTGATGTAATACCTTTCGAGGCCAATAGTTTCTATGTTATGGATAGAGGATACGTAGACTACAAAAGGCTTTACAAGATTCATCTTTGTGGGGCCTTCTTTGTAACAAGAGCAAAAGACAACATGAACTACAGACGTTTATATTCTCGTCCAAAAGATAAAAGCACCGGCGTAATATACGATCAGATAATAATGGTCAACAACTATTATGCTTCAAAAGATTATCCGGAAAAAATGAGAAGAATAAAATTTAAAGATGCAGAGACGGGGAAGGTTCTTATATTCCTTACCAATAATTTCAATCTTACTGCAAATGAAATTGCACAATTGTATAAACATCGATGGAAAATAGAATTGTTTTTTAAATGGATAAAGCAACATTTGAAAATAAAATCCTTCTGGGGACATTCAGAAAACGCAGTAAAAACCCAGGTATGGATTGCAGTGTGCGTTTATGTTTTAGTAGCTATCGCAAAAAAGAGATTCATGCTAAAACAAAGTCTTTACGAAATTCTACAAATTATAAGCATATCCATTTTTGAAAAAATGCCCATAAATCAACTGTTTCAGGAAACTCAATTACAATATTTCAAAGAACAAAATCCTAACCAATTGAAAATGTTTGACTAATATCAAAACGCTAGTGAGATGAAGAATACATATTGAATCTTGCATAAACGTGATCAAAAATGTTATTACAAAAGTAATGCTTTCATAAACTTTGAATTACCTGCATAATATCATTTCTTCCCCAATGCTCTATGTATTTACCATCACGTAAGCGTACAAAATCCATTACGTTAAAAACAACCTGCCTGTTTGTTGGCTGATGACCCATTATTTCACCGGTATGGGTAGCATGTATAGTTTTGCGTGTCGCGACAAGGTCGTTTTCTCCAACCTGTTCGTGAATCTCGATATTAAAATCAGAAAATCCTTTATGCATCATCGTTATGAACTGTATAAGCCCATCAACATTGTTTGGAACCGGACTTACGGCTGTCTGGTTAATAAAATCATCCGCTACTATCTCCTTTAGAATTTCGATATTTCCTTTTCCCAAAAATTCCTTGTTAAACCTTAAAACTATTTTTTTATTTTCTTCAACTGTCATTATCGCTTGTTTTTAATTGTTGGCGTTGGCAGTATTCTTTCGCCTGCTCTATTTTACCCGCTTTTCTTTTTCAACTTAATTACCTTTTCTATATACATGAGTAACTCTTGCCTTTCTTCTAAGGATATTTGTGATTCAGATCGAACGTCGTGCCCGAACCTACTGATGCCTCCACACAACTGATGTTACATTATCCAGCCCTGCTTTCTTAACTTGCTAGCGGTATAGCGTTTTGCATTCTCCTTGTCCTCGCTATTCATTTTGTTCGCCCGCCTGCCATGCGTTCTTAGGTTCCCATAATTCTATTTTGTTGCCTTCCATGTCTATAATATGAACAAATTTTCCATATTCATAGGTCTCAATTTTGTCCACGATAGTTACGTTTTCCTTTCTTAATTCTTCAACCAATGCCTCTAAATTCTCTACTCTGTAGTTTATCATAAAGTCTTTTGTTGAAGGCTCAGGTGTCAGGGGTTCGTTGTTTTAAGTGTTGTTATTATCTTCGAGAATGTTTTTCAAAGTTGACAAACTGGTATCCATATCTTTTGGGAACATTTTTTTCTGCTATTGGAATCATTATATTGACAGGATATTTCAATGTACCAGCATTACTCAAATATACTTTGGTTTGATTATCGGATAAAGATTCTGTCTCCATAATTATATCGGCAGTTGTTGCCATTGGTTTTACAAAGCGAATTTGGGTGTCAATTCTTTTGCCTTCAATGATATTCATAATTTCTTTTTCTCCTTCACCGGCCTTTTTATTTCCTTTCCAGGAAATAATGAATCCAACTGTTCCGTCCGTTCCTTTGAATTCCCAATTCCTGTTGGGGTCAGCCTTTGCCCATTTGTTGAACTTGTCCTGGTTTTTCAGCAGCTTTAAAAAATCAAATACTTTTTGTCAGGGTGCATTAATGATAATTTCACGTTTTACATAATGTTCCCTCTTCATGAAAAGCGCAATGATTAACAGTAAGGCTATGATGCCTGCCACTGTAAGTAGAATTGTAAACAGGATATTCATTTTGTAGTTTTTTAAATTGCAGTTTCTTTCATTTTTATGTCTGCTGCTTGTCCCTACTTCTTTTTCTGTTTAATTTTTTGCCGTTGTTCTTTTTAATATTAATGCGCTAATAAAAGTAACGACCACGCCTACCGGTAGAATTTCCACATAAGTCATCAAAATAACAAACAAAGGATTTTTATACCATTCTTTCATCTGCGCCATATTAGCGGTTTTCTTTGCGAGCTCATCTCCGCTTACACCGCTGGCTTTTGCTTTTGCAATCATAGCCACTGCATATTTATCCATAAAATCAGGTATAAAACAATAATAATTGATCAGCCACGCTACGACATAGATCGTCGAGGCGATCAATGATATAAAAAGGCCAACCTTAAATGCCTTTCCGAAGCCGATTGTTCCGCCATTGTGCTTATCACGAAAAGATTTAATGCCTACAAAGATCATTGAGAAAGCAATAATCATGGCGGAATAACCATAGATCATGCCACCCTCAAAATCACCTTTGCTGCAATAATAACCAGTGGAAAAGGCCATCATACCGGCAACTATCAACCCGGCGATGATTCCATAAACAAGTACTACTTTTTTCATTTGAATAGGTTTTGATTTGATGATGCAAAAATCAAATAGAATTATCTTTTTATCCTCATACTTTCGGGTGATTCTATCATTCGCTGCCGCATTTCATACCAAAGTATGAGGTATTTAAGAGATGAGATTTAACCTTTTTGCCTTTTCAACTGCCTGTGTCCGTCTTTTCACATCCAGCTTTTCAAAAACATTTTGAATATGTGTTTTGACAGTACTTAATGAAACAAAAAGTTTTGAAGCAATTTCCTGGTTGCTGTGTCCCTGTGCCAACAAACTCATTATTTCCAACTCCCGTTTGCTCAGTCCAAGTTGGGAGATAAGTGATGTATCCGGGACAAAATTTTCATTTCTGTTTACATACACTTCTTTTTCTATTACTACGGTTTCAATTTTGGGTTTTGAAAGTTTTGAGGCAAGCCATATACCCAATGCCGTAAAAATAACCGCGATAAACCCGATGTAGATTTCAAATGAATGGTCGAATATGATGAAGCGAAGTTCTAACCATTTAAGAAGAAACAGCAGAAAAGCCAAACTGATGCTATAAACTATAGTCGCTTTATTCCTCAGCAATAAGTTTTTGATATCTGCCATAGTATAAATGTCTGTGTTTTGCAGTTACTTTCAATTTACCACTGTCGCCATAGGGTTGCAACTAACGTCAGGGCTTGGCGATGGGTGGGAATTCAATGTTCCGTCTGCCCACAACTGTTGCCCAATATTGTTGCCAAAGTTGAAGATATAATAAAAAGCTGAGCAGTGAAAGTCCGGCTGGAACTATTGCTGATAGCAAACTACAGCCGATTGTTCTTGCGTCTGCCCGCCTATTGCCAAACCCAATGTAAGCTGCCGTTTGGGTTATCTCAGTTTTATGATACCTCCTTCTTTAAAAAGTCTGTCTTTGTCGTTCCAATAATCTGTTCTTATAAATTTTAATTTAGAAATATCTATATTGTTGTCAAGAGTCAGACCCTTCTCAGAACTTTTATATAAATCGTATTGCAAAGGCGGTTCAGCCCATTCTAACGTATACTGATATGCGCCAATAATTTTGTTTATATCATTGTCTTAATAATTAAGATGTCATGGAATATTTTAAGTCCATCCCCGTCGCAACATGCAAGTCCTTTAAATGTTGAAATGAATTGGTAATATTTATAATGTCCGGCAACAGGTTCGAAAATCGGCATTAAGTTTTTTATAGTCAGCGTGTCTTTAATATTGTCATCAATGTTATTGAGTTTTGAATTGTCAAAGTCTGAATTAATTGTTTGCTCTTTAAGTTTGTAGATTTTAGTTTCTTTTAGTCCAGTTGCTGAGTCTATTTGATTAGAAATGAAAATTTTCTTGACAGGTTTTGGTTGACAAGAAACAACACCTGTTATTAGAAAGAATATCATCGTTAACGCCGAAAAATATTTCAATTGTGTGGCTATTGTTTTAGGCTATTTTTTTTAATTACCGTCCACTGTAAAAGAGTTGTAATATGGCAGCTTACTTGTGCATTGCCGCGGCTTAAAGCCAATCAATAGCGCCAATGCAGCCAAATCGGCTTGCTTTGCGAATGTTTAGTCATAACCAGATCCCGTTAACTTCAAACACTACAAGCAACAACTAAATTTACAAACAATAACTTTATTTTATCACGCTTTATTGCCGTTATACTTTAACTGGTAATAGTTTTGGCGCATTAAGTAATTATTGAATCAAGATGATGAAGCACAACTTTACCCTTGCATTACTATTTGTTTCAGTTGTATCTTTTGCGCAGGACGATGTGCCAAAGTCAGTATGGGTATCTTCTCCAGTAATAATAGATGGCAAAGCGCAGGACTGGAAACTGCCCCTACGCTTATACGATAGTGGCACTAAATTATTTTTTGCTTTTGCCAACGATGATAAAAATTTATATCTATGCTTCCAGGCTCCGGATGATATGTTTCAAACAAAAATAATCCGTGCAGGAATGGAAGTTGCCGTAAGCGCTAAAGGCAAACATATAGTGTCCATTACGTTTCCAATAGCACAAACTTCCGCTTCCAACCTACAACCGACGATGCAGAGCAACAAAGCCGGCGTACCAATTTTATTTTACAAAATACCATGATGGATGTAAAAGGATTTGCTACAAGAAATGGAATTATACCTATCAATGATACTTCAGGAATACATGTGGCGATTAACTGGGATGACCAAAATAAACTCACTTATGAAATAGCCATACCTTATAAAGAATGGTTTGGCAGCGGTTATAACATTGCAGATATTCCCAAAGACATAACACTGGAAGTAACTATTAATCCACTCAAACAGGCACGTCGTAAAAATGGCGCAGGACAAAACATTATGGAAGGAGGACAAGGTAAATTAGATGGAGGCCGCCATCATCAACATGCAGAGAACGATGCGGAAACCCACGTGATGCCCGGCGAATATAAATACAGCCTGTACGAAAAAAGAAAATTGAAACAAAGGTTTGTGCTGGCGGAAAATGGGGATGGGAAATGAATGGGGGAATCAAATATAATTTACATATTAGCTTTCACAATAGAGCTTAGGTACTGGAATACTTTTGTTGACAGCATTAATTTAAATGCTTAATTCTACCGGGACCAAATCCTTTGTGTCCACGGGAAAAGGATTACGTCTCCTAGTAGATATTTTTCGATTTCGTCATTAATAATTTCAAAAGAGACTCTGTATCCAATTTCATTTTTCAATTCTGGCGAAAGGTCGAAAGAGCGGTTTGAGTATATTTCAACTTCTTTCCTAATTGAATCAGGAGTATTTGCTTTTAGGAACCTGTCTATATTTATTTTACCCGGTAGTGGATTATTTTTTATTTTACTTAATCTTTTATTTTTATACTCAAACGTAACAAGCTCAGTTTGATCGAATGCTTTAATTGCTCCCCCATAACTTGAAAATACAATCAATGAACTTCCGTCCTTCTTTTTAAACTTTCTTATTTCATAAGTATTAAAACCTTTTTGACCAGTAGTAAAATAGTATTCATATCTGAGATATTGGTTAGTTTCATCGATCTCAAGACTATATTTTACAGTTTCAAGTGAATCACCATTTGGTATTATGTATTCTTTATTTTTTAAAAGTATTTTCTTTTGTTCAGAATTCAATTTGGGGGTAGACTCTCGAGGAAGCAAATTGAAAATTGATTCCATACTTTGCTCATATGACAAACAGGAAGATAAAAAAAGAAAACTAAAAATAATTAAGCGCTTCATAATTATTACCAACGTTTTCAACGTCACTCTTTTAAAACTAATCAATACCATCAACGCCACCAAATTGGTTTGCTTTGCGAATAATTTAATCACAACTATGTTACATTAACTTTGAACACGACATGCCACAAATAGAATTAGAAACAATTATTAATTCATCAATAGAAATTTGCTTTGACTTATCACGAAGTATTGACCTGCACAAAATTTCAACGGCTGCTACTAAAGAAAAAGCTATTGATGGCACAACCAGCGGGCTTATTAATTTAAATGAGTTTGTAACATGGCAGGCAATTCATTTTGGTATATCTCAAAAGCTTACATCAAAGATCACGCAATATAACAGGCCTTTTCATTTCAGGGATGAGCAACAAAAAGGTCCGTTTAAATATTTAATTCACGATCATTATTTCGAAACGACCGATGATAAAGTAATTATGAAAGACATTTTTAAATTTCAATCTCCTTTTGGTTATGCAGGAAAATTAATTGACAAATTTGTTTTGTTTAACTATCTGAAAAAACTATTGCTGAAAAGAAATGAAACTATCAAAGACTTTGCAGAGACGCAAAAATGGAAATCGCTTTTGCAATAAAGGAATTCTGATTTCTATTTAACAACAAACAAGCCGCTCATATTATGAAGCGGCCTGTAAGGTGTTGCGAATCTGCATTCGCTTCGGTCTAAGCATAGGATGTAGTTTCAGCAGGTAAGCAGGGGTTGTTTAATATTAAGTTGTAACGTCAATGAGTATATTAACTGCTTCTGTTAACTGTCCTTGCAGGTACATATCGCATCGCTGAGGTTTCGAATGATTTTTTCGCACCGCTTTTCAGTTTCCATTATTTCTATTTCTTTTTATATCGTTGGCAATAGAATTTATTGCTGCAGGTATTTTTTCAAACTCGTGGTATTTATCAAAAAAGAAATCGGCACCGGAAGTTTTATATTTTAATTGCAAATGATCATCTTCTCCATTTAATAAAATAATCACTCTTGTATTCAGGTTTACCTCTTTAACTTTTTTTAGTAAGTCAATACATTCACTGCCAGGTAACCCACTGTCTATTAAAACCACGTTAAGCTTTATTTCACTTAGAAAGGAGGCGCCTTCATTGAACGAAATGGCGCCATAAGCACCAATAATATTTTCCGTTTCCGAAAGCATTAGCCGTAGCCTTTCGATAATAAGGCGCGAATTATCTACAATTAATACCTGCATGTATATTTTTTGAGTCTGCAAAGGACTTCAATTATCCGGTAATTTTCAATAGCAACCCATGCCTAAGGCGGGTAGTATTTAATAGCGTTTGTGGGTAGTAGTTATACTATAAGGGAGTGTTGCAACAGCATACCTTTTATCGAAAGAAATGGCACTTCCGGAAGTAAAAAATTATTCATCCAAGATCGATATCCCTTATAATGTTGTGAGCAATGGCATAGCGGGTTAAGTCAGCGTTTGTAGTTGTGCCGAGTTTTTTCATAATTCTACCACGATGCGTGCTGATGGTTGTTAATGCCAAAGAAAGAGAATGTGCGATTTGTGTAATTGTTTTGCCCGATGCCAGTAATTTAAAAATTTCAAACTCTCTATTGGTAAGTAATTCGTGGGGCTTTTTATTTAAGTCGCCATGTTCCAGTAACTTTTCTCCAACTTCAGGAGTAATATATTTCCTTCCCGAAATGATGCGTTGAACAGCATTAATTAGTTCATGTGGCGCAGCATTTTTATTCATGTAGCCCGAAGCGCCTGCCTTCAAAACTCTCACTGCATATAAATCTTCGGGATAAATGCTAAGGATTAAAACCGGCAAAGCGGGTTTGATAAGTTTTATTTGTTCCAACGCTTCGAGGCCGCTCCTGCCGGGCATATCAAGGTCGGAAATTACAAGATCGAAATTGTGTAACGTTATTTCTTTTATAAGGCTTTCGCCATCGCCTACTTCCGTTATATCTATATTTGGATATTCATCCTTAAGAATCTGGATAAGACCTAAACGTATAAAGCTATGATCGTCGGCTAAAATAATTCGTTTCATCTTATTGCAGATAATTTCAAATTTTATTCAATCCTGTACGGAACCGTCACCATAATCTTTGTTCCTCTTCCCATCTTCGACTGCAATTCAAATTTCCCATTTTGTGAAAGTACCCGTTCTTTCATTCCTAATATGCCAAACGATTTTTTGGTTTGAATTGCAGCTACATCAAACCCCTTACCATCATCTTTAATCGACACAACAACTGTATCGGTTTTTATATTTAATGAAGTTACAACTTTGTCGGCCTGGGCATAACGCATAATGTTTGTCAGCGATTCCTGGTATACACGAAAAATACAATTGCCGATTTCCTGTGCTAAATCTATTGTTGCTTCATTGGTTGTAAATTCTACCGGATATACCTGTAGCCGCCTCAAACTGCCGGTTCAATCTTTCCAGGCCTTCCACCAATCCATGATTGTCTACAATGCCCGGACTAAGTTCAGTTAATATTCTTCTTACAGATTCATTGCTTCCATCGAGCAAGGCTAATAATATTTTTCAATTTATTTTTAACCAGGCTTGTTTCGTCAGGAGTCTTTTTATCAATCCAGGCAACATCCATTTTTATAGCCGTTAGTTGTTGTCCAAGTTCATCATGAATTTCACGACCAATCCTCCTGCGTTCTTCTTCACGCACCTGCGTAAGATGCGATGCAAGCCGCCGTACATCTTCATGTGACTTTATTAATAGCTCCTCCGATTTTCTTTTCTCTGTTATATCAATGCCAAGGCCTATAAGACAAGGTTTCCCTTCAAACATAACTCTCCATCCGTTAAAGTAATAAGGAATCCTGCTCTTATCTTTTGTAAGGAAATGCGCTTCAACATCCGCCATTCCCCTGCTAAACACTTCATCACCTTTTTGTTTTAATAAGCTTCTTTCATCTGCCTCAAAAAAATCAAGCGGTTTCATTTTAATAATTTCAGTATCGACATAACCCGAAACGAATTCAAAGTTTTTATTCCATCGCAGAAAATTCCCGGCTTCATCATACAAATAAAATATGCCGGGTAAACTGTTGATAATGGAATCGGAGAGATTTTTTTCTTTAATAATTTCGTCTCGTGCTTTTGTTCGTTCTGTAATATCGCGGACGAATGAAAGTATCCTGCCATCCGAAAGCATTTTAGTTATACTTTCTATCTGCAGTATCTCACCGCTTTTTAATCTTATTTTTCTTTCTGATAATACTGTTTTGCCTTGTTTTAATTCATCAAAGCGCAATGGATTTCTTTGAAGTTCATCTTCAGGAACAAATTCGGCAATTGACCTTCCCAATATTTCTTCTTCTGTGTAACCAGACAAGCGGCAACCGCTTGAATTCACTGTTACAATGCGGCCATCGAGCATCTGCTATATAAATTCCATCTGACGCCTGTTCCACCAGTGTTCTGTATTTTTCTTCACTTTCTTTGAGTGCCAGCAAAGCAAGCTTCTCTTTTGTGATATCAGAAACGGTACCTAAATAACCTGAGAAGTGGCCATTTCTATCGTGAAGCGGAACTGCTTTTCCACTGACCCATCTCACCTCCCCATTTTTATGTACGAGCCTGTATTCCGATGATGATTCTTTTTTCTTTTCGACATTCTGCTCCCAATTTTTCAACACCTCATTTCTGTCATCAGGGTGTAAAGATTTAATCCAGTTTGTTCCAAGCAATTCATCAAAACTGAGACCCGTATATTCTATCATTTTTCCATTTGAATATATCGTTTCACCTTCACCGTTAGTTTCAAAAATTCCGGTTGGTGCATTGTCGGCCAATGTGCGGAAACGAAGTTCGCTAATGCTTAAAGCTTTTTCAGCTTCGCTTTTTTCGGTAATGTCTTTTATTATAGCCATTACACTGTCTTTGTATTTACATATGTGAAACTCCAGTCTTTGTCAAGAGCAATTACAGCCTCGATAATTCTTTGTAAAATGTTGCGTGTATCTATTGACGCTTGTTTCATTGATAAAGGGTTTAATACTGCCGCTATTAGCACGCAGCCTCAACACCATTCCTTAAACTGCCATAACAAAAGTAGTATTAATTATTTGCCATTTCTATTGCGAAAAGCCGCACCTGACTTGAAGTACCTTATACAAAATTATATAGCAGTCGCGGGTAACCTATTGGAGGGGATTGATCAATCCGTCTATCTATCTTCAGGCAGGGCCTCAAACTCCTTTCTCTTTGTTTCAAACCATGTTTTCATTGCATCCGGTGTTTTCATAAGTTCTTTCATTTCATTCATTGCATCAAGGTGAGCCTTGTCGCCCTTTTGAAACATTTCCATTCCATGTTTCTTACTCATATCGGCCATTTCTTCAAAATTATTTGCATGAAACGCAGTGTCGCATGCGCCGCCTAATTGTTTACAGGTCATTGTTTTCATGTTCGTTTTTGTTTAATGGTTTATTGATTTAAATTATTTAGTGAACTCCCCAAAGTGCCACAGAATTCCAGACGGATCGTGCAGGAAACATTCGCTGCCCCAATCGCTTTTTCTTATTGGAGTTAGTGTTACATTTTTGTATTTGGCTCTTAAGTCCAATCGTCAAAAGCTCCTTCCAATATTCATCAACATTCTCAACTTCCATAAAAACCATAGTATTATCTATCCAGTCTTTCACATCCGCATCCTGCAAATAAAATCCCAATCCCTGTGTTTTGAAATATGACATATTGTGGAATAAAATACTTTCCTGAAACCCCAGGTCGCGATAAAAGCTTCTCGAAACTTCAAAGTCTTTGGCGCCAATAAAAGGCCGGATGGATAAAGCTTTTTGGTTCATGATAGTTTAAAACAGACTTTTAAAATATCTATCTCTTTGCTTTACTCTTTAATTTCTTTTCTTTTAAATAATCTTCCCGAATTTTAACGAGGTCAATTTTTGAACAATCAGCAATTAACTGTCTTACTATTTCTAACGGCATTTTTTTACCGTCGCTAAAATTGATGCAACCTTTTTGAAAATTTGCCTTGTGCAAAAGAGCTTTATATTTTGAGAATAGTGTTTTCGACCCATACATTGGTAACACATGTAACGACATATAATTTTTAACACCCGCCAATGCATATTTCATCATGCCTTTGCCCTTATAGATAATCATCTCCTTTCCCATCATTGGCTCTACCACCGGGATAACGGTTTTATCTTCCTCAAGAATTATTGAATGGATGGCTGATAAAATGCCTTGTCGATCCGGCGGTTGACTTGCGATATACTTTGTAGTCTTTGCATCCATATATTGATTAATTTAAAAAGTTCGAATTTGTTTACTACTTGCAACCGGCATTGGGAAAGTGGTGGAAGGATTTCCATCTACCCAAATTAAGTGATAATGAAATTAGAAATAAAAGTTGATGATTGAAACCCCCTTATTTTGAATTACTGTAAACATGAAGGATCTCATCTTCTACTTCGATTTCCTTTTCGAAGTGTAATCCGAGTTTAGTAAGTAGTTTGATGGATTTTGTGTTTTCAGGAACTGTTGTTGCGACCACCGGGTAATATCCGGCAGTGCCGCTCAATATTGATAGTACTTCCTTTGCAGCTTCATAGGCGTAACCACTGCCATTAAATTCAGGAAGAAAAGCAAAGCCAATATCAAAATTTTCGAGATAGTTACGTTTCATGAATGATATTATTCCAATAGGCGTATTATTATCTTTTGTCCTAACTACCCAATAGAATAAGTTTTCAGTATTTAATATTTTGGTAACGTAAGCAATTGCATCATCATTGGTATAAACATACTTGTCTCCGATAAATTCAATCCATCCATCAGTATTCACGAGTCTTTTTACAAAATCACGATCATCTGCAGTTAAAAGATTTAGGCTAAGCCTCTCCGTTATGATTGTGCTTTGCATTTTTTTGTATTAAGAAGATTGCACGTGTTATCCGCAAAAGTTGATGAAAATAGAAATAAAAAACAGTTGATTAGAATCCAGGTGAAAGTTGCATGGAAGATGATTTATCTTTTATTGTAACGATATTGTTCCGGTTACAAATCATAAAAATTGCCTTCTCTTGTATTATTTAAGGTAACAAAAGAAGGCAATCAAATTAAAAAAGAAAAATTATTTTATTGAAACGGGAACTTTAAGGTTTTCCCATTCAAGAGAAAAACCATCGTTGTCTATAACAAATTTCATGCGCTCATTCATGCTGGCTGATTTCACAGGTTTTACCGTTACACGTAATACATCCTTTGCAGGATCTTCGCTGGTACTCTCGTCGTTTTTTACGCCCCACTGCCCGGTCTGGGAATTAAAAATAATCACCCATTCGTTTTCTCCCGGAATGGTATATAAACTATATTTTCCGGCAGGCAACGATTTGCCTTCTACCATTATATCCTTATCGGTTTCAAAGAGGGTAGCTTCGTTAGCTCCGGTTCTCCACACTTCACTGTAAGGAACAAGACCTCCCCAAATTTTTCTTCCCTTAACACCGGGGCTGCTGTAGTTTATCGTAATAGTGGCGTCCCCTACTTTTCCGGTAGCAGTTGCCGGCGGGCTTGGTCTTTTCGATTTATCGTCCTGCGCCCAAACAAGAGAAGTAATAAACATTCCAACAAAAGCCAGGATAAGTGCCTTTGAAATTATCATCTTTTTCATCGTAGTAAATTGTTTAATTGTTTAAATAGATTTTTTTGAGAGACTAAATGTACTGATTTCCTGCAGGCATCTGAAAGGAATTATTTTATTGGTAAAATACCGAAGTAATTTTCAAGCGACTTGCCGGATAATCGGTAATTTTCCCTCACGTTTTTTTTGCAGGCAGCAATGCCTTAAACAATATAAAACAGCTTAAAATTTATAAAGCCATTTCGAAATATTTCAACTCTAACGCTTAACGCTAAACGCAGTACATTATCCGTTACTCCGTTCGGTTTGTTTTGAAAATATTTTTCATACCATTTTCTTTTTAATGAGTTTTTAAAAACCAGGTTTTGCAAAGTGCTTACACTTGCCGGTATTTTAATTTTTAAAAGTTAATGATTGTGGCTTTTTTTAATAAAAAGTAAGAAACAAAAATAGATCACCTCGATTAACCGCTGAGTGTGTAAAGCGGACATTTATCGGGTGAAATGCGACAAAATCAACCTTCATTGGTGTTTTCCTTCCCTCCCTGGTCTTTCTTGCATTTTGCCGGAATTTAAAGAAAAAACCTTACCTCCTTGCTTCCCTTAGGTTAACCATATCTGTTAGTAGGGCTAAATGAAAAGCAGTTCACGGAAACCCCCATGTCGAAGTAACTTGATCCGACACTTGGCTCCATTACATTCGAAATTCGTTTATGCGTCGGGGTTACCCAGATAGATTGTAGTGATTGTAATTCTGTGCTGTATAAACGCCGCCGCGACAACAAGAACGGAAGATGCAATTACTCCTTTGGAATGTCGCATTTAGCCGCTTTTGTTTTAAGAGGAGCACTTAGTTTTGAAAAATAAATTAATCAACTATGCGTAAACTAATTATGAAGATGTCAATAACTATTGATGGTTTGTAGCCGGCCCCAACGGAGAAACTGGCTGGATTTTTAGAAGCTCGGATGAAACGTCGAGAGCCCGAGCCTTGAGCGAAGCTACGATTCCGTGCTGATCATCATGGGCGGAAAATCGTTTGAATTTATGGCCCCCTATTGGCCAATTGCGCCCGGGCCTTTCGCTGCACCAATGAACGAAATAGTTAAAGTAGTATTTACCAAATGCGGTTATAATGGAATTAATGTGGAGCCCGATACAGAACTATCTTTTTGCTAAAATCATATCTTCTCACGGGTTCTTATTTTACTTAGGAGAAAATGAATAACTAATGCCATGGCAGTCCAGTATAAAGCACAGGCAAGCGCCCTAATCGGAGGTGCCGGGTCCGGATCGTTAAATATTGGTGCCAGGGTCCTACCAGGACAATTTTGACAGGATATATGATTGCGGCTACGGTACGCTTCCAGGCTATTGGTGAGCCAGTTCCCGGGAACCAGTCACCGTTTACGGGTTGCAACAGTAAATTAGTGATAATAATAAAGGCAAACGCTGACACGAGGAAGATAATGACGAATTTTGTTCTTGAAACTTTCATATTATTGAATATTTATAATTACAAAAAGTGCTTTGCATTACAAAGTAAAATAAAACACTTTGCATTTCAAAGTATTTTAAGAAAAATTAAATCATCAACTATTATTTCTATTTTCATCATCAGCTAGCGGGAGCATTGCTTTAGGAACGCCAACAACTGCATGAAAATTTTTTAAAAAATGGAAAATAAAAATATCCTGATACCCGGTGCCGGTATTGCGGGTCCCACCCTTGCCTGGTGGTTGAAAAAGTATGGTTTTAATCCTGTGATTGTTGAACGGGCTCCTAAACTAAGGGAAGGTGGTTATGCCATTGATTTTGTTGTTTGGATGCGGCAAACTATCACCAATATTATGATGCGGTCTTTCCTCGCCAAATGGTTTGTAAAAAAATATATGACCGACAACATAAAACTCAAAGAATATAAAAGTATCGGCCATAATAAATATAATTTCTCCGGCGGGAACCTGGAGACTATCAGGTAAGGTGTTTAATTCGTTGTGCGATATTATATGATTAACTAAATCGTAATCATTATTAAACTGACAAACTCAACAAGGTGCCCCGCCGCCCGTTGTCATTTAGCTAACCCAAACCAGGAATGCTTTTTTGACAATTTCTAATATTATAGCCTTTAAAAAATGTTCTTGGTTTTTCATGCTGATTCTTATCTAAATAACATTGTCCGTCCGCCTGTTTATTGGCCATTTTTTCTTTATTAATTCAAACCGCTTGTGTCAACAGGAATGTTGTCAAGGACTACGTTTGCTGATTCCACCAATTGCCGGAAGGCAGGTATATATTTTTGTGCTACAGGCGTTGCCGCGGGAAACTTTTGTTTTAGAGGATCTACCTGTTTGCCGTTTTTCCAAAAACGGTAGCAAACATGCGGACCTGTGGCCAGCCCGGTCATGCCGACATACCCTATCAATTGGCCCTGGGCTACATGCTGCCCCTCCCTCACTGCCCGCCTGCTCATGTGCAGGTATTGAGTAGTATAGGTGCCATTGTGTTTTATTTTCACATAATTGCCATTGAAGCGGGTATACCGCGAGGCTATTACCACACCGCTGCCTGTGGCATGAATCGGCGTACCCGTGGGAGCGGCATAATCTGTGCCCAGGTGAGCTTTCCATCTCTTCTGAACCGGGTGAAAACGGTGAAGACTGTAATGCGATGTAATACGGCTGAACTTAAGTGGTGCTTTCAGAAAGGCCTTACGCAGGCTTTTGCCTTCTTCATTAAAAAATTCACCTCCGGTGGCGCTGTCCGGTTCAAAGTAATAGGCTTTGTACACTTCGCCCCTGGAGGAGAATTCTGCCGACCTGATGGACCCTGATTCAATGGGTTTGCCTTTTATGTATTGCTGATCGTATTCAATTTTAAACCAATCATCTTTTTGAATGGAATAGAAGTCTATCGTCCAGGCAAATATATTGGCAAGCTTTATGGCAAGATCCGGATCCGCATGTTGGCTTTCCAGGGTTTCATACAAGGAACTGTTAATGGTGCCGGAAAGAGTTTCGGTTTTAGTAGTTACAGGCCGCTTGCCGGTAAATATTTTCATCGTATCCCGCAGGTCGTAAACCACGTAGTCAGTTGGGTTCGGCTGGTAGATAAAATATTGTGCTTTTTGCGTGGAGTCATTTGTGCAAAATATCGTGTACGGTTTGCCGGTAGCCAGGTTGCGTACACTGAAAACGGTGCGTGCCTTTTGGGCCAGCTGCAGCACGGTAGTATTGTCAATGCCGTAATCATCTAAAATATCGGTAAGAAACTGATTGCGCTGGATGGTGCCATCCGCTATCGTGAAAGAATCAACCGGCAGACCAAACCGGGTGGCAACAGGGCCAGGCTTTGCAGGCGGCGCCGTTTCCTTTTTTGGTGTGCTGTTGGCGGGTTTCACCAGTTGGGTTATTCCAAAGATGACAGCCGTTCCCAAAACGACCGTTAGTACAATTAATTTTACTGAAATTTTTTTTTCTCTATTCATGAATGTCGCAGAAATGAACCCTTAATAAATTACCATCGCCGAAGGCAACAGGTGATCCCGGGCAATTGCTTTGAAACAATTAAAAGGCCGGAAAATGAAATATGCCGGAAATAACGGCCAGGCGGGATTACAAACAATTCATAATCGATCCTTCATAAGATTTGCGCCTTAGCCGCAAAGATGCATTATTCAATTCAAAATAAAAAGCTATAATTGCCTTGCATCATATCAGGGATGTAGGATAAAATAAAATTGATGAATTTATTGGTTTACAGGAATGCTCCCTCAAGGCTAAAACTTAAGAATAGCCGGGCGAAAAATACCGCGTCTTTTGCAGGAAAAAATAACTAACTGACAGCGATAAACGCAAATATCTTTTGCCATAAATACAAGGATTCTCAATCGTCCGGCAATAACTTTACTTAAGTTTAATTTGGCCGTTAGTGATTTCGAAGCTATATAACTTTATGCTGTCCACATCTTCTCCGTTCAACTTTCCTGCTTTCCATGACGTAAGTGTTTTAAATACATTTACTACCTGGTCGTCTAAAAGAGAACTTTTTGTGTTATTGTCGATCTTACATTGCGCAACTTCTCCCTTGCAGTTGATAATTATGCTGACCATGCCCTTATCATTATAGTCCGTGTGATCTTTAATAAACTGAACACTGTCATTCAGCATTCTTTCTATTTCAGAATTCTTTACCGGGCTGATCGCTTCCTTTTGGCCTTTAAACATTGGCAGTAAAGCATACACATTCTTCTTGTCGCAGATGCCTTCAATATTTTCCTTTATTTCCGTTCTGGCGACAAATTGCGAAAATGAAAATGCATACATAAAAGAAAGTAAGACGGAGAGGGTAATTTTTTTCATCGCGGTAGTTTTGGTTTTTAAATTTTATGCAATATATAGAAAACAATTTGGAAATCTTTTTGGCAGAAGCCCGGGCCAACTCCGTTGTTCACGTCTCACGAAACACTTTTGATTATACTTAATTTGTGGATAAGCAAATTAGAAAATCTTACACAGAGATAAGTAAAATATATTTCCGGTCAGCGACCATTCATGAATGGCTCCCGTGCTACACTTAGCGTGCTCATAACCGTTAGTTGCCTAATTTTTAATTTGCACTAACCATTTATGAACATTGAATTTACAATAAAATTTCAATGAGACTGCATCGCTTTCCATAATAATAATTTCGGCATGTTTGAAAAAATTACTGCTCATGCAGCCAGGAAATGCTATGCTCCCCATGAAAAAAATAACCAGATCTTTCTAATATTATTGATACAAATGAAAGAAAAAATAATTGCTAAAATAAATACTAGTGCTACCCTGTCAAAAAAAACCTTCTATCGGCTATATTGAATAAACTAACACCCTTCCATACACGCAACTCTCATCAGCTCAAACCCCATAGTTCTCAGAAGATCAATCAAAGGCCTGCCCCGTTTTTTCGGGGTTCCGTACAACATGGGACTTCATCGGAGGCACTGCATGCCCGACGAAGTCTTATTTGTTTAGCGGCTGCCGTTCTTTATGGTGTATTGTCAATCAGTTTATTCTGGATTATGGCAAAAGGTATCTGTCTAAGTTTTAGAGGTAACTGCATAACCGATCCAAAAAGATTTTTGTGCCGGCTTAATAATTTTTGCTCCCGCTTCTTTAGCTTGTTCTATTGTAGCGACAACTTCATCTGATAAGTCTAAGCATGCGATAGAAATATTAAACGCCTTTGTCACCAGCCGCTACCAAGACTTCAGTTGCTGCCTCAAATCCCTTACCTGTTTCGAAGCCTTTAATTGTGTCTGCTACCTCCTCCCACGCAACGGCACGTACAACTTCAGAGCAATCTTGCAGGACAGCGCGGTAGGCTCCAAATGCCTCTTGCATCATGATTAGGGTCTCGCTTGCTGATGGCATCTTTAATAAAAGAGAAAACTTTCGTTGTTCAACGTTGTTAAAACCGCACTCAATCAATAAATTCTCAAGGACACCCGGGGAGCCAAGTGCAAAGATGCCTGGTTGTCCGGGAGCTGGTGGCTTCTTACCTGAATGACGGTGTAAGATCTGCATCGGCTTAGCCATAAATCCATTGGTCTCAGGAACGGTGAAGACGACAACAGCAACCTTGCCCCCAGGCTTAAGAGCATGCCTCGCAATGTGGAGTGCATCCGGTGGATTGGTAAAAAGCATCAGGCCCAGGCGACAAATGATTGCATTGAAGCTTTCGGCAGAAACATTAAGTTCTTCTGCGGCACCCAATATAGTGGAGACATTGTCAAGATGGGCTGCCAAGGCACGCTGGCGTACATGTTCAAGCATGGTTCCTGAAATGTCGCATGCAACTACCTTTCCTTTCGGCCCAACAAGCCTCGCTGCGTTTAATGTTTGGCTTCCTGCACCGCAGGCAAGGTCCAGCACCTGTGCCCCAGGTACTATTCCGGCCATTTCAAACATAGCGTTGGTAGCTGGCTCTAACATTTCGGCAATTTTCTTTTCCCATTTGGCCCAGCCAGGAGCTGCACCTTCCCACTGTTTTCGAATTTCAGATCGTGCCATAACTCTATTAATTTTAAATACAACAGCTTAACTACGCTTGATGTGTCGATAAATATTTTTATTCACAAGTAATAGCTATCAATAAAAGCGCCAAGTGTTATGTGTTTGCTGTCTTACGGTAGCCGCTAACATATAGAAAAGTATCCGAAAAGTCCCCTTAAAAAAGCCCCGATATAAAAAATGTTAACGGGGGCTTTGCGGTATACTTTTGAGTTGGCTGATGTCGCCGTAAGGTTCGCTATTGGGTACAAAGTATCAGCCTGCTTTCTTCTATCTGTTTGTTTTTTAAAATATTGTTTTTGATGTTAATGGCCCTTTTTCGCTGTGTTTATTATTCTCAGGCCGTTTTGATGTTTTAAAATTAAGGTTTTAAAATTTTTATAACGACTTTTTGAAGATATTTTTTGATGCCGCTCGTGGCTTGCCTGTTACGTCACCTAACGTTGCCTCGTAAACGCATTTAAAAAACTGATCCGGCCTTATCTTACCCATCATCTGCCTGTTTCCAGGCCTGCCTGCCGGACAGGCGGGGATAAAATATTTTTATCAGTTGCAAAGTTTTGTTTTTACAATAAGGGCATTCTGTTATATCAATACCATATTGCTCCAGCAGGCGAACGGCTATAGGTACCTTCACAAGCCCTTTGTGCAAAGGCAATTTCATTTTTTGCAATACTTCTTTAATGCGACCGTGCCGGTTCCATTGTATCCTGATTTCCTAATTCATGAAAGCCTTCCTCTGATTCATGAACGCCTTCATCTTATTCATGAACGTCATTCTCTGATTCAAAATCGCAATTCTCTGATTGAAAATTGCTTTTCCTCAAATACAAATTGGCAATTTTCCATTACAAAACTGTCATTCCCTGATTTAAAATCGCCATCTCCTGATTTAAAATTGCTTTTCCTCAAATACAAATTGAAACCTCCTAAAATCAATACATTTTTACACCTCAACTCTTCTCCCCATATTTGTATTTCTGTAACTATTATGTTTTTATAAAAGTCCCGGGTTGCACCGTCCGCCCAATGTCATTTAGTTAAGGGATTTTTATACTTGAAAATTGAGTGTTGAATATTGGTTGTTGAATGTTTCCAAGTTAAATTTTCAACACTTAACACGCAATAGTCAATGCTCAAGTGGGACGATATTGCTTAACTAAATGACATTGACCGTCCGCCGGGGCGGAAACACCTGAACAGATTTTCCGAAACTAATTCATCTTTTTGTTTCCAGTTTACCCGTTTACGTTAGTATTGAATTGTCATAGTTGTTAATGAAAATATAAAGAAGCGTTTTTTATTTCAGCGGTAGCAGCGCAGTAATTCTTATCATTAAGTTTACGCCAGTAAGATTCCCATGATGCGCAACTGCTTTTTTATTATGCTGACATTATTATGTACCAGGCTGTTTGCGCAACTTCCTGAAAAGCGGTTGCCTGCCCAACGCACTGCGGAAGTTTTTAAAATTG
The DNA here is from genome assembly GCA_963756945.1 of uncultured Chitinophagaceae bacterium. GTDB lineage: Bacteria > Bacteroidota > Bacteroidia > Chitinophagales > Chitinophagaceae > Ginsengibacter. The sequence continues at coordinate 2,906 of CAVWQJ010000017.1, read as the reverse complement.
ATGGTGAACTGAGCGAAGCAGCATGGAAAACAGCAATACCTGCAACAGGATTTGTAGAATTTCGTCCTGCTTTTAATAAACCGGAAAATGTGGGTAATAGAACGCTTGTCTATATCTTATACGATAACAATGCTATTTACATTGGCGGCTACTGTTACGAGCGAACGGCAGATAGCATTTCCAAAGAACTGGCAGGTCGCGATGTGGTAGGTGTAAATGATTTTGTAGGAGTGATATTCGATACTTATAATGACCGCATAAATGGTTATGGATTTTATGTAACTCCTTATGGTGAGCAATACGATGCCCGCTACACCAATAATTTTACTGATAACAATGGTGGTGAAGATGCTACCTGGAACTCGGTATGGAACAGCGCTGCAAAAGTTCACAGTGATGGCTGGAGCTTTGAGATGCGTATTCCTTATTCTGCTCTTCGCTTCTCAGGCAAAGACAAACAAGTGTGGGGACTGAACATTACACGCCGCCGTAACAAAACCGGGCAGCAGTATATGTGGAATCCGATTGATCCCAAAGTAAACGGCTTCATCAACCAGGAAGGCGAATGGACAGGAATTGAAAGCATACAAGCTCCTTTACGCTTATCATTTTCTCCTTACTTTTCATCTTATTTAAATCATTATCCTTATAATACGCCCGGTGTAAAAAATACCACCACATCTGTAAACGGCGGAATGGATCTTAAGTATGGCATTACCGATGGGTTCACTTTGGATGCGACGCTTATCCCTGATTTCGGCCAGGTACAAAGTGACAACCAGGTGCTGAATCTTTCACCATTTGAAGTGAAGTATAATGAGAACCGGCCGTTCTTTATTGAAGGAACAGACCTTTTCAGCAAAGGAAATCTTTTTTATTCAAGAAGGATCGGCGGCGTTCCTGTAAATCACTATGAAGTGGCAGATACAGCAAGTGATGCCTATCATATACATGCTGATGAGCATTTTGTAAAAAACCCTCTTGAGTCAAAATTGATCAATGGCATAAAGCTGACGGGCCGCACGGCAAAAGGATTGGGTATCGGCTTTTTCAATGCCATTACACAACCCATGTATGCAACTGTTGAAGATGCAGTTGGCAATAAAAGAAACATCAGGATAGACCCACTTACCAATTATAATATTATTGTGCTTGATCAAACGATGAAGAACAATTCTGCCATCACCTTTATAAATACGAATGTAACCCGCAACAGCGGATATAAAAATGCCAATGTAACTGCAGCCCTTTTGGACCTGAACAACAAAAAAAATAATTTCAACTTTAACGCAAAGTTTGCCGTGAGCCAGCTATATGGGCCCCATTTAAAAGATTCTGTCGGCACATCACGAACGATTTCCGCAGGCAAAAGCAGCGGCAAATTTACTTTCAGCTTCCACGAAGATGCCGCCGACCTTAAGTATAATATTAATGATATGGGCATTTTATTCAATAATAATTTCCTTGATCATTATTTTAATGCTTCTTATTACTGGCAAACACCCACACACTGGTATAAAAATGCAAGGCTTAACTGCAATGCTTATTACAGCTTGCTCTATAACAAATTTCCCGGCCAGCAGATAGCAGGCAACTTCCAGGTATTTACTACTAACCTAAACGGTTATGTGCAGTTGAATAATCTCTGGAATGTTTCCATGTTTGTGGGCTATGTACCGCGTGGCAACGATTTTTATGAGCCAAGAACAACAGGCTATTCATTCCATACACCCACGCGGCTGCAACTTAATCCTGAACTGCAAACTAACATGGCTAAAAAGTATTATGCAGACATGAATTTCTTTTATGCGATCCGCAGCCTTTTTAATAGTCCCAATTATGTACTAATGCTGAACCACCGCTATCGCTTCAGCGATAAATTTTCAATAACACATCAGCTTACCTACAATCCCACTATTAATGATGCAGGATATTACAGCCAGTATTATCAAAATAATATAGTAACAGATATTATTTTTTCGAGAAGGGATTTTAAAATGATTGAGAATATCGTATCGTTTAAATATAATTTCAATTACAAGTCAGGCGTTACTTTTCGTGTAAGGCATTACTGGAGTCGTGTAAATGTAAAGCAGTTGTACGATCTTCAAAAAGATGGCAATATAATACCCACTATTCATAATGACGTTGCTGTTAATAATACCAGCATCAATTATTTTAATATAGACGCCTTGTACACGCTGGAGTTTACACCGGGAAGCTTTTTAAACATTGCATGGAAACAGCAAGGCGTATATGAAGATGATAACACGAATTACCTGTACACCAGGAATTTTGCCAAAACGATTGCAGGTCCGCAAAATTATAACTTATCGGTAAAGCTTATTTATTATCTTGATTATAATACACTCAGAAAAAAGAAAATAGCCCGTAAAGGGCCTGCGGCAAAAAGCACATGATTGCGAACGCATGAAGTAATCTAACGATAGCTCTTGATGGCATCATTGCCGGTATTCTTATAGGCCCGGCACTATGTTCATGTTTATTTTTTTAAAACTTTTTTAATGTTGGAATAAGGCCTTGCGATAACGCTATGATGATTGAAGGATATGCTTGCCCTATTGTAACGCATCCGCTTCTGTTTATCCTGAAGTTAAACTTTGCTATTTCTTTACTCAACATTTTTATTTTTCACTTACATAACGGGTACAGCTAAACGCAAATTTATTTTTGGTGGCTGCACAGCGGATACTTGCACTAACTCTATGAGAATTGAAGTATAAGCTTGTGCCAGGAATGAGGATTATATAAAAACAATCCGGATAAAAATTTGTGTAAAATTCAACAATGTTTCTTCTTGGAAGTTTTTTATTTCAAGTTATTCTACCATTGTGTAATGATATGAGAGCTCGGGCTCTTATGAAGAAAATTATTTATAAACAAAA
>CAVWQJ010000016.1:0-127896 GCA_963756945.1 uncultured Chitinophagaceae bacterium | reverse complement strand
AAAGGAATTTTTATTGCCGGTGGAGTAGCGCTGCAGCAATATGCCGATCGTTTCAAAGGTGGCTTCGGCAGCTATGACGATTCACGCACTACAATAACTCCGGCAATAAGGATAGGATATATATTCCCCGCCGGACTGCGGGCTATCGCCATTGAGTTTAACGGAACCGGGCCTTATTCTTATGGCGATGGGGGCAACGGAACAGTAACGGAAGTATTTACGCAGGTATCCCTCGGCGTGCGATTTATCTTCTGATAGTTATGGGTTTTGTAACCAACAACCAAACTTTCCGCTTGCCTGCGTAAAATGAAAAAATTCTTACTAAAAGTAGTGGGAACTGTTCCTTTCCTGGGACAATTCATCAAGATATGCACAATATTTGTCAGACTTTGGTGTTAATATTCGATCGTAGTTGGAAAACTATTTAAAACAATATTTTATATGATAAAACCGAATTTCAAAAATCTTCCCGCCATTTTGCTATTGGCTTCAGCAATTTTTATGTTGATGATGTCCTGTAAGAAAGACAACAATTCGTCGTCTTCATCTTCCACAGTAAGCAACAGTACTGCAGCTAACATGAGCAGCAACGCCGCAACCGCCGACAATTCGTATGACGACGCGTTTGGTATTGCACTGCAAACCGGCAATGATAATGGACTTGATATTATGATGCAACGGACAGGTCATTCTACTGTTCCTGTCGGCATTGCGGGCACCTATTATTGTGCCAATGTATCCGTTTCAGGCAGCTCGTTCCCCGTAACCGTTACAGTGGATTTCGGCGCAGGATGCAAAAGCGCTGACAGTGTTACCCGTTCAGGCTCTATTACGTATGTGTTTTCCGGTCGCTTGAGTACTCCCGGAACAACCATCACTGCTACATTCAATAATTATATGGTGAATGAACATAAGCTCAACGGGACTTACACCATCGCCAACACAACGACAAACATCAACTCACCCCAATTAACAACTACCGTTAGTGACGGTAATATTGTTTTCCCGGGCGATACTGCTTATTCATTTTCGGGTACAAAAACCATTTCACTTGTGTCCGGCAGCGTAGCAGATGTATCCAGCCTTGTGTTTAATGTTACCGGCAATTACTCGATAAGCAGTTCTTATGGTGATTCGCTGACAGCAACCATTACAACACCTCTTGAAAAGAAAGTATCGTGCCCGCATATCGACCAGGGTCGTTGTTTCTTTTACCTATACGAAAAATACTGCCAGTGTAGACGGCACCTTTGATTATGGAAACGGCACCTGCGATGATCAGGCCCTTGTAACTATTGGATCCTTTACGGAAACTATAACCATCAAATAACTCATACTATCATTTTAAAATATTAAAGGGCGCTGAAGCGCTCTTTTTGTTTTGAATAATTGCCATTAAATCTGCACCATCATAACCTAACGGTTAAGATTAACCTAAATCAAGGCACACTAACCAGCGTAATTGGATTTACTGTCTTGAAGCAAAATCAAACTGCTATATCAGTACCAATTACGCAACCCCTTAAAATCTGCAGGCGCATTACTCATTACGATCTTCTTCAAGTTCGTTATGGTCATCGCCGCCGAGGCTGTAATAATTATTTTCTTCATCTTCTTCACCAATGTTCTCATCTGCATCATCCAGTTCTGCTCCGGGCACATCAAGGTCTTCGCCGGAATTCTCCAATTCATCTTCTTCAAAATGTTCTTCTTTTTCCTTACTATAAATGTCATCTTCCTCTTTGTAAATGGGCAAAGGGAATTTTTCATCCTCAGCAGAACGGTCTTTCGATTTTTTCATTTTGCGCCTCATATGTTTCGCATTTTATGTTTTAAAATATTTTTCGTTTAAAAGCCATCAAAAACTCTGCCTCATAATCATTTATTATATTTACTTACATGAAAAAGGTCGCTACCTGTCTATTGTTTCTGGCTGGCATATTTACTCAAGTCACCGATCAACGATACTATAACCAAACAGAAGGAGATTTTTATATAAAAGATTTTCCTTTTGAAGACAGCTGCAAGAATCTTGCGCTGTTAAAGCTCCATTATATTACCATGGCTCGCCGGTTTAAGATGGCAGCGCCCAAAGACTTAAAAATATGAAAGGAAGAAACTGCTCATGAAGCCTGTAAAGCGCCTGCATCTACAGGTTTTATTGCAAGCCGTTCACACCACCTGAGAAAACTTTCATAAATATCATCCAGTGTGTTCTTCTGCTCAGGTGTAAGCTGAAATGCTGTGGCACGGCTTATTGTCCTTACCGGCAATCCTCTTTTCTGCAAAAAATATTTAGCGCTCATCGGGATAAGCATTATGGATTAAAGGATCAACACGGGTTAATTCAGATTGCAGCCATTCGGCTGTTTCCTGTTGTTCCGGATCATTTGCATTATCGCACATCCATGTCATGATCTCCGGGTAAAAATTTCCTGAAATAGATGACATTCCTCTTGCCCCGTTTTGCAAACTAAACATGGCATTAGGCGTATGTGCATCATAAAATTCCAAAACGGTATTGTCTTTTATAGCATCAAGTTTTGCTTTTACATTGGAGGTTAAAATAGAAGTATCCTTATGATACACGATACGACCGCTATCCACCAGTTGTTTGAAAACATCTGCAGGAAGAATTCTTTTATAAGGAGCAGGGCATTCATACATACCGAGCGGTATGTTGCCGGTAAGCGAAAACATTTTGTCGAAATTCTGCAGCAGAACCGTATCCGGTTCATCCACCTTCGCAAAGTGGCCGGTTATCATGATGACGGCGTCTACGCCGCTATAATAAATCTTCTTCGTGAATTCAGCTTTATCTGCCAGTGTTAGTCCAAACGAACCGGTTGCAACAACCGGCACCCTCCCTTTTACATATTTTACAATGTGGCTGGTAAGTTCCAATCGTTCATCTTCAGAAATACTGAACATCTCACTGCTAAGGCAATTGGCAAATAAACCTTTCGCACCCGCTGCCAGGTAAAAATCTATAAGAGCACTCACGGCATCCAGGTCAACCTTTGCTTTCAGGTTGAATGGTGTGATCATTACCGGAACAAATTTTTTATCATCCATATGTTGTATCATTAAGAAGTTATGAAGATTCGGTCTTTTCGGGTAGCCGTTTCAGTTTGGTTAACAACACTCCGGTTAAAAATATCGTAAGTGTGCCGATCACCACAATCATATTTTTATCAAATGTACTTTTCAGCCACCCGTACTCAACGCCTATCTTAGATGAAAACGTCATCCATAAAATCACCGCGATACCTATAAGCCCGGCTGTGATAGCTTCTGCGTTTTTTGTTTGCCTGCTGATTAATCCCAGCAAAAATAAACCAAGCATTCCGCCTGCAAAAATTCCTGAAAGTTCCCACCACACGTCGAGAATACTTTTGCTGCCAATCATGGCAAGGCCTGCCATTACGCCAACTACTCCGAACACAGCAGTGCCCGTATAAAGTATGGTCATTAATTTTTTTTCAGGAGGATCTTTCTTTATATACTTCTTATAAATATCAACAGCAAATACCGTTGCCGATGCATTCATACACGAACTGATAGAACTCATGGCCGCTGAAAGAATTGCCGCAATAACCAAACCCACCAGGCCTGCGGGCATTTTTGAAACCATAAAATGCGGTAACACTTTATCGCCAAAAGCAGCAGGCGGAAGCGATGCTGCAACATTTGCAATTTGTTCGTGTGTGTGATTATTTCCAAGCTGTTCTGCGGCAGCCTGCAATTTAACAACGTTCGCCATTTCGGGATGCAAATTATAATAGGCAAAGAGTGAAGAGCCCAAAATAAAAAACAATAAAGAAACGGGAACATACAGGTACACACATAACCACACCGAACCGGCAGCTTTCTTTTCACTGGCTGCCGTATGATATCGTTGAATATAATTTTGGTCCATCCCGAAATTATTGAGGTTGATAAAGAATCCATACAAAAGGATCACCCAGAATGATGCAATTGTAAAATCAGGAGTAAAACTTCCAAGGCTAAATTTATTATTGGCGATACCCGTGTCTACAACAGTGCTGATACCGCCGGGTATATCTTTTATTACGTAAAATAATACAAGCAATGCCCCGAGTGTAAGAATAATTCCTTGCGTAACATCAGTCCATATAATGGCTTCCATGCCGCCCATAACGGTGTAAAGAATAATACACAAACCCATCACTATAATAATAGAAGCCATAGAAAAACCGGTAAGCGCCTGCAGGCTTAAAGCAATTCCAAAAAAGATGGTTCCCATTCTGGCGACTTGCGTTAGCAGGAAACACGTTACGGCGTAAGTTCTCGCCCAGGGGCCGAACCTTTTTTCAAGATGCGTATATGCAGATACTTCATGGCCGCGCCGGTAAAAAGGAACAAAATATTTTACTGCCACAAATGCTGCCAATGGCATCGATAAACTAAACACAAACGCACTCCAGTTGCTTCCGAATGCTTTGCCCGTTACGCCAAGAAAAGTATTGCTGCTTAAGAAAGTGGCGAAGATAGAAATGCCAATTGCCCATCCTGGAATTTTGCCCGAAGCAGTTGTGAACTGTTCCGAGTTGCGGTTCTTTTTCGAAAAATAAAATCCAATGCCCAGCGTAGCCAGCATGTAGCATACTATAACGGTAAGGTCAATGAATGGAAGATGTCGCATCGTAATATTCGGCCGGAAAATTAATCTTTATCGGCTTGAAGATACAGTTTAAACTGATTGAATTTAATTTAATTCAATCAATTCCTTCCTCAGAAATTCATATCGAATGCCACGATGATTGCCCGGATTTAGAAGATAAAACCCCACATTAATCCTTTAAAAAAATTACTGGCAGGTCATCGCAGTGATAACCTGCCAGTAACTGTCCAATTGATTAAATTAGCACAAACCAAGAAGGTTTTTTCTGAGATTTTATTTATAAAAGAATTTGTAATAAACCTTCTTGGTTTTACATCATAATGCTTAACGTAATAACATTGAGCAACCTCTCTTAACCTTCGCCTTCTAACTTCTTTTTCAATATTTCCAGTTCACGTTTCCTTGATGTATAAATGCGGTGTTCCCAACCAGCCGCATAATTGGTAAATAAAAAGAAGATGAGTATTGCAACAACTATCCAAACAGATTTCCCACTTTGCCAAAGCCCAAGAAGCGTAAATATCCCGATTGGCAAAATGCTCCACCGGCCAAGTAATGAAAGGCGCACCTGGTAAGTTGCTAATGAAATTGCATAGTTAAGGTCACCATGCATGGACCGGTCAAACTGGTTGTCTCTCTTCAATCTGCGAATCCTGCTAAACAGCAAATACCAGGAAATACCAAGCATCCATGCGGCTAACAGGTACATAAATATATTTACGTCCTTACCGGATAAATTCAATGTAAAAACAAAAAGGCCGGCTGCCATATTTACGATGATCAATAGTAACTCACTGGTATTAGTAATATGATATGACTGTTTCTTTTTCGACAGGATGCGGTTGTGCAAAGCCTTTTCGTCGATTGCGTAGAGGGCTTCATTGTTCTGTGAATCCCATACTTTTTTCAATTCATCAAATTCCATGGTGGTCATATTTTTTTGATTTAGTAATAAGGTGTTTTTTTACACGATTGATCTTCACGCCTACATTAGATTCGGAAATGCCTAATATATCGGCCATCTCTTTGTAGCTAAAATTATCCAGCATCAATAAAGTAACAGAGCGATCAATTTCATCAAGTTTATAAATTTCCTCATAGAGCCACGCAAGCCTCTCATCCATGGGTATCCTGTTTTCCTGCAAAACATGTTCAACATTTTCGAGTGTTTCGGGTTGCGGATGTTTGCGTTCTTTTCTTATCCATTTAATAGCAGTATTCAGCGATATGCGATACAGCCAGGTTGTAACTGAAGACTCCTTCCTGAATTTTGGAATTGAATGCCATACCTGTATCGTGATCTCCTGGAAAAGATCATCCTGGTCCTCGGATGTAAATGCGTAAGCCCTCACCACTTTAAAGATGAGCGCTTTGTGTTGAAAAAGCCAGTCGTTAAATATATGCTTCTGTTCTGTTGCCGTCACGATACTTATTGTTTACCCATATTAGTACCATTAGAGGATTAAATTCTTACAAAGAGAAGGGAAATAATTAAAAACATTTTTCGGGGCAGCATCGTTGGTAATAACGATTTGCATATTTCATACGGGGTTATTGATTGACAATTCAGCCTGCAACATAGTAAAAGTGATACTAACGGTTACGGTTAATTGTAGCAGCGCAGCTTGCGCTTTAAACCTGTGAGGTTTTAAAAACCTCACAGGTTTAGCGTCTTAATTATAGCGGCAATGTAAAGTAAAATGTGCTTCCGTTTCCGGGCTCGCTTTCTGCCCATATTTTACCGTTGTGGCGTTGTATAATTTCCTTTGCGATAGACAAGCCAACGCCCAATCCCTGGAAATGCAATTCCTGCCCTTCTTCACGGTAGTAACGGCCAAAAATTTTGTTGAGATTTTTTTTGCTTATGCCTATGCCATTATCTTTTACTGCAACTTTTACCGATCCGTTCGCTACAGTTGCGGTTACATAAATTTTATCTTCGCCCGGCGAGTATTTTACAGCATTTGTAAGCAGGTTTATAACTACCTGTTTCAACCTATTTTCATCCCCTTTAATTTTCTTTTTAGTTTTACCACTTAATATAATTGTATGTTTTGGTGATGAAATCTGTACGCCCTCAACCGCATCTGCAAGCATGTCATCAAAATTAAAAGACGATATATTCATACCGAGTTTGCCATGCTGAATTTTTGTTACGTCAAGCAGTTCTGCAACGAGATTGTTAAGCCTGTCTATGGCTGCATCTGCCTTGTCTGCATAAATTACATCGGGATTATTTGTTTGCTTCATGCTATGTTGCACTAATTGTACATAGGCTTTCGCGGTAGTAAGCGGAGTTTTTAATTCATGGCTGGCGATACTTACAAATTCATCCTTCGCTTTTTCTTTTGCTTTTTGTTCATCAATATCCGTGGCGGTTCCTACCCACGATGAAACCACGCCTTCATCATTTATAATTGCAGTTGCACGGCATAAATGCCAGCGATACATGCCGTCACTTTTTCTTTTTAACTGAAATTCAATATTGAAATTTTCAAGCGTTTGAATAGAATGTTCCCATGCTGCTGATGCTTGCTGAAATTGATCAGGATGTATTACGGAAAACCACCCGCTTTCCAAAGCTTTGTGCAGCGACAAACCTGAATATTCAAGAAAGAAATTATTGAAATAAGTAAATGATCCCATGGCTGTTGCTGAAAACGTTGTTTGTGGCATCGATTCCAAAATCATTTTGAGCTCGTGGAAGTTTTGAATTTTTTCCGCCTCTTTTCTTAAGGTAACATCATCAAGAGCCAGCAATATCAATTGCTTGCCATCTTCTTCCGGTATCGGTTGCGCATTAAAGCAAATAGTGCGTTCGCCGATTGCGGGAAATGTATGAGTAGTTTCCCACTCCAGAAAATTTTCCTTGTGTTGCTGAACTTTTAAAAGTTGTTCTTTCAGGCCGGGAATATTCCATTTGTTATTTTGAAGGTCAAACAATGCTTTTCCAAGCGTTTCTTTTTCCGTTAACGAAAAACTATTATAGAAAGATTTGTTGGCGCTTCGTATAGTGAAGTTGTAATTAAGTACCAGCAGCGGTTCGTGTGCCGTGCTAACAATCGCTTCTGCGTACATGCGTGCCCGGTTGTATTGTTCATTACGGTCAGAAAGTTCCTGGTTAACCGTTATTAGTTCTTCATTGGTGCTTTGCAATTCCTCTTTGCTTGTTTCCAGTTCTTCATTGAGGCTTTGCAATTCTTCGCTTCCGCTAAGCAACTCTTCGTTGGCGCTTTGCAACTCTTCATTGGCAGCTTCCTGGTCTTCCGTAATGCTTCGCATATCTTCCCTCGCCTGTAAAAGGTCTTTTTCCAACTGCTGAATGCGGGCATCTTTGGAATCTTTTAATTCCCGGTTAACAAGCTTCTTATCTTTTCCCGCAGGTGGAATTTTATTAACCTTTAATTCATCATGATCTTTAAATAGAATAAGAAAGTGAAGGTCAATGGAATTCAATAATGGAATCACTTCAATACCTACAACCTTTCCGTTATTTATGGTTATTCCTTCTTTTGTAAATGGCTTTTTATTGATCTTTGCTTTGTGCAATGCATTTCTCAATTCAAACGACAATCCTTCGCGGGCCATCTTCAGTACATTCAGGCTCGCCTTACCGGGCGAAGGTTCAAGATAGTCGCCTGTGGATCCGCGAAACTGAACAATATCGAACTGCTCATTTACTATTACGCCCGGCGGCGTAAATTTTGAAAGTAAAATATCATCTGCATTTTTTTGATAATCATCCCGCTTTCTTTCATTGCTTCGCAACGAGTAATCTTTGTCTTTGAGTGTTTCTTCCCGTGTGTGGGAAGTAACATTCATAAATTTTCCGGTTACTGCAATTTTCGTATATAACTTATCTTTTTGGTCAATCGCTTTAAAAAGTTCAGAAGAGCTGCCGGTAGTTTCCGATTTGCCCAGCCAAAGAAATCCCTTTTCATTGAGCGAATAGTGAAAAATGGAGAACGCTTTTTTCTGCAGAAAAGGTTCCATATAAATAAGCACATTGCGGCAGGTAATAATATCCATTTTGGCAAATGGTGGATCCTTCAAAAAATTATGGGTAGCAAAAATGCACATATCCCTTATAATTTTTTTTATTTGATAGTTACCGTCTGTCTTTGTGAAAAATTGTTGCAGCCTGGCATCAGAAACATTCTCTAATTGTCTTTTATTGTAAACACCAGACCTTGCTTTGGCAATAGCCTGCTCAGAGATATCAGTTGCAAAAATTTGTATTTTAAAAGAAAGTAATTTATCGCTCATAAATTCGTAAAGGCAAATGGCCATCGAATACGCTTCCTCACCTGTTGAACAACCCGCCACCCATATACGCAGCGGGTTTACGGACGATTTATCTTTTACCAGTTCAGGAAAAACAGTGTTGTATATATTTTCAAATGTTTTTTCGTCACGAAAAAAAGAAGTGACAGGAATTAATATATCCTGGAACAAAATATCCTGTTCTTCCCGCTTTTGCTGGAGATATTTCAGATAATCGGAAACCTTTTCTACTTTAAGAATTGCCAGCCTGCGCAGGATACGCCTTCTGATAGTGCTTTGTTTATAATAATTAAAATCTGCTCCAAATCGAAGCCGCAGAAGAGCGAGTATTTGCCGGTAACTTTCTTCTTCGGTTTTTTCTTCAGGAGCGGGCTTGCCATTACCATCAATTTTTTCAAAAGTTTTTAGAATTTCCAACAGCCGTTGCGGCATCTCTTCCGGCGGAAGAATAACATCCACTATATCTGACTTCACTGCACTTTGCGGCATGTCATCGTATGCTGCTGAAGCGGAATCCTGCGCAAAAGTGATTCCACCATGATCTTTAATTTTTTTCAATCCTATTGTGCCATCTGCGCCGGTGCCGGATAATATAATTCCTATGGAGTGGCTTTGATGCACTTCCGCAAGTGATGAAAAGAAAATGTCTATGAGATTATTTTTTTTAAGCCCGGGCCTGGCGCTCAAATGCAATACACCGTCGTTGGCCACAAGTATTTTATTTACCGGGATAACATAGATGTTGTTGGGTTTCACTGTTACATTATCACTTATCTCCTGTACGGGCACAGATGTTTCCCGCTGCAAAATTTCGGGAAGGGAACTGCTATGTTCCGGATGTAAATGCTGTACGAGTATGTAGGCCATTCCGGAATTACGAGGTATGGCATGTATTAATTTTTTAAACGCCTCAAGTCCGCCTGCAGATGCACCGATCCCTACTACTGGGAAATTATTTTTTGAAGGAATTTTATTTTTATCCTTTAATGCTTTGGGCATGTGAAAATTTTACTTATCAATAAAGGCTAACGGAATCAAATTTCCAATACGGGAGATAGTTCACGGGGTATAATATTTGCGAACCTCAGAGGGATAACGCGATCATACATTTTTATAAAAATCATTCACATCCATTCCCATATCTTTTAAAATTTCAATAGCCTCAGGGGTTACCTGCCACAATGATTGAACATGATTTTTAATACTAACTTCTTTTCGCACTACAAGGCCTCTTCTGATTAAGGACCCAAAAGATCCGCCCTTAATATCCACCGGCCCAAAGGGAATGCCCTGGTTTTGTTTTACAACAGCCTCAACTAATGTTACAATCATTAACCTTGACAGCGTATCCTTTTTCTTTATGGGCCGCAAAAAAACAACTTTTGAATCCATAGTTGAAGGTAAATCTTTTCTTAAATAAAATTGGTAAAAATACTTAAATAAAGAATAGTTTTTCAGGAAGTTACGTGCGCAAAATTGCATTTTTTTTATCTGAATAATTATTATATGGATTATTACGGGATTATAAATTACAATAGTTAGTATAGTGATGCTTTAAACCTGTGAGGTTTCCAAAACCTCACAGGTTTGATTTCAGAACCATTAATCATCTTCCCAATAACAAGGCGGGCAATAACCTTATAAGAAAATTTTTAAATTTGCAGAGTACCTAAAAAATATAACGAAAAGAAACTAAACAAAAATTTTATGGCAAAGAACAGCGTATCATTACACAGGGTTCTCAAAGCATCTCCTGAAAAAGTCTATCGTGCATTTACTGAGGCCAACGCAATTGCATCCTGGTTACCTCCGTACGGCTTCCTCTGTACGGTGCATGAAATTAATGTGAAAGCGGAAGGGACATTTAGAATGTCGTTTCAGAATTTTTCTACCGGCAATAGCCATTCATTTGGAGGAAAATACCTGGAGGTTAAACCTAATGAGTTTTTAAAGTACACAGATAAATTCGATGACCCTAACCTACCGGGTGAAATGACTACTTCTGTTGAGCTAAAAAAGGTTTCGGTTGGTACCGAAATAAAAATTTTGCAGCAGGATATTCCTTCTATGATACCGGCAGAAATGTGTTATTTAGGATGGCAGGAATCTTTAGAAAAGCTGGCCAAATTAGTTGAGCCGGAAATTCCGGATGCATAAATTGGCGTCAATGCGTCGCCGGCTACCGCCGTATTGTGTCTGTCGTTTAAGTTGTGTCCGAACATAGCCTTTTAAATAAAATTTATGTTGCTTAGTTCCTTTCTTTGGCACTGAAACTGTTTCAATAAATTCAGCATCAACATAACCAATTATTGTGTCACCGATTTTATAATTACTCTTATTCAGTGTCAACTTTTGTTTTGTCACCTGATAAGAAATCTTTTGTCCAGGCATATACGATGGGTAAATTGTCTTTGGTTTAAAATAAAAACTGTCGCCCTTGACATAAAGAATAAAACTCGCTTGCATAGGCTGGAAGTCCATCAGAAAATGTCAACGTTATAATGCCTTTGTTGTGGTCAGCAAAACAATATCTAATGTCGTAGCCGCCTTGAATATTTGTGAAACAGTTTGCTGTATAAAATAAGTGTGCTGTGTCGGCTGGTGTTAAAGACTGGTCATCATTTCTTGTAAATTCTCCTGTGCTATCATCTTTAAACACCTCCCAGGAATAGTCCCATTGTTTTGCAAATGAAAATGTGTCTTTCATTTGTCTATCAACCGAAACCTTTGAATATTTAGTTTGAGCATTTGAGATTTGTCCAACAATTGTTAGAAATGTCAAAGAAATTATGAATGGTTTGATGCTCATCGTGAATATGGCGGCCAACGGTAGGGCTTGCGGCTGTGCTGGAATTTTATATCGTTCAGCCCATAACGTTAGCCCAATTGAAAAACTATCGATGAAGATATGCACAAAAGCTGATTAATGAAAGTCTGCCCGGACTGCTGCTGATAGCATTACAAAAGATGAGGATTTGCAGTTCAGCCAGCATAGCAGCAAGCCGCTTTGTTAGCAGAAGGCGACCTCTTATGTACCATTGTGCATCGCCTTAAAAAATAAAAATGTCAACAGGTTAATAATTGTCAAGCAAAGTCCCATATAAAAGAATATTTTCATTGGGTCAATAAATAACAGAAAAACAAAAGTCAAAATACTTGGAATTAGAAAAGCGACCACTGTAATTTGCAGTTTCTTAAATATGTCTACCAAAAACCCTAAGGTCAATGCATTAAATATTGTATAAATGAAAATCGGAAAAAATGTTACTGCTAAATACATGGATGCAGCATTCCAATCCCCTTGTTCAATTTCCAGTGAATAAATCAAAATAGTTATGACAAGTCCAAACATAACAAATAATGAGTTATATAAAATTAAGCGTAGTGTCATTTAGGGTCATGCTTTCTGCTAACTCGTGCATTGCCGCAGCTTAAAACTAATCAATTGCGCCAATGCTCCCAAATAAGCTTGCTTTGCGAATGTTTTAAACCATAAGGTAAACAGGATATTTTTTTATTGTTCCAGGTATGCAAAGGATTAAACAAAATCCTTACAGGTTTGGCCAAATGCATTGTTTAACTCCCCAAAACCGTGTGAAGAAATGCTCATTGTCGGCTATATTGCGTAAACTAACCCCCTTCCATACACGCAACTCTCTTTCAACTCAAATCCCATAGTTCTCAGAAGATCAATCAAAGGCCTGTCCCGCTTTTTTCGGGGTTCCGTACAACATGGGACTTCATCGGAGGCACTGCGTGCCCGACGAAGTCTTATTTGTTAGGCGCAGCAAATCTTTGCACCAGATAATTTCTTTATTTGCTTTTCTTCGTCAAACCTTCAAATACTGTTATCTCAAATTTACTGTTACTGATACTGTTCGCTTCTTTGAGAATATTACAGTAGCGTCACAAGGTCTTTTTAACACGTATCTGTAGAAATTGGTCCGTTGGAGCGTCATACTTGTGTCTTTTGTGTTTTTTTATGTCAACAAGAGCCAATTCGAAATTTTTTCGTCATTCTGATAAGTGGTGTCGTTATATAAAGAACTGAGAACGGAACATTTTTCTTTTCGTCTTGCAAATACTCTGAAATTGTGCTGCTGTGTCTTTGTCAAAACCTTATGTCGTCGAGCAATCTGTTGCATAGCCATGAGTGAAGTAAATATTTGTTTCTGTCTCATCCTCAAATAGGAAGGAAATATCTTCTGAACTCCAACACGGCATGAGTCGATGAATTCCTACAATGTTGCCTTTACTGCCAACAATATCCATCTTTTATCTCTTACGGTATCCTTTCCAAAAGTATCAATTGCTGTGCCTGGAATGAAGACCATGGACTTGTGCGGGTGGTTCATTTTCACCTGAGAATGTATCCCGTTTTATCATATTATATAAGCAGAGGAAGATCATGAACTACTCAAATAAATATATATTTGATTTCTGGAAAATGGGTTGAATATGTTCCATTTCTGATAATTTGCCTATCATGCATTTGATTTGTCTTTTCATTTGGTATATCTACAGGAATTAATGTGTTAGAATATGAATATTTAAAGGAACTGTTGAAACGTTTTTTTTTTTACCTAATATTTCATTTTAAGATTCGATATAATTGTGCCCAACTCGTGCATTGCGGCAACTTAAAACTAAACAATTGCGGTAATGCTCCCAAATAAGCTTGCTTTGCGAATGTTTTCAACCATAGGTAAACAGGATATTTTTTATTGTTCCAGGCATGCAAAAGATGAAACAAAATCCTTAGGTATGGCCAATGCATTGTTTAACTCTCCAAAACCGTGTGAAGAAATGCTTATTCTCGGCTATATTGCGTAAACTAACCCCCTTCCATACACGCAATTCTCTTTCAACTCAAATCCCATAGTTCTCAAATATTCAATCACGGGTTCCGTACAACATGGGACTTCATCGGAGGCACTGCGTGCCCGACGAAGTTTTATTTGTTAATGGCAGTGCATTACCTTGTCATAAAGTTCTTTCAGTTGGGTATCACCGAAACCATAAATACTTTCCCTGCTCCAGAATTCTTTAAGTACCTGGTGAAAATCCGTTGAAATATTTTTTGTGATCTCTTCCAAAACACTTTCAGGTCTTCCTTCCGTGCCATCTTTTGGAAAACGTTCAACATGCGCTTTTACTACTTCTTGCAAATACGGAAAAGCGGGAGATTGATTTTTTGCAAGACGAATTAATTCTTCAAGATCGTCACTCTTATAAGCTGCCCATAAGTCTTGTCCAAATTGCAAATCATTATCATTTAAAGGAATTCTCTCTGCAAAACAAATTTTCAGTTCACTTGATGTTGCCTGTCCAAATCCATTCCAAAACTGTTTATCATTTCTGTCTAAATAAGAAGTATAACCAGCATAAACTTTTTTCTTTATTGACAAACTATTGATGATTGAAATAACAAACCACATATTAACCTGGCAGAACAAGTCATACTCAAACCAAAGATTGAATTCGGTGTTGTCAGGCGCATTAATTATCTTTTCAAATTCTTTTGCAACGCCGCTATGGTATTCAGGTTCTGTCGACCCATGGTATTTGGCTCTTGATCGCCAAAAATCATTCAAATTGTCGCCTGATAAGTCGCCATCCATAAGCGCTTCTCTAACAACTACTATATCTCCTTCTATTTTAGCATCGGGAAAGCTATGCGCAAGAGAATCTCCGTTTAAAATATTGTAAATCATGATTAGGACATTTTTGCATTAATTATTTTTTTAAAGCCGGATAATTTTCATCAAACCAATTTATTTTATTTATCACCAACAAAGTATGTGCCCGATGATATACAATTCTTTTTTAATTAGAAATTTTGTTTAATGAGCACATCATTACTTAGTAAAATTTCATCGTGGCGGTTAATATATCAAGACATTTAAAACTTTATGTGAAATATAATACAAGGGCCGTTTAAGCGTTATAAGATACGTCCTAAGCATATGAAAAAACAACTTTTTATTCTCACCTTTTTTTTATTGGCATCTTTTTATTTAAAAGCGCAAAATGCGCTTACTTCTGATGAGTTATTTAAAGATGCGAGGCATGCAGCATTTGAAGATAAAAATTATGATAAGGCGAAGCAGCTTGCTTACCAGGCACTTGAAATATCGCCTTCTTATGCTGATATAGATATTTTTTTAGGAAGGGTGTATGCATGGAACAGCGAATATGACAGCGCCCGTTATCACTTTACTAAAGTGCTATATGCCAATCCTGAAAACGAAGATGCAAGTATCGCTTATGCAGATCTTGAATACTGGAACGACCACTATGAAGCAGCGCTTGATATTTGTAAAAAAGCATTAATGGCCTATCCTTCTTCACAAGAGCTTTTATTGAGAGAAGCGAAGAATTTAAATGCATTAAAAAAATACCATGAAGCCAGCCTGATTACAACACGTCTTTTAAAAGAAAATAAGCATAATACGGCTGCACTGGCATTGGCCACAAAACTTAAAGACGCGGTTGCTGTAAATAAAATTAGTATTGATTATAATTATACCACATTCGATAAACAGTATGACCAACCCTGGCGCCTTGCAAGTATTGCTTACAGCCGTTCTACCAGGTTAGGATCAATCATTGCGAGAATGAATTATGCAAACCGTTTTAGTACTAACGGTATTCAGGCCGAGGTAGACGCTTATCCTCACATCAGTAAAACTTTTTATAGTTATGTAAATTTCGGGTACTCGGGAAATGTTGGTGTGTTTCCACTGTTCAGGGCAGGTTTTTCTTTATATGCAAATCTGCCAAATAGTTTTGAAGCTGAAGCCGGGTTCAGGTATCTTTATTTTACGAGTCCCACAAATATTTATACGGCATCTATTGGCAAATACTATAAGAATTTTTTATTTAATGCCCGTACTTATATTACTCCATCCGGCAGCAACATTTCACAATCGTACAGTTTAGCCGGAAAATATTATTTTAAAAGCGCTGATGACTTTATAAGCGTTACAATCGGCACCGGCATTTCGCCAGATGAAAACACTCAGAATATCCAGTTTAGTAACAAACTGGATAAGCTTTCATCAAAGAAAATTTCCGCAGCTTTCTCACACACTTTTTTAAAGTGGAATATACTGTCAGTAAGCGCCGGGCTTATCAACGAGGAATATCAACCATCTGTAAGAGGTAACCAAATCGATATTTCATTGGGAGTGAGTCACAGATTTTAATATTATTTGGTTTGAAAATAATATTACGGATGGAGGTTAAGTTTCAAGTGCAATTTATCCCGTTATCAAAACTATTACAAACTCTCTAACGGATCGCGTACACGCCGATGCCTATACCGGGGAACGGGCAAACCTTTTGGCGGATCTATCAGAATAAGGTAATAAGGTTTATCAATTATACAGTTATTTTTCTACTAAGGTTTATCAACTAAACGATTATTTTTATACTACGGTAAAAATCGAAGTATGATGCAATTTATGTGCTTAGCAAAACCATTACAGATCTTCTAGCTGGATGGCATAAACGCAGATATCTCTACCAGGAACGAGCAAACCTTTTGGTGGATCAATCAGAATAAGGTAATAAGGTTTATCAATTATACAGTTATTTTTCTACTAAGGTTTATCAACTAAACGATCATTTTTTTACTATGATAAAAATCGAAGTATGATGCAATTTATGCGCTTATCAAAACCATTACAGACTTTCTAACTGGCAGGCCTAAACGCCGATGCCAATCATCCGGGCTTATTTCATTTTTCGCTTCTGACCTTAGTAGAAAACGTTTCTTTCCCTCTTTTCAAACCTTATTACATTATTTCTATTGAACGTTTCCCAAAAGGTTGCAAAGTTTTTTTGATAAAATTTTATAAGCGTTTCATACTCTTGAAAGCTCACTTTGCGATGCATCTCAAAATATTCATTACACTCTTATTATTTGATAAGTAGACTATCAGGTATCATCGTAAGTGTTTTGAGCATCAAATTATTTTTCTGCTTAAACGCAGCAAAATTTGCTTCAAGTTTTGCTTTCTCTTTATCATCATTTACTGGATCCAGATTCATGTTATTGCTTATTTTAAAAAGGTTATCGCCATGCAACATGTATTCATCCATAACAAAATCTACTATATCATTTTTAGTTTGCATAAACGGGTAAGCATGTGTATTTCTAAAAGTGTAATTCGTATCAAGTCCTTCACCCAGCCACGTTGCAAGCGTTGGCACTTTAATGCTGTATTGATGATTTAGTAATGATAGCAGGCTCGGCGTAATATCGAGGTGAGTTGATATAGCTCCAAAAGTTTTGCTCTCTTTCAGCAAAGGAGAATAGATAATCAATGGCACATGATAGCGATCAATCTTAGTTGACATAGGAATTTCGGGCATTCGGTGATCGCCTGTAATAACGAAAATGGTATTATTAAAATCAGTTCTGCTCTCATATTTATTTATAAAATTTCTAATAGCATCATCCGTGTATAATATGCTCGCATATTGATTTTTATACCTGCGGTGTTCTTCTTTTTGCGCCTCGTTAAATTGAAGATCGTTCATGCGTTGTTCAAAAAGCGCCAGGTATTTATCCTCGTCATTAATTATAAAAGGGTTGTGGGTTGAAAGCGACATTACCAGGTTGCAGGTAGGATCTTTTGCCCCTGCATTAACTTCATTTAATCTTCTAAATACTTCGGCATCTCCGAAGCCCCACGTGAATCCGTTGTTGCCTGCCGGCATTTTCGAGTACGCTGATGAGAATGTCTTTTCGTCATAAATATTTGTACCGTTCACTTTTAAAAATTGATCCATATTGTCGAAGCTTGCATCGCCACCATAGAAAAAATTAGTTGTGTAGCCATTTGCTTTTAAAATATTGAGCAATGATAAGTGCCCAGGCATTTGTTTTCCTAATTCAAGGAAGCCGTTTTTGCCAAATGGCAACGAACCATAAATTGATGGCAACATTGCAAAGGTTCTGCCACCTGTACTTAAAAAATTATTCCAATACAGACTCTTGCCGGATAATGAATCGAGAAACGGCGTAAAACTTCCCAGGTATGCATCCCTGTTAGAAAAGGCCCTGCCCAAACCTTCCACTACAATAAAAACAATATTTGGCAGTGTTTCTTTTTTATTAAAAAAAGGAGAAAGCACATCTGTTGAATCAACTTTGTGCAAAAAAGGATAATCCTCTTTGTCAATATAATCAAAAGAATTATTGACAACGATATTCTTATTTATATTAATACTTTCTCTCCTGTTGCTATACAAAAGATGATAAGAATCTTTATAAAAATAATAAGACTTGTTTAAAGAAATACTATTGCTAAATTCCTGGCCGGGTTTCCATTTATTACGTAATAGCTGCAATAGAAAATATTGCTGATATAATGAATAAACCAAGCAGTGTTAAAGAAACCTTCACATTTAATTGTATTCTCTTTGGAATCTTAATAAATGCCATTATTATTAAACCGAGTAAGATTATTGCACTGCAAATAAAGGTTATTGAAATACCGGCTGCTCCCACTGTTTGCTTTACGTCAGCAATTGAATATCCCCAAAGATCTGCACCTAACGGAACTAATGTTTCTAAAAAATATTCAGCCAGTGCGGCATGTATTATTATTAAAATAAAAGAAAAAGTTATAAAGAAAAAACGGGCTGTCTTCTTATTTAAAAGATATAAAAAAATAAAAACTGCTACAGGAAAAATAAGGATGTTCAAAACGAAAGAAATATCATTAACGACTCCAAACTCTATTACTTTTGAAAATTGCTTTGGCACACCAAACTGTTGCACATCACGAATGAATTCATAAATTTTTATAATGAGCATGGAGAACAAAAGAATAATGCTATAGACAGCAGCTTCTTTTACCGCAAGTAAAGCTCTTGACTGCTTAGGCGGCGCAGCTTCATTTTCCAGTTGATTTATAACGGTTGTGTTAGTGGCTACTCCACCAGAACCAAGCCCGAGCCTGGTCATTTCGCCCCATGCTTTTTTCTTTCTTATATAGTCAATGTTTCCTTTTATTGCAGACCATATTATAAAAGGATGAAAGATAAATGGTTCCAGAAAAGCTGTTAATACCAGTTTAAAAACATCATTCTTTTTTTTATATTGATTATAGGTAAGCACTTCCATAAAAATTGCAAAGAGCGAATACAAAAATCCAAATGTAAGAATATACAAGCGAGCAAAATAAAGAACGTCTGCCAACTAACTATTCCATAAAAAGAGAAAATCAAAAAACCTATGATGCCGATAAATTCAATAATAGGCGCCAGGAATTCGAAAAAGAACCAATAAGGATAACTAACCATGCCGAGTAGACGATAACGCGGATTAAAAAACATAATCTTGTGCATGCGAAGCGTTTCAATGGTGCCCCTTGTCCAGCGGTTTCTTTGTCTTCCCAATATTTTATAACTTTCAGGCGCTTCCGTCCAGCAAAGAGGATCGGGGATAAATGTTACTTTATAAGGCAGTTTATGCTCTTCCATATAACGCCTCATTCTTACAATAAGCTCCATGTCTTCCCCCACTGTTTTTACATTATAACCTCCGCATTTTATCACTAACTCTTTATCGAAAGCGCCAAATGCCCCCGATATAAGCAAGAGCCCATTTAGCCGGCTCCATGCCATGCGTCCTAATAAAAATGCCCGGATATATTCTATAGCTTGTACCCTTGGCAAAAACTTTTTTGGTAAATTGATTTCAACCAGCTTGCCATTTTCAATTTTACAATCATTGGCTATTCGTATAACTCCACCCGAAGCAATCACCCTCGCTTTTGTTTCTTCTAAAAAAGGTTTCATCATTTTGAGCAAAGCATCCTGTTCCAGCACGCAATCAACATCTACGCATACAAAATATCCATATTTGGCTATGTTTATTCCAACGTTTAGTGCATCTGACTTTCCGCCATTTTCTTTGTCTACAACAATTAATTTATTAAAAACAGGATTGTGGCTTTTGTATATTCCTCTTATTTTTTTTGTGGAAATTTGTTCATTAATAAAAACATTCGCTTTATAAAGATCATACGCTGTAATTAATTTTTGAAGTGAATCATCTTTACTGCCATCATTAATTATTATTAATTCAAGCGTGTTGTAATGAATCGATAACATTGACCGTACATTCTCAACAATATTGGCAGCTTCATTGTAAGCAGGCGCTAAAATACTTATACCGGGAAGATGTGCAGATGCAGCCAAAACTTTAAAGTCGGCCATGCTATTGTTGCGCAGGTGTTTTCTTATTTCTCTTGTTGAATATATTCCTATTAATATATAACATGATAATAAAACAACGGAATACACCAGGATGCCGTAACTAAATAAATCAATTATAATTTTTTGCCAGGTCATGCTGCATGCTCATTCTCAATTTGAAGAAAAATTGTTTTCCATGGATCTTCATCAGCAAATAAATAAGTCTTAAAGAATTCAATACCTAACGGATGCAGATGCGATAAAGATTTAGCAGCGGCTAGTTTTATATCATCATCCTTGTCGAGCAATTGTTTTAATAAAAAAGTAATTTGTTCTTCGCTCCCAATATCATTTAAGGCGTTTATAATTGCGAGCTTATAACTTTTATTTTCGTATGAATAATCATCTACAAGCTTTTTAGCTGTATCGTCTCTTGGGATTTTTTTGAGGTAATTAAGTGTATTTAATTTTACCTGCAGGCTTGTATTTGACAAGCAATCCATAACATTAGGATATACATCGAAGCTATTATAAAAGGTTGCCAGTCTTAAAGAAAAGTTTACTACAGATTCATTAGGAGATTGCAGCCATTTTTTTATAAGATCAAAATTTTGCGGCTTTACATCATGCAATTTATTCAGCAATTGTATTTGTTGCCATTCGCTTAAAGGATATGTAGTAACGCCAAGAAAACGGAGCCCTGGAAAGCCGTAAAAACTTACGAGCGCACATTGAGATTCATTACGTACGAGGTCGCTTTTATTATTGGTTAGCCTGAAAATTTGCTTTGCATATTTTGTCTGTTCCATTATAGCGAGTTCCTGCACTCCCTTTGCTTTTATATGCCACTTTTTATGGTGAAGTTTTTTAAACGAATCATTATTCAATTCTAATTCCTCGTATAGCTTTTTAAGATTTTGACATGATGATCCGGAAAGGCTTTTTCTTGCAAGTATTATTTCATTAATGAGGCATTGCCTGAACATTAAATTTTGTAATCTTTTTTTATTTTCAGCAATAATTTCGTTACACTCTTCCAAATAAAAAACAGCCGTACTTACCAGGATTGAAATATGATCTTCCCACGATTTTTTTTTTGCGGCAATTCTTTTTTTATAAATAAAAAATAAGAAAGTGCAGGTAAATAATGAGCCGAGCATAATTATAAATATCATCATGATACGCATGAGCGTATAAGCATCTACTTCTAATAACATTGAAAATTTTAAGCCGGGCATTTATTATTCTTTTAAAAAAAATTATACGCTCGTTTCCGTCTTAGGCGCATATCTTTTAACTCTCACCGATAATTCATTTGGGCTAAACGGTTTTGTGATGTAATCATCAGCACCTAATTGAAATGCTTCCAATACAACATTTTCCTGCCCCATTGCCGACAAAACGATTATGGGAATTTTTTTTCCGCCTCTCTTTTTTACTTCACTTATAATTTCGAGCCCTGATAAAAAAGGCATCATCATATCTGTTATAATTAAGTCAGGAGATAGTTCTTCAAACTTTTGCAATGCTTCTCTCCCATCCTGGCATGTTATTACATTGTGCCCGTCTTTCTTTAAGCGCAGCTCAATTGTTTTCAACATTATAATTTCATCTTCTGCTACAAGTATTGTCATATTTTTTGTATTACTATATTATAACTCCCAGCTTCGCTTTAACGCCTGCCAGGTAATCATTTAATGGGGTTTCTATTTTTTTGTATTCGTTATTCGCTTTTTCGGCTAACCTTTCAAGTGCATCATTTTCTCCTTTTGCGTTCTTTTCTATTTCAATCAATACCTGCAACAAGTCATTTGCTTTAAACAGGCCGGTACTGCTTTTTAATTTGTGCGCAATTTTATATGCAGCTTCAAACTCTAAGGAGCAACAGGCTTTCTGCAATTCATTCAATTCATTCGGGGTATTGTTAAGAAAAATAGAGAGTATATCCATAAGATATTCGTCGTCATCCATTTCTTCAATTATGCTTAAATCAAATAATTTATTATTGAGAGGCTTTTCAATAACGTGTGCTGAAAAATCTGTTATCTTTTCATCAAGCAATAAAAGTATCCGCTTGTACAGAAAATGAAAGTCGAATGGCTTTGATAAATAATCATTCATTCCCATTTCGATGCATTTCGATTTCTCTCCTTTTAATGCGGAGGCCGTCATCGCAACAATAGGAATGGAAAGCTTCATTACATTTCTTATATATTTTGTAGCTGCATATCCATCCATTTGGGGCATCTGCAAGTCCATAATAATAAGATGATAGTTATTGTTTTTATTAAGAAATTCAATTGCTTCCAAACCATTATTAGCAATGTCTACTCCGGCGCCAGCCTTATGCAATACATGTTTTATTACTTTTTGATTTACCTCATTATCTTCCGCAACAAGAAATTTTTTGCCCTGTAAAAATGTTTGATAGTCTTTTGAATCTTCACTTCTGAAAAGTGATGGGCTATTTGTTTTGCTGTAACCGTAAGGGATTGAAAACCTGAATGTGGTACCGCTGTTGACAGCGCTTTCAACCGAAATATTTCCGTTTTGTAATTCTAATAATTGCTTTGTAATAGCAAGGCCTAATCCTGAACCTCCATACTTGCGTGACGTTTCAACGCTTGCCTGCGTGAAGCTTTCGAAAATCTCATTAATCTTGTTAGTTTCAATACCAATGCCGGTATCGGTAATTGCAAATTCAAGATTTACTTCCGACGTTGTTTTTGTTTTTACGGTAATGAAAATATTAATAGCTCCGGCATGTGTAAATTTTATAGCATTGCCAATAAGATTTACAAGAATTTGATTAAGCCTGTACGGATCACCATTGAACCTGGCAGGTACGGCCTCATCCGGCTTCACTGCAAAGCTTAATCCTTTTTCTTTCATGCGATGTTTAAAAATAGCTTTTACATTTTCCAATACCTCATTAAGTTCAAAATCAATTTTTTCGATGGTTAACTTTCCTGCTTTTATTTTTGAAAAATCGAGTATATCATTAATTATTACCAACAGATTATCTGAAGATCGTTTTATAGTTTTAGCAAAATCTTTTTGTTCGTCATTCAATTTAGTTTCAAGCAAAAGATCAGTCATACCTTGTATTCCATTCATTGGCGTTCTTATCTCGTGACTCATATTTGCGAGAAATTGCTCCTGTAATCTTTTGGCATCTTCCGCAATTCTTCCCGCTTTTATCAGCTCCTGCTGGTATATTACTCTTTCAGAAATGTCAGTTGCTATCCCGCTTATTCCATAAATTTCATTCTGTGCATTTATTAAAGGAAATTTTGTTATTAAAATATGATGCCGGCCATCCTGCATTTCAATTATTTCTTCCAGCTCAACCGGCTTACACGTTCTTATAACCTGTTCATCTGTATCTTTAAAATGTTGCGCTTTTATTGGCTCTGTAAAATCAAAATCTGTTTTCCCAAGCACAATTTCATCGGTTACATTTAGTGATTCTTTAAATTGTTTATTTATGAGAAGATATTTTCCCTCAAGATTTTTTATATAAATTAGTGACGTTGCGTTATCAAGAATCGATTGTAAAAGTTCCTCGCTATAAACAAGCTCTTCCTCATATTTTCTTACTACTTCTTCCATTTTCCTGCGCTCAGAAATATCTTTTGTTATGCATTGAAAACCAGAAGGAACACCATTTTCTTTTAGTAAAACAGCAGATTGCTCCACCCATTTCAGATCGCCTTGTTTCGTTCTTATGCAAAATTCAAATACTGTTTCACTTATATCATTTTTCACCTGGTTTTTATATTTTGCTTTAACTATTTCTATCCATTCTTCAGCAATAAATTCTGTAAACTGCATTGCGATAATTTCATTAATGCTATACCCGGTTAAGTGAGAGGCTTTGCTGCTTGCGAAAGTTATTACACCATTGAGAGAGGTGGTGTACATTGTTATCCCGGCATTTTCAATAAGGTTGCGGTATTTTAGTTCGTTGGCAGCCAGATTATTTCTTGCAATGTCTCCTGATTTTATATTCTTATTTAATTTGTACAACAACCCAAAAATCAGGAAGAAGGCAGTTATTCCACCGATGACAGCAATAACGGTATTGTCGGTATTTGCATTTTTATTTTGAAATAAAACTATGATGAAAAATACCAATACCAGGAAACAAAACGACATAATATACAGCATGCCGTTTTGCAGATTCAAAATTCTGCGCTGGAGAGAATTTTTCATAAAAATGGATAATAGTGGTAGCTCGCCTTACTTTTGGATATAAAGCTTAATATATAACTCCCGAATGCTATAATTATTGTATTATAAAATTGGTTTCCCGGCGAATAATAATATGGATAATTAAATTTTATAATAATTGCCACCGCCCTTACTATTGCCACGACCTTTAGGACGATAAAGCCAGCCTTGAACAATTAGAACTTATTAATGAACTGCACCCCAGGATAATTTACAAAACTGACGCGGGCTTAAATAAGACTAGGCAGAATAAGCACAATGCAAACCACCTTGTAATGAGAAAGAAGATTCGCTGAAAGGATTTCTGGTGTCTCATTATAAAAATCCAACTTAGTTTCTAATATCGTCTAAATAAATAGAGCCCTGGTATTTAATATCCAATTCTACGGCCATTAACGGCCGTTTCAAAACTCGTTGACAGGTCACTTTTTTCTTTTCTTCCTTTATGCATTATTATTTTTTTGTAGCGTAAATAAGTAATGAAGCATCTCTGTCAAAACCAGCAGTCGAAGCTACAACTAATTGATTGAGCCCCGGAACAAAAAGAGAAGTCCTCGCCGCCCTATCGCCATACCGTCACTTCCCCGCATCACTTTTTATCTTCTTATCATATTCTTTTTGTAAATCGCGTAGTGCGGCGTCATACCCCTTACGGTCTATGAAAGCAGTGGGGTTGTATGCATCCCCGGGATGATGCTTATCGTGCAACCTAAACTGGCTGGCATGTGACGCCAGCCAAATGTCAAAGGAAAGATCTTTCATGGCTCCTAACGTATAGGCATAATCGCTGGATATTTGCGGGTAGGAAGTTATAGACGAAAACGGCTTGTCAATAATTATGGTGGGCATGTTAGCAATAAGTACCCGGTAACTTTTCTGGTCATCTTTTACAGTAAACAAAAAACTGCAGGAGCCTTTTGTATGGCCGGGATGATGCAGCATCACCAGTTGCATGCCGCCCAGTTGAATGGTATCGCCATCATGCAATAAACGGTCGGGCTTTACCGGCTGATACATACTGCCATGGCCGCCTAAGGCATAATCTGAATTGCCTCCTGTTGCCAGTACATCCGCCTCTTTTTCGTCCGCCATTAGTTTTGCACCCGTCGCTTTTTTCATGGCTGCCATTGCACCCACATGATCGTAATGTGCATGGGTTATTAAGAGTATTTTGGTGTCTGCAAAATTGAAGCCCAGCGTTTGGATATTCTTTTTTATTTGAGAAAAAGAATTTGAAAGCCCGGTATTGATCAATATGTTTCCTTGTGTAGTTGTAATAAGATAACATGCAAGATCGTACGTGCCTACATAATATAAGATTGCCGGCTATCCTGAACGGCTGATATGGCGTTGACCATTCGGCATTGGTTACTTTAGGTTCTTTTACTTTTTGCGCTGCTGCAGATAATACGGTTAATGAGAGTGACACCAGCCAACATCATATTTTGCATCGAACGTTTACACATAGAGTCATTATTGAATTACTATAAATGTTCAAATATATCATCTTTACAAATCATTCAATAGTGCTCAATTTATAAACTGCCACAGTTTATTTCTGTAATTACGTCAACTCAAAGTTTCAACTTCGGCAAGGAAAGCTTTTGAATAATTTTCAACTATTAATGATTTAATACTAACCTCTGCAATGCGCAAAGGCTACCAAATAAAAGTTAAATTTCAGCGCGCTAAAATCAGGCCTGCTGTAAAGCAAGTTTTACAAAGTATTTTTATAAGCGTCAAAAAACATTGTTATTCTCCACGCTAAAATTTATTTATATGAACATCACTTTACTCTTATTTATCATCACCTTTATTCTTTGGCATATCGGCTTGTATGGAATGTTCAGAAAAGCCGGCATAGCGCCATGGAAAGCGTTGATACCACTATATAATACGTGGTGCATGGTTGAAAAAATGCAGCTAAAAAAAGGCCTGGTTCTTTTTACAGCTAATACCAATTGCAGGGCAGTTTATTACTATATGGCTAGGCATTAAATTCGTAGAACATTTCGGCAGGTTCAGCCTCGTACATCACGCAGCAGCCGTGTTCGTCCCATTTATTTATTTTCCTTACCTGGGTTATTCTAACAAAGAGAGATATGCAGGCACTGCAGTCGTAAAAAAATATAAGAAAAGTGTTTCACGTGAATGGATAGACGCAGCGGCATTTGCGATAGTCGCCGCAACGCTTATCCGCACTTTCGTTTTTGAAGCCTATGCCATTCCTACACCTTCAATGGAAAAAAGTTTACTTGTGAATGATTATCTTTTTGTTAGCAAAGTAAGTTATGGCCCGCGAATACCCAATACGCCGCTTGCTTTGCCGTTTATGAATAATACGATTTTAAACACCGGCATGAAATCGTATGTTGAATGGGTTCACATTCCTTACACACGCTGGTTTGCCAGTCCGGTGAAACGCAATGATGTAGTTGTGTTTAATTTCCCTGTAAATGATACGCTGATAAACGACGAAGAAAATTTTGGCTCCAAAGTCACTTACTACCAGGAGATACACAGGAGAATGATTACAGAACAAATCTCTGAAGCAGAAGCCAGGCAAAGGGTTCAGGATCAGTATGGAGATATGATCATTACCCGGCCTGTTGATAAAAGAGAAAACTTTATTAAAAGATGTGTTGCCATCGCCGGTGATACATTACAAATAAAGAACAGGATTGTTTATGTAAATAACGTGGCCGAACCCCTTCCTGAATTACATGAATTTAATTATGATGTTACTACTTCAGCACCTCTTGATGCTGATGAGTTAAGCGATATAGGAATTCAATATGTAGATGATCCGAATAAAAACCAGGTATACCAACTTCAAAATAATTTATATGTAATTGGATTAACTGATGGAGAACTGGCTTCACTTAAAAAGCTGCTGATGGTAAAAGATATAAAGCTTTCAGCGCTTCGGCCAATTGACAAAAGTCCCTACTTATTTCCTTTCAAAGCACCGGGAACTGAGAACTGGACGGTGGATAATTATGGGCCAATATGGGTACCGCAAAAAGGAAAAACGATACAATTAACTCCAGGCAATATTTCATTTTATAAACGCTGCATAGCCGTATACGAAGGCAATAAATTTGAAGAAAAAAACGGGCAGTATTTTATAAATGATAAGCCATCAACAACCTATACTTTTAAAATGAATTATTACTGGATGATGGGCGACAACAGGCACAACTCACTCGACAGCCGCTTCTGGGGATTTGTGCCCGAAGATCATATAGTAGGCAAGGGTTCTCTCGTATGGTTCAGCTATGATAAAGGAGTACGATGGAACAGGATTTTTATGAAGATAAAATAAATCATCATTGTCCGGATAAACTTCTGCGAATCGGCTAAAACACTTTGGGAACAAGAGTCGCGGCCCTCTCCTTTAGGGAGAGGGGTTGGGGTGAGGCTTTACAGGCTGGCAAAGTCTTTTGCACATTTAGTTGGAAAATAATTAAAAAAAATATTACGAATAATATTTCCTGCTAACTTGATGGAACATCAAAATCAGTTTCCGGAAAACTCATGGTTGAATCAGCTTCCACGAGCTTTACAGTAGCGGTCCCCTGACCATGGAATGTTTGGGTCATCTTTACCAGCCCGCCCCATTGAAATATAGTTCCGCTCGACAAACATTTGCTGATAGCCCGGGCCGAGGTTGCTAAGAATATTCAGCAGCTTTGAATACCCTGGTACGCTGGTGCTCACCCAATAATCCTCCGCTCCTTCCTCCGAGTTATTGATACCCTGGAGATGTGTGCAGGGAAAGGAGTCTATAAGATCAGTGCCTACAACCTTCAGGTTTGATCCGCCTCTGGATGAATCGCAACAACTATTAATGATGGACTTGTGACTAAGAAAATTATAGATGACAGTTTTTAGCGGATCAGAAAATTTATAAAACAAGGCCATGTGCGACATCACATTACTTCCTTGTCCAAAAACAACATCGTATCGCACACCAACTGAAGAATCTATTTCAACATGAATGCCGATATCCAGGCTCATCGTTCCACTCATGTTTCCTGTATACACAAGGAGCACCCCATTTCCATCCGTATTATTTTTTTTTGCATGATCAGGCGATATAACGCCCGCTGAGCAAAGAACCACCGGCAACAGCAACAGGGAAATTTTTATACGTTTCATTAGCTATGTTTTAAAGAAAATATTACACTAAGCTATTTACCACTTTGTCTTCTATCAAATTGATATTGCGTAACCGGCGAAGTACACTTTATAACCGGGTTAAATAAGCGGGTAGCCAATCATTCGTACCGCAGGTGAATGTTATTTATTGCAAATTCAATACCTTGGCAAAATATTTTATTGAAAAATTATTTATTAACCCAAAATTTATAAACGTGAAAATTAATTTTAGCTTAGTTACCGTTATAACGGCAATGGTATGCACTACAGGTTGTGTAAGCACAAAAAAGTTTGATGCACTGTATGCAAACTATAACAAACTACAGGACAGAAACAGCGAACTCACCCGTGAAAGCGAGGAATGTAAGGGAAATTTAGATCGTGCAACCGTTAGAATGTCAAGTTTGCAGGAACAATTAAATGCAGAACGTGAGCACGAAAAAGCACTCCAGTCAGCGTTGGATAAATGCCTTACTTCTGCGAGCCAGGGTAATGTAAATGTTTCTAAACTGGTTGATGAAATCAATTCATCAAATAAATACATACAGGAACTGATAGCATCCAAAAGCAAAAGCGATTCGCTCAATATGGTACTCACGAATAACCTTACAAGATCGCTTAGTAAAGAAGAAATGCAGGATGTGGATGTGAAAGTATTGAAAGGTGTTGTGTATATTTCTCTTTCAGATAATATGCTCTACAAATCCGGCAGCTATGAAATTTCAGATAAAGCCGGAGCTACTTTATCAAAAATTGCAAAAATTATTACCGATTACAAAGATTATGATGTATTGATAGAAGGTAACACAGATAGCGTACCTATTTCAAAACCTAATATTCGCAATAACTGGGATCTGAGTGCACTGCGGGCATCTTCAGTAGTACAATCGCTGCAAAATAATTATGGTGTGGATCCGCAACGCCTTACAGCCGGAGGCCGTGGCGAATACAACCCCGTTACCAGCAACGATACTCCTGATGGCAGAACAAGGAACAGGCGCACCGAAATTATTATTACACCCAAACTTAACCAGTTCATGGATTTGATCGGCAAAGGCGCTCCAACTGACTCTACCGGCACTCATTAATCACAGCAAAGGTGATATATCTTTTCAAGGCAACGTCTCCTTTTCGGGGACGTTTTTTTATGCATCATAATCCACCAACGAGCCCTTGGAGCCCTCCTGAAAGCAACGGACCATACTTTCATTTCTTTTGACGATGGTAATATCTTAACGCTTTGTCCCTGCTGCCGCAATCTTCCATATCGCACCAGCGACGACTTTTATTTTTTGTTTTATCATAGAACAGCCAATTGCATGCACCACAATGTTTAATACGGGAATGATCAAGTTCCGTTATTACAAAAGCTGCATTCCATATAACCGGATTTAATATTGCTGAAAGAGTAAGCGGTGCATCCCATTTCCATTCGTAACTTTTAGGGTCGATATGCCGGAACCTGGCAACTTTATGAAATAAAGTATCAATTTTTTTTATAAAAGCAGAATCCGGCTTTTCCTCAAACGCAAAGGCTGTTAAGATCGCATATAGTTCCTTCCTTGCAGCATAGACTTCTTTCATTTGGCTATTAATCTCCTTATTGGTTTGCCCTCCTAATTTTTTTGCACCTTGTTTATTAATAAGATCAGCAGCTAATGCCCATTTGATAAAGTTATCAGCACTGTTAAGCCAGTCATGCTCTCTTTCGGTTTCGGGCCACGAGATAGTGTTTACAAAATCAAAACATGGCTCCTCGCCTATTAATTTATATGTACCATCATAACTGCCGGAATCTAATTTTAATGCTTTCATACATTGTATTTATGCAAAAATACACTTTACCTCTTAAATTATTTTTGACAGTAAAATATTTATTTTTAATTTTACCTTCTAAATATATTTTGATAGTAAAGTAAAATAAGACATATACAAAAAATTACTTCATAAAATAAATAAATTCCTATGGAATACACCACCCTTGGCCGCACCGGCCTAAAAGTCTCCCGCATTGCATTAGGTTGTATGAGCTATGATCTTACCGGCAAAAACTGGCATCTCAATGAAGAAGGAGGAAAGAGCTTTATTAAAAAAGCGCTTGATCTTGGTATTAATTTTTTCGATACAGCAAACATGTATTCATCAGGCGAAAGTGAAATCGTATTGGGCAAAGCAATAAAGGATTTTTCAAAAAGGCAGGACGTTGTGGTTGCAACCAAAGTGTTTTTCCCGATGGGTGATAAACCTAATGGCAGCGGCCTGTCCCGCAAATCAATTATGCACGAAATAGACAACAGCTTACAACGACTGCAAATGGATTATGTGGACTTATATCAAATTCACCGTTGGGATTACGAAACTCCCATTGAAGAAACACTTGAGGCGCTGCATGATGTAGTAAAGGCAGGCAAAGCCCGTTACATCGGAGCTTCCTCCATGTTTGCCTGGCAGTTTTGCAAGGCGCTTCATCTTGCAGATAAAAATCACCGGACAAGATTCGTTTCCATGCAACCTCATTATAACTTGCTTAATCGCGAAGAAGAACGTGAGATGTTGCCCCTGTGCGAAGAGGAAGGAATAGGCGTTATTCCGTGGAGCCCGCTGGCAAGAGGTAGATTGGCTCGTGCGTGGCAATCAGCATCTTCATCAAACCGAACCAGCACCGATGAAACTGCAAAGGACCTATATACCCGTTTCGAAGATTCTGATAAAAGTATAGTCGAACGGGTTGGCGTAATTGCAAAGGCACGAAATATTTCCTACGCCAGGGTTTCGCTTGCATGGTTATTGCAGCAACCTTTGGTTACATCACCCATTATTGGCGCCACGAAAATTGAACACCTGGAGGACGCGGTTGCCGCACTTCAAGTGCATTTGAATAACGAAGAATTAGAAGTGCTTACAGCAGAATATATTCCGCACCCAATTGTTGGATATAAATAATTTTTTTACGTAACCCTGACATATGAAACACAAAGGCATTAATTATGATATTGGCACTATAACTACCACGGGTAACCTGACACGGGAGGTCTTTGATGCATCCGTTGTTGCCAAAGAAATAGACATTATTAAAAATGAATTGCATTGTAACAGTATAAGAATTTCAGGCCTGAACAATGAAAGACTTTCGACAGCGGCGGAAATAGCGTTACAAAAAGGATTAACTGTATGGCTATCTCCTGCGCTGCATTATGATTCACAGAAAAATACAATAAAATACATTTTGGAGAACGCCGCCGCCGCTGAAAAATTGAGATTGCAATATCCTGATATCATATTTGTAACAGGATGCGAATTGAGCCTGTTTACTGATGGATTTGTTAAAGGCGATACGGGAGCAAAAAGATTACAGCAATTATTTAGCCCGCTAAGTTTATTAAAAAGTAAATTAGGAATAAAGAGAACTTACAACAGGAGACTGAATAAATTCCTTGAAGAGGCAGTAATGGAAATAAGAAAAATATTTCACGGGGAAATAACTTATGCATCCGGTAGCTGGGAAAAAATCAATTGGAAGCTTTTTGATATAACCGGCGTTGATTTATATCGTTCATCATTTAATAAAGCGACTTACCTAGATGAGTTGAGAAATTATAAAAAAATTGGGAAACCTTTGTCTGTAATGGAATTCGGCTGTTGTGCGTATATGGGCGCTGAAGATAAAGGAGCAATTGGCTGGGCAATAGTTGACTGGAAAAAATACCCTCCTGAATTAAAAAAAAATTATCAAAGAAATGAAAAAGTGCAATCAAAATATTTATTGGACTTGTTAAACATCTTTGAGCAGGAAGAAATCTTCGCAGCCTTGGTATTTACTTTTATCAGTTACAATTATGTTTACAGTGATGAGCCAAAACATGATCTGGACATGGCTTCTTATGGTGTTGTGAGGTCAACGCCTGGAATCAAAAATGAGCGGTATCAACATTTGGAATGGTTTCCTAAAGATTCATTTTTTACGCTTGGAAATTACTTTGAAAAAAGTTAGTCCTTCAAAAAAAATTAATTCACATGAAAGAGACAGAAGTTCTTGTTAGTCGGTTTCTTCGATATTTATCGGGAAGAGATTTGGAAACCTTCTTGAATTATTTGCCGCAACCCCCAAAAGATTTATTGTTTACAGTGGTGCCTTTGTTTGCGTAGCGAATGTTGCATGGAAGGCTGAAATTTACCATTGCGCTTTTGTTGGTAACTTCAACTAAAAATTATTGTATGCCTTTGCTGATCCGGAGCAATAAAAACACATGCCGCCGGCAAACGCAGCAGCTACACCCTCAAACAAATTAAAATGAAAACGATTTTTTTGCATGAGTCTTTACATTCTATTATTTCGAACAAAGTAAAAAACACATTAAACCGGCTATTTGCCGTTTGTATTTTTTTGACACCGTTAGTTTTCATTGCTGCTGGTTGTGCAGCTCAACGGAATTCTTTGCTCGCCCTCTCAAAAGGAGATCATACATTAGCGATAGTTGATCCGGCTACTCTAAAAGTTATTGCGAAAGTGCCGGTTGGTTCCGATCCACATGAAGTGATTGCATCAACCGATGGAAAGACGGCTTATGTTTCTATCTACGGCGGTGGAAGCCTACACGAAATCAATGTAATCGACCTTATTGCCAAAAAGCCTTTGTATAATATTGACACAAGGCCATTCCTCGGGCCACACGGACTAACGTTTGTTGGTGGCAAACTTTGGTTCACTGTTGAAGGCTCGAAGTGTGTAGGACGTTATGACCCGGCCACAAAAAAGATTGACTGGTGCATGGGTACGGGCCAGGACCGTACGCACATGATCTACGTGACGCCTGATGAAAAAAAAGTTTATACAACGAATGTCAGCTCCGGAACGGTCAGCATTCTGGCAGATACATTATTTGCTCCTGCGGGACCCATGCCACCTGGTCCTGATGCAGGAGGAACAAAACCAAACGGGCCTCCACCCGGTTTTGGGCCGCATCGTCAATGGATACAAACGATAATTCCTGTTTCAAATGGTTCCGAAGGATTTGATGTAACGCCTGATGGCCGGGAGTTATGGACTGCGTCAGCAGATGATGGAACTATTGCTGTTATTGACCTTGCAACTATGAAAGTTGCATCAACCATTGATGCGAAAGTATTAGGAGCAAACCGGTTGCAGTTTACACCCGATGGCAAGATGGCATTAGTATCAAGCCTTAGAAATGGAGACCTGAGTGTTTTTGATGTTGCTTCACATAAAGAGATAAAGAAGATAAACATTGGCCACGGCGGTGCAGGTATTTTGGTAGAACCAAATGGTTCAAGAGCATTTGTGGGATGTACACCAGATAATTATGTTGCGGTAATTGATCTTAAAACGCTGGAGACGATTAATCATATTGATGTGGGCGCAGGACCTGATGGTCTTGCCTGGGCTGCAGGAAAATAGCGGTTTCCACAAGATTTTTAGACACAAATATTTATTGAGAACGAAAGGAGAGAAATCAACTTAAAATTTTACAAAAACAATCAATATAAAATGAAAGCATTTTTAGGAACAGGACTTTTAGGTAGTGGCTTCACAAGAGCCATGATCAGCAAAGGAGAACAGGTGCAGGTATGGAACCGCACTTTTGCCAAAGCAAAAGAATTGGAACAATACGGTGCAAAAGCATTTGAAGATATTGCGGAAGCAGTGAGCAATGCAGATGTTATTCACCTTGCATTAAAAGACGATGCCACAGTAGATGAAGCATTAAAGAATGCCGAAGCCGGTTTTAAACAAGGCGCTATTATCGTAGACCACACTACTACTTTGGTAGAAGGAGCCAAAAGAAGAACAACGGAATGGCAAAGCAAAGGCTTTATGTATCAACATGCGCCCGTATTTATGGGCCCGC
The DNA here is from genome assembly GCA_963756945.1 of uncultured Chitinophagaceae bacterium. Taxonomy (GTDB): domain Bacteria; phylum Bacteroidota; class Bacteroidia; order Chitinophagales; family Chitinophagaceae; genus Ginsengibacter. The sequence goes on along the minus strand of CAVWQJ010000016.1, from coordinate 93,492 downwards.
AGAATGCACTGGAAAGCACAGGCTATATTTTGGTTTCCGGCAACCAGGATTTAATTAATAAACTCGAACCCCAATTAACTTCTCTCACAGGCAAGTTGATTAATTTCGGTGAAGAAACAGGCAAAGCAGCCGCAATGAAACTAACAGGAAACCTTTTCCTGGTAGCATTTACAGCAGGCATTGCCGATACACTTTCATTCGCACATGCATTAAATATTTCCGTTAGCGAATTGTCGCAATTATTTGGCACCTGGAACCCGGGCGCTGCTTTGCCGGCAAGATTAAAACGAATGACTGCAGATGATTTCACCCAGGCTTCGTGGAGACTGGATATGGCAAGAAAGGATACGGGTCTATTTATACAAGAGGCAGCAAATAAAAAAGTTACACTACATGTAATTCCTGCAGTTGCAAACCTGATGGATGAATGGATTCAAAAAGGACATGGACAAGACGACTGGACTATTATTGGGAAGGCAGAGCAGAGATAATGTTATTCTAAAAGTTTCTAAAATAACGGTGCATGAAAATTAAATTGACCGCGACATTTTTTGCAATAGTTTCCTTTCTCTCTGCAAATGCTCAGGAAAAAGTTCCGGTTTTTGTTTCCGGCAAAGATGGCCATAAGAGTTATCGCATTCCTGCCATCATCAAACTACCAAATAACGAATTGCTTGCTTTTTGCGAGGGCCGTGTACATGGCCCAGGAGATTTTGGCGATATCGAAATAGTAATGAAAGGAAGTGTTGACAATGGCAAAACATGGAACAAAATGAAAACTGTGGTAGATGCGGATAGCTTGCAGGCAGGTAACCCGGCGCCAGTGGTAGATCTAACGGACACCGCGTACCCGAAAGGAAGGGTCTTTCTTTTTTACAACACGGGCAACAAACCTGAAGCAGACATCAGGAGAGGAAAGGGAATGAGAGAAGTTTGGTATATGACTTCTGTTGATGAAGGCACAACCTGGAGCGAGCCTGTTAATATTACTGCACAAGTTCATCGGCCGAAACAACCAATGGTAAATCCTGCGTACAATTTTTCGGAAGACTGGAGAAGCTATGCAAATACTCCCGGTCATGCGCTTCAGTTTTCAAGCGGAAAATACAAGGGACGAATTTATGTTGCTGCCAATCACTCCAAAGGAGAACCGAAAAAAGATTTTGAAGATTATTTTGCTCATGGCTATTATACCGATGATCATGGCAAAACGTTTCATTTAAGCGAGGCTATTAATTTACCTGGCGGAAATGAATCAACTGCTGCTGAAATTTCGGGCAACGGATTGTTATTAAATGCACGAAACCAACGGGGCGATATTAAAGAAAGAATTGTCGCCAAAAGCATTGATGGAGGAGAAACATGGAGCAGTATCTCATTTGATAAACATTTACCTGACCCGGTTTGCGAAGGAAGCATTTTAAACATCGGGATGGTAAATGGAAAAAATGTTCTTGCCTTTTGCAATGCCGCTGATACATTAAATAGAAATCATCTCACGCTTCGCATTAGTTTCGATGAAGGAATAACATGGAAGAAAAATATTTTACTAGACAAGAGTGATGATGACGCAGGAAAAGATTTCACCGCATATTCCGATATTGTGAAACTAAGTGAAAATGAAATCGGGGTGTTATATGAAAGAGACGGTTATTCGCAAATTGTATTTACTAATATCAACTGGAAAAAACATAAATGAATTAATTTGTGCTGAAAAAAATTCTCTTTATTCGTTAGAAATAGTCCCAAAAAATTATCAATGAAGATAAAGGTCTCTCTTTTACTTGTGATGATCACAGGCATTCAATTTTCTTTTTCCCAAAATACAATTGACTATAAAACATGGAACCCTGCTAATGATACTATGCAGGTATTAGAAGGACAGGCATGGCCACATGAAGTAAAAGATTTTTATGATCGCTTACCATCAAGGGCTGAAAAATCTGTACGCGATGCAGTCTGGAATCTTTCAAAAAACAGCGCCGGCTTGCAAATGCGTTTTCAAACCAATGCAAGCGAAATCATTATCAAATACCAGGTAACGGGATCATTGCAAATGCCGCACATGCCGGCTACGGGCGTAAGCGGTATCGATTTGTATTCAAAAACAATTGATGGTAGCTGGCTTTGGGCTGCAGGCAGGTATTCATTCGGAGATACGATCACTTATCATTTCAAGAATCTTTTACCCAATGATCAGCATGTTAATAACCGGGAATACACTTTATATCTTCCATTATATAATTCTGTAAAATGGATGGAGATAACAGTTCCAAAAGAAGCTATGTTTAAACCATTGCGCGTACGCACCGATAAGCCAATCGTTGTGTATGGAACATCGATTGCACAAGGTGGTTGCGCATCGCGGCCCGGACTTGCATGGACCAATATTTTAGGAAGAAAATTAGACAGGCCTGTTATCAACCTTGCATTTTCGGGTAACGGAAGATTGGAAAAAGAATTGATTGATCTGTTATCAGAAATTGATGCAAAAATGTATGTGCTGGATTGTCTGCCCAATCTTATTTCTCCGGACTATTATGCAACCGGGGAATTAAAGAAAAGAATCATTGCATCCATAACTGAATTACAAAATAAGAAACCTTACATTCCGATTCTTCTTGCAGACCATGATGGATACACCGATGGAGATATAAATCCTGTGCGTAAAAATGAATACGTTTCAACCAATAAAGTTTTCATTCAAACTTTTGATTCATTGGTTGCGGCCGGAGTGAAAAATATATTCCGGTTGTCCAAAGAGGCAATTAACCAGGACATAGAATCTACAGTTGATGGTACGCATCCTAACGACATCGGCATGATGCATTACGCCGACGCATACTCGAAAGAAATAAAAACTATTTTAAAAGAAGCTGAAGGAACTATTTCCACGACTATTCCCGTTACTCAACGCCGTGACGCTGCTACATACGATTGGGAAATGAGACACAATGAAGTAATGCAGTATAATAAACTACATCCGCCAAAGCTTATTTTAATAGGCAATTCCATAACTCATTTTTGGGGAGGCCCACCTGCCGAAGCAAGACATAGCGGCAGTGATTCATGGGAAAAATATTTTTCCCTGCAAATAACGACAAACATGGGCTTTGGCTGGGATAGAATTGAAAATGTTTTATGGCGAATGTACCACGGTGAATTAGATAACATTTTGCCAAAGCAAATTGTGATGATGATCGGCACTAACAATCTGCAAATAAACACCAACGATGAAATAGCAACAGGATTACAGTTTTTAATTAAGGAGATAAAAATAAAACAACCCAACGCCGGTATACTTTTAATGGGTATTTTTCCACGAAGGGATATGGAAGAAAGGATTGTACAATTGAATAAACTGCTTGCTAACGTAGCCGAACAAACGAAGGTTTCTTATGCAGATGCACGAAATCTTTTTATAAAGAAAGATGGCAAAATTGATGAGTCACTTTTTTTAGATGGATTACATCCTAATGCTGTTGGTTATGAAAAGCTGGGTGCGTTTATAGTTGCCCGTTTGGATAAGATGAAATAAAATTATTTGATTGTATATTTTGTTCGCAAATCAATAGCTCTATTCCCCCATCGCGGAAGGGTAAAAAGATTTTTTTTGTTGTTTGACGCTGGCCAAAAGTATCAACGGTTTTTTTAATTGTTTGGCTAAAGCCTTTAAGAACTTCTATTTTTATCCCCGACCTAAAGGATCGGGGCAATTAAGAGGCAAATTTAGAATGGACTTCCAGATATGCCTATATAATTCTAATAAATTAATCTCGTTTAGATCTATCCTATATGATATGTAATAATCATCAATAAAAAATTAACAATGAAATTGAAATTATTCTTCTGCCTGGCAATCCCGGTGCTGGCCTTTGTTTCCTGTGGTTCATCGAAAAATACGATGTCAAATCAATTGTCAAAAAAAGAAAAAAACCAGGGATACGCTTTATTATTTGACGGAAAAACAATGGATCAGTGGACAGGCAATATTCAAAGTTATATTCCTGAAAGCGGCACCATAACTATCCATCCCGAAAAAGGTAGTGGAGGAAATATTTATACCAAAGAAGAATACAGCGATTTTGATTTCCGTTTTGAATTCAATCTTACACCGGGAGCCAATAACGGCATCGGCATCAGGGCTCCGCTGGAAGGTGATGCCGCATACGTGGGCATGGAAATACAGGTGCTCGATAACACCGCGGCTGAGTACAAAGATCTCCATCCTTATCAATATCATGGTTCAATATATGGCGTAGTGCCTGCAAAGACTGGTTATTTAAAACCGGTAGGCGAATGGAATTACGAAGAGATAATTGCAGAAGGACCAAAAATAAAAGTGATATTGAATGGTACAATCATCACCGACGCTGACATCACCGAAGCCCGCGAAAAAGGTACATTGGATGGCAAAGAGCATCCGGGTCTGAAGCGCGACAAAGGACATATCGGTTTTTTAGGACACGGGTCTGTTGTTGAATTTAGAAATATCAGGGTGAAAGATTTATCAAAATAATTACAAATATTTTTTGCGGCTTCTTCACAAATCCAATACTTCGGTCACTTTCGATATTGTTCATCAGTGACCTTTTCCATCCATTCAACCACTTTACCATCGAGGCTTTCCTGGATGGCGATGTGCGTCATACCTATTGTTGCAGTAGCGCCGTGCCAATGCTTTTCACCGGGTGCAAATAAAATCACATCACCCGGATTGATATCTTCAACCGTCCCACCTTCGCGTTGTACCCAGCCGCAGCCAAAGGTTACAAGCAGCGTTTGTCCGAGGGGGTGAGTATGCCATGCCGTTCTTGCTCCGGGCTCAAATGTAACACTGGCACCAGCTACACGTGCCGGAGCTTCTCTTTGAAACAATGGGTCGATACGCACTGTTCCGGTAAACCAATCCTCCGGTCCTTTACCCGAAGGCTGTGAGCCAATTCTTTTAATTTCCATAGTTATGTTTTTTGAAGATGATTTTGATTGAACTAGGCATTATTTACTTTGCTGCTGATAACATTTATTATCCCGATTTTATAGCATTTAACGATGCCTTAGCAGCACTCTTGCATTTTTAAAGTGTGTTGTTTTCAAACGCGGCTTATGTGGAGATCAGGATTTATGCATTTGCTTTCACTTAAGATTCCAGTAGATAACATAGCGCTCTTTATCAATCTTGTCAAAGGGAACCAAAGTAATTTCTTTAGATGCAACGCCCACAGTTTTAAATTCAAGCGGCTTGTCATTTACCGGAACCAGCCAATCGTTTAATTTCCGGCCACTGACATTTAATGTATCGATAATATCAGCAGGAATCGGATAATCTTTATAGTCAAGTTGATCGTGTGCAAAAGGGACAGGCGGTTTCTCGCCTTCAGTACCCATATTCCCGGCGAGCACTACCGGGCCATATGCTACCGCGGCCATATTGGGATTGTCGTTGGTCGCTACCATCTGCAACGACATGGGATAGGTAATATCAATTTTATCACCGGCCTTCCAATGCCTGTTCAAAACAATATAACTGCCCGGCGCCTGTTTTACTTTTACATCTTTACCATTGACCTTTATGGTTGCACCGTTAGTAGCCCACGAAGGATAACGGATATATAAGGGCATATCCGCATTATTAATTTCTTTTATAGTTATATGAGTTGTTGATTCGTTTGGAAATTGTGTTTCCTGAACCAGTTTAACTCCCTTTTCTTTCCATGTAAGCTCGGATGGAATAAAAAGATTTACATAAATACCATTATCATTATGATAATAAATTCCTTCACCATACTTAGCATGGTTTTCAAAGCCGGTTCCTACACAACACCAGAATGAGTTGTATTTATCAGAATAGGTTTTAAACGATCCCGGCGTATAAGACAGGAAATAAGTTACCATACCTGTCTCCTGCTCCTGCGATGCTAATATGTGGTTATAAAGCGCACGCTCATAATAATCGGCATATTTTTCATCTGCCGTCCAGGTGAAAAGATGGCGTGTAAGCTTCAGCATATTGTAGGTATTGCAAGTTTCAGTGGTTGCCCTTGAAATGTGTTTTGATATCTGGTCTGGTGTAAAAAAGAATTCATAATCACTGTTGCCGCCAGTTACATAAGTATGATGATCGATAACTGTTTGCCAGAAAAAATCAGCAATCGTCTTTTCGTCTACATCTCCCGTTAGTTCGTAACCTCTTGCTTCACCTATAATTTTCGGAATCTGTGTGTTGGCATGAAATTTCGCCAGCTTATCTTCTTTTTCAGCCAAAGGATCAAGCACACGGTGGTCGTAAAAAAATCCTGCCAGCTTTTTATCATTTTCGTTCCCTGTAATGGAATACAAATTATAAGCTGATTCTATCATGCCGCCAAACTCTGTCTTCAGCATAACAGCAAGCTGTTCCTGTGAAAGATTTTCAAGTTTGTGGTATGCCCAATTGCTCATCTTTTCCACTACATCTAAAGCTTGTTTGTTACCTGCATATTGGTACATATCAATTAATCCTGCCATTATTTTATGCAACGTGTACCAGGGAGCCCATACGGGCTTGCCTTCTATGGCGCGGTTTACCAAATTCTGCGGAAATGCACTCAGGTAACCGCCCTCGTTTAATACCTGCTGAATTTCAGCCAATGCACTTACGAGAGAGTCGGCTTTATTTTTATAGGCCGTATCACCGGTGGAAGCATACATCAATGATAAGCCAGAAAGAACATGGCCTAAAGTATGGCCCCTTAACTCTACATCCAAACCTTCCCAGCCGCCAAGCGGTTTGGCATTGGTGCGCATGCCGGCATTAACCCGCCAACTGTGCAGCAAGCGATTATTGTCAATGCTCAACAACCATTTGCCGTCCCGTTCCATGTTATCCTTAAAACGGCTGTTTAATAATTTTACATCACGCAAATCGAAGCTGTATGCTTTAACCTGGATGCGCGGTTGTATGGTTTGATCAGATGCAAACTGGCCAACATATTGCGAAAACACGGTTGATGAGCTAAGGAAGTATAGTACTGAGAAGAACGTTTTTACTTTAGCTTCCAATAAAAATTTCTTCATTTTTTAATGGTATTATAGTGAATAGTTCAATTCAAATTTCAAGGTACTTCGTTTGCAGTTTAACGCCAATTTTTATGAGTTGAATTTATATTGTAATAAGATGTTTATGTATCGGTAACCAGTTTCTCCCTGGGTGCCTGGCGGAATAAGGCCTGTCGCCATCATGGCTTACATTCAAGGGTAACTGATCTTTCCATCAACAGGGAAACAAAAAAATACGGGTAAAATTTTTACCCGTATTTTTTATATTTTAATAGAATAAAATTAAAGTCTATGGGTTAAACATAACCGGAAATAGACTAATAAATTTCTATTATTTGAGGTATCCATAATATTCATCGTCCGTTGAGGTGTCCCACCACACAGGCATGCTCCAAATATTTGGATCAGTGGCATGGGCATTTAAAGCTGTTGTATGAATAAAATTGTATTGTATTTCATAAGTTGGAGGTAACGCAAACCGGCGTATCCAATATCTCGGATCTGTTGGGGAACCACCTGTCAACTGGGCCTCGCCAGTAAATAAAGGTCCCCGTTGCCATAACCCGGATAAACTACGCCAAAGCCACCTACATCCCCGGCGCTAAAATTAAACCGGCGCATATCATTCCAGTTTTCAATACTGCAACCCATCGCAATATACTTTTGCAACATGATGTCTGACATTGTCAAAGTACCTGCACCTGGGCAACTGCATTACTTGTCATATAAGTATTAATAGCTGTTTCATCCATTGGGCCCATGTCCGGATTAGGAATACCGGAAGAAGTTTTGTCATAGCTGCCTTTCCATTGGTTAAGCTTAGCTCTGCATGAAATCTAAATCAGCCTGAATACCTGCTATATATGCATATAGGCATTGCCGGCATCGCCCTTTCTCATATACACTTCAGCTTTTACAAAGCACATTTCGTGATATATCAGAATCTCCATGTCAGAAACAGGACGAATCTGGAAGGAACCAGTGGAAGCAACAACGCCGGCATTATAAGTCGGCTAAGTTTGGATACCACGTTACATCATTTGAAGGCTGGTACACTTGTTGTGGCAAGTGAATTGCTACGCAAATTTACATAAACAGTATCTCCTGATCGTACGTAATCAGTACTCGCTACGTAGATAGACCCCGCCTTATAAGTTACTGTTACATTATTTCCGCTGTTGTAAAAGGCCGACCTGCTGCATCCTTGAACAGCAATAAAATTGGCATGGTCGGTTGCATCGGGAATGGCATATGCTACATTAGTAGATTAGTTGCAGTATAACTGACTGTTGCAATAGAAGTAGGCCCACCTTTTACTAAACGATTGGGGACGCCTAACGGATCCGGGTTTTGATCTGTTGTGTTGTAAGAATTAACACCTATTGAACGTAACCATTTATAAGTTGATACCTTACCATTACTGGCGTCAAGTGTAACATTATCCATAGAAGCAGGTACAATTTTTGGCATTCTGGGATCAACCACTCCAGCGCCGTGAATATTAGTGAGAAGGTTGTAATAGTATTCGGCAATGCGTTGGTTGCTGCCATAACCGGCAAAATCATAATTTCCATTGCCCGAAACAGGATCTCCCTCTAAAAAATCGGTTGCTGTTGCTGTTATTAAAATTTTGTTCTACTACATTGTCGCATTAGATTGTGGACCTTTGGACAAGCAGTATAATATAGAATCCGGATTAAACATCAGCTTTTTTTGACAGTTTCAGCATGTACCGGGCTTTTAATCCCCAGCATAACTTTAACCATTTATCTACATCACCGCTATTCAATATATCTCCGGCAGACAAGGCCGGAGCCCCTGTTTCCTGTGTTTTACTAAATAGAGCAATAGCCTCATTCAGGTGGTCCATACACCCGTTAAAAATAGTTTTACCGTCATCAGGAACCGGGACTTGGAATTCCTGTTCCCGCCTGCGTGTAAGGCATTTCACCATACACATCAAGCATTTCCATATATCCCAAGGCGTGTAATACATCAGCCGCAGCCATATAATGATAGGCACCCTGTTTCTGAGCGGTATTATACAAGTCCGTTATATTGGAAGATACTCCCACGAAAAATGCCTGATATGGTGTGGTTGAATTGCCATTAGAGCATTGCCATGTGGTGCTAAGGATATTTTGATTAGTTGCAATAGCATAAATAACTCCCGATATGCATGAAGTACGCATATTGGTGACTCCTGCTGGTTCCTTCCACTCATTTTGGATCCAGGATAACTTGTTTTGAATTGGTACGCTTTGATTGTTTGGATTATCCGGGTCGGTATTGACATCCAACCACTTTTTACAGGAAGCTAATGCAAATACGAGTATGAAACCCAGTGTAATGTATTTTGAACTTTTCATAATTTGTTTTTGTTTCATTAGTTAAAACTTAAGATTGATGCCGAATGTGAAACTTGCTACTGCAGGCACCCCCAGGTAATCGATACCTGTAGAGCCAGAACCACCTGTTCCTCCTGCTACACTTACTTCAGGATCCATTCCTTTGTAGTTTGTCCATGTAAATAAATTGGTACCCACGGCTGTGGCTGACAATCCTTTAATAATTCCTTCTTTTTTAAACATACTGGTGAAATCGTAAGTTAATGACAGCGAACGCAGTTTCAGCCAATTAACAGAAGTAATAAAATTCGAAGAATTAGCAGCATAGTTTTGCCAGTATTGGTAGATCATGGATGAGCCGGCATAGGTTGTTGTACCAATTTTATAACTTTCACCTGCATTGTAGGTTATAGAAGTATCGGCTCCTGTAACGCTGCTTACACCGCCCAAGGATACCGATTGGCGATCATTCAGGGTAGTCTTTTTACTTAAACCATTAACTATCATAAAATATTCTGTACCATTAAATACATCTCCTCCTATACGAATGTCAAGAAGAAATGACAATGATAAATTTTTGTAGCGTAAGGTATTATTAAAGCCGCCTATATAACGCGGTTCACGATTACCTACAATCGGTAAATTAGGGTTAAGCTTATATAAGACCAGTTATAGGATCTATCTGGTAACGGCCGTTTGAAATTTCCTTACCATTATTATCTGATTCACGAAGGTAAGGTGAACCAATTATGCCCAGAAAGGGACCACCGTTTGGTATAGATGCTGCCTTTATTGTTCCAAACTGTACGTCAGTTGGGTAAAAATACTGCACACCTGGAATGAAAGCTCCTAAGGTGCCCCTATTGTAGGAGAAATTGATGGTGGCATCCCAGCTAAAATTCTTTTGAGATACTATTTTGCCCGTAAGCGCTATCTCCATTCCCTTATTAATCACAGTTCCGGCGTTAAGGGTGCTAAAAATAAATCCTCCGGACTGGGCCAGGCGCGGCGAGCCAATTTGATTCGCCGTTTGACTATGATAGTAAGTATAATCGAGTCCTATACGATTATTCAAAAATCTAAACTGCCCCCCAACTTCCCACGAAGTTTGAATTTCAGGTATTAAAGTAGCGTTACCTGCTTGCCATTGATTACCAATGCCAACGTAACTTCCATTACCGGCAAGTATAGTAACCGGTGAATTTTCATAAGTATTGGTTGCATAGGCATTAGCATCTTTACCAACTCTTGCCCAGCTTGCACGAAGTTTACCAAACGAGAGAATATTGTTTTCCGGCAGCAATTGCGAAAAAACAAAAGAACCGCTAAGCGAAGGATAAAAGTAAGACCAGTTTTCTACAGGTAGGGTAGATGACCAGTCGTTCCGTCCGGTTGCTGTAAGATAGACAAGATCTTTATACGATACGCCAACTTCTCCAAAAACCCCTACCAGGCGCCTTCTTGTTGTGTTATCGGAAAATTGTTTATTTGCAAGATCGATGCTATTTAGGCTAACTGTACCTGGTGTACTAAAGTTCCATCCCCAAAGATTTTGAACATTGGTATTAAAATCGTCCGAAGTGGTTCCCAGGGTCAGGTGAGCATCAAAATTTTTAATGGTTTTGTGAAAATTAGTCATGACGGTAGTGGTGATGTAAGTATAGTTAACCTGGTCTTTGCTTAAACGGCCATTCTGGTATTTTGCAATCACAGCAGACCCAGGAGCGATAAGAGTATTATCGTTAGTAAAGTATTGGTCATAACCCACACGGCCTGTGATGTCCCACCAATTGGTAATTTTAAAATTGCCGTTTATTCCGCCCGTAAAGCGGTTAGTTTTCGAGGTTAACTTATCCTGGTTAATGATCCAAAAAGGATTATCAACATCGTCTGCCAAATCCGTAATAGTTGAGGCATATATCCGATGCTGTGTCCCGTCAGCATTTATATAATTTCTTAGGTCGTATGTTTGAGGCCAGTGATACAATTCCTGCATGCTTCCTACTCCACTTCCATACAACCCTGCAGAAGTCAACGTTCTGTCCGTGCTGGCAACAGAATAGGCAGTGGTTGCATTTAAAGTCAAACGGCCATATTTCTGTTCACCGTTAAAACGAAAAGTTGTTTTATCGTAACCTGTACCGGGAACGATACCCGTTTGCTTAAAGTTAGATCCCGATAAATAAAAAGAACCAGTCTTTGTTCCTCCTGATACGTTTACGTTATTATCATATATAAGGCCGTGCTGAAAGAAATTACCGATGTTGTTATAAATAGTACTGTCGGACGGAATTTTTGGTCCCCATGAATTATACGAATCAGTGTTCACTACGCCATTGCTAGAAACGCTACCCGGGCCAAACTCAGTTTGAGCTTCAGGCAACTTGTCTGCCCAGGATGTACTTATTTTACTGGTAACATTAACCGTTACTCTTCCTTCTGCTCCTTTCTTTGTGGTAATCACAATTACACCGTCTGCGGCTCTTGCCCCATACAATGCGGCGGCTGCCGCACCCTTTAAAACCGTAAGAGATTCAATATCTTCCGGGTTAATATCCATGACGCGATTGGAGTAAGTTGTATTACTGCGGGATAAACCGTCAGTGCCTGTATTACCGGTAACCGTAGTTGAGTTATCGTATATAATACCATCAACAACAAATAGCGGCTGATTTTGCCGGGTTTCCGAAGTAGACGTAGCACCACGGATAGTTATAGATGCTCCGGCGCCCGGTGCACCGCTGAACTGTGTAACATTAACACCAGGAACTTTGCCAGCTAAAGAATTGACGATATTGGTGTTTTTATTTTTCATCAATTCCTTCGCATCTAACTGGGTAGTCGCATAACCAAGCGACTTTTCCTGCTTTTTAATACCCAAGGCCGTTACAACCACTTCTCCCAATTCTCCTTCTTGTCTCTGAAGGGTAATTGAAACAGTGGAGGAATTTCCAACTTTGATTTCCCGCGAAGAATAGCCTACAGCGCTTATGACCAGGGTATTTCCCGGTGAAGCATCGATAGAAAAATGCCCGTCGGCATCAGTTTGCGTGCCTCCTTTTTGGCCTTTTAGAAGGACTGTTGCGGCAGCAACCGGCGTATCATCGGAAGATAATACCGTACCGGAAATTTTTTTCTGCTGAGCAAAAGTTGTTTGACATAATTGTACAAATAGTAATGTCAGAATAGCCGTTACAAATTTTTTCATAGCAATTATTATGGTTTGTTTAAAATGTTTCTATAATGTTTATGACAATGAAAAGTATTATTAAGCTGCCTTGTATTTCGCAGGGTTGAATCAAAAACGATAAGCTGAAACCAGTCAAAATTGGATCTGCTTTTAATAAAACCAAAAAATGATTTCATAAACGATAATTATTAAAATTTATAATTACCAAACAAATCGCAGATAAAAACTGAATCAGCATATTTTTTAAATACTAAATTCTGTTTATATAACGGTTATGCCTGCTCGCACATAAGGTTCTAAAAGTGCATCGCCTGCCGGCAATTCCGTTATCAGTATATCGATCTTTTTAATGTCGCACACTTGTATTGGCTGTTGAGAATTAATTTTCTCTGAAATAGTTAAGCAAACCAATTTTCTTGTTGATTCTATCATTGCTTTTTTAATTTGCACTACATCCCAGTCATTATCCGACATACCGGTTTCCAAATTAATTGCATTAACTCCTAAAAAACATAAGTCGGCTTTTATCTCTTTAATTTTTGAAATTGCGTCGCGACCTACGGTAATTTTTGAGTTTTTGGAAATTTTATCACCAATAGCAATAACCTCAATATTAGGATGACTGCTGTATTCAAAAAGAGCTGATATACTTCCTGATATAAATGTTGCATGTAAGGCCGGAGGTAAAGCTCTTGCTAATTCTATAATTGTAGTTCCTCCGCCCGATAAAACAAACATACCCTCTTTAATAAGTGATACAGCTTTTTGTGCAATAATACTTTTTTGCTTATAGCCATATAATTCTTTAGGCGTATGGTGGCCACTATGAAACGTAGGAGAAAGTGCGCCTCCATGAACTTTAATAATTTTTCCTTCGTCTGAAAGTTGTTGCAAATCCCGTCGGATGGTATCATCAGAAACATTTATTTGCTGGCTCAAGTCCGCAGATAAAACTTTATTGTGAAGATTAACATGGTGTAAAATGAAAGCATGTCTTTCCTCCTTTAGCATTTAGTTTAAGAATTTGTTAACCAAAACTAATGTAAAAAATTGCAAAAAACCGCACATTGTTGAAAAAATAGTTAAAATAATTGCACAAATAAGCAAGATTACGCACATGACTGGAGTCATACCGGGCGATGCGTGTTTTCGTAACTGCAAGTATTTATTAGTGATGAAATTTTATGATATTGTCAATGCAAATCACTCCTCCTATTCGCCCTTTACATTTAGCGGATCAAAGATAACCTCACTCAATTTTGCTTGCTTTACCAAATGTTTGCAAAATGGTTCTGCTACGAACATCCCGTATCTTTATTTGCTCAATCGCATCCCTCTTTCGTAATTTGAATAAATATTTGATGATGTTAAGAATGGCTTTCTCCTTTATAATTTTAATTCTTATTTCATCGTGCAATTCTCCAAAGCACCTGGCGCTTCCTGCACGGGCTGCCACCGCAGAAACAGGAAGTGAATTTTATAAAAGTGTTTTTGCAGTTGGCAGAACACAAAGAGAAGAATTGGTAAAGGGTGAAATTCTCAAGGGCAATGTGCCTTCTTTTTTAAGAAAGTTTGTAAAAATAAAAACATCTATAACTACTGCCGGCGGGAAAAAGATAGCGGCCATTTATTTTGTATTGCCTGATTATTTATCCGTTGGCTCCGATAAGGATTTTGCAAGAGTTCCTTTAACTCCCATGACAGCCCAATTGATTGCAGACAGCTTACATTGTTTTTTACCAACAAGAAAAATAGTGAATGATATTTATAAAGCCGCCAAAGTAAAACTCGAGCCGGTACCAATGTATGCCTTTCGTGACAGCGCCGTTACCATGTACCAGCATAACCTTATTATTGAAGGCCAGCGAAGATTAAGAAAAGGATTGATAGCAGGTATAAAAAAAGATGTGGTGATAAGCGGTAAAATTTCAAGAGACCCCAAAACCAATCGTGTGGCTATTTATGGCTGGCATAAAATGGATGGAACACCCATTCAACCTTTGTACACCGGCCATGTAAACTGGTATGTAGATTACAGCCATGGCACGCGACTGGTTTACAGAACTATTTATGTAAATAAAAAACCAATGGATTATATTGACATACTAAAAGATACCACTTTACGCAAACTGCTATGTGATGAAGATGATTGTGATTTTTACAGGTATTGAACGGCTGCTATATTATACCTACGTTTTACTTTGGCCGCTGTTAGCTTTCCTTTTCATCAAAGTATCCGTAATTTTATAACAACACCTTGTACATGGAACAAAATAAAGAGATAACAGAGCCAGACAACACAGCAGTAAGAACTGCTTTATGGAGAGCATTGCATGTTCAGGTTGATGCAAAACCACATATACTTGAAGATGAAACAGGATTAAAATTGATAGCGCCGCCTGATGATTGGCAGCAACGTCCTGATATGAAATTTACAAAGCGTCTTCGTGCCTCTGTTGTGGCCCGTGCCCGTTTTGTTGAAGATTTAATTATTGAACAAAGCAAACAAGGAGTTGGGCAATATGTTATTCTCGGTGCAGGGCTTGACACGTTTGCTCAACGCAGGCCGGATATTGCTTCCAGACTCCAGGTATATGAAATTGACCAACCTGGTACGCAAACCTGGAAACAACAACGATTAATTGAACTTGGCTTCGGAATTCCTGAATGGTTACATTTTGTTTCCGTCGATTTTGAAATTTCATCCTGGTGGGAACAATTATTGAATGCAGGATTTAGCACTGGCAAACCAACCGTCATTAGCTGCACAGGAGTTAGTTTGTATCTTACAAAAGATGCAATTGTTTCCACGCTACAGCAAATTGCTTCCCTTGCGCCACGTTCAAAACTTGCTATGACATTTTATTTACCAATGGAATTTCTTGATGAAGAAGACAAGCCTTTGCAACAAATGGCAGAGAAAGGCGCCCGTGAAGCAGGAACTCCATTCGTAAGTTTTTTTACGCCAAATGAAATATTGGCTTTAGCACGCGAAGCAGGTTTTAAGGAAGCAACAACCATATCAACTAAAGATATGGAACAACTTTATTTTAAGGACAGAACTGACCATCTCTTATCTGCAAGCGGAGAAGTATTTCTATTAGCAACAACGTAGATAATAAAATTTAATGGCTCCGCCACTATGCACACACGTAATGCATAGCCGCAAGCTTAAACAAACAAATGATAACAGGTAAAGCATTTGCAGAAATGGCCCTTTCATTTCCTGGTACGGGGCAAAAACCCCATTTCGATAGAATTGGGTTTAACATAATTGGCAAAAGAATGTTTGCGACTTACTTGTCTGCAAATAATACCGCAAACATATTCTTAGCTCCCAAAGAGCAGGTGATCTTTTGTAAAATGGATGCTGTAAACATTTACCCGGTTCCAAACAAGTGGGGCGAAAAAGGAGCCACAACATTTGATCTGAACAAAGTTGCAAAAGAATTTGTGCAGGAAGCTCTTTTGTCGGCTTATAATGAAGTGTCGAAGAAAAGGAATTGAGCTGGTTTAAGCCTGGACAGGTAATCCTTCATTGATTTTTATTATTCAATTTTTTTAAATTCATAGCTCTTTTCCTGCGTGGCAATAAGCTTTACTGTTTTGCCATTTTCTTTAATAAACTCAAAAGTAGTGTGGATGCGGGCAACGTCAGGAAGAAAGAACTTTGTTTCTGATTGAGGTTGCAAAACCATATTCCTGCCGGTGCCGTTCGACAGATCTGCATAAAGCTTGCCCTCTTTTTCCTGTCTTGTGCGGCTTCTCCGATTTCTGCAAAAGCAAGGGCTGAAACCATTGATTTTACTGCATTCTTGATTTGAAAATGGGTAACCTCGGTGGTCAAAATAGGTTTGTTTTAGCTTTGTATGGATGTATGTACGGCGTAAAATCAATGCTTCAGGCAGTATCAGTGTACAGGTTGTTCAAAAAATTAGCGGCAGGATAAAGATTTTAAAAACCATTGGCAGCTCCAGAATGGCTTCAGAAATTGAACAACTCTGCCAGCTTGCCCAGGAACAAATCAAAATACTGCGGCACACCGCTGAGTTACCTTTCTATCAAAATAAAGAAGCGCAATATGTTGCCAATTTTAAGAGCAGCATTCAGCAACTGCAGCTTGTAGGCCCGGAACTTTTATTAGGTAAAATATTTGATGAGATAGGCTTCAATGTAATTGAAGATGAACTGTTCCGGCACCTGGTCATTACCCGGTTAGTGTATCCTGTTAGTAAACTCAAAACAGTAGATTACCTTGCTAAATACAAAGCTTTGCAACTGAGTGTTTACAGTATTTACCGCTATCTGGATAAACTGCAAAAGCATCAGATAGAACAGGTAAAAAGCATCAGCCTGCAGCATACCCTAAAGCTATTAGGCTCTCAAATGAGCATTGTATTTTACGATGTAACCACCTTATATTTTGAAAGCAAAGAGGAAGATGATTTTAAGCGCATGGGCTTCAGTAAAGACGGCAAGCACCAGCAGCCACAAATAGTGCTGGGCTTATTGGTAAGCCAGGGCGGCTATCCACTGGATTACGATGTGTTTGAAGGCGACAAATACGAAGGTGATACACTAATACCCATCATTGAACATTTTGTAAGTAAGCACCAGCCCCGTCAATTAATAGTAGTGGCCGATGCTGGCCTGCTATCCCAAAAGAATATGATACTGCTTACCCAAAAACAGTACCAATACATTTTAGGAGCAAGGATAAAAAACGAAAGCGAAGCCATTACAAAGCAACTATTAGCCTTGCAACTACAAGATGGGCAAAGTGCATTGATAAACCGGGAAGACGGCACTAAGCTAATTGTAAGCTACACAAAAGCCAGAGCCATCAATGATTGCAATAACCGGCAACGGGGCTTGGAAAAACTGGAAAAGAAAATAAAATCGGGCAAGCTCACCAAGCAGCACTTCAACAATAAGGGGTACAATAAATATTTAAAAATAGAAGGCCACGCCAGCATTAGTATTGATATAGAAAAATACAATGATGATAAAAAATGGGATGGCCTCAAAGGCTACCGAACCAATACCAACCTGTTAAAAGAAGAAGTGATAGAACAGTACCACCAGTTATGGCACATAGAGCAAGCATTTAGAATATCCAAACACGACTTGCAAATAAGACCGGTATACCATCAGTTGAAACGCAGGATAGAAGCCCATATCTGCATCGCCTTTGCAGCCTGCAAAATTTATAAAGAACTCGAACGCCAACTAAAGAAAAAGAACACAGGGCAAAGCCCCGAACAGGTAATTGATATACTCAAAACAATATTAATGGTTAGGTTCACAACACCTTACTCAAATAAAATCTATGAACAACTCATTCTAAATACCAACGAACAAAAACTTCTGGTAGACCAATTTAACCTGCATTTATAGATTGGGTAACCCCATCGCACAAGACAGGAGCCACAACATTTGATCTGAACAAAGTTGCAAAAGAATTTGTGCAGGAAGCTCTTTTGTCGGCTTATAATGAAGTGTCGAAGAAAAGGAATTGAGCTGGTTTAAGCCTGGACAGGTAATCCTTCATTGATTTTTATTATTCAATTTTTTTAAATTCATAGCTCTTTTCCTGCGTGGCAATAAGCTTTACTGTTTTGCCATTTTCTTTAATAAACTCAAAAGTAGTGTGGATGCGGGCAACGTCAGGAAGAAAGAACTTTGTTTCTGATTGAGGTTGCAAAACCATATTCCTGCCGGTGCCGTTCGACAGATCTGCATAAAGCTTGCCCTCTTTTTTATAGATCGTTATCATTTGCTTGCTGCCAACGAAATTGATGAAAGGCATTGCAGAAACATGGCCGAGCTTTGCAAGCGCCGATGACTCGATACCTGCTGACTAGTGTATACACTGGCAGCATCGCCCTGTAATCAGTTATCGAAGTCTTTGATTGCTCACGCATCATGCATCCACTTCCTGAATGCCGGTGCGGTTTCCTGGCTTATAACGATGGAATGATTTATTTCCGGGATAGTAATATCAATAAGCAATTTCACTTTTTCAAATGCTTTAAAACTTTTTACGTAGTTGATATTAACGATGTACTGGCGGTTAACTCTGAAGAATGTATTATCATCCAGTTCTTCTTCGAGTTCGCTTAATGTTTTATCCGAGATATATTTCTTAGAGGCATTATCAATTACATAAACCAGTTTGTTTTGCGTGTAAATCAAAGCAACGTCGTCGAGCCGTAATGCAATATTTTCGAGGCCTTTTTTTACCAGTAACCTGGTTTTTTTTCTTTGATTCACAAATTTTAAAAGATTCTCAACAGGAACATTTGAATTAGTATGCGAAAAATGTTCCTGCAGCTTACTATATTTCAAGAGCGATTTTTCAAGATCGCACGTATCAACCGGTTTCAGCAGGTAGTCGATACCGTTATTCTCAAATGCCATCATCATATAATCGTCATACCCTGTTATAAAAATAACCGGAGACTGCACTCCGGTCTGTCTGAAAATATCGAACGACAACCCATCTGCTAACTGAACATCACTGAAAATAATATCAGCTTCAGCATGAGCAGGTATATACTCTATGCTTTGTTTTACAGAATTTAATCTTGCCTGTATGTTTACAGGTACGGATACTTCTGACAATTTTTTTACCAGCACTTCCATTGCTGGCTTTTCGTCTTCAATAATAATGGCGTTAAGCATGGTTATAGGTTTGTTTTTATTAATGGGAGTTTTACAGTGAATTCATTATCGGTTGTTTCTATAAGAATATCTTTATGGCACACGAGCCTGTAACGGGAACTTAAATTGCGCAAGCCTACGCCAGTTGAATTTACAGGATACGGCTTGGGTTTTTTATTGTTCTTCACATATATATACTCTCCGTTTAAGGCAACATTTATATATAAAGGATCAGTATCGCTAAACTCGTTGTGCTTCACCGCATTTTCTACAAGAATCTGTAAAGCATAAGGTAAAATCATTAAAGTACCTTCATGATGATTGCCCAGGTCGGTTGATAGATGAAGCTTATTATCGTGGCGTACCTGCAATACAAAAAAATAGTTTTCTATAAATTCAAGTTCACCCTGCAACGTTATTAATTCCCTGTCTTTATTAATTAAAAAATATTTATAAACAGATGCGAGCTTGCTGTTAAACTGGTGTGCAGTATTGGGATCATTTAAAATAAGCCATGAAAGCGTATTGAGCGAATTAAAAATAAAATGCGGTTCAATCTCATTTTTTAAAACAGACATTTCAGCTTTTGATCGTTCCCAATCGAGCTGATCTACAATTTTTGTGTAAAGCGTCCTTTGAGTGCTTAGAAACAAAATTTCGTACAGGAGGGTAAATAGTAAAACTGCCAAAGATGAAAAAGCGACACACCGGGTTATTGGCGCCCAATCAAAATTTTCACCCGATATTTTATACCATGCAATTGAAAAAATTCCTGAAATAGCTGCTCCGAATAAACCTCCTATCAGAGAAATAGAAAATACTTTAATTATAGGGTTACGAAAAGTTTTGAAGATAAAACGGCTTTTGCGATGAATCCAACTGGCTCCTGACCAAATGCAAAATGAAAGCAGGATAAAATACAAATTGATGGCGATCAATTCGAGCGGAGAGTAATGACTATATGAAATAACTCCCGAAAAAAAAGGAATCATTATCCCAAGGAGCGGAATAAAAATCAATCGCAAATATTTATCCTTGATCATAGCAGCCGGGGTTAAGATTTAATTTGAAAACATGAATTTCAGCGCATGAACCGTGAATTTCAAGACATCAAATTCTGTTGTCAAAACTATTTGTATACGCTGTTATGAAATAACAAATTTGTTCTCATGGTAAATTTCAATTATAAGTGGTTGCCGTTTTAAAATTTTAAATAATATAACGCCGATACATATAGTTGAGACTAAAAGATAGCATTGTGCTGCATCATAGAAAATATTTCCTACTATTTTTGTAGGATATTAATTAAGGAGTTTGTCGCATTTTTACATCACTAACGGATAATTAAAATATTTGCGGCGAAACCGATTGACAATTTTTTGAAAGCTTTTAGGATTAGTTTTAAAACAGATTCAAAAAGGGAGCACAATTATCATTCATTTTTAGAAAGTATTCAAATACCGAGGGCTAATAAATTAATAACGCAAACCAATTTAAACATAATTGATATTGTTTGAGAATTAGGATTTAAGGATGCATGTCCTTAGGAAGCCATTCAAAAATTAACACGCAGTATCGTCCCCAACATTTCCGGGAGGGCACAACTAAATAATGGTAGTAAGAGGGGAACCGTTTTGTATTTGTACTTCCAAATCCATTCTTTAATTAATTACTTTCTTTGGCTAATTGAACTTGCGCCACTTGTAGATACTTCTTTTCTATCGGGATCGCCTTCGTAATATAAAGTGCTTGCGCCACTCGCATTTGCTACAATGGAACCGCTTATTTTTAGTCTTACATCTGAGGCGCCGGAAAGTTTCGCAACGCAATTTTCTACCTGCAAATCATAATTTTTTATATCGCTTGCACCGCTCGCATCCAGTTTCATATTTTCGGCGGAGCCATTTAAAGTAACAGTTGACGCACCGCTCAAGTCCAAACTAATGTTTGTTAATTTCACCGCTCCCTTAATATCGCTTGCGCCTGAAAGCTTAACGAGGATACTGTTTGATGTAAGCATTCCATTTATGATAAAGCCACAGGCGCCTGAACCGTCAATACTTTCAAGCGTCTTAAACGATAAGTACACTCTTAACTTTTTATTACCGCTATTTTTTCCCAAATGATCATTGTCGTACCAAATATCCAATACTCCATTCTTCACTTCCGTCCTGATATTATCGCGGTATTTGTCCTCGCTGGCACTTACTGCCAATGAATAATCATCTCCCTGCGATAAATAAACATCGATACCACCAGAAACTTTCAGGCCGGAAAAAGCGGTAACGTTTCTTACCTGGGCATTTGCATCGTTGATTACTGTTTGCTGCGAAAAAGCCCCGGAATAAATTATAATAAACAGGAAAAGATAAAAATATTTCATGCTAACGGTTTTAATTGTAACGATTACCAAAAATAAAAGTTACAATTTTTTTGAAATTAAACTGGGAAGAAGATTACTTTTGCATTCTAAAATAAATTTTGTTACCGGGGTGCTGCCCGATTTAATTCGGAAAGCTGAGATAAGACCCGCAGACCTGATCAGGATAATGCCTGCGAAGGGAGGTTGAACAACTCTTTCCATCTCTCTTTCATGTTTTGTTCTGATTGCTTTAAAGAATAGCAAACATGAAAAAAATAATTTTTACCTGCACTGCATTAAGTTTTTATTTTATTGGGGTTGCTCAGGATACTTCACGACACAAGCTAAGCGACACATTGATGCTTGAAAACATAGAAGTAACTTCTATAAGAGCGACAGACAAAGCTCCATTTACAAAAACCAATATCAATAAAGCTGAAATAGAAAAGAATAACCTGGGGCAGGATCTCCCTTTTGTTTTAAACCAGTTACCATCGGTCGTAGTGAATTCAGATGCGGGTAACGGTATCGGCTACACGGGAATAAGCATTCGTGGGTCGGATGGTTCGAGAGTAAATGTTACATTGAATGGCATTCCCTACAACGATGCAGAAAGCCAGGGAACTTTTTTCGTTGACCTTCCGGATATTTCCTCATCGCTAAATTCAATCCAGGTGCAACGTGGCGTTGGCACCTCATCTAATGGCGCCGGCGCCTTTGGTGCCACTATCAACCTTTCGACCAACGAGGTAAACAAGGAAAAATATATTGAATTAAATAATACCTATGGTTCGTTTAATACCTGGAAAAACACATTAAAAGTTGGTACGGGTTTAATGGCGAAACCATTTTACGGTAGATGCCCGTTTATCGCAGTATAAGCAGTGATGGTTATATTGACCGTGCAAAGTCCGAATCTCAAATCATTTTTTGTAAGCGCCGCCTATATCAATAAAAGCAGTTCGCTTCGGTTTAATATTTTGAGTGGTAAAGAAAAAACTTACCAGGCATGGTACGGTGTGCCGCAAAGTTATTTAGATAGCGACCGCACTTATAATCCGGCCGGAACTGAAAAACCGGGAGCGCCTTACAACAATGAAACGGATAATTATGCTCAAACACATTACCAGTTTTTTTATGATAAAAAAATTAATGATCATGTAAGTTTTAATACGGCTATATTTCTAACACGCGGCAAAGGTTACTACGAAGAATACAGGGCGGACCAACTTTACAGCGATTATGGATTGCCTGACTTTGTCAGTGGAACTGATACGCTTACCTCCACCGATTTGATAAGAAGGTTATGGCTTGATAATTATTTTTACGGAGGAATCTTCTCTTTGCAATATCATCAAAATAAAACACACGTTACTTTCGGTGGCGGATGGGACGAGTATGATGGTAAACATTACGACATTGTAACGTGGGCAATGCAGGGCTTTCCTAACAACTACGTGTACTCGAATGTGCCTGCTAATAAACGTGACTTTAATTTATATGGAAAGCTATTGCAAAATCTTGGCTCCGGCTTTTCAGGCTTCATCGATTTGCAGGGACGGTTTGTTAATTATGATATTAAAGGTTTTGAGGACAATCCTGGTTTGCGAATCAATAAAAGCTATACTTTTTTTAATCCTAAGATTGGAATTTCTTTCAACAAAAATAATTTCCAGGCGTATGCCTCTTATTCTGTTGGAGCAAAAGAACCCAACCGTGATGATTTCGAAGCAGCTTCCAACGAATTGCCAAAGCCGGAAATATTGTACGATATGGAATTGGGCGTGGAAAGAAGAAACACGGATTTTACCTATGGCGCCACATTTTATTACATGGATTATCATAACCAGTTGGTTTCAACAGGAAAAATAAATGATGTTGGTGCTTACACGAGAACCAATGCTGCCAGGAGTTATAGACTTGGTATTGAATTACAGGCAGGTGAAAAATTTACCAAATGGTTCAATGCTTCAGGAAATATTTCTTTCAGTAGAAACAAAATAAGAAACTTTACTGAATATGTTGATGATTATGATAATGGTGGGCAACTCGTGTATCAATACCAAAATTCCAATATTTCATTTTCGCCGGATGAAGTTGCAGGCGCAATAATAAACATCATTCCAATTATAAACAGCGAAATAAGTTTTCAGTCAAAATATGTGGGACCCCAGTTCCTTGATAATACTTCTCACTTGAGCAGAAGTATTGATCCTTACTATGTGCAGAATTTAAGATTATCATACAGGCTACGCACGAAAAAAACTTTTAAAGCGATAGATTTTATTTTCAAGATTAATAATCTTTTTAATAAAAAATACGAATCTAACGGTTATACCTACAACTATTTTTATGGAAGTGAATTAGCAGTTGAGAATTATTATTTTCCGATGGCAGGTACTAACTTTTTAGCGGGAGTAAATTTTAGGTTGTAAGCATTGAATGTCTTGCAGGAAACCCAACCCAACCCGCCAGTTAATTTTTGCATCTCAACTTTTAACTAAACAAAGCGACGTCTTGAATGAAAGAGATTCCGTTTTACTTATATCAAAAAGTAATAAATCAAAATTGCGGTTTCATGAATTACTGAACCCGTCTTTTTCATCCATTAAACGGCGTATTTCATGGTTCAGTAATCTGAATTTTTTTTGGAGGTTATTGTCCAATACATTGCAAACGAAATTTTCTCATGTGCTTTTTAGTTTTAGCACATTCCGAGCGGGCAGTCTTGTCCGCTTTTTATTTGCAACTTTAGGTTGTCATAGGTTATTAAGTCATTACTTTAAATTACAATTGCCATTGACTAATTGACAATTCCCGATTCACTATTTAAATTTTTCCTGCCAGGCAAGCATGCCACCGGTAAGATTTTTTGTATTTGTAAATCCCATCTGATCTAAAGTCATCCCCGCAATGCCGCTCCTGTTGCCGCTTCTGCAATACAGAATTACTTCTTCGTCTTTAAGATCATCAATATCTTCAGTTTGCATCGATTGAATTTTGCCTAACGGAAGTAATTTGCCGCCAATATTAAATTCAGCATTTTCGTAAGGTTCCCTTACATCAATAAGGTTAAGTTTTTCTCCTTTATCAAGTCGTTGCTTAACTTCTTCAGGGGTTATATTTTGCATATTATTAGTTATTATTTTTTTATACTATCTGCAGGTTGCGCATCAATCAGCGAGCTGTCCGGTTGGGGGGCGCTTGCCGAAATCCAAACGTCCATTATTTGCCCCGGTTGTATTACATTAAGCTGGCCTTCATCGTTTCTTGCCTCGGGATTTTGCTTATAAATATACGCCTTCAGCGTGTCACTAATTGGACCTGTTGGGATAATGGCGGCAAGCGTAATACCTTGCGTTTCTAATATCGTTTTGGCCTCACCGAGTGCAATACCGTATAGCTCCGGAACAGGAATTTCCTGCTGTTGAACGCCGCCGCCGATAACAAGACTAACGGCAGAGCCCCAACGAAGTTTTGTTCCGGGTAGTATTTTTGAACCATTATAATTTTGTTCAAGAATAGTGCCCTTCATAAAATAAGGGCGGTAAGTAGTATCGCCCAATTTTAAATGATTTTTTGTAAGTCTTTCCAATGCGAATCTAAAACTAAGGCCTTCTATCTTTGGCATTTCTACCAATGGCAAACCTACAGGATTAACATTGAGATAAACTGTTCTGTTTACTTTTACCGTAGCGCCGGCATCAGGTAATTGCTTTTTTACTGTATTGAGCGGAAGCGAATCGTTATAGACCGAATCTGTAATCGTTACATCAAAGCCCTGGTCTTCGAGATACTTAACCGCCTCATCTGTTTTTTTACCTACTACAGAAGGAACTTTAAGATAACTGCCATGATTTGTGAACCAGCTAAGTGATTGAAGGAATAAAAATCCCAACAGGAAAATTAGTAATAATGCTACCAGGAGATTTATCCAGAAAGGTTGTTTGGAAATAAATTTAAACACAATAAAAGGTATAGGTTAAAAGATTTTAGATGTGCAATATAATGAGATTTAATTATGCAGGCATTCTTCTACCAAGGCAGTATAAAATTCCTTTAGAGTCCAGCCCAGTGTTTTTAACTGTTGCGGAACAATGCTTGCTTCACTTTGGCCAGGAACTGTATTAATTTCAAGCATGTAAAGTTTGTCGTCCTTTTCATTATAAATAAAATCAATTCGTATAATTCCTTTGCAATTAAATACGCGATATGCTTTAACGGCGTTTTCCCTTACCAGGCCCGCAATATGCTCATCAATAACCGCAGGTGTTACCTCACTACTGGCGCCATGATATTTTGCCTCAAAGTCAAAAAAATCATTCTTTGAAATTATCTCAGTAATTGGCAATGCGATAATTTCTCCCTTAGCCTTAAATACGCCAATTGTCAATTCTCTCCCTTCAATAAATTCCTCGACCAACACCTGGTCATCCTCGTTAAAAGCCTTTTCAATAGCTTTTCCTAATTCTTCGGAAGGGGCATTTACTTTAGACATTCCTATGCTTGACCCGCCATTATTAGGTTTTACAAAAACCGGGAACTTTAAATTCTTTACTAACTCATCAGGGCTTTTAAAACTTTTCTTAAATAACAATATTGAATTTGAAACATTAATGCCGCTGGCACCGGCAATAGCCACCGTGTATCTTTTATTAAAAGTTATTGCTGAAGTTGCACAATCGCAAGAGGTGTAAGGTATATGTAACATATCAAAATATCCCTGCAATTTTCCATCTTCACCAGGTGTACCATGAATGCCAATTAAAACCGCATCAAAAGTTATTGTTTCATCATCAATTATCAGAGAGAAGTCATTTTTATTTACAATAATTTTATCTCCATTCTTTAGTTCATAAAACCAACCATCGATTGTAATATCAATTTTATATAAGTCATATCTTTCTTTGTCAATATTATTTTCAAAAGTTACGGCAGACTTATAAGATATTTCTGCTTCGCCGGAAAATCCACCAGTTACAAATGCAATCTTTGGTTTCATTTTATTTGATAATATTTATTTATATACTGCTTTTAAACAAGTCATTTAGTCAATGGTCACTGGTCATTGAAGAATTATAATTACTATTGACCAGTTGACCATTGACCAATTGACTATTGACCAATTCCTTCATTACCACTATCCAAAACAAATTTCCACTTACCATCTTTTTGCTTTTTCCAAACACTTACATAAGTGCCTTTTAAAACGGTATCCTTCAGTTCTAATTTATATACGCCATAAGTATAGCCAAGATCGTTGGATGCCGCTATGCCTGCACCAGCGGGGCTCCACGTAAGCGTATACGACGAATCGTTTACCTGGCTTAAAAAATCAATTGCATTAGCCCCAATTATAGGAGGATGGCCAGCTCTTAACAATATTCCTTCATTGTCAATATATTCAATAAAAGCTCTTTTCATACCCTCTTTTTTGCTAAGGTTAGAAAATGCTTCATCTGCCTGAATAATTTCTTCAATTGATTTTACGTTCGGCCGTTTATTTTTTTGCTGACAAGAGGTTAATAACAAAAATAAGAAACCGATGGCAGGTGAAATAAATTGTAACTTTTTCAAAAGTTTCCGGCATTTGCATTTTAGAAAAAGGCGAAAGCATTTTTCAACACCCTCGCCAAAACAGGAAATATCACCTGCCTTATAAGGCCAGTGGCCTTGAATATTTTATATGTGCAATTTTTCTTTTTTTGCAAGAAGTACTTCAACCGTTTCCTGGTACATCTCGTCGGGCACGCAGCAGTCAACAGGACAAACAGCCGCACATTGCGGCTCCTCGTGAAAGCCCTGGCACTCTGTACATTTATTAGGAACGATGTAATAAATATCGTTTGAAATTGGCGGATTGCGCTGGTCTGCATCCATTACTGAACCATCAAGTAGTGTTACGTCGCCTTTTACAGTTGTTCCATCTGCCAAAGCCCATTCCACGCCCCCTTCGTATATCGCATTATTAGGACATTCGGGTTCGCATGCCCCGCAGTTAATACATTCTTCAGTGATTTTAATTGCCATCTTTTTTTTATTTAATCATTCATAACATACAAACCAATTATGTACGAGTTTTGCATGTTTTAATTTTTCTTACAAATATAATAGATATACCAGATAATTTTTTAGCAAAATGAATTTAGCCGAAAGAATTAATTTACTCGAAAAGTTAGGATACTACCTTATTGATAATAGTGCGGAATTAAATTCTATTAAGCAAAAGGCATACGAGAAAAACAAATGGTTCACTGAAGAATTTGTAAACCTGTCGCTACAAAATATTTCTAGTGAATTTCTTAACCGATCCAAATTGGAAGAATGGGCAAATCACTATCATCCCGACGATAATATTAAGTCTCAAAATGTCGGTATTGTAATGGCAGGTAATATTCCATTAGTAGGTTTTCAAGATTTTTTATGTGTCTTTATTTCAGGACATAAACAAAGTATTAAACTTTCGGAGAAAGATAATGTACTGATGGAGCATTTAATTGAGAAACTCATTGAATGGGATAAGGAAGTTGCAGATATGGTCCAGGTTAGCGATCTTCTTAAAAATTGTGAAACATACATTGCAACGGGAAGTAATAACTCTTCGAGGTATTTTAAATATTATTTTGGGAAATATCCATCAATAATACGTGGTAATAAAACTTCAGTTGCTTTATTATCCGGCGATGAATCCGACAGTGATTTAAATCTACTTGCGGATGATGTCCATACCTATTTCGGATTAGGATGCCGGAATGTTACCAAATTATATGTCCCGGAAGGTTATGATTTTGTTTCTGTTTTAAATGCTTTCAGGAAATATAATTATTTTGAAGATCACACTAAATACAAAAACAATTACGATTATAATCTTGCGTTGCTTATTATGAACGATAAAAGCTATATGACCAATGAAAGCATTATCTTATTGGAAGACGATAATATTTTCTCTCCCGTGAGCCAACTTCATTATACTTTTTACAGTGACAAAAACGTTATTCCAGATGATTTGATTAAAAATGAAAATCTGCAATGCATAGTTGGAAATGGATTTACGCCATTTGGCAAATCGCAAAAGCCACAGTTATTTGATTATGCAGATAAAGTAGATGTAATGGAATTTTTATTAGCTTTATAAGGTTCTGCAGTTATTACAGGTATCTAAAACTTTGTCATTAAACCTTGACAATATTACTTATTTGAATAGCATAAAATCAGATCTACGAAACCCTTACTAATTGTTTGTTAAAGGTAAATAAACGGTAAGACAAGATTTAAACACTTGTTTTAATTTTAATCTCCTTAAGACGATTTGAGGCATGTGATTTGAGGCCTTATTTTTGAACAAATGAATTTATACAATTAAAAATTTCGATAAATGAAAACAAAGAACATTTTACTTACGGTGCTCATAAGTGCACTAACCACAATGGCTGTTATTTTAGGATATAACAAATATCAACATAACAGTAATAATCCAAATTTCCAGGCATTAAACATTCCATCCAACTATAAGTATGCCGGCTTTTTTGACGATAAGGGAAACCCTTCTGCCGGCCCCGCTGATTTTACTGAAGCCGCCAGTGCCGCGATTCCTACGGTTGTACATATAAAAACAAAAACAAATCCGCACCAGGTTAGCAACAATTTACCCAATCAAAAGAATCCTTTCTCAGATTTGTTTGGAGATCAGGATTTATTCAACCAATTCTTCGGGAACGGACGGCAACAGCGCATCTATCCTGAAATGGGCTCCGGCTCAGGCGTTATAATTAGCGACGATGGATACATTGTTACTAACAATCACGTAGTGGCTGGTGCCGATGAAGTAACAGTTATTTTAAGCGACAGGAAAACTTATACTGCAAAGGTTATCGGATCAGATCCATCTTACGATCTTGCCGTCGTTAAAATTGATGCTAAAAATTTACCATTCATGTTGTATGGTAATTCTGCTGACGTAAAAATTGGTCAATGGGTACTCGCTTTAGGATATCCATTAAATCTTGAGGCAACAGTTACCGCTGGTATCATAAGCGCAAAGTCAAGAACATTAGGATTAAATCATGACAGAACGGGTAATCATCAAATGGCTGTTGAATCGTTTTTACAAACAGATGCAGCAGTAAATCCTGGTAATAGCGGCGGAGCATTAATAAACACCAATGGACAGTTGATCGGTATCAATTCTGCGATTGCATCTCCAACGGGATATTACAACGGATATTCCTATGCAATACCTGTGGACATTGTTAAGAAAGTAGTAAATGACCTCGTAAAATATGGAAGCGTTCAAAGAGGATTTTTAGGAGCGATGTTTATTGATGCAAGTATGCTTACAGACCAGGAAAAGAAAAAAGAAAATATTCCAGCAAACATCGATGGCATTTATATTACTGACCTCACTAAAGACGGAGGAGCCATACAGGCTGGCATTCAAAAGGGCGACGTAATCAAAAAGCTTAATGATGTTTCAATAAACTCCGGATCTGAATTACAGGAACAACTTAGTAATTATAAACCTGGCGATAAAGTAAACGTTACAATAAACAGAAATGGTACTGACCGTGTCTTCCAGGTAACTCTAAAAAATAACGCCGGCACTTATGCAATAGTAAAACCGGCCGGAATGATTGATAGACTTGGCGCCGAACTTCAAACACTCGATCCTAAAAAAGCTAAAGAATACGGAGTAGACGGCGGTGTAGTAGTAAGAAAAATAAACGAAGGAGCAATAAATGACCAGACAAGAATGAGAGACGGTTTCATTATCACAAAAGCAAACGGAAAGGATGTGAAATCTGTGGACGATTTAAAAAATATAATCGGTGCTGATAAACAAGTAACTATTACGGGAATTTATCCCGGCTATAGTGAGCCTTTCGAATATCCTTTGGTGTTAGACGACTCTGCCGAATAAAATTTAAATTGAAATAAAATAGAAACCCCGGAACAGATGCCGGGGTTTTACTTTTTAAACCGTTTCCGAAAGCATTGGTAATTTTTCAAAAACAAGATATCCCCATGGCCTCAAAAATACGTGATCTTCCAAATCGAAATTTATGTCTCTACCTCCAAAAACATTCCTGAAAAGACCGTGCATGCCTTTAACCTGGAAGTTCATTTCACCGCCGGAAAAATTTAGAACTACCAGCACCTCGGCGTCACCGTCAGTTCTTGCGTAAGAAAATACCCGGTGATCATCAGGATGAGAAATGATCTTTGTTAAAACGCTTAAATCGCCAGGCCTGAGGCTCTTGTTGGAAGCATGCAGCGTGAGCAGTGTTTTGTAAAAATCGTGTAATTCAAATTTGCCATCCCATTCTATCGGGTCTTTTTCAAAAAATTTCAATCGCTTTTTGTTTGGCATTTCCTGTCCGCTATAAATCATGGGAATGCCGTTCCATGTGCATGAAAAAACGGCCAGCAGCATTGCAGCATCTCCATACTTTTCAAACTCTGTTCCGTTCCAGCTATTTTCATCGTGGTTACTGGTAAAATAAGTTCTGAAAGCATCATAAGGAAATTCCGTAACCGATTTATATAACACAGTAACAAGCGCATGCAAATTCATTCTTCCCTGGTAAAACTCGTGGGAAGCATGCATCCATCTCCATGTATATGTAGCATCAAAAACTGTATGGTACAACGGCTCCTCGCATTCACCAAGCCAAAAAAGATTGTCTTTATTTTTTGACAACTTCTTTTTTGCCTGCACCCAAAAATCAAGCGGGACAAGATGCGCCATGTCGCAACGATAACCATCAATATTACATTCAGTAATCCAGAATTTCATTTCTTCAATCATCTTATCATGAAGTTGCAGATTATCATAATTCAACTCGGCTACATCGCTCCATCCATGCGGATGATTTAATTCATTATTAACATCATACCGGTAAAACTCCGGAAATGTCTTTGTCCATGGATGATCATTTCCTGTATGATTGGCAACCCAATCTATTATTACTTTAAAGCCAAGGGCATGCGCTTCGTGTACAAGATTTTTGAAATCATCTATGGTTCCATATTCAGGATTAGTAGCTATATAATTTTTTACTGCATAATAGCTGCCAAGAACTCCCAATCTGCCGAGTTCACTAATAGGTGTTACCGGCATAAACCATAAAATTTTTACGCCCATATCTTTAAGGCGTAGTAAATGTTTTGCAAATGCCTCAAAAGTTCCTTCAAGAGTGTATTGCCTCAAATTTACTTCATAGATATTGGCGGAATAACTCCATTTTGGATGCTCAAATGGCTTCTGTTTATTCGACATAAATTAAAAGTCTTTAAAAAAATAAAATTAATCATTTAATATTTTATTAGTTTGTGCGATGCATTGCCGTTTGTAACTTTGGGTCTCAAGCTCATGAAAAAATTCAACGTACCATTAGTTTACCGCAGCCCTTTAATAAGTGCCATTAAAAATAAACGGAAGCAAAACGATAAGTATAAAAAAGATTTTACTCCAAGCCTTCTGAATTTTGGCCAGGTTCAAATTTATCTCGCACGACATTTTGGATTTTGCTACGGGGTAGAAAATGCAATCGAAATTTCATTTAAAACGATAGAAGAAAATCCCGGAAAGAAAATTTATTTATTGAGTGAAATGATTCACAATCCATTGGTCAACGATGACCTTACCAAGAGAGGTGTACGGTTCTTAATGGATACCAAAGGTAATATGCTCGTGCCTTTTAGCGATCTTTCTGCCGGCGACATTGTTATTGTTCCGGCGTTTGGAACAACACTTCAAATAGAAAAAGAGCTAAAGCAGATGGGTATTGAAATTGAAAAATATAATACGACCTGTCCATTTGTTGAAAAAGTGTGGAACCGGGCCGAAGCGATTGCAAAAAATAAATATTCAATTGTCGTTCACGGCAAACCATGGCACGAGGAAACACGGGCTACGTTTAGCCATAGCGCAGCAAATACACCAACAGTTGTTGTTACCGATATGAAGGAAACTATTGAACTGGCTAAATATATAAATGGAGAAAAACCGTATGGAGAATTTTATCAAGAGTTTGCGGGCAAGTTTTCGGAAGGATTTAATATTGAAAAAGATTTACAACGAATTGGTGTGGTAAATCAAACAACAATGTTGGCAAGCGATACACAAACAATTGCGGATTACCTGAAAAACATAATGATAAAAAAATATCATCTTAACGAAGAAACTATTGCTGAAAGATTTGCCGACACTCGTGATACACTTTGCTATGCAACTTACGAAAATCAAAGCGCTGTTTATGGCCTGCTGGAAACCAACGCAGATATTGCTATTGTAGTTGGCGGTTATAACAGTTCTAATACTTCTCACCTTGTTGAATTGTGTGAAGAAAAATTCCCAACTTACTTTATTCGTTCAGAAGAAGATATTATTTCTTCAAAAGAAATATCTCATTTTAATCTTCATAAAAATGAGGCAGTTACGACGATATCTTTTTTACCGGAAAAAAAGCCGGTAAAAATATTAATAACAAGTGGCGCCAGTTGCCCGGATGCGGTTGTTGAAGCTGTTATTAAGAAATTAGTTTCTTTTTATAAGGCATCAAAAACAGTGGAGGAAGTGATGGATGAATACCAATGATACTTTCAAACTATTCTTAACATTCTTTCCTCAGGACCTTTTCTCAAGTTCAGGAATTCTTTTACTTTTCTTTAGCAATTTCAAAGCAAAATCAAGCTGTTCCTTTTCACTAAGATCGCTATTATCAAGTTCAACGGCATCGGTCGCTTTCCGTAGCGGGCTTACTTCGCGGTGAGAATCAATATAATCCCGCAGTGCAATATTTGCTTTTATTTCGTCTAAAGTTATATTGGGATTTTTCTCAAACATTTCCCTGAATCTGCGCTCCACTCTTATGGCTTCATCTGCAACCATAAAAATTTTAAGTTCAGCATCTGGAAAAACAGTTGTGCCAATATCTCTGCCATCCATTACTATTCCTTTATGCTCACCAATTTTCTGTTGAACATCCACCGCAAATGTTCGTACATCTTTTAATGCAGCTACATCACTTACCTTTTCTGCAATGATTAAATCGCGAATAATATATTCTACGTTTTCGCCATTTAAATAAATTTCTGATTGATTAGAATATTCGTTAACCCGAAATTCGAGCGTGATGTTTTTAAGCGCTTCTCTTATTTTATGTTCGTTTGTAATGTCAATATTGTTCCTTAAAAAATAAAGTGTAATTGCTCTATACATTGCGCCGCTATCAATGTATAAATAGCCCAGCTTCTTCGCAAGTTGTTTAGCCAGCGTGCTTTTTCCACAGGACGACCAACCATCTATTGTTATAATGATTTTATCTGTCATTTTGCAAAAATGAGACAAATAAAAAGAAGCACAAAATCTTAAAAGTGAAATTAAATAAAACATCCACCCTTCGGGCGGATGGTAAAATGTTTTATATTAATCCAGAAATAATAAGAAATCTTTTTATGCCGGTGCTATCATGCCTTTGAAGGCGCTTCCTTCACAACTCCGCCCTTAATTTCAAACGTGATTTTAGAATTTTCTTTATCGAGTCCTGCTATAAGAACGTCGCCGGTTTTTATATGCATGTTTAAAATTTCCTCAGCTAAGGGATCTTCAAGATATTTTTGAATAGCCCTATGCAAAGGCCTTGCGCCAAACTGCGAATCGTACCCCTTTTCTGAAATAAACTTCTTGGCATCCTCTGTTAACTCAAGTGTAAGACCAAGATTAAATAAACGTTTCGTTACACCCTTCATCAAAATATCTATAATTGAAAAGATATTTTCTTCGGTGAGTTGGTTAAATATTACAACGTCATCAATCCTGTTCAAAAACTCAGGGCTAAAAGTACGCTTCAATGCTTTTTCTATAACTGCCTTGTTATTTTCCTCGGTATTCTGCGCTCTTGCGGCAGTTGTAAAGCCAACTCCGTCACCAAAGTCTTTTAATTGCCTTGCGCCAATGTTGGATGTCATAATGATCATCGTATTCTTGAAATCTATCTTTCGGCCGAGACCGTCTGTCAATAGCCCGTCATCCAAAACCTGTAATAAAATATTATAAATATCCGGATGCGCTTTTTCTATCTCATCCAGAAGAATTACAGAATAGGGTTTGCGTCTAACCTTTTCAGTTAGTTGACCGCCTTCTTCGTAACCTACATAACCGGGAGGCGCTCCAATTAACCTTGAAACAGTGAATTTTTCCATATACTCACTCATATCAATACGGATGAGTGCATCATCGCTGTCAAACATATATTTTGCCAAAGCCCTGGCCAATTCAGTTTTCCCAACACCAGTCGGGCCAAGAAAAATGAAAGTGCCTATCGGCTTTTTTGGATCCTTTAGCCCTACCCTGTTGCGTTGAATTGCTTTTACTACTTTTTGAATTGCTTCATCCTGGCCAACTACTGCTTCTGTAAGATCTGTACCCATCCTGCGAAGCTTTTCGGTTTCTGCCTGCACCATTCTCTTTACCGGGATACCAGTCATCATGCTAACAACTTCAGCAATTGCTTCTTCGTCTATGGGATACCGTTTGTGTTTGCTTTCTTCTTCCCAATCAGACTTAGCTTTTTCAAGTTCTTCCTGCAGCCTTTTTTCAGTATCACGTAATGAAGCCGCTTCTTCAAATCGTTGACTTTTTACAACCTTATTTTTTTCATGCTTGATGTCATCAATCTTTTTCTCCAATGCTATCACTTCTTCGGGTACGTTTATATTTTTAAGATGAACACGTGCACCCACTTCATCAAGCACATCAATTGCTTTGTCTGGAAGTAAACGATCCGTCATATACCTGTCGCTCAGTTTCACACATGCGTCAATGGCATCAACACTATACGTTACATTATGATAATCCTCGTATTTACTCTTTATATTAGTAAGAATTTCGATAGTTTCCGCAACACTCGGCTGCTCTACCATCACCTTTTGAAAACGACGATCCAATGCGCCATCCTTTTCAATATACATACGGTACTCATCTAATGTGCTTGCGCCTATGCACTGTAGTTCACCTCTTGCAAGGGCTGGTTTAAATATGTTGGAAGCATCAAGGGAACCACTTGCTCCTCCGGCTCCAACAATAGTATGTATTTCATCAATAAATAATATCACGTCACGATTCTTTTCCAGTTCATTCATGATGGCTTTCATTCTTTCTTCAAATTGACCGCGATATTTAGTGCCTGCCACTAAAGCTGCCAAATCAAGAGATACAACTCTCTTATCAAAAAGAACGCGGCTAACTTTCCGTTGTATAATTCTTAACGCAAGCCCTTCAACGATGGCAGTTTTACCAACGCCTGGTTCTCCTATCAGAATGGGATTGTTCTTTTTACGGCGACTAAGAATTTGTGAAACTCTTTCTATTTCAGTTTCGCGTCCAACGATAGGATCCAATGTTCCCATTTCGGCCAGCCGGGTTATGTCTCTTCCAAAATTATCAAGCACAGGAGTTTTAGATTTGGCTTGCGCAGCTGCTCCTTTTGATGAGCGCTGTTGTGAATATGATTTCCTTTCTTCATCAAATTCTTCGCCTTCATCATCCTGGAATTCGGCCTTGGGATCTGCTGTTTTTACATAGCCCAATTCATTTTTAAACATATCATAATCAACATCAAACTGGTTAAGAATTTGGGTAGCTATATTTTCTTTATTTTTCAATATAGAAAGCATGAGATGCTCACTTTCCACAAGCGGGCTCTTATTAGCTTTAGCTTCTAATACCGTAATCCTTATTACTTTTTCTGCCTGTTTAGTTAGCGGCAGTGAATTGATGTTGGCGATATTTTTACCTGTTTTGTCCTTAACTGCCAGTTCTATTTCCTTACGAAGTTCATAGAGATCGACATTAAGGGACTTTAAAATTTTTATAGCGGTATTTTCACCGTCTCTTATCAGGCCTAACACAAGGTGCTCAGTACCTATAAAATCGTTGCCGAGGCGTAATGCCTCTTCCCTGCTATAAGAAATAATTTCTTTTACCTGGGCTGAAAAATTGTTGTCCATTTAAAACAATTTAATACTTTACAATAATAACGAATAAATTTTACTAACAGTTGTCAAAAACAATCCACAGCGTGTTGAAAACAATACAATAAAAGGTTAAAAACAGAAAGGAATATTTTAAAACAATTTGAGCTGATTCACAAACCCGAAGAAAGTACAAAAACTATAATTAAAAAGTCAGCCAGCAACTACACAATTTATTTTATTGTTTATCTTATTACGCTTTTCCTGATAAAAAATTGCATCCAAAACATCATACAATTTATTTATTCAACACTTTTTCTTTTTAATAACTTTGAATATCTGTCTCACAAATTTACTATTAAACTTATTCAAAATCATTAGAATTCAAAAACTGATAGTGCATGAAAGTCAAAATTGATACCAAAGAGAAATTTCACGTCATAACTATAGAAGAACCTGATTTGCCTGCTAATATGACAGAAAAACTAAGTGAAACGCTTCTTCCATTTCTAAATAAATCTACTAAAAATATTATAATAAATTTTTGCAACGTTGAGAAAATTGACGGTTCAGTTGCAAATACTCTTGCTACTATTCAACAAACATTTTATGATGCAAATAGTTCTATGGTAATTTGCAATATTCAGCATGAAGTTGAAAAGTATCTCTATGAAAAAGAGTTGCTTGAATTAATGAATGTAACTCCAACGGAAAGCGAAGCCTGGGATATTGTGCAAATGGAAGAAATTGAGAGAGAATTTAATTAAATATTTATTGAGTTGTTAGTGATCAAATGCTAAAATTAAAAACATAACCTTGTTTTCTGTAACAATCTTAGGATGTAATTCCGCGGTGCCGGCACATAACAGGCATCCAACTGCGCAAGTATTACAAACTCCCGATCATACTTTTTTGATCGATTGCGGTGAAGGCACTCAAATGCAAATGAATTTATATAAGGTCCGCAGAAGTAAAATTAGCCGGGTTTTTATTTCGCATTTACATGGGGATCATTATTTCGGGCTCATTGGCCTGCTCACAAGCCTGGGTCTTAATCAACGTATATCCGAACTTCACATTTATGCACCTGCTCCGTTAAAAAAAATCGTCAACTTACAATTAGATGTTTGTAACGCAAATCTTCCCTACACATTAATATTTCACGATTTGGAAAATGAGCAAACAATTTACGAAGACAAAACAATTGCAGTGGAAACATTTAGGGTGAATCATCGTGTTGAATGCTGGGGATTTATATTCAGGGAGAAAAAGAATATCAGGAAAATTGATCCAAAAAACATAAAAAAATATAATATACCCACTTCATTTTATGAGAACCTTCACGAAGGAAAAGATTTCATTACGAAAGATAATAAAGTAATAAAAAATGAAATTCTTACTACGCCTGTGAAACCGCCGAGATCCTATGCCTACTCTGCCGATACCAGTTATTTTGAACCAATAATTGAAAAAATAAGGGGCGTCGATTTGCTTTATCATGAAGCAACCTACCTGCACGCACTCGAAGAAAAAGCGGTAAGCAGGTTTCACTCAACAGCCCGGCAAGCCGCCATGATTGCAAAAAAGGCTGGCGTAAAAAAATTGTTACTTGGGCATTTTTCTTCTATATATGAAACGCTTGAGGAATTTAAAACGGAGGCACGGGAAGTTTTTGCAAACACTGATGTTGCGGAAGAAGGAGCCTGTTACATTATTTAGATTTTATTTGTGTCCCGCCATTATCGCCCACTTATAAAACGCGGGAAAATATTTGCGCCACGCACTTTCATTATGTTCTGCATCAACATCAATAACTTCTTTTAATGATGAAGATGAAGTGGCTTTTATTTCTTTTTCAATTCTCTTCATATCCGGAATCATTGATTCGCCCTCTTTTCCTCCGGCGTAAAAAAATAATTTCCCGTGCACATACTTTGCCATGGAGTCAACAGTACTATCGATGCCCGATGCTGTCCAAAATGCAGGGGAAAAAATACCTGCACCGCCGTAAACAGATGGATATTTCAAAATTGCATATAATGAAATAAGCCCTCCCATTGAACTTCCGGCGATATAGGTATTTTCTTTACCAGGTAATGTTTTATAATGTTTATCAATGAATGGCTTTAAAGTCTTTACCAAAAAATCAACATACTTATCTCCTTCACCTTTACCAAACTGTTGAAAAGAATAAGGATTGTATTCGCTCATTCTTTTTGTAAGGCCATTGTCTATTCCTACAACAATAACTTCTTTTCCATGTAAGGTTGAAATTGAATCAAGATATTCATCTATGCCCCATTCGCCTGAATAAGACGTGAAATTGTCAAAAAGATTTTGAGCGTCGTGCATGTATAAAACAGCATAATGCTTTTTTGAGTGCTCATAATTGGGCGGAAGATAAATCCATATTCTTCTATAGCGTTTCAATTGAGGAATAAAAAAAGCTGTATCAATTATTTTTACATTTAATGAAGCGCTATGTTTGATTGACGGTATCGCAGAGGTAAAATCATCACTCCAGCCTTCTACATCAACATTAACTACCAAATCTGAAGTAACATGTAAAGAACGATTAGCAATGCCCTTTCCATTCCCCGAGGTTTCAACTTTGTCCCAACTTCCTCTTGTAAATTTATATTCATAATCTCCGCCCGGAAGCAAAACAGTAACTTTTGCGATTCCGCTGCTATCCGGTGCAAATTCAAATTTTTTATCCGCAGGATCCCAACTATTAAAATTTCCTGCTATAAATAAATCGTCAGCAACATGCAGGAGCGATGACTGTTTGACAACAAATAAAATTTTATGTTGGGCAAAGGAAAAAAAAGCTGCAACCTGCAAAAAGCAAAATAAGAAAAGTTTTACAGTGAGTTCCATTAACTGAATTACTTATAAAAATTTAGATATAAATTCTTTCACTTTTTGGTGAAGGACTGAACTTAAAGGAACCAGGGGAAGTCTTAATACATTTTCTATCATTCCCATTTCTGCAAGAAAACATTTTACCCCCGCAGGATTGTTTTCTGCAAACAACAGATCAATGCCATCTAACAATTTATATTGTAATTTATCAGCTTCCGGAAAATTGAGAGATAATGACAATCGTATCAACTCAGAAAAATCCTTCGGAAAACAATTGGCTGCAACGCTTATTACGCCGTCCATTCCACAGGCAATTAATGGAAGTGCAATATGGTCATCCCCACTAACTACTAAAAAATCTTCCGGCCTGTCTTTTAAAATGTGCATGCATTGAACCATATTGCCACTTGCTTCTTTAATACCGGAAATATTTTCGCATTCACGTGCAAGTCTCAATGTTGTTTCCGCAGTGATGTTGCTACCGGTTCTTCCGGGTACATTATAGAGTATAACAGGTTTGGGACACGCTTCAGAAAATTTTTTATAATGTTGAAAAATACCTTCCTGCGAAGGTTTGTTATAATTGGGGCTTGAACTTAATACGGCAGATGCCTTATCCAACGGAAATAATTCCAGGCTGCTTAACAAATCTGCAGTGTTATTTCCGCCAATACCAACTACAACGGGTACACGCAGATTGACTTTATCGAAAGTACAGTTTAATATTTCCCCCATTTCAGCCTTACTTAGTGTAGGAGTTTCGCCAGTAGTACCCAAACTGACCAGGTATTCAACATTGTTTTCTATCAGGTTGTCAATCAATTTTTCCAATGCATTAAAATCTACCTCAAAATTTTTTTTGAATGGTGTAATTACTGCGACCCCTGTTCCGGAAAGTGTATTTTTTAAAGACATAGAGAGTTAAATATTTATTGTGGTAAAAAGCCTGATAACTGGTGCAAACGACAGACGAATGTCTGCGGATTTTTGGGTTAAAGATATCTTAAGGATTACATATATTATTCTTCGGACCAAAATCCCATTTTGCGGAATTTTTCAATTCGTTGCTTTATTCTTTCCGCCGCGGGTATTTTTTTCAGATCTGCAAGAACTGGTTTTATATACAGATTTGAGATTGGAAGCAGCCTCGTCGTAGTTCCAGTGCGCACCGCCTATCGGTTCAGGAATTATTCCATCTACCAATCCAAACTTTAGCATATCATCAGATGTTAATTTTAACTGCTCGGCCGCAATTTCTTTTTTATCCCAATTGTGCCATAAAATACTACTGCAACTTTCGGGCGATATTACCGAGTACCACGTATTTTCCAGCATGAGTACTCTGTCACCCACACCAATGCCCAAGGCACCACCGCTTGCACCTTCGCCTACTATTACGCATATAACGGGAACGCTTAGCCGGAACATTTCATATATGTTCCTTGCAATTGCTTCACCCTGGCCACGTTCTTCAGCTTCAAGGCCGGGATATGCACCCGGCGTATCAATTAATGTAATAATAGGCTTATCAAATTTTTCAGCCAGCTTCATTAAGCGGAGTGCCTTGCGGTAACCTTCGGGGTTAGCCATTCCAAAATTTCGCATTTGACGCATTTTTGTATTGGTTCCCTTTTGCTGGCCGATTACCATTATCGTTTCTCCATCAAGTTGTGCAAAGCCGCCAACCATAGCCTTATCATCTTTTACATTCCGGTCGCCGTGCAACTCAATAAAATTGGTAAACACTTTTAATATATATTCCAAAGTATAGGGCCTATCCGGATGGCGGCTCAACTGAACTTTCTGCCACGGCGTAAGATGTTCGGTAATTTCTTTTCTTTTAATCAGAATATTTTCTTCAAGCTTTGCAATTATTGAGTCATATTCTGCACTGGATTTTTTGAAGCAAGTTTTTTGTTCTCCTCAATGTGTTCGTAAAGCTCTTTTATAGGCTGTTCAAAATTTAAAAACTGTCGGTTTAAAGTTACTGACATAGTAAGTTTATCAATTGGAAAATAATCAGTTCTATTTTTTAAGGCGATAAAGTTACGTAGTGAAATTTAAAATGTAATTATTATTACAACGTTATTTAACGCACAAGAAGTGGATGCTATCGACTCTACATAATTCCAGGAAATTTTTTAAAAAACAGATTAGATGTTTGCTTGAATTGAAATTTTATTATCTTGCGCTCCCAAATTACAAAAGGATCGGTAGTTCAGTTGGTTAGAATGCTGCCCTGTCACGGCAGAGGTCGCGGGTTCGAGTCCCGTCCGGTCCGCTTCTATTTCTCTATAACCCGCTCTTGTAGCGGGTTTTTTGATTTTTACCCTATTTTTTACTCTATCTCAGATTTTTTAACACTACGTGTTTACATGACTTCACATGACTGTTGTAAATTTAAGAAATAAAATTGTGAGCTATGGACCTGAGTGTTTTACACCCGATACAATCACCCGAAAGAGATTATTCCTGGAAAGACAAATTAAATAGTGTGACCGGAAATTTACAATGCCACCTTTTAGAATGGACTGGTTGGTATAACCAGGATATACTACAACGCCTCCTGGGGCATTATCGTTTATACCATGCCTTCAAAGCTGTAGATAGTTTTAATTATCATCTTTCACCACCATTACATTATATAACCAATTACAGAGTTACCCATTCAATTAAATATTTCATTTCCTGTATTACAGCATCATTATATTTTATTTTTTCATTTGGGAAAAGATATGCTCCCTTGCAAACTGAATCAATCAACAGCAAACTAATTAATGATAAAGCAATAATTCTGTATGAATTTTTAGAGGAGGCTGAAAAGGATTTTGATAATGCATTGCGAAATGCCATCGAAAAGATTTCATCTCCTAGATTTTTAGATAAATCTGATACACGAAATCTTACCTTTTTATTTCAAAATAAAAATGAGTACAATCAGTACCAAACAAATTCGCATTATTTCAATGAATACAACCAGGTCATTTCAAAAAATATTAATGGAAAGGAAAAAGGTGTATTTTCAAAAAAACAGCTACTCATTTTGTTTGACCTTCTGGCTGAAAGTAGTTTGATAGAAAAAATTGATTTTAGCAAGGTCAATAAATTTGATTCAATTGCGGTTATGTTACATGCTATGTCGTCAAAAAGTAATGAATCAATTATCGAACAACTTAAAGAGGTAGGTAATAGAGGACTTTACTCATTCAATAATCTTGGTGAATTAAACCAATTAATTATAACCATCACAAATCTTACGGTTATATTTAGAAAAGCTGGCTTTCGATCCATTGCAAATTTCGCCGATAAAAAATTGAGGGAATTGGAAAGGAAGAAAAACAATATGAACTGAGCGGCGAAGATTACAGGTTTTAACCTCTTTCGGAAACCGGCCCCCGAGGCGCTCGGGATCAGGATTGGAAGATCCAGTGTGGATGATTACTTTCAGTGCTTTTGTCCGCTTCATGCAAGACACCCTTCCCCGTCACAAAGAATATTTTATAAAAGTCAAGCCGGCTGTAAGGCGTAGTGCCTTTGCAATATTTGCTGCTATAGATGTTAAAATGCCCATATCTCTTAGTAAA
Organism: uncultured Chitinophagaceae bacterium; assembly: GCA_963756945.1. Lineage (GTDB taxonomy): Bacteria > Bacteroidota > Bacteroidia > Chitinophagales > Chitinophagaceae > Ginsengibacter. Next base: position 50,469 of record CAVWQJ010000016.1, on the reverse strand, counting down.
GATAACAGGATAGGGAGTTTGGACCCCTCGATAAATAGTTTGCGTTGCGATACCCATGGCGAGTTCAATTGCCGTTTGAAATGAACCGTTTTACACATGAAATAAAAATAAATTTTGAAATTCACTTGGTAAAGCAAGCACTAACTGTAGTTAGGAACTATTTTTGTACATCTTTATAGCATGTCCCTGGAAGACAAAAGAAATTTACTTATTACTTACGCCTATAATATTTTAGGCTCTTACGAAGACGCTAAAGACATAGTGCAGGATGCCTACCTGAAAGCATTTGAGACGGCTTTTGACACTATTGAAAATAAAAAAGCGTATTTAATTCGCACAGTCATCAACCTCTCTATCAATCGAAAAAAAAGACAACAAAAACTAGTGAATCAATACCCGGGCGAATGGCTGCCGGAACCTGTTGCAACAGAAAAAGCGGATACAGCCATCATCCGGAAAGAAATTCTTTCCTATTCCCTGATGGTGCTTCTCGAAAAGCTCAACACGAAGCAACGGGCCGTTTTTATTTTAAAGGAGGCGTTTGATTATGATCATAAAGAAATTGCAGAAGTGCTTAATATCTCAGAAGATAATTCAAGAAAAATATTCAGCCGCGCCAAACAACAATTACAGGAACCTGCTGCAGTTGACAGTACGGCAATTCCCGATAGTTGCCTTGATAAATACATCGAAGTTATTTCCAGCGCAGATACAAAGGGATTGGAACATTTATTAAAAAATGAAGTGATAGCTATCTCTGATGGCGGCGGCAAAGCATCGGCGGCGAGTCACCCTGTCTATGGCAAGCTACGCGTAATAAAATTTATTATGGGTATTTACCGGAAATTTTATAGTGGCGAAGACACACGTATCGTCAAGAGCATTATCAACCATCAGCCTGCACTGTTGTATTATAAAGGTAATAAGTTATCCAACTGCCAGGTTTTTGATTTCAAAGATGGAAATATTGCGCACATTTATATCGTCCGCAATCCTGATAAATTACAATCCCTCGAAAAAAAATTCTGAAAGTTGTCACGTTTTCCATGACTTGTTTGTTTTTATACTGAATCAAAAAATTTTAAATCATGGAAAGAATAAGTTTAAACGATGCGCCACAAGGCATGTTGCAGGTGTTGCTAAATGTAGAAAACTACATCAGTAAAAGTGAAATGGACGAAAAGCTACTTGACCTGCTGCGTGTAAGGGTTTCGCAGATCAACAGTTGTGCCTATTGCGTCGACATGCATTACAAGGAAGCTATACATGCCGGCGAAACCGAAAAAAGGCTTTACTCTCTTCTCGGCATGGAGAGAAACAAATTTATTATACTCCTAAAGAACAGGCGGCACTTGCTTTTGCAGAAACTTTAACAAGGTTGCCTGCGGAAGAAAACAGTGATCATATTCATGACGAACTGGAAAAGCATTTCTCCAAACAGGAGATCGCTTACCTCACATTAGCCGTGGCGCAAATTAATTTGTGGAACAGGGTTGTAAGATCATTCGGCCCAACACCTGGTAATTATAAAGTGAAAGAAAAAACACCACAACACGAGATGGCGTAATGCATTTAGAATAGTATACAACCGGGGCATGACGATGAAGCATGCCCCGGTTTATTATAAAGTTTTGAATTACTATGAAAAGTTATCATGCTGAATCAGGTAGTGGAATAAAAGGTATTAACCTTAAAGAACACGCTATACCTAAACCAGGACCATATGAAGTATTAATCAACATTCAGGCTAATTCTCTTAATGCCCGCGAGCTATCTGTTCTGGAAGGCAAATACCCATTGCCGGTAAAACCTGATGTAATAATGTGTGCTGATGGGGTCGGCGAGATTACCGGGGTTGGCAAAAATGTTACACGGGTAAAACCAGGTGATCGTGTTGCAGTCGCCATGTTTCCGAAATGGCTCGATGGCCCGATCGAATGGGAATATGCACCTCAAATTGGAGGATCATTAGATGGTATGCTCACAGAATATACGAGTGGTAAATGAAGAAGCAGTTGTAGTTATTCCCTCGCATCTTTCTTTTGAGGAGGCAGCCACTTTGCCATGTGCCGCCGTAACTGCGTGGAATGCTCTTACCGGAAGAAGGCCTGTTGCGGCTGGCGACACGGTGCTTACACTTGGATCAGGGGGAGTTTCATTATTTGCTCTTCAATTTGCTAAAATATTCGGTGCCCGGGTGATAGCCACAACATCAAGTGAAGAAAAAGCAAACCGGCTTAAACAACTTGGTGCCACAGATGTGATCAACTACCGGGAAATTCCAGGATTGGCATAATGAAGTTCGCAAACTAACAGGTGGTCGTGGTGTTGATCATGTTATTGATATTGGGGGAGGAACCATTGAGCAATCCTTAATGTCGGTAGCATTGAATGGACAAGTGAATTTCATCGGCAATGTTGCCGGAAGGGAAGCCACTATTGAAACTAACATACTGTATAAATCAGTAGCAACAGTCAGGGTCATTTTTGCAGGTAACCGGTCACAATTTATGGCAATGAATCGCGCCATTAGTGTAAACCATTTGCGCCCCGTTATTGATCGGGTATTTTCTTTTGATGAGGCAATTGAAGCGTTTTCGTATTATGAGAAAGTCAGGCCATTGGGCAAAGTTGTAATTACCCATAAGAACTGAGGTGCTTTTATTTTACACAAAAAAGAAAAAAATGAAATCAATAACCTCCATGGGATTCTTCCTGCCAGGCCTATTGTTAACTAATGTTCTTGCGATCTCAAGGGAAAAAATTCAATCGTTAAAACAACTAAAGTAAGAACGGAAAATCAAACTAATAAACTAAAAGAATACATTTTACTGGTGCATTTACCGCTCAATTACGGTCCTGACATGGTAAAAGAAGTAAGAGAAAAATGGAATATACTTCTTGACACATGTGTCCCAAATAAATTAGCCCGGATAAAAAAAGATAAAATAAAATTATCACTGTAATTGTCACAGTTCGCCGCTAAAATTGACATATTTAACCATTTTCATTTATTGGGGGCAGGTGTACTTTTGCAAAAAGAAAATATATAACTACACGGATTTTTCAACAACAATAAAAATGAGGAGCGATAACTACAAATATGGTGGCCCCGGAATATGGAAGCTATTCACTGGAAAAGTATTTTGAAAATTCATGAAAATTAACAGTCACCAACTCAAAGGAAAGTTGATAATTAACAGAATTCGGTAATCGCATGAATGCTTTGTTTTCAGCTGTAGATTGTTCAAAAATTATGACAATATAATTATTTACTACTCCCTTGTCCAATTTTAAAAAGCTCAATCATTATGATGATGTAAACAATTTTAATAACAAAAAAAGAGAATTAACGAGTTAGAAAAAGCCCGGGAATTACTTAAAATGTGAAATGAAACAGGAATGTAACCGGCAACATTGAGTTTTTTTACCGACCAATTTTATCGTTAACCTACGCAACAAATAGGTTTCACCGATTTGTCCATTCACAGAAAACTTTCAGAGGCTATTTTTGAAAAATCAAACTTGATACAATTGCAAGATGAAAAATAAAAAATCAATGCATGTATCAATTTGATCAAACTTTAATCCGTCACGTTTTTCATTCTTTTTTTGTTAAATAATTAAGCAAAAAACGGATGAAAAAATAATTAAAAATGAATAAAGCTAGTACCAAGCCTATAAAATAAAAGGCTACAAAGGATTGCACTCCTTGTAGCCTGGTTTTCAATTCAATTATTTAATCAAATCAAAAACAAATCAACATGAAAGTTAACAAAAAAAACAACGGAATTATTTTTATCTCATTATCTGTTATGATAATGATGGCAATGACAACAAAGGTAAATGCCCAAAAAGGGTTTAACCTAAGCGTAAAAGCCACACCGGAATTCAGTTTTCTTCTGAATAAAGATGATCACGACAATAATCTTTATAGTAGTAAAGCAACATTTAACACCAATTTCGGAGTTGGTGCCGGATATAACTTCACAAAAAATATGGGCATTGCGATAGATGCGCTTTATTCTCTGCAAGGTCAAAAATATAAGTTAAGTGGAAAGGAGTACAATCAAAAAGTAAATTATATAAAAGTACCCGTGTATTTCGCATACAACAGCAATCCTGCAAAACCGATTTCTTTTTCCGGGAAAATTGGCCCACAGGTGAGTTTCTTAACCACTTCAAAACTTACATACAATAGCGGAAAAGATTCGATAGGCAATAGCAATGACCGTTATGAAAAAGCAACGTTTGGCGGAGCCGCAGAAGCAGGTATCCAAATAAAATTACAGAGAGATCTGTTTTTAACAACAGGGGTGAAATTTGACGTTGATTTTACGAATGCGGAAGACAAAAATTATGCTTCATATCCTGCAGGCAGAGCAAAGACGTACAACATGACAAGCGGACTGGAAGTTGGATTAAAATACAGCTTCCTGTAAGGATTTTTTTGTATAAATGTTTAGATTTTGGGAACCTTCGATTTTGGGAAAGAACCGGGACAATCGTTCCGGCCTTCCCATATTCGATATCTTTTTTGGATTTTTAAAAATCCCAAAAATCATCGGAAACAACTGGTTTCAATAATGGCTCTTCAAACTAAATTCCTGATATGCTACTCTTTTTGCGAGCTAGCCAAACCATTAATAAAAAAAATAAAAAGCAAAATTACAAATCACAAAAAATTATAAATATTAAAAGAAAATGGAAACAGGTTTCGAAAAAGTATTGATTCAGCTCTGTGCCGAAGATCTTGAAGTATTGACTGCTGAAGTTAAAGAATCTATTGCTATCGAAGACAAGCGCCAAAAATTAGGAAACCAATTGACGGTTGCTGAATTTTGGAATATTCAAAAGAACAGAAAAGTTTTTGGGAGAAGAAAGTATCTGACAGATCAGGATCTTGAAGTATTCCGATGTTAATATGGTCAGCAGCAGCACGAAGAACAATGTAAAAGAGCCGCTGGGAATCGTTTTGCAGTTGCCTGAAAGTAAGACGAGTTCTAACACTCTCTTACTTCTTATAAGTTTATAATAAATATTCTAACAATGGAACTAAGTGAAATTCTTATAGCCAACAAATACATTATGGTATTTCGTTCAAATATTGTCATTAAATATAAAGAAGCCATAGCATGCGCTGAGTTTAAAAGAATGCGGTATATCGTGTGCCTGAGTTACGCATTCTGCAAAGCCATGTTTGAGCCGTATATGAGTTCTCTGGTTCCAGGTCCCGCTAACGACACTGATCAGGGAAAGCGCAGGGGAAGTTATCTATTATTGCAATCATTAACATGGGTTGTTGGCCCGGTTACTGCTGCTTGTTTTTATAACATCCATAAAGATTTACCGCATCTGATTTACGTTATGCTGACTTTTATTTCGATAATATTTTTTTTAAGGTTAAAAAAAGTACAATTTATATGAAACATATGATGATCAGAATAGCCCTGCTGTTAGCCTTTTACTTTGTGACGAGTTCTGTTTTTAGCCAGACGGCCGGCGTTCCCGCTAATCTGGCGCTGGTGGGAGCCCGGATATATCCCTCCCCTTCTGCCACACCCATAGAAAATGGAACCGTATTGATCCGTAATGGGGAAATTATAAAAGTAGGCAGCTCCGACAAAATCGTTATACCAAAATCCTTTCGAATCATATCGTGTAAGGGCATGGTACTGACGGCCGCTTTCTGGAATTGCCATGTCCATTTTATCGAGCCGAAGTGGGACCGCGCAGATACGATTGCTGCAGCCAGGTTTGATCAGCAGATGGCCGACATGCTGACGAGCCATGGCTTTGCGCATGTATTTGACCTGGCAGAATTTGATATCAAACAGACCTTGCGGATCCGGAACAGGATAAAGAAGGGCGATGTTTCAGGACCGGTCATCTATACAACAGGCGTTCCCCTCGTACCACCGAATGGAAGCCCTTTTTATATCGAACCGCTGAAGCTCCCTGAAGCAACCGATCAGCGGCAGACCGCCATGCATGTCCGGCAGCAGATCGATTCAGGCGCGGACGGTATCAAGCTCTGGACAGGATCGCCGACCAGGCATGGCATTGTCCATATGCCCGTTCCAATCGCTAAGGTCATCGTACAGGAGGCCCATCAACTGGGCAGGCAGGTCTTTGCGCATCCCACCGACAACCAGGGTCTCGCGATTGCGCTGGAAGGCGGAGTGGATATTCTTGCTCATACAACCCCCGACGGCGGCAGATCCTGGAGCCCCGACACCCTCAAGCGGATGCTCACAGCCCACATGTCTGTTATCCCAACGCTGAAGCTCTGGAAAGAAGAGCTCCTGAAAAATGGGGTAAAAGACCCAATGCATAATCAGCTTGTTATCGTTGCCCAGCAACAGGTGCATGATTTCTCCGCTGCGGGAGGTGTTTTATTATTCGGAACCGACGTGGGTTACATCGCCGACTATTCGACGAAAGATGAATACAGTTTGTTGGCGGGTGCCGGTCTCGATTTCCGTCAGATCCTGGCGATGCTTACCACTGCACCGGCAAAGCAGTTCGGTTTGGCCTCCCGGACCGGACAGATCGTTCCGGGTATGGACGCCGATATTGTATTGTTGGGCAAAGACCCAGCAACAAATATCCTTTCTTTTGACAAAGTCATCTATACCCTCAGTCAGGGAAAATTGATATACGAACAGAGGGATCGCCTTTTTTAAAAAACTAGCGGAATCAGATGTTAGATCATCAAAGTTTCAGATGCTAATTTTGAAAAATCGATTTTATACAATTATAAGATGAAAAATGAAAAGCATTGTATGGTATAAAAAGGGAAAAGCACAAATCACAAAAAATCATAAATATCAAATGGGTTCAATAATTACTCATCAAACAAAATCACAAAAGATTATAAATACTAAAAGTAAATGAAAACAGATTTTGCAAAAGCATCGATTCAACTCGATGCAAAAGAACTTGAAGTATTAACAGCAGAAGTAAAAGAATCTATTAATATTAACGACAAGCGCGAAAAATTAAAAAAACAATTAACGGTTGCTGAATTTTGGAATATCAAAAGAAACAAAAAAGCTTTGGGGAGAAGAAAATATGGTCAGCCAGGACCTTTAAGCATTCCGATGTTAATATGACCATCGGCATCACGAAGAACAATGTCAAAGAGGGCACGTGGAATCGTTTGGAATCCGCCAGAAAGTAAGAGGAGTTCTTACACCCTCTTACTTCTTCAATCTTTATCAATAAATATTTAAACAATGGAACTAAGTGAAATTTCTATAGCAAACAAAAACATCATGGTATTTCGCTCAAACATTAACAATAAATATAAAGCAACCGTCGTAAGTACTGAACTGAAAAAAATGGATGGGGTACATCGTGTAAATATTGATTTAGAAGATTGGGAAAATATCCTGCGGTTAGAATGTGAACCGAAAATCAATGAATACCTCATTCGACAGGTTGTATCACAATTGGGATTTGAGTGTAATGAACTTTAAGACATGAAAGCAAGGGAATAAATTCTCCCATCTTATGCGGGATTTCAAAACAGGTCGTGCGTACAGTACTTGCACTTTGTAATTGCACCCTTACTTCTAATGCCGTAGGCATGGCCGATCTTGTAACGCCGACTTCAGTCAGAGGTGCAGTGGATGGTACAGCAACGCCGTCTTCAGTCGGAAGAAAAGGTCATCAAATCAAAATCTTCAAACATTAAAAAAGCCGGAAAAAATTATATACATACCAACTTGGCAAAAAACATACTCTTGTTTTTGCTTAGAACATTTACAAGTGTGCAGGTTTATGGGCCAATGGAATTTTTACTCACGGTCTTTACTACAAATATGGTGGCTCTGGAATATCGGACTTAATACATTGGAAAATTATTTTGAAAATTCTTCAAATTATCAGTTAACAACTCAAAGAAATGTTAATAATCAATGGTATTGCGGTAATGGCATGAAATTGTTTGTTTTAACAAGTAGCATTCCTCAAAAATTATGCAAAAATATTTTTATTATTCCTATGTCCTATTTTAAAAAGTTCAATCATTATTATGATGTAAGCAATTTTAATAACACAATAAAAAATACCAGCTATGTCAAATCAATTCTCTGCAAACAAAGTATTTATTACCGGAGCAACAGGTGTTCTCGGCAAACGGGTTGTGAAATCATTAATCGACAAAGATATCCAGGTTGTCGCACTAAGCCGCTCAGCAAGTAATTCTTCACAGCTAAAGCAAGCCGGTGTTGAAGTAGTTGAAGGAAATCTATTCGATCCGGAAGAAATGATTGAGGCAACAAAAAATTGCGATGCCATTTTTCATTTAGCAACACACATTCCAAGAAAACCAATCCCTAATAAAATGAAAGATTGGGAGGAAAACGACAAAATAAGAACAGAGGGTACAAAAGCACTGTTGCAGGCTGCTGTAGCCAACAACATAAAAATATTTATCCAGGAAAGTGTAACTATTCTTTATGGAAATAAAAACGGAGAAACTGTAACTTCTGAAACACCTATTGCTGAAGAGCAAATAAAATGGACAAGGTCTGCTGTTGAAATGGAAAATATGATTCGCGGTGAAAAAAGAACCGGGCACATCATTCTTCGTTTCGGAAGTTTTTATTCGGAAGATTCCTGGAATACCACCTATTTATTCGATTCCATTCGCAAACGCCAATTTCCTGTAATTGGTAAAGGCGACTTTTATTGGAACCTGATAAGTGTTGACGATGCGGCAAATGCGGTTGTCTATTCATATCAAAATTTTCAGCGGTTAAAAAACAAAACAATAAATTTTACTGATTTTTCTCCTATTCTATACAAAGATTTTGCTATTGGACTAGCTGCATTAACGGGCAGCAAAAAACCATTTTCCATCCCTTTATTTGTAGCAAAACTTCTTATGGGGAAAGAGGTAATCGGTTTCATTACCAATTCGTACAGGATCCAACAAGATGATATTATTAGCGATTGGAAACCGAAATACAAGAATTGCCTCGAGGGAATGCAAAGTATTTTGCAAAATAAAACAGAAGCGATTCATAATAATTTTAGAACCGCTCAATCACTTCAGACATTGAGTTAAAGAATCGTTTGCCAATAAATTGGACGTAGAATTATACAAAAAATTATTTCGATGTCCAATTTCAAAAAGTTCAGTCATTATTAAAATGTAACAATTTTAATAAAATAAAAACAACAAAATGGAAACAAGAATTGATCTAATGGAAAAAGGCCAAAAAGTAATTAAAGCGTTGAGTGGCCTGGGGATGTATCTCGCTAAATCACCTATTGAACAGCAGCTTTTCAATTTAATTGATTTCAGAGTATCGCAAATTAATGGTTGTGCTTATTGCCTTGATATGCACGCAAAAGATTTACGTGCAGCAGGTGAAACTGAACAGCGCTTGTATGTACTTGATGCATGGCGGGAGGCGCCCTTTTATTCAAAACGTGAACGTGCAGCACTTGCCTGGGCCGAAGCTGTTACGGAACTTAAAGATAAAAATGTACCGGATGAAGTTTATGAGGAAGCCCGTAGTCAATTTTCGGAGGAAGAAATTATAGACTTAACCATGGCGGTCATTTCCATCAACACTTATAACCGCCTTAATATTGCCTTTAAAACCCGGGCCGGAGATTACCAGCCAGGGCAATGGGCGGTGAATGCAAATTAATATGGCACCAATCTCCACCTAAAAATTAATTTATGAACTTTGTGTTCCCTTGGAACACAATAGAAATTAAAACAAATCAACATGAAAGAATTCGTTTTATTATTCAGAAAAACAGATTTAGATGACAGTAGCGTTGAGCCTGAAAACATGAAGGGCCTCGTTAAAAAATGGAATGATTGGGTTGGCGGAATAGTTGCAGAAGGAAAACTAGTAAGCAATGGCGCCCGCCTTTCTAACGAAGGCAAAGTGTTAAAGCCGGGAGGAGTAATAACAGATGGTCCATTTGTTGAAATAAAAGAAAAACTGGGTGGTTTTGCTATAGTAAAAGCGGAAAGTTTAGATGAGGCAACGACCCTGGCGCATGGCTGTCCCGTACTTGATGTGGGTGGCAGTGTAGAAATAAGGCCTTTTTTTGAATGAACAATTATCGTTGAACTGTGCGTTTATGGCCATTGTGAGATACTTCAACTATCTAAGGTGAGTCAATTAACTTGATATTTCAATATTTTACAAAAAACAATATTTAGAAATGGAATTCAACCCAGGCAACCATATTGTTCAACTCTGTCTTCAAGGCATGGGCATGGAAGAAAAGGGAAAACCCGTAGAAGCAAGCAAACTTTTTCTTCAAGCATGGAACGAAGCGGCAGACGACCAGGAAAAATTTATTGCGGCTTACTATGTCGCAAGGCAGGACATAAATGTTTCGGGCAAATTAAGATGGCTCGAAAAGGCTTTGCAGTTCGCATTAAAAATAAATGACGATTCTGTAAAGAGCGCTTTCCCCTCTCTATATTTAAACATAGCCAATTGCTATGAGGGTTTAAACGATATAGAAAAGGCAAAAAAGAATTATGAGTTGGCAAATTCGTTGAAAGATAAACCATCTGACAAGGGCCCCTTTTATCATGGGACGAAAGCTGATTTGCAGGTTGGGGATTTGCTGACAGCAGGGGGCAGTTCTAATTACAAATCTGATCTCAAAATGAATCACATTTATTTCACAGCCCTGGCTAATGGGGCGGGACTTGCTGCTGCATTGGCAAAAGGCGATGGACGTGAGCGTGTTTATATTGTTGAACCGACAGGAAGTTTTGAAAATGATCCGAATGTCACAAATAAAAAATTTCCGGGCAATCCAACACGTTCATACCGCTCCCTGGCACCATTAAAAATCGTTGGCGAGGTGACAGACTGGGTAATGCAAACACCGGAGAAACTCGAAAAATGGCGTGAAAAGTTGGCAAATAACAAAGGAGAAATTATTAATTAAATCCTGATCAGTCATGGGAAGTAAGTCCTTATCGACAGCGATAAAATAGCGGTCAGCGGTTACGTGCTGACGATTTTCTGCCGTTTTGCTAAACCGTAGACGAAACCTGCACCACGATTGCGGGGCAGGTTTTACTTTTTATAAATGAAAGACAAAACACAACTGATACCCTATTTATTCCGAAAGGAATTTGCGAAAATGGTTGCGGTCATTAGTAAGCTTTATGGATTGCAACATATCGAAATTGCCGAAGATATTGTAAGCGAAACTTTTTTAACTGCCACGGAAAACTGGACAAGAAAGGGTATTCCTGCAAACCCAACAGCATGGCTATATACGGTAGCCAAACAAAAAACCTTATATCATTTCAGGCGTAAAAAAATCTTTGACGAAAAAATAATTCCTCAAATAAAAGTATCAGCCGATACCATTGCAGAAACGAAAGAGATGGATTTTTCAACAGAAAATATTAAAGACAGCCAATTGGAAATGATGTTCGCAATTTGTGATCCTGCCATTGCAAGTGAGGCCCAGATAGCCCTTGCGCTGCGGGTACTCTGTGGTTTTGGAATCGAAGAAATAGCCGAAGCATTCTTTACCAATAAGGAAACCATCAACAAGAGATTATTCAGGGCCAAAGAAAAATTAAGAGCAGAAAAAGTTCAATTGGAAATGCCACCCGAAAAAGAGATTGGTAGCCGGCTTGATAATGTTTTGCATATAATTTATTTGCTTTTTAATGAAGGATATTATTCTACCACACAAAATCAAATTTTACGAAAAGATTTTTGCATGGAAGCACTGAAGTTAGGTTTAATGCTAACAGATTACAGCAAAACTAATTTACCTAAAACAAATGCGTTGGTTGCGTTGATGAGTTTTCATGCTTCAAGGCTTGATGCAAGACAAAATATTGGCAACGATGTTATATTATATGATGAGCAGGATGAAAATCTTTGGGACCCCGATTTGATAGAACAGGGAGCTTATTTTTTAAATTTATCTGCGCAGGGAGATGCACTAAGCTCTTATCATTTGGAAGCAGGAATTGGTTTCTGGAACTGTCAAAAAGAAGACACTCAAGAAAAGCGGGAAGCTATTTTACATCACTACAATTTATTACTGGAAATAAATTATTCGCCGGGTGTGGCCTTAAACAGGGTATATGCTTTGTATAAAGCAATGGGAAAAGAAATCGCGTTAGTTGAGGCTGAAAAATTAAATCTGACAAACAATCATTTTTATTTTACACTTCTTGGAGAATTGTATGAGGGGATTGATAATGAAAGAGCAAAGGCAAATTTCGAAAAGGCACTATCACTGGCTAAAACTGAAACTGAAAGACAAACAATAAACCTGAAAATGATAAATCTTTAAAATATTTTTCCCGGTTGTCCAATTTTGAAATGTTCAATCATTAAGAGGTACAACAATCTATATTTTAAAATATAAAAAGATCAAACCAGGAAAAGAAAATTATATCAAGGCGATAATTGACACAATTCACCACCATAATTGGCGCATTTACACATTTCTCCTTTTTAAAGGTGGGCTTACTTTCGCATGAAGAAATTAATTAAATGCTCAATTTTTTTTCAGCAACAAAAAATCTATATCTCTTTCAATAAAAAAACTTGTTCCTATGTGTAAAGCAAAAGAAATTCCTGTGAAGGAAAACAATAAATACTTCTCAAAAGAGCAGAATACAAATATCATGACAAGCAATGGCCAATTGATTGACAAATTTTCTTTTGATCTTTTTAATAAAACTGACAGCTATGTACCGGTAATATTTATTAATCCTAATAGTGATGGTGTCTCTAATGGAATTGAAATTAACAATGACATTGAAAAGAAAAGTGTGAATGTCGATTACCTGCAGGTATTATTAAAAAATCCAATGGGCAATAAGCAAACGGGAAACGTTTTGAAATTTGAAAAAAGAAAAAAAACAAGGCTTCTTGTTAAACGGGGCGTAGAAAATATTTCGCTGTTGCAGGTTGACATTGCATTGATATACACGAAAGACAAATTAGTGTATGTAATTGGCCACGACGCTAAAAAATATTTGATAGACAAAACATTAACGGAGCTTGAGCAAGAATTGGATCATGCTATTTTTTTTCGGGCTAACCGGCAGTATATAGTCAATCTCAATTTTATAAAAAGCTTTAAAGCTTATGAAAAAGTAAAATTACTCTTAAATGTCAATGTTAACGAATTGGAGGAACCTGTAATCATAAGCCAGGAAGTTGCTCCGGTTTTTAAAAAATGGATAAATAATGCTTAGTTTTTTGCAAATGTTTTTCTTTGTTTTAAAAAAAATAATCCAAAATATTTTTTAGATTAAACTGCATACCCCATTTACCATTGATAAAATTTAAGTGAATGTAAGAATCGACGATTCCGATGAAATAATGAGACATGCACCCACCGAAAAGAGCAATATGTTTTAATGTTGCGTGGTAAGGGAATAATAACAGTAAACTAATTTTTAATGGGGACTTGTAATTAATTAGAATTAGAAAAACAATGACCCGGCCATCCGCTGGAATTGTAATTGTAAATTATAAATAACTCTCAAGGTTTTTTTAAATATCGGGAAGGTTTGCGTTCCTTTAATTTATAATATAAGATGACGCTTTTTTGTTGCCTTACCGTAAAAATAATTCGCATAACCTTACCAGTTATGTGACTGTCATTTATGCTTATGTTTTGTCCGGAATCAATAATAATAATAAACCGATCAGCTATTGTTTCGGGAACGATCATTTCACTTAAATTTTTTCCTATATACTAAAGGAGAAACACCGGTAACTTTTTTAAAAACGTATCTGAACGCCTTGGTATCATTATAACCCGATTCGTACATCACTTCATTTACTGTTAAATTAGTTTCTTCCAATAACTTTTTTGCTGCTTCAATTCTTAACTTTTGGATATATTCCTTAATGGTTAGATGAGTTGCTTTTTGAAATCTTCTTTGAAAAGTTCTCCTGCTCATATGAACCAAATCTGCCAGTTGATCTATGCTTATTTTTTCCTTGAAGGATGATTCGATATGTTCCTGCGCGGTAAGCATAGCTTCATCATGATGCACTTTGCTGCCTTCAAAAATCATGAATAAAGATTGGCTGTCGCGGTTTCGCTCTATTTCAAAATATTTTGAAGCCCAAATTGATGTTTCTTTATCCGAATATTTTTCAATAAGGTAAACCAATAAATTCCAGTAAGAATTAGATCCGCCACTGGTATATAAGCCATTATGATCAGTTATAATTTTCTCATCTACCAATTCAATGTCAGGGAACCGTTCTCTGAATTCATTAGCTGATTGCCAATGTGTAGAGCATTGCTGGCCATTCAATAATCCTGTGTCTGCCAATATAAAAGATCCCACACATAAACTCGCTACTTCCGCACCCTTCAGGTGTTGCTGAATAATCCAGGGTATGTATCGCCTGTTTTGATGCATATTATCTAACATATCGCCACTCATAGGGGGAATGATAATCAAATCAGTTTCTTGTAACTCATCAGTTGTTGTATCTACCTGAACAGTAAATACACCATCATTTAACTTCATTTCTTTTTTTAATCCTACCAGCTTCACATCGAATTTTTCAGCTTTGCCTGATTGTTGTAAAAACGAATTTACCATGAAAAATAAATGCCTGGTGTTGCCAATAGCCGCAATAATGGCCTGGTGAGTAATTAATATGGCCACCCGTTTCATTTTGCAAAAATAAGAAGGTAATTGTCACAATTCACCACTAAAATGGGCATGTTCAACCACTTTTCTTATTTACAGGCAGAATTATTTTTGCCATTTCAATTAATAGATTTTACCAGGAAAGACAAAGCCTTTGGAAAAGTGATTTCCAAATTTAAATAACTGAAGGAAGATATTTTTAAACCCAATATTATTTCTACGATATGAAAAATTTGGATGAAACAGAATCGGACACAGCGGAATTAAAACGGGCATTTGAAAAGAATTGGCAATATTGGAATGAAAATATTTTTTTCTCCGTCCGTCCAATTTTCTTTGACCCAATCATTATTACTTAAAGAACGGGTAACTAATATCAAATAAAATGAAACAACAAATTAACTTTCTTGAAAATGATCAAAATGCCAAGGCAGTTTTGCATAACCAACAGAAAAGCAAATTATCCAGGAAAGAAAGGGAGCGAACAGAATCAAGAAATTGAATATCTAAACACGAATACAAATCATTTGCAAATTTCAAAATAAAAAGTAGAAAATGAAAGTAACAATCTTATTAGGAAGTATCAGGGAAGAAAGAAAAAGCCACCGCCTGGCTTACTACCTCAAAAATCAAATGACGGAAAAGGAAGTGACCGTAAATTTGATTGATTTAAAAAATTATCCATTGCCAGTTTTTGGTTCGGCGATTTCAGAAGAAGAGGGAAAAGCTGTTGAAGAAATAAGCGCTGTTTTAAAAGATTCGCAGGCTGTCATTATTGTAACGCCAGAATACCACAGTAACATTTCCGCCGCATTAAAAAACGCACTGGAATATTGCGGAATGAATTTGATAGGCAAGGTAACGGGCATTGCATCGGCTTCCGCAACCCAGTTTGGCGGGGTGCACGCTTCAAATACCCTTCAGATTACCTTGCTCAATCTTGGTGCTTATCCGGTATCAAGGCGACTATTGGTTCCTGAAATCCACCTGGCATTTAACCAGGACAATGAGCCGGTGCGTGCCGAAATTAAGGAGCAGGTAGAGAAATTTCTCAATGAAATGTTGAGTTACGCAAATGCGATACAAAACAAAGTTTCGCTAACTCCTGCGTGAGACTTGAAAATAGTGTTAAGCCTGCATAAAGTGGCGGGAAAAGAAATTGGAATGGAACAAAAATTAATAGTTATGAAAGAAGTTATTAATCACGAAAAAGGATTGCCTTTAGCTACACAGCGGGCGACTGATGAGGCCGCCATTCGCCGGCAAATAGATGACCATGTGAAGGCCCTCCGGGTCATGAATCTTGAGGATGTTATGTCGATCTACGCTCCGGACATAGTGTCTTTTGATCTCGGACCGCCACTGAAGTACGTTGGACTGGAGTCGAAAAGGAAACCCTGGGTGGAAGCCTTTGAGATGTTAGCTCCCCCGGTGGATTATGAAATCCGCGATCTTACTATCACCGTAAGCAATGACATTGCGTTTAGCCATAGTCTCAACCGGATGAACGCAAAGTTAAAAAACGGTCAACAGGCGGATTTCTGGCTTCGCTGGACGGCGTGTTTTCAGAAGATTGGGGGTAATTGGCTCATCGTACATGAGCAGGTCTCGGTGCCTGCAGATTTTGAGAGTGGCAGGGCTGTATTTGATCTGCAGCCCTGATTGGGGCATAATTTGTGTGCAATACATGTCTGAGCAATTTAACTTCACCCGGGTTGGGTACATATATGAGACGGAGGGATAGATGGACCAGTATGTGGTTTTTATTACAGTTTTATTGCAATTCTATTTTGCTATAGGTAATAATTTTGCAGTTCCTGATTTTTAATGTATTTACAGAAATGGAATGAAAGAGCCGGTTGAATTCGAAAAGGGTTGTTATGTGGGCACAAAAGTAAGAGAGGAATCTTTTGGCAGCATCCTGACTACTGAAACGGTTTTTCCAGAGGGCTTTGGGTCCGACTGGCATTATCACCAGAACCCACACTATTCGCATATCTTAAGTGGTGGCAGCAAAGAGATAAGGAAAGGTGTTTCCCTGCTGCAGCAAGCTGGTGATGGTCTTTATTATTACCCGGGCGTTTCGCACCAGAACGTGCATTACCTGCCAGGTACGCGGATTTTCAATGCCGAAGTTGATGTTGGCTTTTTCAAAGAGCACGGGCTGGACATTCCTTCGGAAGAGCAGATGTTCTCCGACAGGTTAAATGTGAACTCAACAGGGCTGGTGAAGATCCTGAAGGAGCATTACATGCATGACCAGCACAGCAGGATTGCAGTAGAACAGCTTTGTATTAACCTCATCGTTGCAAGCCCCCCTGTCCGTAATAACAATCCGGGCTGGACACGTAAGATCGCAGAGATTTTAAATGACCAATGGGATAATTCCTGGTCGCTGACGGAATTCTCCCGGGCGTTAGGTATCCACCCGGTTACGCTTTCCAAATACTTTTCGAAATATTTTAAATGTACTTTGGGGGATTATATCCGCCGGATAAAGATTGACAAGGCTTTGACGCTAATCAGGTCTAAACGCTATTCTTTAACTGAGATCGCTTATACATGCGGGTTTGCAGATCAGTCGCATTTTATTAAGACTTTTACGTTCGTTACCGGGATGCTCCCCAAACAATATCGAAATATCTGAGCATTTTCGACAGGCTAATACTGTACTATTCTTTTAATATTTCTTCCAGGAATTTCGAAGAAAATACAACACACTTATGGATACCATAACAATCAGGCCTCTTGGGCCCCGTGATAATAAAGCTTTAGGCCGCCTGATCCGCCAGGTAATGATTGAATTTAATGCTAATAAACCAGGAACCGCTTTTTTTGACAAGGCATTGGATTCTCTTTCGGACGTCTTCACGCTGAAGGGTTCCGGTTACTGGGTAGCGGAAGAAAGCGAAGTATTGATTGGTGGCGCAGGTATTTATCCAACCGAAGGCCTTCCCGAAGATTATTGCGAACTCGTTAAACTTTACCTGCACGCCGGTGCACGGGGAAAAGGGATTGGTAAAAAATTGTTGACCAACTGTTTTTCATCAGCCCGTATGGCAGGTTATACGCATATATACCTGGAAACCGTGCCCGAACTGAATGTGGCTATTCCCTTTTACGAAAAAGCATGCTTCACTTATCTCCGGCAGCCGCTGGGAAATTCGGGCCACTATCAATGCTCTGTCTGGATGGTAAAAAAGCTATGAGTAGGCTAAACTACTTAGAATATTCAGAACGCTAACCTGGTACAATTTTCTGGGTATTCGGGTATTTACATTTGCAGTTTATTTATTAATATTCTGAATATGAATTTACATTTTTTTAAATTGATCATCGCCTTAATCACACTTTCCTGCCTGAAGACATATGCCCAGCAGGACACCGTGGATATTGCGGCATTTAATATGATCAGAAAAGCTGAACTTTCAAGTTCGCAAATTCCGCAAATCGCCTACTATTTAACCGATGTTTCCGGTCCCAGGCTTACTTCATCGCCCGGTTTCCAACGGGCAAGCCGCTGGGCTGTTGCCACAATGAAAGGTTGGGGACTGGCGAATGCGAGGCTGGAACCATGGGGTGAATTCGGCAAACAATGGGAGATCCGGGAGTTTAGTATTAGTATGAAAGCACCGTATAACGAGCTGGTCGCGGGCTATCCCGAGCCCTGGGGAGCCAATACGGACGGGCCATTGAAGGGCGATGTAATCATGCTGACACGAGAGCAGTCCATGGATACGGTTTACCTTAAATCACATGCTGTATTACTTAAAGGAAAGTTCCTTCTGAACCCGGGAACGCCATTAAGTGCCGAAGATATTTCCGGACCCGTGACAAGCCGCCTTTCGGATTCAGAACTTACGAACATGCATGATACCTTTATGGTACCTGATTCGCTGATCAGATCGTTCCCTGCACTCTTTAAGAAAATTGCAAGGATTGACCAGGTCAAAAAGGGCATTGGCGTGTTAGGGGTTATCTATGCCACCAGGTTTAGCGCCAACGGGCACATTCTGGCGCAAACCAATAGTGGTTTTAAGCTGACAGATCATAACACTCTGCCCAAAGTTAGTATTGGCATAGAGGATGCACAAAAAATGAAACGGCTGATTGAATCAGGGATCAGAGTTTCCGTGGAAGTCAATATTAAGGGAGTGTTTTCGACCGCGGATACTAAAGGGTATAATGTCATTGCGGAAATTCCCGGGACCGATCCCAAACTGAAATCGCAGGTAGTGATGTTGGGTGGGCACCTGGATTCTTGGGAAGCAGCTACCGGTGCAACGGACAATGCTGCAGGTTGCGCGGTAATGATGGAGGCAGTGCGGCTGCTGGATTCTTTGCACCTGAAACCTAAACGTACCATATGCGTCGCTTTATGGGGAGGTGAAGAACAAGGCGTTCTGGGATCCTATGGTTACGTTAAAAAACATTTCAGGGATGGAATGACACTACAGGTGAAACCCGAGCAGGCCCGCATTTCAGCATACTTTAACCTGGATAACGGAACAGGCAAGATCCGCGGAATCTATACGCAGAACAACACAGAGATCCAGCCAATCTTTGAACAATGGGTTAAACCTTTTTATGACCTGGGGGCCACCACTGTAACGACGACGAATACCGGTTCCACAGATCACGTCGCTTTTGACTGGGCAGGAATCCCTGGATTCCAGTTTATACAAGACCCCCTTGATTATGAATCACGCACACACCATACGAACCTGGACACTTACGATCACCTGGAAATGGACGATCTCAAGCAAGCTGCGATCATTGTTGCCTCCTTTGTTTACCAGGCCAGTATAAGGGAGGAACTTTTGCCAAGGAAACCTTTGGTTCCCAATTCGTTTCCCTATGAAAATTTCTAAACGGAAATGGCAAGGCCAACCGAAACTCTAATATTTTTAATTATGAAATCTGAATTTGAAAAACTCAAGGAAATTTTTAATCGCTTACATGAATGTGTAAAAAAATACGACACAAATGGACGAGCTGATTTATTCGCTGAGCATGGTATTTGAGAGTTCCCTTTTGCTACTGGCAATATTCCCGGAAGATAGAAGGGAGGGAAAACATCAAGGCATTTGGAAAAATGGGAATGGAAGCCAGTAGAAAAGCAGGAAGAAGAATCATCGGTTATAATTCGGTGACTGGCTATCAGACCCAGGACCTCCATACAATAATTGTTGAATTTGAACTGGAAGGAGAGATTTCGTCCGAAAATATTAAATATAAGATTCCATATATCCAATTATTAAGAATTGAAAATGGACAAATACTTTTACTCCGCGACTATTTTTCGATGGAGATTTTAAAAAATGTGATGAATATCAAATGAAAATTGAAAATTTTAACATCGACATTTCCAGTGAGCTTTTAGAGGATTTGTCAACGAGGCTTAAAAACACCAAATGGCCAAATGGCAAAGATTGTTCCCATTGGGAGTATGGAACAAACAAAGAGTATCTGCAAAACTTTGTTGCTTATTGGATAGAAGAATATGATTGGAAAAAGCAAGAAAAACAATTAAACAGCTATCCGCAATTTAAATGCATGGTTGATGATGTGGATATTCATTTCATTCATATAAAAGGCAAAGGAGAAAATCCAATACCCATTATTCTTACTCACGGTTGGCCAGACAGTTTTATTCGCTACCAAAAAGTAATTCCGATACTCACCGATCCGGCTCGTTTTGGTAGAAATCCGAATGATTCTTTCGATGTTGTTATTCCTTCATTGCCAGGTTTTGGCTTTTCAACATTACCTGGTTCAAGAGGAGTAAATAATGCTGATGTTGCCGACTTGTGGAAACAGTTAATGACTGAAAAATTGGGTTATGAAAAGTTTGGTGCTTTAGGAGGCGATATGGGTTCAGGGGTTACGAGATATTTGGCATATAAATATCCTGAATATCTTATTGCCATTCATCTCACCGATGTGGGAATTATAAGAGATATTGTTTTTTCTAAGAACACTGAAAATCTTTCTACTGAGGAAAAACAATATAAACAAACAGCCTCGCAGTGGCTTTCTCAGGAAGGTGCCTATATTTCCATTCAATCCACCAAGCCGCTAACACTTGGATATGGACTATCAGACTCACCTGTAGGTCTGTCTGCCTGGATTCTTGAAAAATTTTATTCCTGGAGCGACTGTAACGGAAATCTTGAAAACAGATTCAGCAAAGACGAACTACTGAACAACATAATGATTTATTGGCTGAACAACTCAATTGGAACTTCAAATCATATTTATTACGAAAACACCCATTCACTTCCTAAAATAGGAAAAATTATAGTTCCAACGGGTATGGCGCTATTTTCAAAGGACGTGTTACTTCCTCCTCGAAAATGGGTAGAAAGTAATTTAAATCTTGTTCATTGGAGTGATATACCGGAAGGAGGACATTTTACGGCAATGGAATCTCCTGATTTGTTTGCTGATGATGTAATAAAATTCTATCACAACTTCAGAGCAAAAGTATAAGATAAATAAAAAATAAGCGAACAATAGAGACCAATGGAAAAAATTGTAATTGCAGGAGGAACTTCAGGAATTGGTTTAGTAACCGCAAAACTGTTATCACACAAAAACAATGTAATTATCCTTGGAAGAGATAAGACCAAACTGGATAATGCGATATATGAAATTGAAAAAAATGTTAGCGGAAAATCTGTAGATGCTACAGATAGAAATCAACTTGACAAAGCATTTTCAGAAATTGGCTTATTCGACCACCTGGTTATTGCTTTAAGTGGAGGCAAAGGAATCGGAATGTTTAAAGATTTAGACCTTTCAGACTTAAGAAAAGGATTTGACGGAAAATTTTTTCCTCAGCTTCAAACAGCCCAGTCGGCACTTCAACACATAAACAAAAGTGGAAGCATCACTTTTATTACATCGATAAGTTCACAATCTAAAGCTATGGGAACTGCCGGGCTCGGAGCAATAAATGGAGCAATTGAAATAATGATTCCGACTCTTGCCAAAGAATTAAAACCTTTGAGAATAAATGCAATTGCCCCGGGAGTTGTAAACACAACCTGGTGGGATTTTCTTTCATCAGAAAAAAAACAGGAAACATTTCAAAAATATTCTGACACTATTCCTCTTGGCAGGATTGGAGAACCCGGGGATATTGCAAAAATGATATTGTCATTTATTGACAACAAATATATAACCGGGCAAATAATTGCAGTTGACGGAGGCTTAAGTTTAAATCAATAGATACGGAACAAAAATGTCGGCTGCTAATGAAACTGGTAAAAAGTCCGGGTTCGGCATGCGCAAATTCGGTTGGCATCAGGGTTCCCGGAAAATGATTTTTATTTAGAAGATTTATAAAGGTAAACCGCTATTGAGTATTGCCTGTGTTGCCTGCATATTTAATTTTTATTGATATCAATCGATTCCGACAACATTACTTCTTCGCTCTACCATAGTAAGATCGCGCCATTCATTATCCATTTTGCCAATTCTTTCTTTTATTCCAATTATACGAAATCCATGTTTCAGATGCAATTTTATACTTCCGATATTTTCAGGAAAAATCGCAGCTTGCAAAGTCCAAATGCCCTGTTTTTCAGAATCGCTTATTAGTGAAGACATTAGTTTATCACCTACGCCTTTACCACGAAAATCAGAATCTACGTATACACTTACTTCTGCTACTCCAGAATAAACGGATCTACTTGAAACATAAGATAAAGCGGACCAACCAACAATTTTATTATCAATTTTTGCGATTAATCTACAGTCTTGCCTATGTGATTTATCCCATTCATCCCAACTCGGCGCACAAGTGTGAAATGTTACATTTTTAGTTGCAATTGCAGATTCATAAATCCGGGCAACATCAATCCACGATTGCTCAGTTAATTTGTCAATTATTATATTTTCAACCATTTATTAAAATCTTAGTTAACTAATTCTATTTTTCGATATTTTAATTATTGTTATTCGCGTCAATAAAAATATTTGTAAGGATCAATGCAGATCTTCCAATTAAAACAATTCTCCAAATTATTATTTTTTATAGCAATGAATCCGGATGAAATGCAATTTTTTTTGCTGTCATTAGGTGAATTGTTGCGAAGGTTTTCTATCATGAAATTACTAATTTCTTGCTGCAGAAACCGGAACTCTTCGCCCTCCCGGTTAAATCGGAATGCTTTATCGACTCAACTACTGAGGCAGTTGTGCAAATATAATTAATGAATGAGGCAGTGGTGGTTTATCCGTTTCATAAAAATCTTGCAAAAGTATTTTATTTAGCCTTCGCAGGGTGTGTCATGAATCAAAAAATCAGGATAGTTCTTTGAACGCTGAATAAAAGATGGTAGCAGGTCTGCCGCACAGACCGTTCAGACAGTGTGCAAACCACCTGAAGGTTTTATAACAGCTATTTTTGGGAACTTTTCCTGTAAATGGATTTTGTTTGATCAGGCGTTACCTTGGAATGGTCAATTAATTCATTTTTCTTTTCGGTCACCTCTTTCCAGTTATCAATAAATTGCTTTCCCAGTGAATACATATAGGTAGCTAATAAAAACATCATCATCCAAAAAACTAACCTTCCAAAAACAAGCCGGTAATATTCCCTGGCTCCCGTTTCAGGGAAAAGTAATATCTGTATCTTACGACTAATATTTTTGGGCTGTTCCCTGATAGTTCTTTGTATATTTTTTGTACTGGAATCTAATTGTAATTGCAATGGCAATAAATTTATTTCCGGAGGTTTGATTTCCTGTGTATTTAATGCCCTTTCTAATTCCAGTATTTTATCTGTAAAACCGACTGCATACTTTCCCCTTTCTGCATTTTCCTGGTGAATTATTTTTAATTCATCCAGAATTTCTTTCAATACGGTTTCAATAATTTCGGGTTCCATGTTTTTGGTTTAAAAAGGGATTATAAGTGATGACGTAGTTTCCTCTTTCTCTTTTTCTTTAATAATTCAGATCCGGATAGTTCATGATTTTGTTCCGGTTTCATTAACTGCTCCAATCCCTTCGAAATATCCTTTTTAAGTGAACCGGAAATGGATATGTCTTTTTCTGTTTTGGACAAATGTGAAGAAGGAACTTTTGTATTTTTTCTATCACTTAGAAGGTTTGTATTATCATTTTTTAGCCCGATAATCGCCTGTTTTTGTAATAGTCTTTCAATCATTTGTAATGAGAAATTTACCTCACTGCCTTTTACTTTTACTTTCTTGTTATCGATAAATGAAATCCCTCTTCCTTTGATAATATGATAGCCCTTTGCTTTCATTCTTTGCTCGAATTCAGCATAATTTTTCGAATGCATTAAAGCATTTTGGATGCATGCCTTTAAAAGTTGCTTTCTTGCATCCAATCGTGGTTTTAATTTCAGATCTTTAGACAAAAATCTCCTGGGATTCAGTACTTGTAGCAAACCATATTTAAGTTCCGTTTTACGGCAAAAATTGGCCATCCTTTTATAGTTATTACTATCAGTCACGGTCTTTTTATCGAAGCCGATTCTATTGGCTATTATATGAAAATGGCGGTGGTTAGTATCTTTATGATTGATGGCGATAAACTGGTTGTTTTCAAAACCAAAATCTTTTGCACAGGCTTCACATATTTCCATCATCCTGTTTTTCTCCAATTTTTCTCCGGGAGCAAGACTTAAAGTGATGTGTAAAACCGGCTTTGAAAGTTTGGTATTCAACTGTCTTACTTCGTTAAATTGCTGAATCAATTCTTTCTGGCTTCCGATAGCATTTATTGAATAGTAAAATCTCTGATCTGTTCTTCATAACCTGTTCCTGGTTTAACCTCTGGGTTTTGTCATTTAAACAATATAAAATACATCCCCTGAAAGATTTTCCTATAGTAATTTTTCCAATCATTGCAGGTAACTTTTTATTTCCTTTGCGAGCTGTTTTATTTGCCTTGATAGCAGGTTTAATTCTGCTCTTTCAATGGCATTTAATTCATCAAGACTATTGCGCTTTTTGGCGACCTGGTTGATATTTGCAGCCAGGTGATTCAGGGTTGCTGTAAAGAGTAAAATCTCCTTTGGAAACACTTTTATTTTTCTGTCAACCTGTCCTTTTAACCCAAGGGTTCTGAGAAATTCTGAATTGGACATATTTAAATCTTTTGCTTTCCCTTCGATTATTTTTCTTTCATCAATTGTACACATAACCGCTAATTGCTGGTCTCTGCAAACCACTTTTTTCGGCCTTCCTCCTTTGTTTCTGAATATTTTTATTACCTCATTCATCATTTATCGATCTTCACAATAATTATTAAATCTGTTTCAATTCTCGATGAATTCCGAGACAGCGGGATGAATAGAGCCAGCGTTTCGACGAAGGAGAAACATAGCTGGCTACAGAAACTTAAAAGCGATTCCTCATTCCCTGCACCTGTTTAATTATGAGTTCCTTTCCGGTAAGCTTATCATTTAAATCCTTAAAGCCTTTATATAATTCACTACGGTCTTTATATATTGAATCAGATAAGATTGCTTTCCTGGTTACTTTTATTCCTGAGCTATCGCGATCTAAAAAAAGATTGACCACATTATATTTTTGCCTTTGTTGCACCATCTTATCAAAGAAGGATAGAGAATTGAGAATCAGAAAATCGGTCTGAATTTTCGTCAGCCGTTGCACTTTCTCTTCAATATTTTTTGATGATAAAACCTGCCAGGAAAGGAAATTAAAAAAGCCTTCGAAAACTGAAATTTGATCTGCATTATTTGAGATGGTGGTTATGTCTTTTGGGCTGCTGCTTCCCTTAAAATTTTCGCTTCTCAATTCATACCCACCGGCGTCATTTTTAAAACCAATTGCACTTTGTTTTCTGCCATACAAACTGAATTCTAATTCCCTGCAAAAACGTTCTGCAATGTTCAGAGGAATGCGTCTTTTTTCCAGATAGCCTATAAGATGTTTTGAATTAATTGGACTTTCGCTGAGAATAAGAATTTTCCCTTCCGCGGTTTCTTTTTTTTCATCAGCAATGTGCGGATGAAAAGAAAGAGGAATATTATTTTGATTTATTCTTCTCAGAAAATCACTTACCGAACAATTGAAATATCTTATGCCAAAATCTATTAAATTTCCGCCTATGCCCTCCCCGAAATCAAACCAGACATTTAGTTTCCTGTTCACTTTAAACGATGGAGTTTTTTCATTCCTCAAAGGCGATAAATACCAATAATCATTGTTTCTTTTTTTTGTTGGTTCATATCCTAATTTAGCCAAGTAGTCAACTATATCTATTTGTTTAGCTTCTGTTAATGGACTGATCCTTTCCATAATGAAATTTAAAATTGTAAGTAGGAAGATTTTGCTACGAATCATTGATTATTTTCCGATTTGGATTTGCCATTCATCTGGCTTCTGAGTTGTTCGACCTGCTCCTTAAAAAAGAATCTCCTGGACTTTATCTTAAAGGATTGCAATAATTCGGATTTTCGCCAGTCATTAATTGTTTGCCGGCTGACATTAAAAATCTTTGCAACCTCTTTGGCGTTCAGGAAAGGATGATTACTGTCAGTAGGTATTTTTTGTAACGATAAATTTTCAGGGAGGATCTCTCTAATCTTCTTATCGATTAAGCTCTCAAATAATCTGATTAGCTCTTGCGGTTTTTGGATTAACAAAAAGGGAGCGTTGGCGTTTGTGTTTA
The DNA here is from genome assembly GCA_963756945.1 of uncultured Chitinophagaceae bacterium. Classification (GTDB taxonomy): domain Bacteria; phylum Bacteroidota; class Bacteroidia; order Chitinophagales; family Chitinophagaceae; genus Ginsengibacter. Next base: position 24,141 of record CAVWQJ010000016.1, on the reverse strand, counting down.
ATTCTTGTTCCATTCGGGTTCAATTTCTTTTCTTTACAAATAAGTTTACAGGAACAAAATAAATGTGTAAAGGGCCACGGAAATTTTCAGGACGTCCTGAAAATTTATGTGATTGAAATTGAAATAGTTTAATGAAATATTTGTTAAAAAGAAAGGATTTTTATAGAATTTGTCTACTGGTTTTGAATGGATACACCAGTACTTACCTTTATTCGAGATTAAAGATTGGGAAGTTTTTTAAAAGGATAATCATGTGGGATATGAAGTAGTTCCTTAACTGACTGGTTTATTACAAAGTCCATGGGATATTTGGCGAATGGGTTATGTCTGAAGGCGTGTTCCGCTGTTGTTGCTAAATTCGCCGTGTTTGCATTGGTGATATAAACTCCTGAGACCCTTTTAAACTTAGGATTGCTTTTAGAACCAAAGAATCCATTACATGTAAATTCCAGTTTTTCTTCACGGTTATTAGGGTTATCAGACCATGAAATTTGCAGGGAACCGTAAAGAGCCTCTTGAACTTCTATTAAGTCAAGCCCAACACTTTGCTTGTTTAGGCAAATTATGTACGGTGCATTAAGGTTGCCATACCTTGTTGCTTTAGTTTCAAGAGAGCCTATTATATCTTCACTATCGTTGCCGATTTGGGTAACGGTGGGATGTGCTCCTATTGAGCGGGAATTTGTTCCCCTGTGTAAAGGAGATTTCGGCAATAACTTAGTCGTTATTTTAATTTTATCATCTTCATAAATAATTTCAGGCATACCGTCAAAACCGTGCTGAAGTAAACGTTCAGTATAATCATCCGGCGAATAATTAGCTATTTCCTTATTGAAATAACTAATTATGTCTTTGCCGCTTGGTTGACTACTATCCTTAAAGGAAATGTCTTCAAGTTTCAATAGAAAATTCGATGCATCTATCTTATTGATAGCATCCAATACTGCATTCTTTCTCCTTTCTAATGATTGTTCATTTTGCGAAAGCATAGTCATGAATTTGACCTCTATGTAAAATACATCATTGCCTTTTTTTGCAAAATAATCTGGGCGTTTAGTAGTACCAGGTATTTCAGGATGTATTTCTAACGAATATCCTAATTCAGTAAATAATGCGAAAATAAATAACTCGAAAATTGCAGGGTTAAAAGTTGCCTTTACTCTTGATTTTAATTCTTCTTTTTCGTTTTGGGGATATTTAGCAAACCAGATCTCAAGCTGATCTCGGACACAACCAACATCCAGTCGTGCGCTATCGTTATAATAGGCATAAATATCTGCATTATAATCTGCCGGACCCTGAAGCGTCCTTTCTTTTTTGTCAAATAAGAACATATACTCAGCCGCTCTTGCCAGTTCAGAAATTCTTTGGCTATCAAGTTTGTGAATTGCCGCTTCCAGAGTGGTGGTCTTAGTATGTTCAAGTATATTATTTTCGTATTCGGTGCTAAAAGGCGTAGTTATTCCGTTTGCCTTAGCATTCAACAAATATCTGATACCATCTGTTCCTGCGTTTCCTGCATTACTAAGTATGGATTGGATAGCAAGGGCTGCAAGGATATTCGGTGAATTGTCATCAAGATTACTGCCGATAGATGTATAAATTACCCTATCAACCGTTTGGAAATTTTCCAATATTTTAATCTGCACGCTATTTTGCCCTGGATTCAGCTTTTTCTTGTATTTCCTGTTCTTGTCAAGTTCCCGTGTTTCTCTCCGCCAAAGCATATTTTCCGCTTCTTCTAAGGAAATGCTATCATTCAAAACGAGAATTACAGCGTTTACTGCAGCCCCTCCAATATCGACCGGGATAAGTGTAGGAGCATAATCTCTGGACTTACTCTTTCGGCTGTATTCAACATTAAAAGGGGTAATGCAAGGAATCCTTTCCGTAATGAGTGGATTGATTTCATCTCCTGAATCATTGATTAGTGATCCATACGCCAAAATTCCTACAGCTTTAGTCATTTGTGTTGCCAATTAAATTTCTTTTAAAGGATTGTTATCCTGCTGATCGTCCACATTGAACGAAAATCTCTTGTTTAGTAATGAATGTATAAAAGAAAAATTGGGATACTTCATATTGTTTTCCAACCCGAATGAGTGTAACGTATCAACCGGCATTTTTTCAATATGAAATTCAAAATCTTTTGACTTCAACCATGATACAGGGATTTCCATGTAGCATTCATTCTCAGGTAATTTCTGCAACCTAAAAAATTCCTTTTCAAAAGCCTTTCTACGTTCGATCTCATCTGTAATCGTTACCGATTCCATATAGGCATTTGCTTTTGCATTGAGTACATAATTCATTAAAGCCATTAGAATTTGCCAATCAAGCCATCCATTTTTACGCAATCCATGAATGAGTTCCTGAAATTCAGGGTTGCTTTCCCATATACTTAGGCTAACAGACAGGTTTTTGTATGTGTTCTGGTAGCGTTCGTCAATGCGTTTTAAGGATTGCTCCTGATTATATTTATTACTTAATCCCTCAAATGAAGGCAGAAAATTAGGCGGTTTATTGTCAGATGAGTTTGCGGCAGCGGATGGAAATCCAGCTCTCTTTGCTTTATCAAAATCCTGTACGCTTAAAAGATTAAAATAAACCTTTTGATAAGTATTTATTGACAACCCCTTTTCTCCTAATCTTTGCTTTATGTATAAATCATCGAAAATTTTGTCGAATTCTTCTTTCGGCAATAGACTTAAATCATTGAGCAGTATCTTAATGTTAGTCGCTATATAGCCATAATGAAACTGAATTTTACTCTGTTCTTTAGTATCTAATGATGGTATGGCCGCATCCCAAACAGATTTTTCGTGAGACGGGCGCTGATTAAGCCAATTTGTGTAGTCCATAGCTTGGGTAATATTTATGATAACAGGCAATTGCAATAAATGCAAGTCCGTCCCTAAAAGTCCAATTTCACAAAGGGTAATTTGCAATAAAGAGCAAAATTCTTCGCCTATCGCATTTAAAATGGCTGTATTCTGAAAGCTAATACGCCACTCAATGCCTAATACATTAAAGGTAATAGTGCGTTCTATTCCTATATCATTTAAAATTGTACTCGTAAGCTTGCCGGCAATGACCTTCTTAATCATTTCCCGATTTTCAAACTTAGCCGTTAACTCATTTACCAACACTTCTAAATGATCTGTGTAAAGCCATCCTAAAGTCTTTTTCTGGTATTCAATAAAAACTGTAAGATCCGGCTGTATAAGAGGAGTAGCGGCCAAAATACAAGCAAGGTCAAGTAAAGTCTTCCTGAATATGCTATCGCTCTCCATGTCTAAATCATCAGGCTTAAACTCTATTCTTGCTTTTATATATTGCTCAAAATCATCCAGAGTACACATCCACGCACCCTGCTGAAAGTCCGCATGAAACACCATTGCGTAGCTGTCACTTATTCTTTTAAATGTAGCCTGGTCGCCAAAATGGATTGATGCCCATACACCACACAGACCGTAATATTTTGCAGCAAGGTTCATCCCCAAAGCAGAATATAGTTGTGCGATGTTTATCAAGGCGAGAATAAACCCTTCTTTTGTTTCGCTTAAATACCATAAATTTTTTGCCTTGTGAAAGCAATCCAAAGCTTTAAGAAAGTTTTTTGAAGACGGATTTTTAATATACAAAACCCCTCTTTCGACCAAATTATGAGCGGCGTTATGTTGCTTTCCTGTCTTAGAAGCATAATCCTCTATTTCAGTTATAAATTTCTCAATTGGCTCAATAGTATCTTCTTCCATTCCGTGTCGAATAAGCATATTCAAAATCTGGCTTAACTATCACTCAACCTGGATATGGAGTATATATTAGTGTCTTTTAAAAGAGGAATTATCAACCTATATGTTTGAAGTCCGGCTTCTATTTTTTCCTTTAATGGAACTAACGGATTAAGGTGAAAACTATAATGCCCCTTTAACTCATATAGTTGACATAATTCATCCGCGTCACGAGGATGACCAATATTTTAAGTTATAAATTGTTCTATCGTTTTTGCCCAACTCTGAATTTCATCCTCATGTAAAAATCCTTCATTGAGCAATTGATGGGTTTGAATTATTTGCAAAAGCGTAATATCTTCTTCTACATCAGCGACTAAGTTTCTATGCTCAAATTCGCTGAAATAATCCTCACCCATTCCTGTTGATCCCCTATCGTTCCTTTAGGAGCGCCAGTATTGGGATCTGGAGAGATGAGAAGAAAAAATAGATATTCGTAAATTGCCTTTCTCCTGCAAACGACAATTGTTTCAGGCAATTCTATATATTTTTTTAGTAGCTGCAGCCATAAAGCTGCATGGTTGGTTTCGTATAATTCCCACCTGCAATGACGAGCTGCATTAATAACCTCGTAGAATGCCCCAACGTTGAAATGTTTAATTTCTGTCACACGTAACCAACTCCGATAAACATCTGCATACCAACGATCCTTTTCCGAACCATCATTCAGTAGCAGTATATCCAATAATTCATTGGTAAGGATTTTTTTTCTTGATCAGCCTGTGCTGTTCGCTGCACTATCTCAAAGTGAAGGATAGAAACGTAAGTAGATACTCTGTCAGACTTTATCGGAAGTGGCAACTGTGATGCCAAAGCTTCCACTTCCGATAACAGCAACGGAATTGCATCTTTTTGTTCAATTTCGTCGAATTGCCATTTTATAGAACGGATGAATTTATCCCAAATTTCATCCGTAAGTTGATCATAGATATTTTTAGCCTGCTGTAAATCGGCTTTAGCCTCGGCGGTCATTTGTTTCGCATAGGCCTCTGTAACGTAGTTATCAATAATTGCTTTAACCGTTGCCCGGCACCTTGATATCAAATCGTCATTCATAGGATCCTGATTCTGCCACCACTCTTTTAGCAGATCGCCGTCATTTCCTCTCGTTTCTTTGGCAACACCAGAATTTGTTTCAAATGAAAAGGAGACATCATCGAACATATAGTCACCTTTTACAAATAACATGAAGAAGTGAGCAAGGCTCTTTTGGATTTCTTCCTTTGAAAAAGAAAAGTTTGAAGAATATAATTTTACCTGCCGAAACCTTGATTTTCCTTGTTCAATATTTCTTTCGAAAATATCATCTTCATAGTCACAATAAATTACATCATCAACTTCATTAACCCTATTTTCTAACCAGGTTTTCAACGTTTTCAGCTTTTGATAATGGAAGCCCTGCTCAGTGGCCGAAGCATCGGTGTCCTTTGTAAACAGAAAAAGTTTCGCTATGCTCATACATATGTATTAGAACTCAAGACTTTTATTATTAATCTGGCTATGGAAACTTGTTAGTTTACTGCATTTGTCGCTAATAAACTCAGCGTAAAAATTCTTCGCTCCAGAGGAAAGGCCCTTATCATTTTTATAAAATGCTAATCTGCTTGAATATAATGTCGTGTAATTGTTCATATTCATGTTGCTGGTGTCGGCTTGGATTTGTCGCAGATATTTTAGAAAATCTTCTTCCGGGTTATCTTTTGATGCCCAATATGGATCAACTATTAATACTCGTCCATTCTCATTGCTGTTTAAATGTCTTATAATAATATTATTGAGGTAATTATCAAAGAAGCTATAGCCAATAACGACGAGTAACCTTGATGTTTTCAGTTTCTGAATGAACTGCTGAAGTAAAGTAAAAAAAGGATCCACAGAAAATAATTTGTACTCAAAACCTAATATTATATGAGGTTTCCTTTCATTCGGATTTAAAGGATTAAAGGCGACTTCGTGATTTGTTAGGCAACAAGTATCATCCTCATTCAAATACCAGTCTAAAGAACCATGAATTTTACTGAGGTTAATTTTTGCATCTTCCGAATCAAACCATTTTGCATCCCATAAGCCTTCAGAGTTGAAGCCGGTGTTAACAGGAAACTCGGAGTCTTTATTAAAGACCTTTTCAAATACAAGGTCATAATTTAGGGTAGAATATATTTATATGATAATCTTGGTCATTAGTTTCTTTTAAGAGTGTAGAGAATGGCGCGAGTAAATCTTCTGCCGCTTTATAGTTATCAGCCGGCGTAATCCATTCTATGACCTTCTCATAAATAAAATTTAAGTATGTTTCAAAAATGTTGTCATATTTAATTTCTAATCGCATTAAACGTTCACTCCAACTACCAACAAGAGGTTCGGGTATAATGTAATCCTTGTTTATTATTTTGCGGATAATCAAGATATAGTCTTCCATGTTAGGGAAATAAAGATCTTCACCCCCGGATCTAATATTTCTCAAATCACTTTGAAAAGAGAGTGAAGGCCGTATGAATTGATACAATTCAACAAAGGCTTTCTTGTAGTCCTTATACAAAATATGGTCTTGTGGTATATCAATGATTGCCTGATGCAATTTACCAAGCATAGACCTTGATATAAGGCAATTGGCTTCATAAGATGCACCTGCACCTAAAAGGAAGACGGTACTATCAAAGGTTTCTTTTAGCGTCATAAAAACCATAGATTAGAGTGTGCGACAGGATTCTCCGGAAGCCGGTTATCCGGGAAATGAGCGGCTAAGTCTGCGACTATTTTCGAATACGAAATAGTAACGGGCAAGCTGGCCTGGCCAATCGACTTCCAATAAATCCTTGAAAAACTGTACACCTGGTCAAGCAATTGTTTAGTATCAAATACATCATGTAAAACATTCTCTGACTTGTTTATCTTTATTTTTAAAGGGAACGGGTATTGATAGATATTATAAAACTGGGTTTCGTCATGCCTCATATTGTTTGATAGAAGATATTCAGATCTGTACTTTAATTCTATTATTGTTCCGCTTACTGGCATGATCTTGTCATACATCGTATCGAAGAATACAAAATCTTTACTTTTTGAATCATTAATGGTGAGGACGACATAAGGAATATTCAAATTGAAAAACTTAAGCACTTTTTCAATTTCTTCAGCTTCTTCGTCATTCAATGTTTTATAGTAGTGAATCACAATTTTGCTAACATTCAGATCTCCTTGCCTAAGAACTGTTTCAATATTTGCTTTCAAGGCTGAGCCAATGGATTTCAAACTGTCATTTTGAAATGAATCGAACTTATGAAATGTGCCATCCTCTTTAAAAAATAAGCTATTGCCTAAAAAAACATTGTCTTCAATCCGTTTAACACCAAATCCAATGATTAATTTGTCTGTAGAGAATGTGTCCAGCTTCCAGGGAATACCGCCAATTTTTGCCAGTATCGCAACTTGTATATTCGGAAGATGATACCTGAAATTTTTATTGAGGATATTTTTATACCATATAAATTGAGAAAGGATACCTCTTTGCAAGAGCAAATATTTCACTTTATAGTATTCATCCTCATTGTCGCCCTCGCTTTCAATACGGTTATGATCGGTTAAATAAATAACAAAATAATTTAATCCATCCTGAAAGGGATATGCTTCAATTTTAGTAGTCAATTCAGTCATAGGATCATTACTTTCCAGTACGATCCGATGTTGTTCCGCCATTTTAAAATTTATCTTCAAATAATCCTTTAATCCCGGGGAAAATGCCCCTTCTTTAAGTCCGAAAGACAATGACGTGTAAAGCTTTTTTGCAGCTTCACTATGTCCTGGTTTATATATAAATATAAATCTTAGATTTTCCGTACTAGGTACTGAATATGGCCCGTATCGTTTTAAACCATTGTAAACACTGTTATCTTCTCCCTCGTTGGCAAATCTTAGTTTATTGGATACAAATTTTGTTTTATGAATTTCAGATTCAGTCAGTTTCACAAAACCATCATTGTAGATTTGAATATTGCCAGCAATGATTTTGCCCTGTAAGTGAGTAGTATAAAAGGCGCTTATCTTTTGATAATATTCGAGGTAAGTATTTTTCTTTGGAGAATTTTCAAATTGGAAATGTAACTCTCTTTTCAATGAGTAGCTCAATACGGGATAAGCCGCGTCTGGATCAATTGCTTGATCTGCACTTAACCCTGTTTATTTTACCATTTTCTATATACTTAGAATATTTACCGGTGATGGTAATTTTTGAAAGTGTTTTAAGCGTAGTATAAGATGTTCCATCAAAGGAAATAAGTAATTCTAATTTGGATAGGTTGGATACTGAAAGCTGCCGGAGGTTTATCTTTTCATATTCTCTAAATTGCTGTTTAACTCCTTTGGCAGTCCATATCTGTATTCCATTTACGAAATCATCAATAGTCATTGAACCTATTTGCTCAAAGTAATCTCTGAACTTTGAAGTGATATAGGGCTTAATAAAGTATTTTTTGTTAGCAAGGTTTATTGAATATTCGGTAGCATTCTGGACAGGTGCAAGGGAATAATACAAAAAATCATTTTGATGTATAATATCAGCATCTATTATTTCTTCGAAGATGGAGGATCGTTTTTTTTTTGCACCAAAAAAATCTTCTGTGTTTACCCATATTGAAATCACAGGATTAATTATCTTAAAGTGCACTTTGTTTATAACAAGATTTGCCATAGTAAATTTTTATCTTTCAAATAATCTCAGGTATTCTTCAAATACAAATATTCTATTGCGTTTATAGCCGGTTTGTTCTTTAAGTATTCCAAGATTGTGAAAATCTTTAATCAATGCATTGGCAGTCTGTTTCGTTACATCAAGGTTTATCATTACATCCGATACAGTCACAACTGGTTTGCTGTATAGATAGGTAAGTAATGCCTTTGCATTGGGCAATCTTTTACCTAATGATACTATGACATCCCTTTCAAGTTTGTCTCTTAGTGCAATGATTTTAGTGAACGTGTCTGTTGCATTCTTTGCGGTTTCAATAATACCGACCAAAAAGAACTTTAGCCACTGTTCCATCTTATTGTTAAGTGAAACCGCCATTAAGTTATCATAATAGAGTTGCTTGTTTTTCTCAATGAAGTCTGACAGATATAGTGTTGGTTTATTCAACACTTTTTGTGTTATCAGATACAGCGTTATCAATAGCCGGCCTATTCTGCCATTGCCATCAAGAAATGGATGGATTGCCTCGAATTGATAATGTACAATGCCGATTCTGATCAGGTGCGGGACTTGTATTTCTTCATTATTCAGAAATTTTTCCAAATCACTGATGCAATCCGGTACAAGCGTTTGATGCGGCGGTACAAAAACAGCGTCATTAATTGTAGCTCCACCGATCCAATTTTGACTTGTACGGAATTCCCCAGGCAATTTATTTTTACCTCTGACTCCTTTTAGCAAGATTTTATGCGCTTGCTTAATCAGCCGGGAAGATAAGGGCAGTGCCTCCAAGTTCTTAATGGAATGCTTCATTGTCTCGATATAATTCTGTACTTCCTGCCAATCGTCCTTTAATTCTGGACTTACGTCTTTGGCCTCCAATACAGCTTCATCCATCCGGGTACGTGTTCCTTCGATACGACTTGACTGAGTCGCCTCTTTTACAATGTGCATTCTGATAAAAACATCTACATCAGGAACGAAAGTTGAGAATGCATTGAGCTCACCCAATTTGAAATTTGCTTCTGCCAAAAGGGAATTGATCTCAGGGCTATTTATTTCCCATTCCTTATTAATTGGATTCGGATGAAAGCTCTTATACCCAAACTGTTTTGTAAATGTTCCTGATTTATAGTCTTTAATATTCATAGTATGATTCAAATTTACTTAAAAAATTCATAGTCAATTAAACTTAGTTTCGTTTGACTAAAAGAATTTATAGTCAAAGCAAATTATTTGTATTCATCAATATTTTATTCGGAATGAAAAATATTCTTAAATTAAAGATTCGCTCTTTCATCCCAAAGCTTCTTAATCATATATGCCTTTTGAACTTTATCCGCCTTAATATATCGACGAAATGCTTTTTCTGTTTTATGTCCGCTAATCGTCATGATCAAATCAGTTGGTGTTCCAGCTAAATATTCATTCGTACAAAATGAACGACGACAAGTATGGGATGTAATCCAGGCATATTTCGGCCGAATTTCCTCAATTGTTTTATTACCTCGTTTATGGGTTATTTTTATAGACTCGTTTATGCCGGCCAGTTTACATACTTCTTTTATGCATTCATTGAAATTCGGATTGGTCACTTGAGGCATTTGCAAATTATATTTATCAATGAGAATGGATTTCACATCTTTCCTTAGCGGCACAACAACAGTTGATAATGTTTTTGCCTGGTTTACGTATAGCATACCATCTCTTATTTCTTCAGGCTTAATATCCGAATAGTCACTAAAGCGAAATCCCGTTAAACATCCTAAAATCAAAAGATCGCGGTACTTGTCCAAATGTTGATGTTTAGATAAATCAAGATGAAAGATTGTTGAAATCTCACTCCAACTCAAATAGACAGCGTCAACTTCCTCCTCTAAAACTTTATAATCACTTAAATCGATAAAAGATATAATTTTCTTTTTCATCCTGTCTTTGAGAAAGGCTTTCAAATGTTTTATTGTTTTGCCAATCGTATTAATCATTAATCCTTTTATAACTTCAGTTCTTCGTGGATGGTGGATTTCATAAATCATATAATCCAAAAATTCTTCGTAAAAGGTTACATCGAATGAATCGAAAGTAATAGGCTTCTTACGATATTTCTCAAAACTTAACAGATGTTTTTTCATTGCACCAATTACGTTTATGGTACACCGTTTGACTTTGCCTTGCTTAGACTTAATGTATTCATCGATATGGAAAAATACATTCATGTTCTGCTGGATTTTTAAAGCAGGCATTGGCTTAACAGGATCGAAAGTTGTCTGGAATTTTTCTTTTAAAAACTTCGTAGGAGAAATGTTTTTTTGAGAAATCGCATATTTAACTAAATCTTCCGCTCTTCTCATTTTTTGTGAAAGTAAGTTTTCAATTTCCTGCGTTTGCCCATATACGTTAGGTATATTTGGACATACCCGGTTATTCTTTCTATTCCAGAATTCCGGTGGAATTGCTAATCCCGTGTCTACTAAAACTCTTTCCTCTGAGGTGCGGCAGTATTGAAGAAAAATAATGCTGGTGCCATCACGGCGCGCCCATTCCTTTTTACAAATTGGTTTAATTGGTAGTATCATGATACATGGTTTTACTATATTTTTTACTCTATATCAGTTGAGTAAAGCCATGGGAAGTTCTGATTTTGTGAGCTGCAAAAGTCTTTATAAAATGATAATAATCAATGTAGTATGTAAGAATAGGTAAAAATCTGGAAAGCTGTGTAAGGCCTTCAGATGAACCGTCCGGTCCGCAGTTCAAGAAACTAAATTGTATCAAAAGCCCGCAAGACGTAGTGTTTTCGGGCTTTTTTGTTTTCTCGCTTTATCAAAAAGTATCAAGTAATCTCAATTATTAGGTATCACATGCTTTTGTTATTAAAAAAAATGCAAGTTAAACCAGCCAGATTGCTTGAATACGTCCCCTGCAATTTTTATAATTCACGGATATATAAAGATTTTACATCCACCGCAGTTTGGTTATGGTAATGACAAAGCTGAAAGCCAATATTACCGTCGGAAAAACCTGCATCGTGTACAATGTCAATGGTCTTAACGCCATTTAGCCAGGCTTGTATATGATGGCCTTTTGCTATAATATAGTAATGGTTCCAATCGTTTTGATGCACCAGTTTTTGCACAAGTGTATCAGGAAATTTTTGCACCATACTTGCCCGGCGTTCTTCCCAAAGTGAGCCCCAATAACCTTTTCCCATATCAACCTGGTAACCGGGTGCATTATCAAAGTTTGTTGGATGTATGCGGATACAAACCCCGGAATTGGCGTCTTCATCACCCACCATTCTTATCATTACATTTAATTCAAAATCCCTGTAATTTTTTTTTGTATAACTATAGTGATGTTCCTTTTCTTTTCCCATCGAGGCATGAAAACCTGAATCAGTAAATTGCCAAAAGGCAGATTCGTAATTCCATTCGGATGGAGTTTTCAACAGGTTTACCCAGCCTTTTCCTATAGGTTTGCTGTTGTGCATTTCGCCAGCCTTTGGCATGGTTAGCCGTAACACAGTATCACTCTGCCCTTGTGAGGTTAAACAGTTACACAGCAGTAATAATGAAATAGAAGTTAACCTGATTGCCTTTTGCATATTGAGTACAATTGGAATATTTTTCATTTTATTTGTTATGGTGATTTAAATAAAGTTGTTGTAATGAAATTGTTTTTTATTTGGCCCATTCTTTTCCATCGGGCGTTCGTCTCCATTTAAAATAATCATCCAATACTTTCAATGATTCAGCACTGGGCACAGGCCCTATATGCGGTGTTTTACTAAAATACATGACTTGCGGATTGGAAGACCTAAAGACCGGCCATGCCGGCAAAATGTTGCTATTTGGATCTCCGTATTTTGCAAAGTTTGTCCAGTAGGTACTCATGGCGTCTGAAATATCCACATCTGTTTTAGTAATGTCAGGTTTAGCTGTATCTAAATGTTGAAACACATAAGCGACTTCCTGGCCATGTGGTGAACCAAACCCATAGCGAGGAGAACTTTTCGGGTAGTCGGGATGTTGGTCGAAATAATAATAAAAGACTTTTGATTTTCCGGTCTTTGCCTGGAGCATTGCCCAACTCCAGGTTTGCCAGCCAAAAGCAGCATCACGGGAAAGGTCACGTGCAGTTTTAGGAACGGCGCTGTCCGCCGCAGGATAAGCTTTAACAAGATCATCTGCAAACTTACCATAACGCTTACGCACACCCGAAATATAGTCTGCCGGTGTTTTATCATGGGAAAAACTTGCACCTTCATCAGAGTTATAACCCACTAATATGGGCACATCATTATACTTCCCCGTTTCGTATAAATTATGCTGGTCATCAGGAATTACGTATCCATCAATGATGGGCCACGACATTCCCAGGCCGCGGCCACCGGGAAGTTTGTCCACATCAATTTTCCGTAGTTCGGCAATAGAAGTAACGCCAGCGCTTGTTACATAAGCTGCTCCATCACTTTCTGCATCGTGCAAAGTTTTTAAATTTTCGCCAGGGTAAGTAGTGAGACGGGGAGGCCCAAACGATCCGCCACTTTCGGAAATTGCTCCCTGAAATAAACCTTTTGCTAATGGCGATGCACATAACATACTAACGGCAATGCCGCCCGCTGACTCACCAAAAATGGTCACTTTATCAGGATCGCCGCCAAATGCGGCAATATTTTTCCTAATCCATTTAAGACCGGCAATCATATCAAGCAGACCATAATTTCCAGAAACATGGTTTGGGCTTTCTTCACTTAATTCGGGGTCGGCTAAAAAGCCAAGTTGGCCCACACGGTAGGCGATACTTACGAGCACCACACCTTTCTTAGCCAACTGTGCACCATTGTACATCGGGTCGGAAGTGTAGCCAACCGAGAATCCGCCGCCGTAAATCCATACCAACACAGGCACTTTTTCTTTTGCTGATTTTGCAGGCGTCCAAACGTTCAGGTAAAGGCAGTCTTCGCTCTTACCCGAAGGTGGGTTTATGCTCTGCATGGCGCCCGGGGCAAACTTGTCGGCCATACGAGCACCGTCCCATTTTGCCGGCGGTTGCGGCGCTTTCCACCTGAAATTACCAATGGGTGGTGCGGCGAAAGGAATTCCTTTGTACACGGTGAGGCCATCTTCAAAAATGCCTTGTAATGATCCGTCATCTATTTTGATCGGTTTAGGCTGCTGTGCCATAGATGCACATGCGAGAAAAATCACCGGCAGGGAAAATATTTTTTTCACAACAATTGTTTCTTTTTATGAATGTATTTAATTAACCTACCACATTTATCAGTTCACCTATTTTATCAATAGCAATTGAAATTACATCACCGCTCTGCAGGGTAAATTCATTGGCGGGAACAATGCCGGTGCCGGTCATTATCATGCAGCCGTATGGAAAAGAACTTTCACGATAAATAAAAGAAGTTAATTCTTCCGGCGTCCGCTTCATCTGGCTGATTGCAATCGTGTCGTTAAAAACTGTTTGCTGATTTCTGTTGATGATCAAAGTAATTTTTGTATCCGTTGCAAAGGGTTTATCTGTAAGCAAAACACACGGGCCAAGGGCTGCGCACCCGTCATAAGTTTTTGCCTGTGGAAGATATAAAGGATTCTCTCCTTCGATACTACGGCTACTCATGTCATTTCCAATAGTATAGCCTATAATTTTTCCTGAGGTAGTTACCACCAATGTCAATTCAGGTTCGGGTACGTCCCAGGTGCTGTCTTTTCTAATTCTTACTAAACCCTTATGACCAACTACCCGGTGTGGTGTACTTTTGAAAAAACATTCGGGTCTTTCAGCTTCGTATACGCGGCCATAAAAGTCTCCGCCGCCGGCATCTTTACTTTCTTCCTGCCTTCCTATTTTGCTGCGCAGGTAAGTAACACCACAAGCCCATAACTCCTGGTTGTTGCCAATTACAGGAAGTAATTCTTCAACCAGTGTACTGTCGCCTGCAGTTGCATCTTTTATAAGGGCAGTTGCGGTTTGAAAAGCATTATCATCATTAATCAGTTGTTCCCATTCGGCGTTCACCGCATAAAAATTTTCATTGGCTTCGATTACCGTTCCGGCATTGGTATTGTACAATTTCATTTTTATTTCCTTTTTAGATTGTCAATTTTATGATTTTTTTTCACTCCAAAATAGCGTTTACCCTTATACGTTACTTTAAAGGGACTTATAAAGTTTGATTTTTCCTTTTGTTCAGGAAAACGATTTCATCTATCCATACTGAATCATAGCTGGGTTGATGTGGGTAAATATTAATGCGAATCCCTGGTTACTTCACTTCCTGAACTTCCCTGCAGAAAATCAAGATCGGCGCCTTTATCAGCACCCAATACATGTTTTATATACAAACTCACATATCCTCTTGCTGCTGCAGGCTTGGGTGCCATCCATTTTTTTCTTCTTGATGCTAATTCTTCATCTGCTACATGCAAATGTAATTTTCTTTGTATCACATCCAGTTCAATCATATCTCCGTTTTGCACCAGGGCCAAATTGCCGCCAATGGCTGATTCCGGTGATACATGCAGTACGACTGTGCCGTAGGCAGTACCGCTCATTCGCCCATCACTTATCCGAATCATATCTTTAACGCCTTTCTCTAATATTTTTTTAGGTAAGGCCATGTTGCCCACTTCCGGCATACCAGGATAGCCAACAGGGCCTACATATTTTAAAACCATTACACAACTTTCATCAACATCCAGGCCAGGGTTATCAATCCTGGCATTGTAGTCTTCTATACTTTCAAATACTACCGCACGGCCTGTATGTTTTAATAAAGCAGGTGTGGCAGCGCTGGGTTTTATTACTGCCCCATTTAAAGCAAGATTGCCTTTTACCACAACACAGCCTGCGTCAGGTATAAATGGTTTTTCATAACTGGCAATTACATCTTCGTTGTAACAATCTGTATTGCCCTTAATATTTTCCTGATGATTTTTACCGGTAACAGTTATTATATTTTTATGTAAAATATCTTTTAATTGATTTAAGATGACCGGTAAACCACCGGCATAATAAAAATCCTCCATAAGGTATTTGCCCGAAGGCATTAAGTTTAACAGCAATGGAATTTTTCTGCTAAGCATATCAAAATCATCCAGATTTATATCAACACCAATTCTGCCTGCAATAGCTATAAGATGAATTATAAAATTGGATGAACCGCCAACTGCTGCATTTACCAGAATAGCATTTTCAAACGCTTCCCTTGTTAATATTTTATCCATGGTTAAATTTTCTTTTACCATTTCCACGATCCTCCTGCCGCTTAGTTGCGCCATTTGCTTTTTTCGGCTATCGGCCGCAGGAATGGCTGATGCGCCACTCAAAGTTAAGCCCAACGATTCTGCCATTACAGCCATGGTACTTGCAGTGCCCATCGTCATACAATGCCCGATACTGCGGCTCATACAACTTTCAGCTACCTCGCATTCTTCCTGTGTCATTTTTCCGGTCTTCATATCTTCATCAAACTTCCATACGTGCGTACCGCTGCCAATAGTTTGCCCTTTATATCTTCCGTTCAACATTGGCCCCCCGGGTACTACTATTGTTGGCAATCCTACACTGGCAGCGCCCATTACGGTTGACGGCGTGGTTTTATCGCAACCGGTTAGCAGCACTACACCATCGATAGGATTACCCCGGATACTTTCCTCTACATCCATACTTGCCAGGTTTCGGAAGAGCATTGCTGTTGGTTTCAGTAATGTTTCACCCAGGCTCATAACGGGAAACTCTAATGGAAAACCACCGGCTTCCAACACACCGCGTTTCACCATTTCAGCATGCTCGCGAAAATGTGCATTGCAGGGTGTCAGTTCACTAAATGTATTACAAATACCAATCACGGGTCTTCCATCAAACATATCGAGGGGCATGCCCTCGTTTTTCATCCAACTCCGGTAGATGATACCGTCTTTATTTTTTTTACCAAACCAGTTGTGGCTCCTTAAATTTTCACTCATAGATCATAAATTTGGAAAAAGTCATTGGTTATCATTTCTTAAGCCGGAAAATTGAACGCCCATAATTTGTTTTTCTATTGCCGTTTATTTGTTAAAAATAATGGTTTAGCTTAAGAGGATAATTTTAAAAGACCTCATGTAGATACAAAAGGTCGTTTGCCGTATGAGAGGCTAAAAACGCAATTGCGTTTTCATAATTTAATAGTTGCGAGCTTGCTTTTTTCAAACATACAAAGCATCTCTTAACGCAGGCGGAATAGCTTTTAAAAATTTCCTTTATAATTTTTTTTTACTGTTACACTTAAATACAGATTTTTTTATGATTATATAAACCTAAACCGGGCAAAGCTTAGATAATACTTTCATTAGCATTATCTATTCTTTTAATTAGTTGTCCCAAAATACTCTTGACGTTAATACATCACCACCAATAGCAGTAGCAGCAGCGGTATAATTCCCTGTATTTGCAGAAGCCTCGACATTCGGATAAGATAGCCTTCTTATAAATCCACCGCTAAGGTTAACAGAACCAGGATAAGTATCAGGACTTAAAGCAGGAAATCCACTTCTTCTAAAGTTGGCAAATGCTTCTGTCCCGTTTCTAAGGTTCACGATCCAGTATTGGGTGTTAATCAACTTTAGTGCGTCGGTTGGGTTAAATGCTATTCCCGGATCGGACAGATAAGCATCTACTTCTGCAGTAGAAATAGGAGTGGTTCCGGGATAAAGAGAATACACCTCCATATCAGCCTTGATTCCATTTTCGTAGTATGTCTGTGCGGAACCACTGACCCAGCCTTTCTGCGCTGCTTCTGCCAGCAACAAGGATGTTTGCGCATATGTTACATAAAAATCAGGAGCTGCCGGGGACGCCACTATCCATACATTAAACTGTGAGTAGTTAAGCCCTCCTGCCCTGCCGCCTCTGTAGGTGACGGGATCAGCTAAAATATCATCACTAGTTACTCCTATAGGACAACCAAATTGATTAGCTAAAACAACATCAGGATTAGATTCATTTCCAACATTGCCCGGGTCTGTAAAATTTGCCAAAATGAACTTTCCGCGTGGATCATTGGTTGATTTGAGTTGATTTACAAATGGCTCAGCAGCGTAGTTAAACTGAGAGAAGTTTCGCAATGCTAAATTATCGGCTTCTGAATACAACGTTCCATCGTATTTTACATACGCATTGTCAGCATTTGAAGCCATCACCCCACCTGCAAATGCCTCTGCTACAATAGTCTGAGCCTTGGCAGCGTTAAGTTTCGAATAACGCATTCCTAATCTTAGCAACAATGAATTACCTAATTTTTTCCATTTGGCTACCTGATCTGTAGCGTTTGCAGTTTTAACTGATGGTCCTGCATTGGCCCCATAAAAAAGGTCCGCGGAAACGTATTCAGCGCCAGGATTCAATGCAGCTATTGCTTCTTTAAGCTCTTTATACAGATCGTCATAAATGGCTGCATCATCGTCATATTTCGGATAGAAAATAACGTCGCTAACAGCCTTTCCTGCTTCAGAGTAAGGAACATCTCCATAGTCGTCCACTAGCCCCATAAATATTTGAGCCTTCCATATGCGGAGCATGCTCATTAAATTAATACGTTCAGTATTTCCTTCCAAAAGATTCATTGCCTGGATAATATTTTTGATTGTTCCGGGATATGAATCATTCCATTTGGGTGTACTGACACCATCAATATCCTCATTAAAATTAAAGCCGGTATTTGCCCCTGTATTGTAAGGAACCACAAATTGCTGAACAATTGCATGTTCTGCAGTCCATGTTCCGAGAAGGGGTCGTTGAGCTCCTGCAAACAAAAGAGCAGGGTCAATTGAGGTTATCGCATAAGGATTTGTGTTTACTTTTTCGAAATCTTTATCGCACCCGGCAATAAGCAGGACAGTGCTTATAAGGATTACTCGTTTAATTATTTTTATCATACTGTTAGAATTTGACATTTAAAGTAAGATTGTAATTACGGGTTGTTGGCAATGATGCGTCTTCATAACCGGCTCTGATATCTCCGGATGACTGGATGGCTTCGGGATCAAGACCTGGCAAATCCTTATGAATTATTGCCACATTCCGGCAGGAAGCCGACAAGGTTAAACCTTTAACGAAATTCATTAAGGCTGCCTTATTTAAAAGGTTCGTAAGGTTATATGTTATAGAAATGTTTCTAAGCTTAATGAAATCCGACTTGAACGTAAAAGGATCTCCAATTTGTAAGTTTCTGTAATCGGTATAGAATGATTGCAGACTTGAAACAGGAACCACCGTAGTGTTAGGCTGACCAGAACTTTCGTAAACCGCAGGGAAGGTCAATCCACCTTCGCGCCCCTGCAAGGATAATTTAGAATGTCCTTGCCTGGTCATATTCAAAAGCGTAGAAGATAATATGGTACCTCCAAACTTGTAATCAATAAGTACTCCAATACTCAGGTTCTTATAAACAAAGGTATTATTCCAGCCACCGGTAAATTTAGGAATTGAACTGCCGACAGGCTCAAAACCAGTACCTAATGATCCTCCGGTTGATGCAAGTAAACGCCCCTGGTCACTCACGACAGTTTCACCTTTAGCATTTGTCCTATAGTGTCTTGTATATAATTGGTTCATCGCCAGTCCTTCTGTGTAATGTAATTCGCCGAGAAACTCGTTACCTGTTCCGTTAAAGTAAATTAATAATATAGTTCCATTTGGATTGCCAACATCGAGGACTTTTGTTTTAAGGTAAGTGTTGTTCCAGGAAGTTGCCCAGCTAAAATTTTTGCCTTGTATTACTCTGTATTCAGCCAGGGTTTCCAAACCACTGTTCTTTAATGAGGCCTTGTTTTGTTTTGAATCAGTATATCCCGATGCACTGGAAAGCTGAACACTTAGTATCTGGTCGGTTGTTACTTTATCAAATGCTGCAATATCCAAATGCAACCTGCTATTAAACAAGCTCAGTTCAAGGCCTATTTCTTTTTCCGTCACCGTAAATGGTTGCAACAATGGGTTAGGTGCGAGCGCTACGCTGTTAACATTAGCAATAGTTGCTAAAGTCTGGCCATTAAACTGATTTTGATTGAAACTATAGGTTAGTATGCCGTCAAAGGGATTTACACCGGCTATGCTACCAACCTGCGCCCAGGAAGCTCTCAGTTTACCATAAGAAAGCCATGTTACATTCTTTAATAATTCCGAGAAAATGAAGCTGCCCGATACTGAAGGATAAAACTTACTGTTATGTTCAGGATTTAAAACAGAGAACCAGTCATTTCTACCTGTAAAGTTCAGGTATAACATCCTATTGTAACCAAACTCAGCCAGGCCGTAAAGAGAATTGGTGCGGCTTCGGCTAAACGAAGGATTACCCTGGTTTTTAACTGTACCGTTTTCGATAGAATAAAAATCAGGGGCGGTAAAATTGCTGGAATTTTGATTCATACTTAGGGCCTGCGACCTGAACGTGTTTCCACCGAAGCTGGCATCAACGGAAAACTTTCCAAACTCTTTGTTAGCACCAATCAGGAAGTCGGCGTTTATATCGGTCGATACGCCTTGGGTTATACTGTAGCTGCCCCTGTATGTACCGTCACTATTTTTGAGTGTGGCGGCTCCTTTAGCATTTACCGAATTCGATTCTGTGAGACCGTTACCGCGATCGTAATTGAATCTGCCTTGCGCATAAAGCCAGTCTGTAATCTCATAACGCAAAGTAGCCGTTCCGAGCAGGCGATTTCTGTCTTCATGGTAGGTTTCACCTTTTTGCAAGGGTACATAAGGGTTGTTGATCGTACCCAAAAATCCGTTAGTTTTCCATTCTGCCCCGGTGGCGGGATCAATTGCGTGATCCCTGTAAGCCTCAAGTGGTACGGAAATGGGCATCCTGTTAAAGAAATTTACAATGCCGTCACCTTGTGTACCTATTTGCGGCGGGTTAATATAGTCCTCATCTGCATAGTTAACGTTTAGCTGAAGCTTGAGTTTTTTAGTTATGTTTTGATTGACTCCCAGATTGAAAATTCTCCTCTTGTATTCATTGTTTGGTACAATACCTTTAGCTTCTGTTGTTGAAATCGATGTTCTGAAACTTCCATTCTCACCACCACCCGACAATCCGAGTGTGTTGGTAATATTCGTTCCTGTTCGCAAAAAATCGTAAAGCTGGTTAGGATGGGCTGAGTAAGGTCTCGTTTCCCCGTCGTAGTTGATGGTGGGCGCACCATCTAATTTTGCTCCCCAACCAAACTGGCCATTAGCCTGGGCTTCCCCCGCAGTTGCAAATTTGTTACCTGACTGCCCCTGGCCATATTCAGTTTGGACAATTTCGTCCAGAAAATTTAACGCTTCCGAAGAAGTATAGCTGGAAGTAAAATCCACTCCAATGCCCTGGTTTTTTGACCGGATTTGGTGGTAATGATTATCGCGCCGCGGGCAGCTCTTGAACCATACAGCGCAGCAGCGGTAGCTCCTTTCAATACAGTCATGCTTTCAATATCATCAGGATTAATGTTCGCCAAATTATCCCCACGGTCACGTTGTTGCCCGTTGCCTTCAGCGTTCCTGGCCCCCTGGTCCATAGGAAGGCCATTAACTACTATAAGGGGCGAATTATCGGCTCCGGCAAAACCAACCTGTCCACGTAAGCGTATCTGGTTACTGGCTCCGGCGCCGGCAGCCGGAGGTGTTATGTTCAGACCTGCTACCCTTCCCTCAAGAGATTCTCCTACATTGGTAGTCCTGTTCTTAACTAATTCATCTGCATTAACGGATGTTGCAGAGTAACCCAAACTTCTTTCCTGCCGTTTGATGCCCAGAGCTGTTACTATTACAGCATCCAAACCTTTTGCGTTATCCCTGATCATACTCACAGCGATATTGTTTCTGCCATTGACGGGTACTTCAATGGTGGCAAAACCAACATGGCTCACAATAATAATATCCCTGCCGGAAGCATTAATGCTGAAATTTCCGGCAGAATTTGTTGTAGTAGCTTTGGATGAACCTTTTACCATTACGGTAGCCGCATCCAAGGGCTTTTTTTCGCCGTCCAGGACCGTGCCCGTAACAGTGGTTTGGGCCTTTGCGGAATTACAAAAAGCAAAGAGCAGGAAAGAAAACAGAAAACTCATTAAGCCCGGTACATATGCCGGATGTAGTTTTTTCTTCATAAAGCAAATCGTTTTAGTAGATAAATAATAATTACGGAAGTTATATTCGACTCCCTGAGTTTAGAAGAATAATGCTAAGGTAGAAATACCTCAAAGTAAAAACTTCCATTAAAAAACTTCGTTGGATTTTATAAATACTCTTAAGATAAATTCCTTTCTTTATGGAGTAATTTTGTTTTATTAACGATTGTCGGCGAGGACTTACAATATGCTTGTTCCAGGTTATATATATGAAGCAATTTCTCTCTTGTGGCGGGTGCCTCACTCCAAAATAGAGTTTATCCTTATACGTTACTTCAAAGCGATTAATAAAAAAGTTTGATTTTTCTTTTAAAAAAGATTTCGTTCCTCTTTAATGAAATGAGGCCACGATTGGAAGCGAAAGTTACAGTTTGGTTATAGATGCCGATGCAATAAAGAAATAATTGCTAATGCGAATCCCTGGTTACTTCACTTCCTGAACTTCCCTGCAGAAAATCAAGATCGGCGCCTTTATCAGCACCCAATACATGTTTTATATACAAACTCACATATCCTCTTGCTGCTGCAGGCTTGGGTGCCATCCATTTTTTTCTTCTTGATGCTAATTCTTCATCTGCTACATGCAAATGTAATTTTCTTTGTATCACATCCAGTTCAATCATATCTCCGTTTTGCACCAGGGCCAAATTGCCGCCAATGGCTGATTCCGGTGATACATGCAGTACGACTGTGCCGTAGGCAGTACCGCTCATTCGCCCATCACTTATCCGAATCATATCTTTAACGCCTTTCTCTAATATTTTTTTGGGTAAGGCCATGTTGCCCACTTCCGGCATACCAGGATAGCCAACAGGGCCTACATATTTTAAAACCATTACACAACTTTCATCAACATCCAGGTCAGGGTTATCAATCCTGGCATTGTAGTCTTCTATACTTTCAAATACTACCGCACGGCCTGTATGTTTTAATAAAGCAGGTGTGGCAGCGATGGGTTTTATTACTGCCCCATTTAAAGCAAGATTGCCTTTTACCACAACACAGCCTGCGTCAGGTATAAATGGTTTTTCATAACTGGCAATTACATCTTCGTTGTAACAATCTGTATTACCCTTAATATTTTCCTGATGATTTTTACCGGTAACAGTTATTATATTTTTATGTAAAATATCTTTTAATTGATTTAAGATGACCGGTAAACCACCGGCATAATAAAAATCCTCCATCAGGTATTTGCCCGAAGGCATTAAGTTTAACAGCAATGGAATTTTTCTGCTAAGCATATCAAAATCATCCAGATTTATATCAACACCAATTCTGCCTGCAATAGCTATAAGATGAATTATAAAATTGGATGAACCGCCAACTGCTGCATTTACCAGGATGGCATTTTCAAAGGCTTCCCTGGTTAATATTTTATCCATGGTTAGGTTTTCCTTTACCATTTCCACGATCCTCCTGCCGCTTAATTGCGCCATTTGCTTTTTTCGGCTATCGGCCGCAGGAATGGCTGATGCGCCACTCAAAGTTAAGCCCAACGATTCTGCCATTACAGCCATGGTACTTGCAGTGCCCATCGTCATACAATGCCCGATACTGCGGCTCATACAACTTTCAGCTACCTCGCATTCTTCCTGTGTCATTTTTCCGGTCTTCATATCTTCATCAAACTTCCATACATGGGTACCGCTGCCAATAGTTTGGCCTTTATATCTTCCGTTCAGCATCGGCCCCCCGGGTACTACTATTGTTGGCAATCCTACACTGGCAGCGCCCATTACGGTTGACGGCGTGGTTTTATCGCAACCGGTTAGCAGCACTACACCATCGATAGGATTACCCGGATACTTTCCTCTACATCCATACTTGCCAGGTTTCGGAAGAGCATTGCTGTTGGTTTCAGTAATGTTTCACCCAGGCTCATAACGGGAAACTCTAATGGAAAACCACCGGCTTCCAACACACCGCGTTTCACCATTTCAGCATGCTCGCGAAAATGTGCATTGCAGGGTGTCAGTTCACTAAATGTATTACAAATACCAATCACGGGTCTTCCATCAAACATATCGAGGGGCATGCCCTCGTTTTTCATCCAACTCCGGTAGATGATACCGTCTTTATTTTTTTTACCAAACCAGTTGTGGCTCCTTAAATTTTCACTCATAGATCATAAATTTGGAAAAAGTCATTGGTTATCATTTCTTAAGCCGGAAAATTGAACGCCCATAATTTGTTTTTCTATTGCCGTTTATTTGTTAAAAATAATGGTTTAGCTTAAGAGGATAATTTTAAAAGACCTAATGTAGATACAAAAGGTCGTTTGCCGTATGAGAGGCTAAAAACGCAATTGCGTTTTCATAACTCAATAGTTGCGAGCTTGCTTTTTTCAAACATACAAAGCATCTCTTAACGCAGGCGGAATAGCTTTTAAAAATTTCCTTTATAATTTTTTTTTACTGTTACACTTAAATACAGATTTTTTTATGATTATATAAACCTAAACCGGGCAAAGCTTAGATAATACTTTCAT
>CAVWQJ010000015.1:0-54748 GCA_963756945.1 uncultured Chitinophagaceae bacterium | reverse complement strand
ATGATGCCATTAAAGAGGGATATAAATAAAAACTAATGTTGAATTAAAGCTTTTTCTAAAATAGCTGTCATGGCAAACGTATTAAGAATTACAATTTGCTGGAACAACGTAAAAAAGAACCAGGCTGGGTCATTGGGTAAGAGCAACAGATTGTATCAAAGTTACAGGAGATCAATTTGTGTTGATTATATGTATTACAATCCCGGTGGGACCATTCAGAAAATTATACAAACAAAAGAAGGTGTATTGCCGGTTGCCAGCCAAGCTGCTAAGGAAACCAAAAAGAAGAATAACACTAAATAAAATAACAGTTATTGCAAACATCCATTTCGACTAATGATCAAAACTTTTTTATCCTGCGTTGCGCTTTTAAGTTGCCTGTTTTTTTCAAATAATGTTCCTGCACAACAAGCAACCAATCCAATCATTTTTGCTGATGTTCCCGATATGTCGATGGTGCGTGTGGGTGATACTTACTACATGAGCAGTACCACTATGCATATGAGCCCTGGTGTGCCGATTATGAAATCTAAGGATCTCGTAAACTGGCAATTGGTTAGCTATGCTTATGATACCCTTGCCAACATGGACGAACTAAATCTGACCAATGGCAAAAGCGCTTATGGCCTCGGTTCATGGGCAAGCAGCATCCGTTATCATAACAACACATTTTATGTAACCACGTTTTCAGCAACCACTAATAAAACGCATATCTACAGTACAAAAAATATTGAGAAAGGCCCATGGAAGTCCGTTTCATTTTCACCATGTGTTGGCGATCATTCCTTGTTTTTTGATGACGATGGAAAAGTGTACCTGATTTATGGAGGCGGCAAAATAAGCCTGCTGGAATTAAATGAAAATGTAACCGGTGTAAAGGAAGGTGGCATCAACCAGGTAGCTATTGAAAATGCCAGCGCACCGAGTATGCCGGAAGGGAAGACAGGTGGCCTGGGCGCAGAAGGTTCGCAGTTGTTTAAAGTAAAGGGCAAGTATTACCTGTTTAATATCACCTGGCCTCCTGGAGGCATGCGTACGGTAGTCATTCATCGTGCCGATAAAATTACCGGACCATGGGAAGGACGTGTAGCATTGCAGGATTCCGGCATTGCGCAAGGTGGTTTAATTGATTTGCCCGATGGAAGATGGTTCGCTTATTTGTTCCGCGATTATGGCTCGGTCGGTCGTATCCCTTACCTGGTTCCCGTTACATGGAAAGATGGTTGGCCCGTGCTGGGAATAAATGGAAAAGTTCCGCAAACGCTCGAACTGCCAGCCAGCAAAGGGCTTATTCCCGGCATTGTGAATTCGGATGAATTTGAGCGCAAAAAAGGAGAGCCCGCCCTGCCACCGGTTTGGCAGTGGAATCATAACCCCGATAACAGTTTATGGTCAGTAACAGAACGCAAAGGATATCTAACGCTTAAAACAGGAAGGATTGATACCAGTTTCCTGTCTGCAAGAAATACGCTGACCCAGCGCACTATTGGCCCGGTTTGCAGCGGTTCTGTTTCGTTGGATGTATCGAAAATGAAAGACGGCGATTTTGCAGGCCTCGGGCTTTTGCAAAAGAACTTCGGACTGATTGGTGTAAGAGTTGACGGCGATAGGAAGTCAATCGTGATGATCAATGCCAGCACCGGCAAGCCGGAGGAAGTTCAATCGATACCGCTTACACAAAACTCGATTTTCTTTAAAGCCGAATGCGATTTTACCAACAAAAAAGATGTAGCTAATTTCTTTTACAGCCTCGATGGAAAAACCTGGAAAGCATTAGGCACACAGCTTAAGATGGCTTACACGTTTCCACATTTTATGGGCTATCGTTTTGCGTTGTTTAACTACGCCACCAAAGTAACCGGTGGTGCTGCCGCTTTTGATTTTTTTCATATTACGGATACGATTCAATGATAAGATCTCCAACGCATGACAGGTTGATGTTTGAAGAGCATAGCTACACGCCTTCCCAGTTTACGATATTAGGGGATGCTGATGCCCGTTGGGGAAAAGAGTGGCGTTATTGGGGAGCTAATTTCCATTCAATAGACGACACCTTACATAACTCTACTACAGAGACTGAAGAAGGTTATGTACAGGCAAATATGCAATGGGCTAAGAAAAATTTTGTGGATAAAAATATTCCGGTATTAATTGGCGAATTTGGTGTAGCATACCATGCCGATCATTGTCCATCCCCGGCAGATTCCATATTGTCTTTAAATTCAGCTGCACATTTCTTTGGAGAAATTGTACGAGATGCCCGTGCCAACGGACTTTCTCCGTTTTTGTGGGCTGGTGTAATTAACAGGCAAACTGAAACAATAGATGATACTCAACAGTTAGATTCTTTACGGGCAGGGGCAGGACTTTAAAATAAGTATATTTAGCAATCCTTATATTTTTTAAAAGTTGATGCATAAACTTAGGGAATAGGATGCAAATTTTTCTTTTGCCTGATGATGAAGGTCAGATTTTTTTGAAAAAAATTAGCGAACATTGGCAGAACACTGACGGTATATTTTTTTAACTACTTATAAAAGAAAACAAATTTTGAGATGAGAAGATGGATAATGGTGTTTTCAATACTTGTATTAGCTCCAACCGTAATCCTAAGATCACAGGGTGTTAGCCGTTTTTTCCCGCAAAGTGAACTCGTTACAACAGGCATCTATTATTATCCCGAGCATTGGAACCTAAGTCAGTGGGAACGGGATATTAAGAAGATTTCGGACATGGGTTTTGAATTTGTTCACTTAGCCGAGTTTGCCTGGTTTAAAATGGAACCCATAGAAGGAAAGTTTGAATTTGCATGGCTTGATAAGGTGGTGAATCTTTGTACGAAGTATAAACTAAAGGTGTTGCTATGTACGCCTTCAGCCACTACCCCGGTATGGATGCGGGTAAACTATCCCGAAACATTTATTATGGATGGCCATTATATACGTGGAGAGAATGGTACACGGGGATTGGGTTCTATCGTAAATCCTAAGTATCGGATGTTCGTGCAAAGGATTGTAACGGAAATGGCTAAACGCTACGGACAAAATCAAAATGTGATTGGATGGCAACTCGATAATGAGCCTGATGCTAAACCCGATTATAGTCCATCTTCGCAGGAAGCATTCAGAACATGGCTAAAAAATAAATACAAAACCATTGACGCCTTAAATGTTGCCTGGGGAACTGCTTTCTGGAGCCAGTGGTTCAATAATTTTGACCAGGTGATCATTCCCAATACGAACCTTGTTGGTTGGTGGGGCAATAATCCCCACGCCTTGCTGGATTTTAAAAGATATTCAGCAGATGCGCAGGCAGCATTTCTCGATTTCCAGGCAGGCACATTGCGGAAGTATGTTTCAAAGAACCAATATATCACTACCAACTATACCGCCGTTTGTACCGGCGCCGATCCGCGGCGTACGAAGCATCTCGATTTTGCTACCTATACAGCTTACCCCAATGGCGGAAGTGACAATATCGGCGACCAGGGCTTTCGACTGGGAAACAGTAAAACAATTCTCTTTGCATCTGAATATTATAAATCGGTTGGCGGTGTATCCGGTGTGATGGAAATTCAGCCCGGTCCGGTAAACTGGGGAAGTTATAACCCGCTTCTTTTACCGGGCACCGTACGGATGTGGCTATACCACAGTTTTGCTGCTGGTGGAAAACTTGCCTGCTCCTATCGTTTTCGTCAAATCAATTATAGCGCCGAACAGTATCATTCCGGGGTAATAAAAACTGATGGCATAACACCCTCTCCGGGCGGAGAAGAATACATGCAATTCATGAAAGAAACCGGTGAATTGCGTAAGCAATATAAACCCGGAGCTAAGATGCCGGAGAAACTGGCGGCACGATCAACAGCGATTCTCTGGAACCTGGAAAATTACTGGAGCATTGACAGGCAAAAACAAACCTTTCAATGGGATACCTGGAATTATCCTATAAAATTCATGGAAATAGCAAAGTCTTTCGGGGCGCCTGTAGATGTAATACCCGAAACCGCCGATTTGTCGAAATATAAATTTGTAATTGTTCCGGCTTATGAAATGGTTGACTCAGCGTTAGTGAAAAAATGGAATGATTATGTTTCTAACGGAGGGCATTTAATTATTACCTGCCGCACAGCGACTAAAGACCGCAGGGGTCATTTTTGGGAAGGTGAAATGGCGGCGCCAATATCCGGGCTCATCGGCGCTCACATAGAAGCCACCGATATGCTTTCATCTTTTGGTAAAGGCGATATCCTCATGAATTCAAATCATTACAATTGGAATAACTGGGCGGATTTGCTTGTGCCGGATAATAACACCGAAGTGTTGGCAACCTACGACAATCAATTCTACAAAGGAAAGGCCGCTGTTGTAAGACATAAGGTAGGTAAAGGAACTGTAACGTACATTGGCGCAGATACGGATGATTCGAAACTGGAAAAAGATATTTTACACGATATCTACACTAATGCCGGTGCTAACGTTGAGGACTACCCGCAGGGAGTGTATGTTTACTGGCGGGATGGTTTTTATGTGGCTGTAAACTATTCTTCGGATAATTATACGATGAACATTCCCGAAACTGCCAAAATTCTTATTGGAGAAAAAATATTAAAACCTGCTGGTGTGCTGGTATGGAGTGAATAGTTATAATTGATAAAACAAAAAAAATATCAAATGAATAAAGCACTTTTGTTACTATGGATGTTTCAAGTTTCTGTTTCGATACATGTAATAGGGCAAAGGACAATTAATGTTGATTACAATAAATCATCCGGGAAGCTCAACACTATGTTCAATGAATGTGTTGGCGCCGGAAGTGCGAATGAAGGACTTAGCGCAGACTGGCAACAGCAGCTTGCCTATGTAAAAAAAGAATGTGGTTTCAAATATATCCGCATGCATGGCCTCTTAACGGATGATATGGCAGTTTATAAAGAGGATAACAAAGGGAATCCTGTGTACAATTATATGTATGTAGATGTTTTATTTGATTTTCTGCACAGCATCGGTATGAAACCTTTTGTAGAGCTTGGGTTCATGCCTAATGCACTGGCAAGTGGACATCAAACCATTTTCTGGTGGCGGGGTAATGTTACGCCTCCGAAGGATTATGAAAAGTGGGCGGCCTTGATCAAAAATCTTACAGAGCATTTTACTGAACGTTATGGAGCCGATGAAGTAAAGACCTGGTATTTTGAAGTGTGGAATGAACCCAATCTTTCCCCTGGATTCTGGACAGGAACACAACAGGAATATTTTAAGTTGTACAAATATGCTGCGCAGGCAATTAAAAGTGTAAACAAAAATTATCGTGTAGGCGGCCCCGCTACTGCCGGAGCGGCATGGGAGCCTGAAATGATTGCGTATTGCCAAAAGAATAATGTTCCTATAGATTTTATCAGCACGCACTCCTACGGCGTGAAGCAAGGTTTTTTAGATGAATATGGAAATTCCGGAACGGTGCTGGCCAAAGTAAGAATTTGCCGTTAGCGGCGATGTGCTGCAATCAAGAAAAGAGATTGCCAATTCACCTATGCCAAATCTCGAATTGCATTATACGGAATGGAGTTCTTCATATACTCCGGCAGACCCTATCCATGATAGTTACCATGAAGCATCATATGTACTGCAAAAACTGAAACAGGTTGGTAATGCAGCCAACTCCATGTCGTATTGGGTTTTCACCGATATTTTTGAAGAACCGGGTCCACGGTTTGAACCTTTTCACGGAGGCTTTGGAATGTTAACGATACAGGGAATAAATAAACCGGTATTTTATGCTTATCAATTTTTAAACAGATTAGGAAATGTCGAATTATCAAACAAAGATTCTGCCTCCTGGGTTTGTAAAGATTCTTCAGGAAATATCCAGGCATTGGTTTGGGATTATACTTACACACTTCCTGATTCAACGAACAATCAGCAATATTATATCCGCGATCTTCCATCAAAATCAAAAGGAAAATTAAAGGTCAATATTGAAAATGTTCCTGCCGGCAATTATGCACTTGAAGTTTATAAAGTGGGTTATCGGAGCAACGATGCTTATTCAACATATTTGTCGCTGGGGAAACCAGCACAGCTTTCAAAGCAACAGGTTGAACAGATAAAAAAACAAAATGATGGCTCACCTGTCTTAAAAGAGATCATT
Source organism: uncultured Chitinophagaceae bacterium (assembly GCA_963756945.1). Classification (GTDB taxonomy): domain Bacteria; phylum Bacteroidota; class Bacteroidia; order Chitinophagales; family Chitinophagaceae; genus Ginsengibacter. The sequence continues at coordinate 48,598 of CAVWQJ010000015.1, read as the reverse complement.
ACGGTTAAAGGCGGAGTTCCGTTTTCAAAAGAACTTGATATCCGTGAGAACGATGTTTTCTTTGTTAACCTGGTAAAACTGTAAGATTGCCTGGATGAAAAACTTATCTTTCATTTCCCAAAAATTATAAAGCAAATCAATGAGACTTCCGCTTAAATGTTTATGTGTTTTCGCTGCGATTCTTTTCTGTTCAATAGCAGGTGTATATTCTCAGCAACTTTATGTCGGCGCAAACTATCATCCGCATGATGATAAAAATATTGAGAAGATAAAAAGAGACATCAAGTTGATGAAAGATGCTGGCTTTAATGTTGTTCGTATGGGCCATTTAGCATGGGACAGTTATGAGCCATCGGAAGGGAAGTTTGATTTTGCCTGGTTTGATAAGGTTATGGATTTAATGAATGATGCGGGTATCAAAGTGATCCTGGATATTGCTATCCGTCCTGCCCCGATTTGGTTGCACCATAAGTATCCGTCAATTGATATTGTAGATGTGAATGGAAACAGGCATTATCCAAATCACCGCTACATGGAAGATGTTGGTGATCCCATGTATCAGAAATATGCGGTGCGATACGCCGATACGCTCACCAAACATTATGGCAAATATCCTGCATTGATAGCATTTGGAATAGACAATGAATCAGGTGATGGTCCCATTTCTTATTCAGAAACTGTTAGAAAAAGGTTCATTACCTGGCTAAAGAAAAAATATTCCACGTCTTGAGAATTTAAACAAAGCATGGGCAACACAACGATGGTCAAGAAAAATCAATCAATTTGATGAAGTTGGTTTACCTGTTGCAACACATACCACCGATGTTCCGGAGCGGATGCTTGATTTCAGACGCTTTGTGTCCGATGAGATCAATCAACTTCTTTTTAAGGTCATTGATAAAGTAAATACAAATGCACCGAATGCTTTGGTTAATACCAATGCCTGGTATTATAGCCCGATGAAATATTTTGATTACACACCTATCGCATACTCTGGTAAGATGACACGGGAAGGTTGTGGATTTTATCCGGGAAATTCTTTAATTACTAATTGGGGTGTTATGAATGCCTTATTTGGAATTTCCCGGATTCAGTTTGAAAGCACAAATCCCTTCTGGTGTACCGAGTTTACTACCATGACGGCAGTTCCGAATTCGATCAGAAAATCAGCTTATGCTACGCTGATGTATGGCAAACCAGATGGTTTGCGGGTGGACCTGGCAGAGCATGTGGGCAGGTGAAGAACAATATTTGGAAGGGATGCTCGATTGGGACGGAGTACCCAACCGTAAATACGAAGAATACAAAAAGATTGCTTCCGAATTTAAAAAGATAGAAAAATATTTTCCTTATAAACTTCAGGCTGAAGTGGGTTTGGCTTTTTCATTTCCAAGTCAAATTGCAAGTGCCTATTTTCCTGAAAAGCATGATGAACAACTGCAAACTTGCTTTGATCTTTTTTATTCCCGCAATATGGATGTACGTGTTGCAGACATCAGCAGAAGTTCTTTACACTATAAATTACTCTTTGTTCCCGGTGTGGCTGTTATGGATGATACAACTGCTGCTAAAATTCGTGAGTTCGTAAGAAATGGCGGTACGGTTGTAATGACGAGCAATTCGGCAATCGTTGATGAAACAGGAAAAGTATTTTCTTCAACTCATCCCGGTCGTTTAAATGATGTTTTCGGCATACGTGTTGGAAGTTATGAAGAAACAGAAATGGTAAATGAAATTTCAAGGAAAGATTATAGAGGGAAGAAATTGGAAGTTAATTACAAAGGGAAATCCATTCATGCGGAATCTCCAAGGTTTGATGTGATTGAATCGAAAGGTGCAGAAGTGCTTGCGAGCATTACAAGCTTAGATAAAGATTATCCGGTCATTACTTCAAATAAATATGGAAAGGGCAAAGCTATTTATGTTGGTCTTCCTGCGAGCGGCGCTGTGCTTGACCCTTTACTTGATGATTTGATAAATGAGTTGGGTATTAAAAAGGGCCCTGAAGTACCTGCTGGCGTGATGGCCAGGCAGATTGATAGCACTCATTATTTATACCTGAATGTTACGGGTGAATCCAAAGAAATACCAATGAAAGGAAAATCAACAAGTATTCTTTTTGATAAAAGTTACACCGGCAATTTTACTATTGCACCATTCGAACCGGAGTTTATAGAAGTGAAATAAAACGAACATTATGATATGGAAATTTTTATACGGAGTTGTGATTGCTGTTTTTCTAAATTCTTTTAGCAATGCCCAGGTAAAAGCTCCCGCTCCATTTGGTCCCGTTCCATCGGAAAATCGTATGAGATCGCAGCAAATGGAATATAATGCATTTGTACATTTCTCATTAAATACGTACACAGACCAGTCATAGGATACCTGCGAAAAATTTGATATTGAAACAAAGAATTGGAGAGTGGTTGAACAAAAGATGAAAAGCAAATAGTACCCTCGACGGAAACCCGCCTACTGCATGGCATCAAGGTAAAGACAAAAAAATGCCCGTTGATTTACTGATTGACTTAGGCAAAGAAGAAACGCCAATTTGTTTCGGGTACCTGTCGGAGCAAAGCATTTGAAGTCCGGGCATCAATTACGAACTACGAGTTTTATATTTCAAACGATAATGTTGAATGGAAGTTGGTAGATGAAGGTGAATTCTCCAACATTAAAAACAATACCTTATGGCAAAATAAAAAAGTTTGCAGTGGTAAAAGCCCGATATATAAAACTGCGTGCATTGAAAAATACAGAAGGAAATGATAACACAGGGTTTAGTGAAGTGGATGTGATTACCGAATGATTGATATATCTTGTTTGGACTTAAGAGATAAATTAGTTGCAAGCATCAATATCCAGAATGAGAAATGGACCAATATTGTTATTGTGAAATATCATTTTACCAGCATTTTCACTCTGTTGTATGTACATCACTATTTAACGTAACATTTTCATTCTTCAATTTTTTCATTGCACAATCAGTGCATCAACAGCTACTTTACCATTGCCACGATTAATGATGCTGATAGAATGTTTACCGGCATTCAGGCCACTTATTTTATAAACCACTTGCTGCACCTGTCGTGGATCATTCGTTGACAGATCCACAATTGCTTTTGTTTTTCCATCAATTTTAATTTCAATCCTGCCTGCTCCAACTTCTTTCGGTGCAATGACTGAAATATTTTTTCCGGTAAATGAACTCGTCCAAACATCGCCGGGAGTATCACTAATAGTAAGATCGTTATTGAAATCGCCCGTTCCCAAATTGCATTGACGAAACCATCCGGGTGCAACTACTCCCGGGTCATCATCGTTAAACCAATCCTTATTATGTGTTATCCGCAAAACACGAATGCCGGGGGCTAAGGATTGGTTAGAGATTCCAGATAAAGGCAATAACTGCTTTACCCGGCGTTATTGTCAAACCGTTATCATCCTGTACAAAACTCACATGCAACGTCAGAGCCAAGCAATTCCACTTTGGAAACTTTTCCTATTGTGCTTCCATCAACATGGAGTGATTTAAGATTTAGCAAACTATCGTTCCAATTTAAAACTGTAGCATAAACATATCCTTTGTTGCGAGTGTAACGAACATTATTCTCACCATACACTTCAAATGGACGAGATCCATAGACAGCTTCACCATTTATTTTCAACCAGGCACCGACATCTTTACATGTTTGAATTACTTCAGAATCAAGATCACCGCGGCCATGTTGTGTGAGATTGAGCAACATAGTTCCATTGCGACAAACATTTTCCATCAGCAATTCAATTATTTTTTTTGCGCTCATGTATTTCATTCCTGTCATGTAGTGCCAGTCTGCAATGCTGGTTTCGGTTTGAAATGAGTAGGCCATTATTTCTGGCTCAATAACAAATTCGCTACTCTTCACAAGGGAGCGATCAACGAATGGAAGTAAATTCGGACTATTTTGAAAACTATTCCAGCGGCCACCAACACCTTTGAGATTGACTACAACTTCCATTTTTTTATTGTTCCACTTTAGTGATTTATTGTAATAGTTGGCGATCAGTTGCGGCGCTAAAAAACCTAATCCCATGTGAACACCTAAATCAACCTGTGAATCACCGGCATGCTCGTCGAAATAAATTATATCAGGATGATACTTGCTAATGGCATCATCAATGCGCCACATAAATTGATTGGCAAAAGGAGAATGCAAAGCATCATCCTTGCTTGTGTGAATGGGGCCATACAGATCAACAGGGTCCATGCCTTCCCACCATTTCCCTTTTCCATCTTTTATCGTTTGAAGTGCATCATATGGAATGCCTTGCTTTGGTCCAGTCTTGTCGCTTGTATAACGCACCGGCATAAATTGTCCCCAGGTGCGTGGTGGCGTATTATGAAATCCGATACCGAAATGCAAACCATGCTTGCGGGCAATTTTTTCCCAGGTTCCAACAATATCTACTTTAGGACCTACACGCACTGAATTCCATGGCTGATATTTTGAATCCCAGCAATCAAAATTATCATGATGAACACCCATTGCCATAAAATAGCGAGCTCCCATTTCTACATAGAGGTTCATCAATTCTTCAGGATTCCATTTATCAATTACCCAATTGTTTGCAATGTCTTTATAACCATATTCAGAAGGATGACCAAAATGTTTTAAATGGTATTCATATTGCCTGTTGCCCTGCATATACATGCCACGGGCATACCAGTCGCCTTGTTCGGGCATTGATTGCGGATCCCAATGTGCCCATGCGCCAAACTTTGCATCACGCCACCATTCAGGAACAGTATAAATGCTGCTCAATTCTTTCCAACCGGCATGGAAAGGACCCTTAGCAATTTGCAATGGTGGAAGGTTCCATATATCGGGAGCTAATCCTAAATCTCCATTACCAATTTCTATTCTATCAATATTAATTGCTACATCATTTGAATCGAGACTAACGGTTAACGACGATCGCTGTAAAATTTTTAAATCAATTATCGCATAAAGAAAAGAACCTGTTAAAGCACCGGAAGAATGAATGTTTACTTTGACTTGCTTTTCATTGTTAATTGCTACACTTATTGTTCCCACATTGATGGAGGAATAACGAATGGCTAATTTATTTGCTGCAGGTAAATTGGTGAATAGGATGGCTTGTCCCGCTTTCGTTAAACTGGCAAGATATTTTCCTGAAGCAGCATTATCGGGAAGTTTTGATGCACCACCTGAAAGCTTTGCACTCTCCGCTTCGATGATTTGCCTTGTACCACGATAAGCCAATGCCGGGAACGGGACTGAAAAAAGAAATCCAAACAGGAAAAATTTTGACACTCTTTTCATAACGCTGTTCATTAAACAATTATTCAAATCAGCTTTATTATTCTACAGGTACTAACGACGCCGCAAAACCACCACGCCGAAGTAACTTCACATCCACTGAGCTTGATTTATCTACTACCAAATATTGCGTTGCGAATTTGCTGTCATATTTCCCATCTGCTATCAACGTCAATTTATATTTTGCACCATCAGGTAAAAAATCAAACTTTATTGTTTTTGTTATTTCTCTTTGTTCAGCACTGATTCCTCCAATATACCATGCTGTTCCTTTGCGTCGTGCTATTACAACATCTCTTCCCGGATATCCATCGAGCAATTTTGTATCGTCCCATGCGTTGGGAACTTCTTTCAAAAATGTTTTAGCAGCATCCGGCAATTCACGATAACCTTCCGGCCTGTCAGCCATGTGTTGAATGCCTGATTCAAATATTACACTCAATGCGAGTTCATGTCCATATGATGTGAGATGTGGATATTGCGAGTTAGTGAATGTTACGGGTGTATAATCCATCGGTCCAACTACATTACGTGTGAAAGGAAGTGTAGCATTATGTTCCGGCGCAGGTATCGAAAAATCAGGCGTGTTGTTATACCATTCAGCACCGCGTACTGCTTCAAGAGTCATCAGGTTCGGGTAAGTTCTCTGCCCATCCTCTTGGTACAATACAGCCATGGAAATAAACCATCATTTCAAATTGAGCTGCATCCTCAAGGATGTCGAGATAGTATTTTATCATGTCCTGCTTCTCACTTTCAAAGAAGTCAATCTTAACTCCTGCAACTCCCAACTTTTGAAGTTTCGTAAACTCCTCAACCCTGTTTTCATGTGTCAGCATCCGGTCGCGGGGAGTAGAAGAAACATAGTTATGCGGGCCACCTGAATTGTACCACATCAATGGCTTCACTCCTTTTGAATGAATGTATTTAAGTGCATCTTCAAGATTACCACCATTGCTCATCGCATCCCATTCCCAATCAAGCAGAGTATAAGGCCAGTTCATTTCTGCTGCCAGATCAGCAAACTCACAAACAATTTTATAATCCTTTGTACCATGATTGCTTGACCAATAATTCCATGAGGCAATTCCTGGTTTTATCCAACTTGTATTTTTTATAACCGATGGAGTAGAGACATCATCAACTAAAGTAGATTCAACAATATCTGCAAGCGTACCCATAATAATTACACGCCATGGTGATTTCCATGGAAGTGTTATTGTTGGTGTTGATTCTCCCAATCCTCTTCCATCTTTTGGATTTGGGAAAGTGAGTTTGTATTTAGAAGAATCAACAGCATTACTCAACTTGGTGCCGCAATAGTTTCTGTCTACATCGGCTTCATGCAATAAGAACCAACAGGAACTATCTTTTAATCTAAAAAGCGCCGGATAACACCATTCCTGTTTTTGAATTTTATCTTCACTCATCGGAATGTACAATCCTTCATTGGCAGCATTCCATTTTTCCATCCAACGCAATGTTTCTTTGGGAATGGAGTAAGAAGTGAGTTCATCTTTCACCACAAACGATCCTTGTTTTTCAGGAAACTCATAACGAAAAGCAATACCATCATTATAAGCCCTGATGATTACATTCAATTTTGCTTTGGAAGGATTTTCGAAAGAAAGAACTACTTCGTTTGCAGAATTTTTGCAAACAGATTTTTTACCATGCAGAGCAGTGTACTCTTCATTAATTAAAACTGGTTTGCCTGATTTTAGAAATTTTAATTCTTTTGAAAAATCCTGGTCGCTGCGTGATAAGCCTAAGTCAATACGAGGAATAGCATCTGAAATTTTTCCATTGTTATTGTAAGATGTTTTTAAATACCATTCACCAACATCAGTATTTTTCTCAGAAAATAATTCAATATTTATTTTTTGATTCGGTGATTGAACGGTCATCTTCTGTGCACTTGATGACAAAGCGCAAAGAGAAAAAAAGAGAATCGTAATTATTGTGAGCTTCACGTTTATTTTGTTTGTGTTTGAATTTACTAAAATTTAATTGCCAGTTTTTTTCCTGAGTAAGTTATTTCTTTATCAGGTTGAGCAACCATGTTCTCTCCACCACCTTTGTTTGAACTAACTATTACAATGTTGAATTTTCTGCTATCAAGCATTCCCGGGAAATGAACCGTTTCTATCGCTGATCGTTAAGGTCTTCTTTTTATCATCCCAATTAAAACTGATGGTTGAATAAACTCCTTTCTCATAATTGTAGTTGTCATTCTCATCTTCATACAAAACAAATTTTCCATTGGCTCCGGGATAAATTCTTATTTCAAGATCGTCCCATTTTTTTTCTTCAGCATATTGAACATTTGGACCAACAGGAATGATAGAACCTGCCTTTACATAAAGCGGAATAATATCGAGTGGAGTTTGTTTTGCTACTTTATCTCCTCCTGCTGATTTTTCGCCGGTCCAGAAATCAAACCAATCGTTACCTGCAGGAAGATAAGTTTCTTTTGATTTAACGCTGCTAAAATCTTCAACCTGTATTGTATCTTTTCCACTAACGTCCGGCTTTACATACATGGCATTCGTAACAGGACTTACCAAAATTGATTTACCAAACATGTATTCATCATTAATGTCCAAAGCATTTTTATCTTTCGGAAAATCCATCACTAATGCACGCATCATGCTCGATTGATTGGCTGTTACATCCCATGATGTAGAATAGATATAAGGCAGGAAACGATACCGCAGGTTGATATATTTTTCGATTGCATCGTAATATTTATTTCCTTTGGCTCCGAATTGATAAATTTCTCTTGGAGCATCAGTTCCGTGTGAGCGCATCATCGGAGTGAAAGCACCAAACTCCAACCAACGAACATATAATTCACGATACTCGGGATCTTCTAATTTTCTGCGAAATCTCGTAAGAAAAAATCCACCGATATCTGCATTCCAGTAAGGAATACCATTCAACGAAAAATTCAATCCTGCAGAAATCTGGTTGCGCAATGCACTCCATGATGAAGTAACATCACCGGACCATGTATTGGCGCCATAACGTTGTTGCCCTGCAAATGCAGAACGTGTAAGAATAAACACTCTCTTGCTCGAATCAACAGCACGTTGATGTGTGTACACTCCACCAACCGTCATCAAAGGAAAAGCATTTCGAACTTTTCTGAATGAGCCCAAATAAGTTTTGTTATCCAAATCAGAAGGCTTGAAATCAAGATGGTCAGGTTCTGATGAATCCATCCACCAGCCATCAATACCGAGTGAATGCAAATATTTCAAATATTTCCAGTAGATATCACGGGCTGCAGGATTATACGGATCATACACTCGTACGCCAGAGGGATAATCACGCCGGGGCGGCCATATGGTAGAACCCGATTGTGGCCATGTACTAAAATTCATCAGAGCGCCAATACTATCCAACTCACGATACTGTTTTGTTTTTGGGCCGAAAGAATTCCAAATGGAGATAGTAAGGTGTGCATGTAAATCGTGTACGTCATTTACCATTTTTTGTGGTCGTGGAAATTCGTCATTTAAAAAATCCATTGCATTCCACAGGTAATTGCTTCCCCAATATTGCCAGTCCTGAATAATTCCATCAAGCGGAACTTTTAATTCACGATATTTTTTTACTACATCTAATAATTCATCCTGGCTTTTATAACGTTCTTTACTTTGAAAGTAACCGAATGTCCATAATGGAAACATTGGCACTTGCCCGGTGAGGTCACGCATGTTGGCAATCACACCATCGGCATTGCCACCATACATAAAATAATAATCAATGCAATCGCCAACATCCGATTTGAAAGAAGTGCCTTCGGAGTTATCAACAAACTGTGTTGGAGAATAATTATCCCAAAACAATCCATAACCTTTCACTGATTGGAAGAAATGGAACGTAGTCATCAGTATTTCGCCTGGATCATATGTAGGGTAAGATTTCGTTGCACCATTTTTCCCTGTTGCTGCTGGCCCAAACCATAAATGGCTTCATCTTTATCCAGGACATAAGCCTGCCCGACCGTATATGTATTACTGCCGGCATCGTTAAATGGCTTGAAGGAAGTACTATTTTCTTGTTCATTTAAAAGTGGCAAACCTGACCTGGTATAATAACTTATGGTTCCTGATTTCAGATTTAGTTTTATAAGTACACTATCACTTTTAAGAGAAAGCACATCAGACCGTTGCCTGATATTTAGATTTGTTTTACCAGGAGCTTTAATAACTGAAAGACTTTTTTTAATGAAAGAATTACCCTCAGGAGATTTAATTATTCTTACGGTAGATGGATTGTAGAATTCTATTTCAATAGCTACTTTGTCAATTACTGTTTTTATCCCTCCACTGGTTTTTTGCCAGGTTTGAGCCCGGCTATTAACTGACGCAAAAAGAAAGAATAAGAAAAGAAGATTTGTTCGCATTATCTCGTATTTAAATTGATTCAAAATTGTATTTATAAAAAAATATTTACTGTATGAATTGCCACCAATCAAAATTGAAAAGATCTTTTTCACCTTTAAAGACAAAGAATACATCATGAACACCTTTAACCTTTTTTACCGGTGCGGAAACCGTCTTCCAGATATCTCCTTCGCCTGATCCATTAACAACAACGGTACTAATTAACGGGCCATCAATTTTATCTGTGTGTATCTCCATTTTTCCTCCATATAAAGCAGCAACACTGGCTTGCACTGATGAAGCTCCATTGGAAAAATCAACACCCTGTACTTTAATATAATCGCCATTATTAATAGATGTTACAAATATTCTGTCAGCAATTTTTTTTCCTTTATCCCACGGAATATTTCTCTCCCATTCAGTGGCCTGCCCAGTTTTAACACCTTCGCTGAATGCAATAGTTTCAGCTTCCACCCGGTTATATGGATTGAGTGTACCCAATTGCTTTACACCTGCAGTTGACCAGAATGGTAATTTTTTAATAGTTCCATCAGGATTGTATTTTATTTCCTCTAAACAAACCGAACGTCTTTCATAGTGTTTAGACATGGTGCGTTTCATATATCTCATAATTAAAACCGAATACATAAGACTGCCCTTTGTAATCAATGATACCAGGATGATTGCCACTTGATCTTTCATCACCATCCATAATCATTCCTTTGTACACCCATGGCCCCGTTGGAGAATTACTCATTGCATACCCGATTCCTTCGGGACAACATGTAGAAGCATACGCCATATAATAATGGCCATTGCGTTTATAAGCCCAAGGCCCTTCCTGGTAATGAAATGCATCAGGGTGATCTTTTATTTTAGCAAAGGAACTGTCCTTAATAATCTCTCCCGAATAAGATATCATGTCTTCATTCAGTTTGACATAATAAAGATTGGGATTTCCCCAATAGAGGTAAGCCTGTCCGTCGTCGTCAATCAATACGGTAGGGTCAATATCCTGTGGGCCATTTTTAATTAAAGGCTTTCCGATAGCGTCTTTGAAAGGACCATAAGGGCTGTCGCCAACCAACACGCCAATACCCATACCATCCGGTACCGGGCAATACAAGTAAAACTTCCCGGCACGCTGAATACATTGAAGTGCCCAGGCTCCATTGTCAGAATTTAGCCATTTAAAATCTTTCAGCGATGCTATCACGCCTTGATCTGTCCAGTTAACCATATCAGTTGATGTATACAGTAACCAGTTTTTCATCTTAAAACCGAAGGCATCATCTTCATCATGTCCGGTAAAAAGAAACACCGTATCATGATACACTAACGGTGCAGGGTCTGCGGTAAACTTTGTTTGAATAATGGGATTTTGTGCGTTACACAAAAAACATCCCATAGCAGCCATCACAGTAAATATTCTTTTTATCATGCTCCCGAAAAATATATTGCATTTATAAATTATTCTGAAACTTTCATTTTGATTCCCAATAACTCCAGCATCTCTTCTCCATATCTTTTACCCAGCATCCGGTAGCCTTCTGCTGTGAAGTGCAGGCCATCCGCAATGGCGGGGCAATCTACAGATGAGATAATGTGTGCCGTAGGAATTGTTTGCGGTAACGTGGCAATGATGGCATTCATGCTTGCGCACTTACCGCCTTGTCCGGAGCTCACCATTTCACCGGCAAGCAAGGGAACTTTTTTTGCTTTCAAATGCAAATCATGCAGCAGGTTCTTATAAACATTTTTTACTTTTTGCGGCCAGGTGGTATCCCCTGTGTTCGATTCTCCCTGGTGTAATAATATTCCTTTTATCACGCCGGATTTTTGTGCAATCTTTGCCATCTCAACCAATCTTTCATAAGGGTTACCATCGTAAGCATTTATCATTCCTATCATCCATTTGGGCGCAGTGGTTACATAAGATTGATAATTGTCTTTATCAAATAATTCTATTTTGCAACCACCAACTGCTACATTAATTATACCTACCCTTACATCATTTGGGAGATTAGCCACCAGTGTTCTGCCGAAATAATCACCAGGAGTAAGGCCGGTTCTACACCTGCTTAGCGGGGGCACGGCCGTGTACCAATCGCCCTTTGTTCTATTCAGGTCAGGACAATCAACCGCTTCCAACACCTGGAAACGTGGGTCAACATTGACGGTGTCCTGCGGTTGAATTCTTGCATTGCCTTCCATATTGGATTGGCCAAAGCAGAGAAAGATGTAGAATTTTTTATCCTGCGAAAAAACAGCGATAGAAAATAACATAGCAACACATGTTATCCATAATTTTTTATTTTTCATAATTCACTTTCTATTTTTGGTCAGATTTTTTTACTGAATATTTATTTTTACCATCTTTAAATCTTTTGCCGCAGAACTATTGCCATACCACAATTCATACTCTCCAGGCGTTACATCCATCTTCAATGTTTTATCGTTGTAAAATTCAAATGCTGCGGGTTGCAGTTCTATAACTGCATTAACGGTTTTACCGGCAACTGTTTCTGTTCTTTTAAAACCTCGTAATGTTTTAACAAGGCCGCTTGCATCATTTGCTTTTTTTACATACACCTGCATTATTTCTGTTCCGCTGCGTTTACCCGTGTTAGTAATAGGTATTGTTATAACAACACTTTCATCTTTACCTAACTGTGTTTTATTTAAGTGAGCATTCCCTATTGAAAAAGTGGTATAGCTTAATCCATAGCCAAACGGAAAAAGCGGTTCACCGGTCATGTAACGATATGTTCTTCCTTTCATAGAGTAATCTTCAAAGCCAGGAAACTGCGTCGTGTCTTTGTAAAAAGTAATGGGAAGTTTTCCCGAAGGATTATAATCGCCGAATAACACATCAGCGACTGCCTGGCCGCCGCTTTCGCCCCCGTACCATGCTTGTAGTATGGCATCACAACTTTCAGTTTCCGGCACTAACCCGATGGCAGAGCCGGAACAGTTAACAAAAATTATTTTTTTGCCGGCGGCTTTCAATGCCTTTAAACAATTGCGCTGCACTTCCGGCAATTGAATATCGGTGCGTCGCCACCTTTAAAGCCAGGATAAGATACAGGCATCTCTTCACCTTCGAGCATGCCTGATATGCCACCAACGAATACTACTTCGTCTATGCCTTTCAGTTTATTGATGAGTCCGGTAAAATCAATATCCACTTCTTTTCCAAAATCAAATTCAATATTTGCCTGCCAGTTATTTAATTGAGCATATTTAATTTCGATTTTATACTTTTTACCGCTTTCTACATTGTAAGGAATTCGCGATGGTAATGTGCGCCAGTTATTAAACCTTCTTAACGATTTTCCATTTACAAACAATTCAAAATACCCGGTGGCACCGCATTTGAAAACAATTTCCTCTGTGGCAGGCGCTGTAAATTCGGTTTCATATTTCGCAGAAAAACCTACGAGTTTTACACCTGATGCAAATTCATGGTCGCCCGCTGTAGTAATTTTAAGCGGATTAGAGATCTGGTCAGTTGTAACCGCTATCGCCCGGACATTTCATGGTTATTCCAGTAAGTTGCTTTAAAACCTTTTTTGCCATCAAAAGAAGTATGGGAAAAATAACTTTGCGTGACCTTATCCTCGACCAGGTCGCAGGCTTTATCATACAAAATATTTTTTGGAGCAAGTTTCGTTTCAATTCCTTTAAGAATGGAAATTGTTCGAATAGGCGTACCGTTATAATTTCCCCATAACATCGTTTCATTGTCTGCATTTGGGCCAATAACAGCTATTTTTTTTGCTGATTTTTTCAATGGTAAAATGTTATTATTATTTTGCAGCAGTGTCATTGATTCACGAGCCATATCCAGCGCCAGTTTTCTGTGCTCCTGGTCATTAACGATTGACATTGGAATCTTGGTCCACGGCACCAATGAATCATCATCAAGATTACCTAATGATATTCGGCCTTCGATTACTCTTAGCAGATGTTGGTCAACATCTTTTTCCGAAAGCAATCCTTTTGAAACAGCTTCCGGTAAGTTTTTATAAGCATATCCCTGCCAAACACATTCTACATCAGTTCCGGCAAGCGCAGCTTTTGCTGCATGCATGCGTAGCGTCGGAGGAAACTTTATGACTGTTGAAAAAATCGGTAATGGCGCCGCAATCGGAAACAACAATGTATTTAAAACCCCAGTCTTCGCGAAGAATAGTTTCCAATAATCTGTTATTGCCACAGCAAGGCTCATCGTCTAAACGCTGATACGCACACATCACTTCTCTTACATCAGCATCCTGCACCAGTGATTTAAATGCAGGCAAATAAGTTTCCCAAAAATCTCTTGGATTGACATTAGTGAGGTTGAGCGTATGCCTGCTCCATTCCGGTCCTGAGTGAACCGCATAATGTTTTGCACAGGCTAACAGTTTACGATATTTTGCGTCGGAAGGGCCTTGCAAACCTTTCACTACGGATACGCCCATGCGTGATGTGAGATAAGGATCTTCACCATAAGTTTCCTGTCCTCTTCCCCAACGCGGATCTCTGAAGATATTGACGTTAGGTGCCCACACTGAAAGACTGAGAAAACGTCTGTTCTCTTGTCCTCTTCGCATGGCCTGATTGTATTTCGCTCTTGTCTCATCTGAAACTGCATTGAAAATTTTATAGACCAGTGAATCATCGAAAGATGCGGCCATTCCTATAGGTTCGGGAAATACAGTTACACTGTCATTGTTAGCAAATCCGTGCAGCGCTTCACTCCACCAGTTGAACTTTTTTATTCCGAGGCGGGGTATTGCAGGTGATTGGTCAAACATCAGGGATGCTTTTTCGTCTAATGTTAACCGTGAGATCAGATCCTGCGCCCTTTCCTTTGGACTTAAAGCAGGGTTTTGATAGGGAAGCTGGGCAAATGAATTAGCAAAAAATGAAAAACAGGTAAGCAACAATAAACTTTTCTTTTTACTTAATATGGCCATAGTAATGCATTTTAGTGATGAGCTTATTTAAAAAGCAATTGTGCAAAATTGTACAAATCGTTTCTCCATACCGGCCACGAGTGTCCGCCGGGATATTCATAATACGTATGCTTTATTTTCAGATCATCTAATTTACCCAGCATGATCTGGCCATTCTTGTAAGCAATATCTTCTTTACCACCTTCTGAAAACCAAAACACTTTCAGATTGCGATTGATCTTATCAGCGTTATCTTTCAAAAAGGCATATTGATCATTCGCAAAATTATTCATCATAGGAAGTATCCAGCCAGAACTAAATACACCGAGATAAGCAAACACATCTGTGTTGTTAATGCCTGTATACAACGTATGTAAACCACCGAGCGATAATCCCGCTAATGCACGACTGCCAGCATCATTGAGTGTTCGATAATTTTTTTCTACAAAAGGAATGACAGCCTGTTTCATTTCCGTTTCGAAAAGTTTCAATGCACTTTCGATCCCACCAGAACTGAAGCCACCAACACCAATATTCGCATCCGGCATAACAATAAGCATGGGCTTTGCTTTTTGTTCTGCAATTAGATTATCTAATATTAAATCTGTTTTACCCTGCATCGCCCATCCTCTTTCGTCTTCGCCTCCGCCATGCAGTATATAAAGAACAGGATATTTGGCAGTGGTGTTAGAATCATAACCTGGTGGTGTGTAAATATAAAATTGTCTCCATGAGTTGGTAATTTTTGAAAAATATTTTTTGATCCTGATGTCACCATGCGGTACATTTCTCAATGCGTAGTAGCCTCCTCCTGCAAACGGAATTTCAATTCCGCTGGCCATTCTTCCCATACCATAAAACGTTTCACTGGATGGATCTGCAACTGCAACACCGTCTATTAATAAGGAGTAATAATGAAAGCCTTCTCCTATAGAATCAGTTGTAACGGTCCAGGTTCCGCTGGTGTCTTTTTCCATATCATATTTCTTACCAAGGTCAACCTGCATTCTTTGGGCATCAAGTGCTCTAACGCTGAAGATTACACGATGATCGGCTAATATTTGTGGATAATTTGCCGACCTGATATTAGTAGATGCGGGTGCACCGACAACGGGGTATTTGGAAAATGTGGAAGTATCAACCGGTTTAAAAATTAACTGCGAGAACATATATAAACCGTTTTTCCAGACTTTGAATTCGTGTACGCCTGGTTCGATATAATATATATGAGGAACATTATTCTTCACCAAATAATCGTGTGTGCGTTGGCTAAACGTGATAAGGCCGTCACTGGCTCCGCAGGAAATCCAAAGCAATTTAAGTTTACTTTTCGCCGCTGCGGGATCAGGTAATAGTTCTTCAGGCTTTTTTGTATTAGGTGCCGCGGAAAAAGCGCCTATCCATCCAAATTTATCCAAATTGCCGAGGCCAAAATTTAACGATTGTCCGCCGCCCATTGATAAACCGGCAATAGCCCTATGCGGTTGATCAGTATAAACCGGGTAATGCTTTTCAATGTAAGGTATAAGATCGTTTAGCAAGTCCTTCTCAAATGTTGCAAAGGCCGCCACTTTAGCGCTATCGAAAATATTACCTGTTGCACGATCATCTTTCATCGCCCTTCCATTAGGCATTACAACGATCATCGGTTCCACCTTGCCCAGGGCATAAAGATTATCTAATATTATCTCCGGATGCCCGCCATTGAGCCATTCATACTCATCACCGCCTATGCCGTGTAACAGGTAAAGCACCGGATATTTTTTATTTTTTGAATATCCCGGGGGCAAATAGATCAAAGACTTTCTTTTTGCACCAACGGTTTTGGAGTTGTATGTAAAAGAATCAACTTTGCCGTGAGGAATATCCGGACGTTCCATATCAAATCCGGGTTGAGGAGGTTGAATAACACCTTGCCCATTCACTAAATGGCCAAGCGCAAATATAGCCGCAATAAAAAAGATTAATTTTTTCATGTTATTTCAAAATTGAGTTTTGTTTCTGCATTGATTGTTTTAAACAGTTAAATATAATTAAGGTATTTTCCATTGTATCCTTCAATAATAATTTGACGATTATTTAAATAACTGTTGCAGCGTAGTGACCAGGTATTGTTCACAATTCATCCATAAATGTCCTCCCGGAACAATGTGACTTTTTAATTCTTATTTGAGTTTAAAAATTCCGCTTCGCTTTTCAGACTCATGGAATTTTTTGTTGGAAAATTGCCGGGAACAGGATAAGTTACTTTTCCGGTTGCCAGCCATTCAGCAGCCCTGATCATTGTTGTTTGAAACCCAACGCAACGATATGCCGGCGGATAGATTTCACCTTTCCAAAGATGCCCCATGCTTGACGTATAAACTCGGCCCTTACCATATTTAACTACCCATTCAACCGGCCACATTTTATGTGTGCTGCTACTGTCATAAGCGTAAGATAATATAGTAAGATTTTCCGCCGGGCCACGGGGAAAATTGTAAACCTCGGTATTGGCTGTTTCCCATTGATCAGGATAATCCTTGTTAATAGGATGCCGGTTGAGTATTTGGATAACGGCATTAAACCTGCTTCCATGACCGGTATTATTTCCCTCCCCGGGTGGATGGCGGATAATGTTTTTACCTGAATCAATTTCAAGTGCATAACCAAACGTATTGGGCCGCCATCCCAGGCCGATCATTTTATTATATTCCTTCCAGTGAGGAAAAGCATTGTTGGCTGAATGAAGTACATATAACCCGCCGCCTTTTTTTACATATTCTTCCAGCTTTATCTCTGCATCCCGCGGCCATTTCAGTTGGGTGTCGGCTATGTTATTCGTATTCTGAATAACGACCGCATATTTTTTAAATTCAGGCAACCAGGATTCACGCAATACACTATCAGCAGGAACAGTAGAAACATCCACTTTAAAGAGTCCGCTTCCTTCCAGTATCCACCTGGTAACTTTTGTGGTTTGCTTCCAATCGTGATTGCTGAATCCATCAACGATTAAAACAGGGATCGGTTTATTTTTTTGCGCAAAGGCATTAATTGCGGGTAGCCCAATCAAAACAAGCATACTAAAAGTTTGAACCATAATGGATCTTTTCATAATAGTTGGCGACGTTTAATAGCTACCGTGTTTACAACTTTATTAAAAAAAATTTGCACAATTGTTGAAAGATAAAGTTTGAAATTCATCCGGGTATGCCCCTCCGTCCGTGATAAAAGTATCATGTTTGATTTTCTTTTCATCAAATACTTCCAGGCAATCTGAAATAACCGGATATAGACCATCCTCCTTTCGACCAACTGGTGCCCTTCCTGCCTTTTGAAAATTCCCGGTCAAAGGATGGCATGCAAAACCATGAAAGCACAAGCAACAGTGGAAATTTCATTGTTCTGTTACTGTCTTTATCAGGCCATTTTGCTTCATTTTTTTTAATTTTTAAACAGCATCGGAGCCAGTTCATGCAAACTACGGCGCCAGGTAAGAAACTCATGTGCTGTATTTTCGGAAACATAGGATACCGCATTTATGCCTGCTTCTTTAAGAGAATCCACTGAATTTTTAACCGCTTCAGGTCTTTCTTTGCTGCCGCAGCTAATAAAAATAAGTTTCACTTTTGATTTGTCTTTTATTTCCTCAGGCTTGTAAATCCCACCGCTTAGAAGTGCATAGTATGAAAAAACATCTGGCTTATTTAAAGTTATAGTATGTGTTTCCATACCACCCATGGAAAGCCCTGCCATGGCACGATGCGCCGGGTTAGAAATAGTTCTGAAGTTTGCATCTATGTAGGGAATCAATTCGTCTACCAGTACTGTCTGGAATGGATCGATTTTGAAACTTCTCATTCCACCAATTTTTACATCATTGGTCATACCGTAGGTCATTACGATGATGAAGGGTTTTGTTTTGCCTTCTGCAATTAAATTGTCCATAATTAAATTAGCATGCCCCTGGTTACTCCAGGCCGTTTCATCTTCGCCCCAACCATGTTGCAGGTATAATACAGGATAGCGATTTTTTAAATTTTTGTCATAGCCGGGCGGTGTATAAACAAATGCCCTGCGGGAAGTGCCGGTGCTGGGTGAAGGGAACAACACCTGTTGAACGTTTCCATGAGGAACATCCTTTAACGCATAAAAATCCTGGTCGTGCGCAGGAATTTCTATGCCACTCTCCCAACGGGTAGAACCATAATAATTTTTTGCGCCGGGGTCGTTAAATTTCCCGCCGTCAATAGTAAGATGATAATAATGAAATCCTTCATCCATCGGGCCTTCGGTTGTACCCGTCCATAGACTATCTGATGTTTTTGTGAGCATCGTGCCTCCTCTGCCACCGAGGCCCAGACTCACTCTTACACTATCAGCGTATGGCGCCATTATCCGGAACCGGACATAGCCTTGTGAATTTACCTGTGGATATTCGTGCCCGGGCTGATTTAAGGTGGAAGGTTTGAAATCTTCCGTTATAGAAGGATGTGTTGATTGGGCTTTACAGTTAACACTTGCCAGGATAATTGCTAAAATAATTGTGAGCGATTTGATCTTCATTTTTTTGAATTTTAAACTTATTGTGATGATTTTATTAATTGTACATGGAGTCGAAATCTCATTATTCTACATGATAATCATTATTTCTTAGGAGGAGACATTCTCAAAATATTTTATTCAAAAGTAATATGCCAGGCAATTCCCGGAATAAGGGTGCTGGTTTGTAGTTTTTATGCCACAACATTCTTTAATTCACCTATTGTATCAATTGCAATCAAAATCTCATCGCCGCTTCGAAGGGTAAATTCATTTCCAGGAACAATCCCCGTGCCGGTCATAATGATACAGCCATTTGGAAAAGAACATTCGCGATAAATAAATGAGGTCAATTCTTCGGGAGTACGCTTCATCTGGTTAATTGCAATAGTGTCTTTGAAAACAGTTTGGCCGCTCCTCTTAATAATTAACGTGATTTGCGTGCCTGGTTCTATCGGTTTATCAGCAAGTAAAACGCAAGGCCCAAGAGCTGCACATCCATCATACGTTTTTGCCTGCGGAAGGTATAAAGGATTTTCTCCTTCGATGCTGCGGCTGCTCATATCATTACCAATTGTATAGCCTATTATCTTGCCGGAAGCTGTTACCACCAATGTTAATTCGGGTTCCGGCACATCCCAGGTACTATCTTTTCTTATCCTGACAAGACCCTTATGCCCAACTACTCGATGTGGCGTGCTTTTAAAAAAACATTCGGGCCTTTCGGCTTCGTACACACGGCCGTAAAAATCTCCGCCACCGGCATCTTTGCTTTCTTCCTGTCTACCGATTTTGCTCCGCAAATAGGTTACTCCACAGGCCCACAACTCCTGGTTGTTACCAATTACAGGAAGTAAGTTTTCAATCAATTTACTGCTGCCCGCATCCGCACCCTTTATAAGCGCTTTTGCAGATTCAAAAGCATTATCATCATTAACCAGTTTTTCCCAGTCGGCCTTAACTGCATAAAAGTTGGCATTTTCTTCAATTACAGTTCCATTCGTGGTATTATACAATTTCATTTTTATTTCCTTTTAATTTTGTCTTATCAGTATGTAATTGGATTATTTCATAGTAGCGTTTAGCCCTAGCCGTTACCGGCAGGAAAATTGAAGGTCTTATTTTTTTTATGAATGGAAAATGTTTTTTCACAGGCGCTAATATACGGGTCTTTAGAATGTATTTTAATGCGAATCCCTGGTTACCTCACTTCCTGATTTCCCTGCAAAAAATCAAGATCAGCACCTTTATCAGAACCCATTACATGTTTTATGTACAAACTCACATATCCTCTTTCGGCCGCAGGCTTAGGTGCTATCCATTTTTTTCTTCTTGATGCTAACTCTTCATCTGATACGTGCAAATGCAATTTTCTTTGCTTGTACGTTTAGCTCAATCATGTCTCCATTTTGTACTAAGGCCAAATTACCACCAATTGCTGATTCCGGTGATACATGCAGTACGACTGTGCCGTAGGCGGTACCGCTCATTCGCCCATCACTTATCCGAATCATATCTTTAACACCTTTCTCTAATATTTTTTTTGGTAAAGCCATGTTGCCTACTTCCGGCATACCAGGATAGCCAACAGGACCCACATATTTTAAAACCATTACACAACTTTCATCAATATCCAGGTCAGGATCATCAATTCTGGCATTGTAGTCTTCTATACTTTCAAATACTACCGCACGGCCTGTATGCGTCAATAAAGCAGGTGTAGCTGCGGAGGGTTTTATAACTGCGCCATTTAAAGCAAGATTGCCTTTTACCACAACACAGCCTGCTTCCGGTATAAATGGTTTTTCATAAGTGGCAATTACATCATCGTTGTAACAATCTGTATTGCCTTTAATATTTTCCTGGTGATTTTTTCCGGTAACGGTTATTATATTTTTATGTAAAAGATCTTTTAATTCATTTAAGATTACCGGTAAACCACCGGCATAATAAAAATCCTCCATCAGGTATTTGCCTGAAGGCATCAAGTTTAACAGTAATGGAATTTTACTGCCAAGCCTATCAAAATCGTCCAGATTTATGTCAACACCAATTCTACCTGCAATAGCAATAAGATGAATTATAAAATTAGATGAACCGCCGACTGCAGCGTTTACCAGGATAGCATTTTCGAATGCTTCCCTCGTCAATATTTTATCGATCGTTAAATTTTCCCTTACCATTTCTACTATTCTCCTGCCACTAAGTTGGGCCATCTGTTTTTTGCGGCTATCGGCCGCGGGAATGGCTGATGCACCACTAAGCGTTAAGCCCAACGTTTCAACCATTACAGCCATTGTACTGGCAGTGCCCATCGTCATACAATGCCCAATACTCCGGCTCATGCAACTTTCAACTACCTCACATTCTTCTTGTGTCATTTTTCCCGTTTTCATCTCTTCATCAAATTTCCAAACGTGTGTACCGCTGCCAATAGTTTGTCCTTTATATCTTCCATTCAGCATGGGCCCCCCGGGCACAACTATTGTTGGTAAGCCCACACTCGAAGCACCCATCACCGTTGACGGAGTTGTTTTGTCACAGCCTGTTAACAGCACTACACCATCGATCGGATTACCCCGGATACTTTCTTCTGCATCCATACTTGCGAGGTTTCGGAAAAGCATTGCCGTTGGTTTCAACAATGTTTCACCCAGGCTCATGATGGGAAATTCTAATGGAAAACCACCCGCTTCCAACACGCCACGTTTCACCATTTCAGCATGCTCCCGAAAATGTGCATTGCAGGGAGTTAGTTCACTAAATGTGTTGCAAATACCAATTACAGGTCTCCCATCAAACATATCGATGGGCATACCCTGGTTTTTCATCCAACTACGGTACAGGATACCGTCTTTATTTTTTTTACCAAACCAGTTGTGGCTTCTGAAGTTATCACTCATCTATAATTAATTTGAATAAATTTATTCGATACCGGCTTTTATTATTTCTTTGATTCGTGTTCAATTTCTGCTATGCAGCTCCGACTTACTCCAGCACCCAGGTTCAAAAAATATAAAACACTCAGTTATTTCAATAATTCGTTACCTGCTAAGCCGCATCTATTCAGACCTCAACTGACCGGAATTTACCGGGCGTCCTTCGTGCTATTTTAGATCGTTACAAGTTTTACTTTTTTCACTTTCGCTACCGGCAGGCGAGGATTGATAACTCCCGACAATATAAATGCCCCTTTGCCAATACTCTGTCATAAATTTGCCTGTTCTGTTCATTTTAAAAAGTTAATTAGTGATAGTAACTATCGCTTTTTCAGCGATGAGTTTAATAGTCCTGTGATGTTGACTTATAAAAGAGATAATTAACAATCTCGCCTGTCAAAGAAATAACCGATAAAAATTTTTTACTCCTAAGGTCAGCAATTCAGCGTCTATAACACGTTTTCCTGATTTCATTAAAGCATGATTAAATCATTTAGTTTACTGAATATTTAAAAAGACCCAATGTGGAAACAATATGTCGTTTTGCCGTATGAGAGGCTTAAACGCAGTTGCGTTTAATAATTTGATTGCTGATACGTAATATCCTTTTATTTAGAGTTATAGATAGTAGCTCTTTACTAAACCACCATTCAACCTGAACAAAAATTGGAGCTGTGACCGCCTGCCCAAAATCATATTAAAAACTATAACTGCTTACCTTTATCAATTTTTTCTAAATTTTATTTATCCCACCAAATCCTTGTGCTCAATTTATCCGGCCCCTGTTGGGCAATCGCAGCATTCACATTATCAGTATTTACTGACAATTCAGAAGTAGGATAAGTAAGCCGCCTGATAAATGTTCCGGCAGGTACGTCCGGGTTGTTCGGCTGACCATAAGGGTTAGGCGTCAAAGCAGGGTAACCGCTTCTTCGGAAATTAGCAAATGCCTCCGGTCCATTTAAGAAGGACGTGATCCAATACTGAGTGTTGATTTGTTCTAACTCTGTTCCGGCTGAAAGCGGGTTTGCAGCAATATAGGCATCTCTTGCCCCGGGCGCAACAGCGCAGCCGGCATCATATGTAGCCATCTGGTCCATAGCGGCTTTCACTCCGTCGGCAAAATATTGGGCAGCAGAGCCAGAGGTAATCCAACCTCTGAAAGCGGCTTCTGCTAATAATAAATCCGTTTGCGCAGCAGTGACGAAAAATACCGGGGCTGATGTTTTCACGATCCTTTTCCTATCCGCCTGGCTGTAGTCGTAAAAGCTTGCGAGTCCATCTGCCGCAGCCTGGGCCACAATGCTACCATTGTCATAGCCCATGGGCATTCCTATTTGTTTTGTGGGATCGCTCGTAGCCACTGCCGCAGTCTGTCCGTTCCCGGATGTAGCCCCTTCATACCTTACTGCAATTGCAGGCAACCGCGGATCGCTACTATTTTTAAGCTGATCAACAAAGGGCTTCGTCAGGTAAAAGTTTGCAGCCTCACTTCCGTTAACTGTATTTCCGATGGGCTGTGTATAATTAGCATCATGCCGCATGTATGCATTATCTGCATTATCGGTTATAACACCGCCGGCAAAAGCGGCCTGTACAGTAGACTGTGCCTTGGCTGCATCCACTTTGCTCAGTCTCATGCCGGCTCTTAACACCAACGAATAGGCAAACTTTTTCCACTTAGCCACATCACCGGCATATAAGAGGTCCTGGCTTTCAATAATACTCGTAGAATTCAACGCTGCCGCGGCGTCCGACAGTTCCTGTATAATTTGCGGATATATGTCCTGCTGCTGGTCATAAGACGGAAAAAATATCTGATCAGAATAGCCGGCACCGCCTTCGGCATAAGGAATATCTCCATATTCATCTGTAAGGATCATAAATGCATACGATTGAAATATACGTGCCATGTTGTAGAGATTACTCCTTTCAGGTAAATCCTTTGTACTTACAATAACGTCATGTGTATATTTTATCACGTTTTGATAATAAGCTGCCCAGGTAGTTCCACCGGAACGGGCATCCTGGTTAAAATTGGCGCCAGCCAATACACCGCCGTTCGGTGATATCATCTGCTGAACAATTCCTATATCAAAAATCAGCGAGTTTACCGGAAATGAGGTATTGATAACAGCATTGTTTAAAAGAAGAACGGGATCAACAGCTGTTGGGTCGGTAGTGTTTTTATTTAATTTTTCCAGGCCCTTATCGCAAGATCCAGCGACAAGTAACAAGAGACCGAGTAAACCATAATTAAGTATTTTTTTCATGATCATCGTATTAAAATTTAATATTTAAGTTGAACCCCAAACCCCTCGTGGTTGGGATGCTTGGGGACTCCAATCCAATAAAATTGTCAGAACCATACCCTGACGATTCCGGATCTATATTATCTATCCATTTTTTAATGATAAGAACATTGTTAGCTACGAAGTCGAGTTTAATTCCTTTCACAGGCCATGTTGTGGGGATGAACTTCGTAAAGTCGTATCCCAGGGTAATCTGGCGAAGCTTCCAGTAACCGCCGTTGTAAATAACGGCTTCAACAAGAGCTTGCGATCTAAGATGCTCCCAATAGGTTTGATTTGCCGCCACCGCTGTGTTCACATTTCCATTGGGATCCACTCCATCTCCAACCACACCGCTCTCTCTTCCTTCCAGCGTTATTTTATGAAGCCCTTCACGGATGGCGTTAAAGTTGGTGCCCGACAACACTTTGTTGCCTAATTTATAATCGATGAAAACGGACAAACTGATTCCCTTATAAGTAAAAGAATTCAGAAATCCACCGGTCCACTTAGGCAAAGCACTTCCAAACAAAACAAGGTCTGGCGTGCGTAATGGTATTCCGTTTGTCTGAAAAATTCTTCTTCCCTTTGCATCCCGGGCATATCCATACCCTGCAATTTGTCCCATCTCTTCACCGACGACATCTCTCACTTCTCCGTTAAAAGGATGTGACCCTATTGTGATTCTTTCGCCTGGTGTATTAGTAAGAATGCTGAGCACCCTTGTTTTATTGAAAGAAGTATTAGCTGTAAAATCCCACGTGAAGATTTTAGTACTTACCGGCACTATATCCAGTAGCACTTCAAAACCCAGGTTTCGGCTTTTGCCGCTATTAATGCGGGTATTAATAAAGCCGGAAGCATCTGAAATTTGCACAGGAACGATTTGGTCAGTAGTTATTTTTCTGTAGGCTGCAACGTCCAGGTTAACCCGGTTGTTAAACATTTTTAATTCTAATCCAACTTCTGTTTCAGCTACCCTGCTTGGTCTCAAATTCGCATTCGGAAGCGTAGTGCCGCTGCCACCTACTGCTACCGCAGTTCCGTTGGGATTATTGATCAAATTAGAATTAATAGTGTAGAACAACTGATCAGAATAGGGAGCAACGTCGCCATCGCTGCCTACCTCGGCATAACCAGCCCTTATTTTTCCTAAGTTCAACCAGGAAATATTCTTGAGATTTTCAGAAAATACATAAGCCCCGGAAACTGAAGGATACAAAATACTCCGGTTTGCTGCGGACAGCGTGGAAAACCAATCGTTTCGAACAGTACCATTTAAGTACAAAGTGCGCTTCCATGACAGCTCTCCGGAACTATATAAAGAATTCACCCCCTGTTGGATTAACGTATAGACCGGGTTTTTTGCCCTTCCATTTTGAACAGTATAGAGACCCCTGATCACAAAATCCGTCACCTGTACATTGTTAATGTCAGATCGTCTACGCATTTGGTTGCCTCCGCCGGTGAGGGTAGCGGAAAAATCTCCAAACCCTTTTGTAGCCGTTACTAAAAAGTCCAGGTTTGTTTCCCGGAAACGACGTGACTCCTGCGTATACACGCCATTTACAAAACCAGCCTGGGCGGGTGCTCTCGATGCCTGGCCGGTGGGAAAATTATCTACGTCTTCATCCCGCGACCAGTAGTCCTGCCCAAAACGCCCCTGCACAAAAAGCCAGGGAAGCAGGTTATATTTGAGAGACACGTTTCCAAAAATTCTATCTCTCTTTATATTATGGAATTGCTGCGCCAGCTCCCAGAAAGGATTGGTTCTGTTTTTGAACCTTGAGTACACATATTCGTCTTCGGTTCCGGGATTGTATTTATTTGCATCCATTACACTCAGCGGCATTGAATTAGCAAGCGCCATGAGGGTCGTGGGAATCGTATTGTCCTGGTTTGATATGTTTGGCGGATTTTTATTATCCTCCCTTGTATAGTTAACGTTTCCGGCAAAACCAAACTTGTCAGACAAGTTATAGCTAAATCCAAGATTCATGCCTTTACGATTAAAGGTGTTATTTGGAACAATGCCATTATTATCAGTATTGTTGAGTGAAAGATGAATGCCTCCCTTTTCACCGCTGGTTTCAAGAGTGACAGTATTGGAAAAGTTTTGACCGTGCCTGTAAAATTCCTTAATACGGCTCCCCTGGGGTTCATAAGGGATGCCTGGGGTATTAAATAATGTTTGAGTAAGTCCGGGTGCAAACTTTTCACCAAAAGACCATTCGCCAGATGTGGGATTTGGAGCAGTTGGTCGCACACCATTTTCCCCCTGGCCATATACTTTTTGATAATCAGTAAAATCCAAAGGAGTTTCATCAGTATAGTTTCCATTATACGATACGCCGATGCCCTTTCCTTTTCCCTTTGTTTTGGTGGTGATCATGATAACACCATCCTTGGCCCGGCTCCCATAGAGTGCCGATGCCGGAGCGCCTTTCAAAATAGTCATCGTTTCAACGTCATCAGGGTTTATACTTGACAAGCCATCTCCGCCATCGGCATAAACACCTCCTCCGTTAACGCCCACCGTATTATCATTGAAATTTGTATTATCTACCGGCACCCCGTTTATCACAATCAATGGATTGTTTTGCCCGGAAATAGATGATTGGCCGCGGATGCGGATTTTTGAGGTTCCTCCCGGCCCTGTCCCCAACGACGAAATATTCACACCCGCCACTTTACCTTGTAAGGAGTTCATCACATTTGGTGTACGGTTTACCGAAAGTTCATCCGGATCCACGCTGGTAGCTGAGTAACCCAACCCCCGCGTTTGCTTGGTAATACCGAGAGCAGTTACTACCACTGCACTAAGACTCTTTGCAACTCCTGCGATCCTTATGTTTATCGTACTTCGGCTACCTACCGTTTCTTCCTGGGTTGGAGCGCCTACGTACGTAAACACAAGAACGTCATTCTTCGCCGCATTAATTTCAAATCGCCCGGAAGTGTTAGATGTCGTGGCCTTGTTGGTATTCTTAACCCTGACGGTAACCCCGGGAACGGGCTGATTGTTTTCATCTGTAACAGTTCCGGTAACTGTTGTTTGAGCCTTTGCCGAATTACAAAAAGCAAATAGCAGGAAGGAAAACAGAAAACTCATTAAGCCCGGTACATAACCCGGTTGTAGTTTTTTCTTCATAAAGCAAATCGTTTTAGTAGATAAATAATAACGGAGTTTGTATTCAACTCCCCTGAGTTTAAACAAAGGACACTAAGGTAGAAATACGTCAAAGTAAAAACTTCCAATAACTAACTTTGGTGGATTTTGTAAATTCTCTTAAAATAAATTTCCTTTCTTTATAGCGTAATTCATTTTACTAACGATTGCAGATTAAGACGTACGATATGCTTGTTCCAAATTGTATATGAATCAATTTCTACTTTGCCAAACGAAAGCCCAGGAATTACGCCTGTTTCCGCATATTACCGAAATAGGCGTAATCAAGAATTCCGCTATCCGGCTGAATGGTTTTCTCAATGTCGTGGCCGATGGCTTAAAAATATATTATGTACAGGAAGGCAAATTTGAATGGACAATTAATCACCGGCCATTTGTCTTATATCCCGGCGACGTGGCATTAATATTACCGGGAAGACAGTTTGGAAATGAAAACAATGTATTAGAGATTGGATCTTTTTCCTGGATTCATATCCAGGTAAAAACAAATGAAAATGGACAACTGGTAACGGGTTCATGGACCAGTTTATCAGATGGAGAAACTCAGGCGATTAGCAAGATCCTGCAAACGAGTAGCTCGCCGGTGCTTCAGAAATTTACAGAAGCTGGCAATATTTTCAAATCCATTCAATCAGAGTTATTTAACCAGGAAATAGGTTACCAGGCAAGAGTAAATCATTTACTTGATGAAATTTTTATACGCATGGCAAGACAATTCTCCAGGATATCTAATCCGGGAAGAGATTTTCCATCAACATTTATGAAATTGGAACACGAGCTAAGACGAAATCTTTCACATCAATGGACGGTGGAAGAAATGGCGACGCTGGTGGGATTGGGCACTACGTTATTTAATGACAAGGTCAAAAGTTATTCTGGTTTTTCACCAGTAAGTTATCTGATCAATATCCGGATTTCTGAAGCAGTTAAATTATTAAAAAGGCCAGACATCAACCTCACCGATATTGCACTGGATATCGGGTTTTATTCATCACAGCATTTCTCCACCACCTTTAAAAAACTGACTGGCTATACGCCAAGCCAATTTAGAAAAAATCATTTTCGAACAAAATAATTATTTTAAACATGGAATGTATTATCACCATAGAGCTCGGTACCAACGCAATAAGAGTATATGCATTTGATTTGAATGGTAACATTCTCGGCTCACTAAAAGGATATTGCCCTACATTTCACAGTGAACCTGATTACAGTGAACAGGATCCTGACCAGATCTTTATCACGATGTTGTATGTTCTCAAAAACCTTTTAAACGATTTAGTACATCCTAAAAAATATAAAGTATTATCAATTTGTTTTAGTGCGTCTATGCACAGTGTGCTTGCAGTAGATAGAAGAGGTAACCCGATGGGTAATGCTATTACCTGGGCGGATAACAGGGCGAATAAGGAGGCCGCAGAACTCAAGAATTCGTCCCTTGGTAAAAAGATATACAAGACTACCGGAACTCCTCTGCACCCTATGTCACCATTAACAAAAATCGCCTGGATTAAAAACAATGAAAAGGAAAAGTTCAAACAGGTTAGTAAGTTTTTATCGCTTAAGGGTTATATCCTGCAGCAATTAACGGGCGAGTATATGATTGATTACAGTATTGCATCTGCTACAGGTTTGCTTAACATCCATAAGATACAATGGGAGCCGGAGGCGCTTAAATTTGCAGGTATTACCACAGCCATGTTGCCAGATCTTGTACCCGTTTTTACCTCTGCCGGCAAACTAAGTAAAGCATATCAAACATCATTGGGTCTGCCAGCGGATACAAAAATTCTTGTTGGTTCCAGTGATGGATGCATGGCCATCCTGGGTGATGGAATAAACGGCGAGGGTATGGCTAATATAACTGTTGAAGACAGTGGTGCTGTGAGAGTGATGGGGGATAAGGTTTTGCAGGATGATAAGCAACGCTTCTTTAACTACTTGCTTACAGAAAACCGGTACGTGTCCGGTGGGCCCACAAATAACGGAGGAATTATCTTTGAATGGTTCACCAGGCAGTTTGGTGATTTTAAAAATCCATTTGACATTGACGATAGGATGCTGGAGCTAATCAATGAGGCGTCAGGCATTTCAGCAGGATCAGATGGTTTAATATTTCTTCCCTATTTGTTGGGTGAAAGAGCGCCAATATGGAATGCTAATGCACGTGGTGTTTATTTCGGAATAAATATAAAGCATACCAAAGCTCATTTTTTAAGAGCTGTTATCGAAGGCATTTTATATGAAATT
This sequence comes from uncultured Chitinophagaceae bacterium, assembly GCA_963756945.1. GTDB lineage: Bacteria > Bacteroidota > Bacteroidia > Chitinophagales > Chitinophagaceae > Ginsengibacter. The sequence goes on along the minus strand of CAVWQJ010000015.1, from coordinate 18,743 downwards.
TATAGTATTGGCAAAACTCTTCAGGAACATCGTGCCTTTAACAGGCTTTCTATTAACGGAAGTTTTGGTACACTCCCCTTTTTTGTACAAATGGTGGCTGATATCTACAATAAACCCGTCCGGTTCAGGCAAAACTACAATAGTGTAAGCTATGGTTCTTACTTAATAAGTGCGACGGAAATGGGCATCTACAGTTCTCTTGATGAAGCCGTAAAAACAGTCGTGTTGGGTGACTTTGTACTCCCGGAAAAAAATAATCACAGAACTTATCTAAAATATTACAAAATATTTGAAACACTTAGTACTAAACTGGCTGACGAGTTTGCTGATATCGCTGCGTTGCAACAGTCGTAAACTAAAGCGCCATTGTAAGCAGGTGATTATTCATAAAGGTGAGATTGATAAATAACCCACTTAATTGGAACTATAAAAAATATTATGAACCATCGGCTTAATTAAATATTTCTTTCAAAATATGTCGTTCAGAACACAATCCACAATCTTTCCAATCCTTGCTGCTCTTTGCGTTGTTTTATCTGTATTCTTCCGGATAGTTGGGCAAATAAATATTACGGGATGGTTTATTGCTCTATTTTTTGTGTGCATCGCATTTGCATTCAGAAGCAACACATTGTTGAAAGGGATGTCGTTCACAGCAATCATTTTTGCAACGGTAACACTGGCAATGTTTCACCCGCAATATTTTATACAATGGGGAAATTTTAAATTGAGTAATTCCATAATTCCTTTGATACAGGTGCTTATGTTTGGTATGGGCTCATCAATGGGTGTTAAAGATTTTGCATCCGTTGCTAAATCACCTAAAGGAGTATTGATTGGTGTAGTTTGCCAGTTTTCTATAATGCCATTGCTTGGTTTTTCCCTGGCAAGCCTCGCAAACTTTGAACCTGAAATAGCTGCCGGTATTATTTTAATTGGATGTTCCCCAAGCGGCCTGGCATCAAATGTAATGGCTTACCTGGCCAAGGCAAATCTTGCATTATCAATTACAATTACGTCTATCACTACATTATTGGCTCCTTTTGTTACGCCTTTACTAATGAAATATTTTGCCGGCGCACTGGTTGAAATTAATGTCATGAGCATGATGTGGGATATTTTGAAAATGATCATTATACCAATTGGTGCAGGTTTAATTTTTAATAAATTACTGTTTGGGAAATCAAAATGGCTTGATAAGGCAATGCCATTTATTTCTATGTTTAGCATTGCAGCTATTGTTACAATAATTGTGGCAGCAGGCAGGGACAATTTGATGAAGATCGGGTTGCTGCTAATCCTAATCGCACTAATTCACAACATGTTTGGTTATTTATTAGGATACTGGACAAGCAGGTTATTTAAGCTGCCTGAGCGGGATTGCCGCACCGTTGCCATTGAGGTAGGTATGCAAAATGCGGGGCTGGCTTCCGGTATTGCAAAACAAATGGGAAAAATCGGAACCGTCGGATTAGCGGCGGCTGTATTTGGACCGTTGATGAACATCACAGGATCTGCACTGGCAAGCTGGTGGCATAACCGGTTGCCGGATACGGATAAACCGGAAATTGATAATTGAATCATCTTCTAAATCAAAAAAATGCTATATGAAAAAAATCAAAATTCTGCTGACAGCACTTTCTTTGTTTGGTATTCTGCAATGTGTAAGTAGCCAGCAGGTGCAAATAAGTAAGGAAGAATTAGTTGCTTTGACGCCGGAATGGAAAGGTGAACGCTTCCCGGATGGGAGGCCAAAAGTGCCGGACGATATCATACGAAGAATGAAATCAGTTAGCGTAGAAGAAGCCTGGGCTGTTATGAGCAATGCCGGTTATAAATACCAGGTCGCTGAAGATTGGCAAATAATCAATCCGGATAGTGTATTGGTAGGCCGTGCGGTAACCACAACGTTTATGCCCGGCCGGCCCGATGTATGGAAGGCCATCGATTCATTAGGAAAAAAAGAAGGCAGAAGAGCCCAAAATGTTTGGGCCGTTGAAATGTTGGTTAAAGGAGATGTATATGTCGCAGATCAGTTTGGAGCAAAACGAAACGGACCTACTATTGGTGATAATGTAGGTAATGCTATTTATGCCAGAACTGGCAATGGAATCGTTTATGATGGCGCCATAAGAGATCTCGAAGGGTTAAAAGAGATAGGAGGTTTTACTTCTTATTATACAAGCTATGATCCTTCCTATCATAACCCTGGCGGTGGACAAAATAGAGATTTAACTACCATGATTGTTGGCATCAACCATCCTACACGTATAAGAACGGTAACTGTAATGCCCGGAGATGTAGTGTTGGGTAAAATGGGTGTGGTTGTTTTCATTCCTCCCCAATTAGCCGAAAAGGTAGTGAAGACGTCAGAGATTGTGCGTTTACGCGACCAGTTTGGTCACCAGCGTTTAAGAGAAGGAAAATATACAGCAGGACAAATTGATGCACGGTGGACAGATGAAATTGAAAAAGATTTTTCAAAGTGGTTAAACGATCATATCAATGAATTGCCTGTTGGCAAAGAACAAATAAAGGAATATCTGAAAGACAGAACCTGGTAAAATATTTTGCAAAAAACTTCAATTAAATGGCGCATTACCTGATAGTCCGCCAGTTTTATAAAACAATTAATTATTTAAACTAAAAATTACTACAATGTCAAATTCCAGAAGATCATTTCTAACAAAAGCAGCTGTAGCCGCCGCTATGACGCCTTTTGCATCTCTCTCATCCTTTGGCCAGGGAATTACCAAAGCGGTAGAAAGAGCGCCAAAATCTTCAGCGCCTTCAGACTTAAAAATAACCGGGGTAAAGTGTGCTTATTCCGGAGGCGGATTATTTGTAAAAATTCTTACTAACCAGGATATATGGGGCAGTGGTGAAGCCGTGGATGCCATTGGCGGTACCTATTATTTAGTGCAACGGATAGGCAGACAAATAACAGGAAGAAGTCCTTTAAACCCGAACCGGATTTTTGAAGAGTTGAGAAAAGGAAATTTCTTTGGAGGCGCCCAATCAGGAATGTTTGTTGCGGTGTTATCAGCCTTTGATGCAGCCTTATGGGATTTATGTGGCAAAGCCCTTGGCCTGCCTGTTTACCAGTTATTAGGCGGCAAGTTTCGTGATAAAGTGAGAGTTTATTGCGATACAGAATTATATGCAGTCAGAAATCCTACACCGGAAGATTATGCAAAAGCTGGTACTGATGCGGTGAGTAGAGGATATACGGCCGTAAAGTTTGATATTGACGAAGCAAACGATCCTAATAAATTTGACCGGTACAACTGGACTGCAAGTAATGCGGAGCTGGAAAGAATGTATAATTCCATTGAGGCCGTTCGTAAAGCGGTAGGACCTCATATTGATATTTGTGTGGACATGCACGGACGCTATGATGCGCCGACAGGAAGAAAGGTTGCCAAAATGATGGAGCCTCTAAATCTGATGTGGCTGGAAGAACCAGTGCCGGCAGATAATATAGACGTTTATAAAACCATCACACAAGAAACAAGTACGCCAATATGCGGTGGAGAAAATTTTTATCTCGGCTATGGCTATACCCGTTTATTATCAGAAGCTGCCATTGATATCATCATGCCGGACCTTCAAAAATGCGGTGGACTTGGCGAAGGGCAGCGCATAGCGAACCTGGCAAATTTATATTACACACCATTTTCACCCCACATGGTAGGTTCTTTTTTGGGAGCTATGGCCACTGCCCATGTTTGTGCTTCGGTACCAAATTTTCATATCCTGGAATGGCAAACGTTGAGCGATACACAACCAAAATGGAAAGAGATCATAACGTATGATAAACCATTTATTGAAAAAGGATTTCTTGTATTATCTGATAAGCCTGGCATTGGTGTAGAACTTAACTTAGAAGGATTGAAGAAATATGCAGTTCCGAACGTTCCGTTCTTTGAGTAAGCATATTAGAATAACGAAATAATAGATGCACATCTATTGTTTATCTCTTTCTTTTTCCCGGTTCAGAAACTACAGTGACACTATCATTATTATAAGTTAGAGTCATAGGCCGGGCCATATATATACTAAATTGCCTCCAGGAGTTTATCGCTTTTGAAAAATATCTTTTGGTCCGTTTATCGCTATGTGGTACATTTCTCAACGCATAATAACTTCATCCCGCAATTATTTTGTTGAAAGAGAAAAGGCTGTGCATTTCTACACAACCACCAGTTGTTTTGTTCCCGATACGGCGGAACCTACAATAAAAGAAATTGATGTTCATGGCATCCAACCTGGCTTATTGGAAAGTAAATGTTTCAGGGTAAGCGCAACTACGACATGCGTCACTTGTCATAATACTCATCAAAATGAGCGGAGAAAGACTGAACTATTTTCACAACCTTGCGTGACATGTCATAACAAGGGACACGGTACGTTTTGTTAAATAAGTCAACTTCCTGTTTCATCAATCAAATCTAATTGTGTTGATTGCCACAGCTGCGTTGATACGTACTCACTTGATCAAGGGTTACCCGGAAGAGTCGAAGAAGTTTTTGTTGCAAAGAAAATTTCTAAGATTGATTAGAGCATATTTCACTGACATCATTAATTTAAAAGCGAAGCCATCTTTAATACTGGAAAAACACCTTGTCTCGTCCTGAAATAGTAACCGCAAATAAAAAAGGTTGTGCACTTACTACACAACCCTGATACTATAAAATCTAAATATTATTTACTGTTTATTATTATACAAGGCCTGTATATCCCCAGCTGATAAAACAGTATCATATAACCTGAACTGGTCTATCTGTCCATCCCAAAATCCCATCCACGTATTTTTCTCATTGGTATAATCATTGGGGCCTCCAATTGTAAAATCATCGATGTCGCCAAAATTTGCGGGGCCTAAAGGAGCTCCAACGGTATCCGTGTGAAACAATACCCCATCAATATAAGCAAGTAACTTAGAATTAGTTTCATCATATGTAAATGCTAAATGATGCCACTCGCCATTGAGCACGTTTGGCATCCTATCTTCACTTGCAGAATGCTTAGTATACTCTACCCAGTTGTCCATAAGGTAAAACTTTGCAGCCGCTAAAGCAGTAGTGCTGGGGTTTCCGGCATCTTCAAATTCGAGAAATAACTTTGTATTAGTCCAGCTAAAATCTTTCGTATTCAGGGAAAATGCGAATTGAGTACCGCTTCCTGCTGGTTGTGGCAATTTCTTTACCCAGAACGAAATGGTAAAGCTTGATGATTTAGTAAAGTCATTGGGTGCCGAATATTTGACAAAAGCTCCTGCACTCCCCTGATAACTTTTTCCGGATATACCATCGGCTGAAGTTCCAGTGTTACTTGCAGCAAAATTTGCCCGTATGCTATCAACTGCATTCATTAAAGGGTTAGTTGTAGTTCCATCAAATGCAACGTAAAATTTTAATGGGCCTCCTGGAGGACTGGTGTCTTTTGGATAATCGCCTAAAGCCGGCCTTGTAAACTTCTGACAGCTTGTAAATGCAATAAGAAGGGCCATAACCAACATTGCATTTTTTTGTATTCGATTTTTTAAATTCATGATTTATGATTTATTTATTCTTATCTATATACTAAATAAAGGTAATTGATAGATTTAATTATATTTAATAATCAGGATTTTGTACTAATACTCCACCCGATAAATCAATTGCCGGCTGAGGAATTGGATATAAAGCATTCCTCGGCTGATAACCCAGTGATCCTAACACGGCCTGGGCATCACCCCATCGTACCAAATCATTAAAGCGATAACCTTCCATAGCAAATTCCCATCTACGCTCATTTTTAATAGCTGTCCTCATTTGCGATTGGCCGCTAAAAGCTATATGCGGCAATACAGAATTGTCTCCTCCCCGTGCCCTTGCTCTTACTTGTTCAAGCATTGCTTCGGCGGTAGCGCCGTCTCCTGTTTCATTTGACGCTTCGGCAAGCATCAACAAAACGTCAGCATAGCGGATAATTCTATGATTGATCCAATCAGCCCCGTGTGGCGAGCCTGTAAATGTTCGCATTTGAGGGTCAGAATATACTTTTTTGTTCCAATACTTTCTCGGTATCGAATCACCTTTTTCGCTTGGGCCGTATGGAGGTACTGTAGCTCCATATCCGCCTTCAGCAGATCCTCCATCAGACTGTCCTGAAAAGAGAATAGTTTTATTTTTTCGCGGATCGGTTGGATCCCATGCATCAACAAGGTGTTGGGTCGGCGTATTCCAGCCCCAACCTAAATTCCATGGATGCGCATTATCATCTTTCCGAACATTTTGACAGGTTCCCCATGCTGTGCCATAGTTGTTAGTACCATTGGCACCAATTGTCGCCTGCATCTCAAATATAGATTCAGGACCATTTTTTCCTGCACCACTTAGACCATCCTTCCAGATTTCCTCAAATTTCGGAGTTAAAGAATATTGTGCGGAATTTATTACGTCCTGGCAAAGAGTAACAACCTTCTGCCAGTTTTTCCGTTGCAAATACGTTTGCGCCCATAATGATCTCGCAGCTCCGCTGGTTAGCCGACCGGGATACCTATTAGTGCCTGCGACTTCCCAGTTTAAAGGAAGCAACTGAGTTGCGATATTCAAATCAGAGTCAATTTGCGCATAAATATCATCAACAGGAGCTTTAGGCTTAATATTGTCAGCGGCATTTGGAGAATAAAAATTTAATAAAGGCACCGGACCGTAAGCTTTAACCAATTCAAAAAAGGAATAAGCACGGAAGAAACGGGCTTCTCCCACATTTCTAAGAGATGCTTCATCACTCACTTTTAATGAATCTGCATCGTGTAGTATTTTATTAGCCAGACCTATCATATAAAAGTGATCGTTCCAATAAGTGTCGGTGGCCCAGTCGTCTTTCGTGTATTGAAACGTTTCAAATTCGGTGTTGATCTCGGCCCCGTCTGAAAGATTACTGCCTTTTTCAGCATCGTCATCACGAATGCTGTTAAAGTCGAGCCATGGTAAAGTAGAAAACCCAGCATAACCACGTAAGGTACTATATAATCCAAATACCTGGGTTTCAAGGCCTCCCTGGTGTAAATCATCGAAGGTCGCAGTCAATGGTTTTCGGTCAAGAAATTTCTTGCAACTTGAAACCATCATAAGCATTGGCGCTCCGATGAGCAATAATAAGATCACATTTTTTATTCTTTTCATAACAAGTATAATTAATAAAATTAAAACGTTACATTTAATCCAAAGGTTGTCACGATTGGTATAGCCCCACCTGCTGCATCATAGCCAAAAGCAGTGGCATTGCCGCCAAACTCTGCAGTATAGCCCAAATTATTTTTCCATGTTTTTGGATTCTGTGTATTTACAAATAAACGCAAGTTCTTAATTTTCAGCTTTGATATCATATCACCAGGGAAGCTATAACCCAATTGAATATTTCTAATTCTAAAATAACTTCCGTCTTCAATATTGTAAGTTGAGCCGATGTAATTGCTTCTATCAGCCTGGCTCAAAAGTGGGTCCCAGTTAGAGGTTCCGGGGCCGTGCCAGCGATTTATTTTGAACTCAGGATAGTTAACTCTCTGGAATGGCGACTCCAAAGATCCCCAAACTCTATAGACCTCGTTGCCGTATACTCCACCAACATCAACACTTAAGTTAAACCCTTTATAACTCAATGTTACATTTCCACCATACGAAAAATCAGGGGTTGGATTTCCTATAAAGGTTCTGTCTTTTGAATCAACTACATTATCTCCATTTATGTCTTTGAACTTTAGATCACCGGGCCTGATAACATTACCACCAAGATTGCCCTGGCTCGGAGATTTTAAGATATCTGCATAACTTTGAAATACACCTGTAACAACATATCCATAAAAAGAACCTATGGGATGACCAGGTTCCGTTCTGCTTATGGCTTCACCATTATTTTCCCGGGTTACCTGTAGTACACCGGTTGGTATATCGGGGCTTAAACTCAGCACTTTATTTTTGAGAAAGGTAATATTACCGCCCACGCTGATTGTGAAATCTTTATTTATACTCTGATTCCATGTAGCAGAGAATTCCTCGCCCCAATTTTTAATACTTCCGCCATTAATCAATTCATTAGGCTGACCAACACTCGACCTGTCAACGTAAGTCATTAAGTCTTTTGTTTTTTTATTAAAATAATTGCCTTCAAAATGCAAACGATTTTGAAAAGCAGTCAGTTCAATTCCAACTTCCTGGGCTTCAATAGTTTCCCATTTCAGATCGGGATTCGCAACATAAGCAGGCGTAGCCGCGGCATAAATATTTGTTCCAAACACAGCATTTACGCCGGTGTTGAGATTAGGATAAAAAGGGTAGTTGATAGGGGTACCATCTAAATACGAAGCACTTTGATTCCCCAAAACGCCGATCGAACCCTTGAGTTTTAAGTTGTCGAATATGTGTTGATTGGACATAAAGTTCTCTCTTGAAACGTCCCACGCTCCTCCCAATGCCCAGAATTGCTGGTTACGATTTTTGGTAGGAATTTGAGAAGATGCATCATTCCGCAATGAGGCGTTCAGAAAATATTTCCCTTTATAATTATATAATAACCTGCCTAAACCAGAAGCGGTAGTATATTCATTTTGGCCCGAGTATGTCTTATTTACATCGATAGTTGGATCCACAACGCCAAATCCAGAGTTTACATACCAAAACCTGGGGTCATTTGGAATTGGTAAATCAGTTGCGGACGTGCCTTGTATTACTAAGACCTTTCTGTCAAAATTGCCGAAATAATAAGTTGTAAAGCCGGCAGTTACTGTCAGATTATGATCCCCAAAACTTTTCTTAAATGTAAGAATATGATCGCCCTGAAATTTGCGGTAGGTATTATCGTCTTCGTGTAAATTTGTAGTAATTGTATAAGCAAATGGAACGTTGGTTACGGGGTTATAAGCGTCATAAAGAGGACTATAATCACGAGTGTTGATATTACTCATATCAGCATAAAATGTCGATCTGAAGGTAAAATATTTAAGAAAATTTACTTCGCCATAAACACTGCCTACCGTTCTGTATTCGATCCCAATCGTTTTATTCCAGGTATTTTCCAATTCAAGCAAAGGATTAACTATCCCCGCGCTTTGAAGATTGCCAATCACATCTGAATAAAGATTTACAGTCATACTATCAGAACCGTAAGGATTTTGTATGAGAAATGGTTTTGTTCCGCCAGGTACCAGTGGTATAAGCTTTCTTGCCTCGTCCAAAATTGAAGTGGCATCGTAAGGATTGTGTTGTCTCCCTCCATTAAGTGTGACACCTACTTTTATAGATTTATTTAACTTCAATTCATCACTAAAATTAAATTGCATTTTTTCCAATTGCTCATGTCTTACAATACCCTCATCATGCGTATAACCTAATCCCAGGTAGAATCTATTTTTTTCAGTGCTTCCCGAAATACTTAAATTGCTGGTAGATGTATTTCCAGTCCTTGTTACTGCATTTATCCAATCAGTATTAGCAGTAAGGCTTGGATCTATTGGATTTGAAATTCCGTTGTTGGCGTTTTCTTCATCAAAAAGTGTTTTAAATTGAGCAGCGCTTGCCATCTTAATCTTGTCCGTTAAGGTTTTAAATCCATAAAATGTATTAAAATTAACTACAGTTTGTCCTGTTCTGGCCCTTTTGGTTGTTATTGCAATGACCCCCGTAGCACCTTTAACTCCAAAAATGGCTAAAGAAGATGGATCTTTTAGAATTTCGATAGACTCAATATCATAAGGATTTAAATAATCGATGTTGTCCTCAAAAACACCGTCAACAACATAGAGTGGATGCACCTGCCCAATGCTTACAGTTCCCCTTATGCGAATATCAGGAGCCGCACCAGGCGTACCGTTATTCACTACAGACAAGCCTGCAACTTTACTTTGAAGTGATGCTATTGGGTTTGTGTTTGGCTTATCCGCAACTTCTTTTCCGGACACTTTCACAATGGAGCCTGTCAGATCCCTTTTGTTGGCGGTTCCATATCCAATCACAACAACCTGTTCCAGTTCTTTTGCGGCAGATGCACTTAATGTTACATCAATACTTGAGCGGCCAGCTAAAGCAATGGTCTGCGTCTCATAACCAAGTGATGAAATGACTAACGATGCATTTGGTTTTGTAACGCTCAAAGAAAAGTTACCGGAAGCATCCGTTGCTGTACCGGTTTTACTTCCTTTTTCCTGTACGGTAACACCAACTATCGGAGCGCCATCGCTGCCAATTACCTTACCCGTTACAGTTGTGGCCTGCGCAAAAACAAAAGAAGGAATGAAAAAAGCTAAAAGAAATACAAAAGGCAAAAAACAGCTTACAATTCTTTTACCCCGAAAATAGGTTTTGAAACTCATAATTTGCAATCAATAAAGTGGTTAAAAATTAATTCTCATACTCATACTGAAGAACTCAATATGTATAAAGGACACATAAAAGTATGATTTAGATGCATACAATTAACATTTTCTAAAAAAATATTTTTTTATCTCAAAGCAATGCTATTTTATCCCGATGATAATTGTCATTTTCGATTAGTGGACAATTCCAGATTGGATCTCTAAATTATTAGACACCATTAGATCAACCAGATATGTAAACTTTTTTCGCAGTAAGAATTAAACCCCGGGGAAATATTGTAAAAAACGGTTTTACGAGCATGAATGACTTTGGCACGAATAATATAAAAATATGCCAATTGAATAAATGAATAATTTAAGCAGCAGAAATTAATTTGAATAATATTTATTATTGATTTGCAAAGACTTTACTCCAGAGAGAAATAGTGCTTTACCTGTGATTTTTGTATTAACCCGTTTGCTCGGGATGAAAAGATGACGGTTACATCGTTATCACCTAATGATATGCAGAACGCCAAAGCTAATTGAACGTAACCCTCCTGACCTTTCCTGAATTGTTTGTAATAACAATACTTTTCATTTGCGGATTAACAATTAAAAATCTTGCGGATTGTGATAAAAAAGAAGATCCATAATAAAACTCCTGCTTTTGAATGCTTCCGTTTTTGTAGGTAATGACGGCACTGACATCATCGGGAAATATTGCAATATGGTCCATCTTTCTTCTAAGTTTAAATACTTTCAATGCATCTTTATTTTGACTGGCCGCTATCACCAAATCACCCTTATTATCTAAAAATTTAACCAGTGCTTTGCCATTACCGGGAATATATATTCCACTTTGTAAAATAGACAGTGGTTTAAAATTTCCTTTTCCGTCGCCCTTTAATACCAAGCCATTCAATGCATCATATCGTCCGGTTGAAACTTCAGTTCCATAATCATTCCCATTGATAACAACATCCAGGTTTCCATCGCCGTCAACATCTTCTACCACCATTCCGTTTAATACAGATACCTGCGCTTCTTTTGGTAATGGAATTAATGGTGAATTTTCCATTGCCATCGTTTCGAAGATAAGATGACTGAAGATAATTAGCGGTCAATCGCAATGCACCTTTTCTTTGTTCGGGAGATAAGATATCATCCATCGTTGCAGTGGCAAATGATTTGTAATCCGGAAATTTTTTCTTTAATGAAATCATCTGGGCAAGCATATCATCTCTGCTAAATAGCAGGAAACTCTTTCTTTATACCATTTTTATCCGGAAAATAAAGAGAAGTAATTGCATCGTAGGTTCCGTTGTTATCAAAATCTTTTGCGGTTATATGAACAGGGAATGAATCGCTTGCCTGAAGTATAGTATTGAGCCCAAGGTTACCCACGATATAATCCATCCTACCTGTGTGCCGGAAATCGCCTGCAGCAATTGTATTCCACCAGCCGAAATAATTGCCAACACCCGTTGATGCAGTTACATTTTTAAATTTGCCGTTTTCATTTTTTAAAAAAGTAACTGGCATCCATTCACCTGCCAGTATCAAATCCGTTTGACCATCACTATCAAAATCGGTAAACAAGGCATCGCACACCATTCCGATATTTTTCAACTCAGGCGCCACTTCATTGTTACATCTGTAAATTTTACATGCCCTTTTTGGAATCATTTCTAAAAATGAAACTACTTACCGGCTTCGGATAATTCCATGGATCAACCCTGCCGGATACAAATAGATCCAGTTTACCATCCTTATTATAATCAAAAGCTCTTACACAAAGTTTGCTGGTAAAATTGCGAGGCAACGCCAAGGAATCCATTTAAAGATTCCTTGCCTTCATTGATATATAACCTGTCCTGGTAATTCTTTGAATTCGGGGCATTCTTGTATCCCCCGCTGGCGATATAAACATCCGGCTTCCATCTCCATTGGCATCAAAAATTAATATTCCTTCATCTTTGTAATTGATTGGTAACATCAATTTTCAGAGGTATCCAATTTTTGCTGAATAAATTTTCCATCTGTCTGCTGGAAAAAAACCTGGGCAGGATTAAAGGTGTTCCTCCAACCACCATATCATCTAATCCATTGCCATCAATGTCTGCAGTAGCAACGCAGGGGAATATTCCGTAAACTTATGAGGTAAAATTATCTGAATATTAAAATCTATGTAATTGTCAATATCCTTATGCTTAAAATTGATACCTTCCGAGTCAGTAACTCTTTAAACAAACTGGTAGTATCTACGGTTATCGGCTGTGACAGGATAACTATCGTGGCATTCCTGATATCGACTGTTACAACCTGGTTTGCTTTTAAATTTTTTAATATTTGATTTTTTCCATTGCCCCACTTGATTATTGCAGAATCTACAACTCTTGTTTTACCTAATCCAAAATGCGCCACATCTTCATCGGTAGAAATTAACCCCGGTAAGGATTATTTTCATAAGCCTGGAGTTTACCATTGTCATAATAGATAGTTGCGGAAGCTCCTATTCCATTAATATTTTTCTTATCACCATTAAATTTTATTTGTAAAAAATTCGTATTGAGCGAATCCTTATCATGTGAGGTATTTCTGTACAATAACGCTTCATCATTAATATTGCTTATCACCATATCCATCGCTCCATCATTATCAAAATCTGCATAGGCTGCTCCGTTTGAAAACGTAGGTACTGTAAGTCCCCATTCAGAAGTTACATCATTAAAAGTAAGATCGCCATTGTTTTGAAATGCATAATTATGCAATTTTAACCTGGGGTATTTGATTGAGCAAAGACATGGTACCTTCCTGGTAACGCCCGTATCGTTTGCGGTAGGCAATGAAATCATGATCGCTAACATCTCGTGGAAATCCATTTGTTACAATTATATCGCGAAAACCATCATTGTCAAAATCGGTAATGAGTGGCGTCCAACTCCAATCGGTTTGCGATATTCCGCTCATAAAACCTATTTCGCTAAAAGCAGGGCGGCCGACAGTATCATTTTCCCCAATATCGGGGCCCTGGTTTATTTGCAAAGTATTACGGACATATTGGTATTGATATCCATAATGTTCAAAATTCTGATATGTGATATAGTTGTTGGCACCTGACATCATCTTCTTACGATAATTATCTTCCGGGTTCATATCCAGTTCAACCACATCCGGCAAGCCATCGTTATTAATATCGATTACATCCTGTCCCATTGAATTGAAGGATGTATGTTTAAAATATTCTTTTGCACTGTTCTGTAAAAGTGCCGTCGTGATTGTTTATATAAAGAATATTATTTGATATAAAATCATCTGATACATAAATATCTTTCCAGCCATCGTTGTTGATATCGCAAATGGTTGCAGCATGACCAAATCCTTCAAATGTTAATCCCGGCCTCGCAGAAACATCGTGAAATACCGGATGTTTCAAAACTGCATCCATATCGTTTCGATATAGCCTGCCCATACTTGGGTCAGTATTTGCTTGCATGTCGCTGTCGAAAAACAGATGGATTATCTCCAATGGAAGCTTCATTTACTGTAAGATACATATCCAGATCGCCATCATTATCATAATCAAAAAAACTTGCCATGGTAGATTGCACATGGATATCCAGTCCATATTCAGCAGCCATATCTTTAAAATGAGGAATGCCGTCTTTATCCAGTCCCTGGTTTACATATAAAATATTTCGCCTTCTCAGAGAATCTTTATAAATAGTATTGCAGATATAAATATCCATTAAGTCCATCATTATTGATATCAATTACTGGATACACCCCTTGCCCATCTGCCCAGCCTTCAACGCCGGCTTTATCAGTGATATCTTCAAATTTAAAATTGCCTTTATTCAGGTATAGCTTTCCAGATACCATATTACCGGTAAAATAAATATCCTGCAGCCATCGTTGTTAAAATCACCAATGCCTACACCACCGCCATTATATATGTTTACTACGTCAAGCGGATTTATAGAATCGTTTTCAGTGATTTTGTTATTGAAAGTAATACCGGAATGGGAGGAAGATATTTCTTGAAATAAAGTATGCTTTTTATTCATGCATGACAGCCAAAATAAAAACGAGGCAGATAATATTACTCGAAAAAACTTCATAATATATCATTTGACAAGATTTATTGTAAAATTATAAGAAAGTGAAATAAAAAAGGCTCCCTGTTTGGAGAAAGCCTTTTATTTTAAAACTTATTATTAATAACCCGGGTTTTGGGTTAAATTAGGATTAAGGGCTATCGCACCTGTGGTATTGGCAAAAGAGTCCAGTTTGGCTGTAATCGCTGTATTATATAAACCATGTACCTTGCCCATCATGTGTTGGACCGGGTGCAGGATTGGGAACAGGATTATAATTGCCTTCCTCTGCACCATTTACCCTTTGATAAAATCAACCGCCACATCTGTACCTGCCCTGCAAAGATCAAAAAAAGTAGAGTATTCACCGCTTAGTTCATGCCTGTATTCGCTTAATACCATTTGCAAAGGATCAGTTATAGGCGCACCGGGAGTGCCATCATAATTAGCACTGTCTTGCATAACTAGCAGGCGCTGTTCCACCCCATGCCCTGTCTCTTACTAATTTAAGATCAGCCATTGCGCCGGGAACATCACCTGTACGGACTTTACATTCAGCCCTGCTTAGCAAAACTTCAGCATAACGCATCAATATCTGGTTTTGATCTCCAAAAATATGTGCTGATTATCGCTGGATTGTTTAATTACCAGTAAGATTTGGGTCTCTCCATTTTTTTGCACAATCATATCCTGTACGTTGTTTGTCATCTCCATACCATGGTCTTGCAATGGTTCCAAGGTATTTATAATTGTACCATTATCTGCTGTATATTTAGGATTGCCTGCAGCAAAACCTGCTACCACCAGGAGGATAACCTTTTATTCCACCCCATTTTGCAATGATTCCGGGGCTCTCCAATGTATCGCCGGGGCCACAATGGTGAGCAACTTGCGCTTATCTCCAGCCTGGTAAGAATTCCATAATGCCGGGTTACCATAATCATATCCCTGTTGCGTTATTTCTTCTGGCCAGCTAAATCTATCTATCCAGCCAATTTCGGCGCCTGGCGGCTGCCAGCTTCCGCCCCAATCCTGTGGATCGCCTGGCTTTTTAGTCAAACTGAATTTCAAAAATAGATTCATCGTTGTTCTGGTGATTGTATTCATTTACATCTGCAAAATTTGGCATCAAGTGATAGTTATTGAACTCCGGATTATTGAATGCGGCTAATGCTGCTGCATAATCTTTTAACCACATTTGTGCCGCACCTTCATAAGCATAAGCCGCGCCTTTGGTTGCCCTTCCCATATCAGCACTTGACAATGCTGTTTTTGACAATAATAAACCTTCTGCCTGTGGCATATCTGACACTACCTGTGGAAATACAGAATCCCGGGAATCTCTGGGCCTTAAACCAAGATTTAAAGCACCGGTAGTATCTATCTCCAATGGAACGCCGCCAAAAGAAGCAGCCAGGTAATAATAAGTCATGCCTCTCAGGAAAAAAGCTTCTCCTCTTAAACGGCTTGCCAATGCATGATCAATCACCCCATCTGTTTCTGCTTTGGTAATAACCGGAAATACAGAATTTGCCCTGGCAATACCAATATAAGATTGGTTCCAGAAAGTAATAAGTCCAACGAAAATTGGTGCGATTTGATAGTTATTCCAAAATACATCTGCACCCCAGTTGAAAAAGTCATGGGTTCCGAAATTGGCCCTGTACCAGATACATTTTTTAAGCAGGTCACTGTTCTGATATGTATCATAAATAGCATTTACAAGAGAAATCACCTGCTGCGGCTTACTGGCAGCAGCTTCGGGAGAAATTCCAAATGTATTGGTTTGATCTAAAAAACTTTTTTTACATGCCAGCGGAATAATGTGCATGCAAGAACTATAAGACTGATTATGATTATTATTTTATTTCTTTTCATATCGCTAAATTTTGGTCTTTTATTTAAAATGTTACGTTTAAACCAAAAGTGAAATACCTGGATGAAGGATAAGTACCGTTGTCCACTCCGTTTTGAGTCGCATTTCCTCCCTGTATTCCTATTTCCGGATCAAGCCCGGAGTATTTGGTAATGGTAAACAGGTTTTGAGAAGAAACATATACCCTTACTTTTGAGATAGAAAAACGATTTAATAAACCTGTTGGCAAAGTATAACCAATGGAAAGATTTTTCAACTTAAGAAAACTTCCATTTTCAATCCATACACTGGAAGGAACATTATTAATCGAACTGTTATCCTCGTCTGTGCTAGCGCCCTTGCATACCTGTTTGATGGATTGGTTGGCGTCCAGTGATTTTGATAGTAAACTTCACTTACATTCTCGGATCCAACTCCACCACGTCGTGCAAGACTTTCCAGATTGCTTTCAACATAGTTCAATATTTTATTTCCGTAGAACCATAAAAGTATAAATTGATATCCCATGCCTTGTAAGTAGCATCCAGGTTCAGCCCACCATAAAATTTAGGTTGAGGATTTCCAATAGGAACTCTGTCATCAGCATTTACCAGACCATCGTCCCCTTTTTCTGCATATCCAAAATTTCTATCACCGGGAACAGCAACAGCACCCGGGCGATATATGCCACCCGGAGCTTTTGCATTTAAATCATCAATTTGGTTTTGGGATTGATAAATTCCGATTGCTTTGTAACCAAAAAACTCTCCCACAGGCTGCCCAATATAGGAACGGGTGTATTCATCCCATCCCTGTAATCCGTTTAAAATTAAACCACCAAAATTTGTAACGAAGTTGTTCCTGATGTGATGCTCGTAAGTTTATTTTTAATTGTTGTCAAGTGTTAAACCAATACCATAATGGAAATCCTTGCTGCCATTACCATTATAATTGACGGCAAACTCAAAACCTTTGTTGTTCATACCTCCTACATTACGGGTAATGAAATTGTAACCAGTTTGTGCAGGTGACTGAAGCCGCAACAGGAAATCTTTTGAGTCCCGGTTAAAATAGTCAGCAGTAAAGGTTAAAGCGCCATGCAAAAATGCGGCATCGATACCAATATCGATTTGTTTATCTGTTTCCCATTTCAGGGTTGGATTGGCAGGCTGGGTTTGTGCAATACCATTCTGATATATTTTATTAAACGGATAACCAAGATTATCAAGCCCACCGCCATTTATATTTGATGGATAATTCCCTGCATACATCGACTGGTATTGGAATAACCCTATAGGGCCTCATTTCCTACTTCACCCTAACTGCCTCTGAGCTTCAGGTCAGAAAGCCAATTAGCCTCTTTCAAAAACGATTCATTTTTTATTCTCCATCCAACCGCAGCAGAAGGGAATGTACCGTATTTATGTCCTGTCTCAAACTTGGAAGATCCATCCCTTCTTATTGTAGCGGTCACCATGTATTTGTCTGCAAACTGGTACGTTACTCTCGCAAATGATGAAGCCAACGTATAGACATTTTGACCATTGCCGGTATTGGTTCCCGGAATATTCTGATCAAGGGTTAGGTTTGAAACAAGCGATAAATCTCTTGTCACGCTGTTTGGGGGAATACCGCCGCCGCCCATGCCTGTCCATGTATTTTTCTGGGCAGAAATACCACCCACAAAATTGATGGTGTGTAAACCGAAAGTTTTATCGTACGATATAGTGTTCTCCCATAACCATTCAAATGTCTTGTTTAAAGTCTGGTGATAATTTGCAGGTGACACAATTGTTCCGGCATATTGCAGGCTGGCCCTGTTATCTTCAGGCTGTAGATAAAAGCCTCCATAATTACTCACATTTGCCCCCAAGTTCGTTTTAATTTTAAGTCCGGGGTAAATAGTTGCTTCCAAAAAAGTGGCTAAAATGTAATTTGTTCTATTTTGATATTGATTGGTCTCAACAGAATAAACAGGGTTACCAAAGCCGCTCACAACATTTTTAAGAGGATTGTAAAAACCATAATTGCCATTTGCGTCCTTTATCTGGAGTGAGCCTGCTACCGCTGTCCATGGTAGGTGGATTAGTCGATACATTTAAAAGATTAAATCCTTCGAGGGGATTGTTTGAATTCTGGTAAGAATACTTCACGCTTGTTGATGATTTGAGCCAACTGGTAGCCTGGTAATCGAGATTAAGATGAAGGCTATACCTCTTAAAAAAGGAACCAATTATAATACCTTTCTGATCGTAATAACCAAACGACATTGCAGCCTGAATTTTATCACTTCCTCCACGAATACCTACCGTATAATTTTGAGTTAAACCCGTGCGGTAAATGGCATTCTGCCAATCTATATTATGAAGCGCCTCGGGTGTATGCCAAACCGGCAATCCAAAATAAGAATGGGTTGAATCAGCAGCTTCAACTTCATTAGAAAGAGTAG
>CAVWQJ010000014.1:0-33976 GCA_963756945.1 uncultured Chitinophagaceae bacterium | reverse complement strand
GAGACCGTTAAAAAATGGATTCTGCAAGGAACTCCGGAGAATTGAATAACCAAACATTCCGGGAGTAAGTGGAATAAGATTTTTGAATTGTTTGTCATGAATACTTTGCGGCGTCTCTGCAAAATTGTACCATTCAAATTCCTGTGAAAAAAATGGCAGGTAGCCTTCGGCGTTAGCATCGGCCAAAACTTTTTTCAATAGTTGTCTTGGGCAAACTGATGAAGGTTTTCCGTCCTTATCTATCATTTCGCCGAGAAAAAAAGGAACGTCATTCTCCCAGGGAATTTTTCTGAAGGTTGATAAATCAATTGTAGCAGGAGCATCAGGATAACCGGTATGCCAGCCGGTATATTTTACATTATCGTAAGCTGCATCATTCAGAATCCCATCCAAATATTACATCACAAAAACCAGTGTTGCCATCAACAACAGAAAGAAATTTTTCTGTTGAGATGTATTTGCCCCGCAATATGCCGTCAATATCCGTTAATGCAATTTTTACTTTTCCGGAAGGATTGATCTTTTACGTATTGAATTATTTCATTTTTATCCATGTAAGCTTTTTATTTCCCACAAAGACACGAAGAACACGAAGAACAGCCCTTTGTGAACTTTGTGGCTTTGCTGGATATTCTTATAATAACTGTCCATAAATTTTTCTATGCAATCCATCTTTAATGACATCATGTTAACTTAACAAGTATCGCTAATTTTAGAACCAGTTAGCTTTAAATAAGTGAGGACTGTTTTATGATGAACTTTTCAAACATGTTCAACTGATTCAATTTCCACAATCAATTTATTTTCCATGATAATATTGGCACGAAAACCTACATCCAAAATAGTTTCCTTATAGTTTGCCACAATTCCTTGTTGCCTTGAATAAGGAAATATTGGCTTATCTAATTCATACGCAAAAGCAGCCTCATAAACGCTCTCCAAGATATTCAGGGCCTTAATTCATATGAGGTTAAAACAATATCCACAGCATCTCGTTACGATTCATTTTCTGTCATTAGTATTTTATTTATATCCCACAAAGGCACTAAAATATCGCCAAGAAAAATCCTTTGTGAACTTGGTGACTTTGTGGGATTTACTTTCATTTCCAAAAAGCCACAGCGCACGCGAAGTTTGTTTATCAAAATACTTTGTGTTCTTGGTGTTTTTATATTGAAAATATTTTCGAAAGGACACTGCTATTTATTTTAATTGTTATTTTGGAAGTACTTTTAAAGAATCAAAAAATATTTTTAACCTTTTAAAAAATAGCCAGTTGAACAGAAACTTTTGTAAATGCCTTTATGTATTGGCGTTAGTTACGATTGTTGATATAAGTGCAACCGGCGCAGGCCATTTAATTAAACATGGTATGAGTTTCGGGGTTCAAAAAATAAATTCATTCTTTCCCTGTGATACGGGTATTACTCAAAATAAAATTTCGACGGAACTCTTGAATTAATATCCGATAAATTCTCCTTTACGGAAGGGCCCGCCGTTGATAAAGAAGGAAATGTTTTTTTTACCGATCAGCCAAATAATAAAATATGGAAATACGATACTAACGGAAATCTTTCTCTTTTTATGGATAGCGCCGGCCGCAGCAATGGTTTGTATTTTGATAAGAAAGGTAATATTATCAGTTGCGCAGATGAGCATAACCAATTGTGGTCAATAAGCCGACAAAAAAAAGTTACAGTGCTTGTTAATAATTTTAGCGGCCAAATATTAAACGGCCCGAATGATGTTTGGGTTAACCCTGTAAATGGAGATATTTATTTTACCGATCCTTATTATAAAAGAAATTATTGGGCAGAAAATCATCCGCACATAGCAGCACAAAATGTTTATTCTTCGCGCAAAGGTAAAAGAACTCCTGTGTTGGCTGAAGGCCTGCTCAGGCAGCCAAACGGTATTGTGGGATCACCAGATGGCAGGTTTTTGTTTATAGCTGATATTGGAGCCGGCAAAACCTATAAATACAACATTGCTAAAGGATGGGAGTTTATCAGGCAAAGAACTCTTCGCCAACCAGGGCTCTGATGGAATGACTATAGATAATGAAGGAAATATTTATCTAACGGGAAATGGCGTTACCGTGTATAATAAAGACGGAAAAATAATTCAACATATTGCCGTTCCCGAAAATTGGACAGCTAACATTTGCTTCGGTGGAAAAAATAAGAATGAGCTTTTTATCACGGCATCAAAATCAGTTTACAGATTGCACACTAATGTAAAGGGAGTACAATAATTTAGAGCATGCAAATGAACCTCATCCGTGCTATAATTCCGAATAAATAATTAGATCTTTTGCTTTTCGTTCAACGAAGGACATAAAATAAAAGAACAAGGTTAAGCCAACTATACAAATCAAGGCGGGAGAAAAAATGAACCAAATATTGCTGCGCTGGCAAGAAATACTATCAGAAGGACCGCACAGGTTATTCCAATCAGGGCCAAAAGAACGGCCAACAGGTATCTTAGGAACATAGGTAAGGTTTTAAAAAAATTAGAATAATGGTTAACATCACTTGCCTAAATGCCAAAAATGTGCCAACTTGATTACAAACTGCCAAGCACGATCGTAATTTATTAACAACGGCCCGGCAATTGGAAAGCTTAACACGTTCGGCACGCTGTAATTTCGTGTAGTAGTTGTTGATTAACATTGATAACAGGCCCTACCTTTGAAGAATGAGATATACAATCTCGTTTGTTAACTTAAAAATAATTTAGTTGAATTCAGTCATGTTTGACGAGATCTTACCTGGAAAATATTATCCTGACTGAAACGAAATTGTATAAAATTTTAACAACTATAAATCCAGACGCGATAAATCCATATTCTTTGTTTTTGAAAAAATTATTTTAGGTACTTACACTATTATGTAGCCTTGTCACTAACGGCTAACAGTAAACGATAATTATGCAGGATGTAAAATTTAAAATGAAAGTACATTCAAATTTATGGCCCGGGTATTTATAAATAGAAAAATTTCTATTGCAATTAATGGCCACTTACTACAAAATCTATATCCTCATAATATATGATATTTGTATAAGTAGAAAATAATGTTTGTTTCGTTTCGCTATTCAATATCCTATTTGCAAGAGCCGTTGCCTCCCTTTGAAATAACCACCTAACCTAATTAAATCGTGTAAACTTATAAGCTTACACGATTTTTTTTGTATGTATATGGAGATGGGGAAATACTTAACATGGTATTTTTATGTCTATTGTGCAACCCTTGCCCGGGCTGCTTATAATTTCCATCGCACCGTTGTACAACTCAATCCTGTGCATCATATTGGAAATGCCAATGCCTCTTCTTTTATCGTTGTATCAAATCCTACTCCATCGTCTTTTGTTGTAATATCCAATATCCCATCTATTTCGGTAATGGATACCTGCACATTTTTCGCTTTAGAATATTTTACGATATTGTTAATTTGTTCCTGTATGATCCTGTATATGTTCAGCTTAAGATCATCATTCAGAATCTCGGAAGAAAGTGAATAAGTAAGATTTGTTTTAATAGATGAGGTTGAACTTAAAGTGTCGAGCAGATCTTTTAGCATCTGCGTTAAGATCGATGTTTTTAAGCGGTGTGGCCAGCCTGTGGCAAAGCATTCGAATTTCTTCAATGGAACTGTCAATTAGTTCTATGGGGTACTTAATTAATTGTTTAATCTCCGGCTTATCCTGGCCAATCATACCAAGGTATAGTTTTGTACCCGCCAGTATCTGGTTAACATTATCGTGAAGTTCTTCACCTAAATGGTTTCTTTCTTTTTCCTGCGCAATTACCATAGCCCGGGTAACTCTTTTTTGCTCCTGTATTTTCTGGCTTAACAATTTTTGTTCGATCAATTTTTTCTCGGTTATGTCTTTATTAATAGCCACAAATTGAACCGGTTTTTTTTTACTATCCAGGAAGGGAACTATCGTAGCATCTACCCAATATATTTCCCCATCTTTTGCTTTGTTCCTCACTTCATTTCTCCATATCTCCCCCTTTAAAATTGTTGTCCATAAATTTTTAATAAAAGAGTTTTCATGGAAAGATGAACTTACGATCCTGTGATTTCTACCAATCAATTCATCTGCACTGTATTTTGATATTTTGCAAAAATTATCATTTACATAAGTTATAATTCCTTTGGGATCGGTAATTGAAACAATGGAAGATTCATCCAGTGCAATTTTATAATCGGATAATTCTTTTAATGTTTTCTCTAACGCGGTTGCATTCTTCTTTTGTTCCGTAATGTTTAAATGCATAACTACCACGCCGCCTTTTTCTTTTTCACTTAGTGGAGTTACAATCATCCTGAACCATCTTTCTTCGCTCGGCGTATGGCACGGGTATTCGTATTCAAAACTATCAGAAAGTTTACTTAGTACGTTTTTAATTCCTGATGATATCCTTTTTCCATCTTCCTTTTCTTCTGCCTTTAGCATCCGCGGTTATTTTAAGATAGTTATCGCCAATGCCATAGTCCCTACTCACTAATCTATTGCAATCAGCAAAATTGCGCCACGCATCATTTATATCTGCAATAATTCCCTTGTCATCCAACAAAGCTATATTGGCAGGCAAGGTATTGAGAATGATAGACAGTCTCTTTGCCAGCGATTCCTTTTCAAGAAGTATTTTCCAGATGCATCCTCTGCGTGCTTACGAAGTGTAATATCTTTAGAAAAGCAAGCAGTACCAATAATTTCTGACTTATTATAGATTGGATAAAATGATATTTCCGACCATATCTCTGCATTATGTTCCACTACGGTAAAGGTTTCGCCCTTAAATGCCCGTTCATAATATTCTTTAAAACGGTCGAATGGTTCTTTTACAAATTGGGGGCCAGTTAATGTCATTCCTGTATGGGCCGGCTTGCCCGATGGTTTTTTAAAATATCTGCTAAAGGAATTGTTGAAGGTGATCAGCTCAAAATTTCTATCAACGCTCCATATAAGGTCACCGGTATTATTTATCAACGCCTTAAAATTTTCGCGATCAAACTCTCTTTCCTGCTGATTTTTTTTCTTTTCTGTTATGTCGTTTCCTTTTATACAGATCCCCGTTATTCTTTCATTTTCCATAACGGGCTTAATTGAAAACTCGAGCCATTTTATGCTGCCGTCAGGGAATGAGTATGAGCGCTCATATTGAACTTCCTCACCTTTTAATACCTTTGCCATCATCTCTTTAAATTCTTCAGCTCCTTCCATCTTCAATCAATTCAGGAAGATAACCACCAACCTGAATTTCTTTTTTGCCAATAAATAATCCATACCCTGCGGCAATTTTATTTAATGCCTTTACTGTTCCATTTGTATCCATCAGCAAAAAGCCCTCATTGGTATTTTCAAAAATCGTTTTCAGGTTATTTTCCGATTCTACAATTTTTCTTTCTGCTTCCCGTTTTTCCTTTTCTGCTTTTTTCTGTTTTAAAGCCGCTTCGATGGCCACCGGCAATCTCGCCATCCTGTCTTTAATAATATAATCATCTGCCCCCAGCTTAATTATTCCTGCGGCAAATTCTTCTGTGGCACTGCCCGTAACCATAATAAATGGAATTTGCATATTGCTTTGCTGCTTTAACTCCAACGCTTCTTTCGCACTAAACCGGGGCATAGAATTGTCGGAAAGTATAACATCGGGACGAAATTCGCCAAGTGCATTTTTATAATCTTTTTCCGACATTACCAGCCTGAATTCATAAAGCGGTTTTGATTTTTTCAACAGATGCATCACAATTTCCGCATCCGTCTCACTATCTTCAAGCAATAAAACTTTTAATTGTTCTTTCATACTATTTTTTATTTTAAAACCGGTTCGTTTACAAGTAACCAATAAAAACCAATATTGGTTTTATTGCATGTGTAAATGCATCAAAGCTTACTGGCTTTGCTATATAACTATTTGCGCCGAGTTTATAACAACGTTGGATGTCGGTACTCTCTTTCGAAGATGTTAATACAACCACAGGAATATCCTTTGTTTTTGCATTACTTTTTAATTTTTCAAGCACTTCAATACCACTCACTTTGGGCATATTAATATCCAGTAATATCATCCTTGAGTGCACGGGAACCGTTGCGTTTCTTCTCATATTTATTTTGGGCGAAAATAAAATCAAGCGCCTCCTCTCCATCTTTTACATGAAACATGTTATTAGCCAAATGGCTTCGTTTCAATTCCCTGATGGTTAATTCCGCATCGTCCATATTGTCTTCAACAAGCAAAATATCAATTGAATTATAGTCCATACTTTATCTTTTATAGTTTTAAATATTTTTAGTTTTTGCTTTTGTTCATAATTCAGGTGGCCGGTTCAGCAATAGCCAATATAGTCCCAGTTCTTTTATTGCATGCGAATACCCTTCAAAATTTACCGGCTTCACTATGTAACTATTTGCGCCAAGCTTATAACATTTTTTTATATCCGGGCTTTCGTTGGATGAGGTGAGGATAACAACCGGAATGGCATTTGTTTGCTTGTCTGCTTTAATTTTTTCAAGCACTTCTATTCCGTTCACCTTCGGCATTTGAATATCGAGCAATATCACCCTTGGTAAATTTTGAATGCTCCGTGATACCCGCATACTTTCCGGTACCATAAATAAAATCAAATGCTTCCTCACCATCTCTTACATGAAAAAGATTGCTGGTTAATTTATTTTTCTTTAACTCCCTCATTGCAAGTTCCGCATCGTCTTCATTGTCTTCCACCAGTAAAATATCAATTGAACTATAATCCATCGTCGTGTTTATTTTTTTCTGCTGTTTATCATTTTTAATCAATTCGAATATCAATTTTTATCTCATCATCCTTTATTCAGGTGGCCGGTTCAATAACAGCCAGTAAAGCCCTAACTCCTTTATCGCCTTAGCATAAGTTTCAAATTCTACTGGCTTTACTATATAACTGTTAACGCCAAGGTCGTAACATTTCTTAATGTCGGGGCTTTGGTTGGAAGAGGTAAGAATAACAACCGGTATTGCCTTCGTTCGCTCATCTGCCTTTATTTTTTCCAATACTTCTATTCCATTCACTTTGGGCATTTGAATGTCCAGCAATATCACTTTCGGTAAATTTTTAATATCCCGCAGCCCGGCAAATTTTCCCGTGGCAAAAATAAAATCAAGCGCCTCCTCGCCATCCTTCACATGAAGGAGATTCTTATTAGCCTGGTTCTTTTTTAATTCTCTCATAGCAAGTTCTGCATCGTCTATGTTATCTTCAACCAGTAATACATCCACTAAATTATAATCCATATTATTGCGGGTTTAAAAAATCCGTTTGTCTATTATTGTTTATCAACTGGCAATGAAAAATAAAAAGTGGCGCCCTTATTTAGTTCAGCTTCTACCCACACCTCTCCACCATGTTTGGAAATTATTTTTTCCACAATTGCCAGGCCAATTCCTGTGCCTTCAAACTCTTCGTTTGTATGCAATCTTTGAAAAACCTTGAATAATTTGGATTTGTATTTTTCATCGAAACCAACACCGTTATCTTTTACAAAAAAAACAATGCTTCCATTTTTTTTGAATTGAACCTATTTCAATTCTGGGATTGTTTGCATTTCCGGAATATTTAACCGCGTTTGAAATAAGGTTGATCCACACCTGCTTTAAAGTATTGGCATCTGCTTTGACAGACGGTAATGGATGAATCATCCATTCTATCTTTTTACTCTTGCCGCTTGACCCAATCTCAGCTACTACATCTTTTATCAGTCTTATTCAATATCAACATTTGTTTTCATTAATTCCTGCCTTCCTGTTCTTGAAAATGAAAGCAAGTCATCAATCAGCGACCCCATCCTTGATGTATTTTTTTTAATAACGGTTGTAATTCTTTTAGCTTCGTCATCTAATTTACTTCCATAATCTTCTTCTAAAATATTGGCAAAGCCAATGATACCCCTCAGCGGCGCTCTCAGGTCGTGCGATATTGAATAGGAAAATGCTTCCATTTCTTCAGTAGATTTTTTCAACTGTTCCGTGCGTCTTAATACACGCTCCTCGAGTTCCAGATTTAATTTTGTAATTTCTTCAGCAGCCCTTCTACGTTCGGTTATGTCCTTAAAATAAACCGACAATCCGTTTCCTGACGGATAAGCGCTTATCTCGTACCATTTATTTAAAGCTGAATAATAATCTTCAAAATGAATAACACTGCCATTTGCCATTGCCTGGTGATACTTTTTGTAGGATATCGAATCAAGACTATCGTGTAAATATGTCCCACAAATTTTTGCCTATTATGATATTTTTTGGTACCCTTAAGGCTATTTCAGCAACCCTGTTCCAATAGGTAACCTTCCAATTCTTATCTACCGCAAAGAAAGCATCGCCAATACTTTCAAGAATAGTATTTTTCTCTTCCATGGTCTTTAGAACTGCTTCCGTTCTTTCCTTTACCTTTTGCTCCAGTTCTGCATTCAATTTTTGTAGCGCATCCTCTGCATTTTTTCTTTTTGTAATATCTCTTACAATTGTCAGGTTACCTGTAACAGTACCTTCGGCGTCTTTTAAATGGGAAATGGTTGCCAGCACATGTAAGGGTTTTCCCGCTTTAGTGTGGTAAATTAACTCTCCCTCCCAGTAATCTTTTTTATTAAAGAAGGTCAATATTTCCTCTCTTGTTTCATTAGGATAAACTGCGTTTAAAATTTCATTAGTTTTTTTTCCAATTGCTTCTTCGCTTGTCCACCCGAAAAATTCTTCAGCCGGTTTATTCCACCTGGTAATATTAAAATCGGGATCTGTAGAAATTACAGGATCCTTTATATTGTCTGCGATGCTTGCCAAAAAACGAAGACGTTCTTCGGCTTTCTTTTTTTCTGAAATGTCTCTCGTTACCTTTGCAAAGCCATACAATTTTCCTTCCTCATCAATAAGTGAAGTAAAAACAACATTTGCAAAAAATATCGTACCATCTTTCCGCAGCCGCAATCCTTCGATTTCGTAATGACCGTGTTGCAATGTCATTTGAAGATTTCTTTCCGGTTCACCGGCTTTTTTTTCTTCATCAGTATAGAATACACTAAAATGCCTGCCAATGATCTCCTCAGCAGTATAGCCCTTTATATATTCTGCGCCCGTGTTCCAACTGGCAATATTGCCATTCTTATCCAGCAGGTAAATAGCATAATCTTTTATGCTGCTAACGAGCAATTGAAAATCCTTTTTAGCAATCTTGAGTTTTTCTTCTTCCCTTTTACGTAAAGTAATGTCGCGTATAGAAGCGCTTACGAGCAAGCCTTCTTCCGTGTGAATCGGTGATAAACTAATCTCTACGGGGAACGTGCTTCCTTCTTTTCTTACAGCAAACAATTCCAGGCCAGAACCCATTGATCTTACTTTCGGATCTTTAGAATAGTTGGTCCGATAACCCTCGTGTTTGCTGCGCAAGTCGACTGGCACCAATATTTCCACCGACCTGCCGCTCAATTCCTCTTTGCTATAACCAAAAAGTTTTTCCGTTTGCCGGTTAATCAAAACAATTTCGCCTTTCTCATTCGCAATAACCATGGCATCAGGAGCGGCCTCCAGTAACCCCTTGAATTTTTCTTCCGACCTTTTCCGCAGTTCTATTTCCGCTTCCAGCGCTTTCTGTGATCGCATTGAAAATAGTAAAGGTAAATTTTTAATAAGGTAAAAAACGGTAACCCAACTAATAACTCCTGTTATAAAAAGTACAAGAGCATTTAAACGATACAATGGAATCCAGAATGCAATAGCATCTAACAAATGAGTAGCACCACAGGCAAGGATAAACGCTGCAAAAAGAAAATACAAACGCAAAAACCTGATCCCCTGCTTTTTTGAAATAAACCGGAGAATAACTATTGGTATTGCAAAGTAGGCCGACCATATCAACAGGTCGCTAACAATATAAAACCATCCATGAAATGAACTCCATTGGCCGCAATGCCAGCGGGGCGGCCAGTCTGCACTGTCAAATAATTTGCTAAAAAATTCAGTCACTTCGTTCATCATAACATTTGCTTACGTAAAATGTTTCAGTTCAGCATTCAGAATTATTCACATTTAATACAAAGACTGTTTATTATCCGCAATTTTTCTTAATGTTTTCATTAGCTTGTCTTCCGTTTCTTTTCTTGCCGTTTCATCGTGCAGGTTTACAATAAGCGCTTTTATATATTTGTTTGACAAAAGATTAATAACGGTACCTTCCAGCCAAAGATATTTTTCATTCTTATGCTGGTTACGAAATAGTAAATTGAAAATTTTGCCCGGATGCAGCATTGCCATATCCAATAAATCCTGTACCAGGTCCGTGTCGCCAGGATGGACATTTATGGCCATGTCCTCATTTATTATTTCTTTATCATCCCAACCTGTTAGTCGTTCTGAGGAAGGGCTGCAATAAATGGTTTTATAATTTTCATCAAGCATTAAGAAGATATCATTACTATTTTCTATAAGCGTGCGAAAGCGTATCTCACTTTTATAAATATATTCGGTGCGCTCCTTAACCCGCTGCTCCAGTTCATGATTAAATTTAAAAATGGCTTCTTCTGCTTTTTTCCTTTCAGTAATATTTTGTGCTATGGCAATATTACCGGTAATAACTTCATTGCTGTTCTTAACCTGTAAAATAGTCGCCAAAACGTATACGGGTTTATGGGTTTTCGTGTAGTAGATCAACTCTCCCTTCCAACTGCCGTTTTTTTGCAGCGATATTAATATTTCTGTCCGGGTTTCATTGGGATAATAAACATTCAAAACACCGTCAATATTTTTTCCAATCACTTCTTCACTTTTCCAGCCCAGTAATTTTTCCGCTGCGTCATTCCACCTGGTAATGAGTGCATCATTATCAGATGAAATGACAGGATCCTGGATGTTTTTTGCAATGGTTGCCATGTAGCGGAGGTCTTCCACAGTTTTTCGTTTCTCGGTTATGTCCCGTGTTACCTTTGCATAGCCATACAAATTTTGATTATCATCATAGAGCGGGGTAAATACAACATTCGCGTAAAACATTGAGCCATCCTTGCGCACGCGTAATCCTTCTGATTCAAAACGACTTTGTTTCAATGCCTTTTGCAGGTTGCTTTTAGGTTCACCTTTTTCTATATCTTCCCTGGTATAAAATATTTCGATATTCTTCCCGATTATTTCCTGTTCTCTGTACCCTTTTATTTTTTCTGCGCCACTGTTCCATGTCACTACGTTTCCATTTATATCCAGCATAATAATGGCATAATCCTTCACGCTGGTTACCAGTAGCTGAAAATCTTTTTGCGCCTTACTAAGTTTTTTCTCGGTTTTTTTTCGTTCCGTGATATCACGAACGGAAGCAAAAATTAAAGTATCATCGTCAGTCACAACTTGAGAAAGACTTATATCTACCGGAATCTGCATTCCATTTTTTGTTATTCCATATAGGTCAAGTCCCTCCCGGTTAGACGGTATCTTTAGTGCTTTTGCGTAGTGAGCTTTATTATATACCTGGTTAACAAAAAAATAAGCGGGCAGTAATTTTTCGATAGGCTTTCCAACCAGTTCTTCGTTGGTATACTGAAACAGCTTTTCAGATTGCCTGTTAGCAAGTACGATCTCGCCTTTGAGATTAGCTATAATCATACCGTCAGGAGCTGCTTCCAGCAACACCCTGTATTTGTCTTCGGCATTCCTGAGTTGGGTAATTTCGCGGGGTTAACATAATGGTTGGGGGTTTTAATGAGTTCAAGAGTGTATATTTTTAGCAAAACCTTACGGACAGGATTAAACGAAGGATTGTGACCAAACAGCCTAAGAAAATCGAAACGCTTCCTCTTTGGTATAAGCACAGCATTAAATATTGGGATGATATAAGTCGCCTCTTTAGCGTAATCCCTTGCGGGTGCATTGGTTAAGTTTTGGTAAAGCATTGCCAAAAAAAAATTTATTTGTTTCATTGGCTTTTATTTAAAAAGCTTTCATTACATTTCGTTCTTAGTTTTTCCGTGGTTGCCAACGCAATGTTTGCTGAAATCATTTTCACATTCATAAGACATTATCCCGTGAGTTTAAAATACTTTAGTCAACTCCGTTTAATGTCTCAATCATCTTGCCAAATACATTTGCCTATTGTAATAACAGACGGATGTATAAAAAATCAATTTTTACAAAACATATAACTGCGGGCAATAAAATTACCAGCCAAAAGCAATCGTATGTAACGTTTTCTTAAATTAAGAAACACGCTTTTTAAAATGGAGGGTATGGCGATTAGAGCGCCATAGGCATTCTTTTAAAAGATTTCAATACTAATCTACCGAATAATTTAACTACTAAAGAATATATTATTTTGGTATATATACCATTCTAAATTATAAAATCTAATATTTTTCAAATTCACACATTTGCATATTTTAATATTATATTTTTTTAACCTAACGGTATCTAACAGACGCAAATTATTTCTTCAATTGTCTTAAAGTTTATGCCGAACATTTTGTTTCATTTATGTGTCTTATTCAAAGATCATAAAAGCTCTTATCCGGCCTGCAACCTTTCGATCATGATCTTTATTTATAAAAATTATCGAAGATGGATTAATTTCTTTGTAGTAATTTTTCTATAGTTGAATAATTCCATATGAAATAAACTGTATTTGAGGGATAATCTCGTTAGAACGAAGTTGAGGAAACGGTTATGAATTAGCAGTTATGAATTTTTCAATTTCCGGAAAATATATATCCAGCCTGTTGAGCCATCCATAATTTACGCAATGATGCATAATAACCAAGTGCAGTAGTGGCATCCGCTTGGCTGTTTTTTTATTACATAATCCTGTCTTTTACAGGAATAACCAATTTCAATCCCGACCATTTTTCATCAACGGCACAAACTTTAATATCAACTAATCCATTTTTTAATGCAATACTTCTTATAATATCTTCCGTGACATCAGTTGCAATTTTTGCCGATTTCTTATACCACGAAATCCATATCATTCCTGGCGGATATAATTGATTTTTTAAAGCTGTGATTTTAATATGTAACTCTTCGGCATTAGTGCAGAAAAAATGAATAAAGTCAACTTTTGTTTGGTCATCTTTTATCATTTTTGTTTGTTTGGGAAAATCTGAAAAAAGTTTAAAATAATATTCGGGTGCATTGACGAGTTTTATTTTGAACCCGTCTTTTATCCCGAGTTTTTTTGCCAGTGGTGTTCCTGAATATCCGGCTGCCTGCATGATCTGTTTTATTTTAAATATCGCTTCTTCAAATTTACTTTTTTATTTCATCAGCCAAACACCCGTACCTTCTTGCAGAGTTATTGCAGGCGTGTTGCTGAGTTTAGCAACATGGCAGCCGGGAAATAGCAAGGAATCAGCAAGAAGACAGCAAGGAAGACGTTTTATTCGATGAAGGTGCAGGCGCCGTTTCTTAAAATCTGCCAGCAACCCAACTCTTTGATTGTAGCTATGTGTCGGTGTCATCTTACTGAAATATCCCCACGGGAACAATGAACAAGAGGAAGGCCTCTTTCAGGCACTGAAAAATGCGTATGTGGGTGGCCGTTATATAGATGAATTTGCTGTTGCAACGATACAATTGCAAAAGGTTTTTAGAAAGGTACTTGCTTTACAGGAGGTACTGAGGAATTGTAGTACTGAAAAATTGTAATGAAAGCATTTGCTAAATCACGGCTTAAAGAAAACCCAGGGAAATCCCCGGGCAATAGTGGTTTCTCAGGGATTTAATATTATTAGCGGATATATTCAATCGCTGCAAAGCTATATTATAATAACAGAAAAAAATATAGTAGACATACGATGGCACACAGTATAATTACGGCATGCAACTCGTTACAAAATGTTAATCACTATGGGGAAATCTTGCTTTTGCAGCGAATAAAAAATCACATAAATTGCACTTGGTTTTTCATAGGATATTGGATTATAAAAGGACTGGATTTCTATCCTGGTCCTTACATTTTCTTTAATATGGAGCCACATGAAATAGCATCCGGCCATAGCCTCCCTCCTACCCGTTCGCCCAATGAATATTGGCATTCATTAATGAAAGTACAGCACCTATATCTCTTGCATTAAATGAACGATACGCCACAATAAAAAGGTCTTTCCGTCATAAAAAGGCTCGTTGAAAATTGTGATGGGGTACTCCATTACAAAGCGAAGATAAAAACCTGCGGAATATGTATGTGCTTTCTTGTCCTCAGCAAGCACGATACAATTGCCGGAATAATATTACCTTAGAATATTACGATTACGCTTCTGATCAACTAACGATTTAAACCCCATATATGAGATCTGTTTATTTTAAAAAGTCCATGCTTTATTGTTTATGTTCATTTTTTTTACTCACTATTATTAATGCGGTTTATGGACAATCAACTGCTGAGCAAGCTTCCGGCATGCTTAACCAAATTGATATCAAGATTGCAGATGAACCGAAGCCGGTTATTCAAAATAAAATTAGAGATGCATTTACTCCTGTTCCTTTTCAGAACCAGGTATTGCAGGGTTACATTGGAACACGATATAAGCAGAATCTTGAAGAGCGTCTTTTGAAAATAGACGAGAATGGCATAATGAGTGGCTATTTGCATCGGCCCGGCAATCATCCCTGGATCGGGGAACATGTTGGCAAATATTTGGAATCGGCCTGCAATGTTTGGAGAAATACACATGATACAGCGCTTAAAAAACAAATGGATCGAATGATGTATGAACTGATTCACTCACAGTTAAAAAATGGTTACCTCGGCACGTACACGCCGGATAATTATTGGACCAGTTGGGATGTATGGTCGCACAAATACAATCTGTATGGCTTACTGGCTTATTATACTACAACCGGCTACCAGCCGGCATTGGAAGCATGCAAAAGAATCGGGAATTTATTATGTGATACGTTTGGAACTAAGCCCGGACAAAGGGATATTATACTAGCAGGTGAACATGTAGGCATGGCAGCAACATCTGTACTCGATCCAATGGTGGAATTATATAAATATACCGGCGACAAAAAATATCTTGACTTTTGTTACTACATCCTTAGTGCCTGGGAGCAAAAAGACGGCCCAAAAATAATCAGCACTTTATTATCGATTGGCAAGGTAAATAAGGTAGCTAACGGTAAAGCGTATGAGATGTTATCGAACCTGGTTGGTCTAACAAAACTGTACCGCGTAACGGGCGATGCAAAATTGCTGCAGCCTGTTTTAAATGCCTGGCAGGATATAGTAACTAACAGGTTATATGTTACAGGAACCACAAGTTCTTTTGAACATTTCCAGGATGATAATGTACTGCCTGGCACCGTAAAAGATGATATGGGTGAAGGATGCGTAACTGTAACGTGGATACAATTAAATCAAAACCTGTTAGACATCACTGGCAGTTTGAAGTATGAAGAACAAATTGAAAAATCAATTTATAATCAACTGCTCGGTGCAGAAAACCCGGAGTCAGGATGTGTAAGCTACTACACGCCACTAATGGGCAGAAAACCATATTCGTGTGATATCACCTGCTGCACATCGAGTGTTCCCCGCGGCATTGCCATGATACCCTATTTCACTTTCGGAAATGTAAAGAACGTTCCAACTTTATTATTATACGGACCTGCAGAATACAAGGATGAATTTATAACTCGCCGATAAAAAAAATATAAACCTCTCGGTAAAAATTGAAAGCAGTTTTCCGGAAGATGGCAATAGCACCATCACTGTTAATCCTTCCAGTGTTGCATTGTTTCCTTTTGCGCTGAGAGTACCATCATGGTGTAATTCTTTTATTGCTGAAGTTGGCGGCAAAGAATATAGAGGAACAGCCAATCAATATTTAACTATAAAACGAGTTTGGAAACCCGGCGATAAAATAAAAGTGTCTTTTGCAATTCCAATTCAAATATTAGCGGGCGGCAAAAGTTACCCGGGACAGGTTGCCTTTCAAAGAGGGCCGCAGGTTTTGGCATTCGACAGTTCTTTAAATATTGATTTAATAAAAAAATATCAATTTGGATTGAACCAAAAACTAACTGTTGAAAAACCAACCGAATATACTAACCCTGGCCTGTTACCTGTGCAATGGATAGGAAAACAGGCATATCGTGTAACCATAACCGATAGTAAACCTAATGACGAAAAAGAACAACTAACGCTCGTTCCGTTTGCCGATGCAAGTCAAACCGGCGGAGCCATTAAAGTATGGATGCCATTGAATGTAACCGGCACAGCAAAAGAAAAAAATTAATGAAAAAAATTGTCGTTATAGGCAGTGCCAATACTGATATGGTTGTTAAATCGGCAAAACTTCCTTTGCCCGGAGAAACTTTATTGGGCGGCACTTTTTTTATGAATGCCGGCGGAAAAGGCGCCAACCAGGCGGTTGCTGCGGCAAGAGCAGGCGGCAATGTTACATTGATTGCAAAAGTGGGCAACGATATATTTGGCAAACAAACCATCGAAGGTTTACAAAAAGAAAATATTAATACTGATTATGTTTTTGTTGATGATACCGCGCCTTCCGGCACTGCCTTAATTATGGTAAATGATGATGGCGAGAATTGCATTGTTGTTGCACCGGGTGCCAATGCTAAACTTGCTACCCGCAGATATTGAAAAGGTAAAAGATATTTCAAGATGCTGAAATAATTTTAATGCAATTGGAAATACCGATGGAGACAATTATTGCAGCTAGTAAAAATTGCGAAGTCAAATAATCAAAAAGTAATTATCAACCCGGCGCCTGCACAAAAACTTGATGACGAATTGTTGAATGGCTTGTTCCTTATCACTCCTAATGAAACAGAAGCTTCTTTGCTTACCGGGATAAAAGTAGTTGATGAAGAAACAGCATCGCAGGCTGCTGATGTCTTTTTAAACAAAGGAGTTCAAAATGTGATCATCACGTTAGGGAAACAAGGTGCTTACTTTCAAAATGAAAATTTAAAATTAAAAATCAATGCACCGGTTGTGCAGGCTGTAGACACAACTGCTGCGGGTGATACTTTCAGCGGGGCACTAACGGTGGCGATAACCGAAAATATGCCCTGGGAAAATGCAATACGATTTGCTGTAGAAGCCGCTTCTCTCTCTGTAACAAGGCTGGGAGCACAATCTTCGGTTCCCTATAGAAGTGAAATAATAATTTAATCAAACCAAAAAAACAGCTTATGTTCATTGTAGAAAATTACGGACTTGCCATAGTGCTTTGTGTTATTACGATGCTTTGCTGGGGATCGTGGGCCAATACAACCAAGCTTACCACCAACACATGGCGGTTCGAACTTTTTTATTGGGATTATGGTTTTGGTATTTTGTTAGCTACTCTCGTACTGGCGTTTACGTTAGGAAGCAGTGGCACTGAAGGCAGGGGTTTTATTGTGGATATACAGCAAGCTCAAATGAGCAATATGGTTTCATCATTTGCCGGTGGTGTTATTTTTAATTTGGCCAATATCTTGCTGGTTGCAGCCATTGGCATTGCCGGAATGTCTGTTGCGTTCCCGGTTGGTATTGGCATCGCTCTGGTGTTAGGTGTTATTGTAAATTATATTTCCAATCCGCAAGGCAATGCTTTATTGATATTTGGCGGTGTTGCATTAATTGCTTTGGCCATCATACTCAATGCAAAAGCTTATCAAAAATTACAAACTAATTCAACAGGTAAAGTTTCCGGAAAAGGCTTACTCTTGTCTGTAGTAAGTGGATGTTTAATGGGTTTGTTTTACAAATATGTTGCCGTTTCAATGGTAAGTAATTTCAATGTGCCGGAAGCGGGAAAACTTACACCTTATACTGCACTGGTAATTTTTTCTATTGGTATTGTGGTTAGTAGTTTTCTTTTTAATTCTATACAAATGAAGTATCCGTTTACCGGCACACCGGTTTCGTTTACCGATTATTTCAAAGGTAAAACCAAAGATCATTTCATTGGTATTTTAGGAGGTGTAATATGGAGTATAGGCATGTCGCTGAGCATCATTGCTTCAGGAAAGGCCGGCCCGGCTATCTCTTATGGCTTAGGCCAGGGCGCCACGGTTGTGGCGGCACTTTGGGGTATTTATGTTTGGAAAGAATTTGATAAAGCGCCAAAGGGAACCAAATCATTGTTGAATATAATGCTGCTTTTATACATAGCGGGTTAGCAATGATTATAGTTTCAAAATAAATTTTATCGTGGTTTGTTTTCAGAAATTAAGTAAACGAAGGAAATACAAAATAATATTTGTTAGTTAAGTCAGTCCATACCTTTAGTACGCAACAGGAAACAAGGAAATGACTTTCAATCCAAAGGCTGCTATCTTTTTTAAGTTTTTCTTCACTAAGTTAATAGACACATTTGGCAAAGCTTTAAGAAATCAACTGTTAATTTCATTGCGTCGATAAAAGGGAATAATAATATAAGGCTGGATTCATTACTAATTCAAAACCTTCTTCTGCCTATAACAAAGTTTTTACTTTAACTAAACTACCAGGCCTCGCAATTTTTTACTGCTGAAAATTTTAAGGAAATGTTATGAGTGATAGAAGTATCACCAGGCATTTTTTTGGGTCGAACAAAATATTTATCACCAGTAAAACCAAAAGATTAGCCCATGCTTGTAGCTACCAAACCCACGTTCTGGCAACGTTCCGGCGTACAGAGCTGGTTTCTTAAAAAAGAAACCGGCTATACCGAAACGCCTTCGATGAAGCCGGACCTTGTATATAAGTATATCATTGAAAAATTCCGCGACTCCATTGATGAACTTTCATTTGCAGACCGGATCATATTTTATCATGAATATATTATCTGTTTCAGCCCCCCGGACTACAATAAATTCATGGATAATAACAGGGGCATCTTTTCCCTCATCATTAAAGAATCTGTAAAGGCATTCTATACCATTCTGCAGGAATACAGGCAAAAAGGAAAGAAGGTTACCGCCTCGGCCAACAAATGGGTTTTCAGGTTTGTCTCTCATCCCGATTATGAAAAAGGCGACAAGAGTTTTATAGGAAAATTGTTGCCGGGTAACATTCAGCAGAAGGAAGAAAATCTTCGTGTTACGTTTATTCCACGCCAAACGGGTATTGCCCAAACATTCGACATCGCGGATGAAATATTAAAAGACTTTACCTATTACAGTGATGGCTATTACGAAATTCCCTGGCAGGATACGCTGGTATTAGGCGACACGAATGATATTGCCAGGCCGAAATATTTTGCCCGCCTCGAAGCAACGCTTCCTGAAAAAGAATTTGCCGGGAAAAAGGTTGAATACTTAATAAAAGAGGAAGCCTTAACCGTAGCTGGTATTGATGAAAAGCCGGGAGTGGCAGGCGTTTTCCGTGTTCCTTCCGAATGGGTATCGTCACCACATCTTTCTATTCGCTACGATAAGAATACCGATAAATTTTTCCTCGCTTCTTTTGGTGAAAGAACTATTGTAAATGAAAATGAAGTGAAGAACAGTTACCAGGATGCACCTTTTTGGACAGATCTTCCTATGAACTCGAAGATTGTATTGAATGGAATTGTATCAATTAACATTTTCAAAGTATAGCATGGATAAAATTTTAGCGATAGGATTATTGGTCATCAGCATTGTATTACTCATGGCACATTTTTCCGACATTAAGCAAACGCACAAAAATGGCTGAATACTTTTATGGCATAACGGATAAGGGCAAACGCCGGGAAAAGAATGAGGACACCTTCTTTGCCCGGGAAACCATCGATGAGCGCTTTCTTATTGCAGGTGTTATTGATGGCGTAGGCGGTTACGAAGGCGGAGATATCGCTGCGGGAATCGCGAGTGCTGTTATCATGGAAAACCTGGAAACCATTACTGAAGATGTTATTGAGTCGCTTCGTCATGCCATCATTGCTGCCAATGAAAAAATAAATGAGGAAAAAAAGGAAACGGGTGTACACGACCAGATGGCCTGCGTGCTTACCTGTGTTGTGGCTGATATACAAAATAATAAATGCTGGTATGCACATGTTGGTGATACCCGGATTTATTTGCTAAGAGATCATTCGCTTGTAAAAATATCCAGGGACCATTCTGTCGTGGGCTTTTTGGAAGAATCGGGTCGGCTATCAGAAGAAGAAGCCATGCGCCATCCAAGACGTAATGAAATCACAAAGGCATTGGGATTTGAAGAGGACATCGATACTCCTGAAGATTTTATTGAAACCGGTGAATCACCTTTCCTTCCGGGAGACCTGCTTCTTATTATGCAGCGACGGCCTTACTGACATGATCAGCTCAGGCACTGATATGCAGGTATTGACCTCTGAAAAAAAGCTTAGTGCAAAAGCAAAAGCATTAGTTGATGCAGCGAATGATGCGGGAGGAAATGATAATATAACCGCAGTGCTGGTTGAAAATAATAACTGGCCAAAACAAAAGCCCGAACCCGTGTCTGTTGAAAGGAAAAAAAATAAAATTGCAACACCCTTTGAGACAAATAAATCCGTACCCAATGAAAATCGTAACCCCCCAAAGAAAAACAAGCAAAGCACCATTGCATTCCTGGCGGTGCTGCTCATTGTGGTAGCTGTGGTTGCTATTTCGGTAGCTTTTCAAAAAAATAATGCGGCAACACCGTCGAATATCATCCCTGTCAAAAAAGAAAAGAAAAAAGATGAACGACTATTGGAATTGATTGCCCGTGTAAATGATTCTTCTAAAAATTATGCGTTACCTCAACGGAACACGAAGCTTGAATTAACAGAACCAATCATGATAACGAAAGAAAGTTTTCACCTGTCAGGTAACGGTGCTGTTCTTACGGCTGAAAATTTATATAAGGGTCCGGCTTTTATTATCAATGCTACCGCTAAAAATATCGTGTTAGACAGTATTGTATTTGAAAATTTTGATGTGGGAATGGTGCTTCAAAAGAATAATATAACGTTCAGGCATGTACGCTTTGTTAACTGCCGCATACCTGTAGAGTATTTAGTAGCAATTCCCGATTCAGCTATCTCCGGAAGATTTAAAGATTCCATATTTATCACGAAATCAAAACTC
Organism: uncultured Chitinophagaceae bacterium; assembly: GCA_963756945.1. GTDB lineage: Bacteria > Bacteroidota > Bacteroidia > Chitinophagales > Chitinophagaceae > Ginsengibacter. The sequence goes on along the minus strand of CAVWQJ010000014.1, from coordinate 12,944 downwards.
AAATAAGCTATGTCAAATGCAGTTCAACGGGTTGGCAACAGAAAAACAGAACGCCTTTGTCTCGTGCTTATTGGTGTTATTATGACTTTGCTTTTCTGGAAACTCTTCACGGTGTTGCAACGTGATTTTGCAGAAGTGGATAGCCGTGTTGGGAATGGTACGATGATCAACCTAAATGCAGGCAACACCGCCGAAGCCATGACGGAGTTATTGAAAAAAGGAATGTATTTCGAAGATCCGAAGGACATTGCTTTTATTGCAGCAACCGTAGCGGCGGCAAAAGAACCCGGCTCAACAATAGACAATATCGGCACCTTAAATAAGAAGCAATATTTCGTTAATGCAGATGAAGCTTTTCTGAAAGGGGGAAAATCGTTTAAAAACCGCGTACAACTTTCGAGAGACCTGCTCGGATTTTCTGCGGCTGATTCCACTTCATTTGAAAAAGAAAGCAAACATCCATTACAGGTTTCTTCGCAAACAAATGTGGGCTTAGGAAATTATGACATTGCAGGCATTATTAAAAAACAAGATGGGCTGCCTGCTCCGAATGTTTTATTAAGGCTCCGGCTATTGGTGCCGCAGGATAGCAGTGGTGTAGGTGACGATGATGAAAATAATATCATACAATTTAAAAACGGCGTTAGAAAAATATTCATTCGCGACACAGCTAAAAACCTGCAGTTACTTTCATTTAATGCATATGCCCGTACGGATGCTTCCGGCAATTATCGCTTTACCGGTCTGCCGGGAAATAAGTCTTATGATATTATTCCACTGCAGCCGGGTTCTGAGTTTGGACGTTCGAAAGGTGTTGAGAAGTTACAAAACAATACAACATTTAATTTCGTTGAGTCACCGCATACGATGACACTTTTTTCTGCAAAGGATTTTAATACGCTTAAAAAAGAAAAGGCATTTATAGTAAGAACGCCGACCGAAGTAACCGACTGGTTCCGCATCATCGTCATTACATTTTTTGCATCCTTCCTTTTATTGCATTTTATTTTTTCAATTCATTCTCCGAACACCGACCAGTTATTGCTGCCGGTAATTATGATATTAACGGGCTTGTCTTTTATAACCTTATTTAGTTTACAAGACCCTTTACGTGATCGCTTCCTTGTGAAAAGCACCTTTATTTATTTCTGCATCGGGATGGCTGCTATACTGATGTTCCAGTTTGTTAACCTGAAAAAGTTTACTCCTGATTCCGGCATGTTCCGGTTGTTTATTTTTAAGAACAACAGCAAAGCTGCTAATGGCTGGCCATGGGCGCTGGCAGCAATGGGATTATTGTGCCTTACCATCTTATTTGGTACCGGCCCGGAAGGAAGTGGCGTTAAAGTAAATCTCTTTGGATTCCAGCCGAGCGAGATTGTAAAATACATGGTGATTCTTTTCCTGGGCGGTTTCTTTGCCCTCAATGAAAAGTTTATTTCTGAATATCCATCATTTAATAAACGATTATCGTTTTTTGCTTTTTCGGTAATTGCCATAGTCGCAACTATTTTATTATTTCTTGTGATAGGCGATCTCGGCCCGGCAATCATTTGCTGCTTTACTTTCATTATACTTTTTTCTTTTTCCCGTGGCGATTTTATGCAGGTAGTAGCCGCAATGATTTTATATGCTCTTGCTACATGGGTTTTTAAAAATGTGTGGATCGCAACCGGTATTACGGTGGCAGCGCTTGCTTTATTTATGCTGATTGCAAAAAGAAAATTAAGTGAATCTGCAGTGATGGCATTGGTAGTTGTCAGCGGATTTTTATTGCTCGATAAAATTCCGGTGTTGGCTAAAGTGATACCCGGTCCCATACAAAGGCTGGTAGACCGAAAAGCCATTTGGTCGGATCCATGGAATAACCAGGTGTATGGCGGAGACCAGGTAGCCAATGGCATTTGGGCTATTTCCACCGGGGGCATTACCGGGCAGGGCGCCGGTGAAGGATTTGCAAGAACCATCCCTGAAGCGCATACCGACATGATACTTCCTGCTATCGGTGAAGAATTTGGCTGGGCAGGCATCACCTGTATTTTTATTTTGTTCCTCGTGCTGTTGCATCGTTCTATTATTATTGGCAGGCAGGCGGGGCCGCCCTTTTTATTTTATCTATGCGCCGGTGCAGGCATCGGCTTGTTTGTTCAGTTCTTATTGATTGCAGGTGGCTCCACGGGAGCGCTTCCACTGTCAGGAGTAGCCTTACCATTTACGAGTTACGGAGGCACGTCCTTGTTATGCAGCATGATTGCTATAGGATTTTTATTGGGAGTATCCCGCCTGAATGGTTCGCAGGCTCAAATGAAATATATTTCCCAAAGACAGGATAAAAACCTGATGCCAGCTTTGCTAGCAGCATGTGCAGCTATTGTATTGCTAATAGCTAACGTATCCGGGTACACGATAAACAAAAAAAAGTGGATCGTAGAGCCGGCATTGGTAGCCGATCGCAGTGGTTCACGAATGTTTAGCTATAACCCGAGAATAAGTATCCTGATGAACAGGCTGCAGGCAGGCAATGTGTTTGACAGGAATGGACGCCTGCTGGCATCCAGTGATCCTCATTTGGTGCAGACTCAAAGAGATTCTTTACTGGCTCTGGGCATACCTGCTGAAAATATAGAATCACTTGCTTATAAAAGACAAGATCGGTATTATCCTTTTGGTGAATACACGTTTTTCTGGACAGGCGATGCCAACACAGGTGTTTTCTCCGGCGGTAACAATGGATACTTTGCCGAATATGCTCATGCGGCCGAACTCAGGGGTTTTCCGGCGCCGATTGTAAAATATGCCGTTAGTGCTGACCGCTATCGTGAAGAAAAATTTTTGCCGGTAGCCGGAACGGAGATGACCGTTGCCAAAAGAGATTATAGCGCACTTTCAGATCTCTTAACTGCCGGTATTAACAGCAATGATGTTGCTGAATTTAAAAAACGCAACAGGGATGTTACACTTACCATGGATGCCGCATTGCAAACAAAAATTGAAATGGCTTTGCAGCAGGATGACAGCGTTAACAAAAAGCGTGTGTCCGTAGTAGTTATGGAAGACAAAACCGGTGATGTATTGGCTTCGGCATGTTGGCCGCTGCCTCCTGTCGATGATTTCGACCGGCTGAGCCTGCCTGAAAATGAACTTAATAAATTGCCCGGCTGGAATGTGAACACCGATATTGGATTCACCCATGCAACTCAACCGGGCTCTACCGCAAAGTTGGTTACGGCAATGGCTGCATTTAATAAACTCGGCGTTGCTGCAGCAAAAAAAACGATCAGGGTTTATCCAAAAGATTTGATCAGGGTTACTGGTCCCGAGCCGGATGAAGCTGGTTTGATCACTATCGAGAAAGCAATCGTAAAATCCAATAATTCTTTCTTTATACGGCTGGCTAATGAAGAACAATTGCAGGAACAAATGGCAACACTCTATATGCAATCTGGCATGTTCCTTCATGGTGTGGGCGGATATTATTTTGAGAATGATACCAATAATATTTCGCAACAGGAAAAATGGAGAAATCTTTGGCGAGAAACAGAATTTAAAAGTCTTAACCGTTACGATCCGGAGAACATACGTCGAACAAGAGCACTTGGTATTTCGGGTATGGCCTGGGGTCAGGGTGAATTGGTGGCCACGCCGGCGGCTGTCGCAAGCATTGCTTCAGGCATTGCCAACAATGGCATTATGATACCGAACAGGTATGTGTTGAACGTGAATGGCAACCCTACAAATATAAAACAAGGCGTTGCGATCGCCGGTGATTCTGTGTATGCACAATATCTCTCAACGTATATGAGAGAACAAAGTGCACCGAAGAAAAACCAGTTTGGGATTTTTGTTGCAGGTAAAACAGGAACACCGGAAAGAATCGTAAAAGGTGAAAGCATCAATGATGGATGGTTTGTTTTTTTCGCACCTGAAGCTAATGACACTGGTCATGTAATTGTTTGTATCAGGATCGAAGGAACGAAAGGCTCGAGTGATGCCGTTGCCCTGGCAGGTGCGCACATCATTCCTATATTGCTTCAAAGTAATTATATAAAAAGTTTTGATCCTTTGAAAAAACAGGCAGTGCCAGGTTTGGATAATAGAAATGAATTAACCATGCGTCCTCCGGTGAAGGTATCCATTAACTTATTTAAAAAAAAGTATAATCAACATGTTCAATTTATCTAAAGAACAACCACATGATGTAAAAGGCATTCGGCATATTTTAGTGCAATCCATCAAGGAAAAACTACAAAGGGCCCAGGGCGGGGAAGGTGGAAATATTATGGGCATATACCTTTTTATCAATTGCAGTGAAGCCGAAAAACATTTGTATGAAGCAGCAGTATTTGAAAATATTCCCGGGAAATTTAAGACAGAGGAAGTTCAAAAAATTGCAGACGACTATGCGATAACGTTATCTTCATCTTTCAAATTCGAAGTTTCGTTCACCAACATGTTTCCACCGCAAGCTGATCTTATACATGGAATAGATGCGGCAATATTTATATCAACAAAAAGATCTGGTCTTACCAACAAAAAAAACAAGGCATTTATAAAAGTGTTGAATGGCGAAGCCGAGAATGATACTTACTTAATCGATTCCGGTACGGGAAGAATTAATATCGGCCGGGAATCAAGAGTGCAGGCTGCAGGAAACTATGTAAGGAAAAATACGATTGCGTTTAAGCCTGTAGAAAGAAACCGTTCGGTGAGCCGTCAACATGGACATATTGAATGGGAAGCTGACAGTAATTCATTTTTGGTTTTTGCAGATGAAGGTGGCATTCCTCCGAACAATAAAATGAAAGTGCGTACACCCGAAGGTGCATTAATAAAAATGCAGGCGATAGAAGTCGGCCACCGCCTGCAGGAAGGAGACCAAATAATTTTAGGCGATATGGCAGTACTCGAATTCACTTATTCAGGAGAAGATTAACTATGGCAAAGATTTTTACGATAACAGAAGGATTGGAAAACCTCGGTGCATTAAAATCGGGAGGGCAAGGCTCCGTGTACAAAGCAAGGAAAACCGGCGAAATTATTACGGCGATTAAAATATTACCAACGCCTATCGCCAGTGAAAGTGAAGACGATAAACATTTTATTTCTTTCCAAAATGAAGTACAGAAATTAAAGAAGGTAAACGAAATTCCTAATCCGAATGTGGTAAGCATCATCGCATCCGGCATAACAAGTTCCGGCAATCTTCCTTATATTGAAATGGAATATATTGAAGGACCTGACCTTGGCGAATTGCTGAAACCTCCTTATGATCCTGTGTTTACAGTTAAAGAAACGATCAAAGTAGCAGACCATTTAGCGAATGCATTGGCGCATTGCCACCGGGCCAATATCAAACATGGAGATATAAAAAGTAATAATGTAAAATTTAACCAGCATACCGGTAATTATATATTACTGGATTTTGGTTTGTCTGTAATGTCTGATGAACAAAGGCGCACCAGTATTCGTTATGCAGGTGCAATAGAATTTATGGCGCCGGAACAAAGCACCGGCGAAACACTAACGGAAACGGATGTGTATAGTTATGGAATTGTATTGTTTGAATTACTAGCGGGTACTGTTCCATTTCCTTTAATGAATAAAGGCGAAATGGCCCGCAATGCGGTGATGTTGGCGCACATGGAAACATTGCCGCCGGATATTATATCTCTCCGGCGTGAAGCTTTGCCCGGCTACTGGGATAATGACAAACAGCAAAAGGAAATGGGTATTCCGGTGTGGCTGCTGAGCATGATTTATAAATGCCTGGAAAAAGATCCGGCAAAACGATTTAAGAACGGATGCGAATTGCAGGAATTTATCCAGTTGGGAACCATTGCCGACGAAAGAAAAAAAGGCATTGATAATTTGACAGGAGAAATAACAAAACCTACATGTTGACGAATCTTTGCTGAGAAAAGAAATACTTACACTCCAAACACGTCTTGCAGAAAAAGAAGAACGGGTGAAAGACCTGCAATACACGATAGATATCCGGGAAAGAGAGTTGATCGAAGCCCAGCAATACAATGCAACCAGGCGCAAAGGCGTATCAAAGTTTATGTTTTTTTTACTTCTTATTGTTGCGCTCGGCCTGGCTGGTTTTGCGGCTTATGATAAGTTTAATGCATCACATAAAAATATTTCCTTAGGCACCATTGCGAAAACAGATGAGAAATTACCATTTATAGATTCAAATACCATAGTGGCTGACAAGCCAATAAAGGAATTAAAGGAAAAACCAATACAGAAGAAAAATCCGATTCTTCTTACAGCCAGCCATAAACCGAAAAGAAAATTAATGCCCGCTGCAGATTCACTATCAGTCAGGCATAAACGCACTTTTAATAATCAATATACCATTCTCCGCGACGCTTATTTTTACGATGCCCCTGATAAAAACAAAAGGAGTGATATTTACTTAACTGCGGGAGACGCTACACTTACTTTTACGGAGGAAAGCGGTGACTTTCAATACGCGATTTTTACTGACGATAGCGGAAAATCCATCAAAGGATGGTTGTTGAAAAAAGATTTTAAGACTGCCAGTGATTATTAATTTTTGCAAGAAGAAATAATTTAATCCGGGATGCTTATATAGCTCTGTAGCAATTGGAAAGTTATTCCAGACTTATTTTTTGTTTTAGTTACCCGACCTGGATTCGAACCAAGACAAGCAGAATCAGAATCTGCGGTACTACCGTTATACTATCGGGCATTGATAATGCAAATATAAGAGTTGTGTTATTTTTTTAAAAATATACATCGCTGAAATTATTTTATGATCGTGATTAAAGAACATTCTACGACAGTTAATGTTCTAACTAAACCTGTTAGATAAGATGTTTACACGATGACCCATCGGTTACTTCAAAAACAACGGACGTTAAATTAGTAATCATATAAAAGATAAGCAAAATTAAATTTGTATTATTAACTTTAGCGGATAGCCAGGTAACACAAATGTTTTTTAAGTTCATCCAAAATTCCAAACAATGAAACCAATAACAATTAGTTTTCCCAGTGTTTTTGAGACTGCATTCGGTAACACAGAAAATTCCGCCAAAGATCTTCTGAATGGTTTAAAGATTAAAAAAAGCGACAACTGGTATCTTGTAGGTGCTATGGCTAAACGCGGTGCAATTAATGCCGGGCGTATTGTAAATGCTGCTCCCGGCGAAGATGATTTTGATATCCTTTTCCGGTCGGCGATGGCAACAGTATTAGACAAAGCAGAACAACCTTTCACAATAACTACAGGGTTTCCTCTTGCCACCTATAATGCTTACAAAGCAGCGGCTCAGCAGTACCTGGGTCATCGGCATTTTTTAATAGAATATGATTCCAATACTTATAATGTAAAAGGCGGAATTAAGAAAAATACATTTGAGATTGACAATTATGATGTGATACCGGAAATAGTAGGTGGCATAATAGGTTTAAAGAAAACGTTACCGAAAAATGCAGATGAGAACTTTATAGCTATAAGTTTTGGCTTCGGCACTGTAGAGGGTGGCCTTGCAACCTCGGATGGTCTTGTGCATCGTACTTGTTTCAGTTCGCATGGTATACGATATGTAATTGGTAATCTCACCCGTGAAATGAATACCAAATATTATCTCGAAATGAAGAATGAGCATCAGATGGATGAAGCATTTGTGAAAGGCTCTCTGTTTACGAACAGGCGACGTATTGATTTGAGAGATTACCGCAAATCGTTGCTGCGGCAATATTATAATGAGGTAGTATCACCTCTTATGCGGCAGTATTTTACCGACGCTGATCTTGAGCAGTGCTCCAAAATATATTTATTGGGAGGAGGCGCCAATTATTCCGATCTCACTGATGCTGTATCTGAAGAATTTCACGGATTTATTCCGGTTGAGGTAGTGCCTGATCCGGAGTTGATTGTAAGTATTGGTTATTTATACAATTCACTCAGGGTGTCAGATAATCATCCTGAGCGTTCCATTGGTGTTGATATCGGAAATGCGACAACAACTACCACAGTATTTGAAAAGTAGCAATTTTAAATATTAACTTTCTGCTATGAGGCCATTACTTCTTTTAAACAAAGGATTCTATATACCCGCAGGTATTGTAGTTAATGGCAATTTTGTTTCCGAAAAAGAAGGAGGCATTGAGGGTACGATAAATGGAGACGTAGAGGTGAAAGCAACCCTTACCATTGAAAAAAAAGGAATTATCAACGGCGATCTTCATGTAAGAGATCTTATAATAAAAGGACATGTAAATGGTAATATTTATTGTGAGGGAAGAGTATCTGTTTTAAAAGATGCGGTTGTTGCCGGTAATATATTTGCTTCTGAATGCAGGATAGATAAATTAAGTATTGTAAAAGGATTGGTGTCTCATCTTAGTCCCAAAGTAGATACAATGAATAACACGAGTAACGGTAACGCAACTGAAGAAATTTCAAAACCTTTACCTCCGGTGAACGTTGTTCCGGAAGAACCTCCCCAAAACTGGTTTTAAAATTTAAGTGAGAATTTTCTTTTTTATTTATTTCCCGCTAAGACGCTAAGATCACTAAGAAAACTGCTTTGTGTTTTTCATGGCTTCGTGGAATATCTTCTTTTTTTTATTTTATGATAATACCTATTCTCACTTTTTCTTAACAACTCTTCTTTTCTGAAAACCGTACATTTAAGAAACAATGAATATGAAATCTATAATTATTTTATTTCTTTCTGCAGGATTAATGATGGCATTTACATCATGCGCTCAAAGATCTGACAACAAGCCCACACAAACCGCTGACAAAAAGCAGGATCTTTCGAAATATAGTAAAGCCTATTTTGCCGCTGGCTGCTTTTGGCATGAAGAAGCTTTATTTGAAAGTGTGAAAGGCATAAAGGAAGCCGTGTCGGGCTATGCAGGCGGCACTACTTCCAATCCAACTTATGAAGAGGTTGCTACCGGAAACACCGGCCATGCAGAAAGTGTGGAAGTATATTATGATCCCTCAGAAATTAGTTATGAAACTTTGCTGAATGTATATTTCGGTGGGCAAAATCCTACGCAGGTAAATGGGCAAGGGCCTGATTTGGGAACGGAATACCGCTCTATAGCTTTTTACACAAACGATACAGAGAAAAAAGAAATTGAGGAAAAAATTAAACAAATGACTGCTTCCGGAAAATATCAAGCGCCCATTGCTGCACAAGTAATGCCATTGAAAAAGTTTTGGGTGGCTGAAAACTATCACCAGGATTTCATTGCACACAATCCTAACCAGGGCTACATCCAGGCCGTATCAATTCCGGAGATAAGAGAGTTTCAAAAAGAATATCCCCAATTGATAAAACCTGATCACAAGTTTTAGATTCTTTTCGATAGTAACTTTTTTAAAAGCATAGTTAAAAAAATTCATCATCTTTAGTTTACCAAAAAGATGCGATTGAATATTTTTTAACAAATGCCTATTATGAGATTACCGTCACTTGATTCTCTTATAACAAAAACCTTTTTCACTTTTAAGAGATTTCCGTTTGCTTTAATTGCCGCAATATACGGTTGCGTATACTGTATATTGTTTGTAAACCTGCGTTACGACCTTGAGGAATCGCACTATTATTATACCAACATTATAATGAGTTGCTATATTGGTATGCTGTTGTTTATTGCAATTCAAATTTATATTGAGCAAAAAAAACTAAGGTTCATACCAGGCATCACCTTAAAACTACTGGCAGTTGCTTTAATCATTTGCTACTATTTTACATTGCCTGAAAAGTTCATGGTTATTAGTTTTACAAGGTTTTCATTATTTACGATCGCATTACATTTATTAATTGCATTTGTGCCGTTCACCAATAAAGGCGGGTTGAATGGCTTCTGGCAATACAATAAAATTATTTTCTTAAGAATATTAATTTCAGCATTATACACAATTGTCCTTTACCTGGGCCTTGCATTGGCTCTTCTTGCCATCGAAAAATTATTTAAAGTTAATGTCAGCGGTAAACTATATTCTGACTTATGGATATCGTTGGCCGGAATTTTTAATACGTGGTTTTTCCTGGCTGGCATTCCTTTAAATTTCTCAGATCTTGATTTGAAAAAGGATTATCCAAAAGGATTAAAAATTTTTACACAATACGTTTTGTTGCCGCTTGTAAGTATATACCTGCTTATTCTTTATGCGTATATGTTTAAGATCATCATTACCGCACAATGGCCTGTAGGATGGTTTCATTATCGCGATAGGTTTTTCAGCTGGTGGTATTTTATCATCGCGCCTTATATACCCGGTTCCACATGATGAAAACAATAAATGGATTTTAATATTCTCCCGCTTTTTCTATTTCGCTTTATTTCCATTAATAATTTTATTATTTCTTGCAGTTAAAAGAAGAATAAATGATTATGGAATAACCGAACAACGATATTTTATTTTAGTACTGGCTCTTTGGGTTTTATTTATTGCCGTCTATTTTCTTGTTTCAAAATCAAAAAATATTAAACTTATTCCGGTTTCTCTTTTTATACTTACCATGGCAGCATCTTTTGGACCGTGGGGAGCATTTCATATTTCTTTGGCAAGCCAGGAAAATCACCTGGAATCATTACTTAATAAATATTCAATGCTTCATAACAAGAAGATTACAGAAGCCAAAGATTCTATAGCCTTTAAAGATCATAAACAAATCAGCTCCATCATTAACTACCTCGTGGATGTTCATGGATACAAAACATTGCAGCCCTATTTTGTCCAAAATCTTGATTCTTTATCTAATAACATGCAGGACAATTACGACTATACTAAAGTAAAAGAGATTCACAGGTTGATGAAAATATCTTATGTGGCAGAATACCAAACAGGGCCAAATGAAAACGAAAATACCTATACGGAGTTTTACCCAAATTCAACCAATAGTGTTCTTGCAATAAAGGGATACGACTATTTTATCCCAAATTATAATCCCAATATCTACGAAGCCAGTGATACAATTTGCAATTCTTATCTCCTGGATAATAATTGGATTTCAGTTTGCTATAACCCCAGGAATAAAAATATTGTTATTACATCCGTAAAAGATTCATCCTTATCATTCGATGTATCGTCACTTTTAAACTTACTGCAAAAGAAATATGGAGACAACAGATCTGTTCCGGCAAATGAAATGATCTTAATGTCTGAAAACACTTATCTGAAGGCAAAGGTTATTTTCAATTCAATCCATTTTGAAAATCGCGAAAACGAAAAGTTACATTTAGGATTTAATGCAACAATTTTTGTGAAGGAGGAAGTAGATTGTTTTATTATAACGAGTACCAGTTACAAAACAATTCCGTTTAATTACCTGACTCTTTCCAAAATGTTGAACAGCAGCAGGAGGATTTGCCAGAGTTGGGGGAATAGATTAGATTTAGGATTACAAATTGAACAATTTAAAAGTTTATGGGAATTCTTAACATCATGAGAGGTCTCTTCAAAGGCGGCTCTCACCAAAAGGCGGCACCTGCCGCTACCACAGTGAGTACTCCGCAGGTAATGCAATTTACTTTCCTGGATACATACAAATTGAGCGTTGATAATACTTTGGTATTTACGGGAGTCCTTTCAGATTCAAATGGTAAAATTGAGTCGGGCAAAAAACTAACTATTCCCGCAACCCAAAAACATCCTGCGTTTACTTTGGAAATTAACGGGCCACATTGGCAAACCGCTCATGGAATAAGTTCAATTGTCATAAAACTCAATTCACCTGGCGAAAGGGAAAAGCTGGCAGGTTGTGACTTTTCAAATGAAATATTTTATATTGAAAAGTAGGTAACACCATTTTCCAGGTTCATTTTTAATCTTAAATCAATCGAAATTACCAACTACAAGGGTACGGAGTTGAGCGCCCGCAAAGGACGCAAAACAGGAAAAGGGTTTTATGCTGCCTTCCTGCATTGTTATTTGAATTCCCATTCATCCAATTTCTTCCTTTCATTATCATTCATTGGGTAACTTTAAAAAAACTACTGATATGAAACAAAAATTCTTTTTCGTTATTTTTTTCTTCGCTCTTACCACCCATGTTTTTGCCCAGCTTTTGATAGTCTGAAAGGACAATTTGTCCGGGATTGGGAAAGAGCTAAAGCATATACCAAAGCTTACCTGGATGCCATGCCGGCAGACAAATATAGTTTTCGGGCGGTGGAAGTATCCGCAGTTTTTCTGAGATTATGCTTCACCTGGCACAGGGAAACGTCAATCTTGTTGGAAATGGAACGGGTCAGGAAAGAATTTTTGCAGGTAGAAATCTTGAAAAATCTCCAACTTCTCAAAGCAAAGATTCGGTAACCGATCTTGTAATGGCCAGTTATGATTTTTGTATCGACGGCATCAAAAACATGGATGCTGCTAAAATGGATGAAGTTGTAAAGCGTGGGAATTTCAATGTGACTCGTATGGGTTGGATCATGAAAGGGTTCGAACATCAGACGCATGAACGGGGGCAATGTACCATTTACATACGATTGCAGGGTATTCGTCCGCCCAATGAAATGTTGTTTTGAATTTTTTAAATATGTTCTCTTTGTTAGTTCCCGGTTGTAACGAGACCTATCTTCGTACTTTAGAAAGCAACTTCGATATCGACTAAACTTTTTTTACGGAAATCTACAGCACTACTATAAAATTACGTTGCTCAAATTTTAGCGGATGCTGGTTCACCCTTCACCTGTCATTGGGAGCATAACTGCTAACGGCATTGTATAAACGCAATATCGGTTGTTACGTTCTTCGGTTGTAGCCGGATATCTCAAGGCGGAACCAGGTGGTAAATCGAAATGAAAATTTATTCTTTACAATGATGAACGCTGAGTCCCTTGCGTAGCCCTGACGGAGACTCTACTTGGACCTAGATGCAGGATTTGCAGGCCAGCAAGCATTGCGACAGGCCCAGTGTAAGCAGCTGTCCGTGCACACC
>CAVWQJ010000013.1:0-146744 GCA_963756945.1 uncultured Chitinophagaceae bacterium | reverse complement strand
GACTTGACCTTTTTGAAATCTCCGCAACCTTTAGTAAAACTTATTTTGGTAATTCTTAATACATCACAATGCCTTCGTATAAAATAAAACATGTTACGCTTTATTCTTACTCATCCACAGTTATAGATTGTACCAACCAGATTATGTTGTATCCAATCGTTGATAGCCTGTTGGAGGTCCGTAACCAGGTAATAAAAATTTCACATGACCCTGTGGTGGAAACCTTCGTGGACTATTTCGGAAATCAAATTGGAGTCTTTTCTATTATTAAACCACATACCAGTTTAGTAATAGAGTCTGTTGTGGATGTTATAACCAAACCTATTACTTTCCCCATTGATGACATGAGTGCATCAGGCCAATGGGAAATATTGAAAAATTTAAAACACCATACTGCATATATGGATTTTTTGAAACCGGAAATATTTCCTTCCAGTACTGAGATAAAAAATATATTGAATGATTTTGTGAATGAAGAAAATACGCCTTTGGAAAATGCAACTGCTCTTTCTGAATATGTTTATAATAATTTTACCTATCAAAAAGGCATCACTAATGTAGAATCTAAAACAGAAGAAGTGTGGAAGTTGAAGGCAGGTGTATGCCAGGACTTTGCACATATTTTATTAATTTTTCTTCGCATGTTTGAAATTCCTTCGCGATATGTAAGTGGATACATTTGCCCAAAAGATAAAGAAATGCGTGGTGAAGGTGCAACGCACGCATGGGCGGAAGCCTATATTCCTAATTACGGATGGCTGGGTCTCGATCCAACTAATAACTGTGTTGTAAATGACGGTCATGTTCGCCTGGCCACTGGGCCGAGACTTTGCAGATTGTACCCCTGTAAAAGGCACTTACAAAGGTTCGGGAGATCACACATTGGAAGTATTTGTAGAAATTCATGATGGAAATTCAAGGAAAAAATCTGAAAAACAGGGGGCCAAATTTAGTTATCAATCAAGAAATCCGGGCGAACCCATTAACTCTTACAGGTACTTTATTGAGGCGCAGCAGAAACAACAGCAACAACAATAACAATAATAATAAGCGTTCAGCCAGGTAACTAACTTTTATGGTTAAACGCATATTATATCTTAAATTGCAAATATGAGTTATACAGCTGGTACAAACCGATACGACCAAATGCAATACCGCCGTTGTGGTAATAGTGGCGTGATGCTTCCATTAATTTCTCTTGGCCTATGGCACAACTTTGGCGAGATTGATGACTTTGAAAATTGCAGAAAGATTTTGCATACTGCATTTGATCACGGCATTACGCACTTCGATCTTGCCAATAATTATGGACCCCCGCCCGGCGCCGGTGAAACCACTTTTGGAAAAATATTTAAGAAAGATTTTAAACCGTATCGTGATGAATTAATCATTTCATCGAAAGCAGGTTATAAAATGTGGGATGGTCCTTATGGCGATTGGGGTTCCAAAAAATATCTTGTTGCAAGTCTTGATCAAAGCCTGCAAAGAATGGGGTTCGATTATGTTGATATATTTTATCATCATCGCCCTGATCCTGAAACTCCATTGGAAGAAACAATGACAGCACTCGATCTTATCGTGCGGCAGGGTAAAGCTTTATATGTCGGCATATCAAGTTATCAGCCGAAGAAGCAACGAAAGCAATAAATATGTTGAAAGAATTAGGAACGCCTTGCCTTATTCACCAACCAAGATATTCAATGCTCGATCGTTGGGTTGAAGATGGCTTGTTGGATGTATTAGGAAAGGAAAAAGTGGGTTGTATTACGTTTTCATCACTGGCGCAAGGAATACTTACTAATAAATATTTAAAGGGAATTCCAAAAGATTCCAGAGTAGGAAGGCATCTGGAAAATGGCGCTATAACTGAATCGCAGGTTTCTAAAGAAGTTATAGAAAAGGCAAAAAAATTAAACGCGATCGCTACAGAAAGAAATCAATCACTTGCACAAATGGCTATTGCGTGGGTTTTAAAAGATGAACGAATCACTTCTGTAATTCTTGGAGCCAGCAAACCAAAGCAGGTAACTGATGCAATAGGCGCGATAAAAAATTTCAATTTTTCTAAGGAAGAATTAGAAAGGATTGATGGTATTCTCAATCAATAATTTTTTAAAAGCAATTTCAATTTCGAATAACTACAAAAACTATTTTATTAACCTCAGCACAATAACGTCATGAGAAGGCAGCATCGCTGTCAATGGCTTTTGTGTATCACCTGCATTACTCATCGTCCACAGATTCCTGATTTTATAAGTATGTTCATTTGCGTTCATTGTCTTATTGAAAAGTGTATCGGTAATTACTTCGTCTTTCCAGTTAAAATTTACCTTCATGGGTGCATGCGACCTGTTTAAAAAGCAAACCGCCCAATCATCGTTGCTTAATGGTTTTACATAAATCTCAAGACTGTCTTTTGTTTTATACAAAAATCCTTCCATCCCTGCCAAATCCTTGTTTACTGCTATTATTTCTTTGTTGGTAAGAATGGCATTTGTTTCTTTTGTCATTTTTCTTAAATCGTTACCGGCAATCAAAGGCGCTGCCAGCATACACCAAAGCGAAAAATGAGATCTATCTTCGGCTACGCTCATACCGTTACCTACCTCCAGCATATCAGGATCGTTCCAATGTCCCGGGCCTGCATATTTTCTTAAGCCTTTTTGAAGATCAACAATTGGCATCACGCCTAATTGTTTCCAGGTACCATGATCAATAACGCCATCGAAGATCGCCGAAATATCACCCGTTGTCCGCCACAGTTCGCCTACATTTTCAGCCCATTCCCACGGCTTATTAGTACCCCATTCACAAAGGCTAAATATAATAGGGCGACCTGCCAGTTTTAATGCTTTGCTCATTGTGTTATAGGCTTCCTTCGCATTAATTCCATCAGCATAACACCAATCAAATTTTAAATAATCAATGCCGAGAGATGCATAAAATCTTGCATCCTGGTATTCGTATCCTCTCGTGCCCGGGTAGCCTGCACAGGTTTTTGTTCCGGCGCAATTATACAAACCAAACTTCAAGCCTTTTGCATGTACATAGTCCACCAAAACTTTCATTCCATTTGGAAACTTTTCCGGATCAGGAACGAGATTTCCTGTAACCTTATCCCGCTCCATCGTCATCCATCCATCATCCAAAACAAGATAAGTATAACCTGCATCCTTCATGCCGGAAGAAACCATTACATCCGCAATTCCTCGCACTAAGTGAATCACTGATCTTCGTTTGAAAAGTATTCCAGCTATTCCATCCCATTGGCGGAGTCATTGCAAGCCCATCATATTTTTGAGCATATAATTTTGTACAGCTAACAATTAATAACGCAAAGAAGAATTTAATTTTCATGATCAAAATTTAGTATTAATAAACAACTGTTTTATCTACACTGAATAATGCCATTTGGTTGGCAATTGTAATTTTAAAATCTCCCGCTTCAAGTGTTTTCTTATTATCAGCATTTACAAATGCCAGGTCTTTTAATGGAAGTTTAAATGTTACTGTTTTAGATTCTCCCGGTTTCAAATCAACTTTCTCAAAACCTCTTAGCCTTTTAACATCGGGAGTGAGTGACGCTATAAGATCAGATACAAATAACTCAACTACTTCCTTACCATCACGGCTACCCGAATTTTTTACAGTAACATGTATCGTTGCCGTTTCATCTGGCGAATAACTTTTTTTATCAACAGCCAGATTGCTGTATTCAAATGTTGTATAAGACAATCCAAAACCAAATTGATATTGCGGATTATAATCTCCACCCTGGGGATTGCCCTCACCTTCTGAAGGCTTGTGAATGTATGGTACCAGCGAATTTGTAAACCGCGGATAGGTAATAGGAAGTTTGCCACTTGGATTAACATCGCCTGTAAGAATATCCGCGAAGGCATCTGCGCCAAAATTAGAAGGAAGATATATATCAAGAATAGCCGCAGCACCGGGTTCTATCATCATTAATTATTCTTGGCCTGCCTTCATTTAAAATAAATATTACCGGTTTACCTGTTTTGATCATTGCATTTGCCAATAAAAGCTGGTTATGGGATAAAGTAAGATCGTCCAGGTTTCCTGGTGTTTCAGTATAACTATTTTCACCAATGCATAATAAAATATAATCAACACCTGCCGCCGCTTTTACAGCAGCATCAATATCAACAATCGAATCCTCATAATATTGTCCTTGCATATTATAGGCAACACCTTTTTCATATAACACATTTGCCGGCCCGAATTTTTTCTGAACAGCTTCCAAAATCGTATGATATTTTTCAGCATATTCATCAGTTTTTTCTCCCTGCCATGTATAGGTCCATCCGCCATTTAATGTGCGCATAGAATTTGCGTTGGGCCCGGTTACCAACAGCTTTGCAGTTTTTGGCAATGGCAAAACATTGTTTGTATTCTTTAAAAGTGTTATAGATTCCGCAGCAGTATTATAAGATGCCTTTCTCAAATTCTGCGCTTCCAAATTTTGGATAATCTTTTAAATAGGTCATCGGAGTATCGAAAAGTTTCAATTCTTCCTTCACTCTTAATATTCTTGTAACGGCATCGTTTATGCGGCTCACGGAAACTTTGCCTTCTTTAACCAATGCGATCAAATCAGTACAAAATTCCTGGTAATTGTAAGGAATCATCGACATATCAATGCCCGCATTAATGGCAAGCATGATAGCGCCTTTTATATCTTTTGTAATATGATCACGCCGGTACACATTTTCAATATCCTGCCAGTCAGCTTACAATAAATCCTGTAAAGCCTAATTCGTTTTTTAAAATATCGGTGAGAATATGTTTATTGATGTGCGTGGGTATTCCATTA
The DNA here is from genome assembly GCA_963756945.1 of uncultured Chitinophagaceae bacterium. Classification (GTDB taxonomy): domain Bacteria; phylum Bacteroidota; class Bacteroidia; order Chitinophagales; family Chitinophagaceae; genus Ginsengibacter. The sequence goes on along the minus strand of CAVWQJ010000013.1, from coordinate 141,910 downwards.
ATCAATGCGGAGTTGACCATAACGGTTCTTGCGTTTGCGTCTACGCATGCCTGAAAGGGCGGCAAATGATATTCACGCAAATAATTTTCAGGTATCCATGCATCCGTTCTGTCGTGGCCCGACTTTGGGTCGGAATAAGCCATATAATGTTTCAAGCTCACAGCCAGTTTTTCTTTACTACCTATTGGATCCTGAACACCGTGTACAAATGCAACACCCATTTGCGAACTCAAATAAGGATCTTCACCATAATCCTCCCAAATACGCGGCCACTCCGGATTTGTACCTAAATCCAACACAGGTGAATACGTCCACGGTACACTTGCAGCCCGGGATTCATAGGCCGTAATTACGCCGGCATTAAAAATCAATTGCGGATTCCATGTTGCCGCCTGGCCTATTTCCTGCGGAAATAATGTTGCACCTCCAACGTAGTTAACACCATGATTATCGTCGAGTCCGTACAAAACAGGAATCTTCAACCTCGTTTCTTTGGATGCGTTTTGAATTTCCTGGATAATGTCATTCCACTGTTGGGCGTTTTGCAAACCAGGTGTATTGAGCACGGACCCGATCTTATATTTAACAACTGCTTTTTTAAAAGTATCCTGGTTAAAAACAAAACTCTCCGTTGCCTATTTTTCCAAGCGATTCTATCGATACCTGCGCCATTTGACCAACTTTCTCCTCCAAAGTCATCTGCTTTAATAAGGCATTTACTTTTGCATCGATGGCAGGATCCTTTGATTGCTGCGCTTCGGTAACTATAGGCAATGCCGCAAAGGCAATGATTAAAAAAAGAATTGATCGTTTGCTGTTAACATACATATCTCATATTAAGCTTGCTTGGTTTTAAAATCTTTTATAAAAAATTTCAGTTGAATTATTTTATTGCATCACTGTTACTAACAAATGCAATTTTTTTGCTATCAGGCGACCACGAAGGAGTGTTGATTGAACCCTGTCCTCCATATAAATAAGCAATTACTTTAAGTTCGCCGCCGGATGCAGGCATCATACGCAAATAAACGTGCTTGTAAAAGGGATGATCATCAGGCTTGATATCTTTTGAAAATGTTAAACATACAATCCACTTGCCATCTGGAGAAACGTGTGCAAACCAGTTATTGTATTCATCATTAGTTATTTGCTGCTGATCACTGCCATCAACATTCATCCGCCACAACTGCATGAGGCCGCTTCTGGTTGAATTGAAATAAATATATTTTCCATCAGGGCTAAATTCTGATCCATCATCAAGGCCGGGAGTATTGGTTAGCTGTATTTCTTCGCCACCTGCCGAAGGAATTTTATAAATATCAAAATCATTATTTCGTTGACCCGTAAACGTTAGCCATTTACCATCCGGTGACCAGCCATGTAAATAAGAAAGCTCTGTGGGTGTAATTTGCTTTGGTATGCCTCCGCCAATGGGAACTGTATAAACTACGGAATTAATTTTACCATCAGCACTTTTAGCACTCAATCCGAGCATCTTTCCGTTAAAAGAAATTACATGATCGTTATTATTACTTTTAACGTTACCGGTATTAATCAATACAGATGTGTGCGTTTGAAGATTAAACCGGTACATTAATCCTTCTGTATTGTAGATCAAGCTTTTCCCATCAACTGTCCAGTTAGGCGCTTGGAGCGATTTTGGCGACGTATATAATACCTGGCGCTTTCCCGTAAACACATCCATTGCCTCGATGCTGCTGCCGATATAATCTTTATAAGGAACAAAATCTTCTTTTGCAGGCACAATAATCCTGACATTATCGAAAGACACTTTTTCAACAACATCTTTATTATGCGAACAGATAAACAACCCAACATAAACATCGTCACCGAGATCGACATCAGTTATTTCCTGCGTTACAAATGGTTCTCCAAAATGAGCTACTGACATGATGTATTGGTTTCCTTTTCTTTCCAACTGAATTACATCAGGCGCACTAATGGTGAATCTTGTTTCTTCAACATTTGTTTTATCTGTTTTCCGGTATTGGAGCGATGTAAGGCCATCACCATGAATTGTTGCAGCTACCATAGGCGAAGTGCTATCAAGATTTGCACGAACCATCCAGCCAAACTTGCGATGCTCTTCTACACCTTTGCCAATAAGATGACCCCGTGTCTGTAAAATAAAATTTCCTTTCATCTTTTTCCATACATAATGAAAGTCATCGTGGGTGAACCAGATATTGGTTCCGGATCCTGACAATAAATAATCGCCTGTTGATGAATTATAAGTGCCGCTGCCGGGATGCAATATCTTCCCCACATCATTTTGGCTGTCAAACACTCCCAATTTTTGTGAGAATGAATTTATTCCGGTAAAAGCGCTAATGGTCAAGAGTAAAATTTTTAAGCGAGAAAATTTGAGTTGCATAAATAAATATTTAATAATCCGAATAAGAAGTGCTGTGCATTAAAATACTATCGATATGTGAAACAGAAACTTTATTTTCATTTGCAGGATCCGTAGATATTTCTTTCCATTTTGCATCGCTACCAAAAACTTTCCATTGGGCATTTCTATCGTCTACGCTATTAAATATGGGCATGTACATAAGATTCGGCATATGGCTTCCTGATAAAACCCTGCCATAAAAAACAGGATTGAATCCAAGCCTGTTAAAAATATTTATTTCATCTTTATTAAACATCGCCATTTTTTTTGCCAATAAATTTTCTGTTGGACTTTCATAGCTTCTTAATTCGAAAACCCTATCTGCATTTTTTGTTGTTGGCAATAATAATTTCTGCTGGCTTTCAAATGCTTCCAATAAAATGGATTCCAATCTTACATAAGGAGCTTGATCAGCAGGCGCAGCAAGAAAATCTTTCGCAGCGGCTGCATAAGTAACATCTTTTAAAAGGTTCTGATCAGTTTTCAGCCATTCTTCTTCGGATTTAAAAGGTATCAATACATACACCAATTTAACAGAGGCAGTATCATTTCCGATAGGCATAAACACGCCGATGTTTTTTACATTAAAACGATGCAATGCAGGCAGGTAATCATTTTGGAGATATTCATTTACTTGTTTTAACTGGCTGTCATTTTTACAATGGTAAATTTTTATTTGATAAAAATCACGAGGGCCTTTTGCAAATAACATCAGAGATAGGGTTAGAAATAGGACGGTTATAAAACTAGTTTTAATTATAGCAATCATTTTTAAAAAATTCAAATGTGATGATTAAAATTTAAACCAAATTCTTTTTTATATAATTTATGCTTTTCGTGATACTGTCAAACGGTGAACCGGGGCACTTGTCTTCTTCCACAAAAAAGTATTTCATTCCTGCCAGTTTTTTGTATTTAAAGATTTCTTTAAAATCGATGACGCCGCTTCCTACTTCTGTAAAATTTTGTTCAGGCGTATTATCCATGTCTTTTACGTGCCATAATGGAAATCTCCCGGGATGTTCATGAAAAATTTTAATAGCATCCTGGCCGGCTTTTTTAATCCAATATAAATCAATTTCCATCTTCACAAGGTTCTTATCACTGCCTAGTAAGATGTCGTAAGGATAAGTATCACCTTGCTTTTCAAATTCGAAGTTATGGTTGTGATAACATAGTTGGATACCCGATTTTTTACATCTTTCTCCGGCAATATTTAATTGATCTGCTACATATTTATAATGATCTAAAGTACCACGCTCCGATTCGTCCAGCCATGCACAAACCATATACTTTAGTCCAAGTTCTGCTGCATCATCTACAGCCCTATCCCAATCGTGTAGCATTGTACCTTTTACAATTTCTCCTTTTTCCTTTACCTCGCCCAACCGATAGTGAGAACTCGGTATAACGAGGCCATTTTGTTTTAAAACATTTTTAAATTCAATCGGGCTCATGCCATAAAATTTCTCAGTGCCTGTGTAGGTGGCACCTTCTACTGAATTATAACCAATCTTCGCAACTTTAGCTAAAGTGCCTTCAGGATCCTTGTCCATCGCATCTCTCACAGTATATAGTTGCAATCCTATGAGTCGTGATTCAGTTTTAAAAGCGAATGGAGTCATATATAATCCAGCTGAAACGATTGATGTTGATTTAATAAAACTTCTTCTTGTGGACATACTATTATGTTTATTAATTGAATAAATATTTGGACGTTCAATTTACTCATTTTTAAGCAGCAGTTTGTTTTATTAATTGTAAAAAAAATATTGTACATTTTTCATTGTCATTCTTCAACACTAACCCGGTGCACCTTTGCCCGCCAGCCGCCGTTTTAAAATGCTTGCCGGGAAAAAAAGAAGAGACGAAAAAAATCTCATATTATTCTTTAAAGGTCAATCAAAAATTAGTTTTACGGATATCGGATTTAAATTAAGTAGTAGTAGCATTATCTAATCTTTTGATCAGTTCAATACATGCCCTGCTATTGTGATAAGGGCATTTCCATATCCCCACTTTATCTTCGCTCATTACCTCGTAATTTTCTTTCACGCCCCAAAACCACTCACCATTTTTTGTATCAAGTATATGATCTTTAATGAACCGCCAACTTGCTAAAGACTTCTTAAGAAAACTTTCTTCACCAGTAATTTCCCATGCATTGAAAAAGCCAACCATGCTTTCGGCCTGCGGCCACCAATGCTTTTCTTTAATAAGATGATTTTCGTCTGCATCAAACTCATACCATAATCCACCGTCTTTGTCGAGCCCTTCTATTACTGCATTTGCAATTTGCACGGATTGCACTTTTGCCTTTTCGAGTAAATCAACATTATTAATAATTTCCGTTGCTTCCTGTATCAGCCATGCCGCTTCGATATCATGCCCGTAAGAGATGATATCGGACCTTACATTCCATTTTTCATCAAAAAATAAAATAAGATGATGCGTTTTTTTATCAATAATGTGATCATTGAAAATATGAATCAATTCTTCAATGCTGCTTTTTAAATCTTCGTGTGGCCATATACGATAGAGATTGGCAAAACCTTCCAGCACATGCAGGTGGGTGTTCATAGATTTTTTTTCATTGGCATCTTTTTCACTCAATCTTAAATCTTTCAAATCTTTCCAGTCGGCAGTCAATGCTTCTATATACCCGCCATTTGTTATATCGTAACTGTGTTCAACAATAAGATGATATAACGATATGGCCATTTCTTTTACCTCTTCGTTTTTAGCAGCTATATAAAATTCACTTAGCCCATAAATGGCAAATGATAATGCATATACCTGTTTTTTCGTGTCCAGCGGTTGTCCCTTGTAATCAACACTCCAATAAACGCCCCCATTAACCTTATCAATAAAATGATCCGTAATATATTCAAAAGCCCGGCAGGCTGTATTTAGATATTCTCTATTGCCGGTAAGATTGTAGGCTGCAGAAAATGACCAAAGTATTCTGCTGTTTAAAACTGAACCCTTAGGAGCACCTGCATCTAATTGATTCGAATTATCCAACCTGCCATAAAATCCGCCAAAAATGCTATCAATTGTATATTGTTGCCAAAAGTTAAGAATTGCAGACAACTCATTTTGCAATTCCCTTTTAAAACTTGCCAGTTGCGTTACCGTAATATCGTCGCTTGCAATCAAATCTTTGCTAAACAATTTTCTTTTTAATATAATCTTCAATCTGCGTCTCATCGTCGGCGTTATATTCTTCTTCCAGATTTTTATGAATAATGCCGGTAAGTGTTTTTACCGACGCTTCCGAAGTAAAGCCATCTTCCGGAGTATTGACAACGTAATCTAAAAGCTTTTCTATGGAAGTTATGGCCACATGGGTTCTCAGATCGGACGACGCATAATAAATAAAAACTTTTCCATCATCATCGGCAATCCATCCGTTGCTAAAAATAACGTTTGAAACATCACCTACCCTTTCATCATCTTCAGGGGCAATAAAATATCCCCCGGGTTTATGAATAACTTTAGTGATGTCATTAATATCTGTCATAAACATATAGAGTACGTAACGCAGGCCGGCCGCCGTATTTCTTACTCCATGCGCCAAATGCAGCCATCCCTTTTCAGTTTTAATAGGAGCGGGACCGGCTCCATTTTTTGCCTCATAAACGGTGTGATACATTTTTCTGTCAAACACAATCTCTTCGCTTATTACCGCATTTTTGATGTCGTCGCAAACTCCAAATCCAATACCTCCGCCACTTCCAGCGTCTATAAAGCCATCCTGCGGGCGGGTATAAAAAGCATATTTATTATTATGAAATTCAGGATGCAATACTACATTTCTCTGCTGCGGAGAAGGCGTTTTCAAATTGGGAAACCGCTCCCATTTTACGAAGTCCTTTGTACGGGCAATTCCACATTGCGCTATCGCAGCCGATTGGTCTCCTTCAGGCGCCGATTCATCCCTGCGCTCAGTACAAAAAATTCCATAAATCCATCCGTCTTCATGTTGAACCAAACGCATGTCATACACATTTGTTTCTTCTTCATTTGAGGCAGGCAACATAATCGGGTAGTCCCAGAATTTAAAATTATCTATTCCATTGGCGCTTTCTGCCACAGCAAAAAAAGACTTCCTGTTTGCTCCTTCAACTCTTGGCACTAAAATATATTTGTTGTCGAATTTAATAGCACCAGAATTAAAAACTGCGTTTATCCCAAACCGTTCCATAAAAAAAGGATTTGTCTTTTCATTGAAATCGAAACGCCAGGTAAGTGGTGTGTGCGCCGCTGTGAGTACAGGGTTCTTATAGCGCTCATAGATTCCATTGACAGATGCAACCGGTTTGTTCTTTCTAATGATTAAATCATCAAAGGATTTCTGCAAAGCATTTACCCGGTCTTGAAAATATGTACTCATTTTTAACGTATTGCTGTGTGTTAATATTTATTTTTAGTCTTCTAATTTATTCCACCACGTCTTCTTAAGAATTATCATAATTACTGCAAGTATTATAACGGTTATGAGTAAAGGAAGTTTCATCCACAAAACCACATACATTGGTAAAATGGTAAGACATAATTGAGCGATGACACCCAACGACACATTAAACATGTCAAGCTTAAATCTTTTATTGGCCAAAAACAATGGATCATCCGCTATCACCATTCGGTGAATTGGCTTCCAGAATCCCCAGGGACGCACAGTTTTATAAAACTTTTTTAATACTTGCGTTTCTGTTGGCGGCGCAGTAAAAGTTCCTATTAAACATCCAATAACAGATAGCACAAGCAAAACAGGAAACCAGTATAATTCCAGCCCGTGAATTATGTCCCTTTGTTTCAGGTATGCAAGAATTATTGCCGGTATGATGCCCGCCATCATTCCCCAGAAAAAACCATTTGCATTAAACCGCCACCAATACCATTTAAGCATGTTGGCGGCAATGTAACCTCCATACAACCCCGAAACAATCCATTGCAAAATGCTGTTGACATCTTTGGTAAAAAATCCGAGTACGACCCCTAATGTAACTACTATAATTCCCGAGAGATAGTTGATATAAATTACTCTTTTAGTTGGCGCATTTGGATTGATGTATTTTAAATAAATATCATTGGTGATATATGCCTGGGCTGCATTCATAGTTCCTGAGAAAGTTCCCATAAATGCCCCTAACAATCCGGTGAGTACTAAACCTAAAATACCAACGGGCAAAAAATTATTAATAGCTGCCGGCAAAATTCTTTCAAAATCCGTGTGCCCCATCCCGTTAGAAAGGTCGAGCTGGTTATAATATAACAATGCAAGAACTGTTAGTCCTATAATCATTAAATATCTTATCGGTAAAAGAACTATTGAAACAAACCCCGTCATCTTAGAAGCTTCTTTCGGCGATTTGGTTGACAACACTTTTTGCATGTCGTAATTGGGTGCAGGACCGGCGAGGCTCGAAAAAACTCCCTTAAACAACATCATCATAAAAAACAATCCAAAAAGTCCAAAGCCATCATCCGAAATTTTTTTATTTGCATCTGCTACAATGCCCGACCAGTTTAGGTTTAAGTGCCAGCCAAAAAACGGATTACTCCAGCCTACAGGTACATTTAAGGTATGTCCCTGTAAATGCAAAAAAGCAATTATCGCAATGGCAGCACAACCAACAGTCATAATGATGTACTTAATAAGATCGCCCAAAACAATACTGTGCATGCCGCCCAGGATAGAATAAAACATCGCGAAGAGTGTAAATATTATTCCGTAAAAATGGGCCACGTATTGCGGTGCAATATGAAAAGGTATATAGGATTGAATTAAGTTAAACGGAACAAAAATTTCTATGAACTTACCAAGCCCGATAAACCCGTATGCGAGGAAGCCGAGACAGCCTATTAACGCAAAAGCTACGACAACACTATGAGACGCTGTTGTTCCCTTTCCCTTGAGGCCAAACCGCGTTGCCAACCATTCTGCGCCCGTGTTGGCATTGGAACGACGCAGCCATTTAGCCAGGAACATCATATTGAAAATCTGGTTAAAAACCGGCCATAACCAGGGTATCCAAATACTCTTCAATCCGTAAACAAAACATAACGCCACCATCCACATGGTACCGCTTATATCAAACATATCAGCCGCATCGCTGAGACCGAGTAAATACCATGGCAGTTTTTTTCCTCCCATTAAATAGCTTTCATTATTTTGGCGTGCCTTTTTACGAAGGAACCATCCCAGCATTAACATCGTTAAGAGATACAAGACAACTATTGCAATATCTATGGGCTGTAATTTCATTTATTGGGATGAAGCTTTGCTGAGGTTTAGGAGACCATATTTGGAATAGCGTAACAAACTAATTGTATTACGGCTGATGCTTTATTTTATTATTGGATCTCTCTACAGCCGAAGACATGTTGGAAGCACCATCAACTTGTTTTGCTCTTTCGGTAAAAGAATGAATCAGTTCCCAGGTACTTTTATCAGAATCAAAAACGGTATTCAAGCCCTGTTCCTCCATTGGTGGATCACCCATATATTCGTCTCCTTCTTTCCACATAATTTGCCCTTTTACCGGTCGTGCGGTGCCTCCGAATGCCCAAAAATTAACGCCTGCAAGAACTCCGTTAGAACGCTTACTTTTCAGCCATTCACTAAAGATAGTTTTGTAGTAAATATCGCGGTAAGTTGTGGGGGAATCAATGTCAAACGAGTGGCCATCTCTTGGTAAACCAAATTCTTCGATCACTAATGGTTTATCTAAATCGCTGGCAATTTTTTTATGTACATCAAGGTAAGTAATTGTCTTACTTATAACGCTATCCATGCCACCGGCGATGTCCTTGCCCTTAAACCAGGACCAGTTTTTTGGCCAGATATGAATGGTTAGATAGTCGATATTTTTATAGCTATTAATTTCTTTATACAATGCAATACTTTCAGTGCTCATGTATCCTTCCGTGCCTGTTGTAACCAGGTGGTTGGGATCAAGCTTTTTTATGTAATCTGCAGTACTCTTAATAAATTTTTTATATGAATTTACTGCATGCGACGCCATGGGCCTGGGTTCATTGGCAATTTCCCAGGCCATAATAGCGGGCTCTTCTGAATATTTTTTATGGTTGATAGAATTCGTGTGGCCAATAATAAATTTCACCTGGCTGAAGTATTCGGCTTTGCACTTTTCGCAATCATAAAACTTGCTGGTGTATTCACCTAATTCACTCCACGGAATATCTGTATTAAATGCCGAATCGGGAATTAACCCATTCCATTTAAGGTACTGAAGAAACCCGCCACTCCAATTCCAGTTATTACTCAGGTAAATTACAGCAGTCATTTTTCTTTTGCCTAACTCTACTAAAAGTGCATCCATTCCTTTCAAAAAATTCGGGTCAAAAATTCCTTCTTGGGGTTGAATTGGTGGCCCTACCCTGCGAACTCCGTTTATTAAGCCACTACCTTCTGAACCACCTAATACGCGAACATTTGTAACTCCGTTCTTTTGTAAGAAGTCAAGTTCTTTTCTCAACCTGTCGATTCCTTTTTTCTTATCTTTTTTGAGAGGAAGCAGTGCCCCGTACCAATAGTTGGTACCTATGTAATAAATCGATTGGCCATTAAGATAAAAGTGGCTCCCTTTAGCTTTTATAAAAGAAGATTGAGCCGGAGCAAATTGAAATAAATAAATAGTGAATAAAAAGAACAGTGCACTTTTTGCCATATCAGAAATTTGATTTTCTATATCTAAGATGCGGAATTAAAGAAACCAGATAAAAAGGATTGGTAAAAAAACCATTTGAAAAAAATGCCGTTATTTCATTTGGAAAACCTGTGATCAAGTCGTTCGCGTTCAGGTGTGATTATCAATCGTTCTAATCAAATTTTTATTGAATCAAAAATATTTAAATTTCTATCTTTCGATTAATACTATTTTACCTATTCATCATACTTTATTACTTAATGTCAACATGTTCTTTTTGGCGTAGCTCTATAATTGAGTAAAATTTATTAGATTAAATCAGAATTTTGTTCCTGATATTTTATTAATGTATTTTTAGCACTTACCGATTTTAAATATGAATCACTCCACTAAAATATTAAGAGAAATTACGCCTCTTACGCAAAGTGATTGCTTCACTATTTTTTCAAGAACTAAAAGAGAATTTGATTTTCCTCTTGCATTTTCATGATGAATATGAATTAAATTTTATTCAAAATGCAGCAGGTGCAAAACGGGTGGTTGGCGATCATGTGGAAGAAATTGGCAATATCGAATTAGTATTAATAGGCCCAAACCTACAGCACGGCTGGTTTACCAATAAATGCAAAGCAAAACCCATAAAGGAAATTACGATTCAATTTCATCGGGACCTTTTTGACGAAAAGTTTTTACAACGCAATCAAATGAGTTTTATAAGAAACCTTTTGAAAAGATCTACAAGAGGCATATTATTTTCGCGTGCTACTGCTATGACCATCATGCCGAGGCTAGTTCAGCTACCACAAAAACATGGATTTGATTCGGTGCTGGAACTAATGTCTGTGCTTCACGATCTATCCACTTCACGAAATCTAAGAACTCTTTCTGATTTATCATTCAATACAGAAACTCCTTCCTATGATAGCCGCCGGATAGAAAAGATAATGACGTTTTTAAATAACAACTTCAGTGAAAACATTACATTAGGTGATGCGGCAAAAATTGCGGGCATGGCAGAAGTATCATTGAGTAGATTTTTCAAATTCAGAACAGGAAAAACATTTATCGATACATTGAATGAAGTGCGCCTCGGTCATGCATCGCGGATGCTTATTGATACAACAAACAGTGTTAATGAAATTGCTTACAAATGCGGATTTAACAACATGTCTAATTTTAACCGGATATTCAAAAAGAAAAAAGACAGTACACCAAAAGAATTCAGGCAAACCTATACATCAAACGGAGTAAGGAAATTTGTATAGCTTCATTACAAAAAATTTCAAAATTGTTATCTCACTAAATTTAGCGCCACATATCGTGCCTGTGGTTTTTCTTATGTAAGGATATTATTTACAAATCAACCATCTTCATTTTTGGAGCCAGCATATGCATAATTAACCACGCAAGAAGGTAGGCAAATCCGCAAATGAAAAACATAATATAATATCCGGCTTCGAGATTACCCATCAATTTATATTTATCGAATAGCATGCCCGCAAGTAACGCTATCAGTATCCCACCTACCGATCCGGACATGCCGCCAAGCCCGGTAACGGAAGCCACCGCTTTTTTAGGAAACATATCTGATACGGTAGTAAAAATATTTGCGCTCCATGCCTGGTGGGCTGATGCCGCAAAGCCTATGATAAAAACAGCCAGCCACATATTTAAAGAACCCAGCCACTGTGCAAAAATTACGGGCACCACGCAAAATGCATAAATAAGCATTGATATTTTACGTGCCCTGAAAACCGGCCAGCCCTTTTTAATGAAATACATAGGAAGCCAGCCACCAAAAACGCTTCCAAATGTGGTCATTGTATAAACCACCGCAATCGGAAATCCTATGGCAGTTCCTTTAATTCCATACTGTGCATCGAGAAATGCAGGAAGCCAAAAAAGATAGAACCACCATACCGGGTCTGTAAGAAATTTCCCGATAACAAAAGACCATGTTTGTCTGAATCCTAATAATTTAAACCAGGAAGTTTTTGGTGGCTTCTCTTTTAATTCAATAGGTTCATCTTTGTCGCTATTTATATAATGCAAATTCTTCTTTTGAAAGTCGCTTATTTTTTGCAGGGATTTCATAAATAAATATCCAAAAGAATAAGCCATATAAAACCGATAGCACCCGTTAATATAAAAGCCCAGTTCCATCCCATTTTTTCAGCAATCCACGGGAACAGTTAGTGGCGCCACTACCGCTCCAATATTAGAACCTGAATTGAAAATACCGGTAGCATATGCTCTTTCTTTTTTAGGAAACCATTCACTAACGGTTTTTATCGCTGCCGGAAAATTACCCGCTTCACTAACGCCAAGAAAAGAACGTGCAATTCCAAAACCTAACGTGCCATTTGCCAGGGCATGTCCCATTGCCGAAAGACTCCAGGCAAGGGTTGAAAGCGCATATCCCAATTTGGTGCCTACTTTGTCAATGAATCGGCCCACGAAAATCATACCTAATGCATAAGATAACTGGAAGGCCATAACGATGTAGGAATAATCGGATTCAGTCCACTTAAATTGGACCTCAAGGTAAGGTTTAAGCAAACTTATCACTTGCCTGTCAAGGTAATTAATAGTGGTAGCAAAAAATAGTAAAGCACAAATCGTCCACCTGTATTTTCCCATAGTATTCTGCATATCGTATATTTAAATGTGTATTATCTTACCGATTTCACAATATCCAACACCTGTTTTGTAAGCATTTCAATTTTCGCATAATCTTTCTGTTCCATTAAATCTTTGCTTACCAGTTTGCTTCCCATTCCTACCGCACACACTCCTGCTTTAAACCAACCGGCAATATTTTCTTTGTTTAAATCAACGCCACCGGTTGGCATAAATAATAAGTCGCGAAACAACTCTTTAATCGCACTCATAAATGCCGGGCCTAAAATATTTCCAGGGAAAAGTTTAATCATTTTTGCGCCCAAATTTTCTGCACGTATAATTTCAGAAGGTGTCATGCATCCCGGAACCCAAAGCATATTATTTTTATCAGCTACCTCAGCAACTTCTTCAATAAGACCGGGACAAATAATATAATCCGCACCGGCATCAATAAATGTTTGCGCCATAGTGCCGTTCTTAATAGTTCCGATTCCCAGATACATTTCCTTTAATTCGTTGCTGCACACTTCACGCATCTTTTTAAAATTCTGCAAAGCCGCTTCACCACGGTTAGTATATTCAACTGCTCTTATACCGGCATTATATAACGCTCTTAAAATTTCAATACTTACTTCAGTATCCTTATAAAAATAAAGCGGCAATACTCCCTGTTCGGGAATCAATTTTAATAAGTCATTTTTTCTATCTCATAAAATATTATTTCTAAAATGAACAATGTTATTGGAATTATATTATTATACCATATTTATTTACGCAAACGTTACCGCTAGTTTCCCGCAATGATACCAGAACAATCGAAATTTGCTTGTTGTAAAATCTTAATATTAACTTTGTAAAATTGTAAGATCTATACATGACTTTCAATAAATGTTACGCAATCGTTTCCGTATTTTTTTCGATATTTATTTCTATAATTTTTGTTGCTTCAGAAAATATGAAAGAAATTCGATTGAATTGTTTGATATCATAAAATACTCGTTTAAAATTAAATTCATAAAAAATCATGGCAAAAAAAGTAGTAACACTTGGAGAAATAATGCTTCGCTTATCAACTCCGGATTTTAAAAGATTTGTTCAGGCAGATAGCTTTGATGTTACATACGGTGGCGGGGAAGCGAATGTAGCTGCAGCGCTTTGTAATTATGGATTGCAGGGAACATTTGTTTCCAAAGTTCCTGATAACCCAATTGGTCAATCTGCAATAAATCATTTACGTCGCTACGGAGTGGATACACAATTTGTTGCCAGGGGCGGAAAAAGACTGGGGATTTATTTTTTGGAAACCGGTGCGTCTATGCGTGCTTCGCAGGTTGTGTACGATCGTGCTGATGCTGCCATTTCCGAAGCTGAAATTAAAGACTTTGATTTTGATAAAATATTTGATGGTGCTTCCTGGTTTCACACAACAGGAATAACTCCGGCGTTAAGCGATAGCGCCGCGGCGCTTACAGAAGCAGCATTGAAAACTGCAAAAGCAAAAGGAATTACAACAAGCATTGATCTTAATTACCGCAAAAAATTATGGAGTAAAGAAAAAGCGAAAGAAGTAATGACCAAACTATGTGCCTACGTTGATGTATGTATTGGTAATGAAGAAGACGCGGAAACAACCTTGGGATTTAAAAGTAAAGGAACCGATGTAACCAAAGGCGAATTAAATCTTGATGGGTATAAAGATGTGTTTCAGCAAATGAAAGAAAAATTTAATTTCAAATACATCGCTTCTACGTTGAGAGAAAGTTACAGCGCTTCTGATAACGGATGGAGCGCATTGGTGTACGATGGAAATGAATTTTATCATACAAAGCAATATGAAGTAAGGATTGTAGACCGCGTTGGGAGCGGCGATTCTTTTGCCAGCGGCTTCATTTATGGATTGGTAACCGAAATGGCAATGAAAGATGCTGCTGAGTTTGGGGTTGCAGCTTCAGCATTAAAACATACTATACCGGGAGATTTAAATCACGCTACATTAAGTGATGTAAAAGGTTTAATGAAAGGAGATGCGAGCGGAAGAGTTCAACGTTAAAAATTTTGAAAGGACTTCACATTTAAGCGATAAACCTTCATAGTATACAGTGCTTTACCAAATCTGACATCAAACATCAATTACTGCCTGCCTCACATAAATTGTTGTGGAATATTTGAGTATTGTTTCCCGTTCGTAACTGGTTTTTCCTTGAAAAAATTATTTACATTTGGTTAACATAGAATATTTAATGGTAGAAACTAAGCCAAAATTATCCGATGATAGTCTGTTGCTGGCACAAATAATGTCCGGGAACAAAAAGGCGTTTGATATTTTGTTTAATAAGTATTGGGAAAGCTCGGTAAATATTGCTTATAAAAGAACAAAAGATCTCGACACTGCAAAAGACATCGTACAGGAAATCTTTACTCAAATCTGGATAAATCGCGAAAGACAAATTGAAAACCTTCCCGCTTATTTAAATATTGCTATTCGAAACAGGGTAATTAAGTTCTTCGCAAAACAAAAGCCTGTCCATCCATTTTTTGATTCGCTTGATAATATTTCAGAAAAGAATTCCTGTGCCGATATGCAATTAATCTGGAAAGAATTGTTGCAATCGTACGAAAATCTGCTTGAATCTCTGCCGCCAAAAAGAAGAGATATTTTTCGCCTCCGCATGCAGGAAGGTTTACCGACTAAAGCTATTGCGACGCAATTGGGCATTGCAAGAAAAACTGTTCAGAACCAACTTGGCAAAGCAATAGAAACATTAAAGGTTTCCCTGATCCGCCTTTTTACCATCGGAATATTATTTGCAATTTTCTTTGCCTGAATATTAAAAAATCTTTGTAGTGAATAGGACTTTTCGTGATTTACAGGTCATGTAAATCAGCAAATAGCATTAAGCATTTCATGGACAAATTTTACTTCATAGAATTATTACACAAATATCTCGACGGCGAAACGACCAAAGAAGAACAAATATTTGTAGAAAAATATTACAACGTATTTCAGAATGAACCTGATGTGTTGGATGCATTAAGTGTTGAAGAAAAAAAAACATTAAAGAATAATATTACGGATGGCATCTGGAGCAACATTGCCCATCATGAAGCATCGGGTAAAAAAGTGAGATTACTAGATAGCAACTTCGTGAAATTAGCTGCAGCAGCCATTGTGGGCATGGCCTTTATTTCAGGCTTTTATTTTCTTACCAAAAAGCCTGCAGCGACGCAGCAAAATTCATTTGCGACAAAGACTGAACCCGAACATAAACAGCAGAATCGTTTTATTTTTCTTGCGGATGGCAGTACTGTAATCCTGAGCGGAGAAAGCAAATTAAAGTATCCTTCTACTTTCGAAGGATTAAAAACCCGTGAGGTTTACCTGGAAGGGCAGGCATTTTTTGATATAAAACATATCAGTTCAAAGCCATTTATTGTGCATACCGGCAACCTTGAAACTAAAGTATTGGGAACTGCATTTAATATTAAAGCATTTCCTGACGAAGATAATATTACCGTAACTGTTAAAAGAGGACGGGTAAGTGTTAACGATCAAAATAAGATACTGGGAATTATCACTCCAAACGAGCAGATAACTTACGCCAAATCAAAAATAAAATCTTCCATACAGACCGTTAAAAATGAAAGTTATTTAACGTGGAGGCAGGAAGATCTCTTAATTGATAATCTTACTATTTCCGGAGCAGCAAAACTGTTGGAAGACCGGTACAATGTAAAAATAATTATCGATAACCCCGATGTTGAATCGTTACGCTTCACAACTACGTTTTCTAAGAACGAGCCCCTTGATGAGGTATTAAGCAGTATCTGTTTGTTCAACGGACTGGGTTATACTTATAATAAAGAAAAATCATTAGTAACATTAGATCTTAAATAAAAATTCTTAAACCAAATATTAATATTATGATTACTTAACTGCGTAAAAAGAAAACCTCTGAAATAATTTCAGAGGCATCTGCAAGTTCCGACTGCAATCGGCGCTATGCACTGTTTTAAATTCGCTCGTAAACGAGTTCCTTATTAACTTAAAACATACCAAAATTATGAATCTTTTATCAGTAACTGATGAACGCTGTATCCTTTTCAAAACAACTGTTAAGAAAAAAAATTTTCCGGGAAAAAATATCATAAAAAAAATTATGCGAATTGGAATAGTTACCACTACACTGTTAATTGTTACATCAGCGCAATTGCTCTTTGCAAAGCCGTTGAAGAGTCAGTCGATTAATAAAGTAGAGGTTACCATCAGCCTTAATAACGAAAGCCTCATCCAGGCGTTTAAAAAAATTGAAGACAGCACGGGCTATCATTTTATGTATCGTAAAGATGAGGTAAAAAATATCCGAAACCTGAACATGCCGGTTACCAAACTAAGCGTTGAAGACTTTCTAAAAATTGCGCTGGCTAAAACTTCTTTAACCTACAAGCAGGTGAAAGATCAGATTTTAATAATGCATTCGAAAAATTTGATTCCCAACGTAACATTAGACGACTCTAAAATTCCTTTTGCAATTGACGCCGTTGCCAATGTGGTCAAAGGTAAAGTTACAGACGACAAAGGCGATCCTTTGATGGGTGTAAGCATTAGAGTTAAGAACAGTAATACAGGGACCTTTACTGATAAATCAGGAAATTATACAATAGAAGCACCTGCACGGGGAACGCTTGTGTTTTCATTTGTTGGATTTATAACCCAGGAGATAGAAGTGAATAACCGGTCCGAAATAGATATAACTCTCAAAGCAGAGTCTAAAGAATTGAGTGAAGTAGTTGTTACGGCATTGGGTATTAAAAGACAAGTAAAATCACTTGGATACTCAACAACCGAAATTCCCGGGATCTAATCTTACTGAATCGCGTACTGCAAATCTGGCTAATGCATTAAGCGGCCAGATTGCAGGCGTTAGTGTAGCAGGTACGGGAACAGGACCAAACGGTAGCACGAGAATAACTATAAGAGGTAATACAAGTTTAACCGGGGGCGGCTCACCACTTTACATAATTGATGGTGTACCATTTGGTGCCGGACAACCAGGGAAGTTCCGGCAAATGGGGTGGCCCTGATTATGGCGATGCTTTAAGTACCATTAACCCGGACGATATTGAATCCATCAATGTGTTGAAAGGTGTTGCTGGTTCTGCCTTATATGGTTATCGCGGAGGTAACGGAGTTATTGTTATTACAACAAAATCGGGCAGCCAGTCCAAAGGAATTGGGGTTGAAGTAAATAATAATACAACATTTAGCAACATCATTGACGAACGCGATTTTCAATATTCCTATGGACAAGGATCTAATGGAATAAAGCCAACCACTATCGAATCGGCTCAGAACACATCTACCAGCAGTTGGGGTCCAAAAATTGACGGATCAACAGTTACGGACGTCCTGGGAAATTCAGTTCCATATGTAGCTCACAAAGACAATTTCAAGAATTTTTATAAAACAGGAGTCAATAGTCAAAGTAGCATTTCATTATCAGGAAAAAATACTAATGGTAATTTTCGCCTGGGTGTCACCAATACAAATTCATCGGAAGTTGTTCCGAAAGCAGGTACTGAGCAACAAGGTATCAACTTCAACAGTAACTATAATCTAACGCCACAATTGCACCTGAGTTTTACAGCTTCTTATATGCACGAAAAGGTTAAGAACAGGCCATGGAATTCAGATGCACCTGGAAGTGTGATTGCAAGTACTTATTTCTTAGCGTCGACATTTGATGTGCGCACTCTTAATCCATCTGCAGATGCTAACGGAGATGAAATTCTGCCCGGCGGCCCAACAAACATTTATTTCGATAACCCTTATTTTATCACGGATTATTTTAAAAATACTACAGAACGTGATCGCTATACCGGGAACATTACTTTAAGATATGATTTCACGAGCTGGTTATCACTGCAGGGACAAGTAAGCCGCAATAGTTTACTCGCAGATCTTACGAATATTGTTCCCTATGGAACCGGTTGGCAACATTCCGGATCGTTGGATGTTTCGAGTAGCAATAGCCGTGAGTTAGATGCCAGTTTTATGTTTGAAATAAATAAAAAATTCGGCACTGATTTTTCTGTTCATGCAAACCTGGGTGGCAATCATGAAGACAATCTTTATAAAGCTGCCAGCACTGGCGGCGGATTAGATCTCCCTTATTGGTATAGTGTAAATAATATCGTAAATCATGTTTACAATGTTGATTTCAGCGAATACAAAGTGAATTCATTTTACGGAAGTGCCGACCTGGGATACAAGGATTATCTGTTTGTAACATTTACCGGTAGAAACGACTGGTTCTCCACTTTAAATCCCAAGACCAATAATATTTTTTATCCATCTATTTCCGGAAGTTTTGTTTTTTCAGAAGCATTGCACATGCCATCATGGATTACATTTGGAAAGTTAAGGGCCTCGTGGGCAAAATCTTCTGGAGGAACTTCTCCTTATAATACTGCCCTTAGCTACTCAAATCTTGGTGTAGATTATAATGGAATAATTTTTAGCAGCATTGATCAGAGCACGGTCCCCAATGCATTGCTAAAACCAATAAACATTAAAGAAACGGAAGTTGGTATAAGTATGTCGTTTTTCAATAGTCGCTTAAATATTGACGCTGCTGTTTACAATAAACGCACTGATGATGATATTCTGAATGTGTCTATTAGCAATACGTCCGGCTACGAATCATCTTTACAAAACATTGGTAAATTACGCAACCGTGGCCTTGAATTATTATTGAGCGGCACGCCAATTAAAACCAAAAACTTTAGCTGGAATCCTTCATTCAATATAGCCTTTAATGATAGTAAAGTACTCTTTCTAAGCCCGGGTGTTAACAGTCTTATTTTGGGTGATGGAGATCCTGCGAGGTTTGGTAATTTTTCTATTAAGCAAATAGTTGGGCAGGAATATGGCCAGCTAACCGGGTTTGCTTATAAACGTGATGATCACGGAAATAAAATTTTCGGTCCTGATGGTTTACCAATTCGTACCGATGATTTGGTCTCGCTGGGCTCCGGCGTTTATAAAACAACAGGCGGTTTCAGCAATGATTTCAAGTACAAAAATTTCACGCTTTCTACGCTTTTAGATTTCAAATTTGGAGCGAAAGTATATTCTGTTACCAATGCGGAATTAGCCAGCATCGGTTTGCATAAAAATACGTTAGCAGGAAGAGAAGGCGGTTATGTAGGTAAAGGTGTAACACAGGATGGAAAGGTTAACACCACCTCGGTGGATGCGCAAACTTACTGGCAATCTATATCCGGTGAATCAGGCGAAGGTGTAGACAATATTGAAGAAGAATACACTTACGATGCAAGTTTCATTAAGTTAAGAAACGTTTCTTTGAGTTACAGTATTTCACAGGCCCGTTTAAAGAAGTCTTTTGTGAAAGGCGTTACCATTTCGCTCGTAGGGCGCAACATTGCTGTATTACTGAAACATACTCCCAATATTGATCCGGAATCAAACCTCACCAGCAGCGTTGAGCAGGGAGTTGAGTATAATCCATATCCGCCAATAAGGCAACTGGGATTTAATGTAAACGTGAAATTTTAATTAAGTCATCCAACAAAAAATGAAACAAAATGAAAAATAAATTCATATATATATTAATAGGTTGCGTGTTATTAAGTTTTGGTTGTGATAAAAATTTTGAGCAATTAAATGTAAACCCAAATTCAGTATCAGGAGAGATAATTCAATTTGAAAAATTATTTTCAACTGCAGAATTGTACAGTGCCGGAAATAGTGATGGACATGCGTTTGACGGCGAACGGGGAAACCTGATTTATTGTTCGTGTTTAATTCAACACCTGGCTACTAACGGTTATAGTTATGGCGATAAATATAATTTTAACGAAGAATATATAACCGCTAACTGGCAGGCATTATATCCCAACGCCATTAAGCAAATTGTGGATGTAGTTCACAATACAAAAGACAAAGAAGGCAAAACAAATCTTTATAATATTGCGCGGATATATAAAGTATACTTGTTCCAGTTTTTAACTGACTTGTATGGGGACATTCCTTATTCCGAAGCGGGCCAGGCATATACTGGTGAAATTCTTTTGCCAAAATATGATAAACAACAGGACATATATGCTGACATGTTGAAAGAACTGGATGAAGCCGCTGCTGCATTGGATGATAATGCTCCAAACTCATTAGGTGACCAGGATATTATTTATGGTGGTGATGTTACCAGTTGGAAAAAGTTTGCTTATTCAGAAATGGTACGGATTGCAATGAGAATGAGTAAGGTGGCACCGGACGATGCAAAAACATGGGTTGCCAAAGCTGTCGCAGGAGGCGTGATGACATCTAATGACGACAATGCGCTGATATTACATTATGCCGTAAACGATGCTCAGGTATCCAACAATGGCAGTGGATGGGAATTAATAAATGAAGAAGCCGGTCAGTTTAAAATGAGTAAAACTTTTATAGATTTTTTTAAGAGTCATAACGATCCGCGTTTGCACTTTTATGCAACAGTAAGTCCAAATCCCGGTGCTTTGGATGGTACGGCCGATTTTAATTTTGGCGATACTACATCATCAATTCAATTAGGAATGCCCAATGGTTACGATAATGCCGGTGGTTTGGTTCCTATCACTGGTGCACCGAATTTCCCAGGTAATGTAAATGACTATTCAATTGTAAACAGGTACACATTTGCAAAATCTGAAGCGCCCACGTTTGTACTTACCGCGGCAGAAACACAATTGTTGCTTGCAGAAGCGGCTCAAAGAGGATGGATTAGCGGAGATGCTGCAACGATGTATGACGATGGAGTAACCTTAGCGTTTTCTCAATTAATTCAAACCGGGGCAAACTGGAGTGAAAGCGCTGCTGAGGCTGCCGCCGCTTCATATTTGGCACAAAATCCTTACAATGCAGCAACCGGAATTCAACAAATAAATGAACAATATTGGGTAGCTGTTTTTATGGACGAATATGAAGCCTTTGCCAATTGGAGAAGAAGCGGATATCCTGTGCTTACTCCCGTTAACTATCCTAATCCATCTATAAACAAAACAGGAGGAACTATACCACGAAGGCTTACTTACCCGCTGGAAGAAGCGTCTACAAATCCAGAAAATTATAACGATGCAGTTTCGCGGTTAGCTAACGGTAATACTATGACATCAAGAATGTGGTGGGACACACCATAGTTATCATATTAAAGCCGCCTTGCAAAACGGAGGCGGCTTTTTCCTTTTATGTAACTACCTTTTGAATGTTTCGCCTGAAGGGTCAAAATGTGTATTTGCTTATTTATTAAAATAATTATAGAAATATGAACTTATCCAAAGACGTGATTGAAGATCACGTTTCAAAAACTTCTGTTACGACTGCTACACAGGGTAAACAACTTCCCAAACGCCTCTTGTCAATAGATGTATTTAGAGCTATAACAATGTTCTTCATGATTTTTGTTAATGATGTAAGTGGCGTTATAAATATTCCGGGCTGGATCGAACATGTGAAAATGAATGAGGATGGGCTTGGTTTTGCCGATACTATTTTCCCCATATTTCTTTTTATCGTTGGTTTGTCTATTCCTCTTGCATTGATGAAACGAATAAAAAGAGGTGATCCATTTTATAAAACAGCAACATATATATTAACCCGTTCCATTGCTTTATTAGTGATGGGATTTTTTCACGTTAATCTTGAAAACTACAGCAAGCTTGCAATCCTACCTGCTGCTGTTTGGGAAATATTTATTACCGTCGCCTTCTTTCTTATCTGGATCGACTACCCGGAGAAAATGAATAGATCAAAAAAATATTTTTTACAGGGCCTGGGCATTTTGACTTTGATACTAATGGCTTATCTTTTTAAAGGAGGAAAACCTGATGCGCCTGTAGGGCTAAAACCTTATTGGTGGGGAATCCTGGGAATTATAGGATGGTCATATCTTGTTTGTGCCTTTGTTTATTTTTTGTCTAAAGGTAATCTTTGGGTACAAGTGGCAGCCTTCGTTGTATTCATGATTATTAACGTTGCTTTTCACACACACGTGCTGACATTTTCTTTGTGGGTGATTGGTAATGCAGCTTCGGTGTCGCTTACTATGGCGGGAGTAGTTACTTTACTGGCATACAGGGAATTGACCGGCAAAGGCAAAGACCGGTCGTTATGGATATCTTTCGCTGTGGCGGGAATTGTTATGGTGGCCTTCGGATTATTGATCAGGCCTTATGCCGCCGGCATCTCAAAGATCCGTGCTACTCCTGCATGGGTAGCCATTTGCATTGGAATTGGTATTTTGGTTTTTGAACTACTTATTTACCTTGTTGATATAAAAGGCAAGCAGAATTGGTTTAAAGCAATACGCCCCGGAGGAACAAGCACACTCACTACTTATTTAATTCCCTATTTGCTATATTCCATTTACACACTTGCCGGGTTTCACTATCCTAAATTTTTTAATGAAGGGGCCGGAGGAATTATTCGTTCCTTTCTCGTTGCTTTTTTTGTAATATGGATTGCTGGCTTATTGGAGAAAAGAAAAATCAGGCTTCAAATTTAATGAAAAGAGCATCCATGTACATAAGAAGAAATTGTGATTTTAATACTGGACGTTAAGCACCATGCTTTTGTCTTTTGAAGGCAGGTCGCAGGGAGAAAATGCAAAGTTTAGAATAGTTGGTTACTATTCTTTAAAAGCTGCCATGACAGCCGATTTAAATACTATTCCTTTTGATAAACTAACTCATATCAATCTTTATTTTTTAAATCCCGATTCCCTTGGAAACTTTAACCAGGATCTTTCAGGCCTGGTTCCATTTATTGAAGCAGCACACAGCCATAATGTAAAAGTAATTCCATCAATTGCAGGTGGTGGCCCACATCCATATTATCACAATCTTTTGAAAAAAGATAAAAGAAAAAAATTGGTGAATGATTTATTGCAAATTGTTCTCTCAAATAATTTTGATGGAATAGATGTTGATCTTGAAGGGAGTGATATCGATGAAAATTATGAAAATTTTGCAGTTGACTTAACGAAACAATTTCATAAGCATAAAAAGATTGTTACTTCTGCAATAGCTGTTTTCTACAAAGATCAACTTAGTGACAAAGCGTTACACCAATATGATTTTGTAAACGTAATGAGCTACGACCACACAGGCCCGTGGACTCCCGAAAAGCCGGGCCCCCACTCCACTTACGAGCAGGCGGTGCAAGACCTGGACTATTTTATAACAGATTAGAAACATTCCCAAAGATAAAGTTGGCCTTGGTGTTCCTTTTTATGGATACGGTTTTGGACCAACGTTAACTTCTCTCCCTTCCAGTTTAGATTATCAACAAATTGTAGCTGAATTTCCCGGAGCTGAGTTGGCTGATTCTGTTGTTATGCCGGGAGGCGCTATTATGTATTACAATGGCATTGCAACTATCAAAAGAAAAACCGATTTAGCTAAAGAAAAAGCATCAGGAATCATGATTTGGCAATTGTCGGGTGATGCATTGGCCGACAAATCATTATTAAAAGTAATTTATGAAGAAGCTTATGGCGTAAATTAGGGAAATATTAAACCGCATAATTTTTTGAAAGTTTTCTTTTCGCTTGTATGATCCACATTGATATGGCAAACATCTCCAGGAATCAAAAATTTACCGTCTTGTTTTTTTTGTTCCTTATATTTTTCTTTTCCGATTGCAATAACAAAGAACGAACATGGAGTGTTTATAAGGCCGATGCAGAAAGCAGTAGTTACTCTCCTCTAAAACAAATTAATAAACAGAATGTTCATCAATTAAAAGTAGCATGGGCATTTAACCCAAACGATGCAGCAGAAGGCTCGCGACATAACAGCAGCGAATGTAATCCGATAATTATTGATGGCATCATGTATGCTGCTTCCTCACGCCACCGCATATACGCAATAGATGCGAACAACGGTAAAAAGTTATGGTCATTCGATCCGTTTAATGGAGGTCCGGGTGGTGGATCTTTTCGTGGTGTTACTTATTGGGAAGATGGCAATGATAAAAGAATATTATTTACCGGTGGAGATACTCTTTATGCATTGAATGCAGAAACAGGAAAAATCATTTCCGGCTTTGGAATAGATGGTAAAGTAAGTATGAACATAGGAATGAGAGACGATCCTAAAAAGATATCGATTAAACCTACATCGCCGGGTATTGTTTATAAAGATTTATTGATAATTGGAAATGAAGTTTCAGAATTATATGGTGCACAACCCGGCTATGTAAGAGCTTATAATATAAGAACAGGTAAATTAGAATGGACTTTTCACACGATTCCGAAACCAGGCGAACGAGGTTATGAAACATGGCCAAAGAATGCCTGGAAATATGCGGGTGGCGCCAATGATTGGGGTGGGTTGAGTGTCGATGAAAAGAGAGGAATGGTTTTTTTAGCAACAGGCTCTCCCTCCTACGATTTTTATGGATATGATCGTCCGGGCCAAAATCTTTTTGGAAATTGTATTATAGCTCTTGATGCAAAAACCGGGAAATACATCTGGCATTTTCAAACTATACATCACGATTTATGGGATTATGATTTGCCCGCTCCTCCGAATTTGGTTACAGTTGTAAAAGACGGAAAAAAAATAGATGCGGTGGCGCAAATATCAAAAGTTGGTTTTGTATATGTATTAAACCGTGAAACGGGTGAGTCTTTATTTCCAATTGAAGAGCGGCCCGTACCGGCATCTGATGTGCCGGGCGAAAAAGCATGGCCCACTCAACCCTTTCCTTTAAAACCAAAACCATATTCGCGGCAGTTCATGACAACTGATGATCTTTCTGATTATTCGCCGGCATTGCATGATTCATTAATTAAGATGTTTAATAGTTTAAGATACGAAGGACTGTTTACGCCTCCTTCTCTAAAGGGCACATTGAATCTTCCAGGAACAATTGGCGGCTCAGAATGGGGCGGCGCCGCATATGATGTTTCAACAGGAATTCTTTATGTAAAGGCGAATGAAGCACCTGAAATTGATTTGTTGCAAAAGATAGATACTTCAGCTAAATCAGTAAATATTTCCGTTCATGAAGATGGAAGAAAAATATATACGACCTATTGCGCAAGTTGTCACAAGGCTGATAGAACCGGCACATGAACCACTTTATCCATCATTGATTGATCATAAAAAAAAGATTGTCTGAATCCCAGGTATTGAATAAGATAAGAACCGGCGGCGGAAAAATGCCATCCTTCAGTAGTGTGTTGAATGGTCACGAGAAAGGAATCATTGATTTTTTATTTAATAAAACCGACTGGCACTTATTGCAAAAGGAAGCTAACCTTTCGGAGATTAAAAATAACAGGGCATCAGGTATCGGAGGCAAAAAAGAAAAGAATCTAAATGATACAGCGACTACCTACCTCAACGTAACGGCTTATGGCGAGTTAAGTGATCCCGAAGGCCATCCCTTTATTAAACCACCATGGGGAACGCTAAATGCAATCAATCTGAACACAGGTGAATATGAATGGACAATACCTGTAGGAAATATTCCTGAACACCAGAAAAAAGGAGCTCCAATTACAGGTGATGCCAGCTTGCCCGGTCCCATTGTTACAGCGGGTGGCATTGTATTTCTTGGCGGCTCGCAGGATCATAAATTCCAGGCTTTTGATAAAGCATCCGGCAAATTGTTGTGGGAAATAACCCTCCCTGGAATTGTGTCTGCTACTCCGTGTACATACCAAAGCAAGGGAAAACAATATGTAGCCGTTTCGGTTTCAGGTAATAAAGAATTCACCGGCAGGATGGATAATGGCTTTTTCTTTACCTGAATAAATAACTCAAACGAATTAAAAAAAATATCCATTTTAATAGGATTTAATTTTAATATAAGGTCTAATCATCGAAAGGAACGGTCATGGGCAACAGTAAGCAGGTAGAATTGAGTTTTTTTTAAATGTTGCAGATTGGATTGATTATTTAGTTACTTTTATCATTACGGATGCATTGATATAACGATGAAGTATACACGATAATAGTTTCCGGAACAGTCTTTTTTCAAAATCAAGCGTCCTGCACGCCGGTAATATATTTTTGATTTCCCTATTGAAAGAAAACAGGCGACTAAAATTAATCCCACCTTATCGTAAATTCAATAACCTTCATTTTTATAAATAAGGTAAAACATAAATGAGAATTATCTAAACGGGTATCATTTCAATTGCGGTGACATATTATTCAGTCAATACCACGAAAGTTCTTTGGATAGATGAAAATTTCATTCACGGTAAAATTTATAGAGATTGAATTTGAAGTTATTCTTACTTAATTGAACTACTTAATAATAAATTCACATTAAACATTCCATTCAATGAAAAGTATTATAAAACAATTAACCGAAAGTAATAAAGAACTTGAAAAGAATGAGGCTGCAAAAGCCCAGGCGGAAATAGAAAATCCGGAAACCAAAAACGCCCGCAGGGATTTTTTAAAGAAAACTGCACTGGGCGGAATTTCCCTCGCAGGAATGATGCACCTGTCAATAGCAGACACGATCGCAATGACTACGTCTAAGGTTAAGCGTTATTCAGCCCCTTCTGATCTAAAAATTACCGATATGCGGTATGCCCTCACCGCGGCTATGGGAGGCACCGCTATTATTCGCATTGATACCAACCAGGGTATTTATGGTTTGGGCGAAGTGAGGGATGCAGCGGATCCCCGTTATGCACTTATGTTAAAAAGCCGTATTCTCGGGCAAAATCCCTGCAACGTTGAAATGATATTTAAAATTATAAAACAATTTGGTGGCCCAAGCAGGCAGGCCGGTGGCGTATGCGCCGTTGAGATGGCGCTTTGGGATATATGTGGCAAAGCATATAATGTTCCTGCCTGGCAATTATTAGGAGGTAGATATCGTGAAAAAATAAGATTGTATGCTGATACTCCTGAAGCCGGATCTCCGGAAGAACAGAAAAAATTAATGGATTATCGCATTAATGACATGGGATATACCTGGTTGAAGATGGACCTTGGTATCAACGAATTAAAAAACATTCCGGGATCATTAGTGAATGAAAAATTCTGGGAAAGTAGCGATGGAAACTTAAGACAATGGGGTGATCCGAGAGATATTACGAATTATTCAAGTACAGCGCATCCTTTTACGCAAATACAGATCACCGATAAGGGCCTTGATGGGCTGGCTAAACTCGTAGAAAATGTGAGGGGCATGTTAGGATATGATCTACCACTTTCTACTGATCATTATGGGCATTTTGATTTAAACAATGGGATAAGATTAGGAAAAAGACTTGAACAATACAGGTTGGCATGGATGGAAGATATTGTTTCATGGGAATTAACTGATCAATGGAAAACGATGTCGGATGCATTGGAAACACCGTGTCTTACCGGTGAGGATATCTACCTGTTGAAAAACTTTAAACCACTTATTGATATTCATGCAGTGGATATTATCCATCCCGACCTTGCTACCTCAGGAGGTTTATTAGAAACAAAAAAAATTGGCGACTATGCAGAAGAGCATGGCATAGCAATGGCTTTGCACCAGGCAGGCACCCCTGTTTCATTTATGGCTGATGTTCATTGTGCAGCTGCGACCCAAAACTTTTTAGCATGTGAGCATCATAATATCGATGTTCCATGGTGGGAAGGCTTAGTAAAGACGACAGATGGCAGGCAACTTGATAACAAAAGGTTTTGCAAACGTACCCCTTACTGCACCGGGATTGGGTATTGAATTAAATGAAGATGAAGTAAAAAAACATTTATCAGCAAAAGATAAAAGCTTTTTTGCCCCAACTCCGGAATGGAATGAATTACGCTCACACGACAGAATTTTCAGTTAAAAAATATTTAATCAATAACTACAAATTTTGATGAATCTTGAAAGATAATCGCAGAGATTTTATTAGAAAGGGCACTGCAGTAGCCGCATCCTTATCACTCGGCACAATAGGTGTTGCGCTTCAACAGACTTGAATAACCGGTCTGGAAAATATAATGTGGATGCTAAAAAACCGGATGCTAAAATTGATTACATTAAGGATGCGGGAATGAAATTATGCCTTGCCTATTTTGCCGGAAAGGAACCACGTAAAATTGAACTGGCCAAACAAATGGGCGTATTGGGTGCGGTTGGCGGAATTGATCCAAAAATGGTTGGGATGGACAATGCCAATAATTGGGAATTTGATGTAATAAAAGCTGTGAAGGAATCATGGGATAAAGAAGGATTGAAACTAACGGTAGTGGAAGGTCCTCCATCACTCAATACAAAAACTAAACTCGGCCTTCCGGGAAAAGATGAAGAAATTGCCAACTTCATCACCTTGATGAAAAACATGTCGCAGGTTGGCATTGATACAATTTGTTATAATTGGATGCCTTTGATAAGTTGGGCACGCAGTGATAAAGCCATGCCCGATCGCGGTGGCGCATTGGTAATGGGCTTTGACATCAACAAAATGGAAGGAGACCCAATAACGGAATATGGAACATTGACCCATGATTTAATGTGGAAGAATCTTGATTATTTTCTTAAGGCGGTGGTTCCCGAAGCAGAAAAATATGGCATAAAATTATCGATGCATCCTGACGACCCACCCGTAGACGCAATTAGAGGAGTGCCCCGCATCATGACTTCTGTTGCGGCATTTAAAAGATTGATAGATATTTATCCAAGTCCCAATAACGGAATAACCTGGGATGGCACTTTTGGCGAAATGGGTGATGAAGGCAAGCAAGAAGATTTGCCTGCAGCTATGGAATATTTTGGAAAAAAGAAAGTTATTTCATTTGTTCATTTTAGAAACGTACGCGGATACAGACAACACTTCAACGAGACTTTTATAGATGACGGGCAAATGGATATGGCAAAGCTGATGCAGATCCTATACAAAAGTGGGTATAAGGGGCCGTTACGTCCCGACCATGTCCCAACGATGGCCGGTGATAGCAATAGTTTCCCGGGTTATAGTACTATCGGAACTTTGTTTGCTATTGGTTATATAAGGGGATTAATTGATGCAGCAAGAGGAACAACTTTGACAGAAAAAGTATGACATCATTTAAGCAGAACAGTCAATCAAAAATTTTTGTCATTAATTGCCACGGGCTTCAGGCCGTGGAATAGTTTGACATAGTAAGAGGCTTTAGCCAAAAATATTTTGTACGATGATATCAAATTATAAATTCTTTAAATGGTAATCCAAATTATTTGGCTAAAGCCGGTGACTATTTATTGAATTATCCACGACCTGAAGGTCGTGGCAATTTGTTTTACAAGCGCTGGAATATTTTTTTTAAAATGATAACCAATAATAAATCACAACAATAATTATGAATAAAAAATTAATATTACTCACGGCATTTGTGTTTACATTATGTTACGCCAATGCCCAACGTGTAGGTTCTTCACCTGAATATATTAAAGCATTAACAGTGGATTGGAAAGGAGAACGATTTGCAGATGGTCGCCCAAAAGTTTCTGATGCACTTTTAAGGAGATTGAAAAATGTTGCAATGGAAGAAGCGTGGGGTTATTTACGCGGCCAGGGTTATCAAAATCAATATGAAGGAAATTGGCAAATAATCAACCCGGATAGTGTAATGACAGGACGTGTGGTGACAGCTCAATACATGCCGCTGAGACCTGACTTTGCAAAATTAATAAAGCAACAAGGGATAGCCGAGGGACGTGATTCATCGGGAGGAACTAATTCATGGCCCATAAACGTTTTACAACCCGGCGATGTATATGTTGCTGATGGTTATGGAAGAATTATTGATGGCACACTCATCGGGTCGAATCTTGGAAATGCCATTTATGCAAACTCACAAAACGGTGTAATATTCGATGCCTCGGTAAGAGATATGGCCGGGCTCAAAGAAATCAAGGGATTTAACGGTTGGGTTCGGGGTGTTGACCCTTCTTACCTTCAACAGGAAATGCTCACTTCTATCAATACTCCTATAAGGGTTGGGCGTGCTATTGTTTTGCCGGGAGATGTGGTGCTCGCGAACCAATATGGAACCATTTTTATTCCTGCCAACTTGTTAGCTGAATTAGTTATATCATCTGAAGTAACCGCACTACGCGACCAGTTTGGCTTTCAGCGTTTGAAAGAAAAAAAATATCTGGCAGGGCAAATTGATAGCCGTTGGTCAGATGAAATAAGAAAAGATTTTGTAAACTGGATCAATAATTATCCTGATAATAAATTACCAATGACAAGAAAAGAATTGAACGACTATCTCAAAGCACATAACTATAACGAATAATGAAATTACATACATCATTATTGATTAATAATGGAATTTCAGGCATGTATCTCTATAAAAAAAGTTGGGCTATTCTTCTCTTACCGGCATTGTTAATAAGCGCTACAACTTTTGTAAATCCGCCCGAAAAAGAGATTACCAACGGATTAATCCATGCCCGAATTTATCTTCCTGATACTGACAATGGATATTATCGCGGATCAAGATTCGATTGGTCCGGCGTGATTCCTGAACTTACCTGTAATGGCCATTCGTATTATGGTCAATGGAATCCAAAATACGGTCCGAGAATTCACGATGCTATTATGGGACCTGTGGAAGATTTTTTACCCGTTGGATTTAATGAAGCGAAACCGGGAGGAAGTTTTTTGAAAATAGGTATTGGAATTCTTCAAAGACCAGATACTTCAGCTTATTCAATTGTGCCACCTTATGAAATTCTTAATGGCGGTAAATGGGAAGTCAAGACTAAGCCAGCCAGCGTTGAATTTCAACATACTCTTAATGACACTACATATTCTTATGTTTATAAAAAAAACATTGAATTAATAAAAGGTAAACCAGAGATGGTTCTATCGCATACTTTTAAAAATACCGGTAGAAAAATTATAGAAACTACTGTGTATGATCATAACTTTTTCATGCTGGATAGTCAATCGACACAAGCAGGTTTTATAATCACCCTACCTTTTAATATCAACACCGCGGGAGGCAACGAGGATCTCGCCATTGTCGATAAGAATCAAATCATTTTTAAAAAGCAATTAGCAAATAATGAACACGTGTATTATGGAGATTTGCAGGGATACAGTGACGATGCAAAAGACTACGATATAAAGGTTGAAAATCAAAACACGGGTGCTGCGTCAGAAATTACATGTGACAGGCCTTTAGTGAAATTAGCATTCTGGTGTGCCTCCACTACTATTTGTCCCGAGCCATTTATTCATATTAAAGTAAATCCCGGCGAAACTTTTAGCTGGAAGATTTTTTATAAATACTATTCACTAAAACAGTAAGAAATTAAAAATAATTGCAAGTTGTAAAAGACTATTCGGTGTACGGCGGAAGGTGGCAAAGCGGGAGGAAATTATGTTGCTTTCACATTGA
Organism: uncultured Chitinophagaceae bacterium; assembly: GCA_963756945.1. Taxonomy (GTDB): domain Bacteria; phylum Bacteroidota; class Bacteroidia; order Chitinophagales; family Chitinophagaceae; genus Ginsengibacter. The sequence continues at coordinate 109,795 of CAVWQJ010000013.1, read as the reverse complement.
AATGAAAACTATTTTTGTGAGAAACGGAACCATCGCAGTAACAGTGTTATAGTTTTATGCGTTTATTCTACATCGTTAGCCAATTAATAAAATAATAAAAATTGAATCGTTCACTATAAAAAACAAAACAATGATCATAGATGATTTATTAAACGCCGAAAAATATTTTTGTATCCATTCCTTATTTTCAAAGGCCTTTGAGCACATTAGGTCACAAAATCTTGAAACCATTGAAGTGAGCAAATATGAAATTGATGGTGATCTTTTGAAAGCTATCGTTTCTGATAAACCCGGAATGACTGCCGAAGAATCTGCCGCAAAATTCGAATGTCATGATAAGCACATTGACATACAACTTTGCATAAATGGGAAAGAACAAATAGGCTGGAAGCCAAGGCAGAACTGCATTCAGCCAAAGGGTGAGTATAACCCGGAAAAAGATGTTTCATTTTACAATGACGCTCCTGACATGTATTTTCAATTAACCAATAATCAATTTGCCATCTTTTTCCCCGAAGATGTTCATGCACCAATGATAGGAACGGAAAGCATTAAGAAAATGGTGATAAAAGTGAAAATATAATTTTTTTATATTAAAATGACTTATCACGCTATAACGTGATAATTCATTTTATCACACTTTTACGTGATATTAGTTTCACAAATCACAAAAGACAATGAAAATAAATTCATTGATCTTATATACTGGTATCCCATTCCTGTAAGAATAGCAATACCAAAGCTCAGCAATGTTCCTATCAAAATATATTCAGTGAGCTTACGGTCTTTTGCTTCCTGCAAATTTCCGAAACGAAAAACCGATTTTGCTGCAAGTAGAAATCCTACCGCCTGCCATTCGTTAGTGATCATAAATACAAAAACCAATAATCGTTCAAAAATACCTATGTATTGACCTGCACTTTGTAATGACAGTACATCATCACCGGCTACTGTATCGGGTGTCCACTTCGAGATAAATATTTTTACAGAAAATGATACCGGCCTGGTTAGAAATATAATCAACGTAATCAATAATAATACATTTCCGTTTTTCAAAAAAGAAAAGGAAAAATATTTTCCTTCATAACATAGCCATATTACATAAATGGAAATAAAATGTAAAAATTGATCTATAAAAAAGAGTAAACGTTTGGTTCTATTTTTTTGAACCAATAATTTAAAAGAATCAATTATAAAGTGAACAAACGAAAGCAGTAACGCCCAATCCCAAAAATTAATATCCCACATCAACAATAGAAATAGTAAGCCATGTAATAAAGAATGGATGTACAATTGCCATGCGCCTAGTTTTTTTGATTCCTTGGCTCTAACCCATCTTTCAGGTTGCAAAAGAAAATCCCCGGTAAAATGTGCTAAGAATAATTTAAGCAATACAATCATTTCAATATTTTTAGTTTTGATTTATACATTTCATTTACTTCCATTATTTCATCGTAGTAGGCTCGTTTAAGCCTGTTGCTTATCGCATTTTGTTTTATACCTACTATTTTTCCCAATTCTTCCTGCAACTTATTTGGATTTTCCATTGCTGTCTTCACTATCTCTGCAGCATTCACAGTCCAGTTGTCCATTGCAATTAAACCAAGCTTTAAATACAAATTCATTTCTTTATCAAATTCAGGCCAATCACTTTTTATCGCAAGATTTTGTTTTTCTTTTTTAAGCATTTCAAATTTCTCACCCGAATGTACAAATGCCGTACCGTTAGATTCCGTAACTTTTACTGCGCTGTGTGTTTTGGTTCCAATACCAATCGCCATACGAACATCCATATTCGAAATAGATTTTAAGCTGGCTTTAATTTTTATGGCGGTTACTAAAGCGTCCGTGGCGTTGGTTATCATTAACTGGAAGCTATCGCCACGGTATATCTCCCAAAATTTTGGGGTAGGGCCAATCGCCTCCAATTCCGCTTTTAATGGCTTCAGCCATTTTTTAGGATTGAGTTTTTTTGAATTGATTATATCGCCTGTGATGACAGCAATCATTAGTGTCGGTTTTGTTCGCTAAAAATATCACGTTTTAACGTGATAAACAAAAATATCACGCTTTTACGTGATAATTTAAAATATCACGTTTTAACGTGATAATTACGATTGAAAAAATTTACCAGCCAAAGTAAGTCTTTGCATTATAATAGCTGATGTCTTTGATGATTTTACCAGTCCATTCCAAATCATTTGGCAATTCGCCATTTTCGATTTCATCGCCAAACAAATTACATAGAAGTCTTCTAAAATATTCATGGCGGGGATAAGAGAGAAAACTTCTTGAATCGGTAATCATCCCTACAAATCTGCTGATTAAACCCATATTGGATAATGCATTCATTTGTTTCGTCATTCCATCTTTCTGATCCAGGAACCACCACGCCGAGCCAAATTGAATTTTGCCCGGAATACTTCCATCATTAAAATTCCCTGCCATAGTTACCATCAGTTCATTATCAGCAGGATTCAGGTTATATAAAATTGTTTTGGCTAACTGATCAGTTGAATCAAGTCGCCCTAAAAATTTTGTGAGTGCCCGCGCTTGCTGAAAATCACCTATCGAATCCCAGCCTGTGTCGGGACCGCAAGATTCAAGCAATCTGATATTATTATTTCGCAATGCACCTAAATGATATTGCTGCACCCAGTTTTTTTCATGATCCCATATTGCAAAAACATATAGCATTGCCGATTTAAACTTTGCCCGTTCTTCCGGTGTAAGCTCTCTTCCGTTACGAATTTTATTGAATACTGTAATGATTTCTTCATCGGTATAATCCACTGCGTATATATATTCCATGCCGTGGTCTGATACAGAACAACCCATCGTTGCAAAAAAATCATGACGCTGTTTCAGCGCATCTAAATAAGATTGATACGATGTAATGCTTATGTCACTTGCTGCTTCTAATTTCTTAATGTACAAATTAAATTCGCCAACGTCATCCACATTCATCGCTTTATCCGGCCGAAAAGCAGGACGCACTTTTATTTCAAATGCATCATCTTTTATTTTTTGATGAAGCCCTAAACTATCGGTGGGATCATCAGTAGTGCAAACGACCTCCACATTCATTTTGCGAAGCAGATTTTTCACGGAATATTCCTTCATCTGCAGTGTTTTTGTGCAATCGTCATAGATTTTTTTTGCGCTGTCCGGGCTTAATAATTCATGCACATCAAAATATCGTTGCAGCTCAAGGTGCGTCCAATGGTACAGTGGATTCCGCAAAGCATAGGGAACAGTTTCCGCCCATTTTTCAAATTTTTCAAAATCTGATTTATTGCCGGTTATATAACTTTCATCTATGCCGTTAGTACGCATCGCACGCCATTTATAATGGTCTCCATACAACCATATCTGGGTGAGATTTTCAAAATTGATATCATCTGCAATTTGTTGCACGGGTAAATGACAATGGTAATCTATGACAGGCATATCTGCGGCAAAATCATGGAATAAGATTTTTGCGGTTTCAGTTTGCAACAAGAAATTTTCATCTAAAAAACTTTTCATATTTAAATCGTAAATGGAGGATTATCCCGGGATTTATTTTTTTTACAATGATCGTAAAAATAATTTAAAGACTCACTCCTCTTTTCCATGGAATGAAATCATTTTGTTGATGTCTGACAGCACTTACTTCAATTTCTCCGCCGGCAACTTTTATGACGTACTCCAATATTCGCTCACCTGCTTGTTCAATTGTTTCCTGTCCTTCAATAATGGCACCTGTATTTATATCAATTATGTCCTGCATTTTATTAAATAATATGGTGTTGCTGGCAATCTTTATAACGGGCGTAACGGGATTACCCGTTGGTGTTCCAAGTCCTGTTGTAAACATAACAATGTTGGCGCCTGATGCTACTTCGGCTGTTGTACTTTCTACATCATTTCCAGGCGTGCAAAGTAAATTTAAACCTGGCTTTGTAACCATTTCAGGATAATCTAATACATCTACAACCGGTGATGTGCCGCCCTTTTTTGCAGCACCTGCCGATTTAATTGCATCGGTTATTAAGCCATCTTTAATATTGCCTGGTGAAGGATTCATATCAAATCCTGAGCCTGAGGCTTTGGCCCTTTCGTTATAACTATACATCAACTCGCCAAAGCGTTTAGCCGTATCCGTGGTAATGCAGCGGTCACTTAAGTTTTGCTCGACGCCGCAAAGCTCAGGAAATTCTGAAAGTATAACAGAGCCTCCAAGCGCAACTAACAAGTCGGAGGTATAGCCAATAGCAGGATTTGCAGAAATGCCGCTAAAGCCATCTGAGCCTCCACACTCCAGGCCAATACAAATCTTGCTTAGAGGCGCCGGTTTTCTTTCGAGAGAGTTAGCATACACCAGCCCGGCAAAGGTTTGCTTAATTGCCTGTGATATTAAATCAGCTTCCTTCCCAATCTTTTGTTGTTCCAAAATGTATAAAGGCTTCGAAAAACTTTTATCTCTTTTTCTAATTTCTTCCTGCAAAATTTCTACCTGTGCATTTTGACATCCCAGGCTCAGTATGGTTGCTCCGGCAACATTTGAATGAGTAACATATCCCGCCAACAATCCACACAATGCCTGTGCATCCTGCCTCGTACCACCGCAACCGCCCTCATGCGTTAAAAATTTTATGCCATCTACATTGTGAAAAAGCCTTTGCTTTTTAATTTCTTCTGTTTCAATCGAAATATCAGCATTCAAAATTTCATCAATGTTTTTACCACTTTTGTAAAAATCAATAAGCTTATTTACTTCTGCTTTTTTATTTTGATTTCTCCCATAACCCAATTCATTTACCAATGCTTCCCGTAATACTTCCAGGTTTCTGTTTTCACAAAATACCATTGGAATAACCAACCAGTAGTTAGCCGTACCTACCTTACCATCCTGCCTGTGATATCCCATAAAAGTCCTGTCTTTGAATTTGGATATGTCCGGCTTTGACCAAACCAACTTCCGTCCACCTACTTCAAAACCTTTAGCAGCATGCTTTACGTTAGATGTGGTTATTGCGGAACCGCGGGCTATAAAATGTTGTGCCTTACCAACCAATACACCATACATAAATAATTCATCGCCCAGCATGATATCTTTGGTTACAAATTTATGTTTGGCAGGAACTCTGCCTATTATCGTGTACTCCTCACCGTCATACTTCACCGCCTCTCCTTCCTCAAGGTTTGTTAAAGCAACCAGCAGGTTATCTGCCGGATGCACCTTTGTAACTTTGCGATTCATTACACATAAATTTTCTTTAAATGAATATTCTCAATTGCAGCCCTCATTCCATTACTCAAAATGTTATTTAACTTATCAGTTACCGATTGTTCAAATCCCGGTATTATTGTTAGATCTTTTCCCCAAAATCCGGCATTTGCCATTACCTCCTTCACAACTTTATTAATAGATGAGGTTTGCCATATTTTGTAAAAAAATTCTGCGGTTTCGTCTTCAATTAAATAAGACTCACCTTTAAATTCTCCAAAGAATTCCTTTCCGTTTTGTTTTACCGGCTTCATAAAAGCAATGTAAGCCGCAAAACCCAATGCAAATAATTCAGGCACTGACTGGTTTTTATTATAGTAATTCAAGAATACGGGAATGCATCTCATCTTCATTTTCTGAGTATAATTAAGTGTGATGTTTTTCCAAAGATGATTGATGTGAGGATTACGAAACCTATCCTGCACTTTAGCGATGAAATTGCGCAGCGTATCATTATCTATTTCGTATGGTATAGAAGGGCCGATCTCCTGTTGCATCAGATTTGAAATATACTTTCCCATCATTGGATCATCCATTGCCTGCTTTACGGTTTCAATTCCTGCAAGAAAGGCAATACCGCAACTTAGGGTATGCGTACCATTTAGTAACCGCAATTTCAACTCACGGTATAAATCAATATTTGGTTCAATGACCATGCCGTCGTCCGCACCAGCAAACGAAACAATTTTTTTAATATGCCCGTCACCTTCAATCGCCCACAACCTATACACTTCACATACCGTAAGCAAGTCATCCTTATATCCTAATTCATCTTCTATTTCATTCCTGATTTCCTGCCCGGGCATACCGGTAACAATGCGATCTACCAGTGAATTACAAAAATGATTACAGCGTTCGAGCCATTCTATAAAATCGTCATTTAACCCATTCAGATGAGCAAGTTCCAAAACAATAGATTCCAACTTCTTTCCATTATCCGGAATTAGTTCGGTAGGGATAATAACAAACCCGCTTTTTTCACTTCCTTCAAACGCAACGAATCGTTCATATAAAAAAGCAAGTAATTTACCAGGATAAGATATGGGCGGATGGCGGCGGATATCATCATTCACAAGTTTAATACCAACTTCAGTTGTATTGGAAATGATCACCTGCAGATTTTGATTGTGTGCACATTCTAAGATTTGTTCCCATTCACTACCCGCATTTAGTACGCGACTTATCGATGAATTAATAATATTCTCTTCTACCTTTTGGCCATTATCTATACCACGAACACAAAGCGTAAATAAGCCATCCTGCTTTTCAAAAGGGGATGTGTCGCCACGTGTAGTAGTTTTTACAATTACAACCCTTCCGTTAAAGATACCCATCCTGTTTGCCTTGTCGATAAAATAATCAGGCAAGCCACGAAGTAATATCCCGGTGCCAAATTGCAAAACTCTTTCAGGCAATTCCAGAAGATTTTCGTCAGGAACTATTACTTTATCGGATGATATATTTTTTAAAGTGTACGCAGATAATTTCATATTCGATTAATTTATTCCACCTGATGTAAGCCGTATTTTTTTCTTATACTATTTTATTTGCTGAATCGTCCATTTCACCAAATCTTCAGAAGCTTTATGATTCTCAAAGTCCATTGGGATTTTTCTTCCATCTTCATATTCATTATAAAACCAGGGATCGCCAACGGCAAAAACAGTTCCCTTACCTACTTTAGCCACCGCGACAACATTACTTCCGTTTTGTGTCAGCACCGAAACTGCTGGTGGCTGAACCGAAAGTGATGAATATTCTTTGATATAAACTTTTTTCTCATTTTTGAAAATAGTATTACCAGGGGGAATCGGAACAGCGGCCATTTCATAATTAGTACCCGTTTCCTTATTCTTACTATCATAATTAAATTGTATTCCAAATTTTGAGGCCAGCTTATTGTAATGAGTAAACTCAACATTTCCTGAATCGTTACTAAAGAGCAAAAGAACTCCACCGTTTTTTACCCAGCTATAAATTGCTGTAGCATCGTTATCCTCAATATAATTTGGATGGTCGCTTTCTTTGTCAGTATCCGGGTCCACAATAATGTAAACCTCGGCATCTTTTAAATCAGCCGCTGTTGGCGCTGTTGTAAGGCTTTTTGTTTGCAAACCATATTTATGAAATACGCTGCTGAACATGGAATAACCACCATTGTCCTTTTCATTCCATATATAGTGCCACGGAATTACTTTGCCGGTTATATCTTTTTTAGTTTCAAAATTGAAATAGTTATCGAGTAACACTGTTTTTCCTTTACCCATTTTTAGAGTTGGTAACATTTCAATTTCGTTAGACGCAAGTAAAAAAGCACCAAGCCCTTTCGGATCATTCACGACCACTTTTTCGCCTGTATAATAATTGAAGCTCCCATCGCGATATGGATTGCCTCCCAATCCTGATACACTCACCGTTCCATACAAGTTCAATTTACCGTCACTACCTTTTTTAATAAACGTCTTTATAATACCATCATATCCCTTTGTAGCAACTGTAAGAAACGACGCTGGTAAATAACCCAGCCTTTCGCCTTTCGCCAACGCATACACGAACATGCAAGAAGCCGAAGCCTCAACATAATTTTTGTCCTTCCCCGGCAGGTTAAGTATATCCCACCACAAACCGCTTTTCTTATCCTGTACATTCTTTACCGCAGCCGCATAACGGTTTAAAATATTGATCAGTTCCTTCTTTTGAGGTTGATCATCGGGGAAATTTTCCAGCACATCTACCAGGCCCATTCCGTACCAACCCATTGCACGTCCCCAAAAGTTAGTGGAGACGCCTGTTTGTTTGTTGGCCCACTTTTGTTGTTTGGAAGCATCGTACCCATGGTATAACAAGCCTGTTTTAAGATCCCGGGCATGTTCTTCCATTAAAATAAACTGGCGGGCAATGTCATTATAATCAGAATCTTCATGAAATGTATTGGCATATTCGGTATAAAACGGTTCGGCCATATATAAGCCATCTAACCACATCTGTTCGGGATAAATTTTTTTATGCCAGAAGCCGCCTTCGTTTGTGCGTGGCTGTGAGACAAGTTGTTTTCTTAAAGTTTGCACCGCTTCAAGATATTTCTTTTTGCCAGTTACGTTATAGAGAAGTAATAAATCCCGGCCGGGAGCAATATTGTCCAGCGTAAGGTTATCAAATCCGTAAGTTCGTATTGCGCCGGTTTCGTCAACAAAAAAATCCATACTTTTCTGTATATAATTAAAGTATTTACCATTCCCGGTCGCTTTCCATAATCCCTGCATGCCTTGCAAAATAACATCCTGGTCGTAGGTCCATTTTGCGGGTTTACCAGGGGATGAAAGTGAATCCTCCCATGTAGTCATAATAGTATTTCCAATACTTTGGGCATAAGAAATTTTTGCTTGTGCGTTCGCAAAAAAAGGAATCATCATTATCATGAAAAGCCTCGCCAATTTTCTCATTTTATCATGCAATTTTTTAATTTTCTATTTAATAAAAATTATTTGGATTTTAATGCGGGATATTTCAACAATTATATGAACTTCCTATATAACAAGTGTAACCCCATTATCGCTAATTGCAAACCCATTTGAAATATTTATTTACGCAAACGTTACCGAAAACGATGCCGGAGCACATTTTACCGGGATATTTCGATTCCTTTTATTTAAAAAAACACAGCGTCAAAGAACAGCCACGACAGCCAAAAATATCTATAGCTCAATTACCCTTTTTACCTGACTGCTTTTATAAGCCGCCTCAATAATCTTTATAACTTTTACCCCGTCTTCCGCAGTAACCGGTAAGGCTTTATTATTCCGGATGGCTTCATAGATTCCATCATAATATTCACTATAATTTCCTTGCTCTGATTTGATATATTCTCTTATTTCCTTTCCATCCTTTTCCGTATGAAGCAGGCCTCTTTCTGACTCAGGCTCTGTGCCCCAATCGGGAGTGTCCGGGCTTTTTCCCGCCTGCAACATTTCTTCCTGAATATTTGTTTTGGGTTTGATGAAAGAACCTTTTAAGCCGTGGAAGATATAGCCTGGCAATGCTTCGCGTACGACATAACTTGATTTCACACGAATTCTTTTATTATCATATACAAAAATTATTTCGAAATAATCCGGCACTTTGGAAAGAGGGCGAAACGATGTTATATCTGCAAATAACATCTTAGGCATTCCAAATAATTGAAGTGCCTGGTCAATTAAATGTGACCCTAAATCATACAATGACCCTGAACCAGGGCCGGGTGTTTCTTTGTGCAATTTAGGGCTTAGCTCTTCTTTAAAGCGATCGAAATGTAATTCTGCTTCAACGATATTACCTAAGATATTTTGCGATAAAATTTTTTTTATTGTTTTATAATCGCTGTCGTAGCGACGGTTTTGGTATACAGATAATTTTTTGTTTTGCTTTTCCGCGAGCGCTATCAGTTCATTTCCCTCCTCAACTGTAATCGTAAATGGCTTTTCAACTACAACATGCTTGCCGGCTTCCAATGCTTTTGCGGCGTATTCATAATGAGTATAGTTAGGCGTGTTAACGATAACCAATTCGACAGCATCGTCTGCAAGCATGTCTTCTAATTTTCTATATGTTTTAATATTCGGATATTTTTCCTGTGCAAGATTTTTTGAACGCTCCCAGGCAGCATACAAATTAAAGCCGGGATTTATCGCCAAAAATGGTGCATGAAAAACCCAACCACTCATTCCGAATGAACATAAAGCCGTGTTTATTGGTTTCATAAAAAAAAATTAAAAGCCTCACCCCCAACCTCTCTCCCAAAGGAGAGGGAACTAGATCGGGGTAAGTTTTTTCAATATTATATTTCAATAATTTTTTTACTAAGTAATATTCTATGTTCGTTTAACTAATCCTAAAGGCAAAACTGTTTTTCCATACATTTCATTCAGTAACGCACCGACACCAGTATATATAGCGGAAGCGCCGCAAAGAATACCTTCATATCCAGTAAAAGTTTTTAGAGATGCATTGCCGGTAGCATCACCTGCTGCCAGTAAAAAGAATAAAATAGTTAATGTAGCAAATACAAATTGCAATGCTCTACTGATTCGCAACGTTCCGAAGAAAAGGCAGCCTGTAAAAATTCCCCAAACGATGAGATAGGCTATCATAGCATCTTCAGAAGCTGCAGGTATCCACCCAAGCTTTGGCATAACGATAAGGCCTACCAGCGTAAGCCAGAAAAATCCGTAAGAAGTAAACGCGGTTAATCCGAAGGTGTTATTTTTTTTACCTTCCATAATGCCGGCAATAACCTGGGCAAGGCCACCATAAAAAATGCCCATGGCCAGTATCATTGAATTCATTTCGAAAATTCCTGCATTGTGCAGGTTGAGTAAAACAGTTGTCGTTCCAAAAGCCAATAATCCCAATGGAGCGGGATTCGCAGTGGTATCCTTAATAGCAATCGTTGATGGTTCCATAAAAATGAATGTTTGTTTGGTTAAAGATTTTTACATTTTAAAGTTACAGTCTTTCGGCTCCCATCCATTCAAAATATTTTTGATTGTTATATTTTTTTCTTCAGCATCGGTCAATTGTTTTGACCAGGGAACTCTCGTTGTAACTGATGCGCCGGGGCCATAGTTTTCAAATTCGGAATATCTTGCTGTTTTATAATTTTCTGTCTTATTCCAATTACTCCAGCCCTTCCGGTTTTATGTGTTGTCCGATATAACAATGCATATAGATCACGCTGGCATAAGGCCTCCATGGGCGCCCCAATGAAACGCTATGCAGGCTTGTATCGCCGGTAAGTACGCAATCATTAAAAACATATCCATATTGATGATCTTGTGGCGTAGATGCGGCAGTAACGTGTGAATTTTTCTTGCTGTGAATATGGCAATGTTCAAACCAAACAGTGGCTGAGCCAAAAATAAAATCAGTAGTTCCTTCTATATAACAATCTTTATAATACTGCCTGCTGTTTTTGTTATTAGTGAACAACACATCCTGGAAACCCACTAAGCGACAATTATAAAATTGCGCCTTATCGCCATCTGATTCAAGTGCTACAGCCTGCCCGGCGGCAAAGCCTGCATCATTTTGAACGGTAATATTTTTTGCAGTAAAATCGTTTGCCCGAATTAAAAAACTTGAGGAAGTTCGTGTATTAATAGTATCTCCGTTTCGTGTAACCTTTCCCGTGTGATCGTCATAGGTAAGTATAGTCCTGAACTTATCTTCACCAACTATGGTTACAAAATCTTTTGATGAATCCAGCTGCAGTTTCTCCTTATAAATTCCATCTTTAATAAATATGGTTATTGGCATTTTGTTATGTAATGGCACGGCATTTAATGCCTGTTGCACAGTTTCATATTTACCACTTCCATCCTTCGCAACAACAATTTCTTTTTGTGCGGAAGCATTGCCAAAAGTTATTATCATAGTCGCAGCAATTATTACTCCTTTCATCTTTTGTACTTTTTAACCCTTTTCTTTCCAGAAAGCGATTCATATAGAAAAATTTCGTACATTCAAAAATAGCTTCATAACGATATAGCTTATACGCCATTTTATTAATTAGCCAATTGAAATAAGATCAATTTTATTTTCTGTTCATTTAAATTCAATCTTAAATGCAGTCACCGGCACTTCTGCCACCGGCAATTTGAATGTTCTTTTTAATAACCAAAGCGCCGCTTTCCTGCTTCCAGTGCAGCTTTTCATTACTTCCAAGCAACGTTATTGAAGCTATCTTTTTTTCTGAAAATTTTGAATTTTTTCCCAGTGAAGTAATTTTTATATCGGCTAAAGGTTCGCCCAGGCAAAAAGCATACAGCGTATTTCCTTTGGTAGTGAAGCGAATATCCTGTGCGGTATATTTCAATTTATCTTCATTAAAATTGCCACTTTTTACAACAAGACCTGAAGCAGGTTTTTCACCGTAAACTTTCCAGGGACGTGAACCGTAAATACCTTCACCATTCACAGATGTCCACATTCCTATTTCATTTACAATTTGCAGTACGTCAGGTTCAAGATCTCCCTCAGGAGTTTGAACAATATTTATTAACAAGTTTCCATTCTTACTTACAATATCTACCAGCATCTGGATCACTTCTGTTGCACTTTTATATTTTTGTCCTGTTCTGTAAAACCAATCTCCAATTGATGTATCTGTTTGCCATGGGAAGGGGCTGATAGAATCCTGTACACCGCGTTCCAGGTCCTGCACCCACATTCCATCCGATGGTTGTTTGCATTGTAAACTGCTTCGAGGTTTCCGCCGTTCTTCGCCATGTCCTGGTTATAAAAGTGAGCAAGCATGTTTTCACCATATTCACCAAAAGGCAATTGGCTGTCAGAATAAAGAAGGTCGGGATGATAGTTGTCAATAAGTTCTTTAATGCTAAAAAGCCATTCCCTTTGCCATTCCATATTGGTACTTAGCCATCCATTATCTGTCGGCGCTGCCTTTGCATGATAAAGATCCTGGTACATTGGGTTGGCGCCATCATAAGGAATACCTTTCATGGGGCCGGTTGTATCGCTGCGATGGCTGGACTGGAACCAGGTAAAACTTGCTCCCAAATGTTCGGATACGCCAAACCGTAAGCCTTCCTTTTTTGCAGCAGCCTGCCAAATGCCTACCACATCTTTTTTTGGTCCATAATTCACGGCGTTCCATTTATGAATTTTTGAGTTCCAAAGAAAAAAATCATCATGATGTGTGCCCATACTTACAAAATATTTTGCCCCGGCTTTTTTATAAAGCGCCATCAACTTTTCCGGATCCCATCTTTCAGCTTTCCACAAGGGAATAATGTCCTTATAACCAAACTTTGACGGATGTCCATAATGGGATACATGATATTTATAATCGTCGCTTCCTTCTTCATACATTTTTCTTGCATACCAATCGCCTTGTCGCGGAACAGCCTGTGGGCCCCAGTGTGCCCATATCCCAAACTTTGCATCGCGGAACCATCCAGGATATTTATATTGTTTAAGAGATTCTTTATTGGGTTTGAACGTAGTGTCGCTTCCGGCAATTATTTCATCTTGTGCCAGCGAGAAAAAATGTGCCGCACCGATAAGAACCAGCGTTAGCCCAAATTGCTTTAGTAATTTAATTTTCATATTTATTCGTTAAGGGATTTAAAAGCCAACAAGTTAAAACTTATAAATTCCTTTGATAAAAATTTCACTCAAATTTTAATTTTAGTTGCCGGAAGGATTCCATTTGACACTTCCCGCGAAAATATTTTCCATGGTATACTGATCAGCCTCTTCTTTGCTTAACTGGTGTGACCATGAAACCCTGCCCTGTATAGTCCCTCCTTCGCCCGAGCTTTTGTATTCAGCATAGTAGGCTGTTTTATAACTATCAGTTCCCTGCCAGTTACTCCATCCTTCGGGAGAAATAAAATTCCCCATATTACAATTTAAAAAAACAACTTTTGCATATTTTCTCCATGGCCTGCCAAGGAAAGCTTTAGTAACTTGGGGCGACGCCGTTAGTACGCAGTTTTTAAAAACAAATCCAAATGATGCATCCGATGGGGTAGATGCTGCGGTGATGTAAGAATTGGCTTTAATTTTTATCACGCATTTTTCAAACAATGCCGTTGCTTCGCCGAAAATAAAATCGGTTGTTCCTTCAATATAACAACCGTTAAAATATTGTCTTGCATTTTCGCCCGCAACATATAAAGTATCCTGGTTGCCCAATAATTTACAGTTTACAAATGAACACCGGTCTGCCTCAACAGCTAATGCCACGGCTTGTCCAACAGGACCGGCACTATTTTCAATGGTTAAATTTTCTGCGTGAAAATCATTTCCCTGGACCAATAATGTTGCCGTGTAAAAAGTGCTATTGGGGCCTTTATCTATTTTCTTAAAATAATCATCGTAGGTTATGATAGTGCTGTCTTTACTTTCTCCTGTTAATGAAATTTTTGTATTCCATGATGGAATAAAAACCTTTTCATGATAGATGCCATTTTTAATAAAAATGCTTATTCTTTGATAAGGGAAAGATTTGCAGGCTTCAATGGCAGATTGGATAGTGGTGAAATTTCCCGAGCCGTCTTTTGCGACGATGTAATCGTATGTATCTGCAATTTTATATGTTTATGGTGCAAATGGAAAGAAAATAAGAATAGACAGCATTCAGAAAAGCCTCACCCCAACCCCTCTGCGAAGGAGAGGGAACTAAACACCTTAGAACCTGGAATATCGAAGATTTCATTTACTGAATATTTTATTTCAAAAAAGTTTATTTAATCCTTTCCAAACAACTTTTGCAATCTCCTTTTGTCCATCAATATTTGGATGTAACCCATCGACATAATTGGGTTTGGAAACGGCGTGTAAAAGTGATAAGAATTGTATGTGTTCATCTTTAGCTAACTGTTTATATTTTGTTTCTAATTCATACAATGAATGTTTTGTATTCTCATTGTACTTCTTCTTCACATTAATTTCGTTCATAGTTTTCAGGTTAATATCAGTTGGCGCAAGGATCACAATTTTCGCATTATTATCGGTTTCTTTTATTTTTGATATCATCCACTTCATGTTTGCGACGCAACTATTTACCATCGAATCTGTTCCATCTTTAAGATCGTTTACGCCCAGGAAAATAAGATAATAATCTGCAGTAGGATTTTGTTTTAATACGGGCAGCAACTCTTCTTTATCCGAAGTTTTTCTTCCACTTCTTCCGGCGTTTACAAAATCAACTCCCGGGTGATCTTGAGATAAAAAATACACCCAGCTTTTACCATCAACCTGTGCGCCATAAGTAATTGAATCACCAAAGCAAACTACTTTGCCATGGATTTTTTTAAAACCCATGGTGATAACTGCAATCGAACAAGAAATAATTAATATTGAAGAAATTCTTTTAAACATTATTTATCATTTTTATTGGCAACTTTCTCTAACCATTTCGGGTATTCGAAGTTTAATAATTTTGCAGGCCAGTAACCGTACCATGCATAGCCGGTTCTTCTTTCACGTGATACATCAGAAAGCTGGTAAACTTTTTTTCCATCACGGTTGGCAAAAAGTGGCTTGTTAGTTTCTAATTCATAAAACCGCGTCCATATTGGTGGCGCCAAAGAATCATGCACAACAATTCTGTCATTATTTGCCGCATGATATTTATACACCACTTTCTTTGCAGGAATTATTTTAACGCGAATGCCTTTGATGGCAACGTCTCTAAACCATTTTATCGCATTGTTTACGGCATTAATTATTTCTTTGCCAGGCTTATCAACATTCATCAATAACTCCACAATTTCTGCGCTTTCTTCACTTGCTTTCGATGCCAATTCAAAAGTTCTTGCGCCGGTTGGTTGCAAGGTAACGTTATCGTGTTGCTGGCACCAAACTGTAAGTTTTCCATTTTCTTTGATCTGGCATTTCAGGATGCAATCAATTCCCTTGTGGTAAGCTTCTGAAGTTTTCTTTCTTAATGCATCATCGATAAATGAATAATAAGATACATTTTGAACAATGTGCTGTAATACATTCATGACGCCAATCATAGCATCATCATTAAAGGTGATATATTTCCTATATCCGCTTACATCAGGATAAAACTGTGGCCAGCCACCATTGTTATATTGAGCTTCAAGAATAAAATGAATTCCTTTTAATGCAGCATCTTTATATTTTTCGTCTTTAAGTATCGAATATGCTTTTGCCAGGTATTCAATCTGCGTGTAGGTGGCACCGTTATCAAAAGTGGTATGGTTTGAATCTTTATGTTCCGCCAATATCTTTTTTTGATCGATCGGTAAGAATTGCCAGCATATCATAATTCTTCGGCCAACCTCCGTTTGGTTGCTGGTACAATAAAATATTATCGGCTATTTCCCGAACATTTGCAGGCTGATAGCTTTTCTGATCTTTTGACGGAACAATTACCTGTTCGTGATCGGTAATATCCATCCAGTGATGTCTACTGTCGGAAAACCGGACACATCCTGAATGTTGAAGTTTTGTTGGGCATGGAGAGTGCTGAAAGTGGTAATCACCAAAAAGAAGAGGATAGAGATTTTTAAAAAGTATTTGATAAGTTTCATTTTATCGTTTATTTAAGCCTCACCCCAACCCCTCTCCTGAGGGAGAGGGACAAGATTTTTTTAATTATTTATGTTGGCTTCCTTTCCATTGACTATTGTCTTCGTTACATGCAGATCCTTAGCATCTTTAATAAAATTTTCTTTCGCCACATTGTTAAATGAACAGTCACGAATATTAATATTAGTCGCCGGCTTATCAGTCAAGCCCTTCAATATAAATAGCATACTGGCTGTTTTCACTCGCCAACGTTACTTATATAAACGCCATTTAATGTAGGCGGGTAGTGGCAATTAACGGCTTTCTCTTTTTCATAGTACATATTTATTTTAACAACAGCCTCACGCACTTGTCCCACTTTAAGATTTCTGAAATAGAAATTTTTTAATACACCACCGCGACATGCATTTGATTTTATTCTTATTGCCCGTTCGAGATTCTTACTGCTCATCACACAATTTTGTCCATACACATTTTCAACGCCACCGGAAGTTTCACTGCCAATAACTATTCCACCATGTCCATCTTTCATCTGGCAATCCTGTACAATAATATTTTTGGAAGGAACATTCACCCGGCGTCCATCTTCATCGCGGCCACTTTTTATTGCAATGCAATCATCACCGTCTGTAAAAGAACAATTTTTAATCAATACATTGGTACATGATTCAGGATCGCATCCATCATTATTGGGACCAAGGCTATTTGTAATTACGCCATCAACCGTAATATTTTCACTAAGTGTTGGATGCAGCAGCCAGAAGGGTGCATTAGTTATAGTTACTCCTTGTATCAAAATATTTTTACAGTTATAAAATTCAACGAAAGTTGGACGCATATAATGATCCTTGCCAAAAACCCTTTCGCCAACGGGAGTTCCTTTTGCCGCCATGTCCATTAGCGTTGGTTCATTCTTCATCATGCTGAGCTGGCATTCCTTCTTTCCAGCCAAACCTTTTACTGCCCGTCCAATTCCACCAATGATCATTATCTGCCTGACCATCCAATGTACCCTTTCCCGTAACCGCAATATTTTGTTGTTGATACGCATAAACCAGTGGCGAATAATTCATAAGTTCCACTCCTTCAAAACGGGTAAGTACTGTTGGCAAATAATCGTCAGCATCAGTGCTGAATTTTACGACGGCATTTTCTTCCAAATGAAGATCTACATTACTTAACAAGTGGATCGGACCTTTTACCATCCACCTACCCGCAGGAATTATAACCCTTCCTCCTCCACCCTTGCTACATGCATCTATTGCAGTTTTTATTGAAGGAAGGCAATCGGTTTTGCCGTCAGTCTTTGCACCGTAATTCAAAATTGAATAATCGTGATTGGCAAATTTTGGAGGAACAATTTTCTCCATGACCGATGATAAATTATCCCATCCTTCTTTTTCCGATTGCTGTGCAGAACAAGCAAAATCCATTACAGCAAAAGAAAGGATAATGCACCAGAATTTTAATGTAAATAAAGTTTGTGGTTTCATAGTAAGAAACAATTTATAACGTTTACCGTCAGCCAAAATATTTGAGCATTTTTTATTTTGCTTTAAATTTTCCTTTGATGATCCTCTGAGCTAATTCAAGATGCAAATTTTTGATATCATTCAAAACAATCTCCGCCATTTTTCTTGCACCCAATTCGCTGAAATGGGTATTATCCTCCCGGCCATCAGGATAGTGTGGATTCTCACCCGGCGACAAAAAATTATATAAATACTTTGATGTTTCAGGGCCGAGTTGCTGCACGAGTTGCTGGCTCTCTTTATCTAAATCAATTAATGGCACATCGTATTTTTTGGCAACATCCTTTACCAATTGCGTATACAGCGCATGTGTTTCTTCAATCATGCCCGTTGAATCAAATTTTCTTCTTGCCACAGGCGTTATTAAAACGGGAATTGCTTTCTTGTTTCTTGATTCGGTAACAAATTTTGTAAGATTTGCTGTAAACTGATCTTTGGTTGCATAACTTTTTTTCGTGGGTACTTCATCGTTATGTCCAAATTGAATCAAAACATAATCACCTTCATGGAGATTATCAACTACAGGTTGCCATCTTCCCTCTTCAATGAAAGTTCTTGTACTTCTTCCGTTTTTTGCACGGTTATCTACCGTAACTGTTGAATCAAAAAAATAGTGAAAGGGCATTCCCCAGCCAGTCTCAGGATAGGCCGCCACGTCCTTCTCAGCCATAGTAGAGTCGCCGATAAGATATACGGTGATTTTGTTTTTTTGAGGTAATCCAAAAGATATTAGAAACAATATCGCTGCGAATCCTTTGTTCCACCGGGGTCGATTGGTGTTTGTATGCATTATCGATAATAATTTCAAATCATTGATATTCGTTTACTTGATTCCGTCCATCTCCATAAACAAACTGTATTTAAATGAATAAGAATTGGTTTATCTTAAATTTTTAATTTCCACAAAATCCATATCAGCAAACGATTGATTTTCGCCCGCCATGCCCCAAATAAATGAATATGCTGAAGTACCGCAACCTGCATGAATAGACCACGGTGCAGAAATAACTGCCTGATTGGAAGCCATTACCAAATGCCGGGTCTGTTGCGACTCTCCCATAAAATGAAATACCCGCTGGTTTGCATCGAGATCATAATAGAAATATACCTCCATCCTACGGTTATGCGTATGCGCAGGCATTGTGTTCCACACATTGCCTTCTTTTAACACGGTTAAACCCATTACCAACTGGCAGCTTTTAATGCCCTTCTCATGTATGTATTTATAGATTACTCTTTGATTGCTCGTGGCCATGCTTCCCAGGCTCTCAGTAACTGCTTCATCTTTCTTCATAAATACATTTTCGTAAGCATGATGCGCACCAGAAGAAAGAAAATAGAAATTGGCGGGGTGTTTATCATCCTTACTCTTAAAAGAAACTTCCTTTGTTCCCATTCCAATATATAAGCAGTCAAGTTTATTGAGCGTATATTCTATACCGTTAGCTTTAACAATCCCTTCGCCACCTATATTAATGATACCCATTTCCCTGCGCTGAAGAAAATATTCGGCCTTTAATCCGTCATAGTTCTGCAGCACAATTTCTTCTTTTGATGGCACCGCACCTCCAATTACCATACGATCGTAATGGGAATAAACAACTTGTATTTTTCCTGGCTGCATGAGATCAGTAATTGCAAATGCTTTTCTCAATTCATCTGTGTTCATCCGGCTTACTTCCGCGGGGCTGTTATGAAATCTTTCTTCCATATATTTTTATTTCGTGATTTATAAATAGAGTTAAAGGCAGTCTGACGGCTGTCGCCGTGCCAACTGCTAACGTCCCATCCACCCGCCGTCAACAGTGAGTATCTCACCATGCACATAATCCGATGCGGCAGAACTTAAAAAAATGGCAGGGCCTTTAAAGTCGTTTGGTTCTCCCCATCGTCCTGCAGGTATCCTATCTAATATCGACTTGTTTCGTTGCAGATCATCACGCAATGCTTTTGTATTATTTGTAGCTACGTAACCCGGAGCGATGCCATTAACGTTAACTCCTTTAGATGCCCATTCATTCGCAAACGCCTTTACAAGACCTGCCACAGCGCTTTTACTGGCAGTATAACCCGGAACATTTATGCCTCCCTGGAATGAAAGCAAGGAACAGGTAAAAATGATTTTACCTGATTTTCTTTCCAACATTTCTTTACCAAATTCACGGGTTAAAACAAACGGCGCATCAAGATTTACCGAAAGAACTTTATCCCATTCTTCATCAGTATGCTCCACCGCAGGATCTCTCATAATAATTCCTGCATTGTTAATTAGAATGTCAATTTTTTTATGGGCTGATTTAATATCCTTAATTGCATCATATATTTTTGGGCGGTCACCTAAATCGAATGCATAAGGTGTAAAATTTCTACCAAGTTTTACTATCTCTTTTTCCACATTACTTCCTTTTGCAATTGTACCGGACACACCGATAATGTCGGCACCCGCTTCGGCTAGTCCGATGGCCATAGCTTCACCTATTCCGCTGCTGCAACCTGTTACCAATGCAGTTTTTCCTGATAGATTAAAGTAATCGGTTATCGTCATTTATCGGAGCAATCAATTAAAATCAGTAAAAGATTTCTGACGTGTCACACAGCAAGTGTACACATAAAATGCCTACAAAATTTAAAGGTAGCGAAGTTTTTTTGCGCAATCGTTCCCGAAAACGTTTGCAATTTTTCATGGGAACATAGCTTGCTGAAAAATAGGTATTTTTATATGCCAATTTATGATTAAAATTCATACAAATATTTATAGAGGAAAGCTAATTTGTTATAATGAGATTTGATACAGTTACCATAAAAGACATTGCAAAAGCTTTAAATTTTTCGACTTCAACAGTTTCAAGAGCGTTGAGAGGCAGCTATGAAATAAGTGCAGAAACAAAAAAGTTGGTGCTTGAATATGCAGAGAAAATAAACTATCGGCCAAACCCTATTGCGCTAAGTTTAAAAGAAAGAAGAAGTCGTGCTATAGGCGTGGTCGTTAGTGAGATCGCAAACAATTTTTTTTCGCAGGCCATCAACGGAATTGAGTCAATTGCGTACAACCGGGGTTATCATGTTATTATAACTCAAAGCCACGAATCGGCAGAAAGAGAAAAGGTAAACGTTGAACATCATGCATCCAGGTCAGTGGATGGATTACTGATTTCATTATCGAGCTCAATTACAGATCTCACTTATTTAAAAGAGTTGCATGATAAAGGCTTGCCAATTGTTTTTTTCGACAGGATAACGGATGAAATAGAAACACACAAAGTAACTGCCAACAATTATTTAGGTGCATTACATGCGACAGAGCATTTAATTTACCAGGGTTTTAAAAAAATAGCACACATAACAAGTTCGCCTTCGTTATCTATTACCAAAGAAAGGCTAAGGGGTTATACTGATGCTCTCGAAAAACACGATATTCTTCTTAATGAATCCCTCATAAAATATTGTAACCTGGGTGGAATGGTTCTTGAAGAGATTGAAGAGGCTGTTGCCGAATTGTTTAAAGGAAAATCAAAACCAGATGCCATTTTTACAGCAAGCGATCGTATTACCACGCTTTGTTTTGGTGTATTACAAAACCAGAAACATAAAAAAGAGCTTGGCTTTATAGGTTTTACCAACACTAAAGTTGGGGGGTTGTTTGATCCTCCTCTGTCCGTTGTGAGGCAACCTGCATTCGATATTGGCCAAACCGCTACGGAACTTTTAATTCAAATAATAGAAAGTAAAAGGCCTGTTGTTGATTTTGAAACAAGGATTCTTGATACAGAATTAATAATAAGAGAATCGTCTTTAAAAAAAGTGGAAGCGTGATGCCATTGATAAAGTCGTTCAATTTTTATCTGCAAACTCTAAAACGTCTTTATTTCTTAAACTTGTTGATGTAACATTTAATCCTGTTGTTGTACTGTCGCCCTTAATGAAAACCTTTGCGGCAGCAGAAAAGAATGCCTCTTCAATATGGCTACATGATTTCAATGGATCCAATTTTGCTTATTCAAGCGATTTTATTTTAATACTGCGAAAGCTTACAGTATTCCCGTGGTCCTGTAGAAGAATATGGCCTTGAGGAGCTTCGCCAAAATTTTTCCAAATAACATATTTGCTTATGGCTACAAGATCTTTAAACTCTTTTGATCCCCGTTCATATTCCAAAACTTTTATTCCATTCAAATAATGTTCGACATGATTATTGGGATACACGATAATTCTTCCGGTATTCCATTCGCCTATTGGACGAATAACCGATTTTGGTTTATTGGAAGGAATTAAATCATATAAAGACGCCAGTGTGCGGTCACCATTTCTTCCCAGCTTCGCATCAGGATGTAATGAATCATCGAGCACCTGGTACTCGAGTCCAATCGCCGAACCTGTATTATTTTGATCGAGCGTAACAAAATATTTTACGCCGCTGTTAGCACCCGGGTGTTAACCTAAATTCAAATGAAAGATCAAAGGCTTTGTATTCACTCGTTGTTACAATATCGCCTCCGTCGCCGCCTTCTTTGCCTTTCGATTCAAAAACGGTTATAGTGCCATTTGTAACTTTCCAATCTTTCTCAGGGAAAGTTTTTTTGTATGCTCCTCTCCAACCGTTAGAAGTTTTTCCATCGAACAATAATTTCCATCCGTTTTGTTTTTCATAATTGGTTAAATGATTAGGAACAAAATCTACAACAAATACTCCTGCAGGAAATGCGGTTGGCTGCAGGTTGTTTGTTTTAATGCGGATGTTTTTAAAATAAATTTTCTTATTTGCCTGTTCTGCATCTCTTACCTGGTGAACCTGTAATGCAATAAAACCTTTTTGATCTATCGTATCAACAAGGTATGCAACCGGAATTCCATTTACCCACGTTTTCATTTCGTTACCAATACATTCAATTTTATAATGATTAAATTCTGTCGCTTTAAACGCATCCTGCGCCTTCGTATTTAATGTAAGCGGATACAGCCATTGTCTTCTCCCTTCATCATAAATACCGCCGCTCCATTTCCGCGAAGAAGGATCTACTTCTACCTGTCTGCCATACACGAGGCCGTTCCCATTATGTCCTGCGGGATCATAATGACTCCTTGTTTGCACGCCAGAGTTGCCTTTATCACTTTCTATTTTAATATCGAGCTCAAGAATAAAATCTCCATATTGCTTTTCTGTTGCTAAAAAAGTATTTCCTGAATTTGCAACAGTAGTTCCAACGATCATTCCATTTTCAACAGAGTACTCAGCCTTACCGGCAAGTCTCATCCAGCCTTTTAATGTTTTGCCATCAAACAAATTTATCCATCCGTTTTGATTGGCATTGGACGATGAATGCAAATGATAAGAAAAAAAGAAAAGCATTAATGATAATAGTTTTTTCATAGCATATTGTAGAATTATAGTTAAATAGATTACGAGTTTCAATTCCTGAATTAGCTAAGTTTCTTATTTATTCAATTTATTTCCAAAGCATAAAGTTAGCATAATAATCCGTTTACACCAAATAATTTTCTTTTTCGCTTGCCTCGATAACGGAAAAAAAACGGAGAAGGCGGGCCCTATTAAAAAATAAACAAACCCCGCCAATCCTGCCTTTTCGGGCTGCAAAATTAACGCGACAATTATCGATATTAAGCCAATAATAATCAAAATAGCATTTTTGTAAATTTTAGTTTTTGTTTCAAATATTTCTGAAGGCGTCAATTCAAGTTCTTTCTTTTTTCTAAGAGCATGTACATACATAAACGAAAAAAGAAGATAAATAGAGATATATCCTGCAGCCATAAATAATCATCAGTTTGGCAATATCAGCCGCCTCTCATCATTAACGGCGATTGGCCACTCGGCTCCTGCTAAAAAGAAGTGTGAAATAGAAATTTTAGCGGGTAAACATAAAACAGCACCAAAAAAATAAGTGTACAATTTAAAATAATCGTTCTTAAATCATCCAACCCATAACGGCGGAAAAAAATATTTTGCTCATACCATATCAGACATCAATAAAAGGAAACTTACACCAAATGCAAAAAAACCACGCATTGTCACCATAAGTTCTTCAAAGCTTTTGGGAACTTCCAAACTAACAATCAGTAATGTAACGGCAAATGCAAAAACCGCATCACTAAATGCTTCTATACGTTTCACTTCATGTCCCCTGAGCCGAAATCCGCTACCATCCGGCATTTTATCTGCAATTGCTTTTCTGAACATTTATAAAATTGTTACGTAGTATAATCGTAATAACGTTCCGCAATATCACCAAACAAACGGCCACAAAGTAAAGAAATTGAAAAGTATGAAGATTGAAAAAATATCTGAAGAAAACTCATTAACGAAATTATTGGTATTGCAAAACGCAAAGCTATTGATAGTTTATATTTCATAATCAACTGCTGCTCTCGTTTCTCTTACTTTTACTATCCAACCCGATATCTCTACATGCAGCGGATGTTTTTGATAAATTTCCATTTGCTCAAAATTGTCAAACCAGGTATCGGGAACAATATCAAAGTTTGCATATTGCGATGACTCCATATTAATCCCAACTTCAAGTTTTTTTATTTCTTTAATCGCCGGAAAAAGTTTTTCAAATTTGGCTTTCATCAGGATGGCATTTTCATTTTTACTCTTGCCTTCCGCAAAATCTTTTAATGTCCACATAACAATATGGTGAAGCATAACAGATTTTTTAAACAACCATTAATAAGGAAAGTTACACGTAAATTCATTTCTACAAAAAACTAAATTAAACATCGAATAGAATTTTAAATGATAATTTTAAAATTGATTCAAAGGAATAAGAAATGGAACAATATGTTATAGGCGTTGATATTGGAACCGGCAGTGCAAAAGCTGTTGCTGTAAATAAAAATGGTAAGCCAGTTGCTGCCTCTCAGACTTTTTATAAAACCATTAACCCGCAGCCCGGCTATTCAGAGCAGGATCCCGAAATTATATGGAATGCCTTTCTTGAATGTATAAAAGAGATAACGGCAAAAACAAACCAGGTACCCTTAGCCGTTAGCCTCAGCAGCGCCATGCATAGCCTGCTCGTTGTAAACAATAAAAATATTGCCATAACGCCTTTAATTACCTGGGAAGACACGAGGAGTGAAAAAATTGCAGAAGACTTAAGAAATTCCCCTGAAGCTAAAAGTATTTATACATCAACAGGCACGCCTATTCATTCCATGACTCCATTGTGCAAAATAAAATGGATGAAAGAAAATGAAAAGGAAATTTTTGGACAGGCGTATAAATTCATTTCTATTAAAGAATTTATCTGGTATCGGTTATTCAATGAATACGAAATAGATTATTCACTTGCTTCGGCAACAGGCTTGTTTAATATTGAAAATTTTAAATGGAATAAACCTTCATTGGAATTCTGTGGCATTAATGAATCTCATCTTTCTGAACCCGTTACCAACTACATTTTATCAGAAAAGATATCAACGCCGGGATAGCAACATTATTGAATATTCCCGAAGACACCAATTTTTGCATCGGGGCAAGTGATGGTTGCCTTGCCAACCTGGGAAGCGATGCGATTAAAAAGGAACAGCAGCACTTACTATAGGTACCAGCGGGGCAGTAAGAATTGCATGTCCACGACCCATCGTTAATTACGGCGCTATGATTTTTAATTATGTTTTGGACGATTCAATTTTCATTAGCGGTGGACCGGTAAACAATGGCGGCAATGTTTTGAAATGGATGTTCAAAACTTTCTTAAATAACCTTCCCAACTAACAATGATTACAAAAATATTTTTGAACAAACTGAAAAGATCCCACCCGGCAGTGAAGGGCTTATTTTTTTACCCTATTTATATGGAGAGCGTGCGCCTATTTGGGATGAAAGAGCCAGCGGTGTATTTTTCGGTATTCAGTCATTGCATACCAATGCTCATTTTTTTAGGGCAGCATTGGAAGGAGTTTGTTTCGCATTAAATAATATTTTAGAAATAATTGAATCTTACTGCTTCCAATAGAGCAACTTAATGTAAGTGGAGGTTTTGTCCATTCTCAATTTGTGGATGCAGATTTTAGCAGATATCAGTAATAAAAAAATATGCCTAGTTCAAACAGAAGACGCATCTTCGATCGGTGCCGCATTGCTTGGAATGAAGGCATTAAAAATTATTAAAGATTACGATTCGCTAAATGAACATGAAGATAAAATGATAAACCCCCGGAAAAAAAATTTTGCTGTTTACAAAAACTATTATGCCATTTTCAAAAATCTTTACGATCCGCTAAAAGATGCAATGCACGAGCTGCACGAATTAAATAAATAATAAATTCACCCGGTTAAAAAATACCCCTGCCTTTCTGAAAGCCGACGTATTAATATTTGGCCGAACCATTTGTGGTTTAAGCAGGAAGATTTGGAATCCATTTAAAATAGAGTTGAGATTTTTTATTTTATCATCAAAGAGTCAAATATTTTGTTTTTGTAAATTTCATTTTAAAGAATGTTATTTCATCCAAGATTAACTACCTTGCGCCCCGAATGAACGTTCAATCTAACACAACGGACAAGAAGGATGCCATCTTAAAAAGCACCCTGGTGCTGATAAGAGATAACGGATTTCATGGAACGCCTATCAGCAAGATTGCCAAACATGCGGGTGTGGCCTCCGGAACGATATATCACTATTTTGCAAGTAAAGACGACATCATAATCGCTTTGCATCAACGCATAAAAGAAGAAATGACTGCGGCGATGTTTACGCAGGTTGATAACGGCAAAGAATACAAGCAACAATTTTTTGATGGATGGATTAACCTTTGCAAATATTTTATAAACAATCCTGCAGCATTATTTTTTTATGAACAATTTAATAGCTCGCCGTATGCGAAAATTGTTTCAAAAAAAAATGGGAAAGGTTCATTGAGTAAGTTTAATGAATTTTTCCAGTTGGGAATGGATAAGGGCTATTTAAAAAAAATGGAATATTTGTTGATAGCTTCAGCGGTATTTGGGTGTATCATGGCTACTGCAAAATATCATGTGACGGGAAGGTTTGGTTTTAAAGATGCTGATCTTTGTAAAATTGCCAACATCATCTGGGATGGCATAAAACTCAATAATTAAACGATTGGTTAAATTGATGTGATACGATTGCAGGTGGAGAATTGTATGTTAAAATAAAACGGAACTTAAAAAAGATATATGTACAATTGGAATTTGCCGGTTAGGCTTAAGCGGGGAAAAACGTGGAAATTAATCCCGATGATTTTGCTTTTTTCCTCAACGGCCTTTGCGCAGGAAAATGCAAAAGACAGCACGCTTGACCAGGCGACATTAAAAAATTGTGTCCATTATGCAATTGCCCATAATCCTAATCTGCAAAATGCAAAAATTAATGAGGCTATAATAGAAACTGAAATAAAATCCAAACTTTCAGATTGGTATCCCCAGGTAAATTTTAATTATAATTTTCAACATAATTTTCAACTGCCAACGCTTAATTTCAATGGAAACTTAATACACACGGGAACAGTAAATACATCAGGAGTTCAGTTTGGTCTCACGCAAAATATTTTTAACAGTGATGCATTGCTGGCAACGCAGAAGCGCTAAAGATGTTCGCCTGCAGGCAAGACAAAACACACAAGAGCAAAATATAAACCTTGCAGCGATGGTAAGCAAAGCTTTCTATGATGTGATTCTTACCAAACAACAAATCATAATTACTGACCAGGACATAAACCGTATTGATCTCAGTCTTAAAGATGCGTATTATCAATACCAGGCAGGCATTACCGATAAAACGGATTATAAAAGAGCAACCATTTCGCTAAACAATGCGAAAGCGCAAAGAAAAAGTGCCGATGAAACTTTAAAAGCAAAATATGCTTACCTGAAAGAATTGATGGGTTACCCGGATTCAGCAGAGATAAATTTAGTGTATGATACAACCCAAATGGCGCAGGAAATTTATATTGATACGCTGCAAAACGTAAACTATGACAACAGGATTGAAATTCAACAATTGCAAACGCAAAAAAAGCTACAACAATATAACCTGCAATATTATAAATGGAGTTTCTTACCAACGGTTTCTGCATTTGGAAATTACAATCTGAATTTCCTGAATGACAAGTTTTCAAAATTATACAGCCAGTCTTATCCCAATTCTTATGCGGGCCTTTTGCTTTCAATTCCTATTTTCCAGGGAGGAAAAAGATTACAGGAAATAAAACAAGCTCAGTTGGAAGTAACCCAGGTTGATAATTCAATAAAAAGTTATCAGCATACCATAAACACTCAATATCAGCAGGCGCTTGCTTCATACAAAAGCAATCTCATTAATTATTATAGTTTGAAAGAAAATCTTGACCTGGCCAATGAAGTATATGATGTAATACGTCTGCAATATCGTTCGGGTGTAAAAACCTATCTCGAAGTGATCAGTGCAGAAACCGATTTGCGCAATGCACAAATAAATTATTACAATGCCTTGTATCAATTACTTTCCAGCAAAATAGATGTATCACAATCACTCGGAACCATAACTTATTAAATACAACTCAACATGCAATTTAAACGCTACCATATATTTTTTATCGCTGTTATTTTTTTTATAATGATATCCTGCGGAGATAAAAAAAATCAGCAACAGCAGGGGCCGCCACCGGCAGTGCCGGTAACAACGGAGGTTGTAAAACCAACTGATGCAGTTTACTATGATCAATATCCCGGGACTGTTGCAGCATTGGATGAAATAAAACTAACGTCGCAGGTTAGTGGCTATGTTACCGGAATTTATTTTAAAGACGGGAGTAAAGTAAAAAAAGGCGAGAGATTATATTCCATAGACGCAGAGGTTTATACAGCCAATTATCAACAGGCTGAAGCTAACCTGCAGGTTCAGCAAACGAATTTATTAAAAGCGCAAAAAGATGCCGACCGTTATCATGAACTCGATGCACATGACGCGATAGCAAAGCAACAGGTAGACTATGCTGATGCAGCGCTTGAGGCCGCAAAAAAACAAGTGAACGCAGCAAAAGCAAATGTGGCCGCCGTAGAATCTAATGTAAAATTTTCCAGTATTTACGCACCTTTCACAGGAACCATCGGTATATCACAGGTGAAGAAAGGAACAGCAGTGGTTGCGGGACAAACGGTTTTAAATACGGTTTCCACTGACAACCCGATAGCTGTAGATTTTACAGTGGATCAAAAAAATATTTATCGTTTTTCAGAATTAGAGCAAAAAGGTTCCAATATAAAAGATTCGGTTTTTACAATTGCTTTCGGAGATGAAGTGTATCCTTATCCGGGTAAAATCAGCTTAATAGATCGTGCAGTTGATCCTCAAACCGGAACCATTAAAACAAGGCTTGTTTTTCCAAACGAAAAAGATATGCTCAAGCCAGGTATGAATGCAACTGTCAGGGTTAAAAATACAGCATCTAAAAATGCAACGATAATACCTTATGAAGCAGTAACAGAGCAGTTGGGAGAATTTTATGTGTATGTTGTTGGAGATAGTTCAAAAGCATCGCAGCGTGAAATATCATTAGGCACACAAATAGGAAACAATGTAATTGTAAAAGACGGTTTAAAAGCAGGAGAAACAATTGTGGTGAAAGGAGTTCAAAACCTGCACCAGGGATCTGTAGTTAATGCCGCTGCGTCAACACCTGCTGCACAAAAACAAAAATAAGTGGTAACAGAAAGAAAATAAGAAGTAATGAAATCATACCTGAAACCTTATACGTTATACCTTATACTCTTTATTAAATGATCGCCGAAACCTTTATACGACGCCCTGTTACAGCAATTGTTATTTCGATTGTGATTGTATTGGTGGGTATTATTTCATTGAGCAATTTGCCTATTGCGCAGTATCCTGATATTTCACCTCCGACAGTTGCAGTTGCTGCGAATTTTACGGGGGCCGATGCACAAACGGTGGAGCAAACTACTACTACCCCAATAGAAACACAGATTAACGGATCGCCGGGGATGACCTATATTACCGGCAATAGTTCATCAAGCGGGCAAAGCTCTATAAGTGTAACTTTTGATGTAGGCACCGACATCAACATTGCCGCCCTGGATGTACAAAACAGGGTAAGCGTTGCCACACCCACATTACCGGATGTCGTAAAGCGTTTAGGGGTTACCGTTACAAAGCGCAATCCAAGTATTATGGTAGCGCTGGCCTTTTATTCGCCGAAAGGAACACATGATCCCAAATTTGTAGGCAATTATGTAAACATTTATGTACAGGATGCACTGAAGCGTGTTCCCGGCGTTGGCGACATTACCTCCCTCGGAAATGATTTCGGGATGCGTATTTGGCTTAATCCTGAAAAGCTTGCTGCGTTAAATATTACTCCGGCCGATGTGTCTGCGGCTATCACCGAACAGAACCTGGAAATTGCCGCAGGCACTATCGGCGGTAACCCTCAACCCAATGCCCAGGCTTTTGAATATAGTGTTCTTACAAACAGCCGTATCAATACGGTTGATCAATTCAAAAATATTATTGTTCGCTCGAACCCTGCCACAGGAAATATCGTTTACCTCAAAGATATCGCCAGGGTAGAGTTAGGACAGTTTAGTTATTCGTTCAACGCTTTTGTAAATGGCCAACCTGCAACATTTTTACTAATATACCAGGCGCCCGATGCCAATGCTTTGGAAACCTATTCAGGAATTACGAAAGCGCTTACTGAACTCAAAAAAACTTTCCCCCAGGACTTTGATTACCTTATTCCCCTCGAAACTGTCTCAGTTGTAAAAACATCGATAAGAGAAGTAATGTTTACGCTTCTTGAAGCGCTGGGCCTTGTGGTATTAGTTGTGTTTTTATTTCTTCAAAACTGGCGTGCCACCTTAATTCCTGTGTTGGCTATTCCCGTTTCTCTTATTGGCGCTTTTATATTTTTTGTACCATTTGGATTTACCATTAATACCCTTACACTATTTGCTTTTGTCTTGGCAATAGGTATTGTTGTGGATGATGCCATCATTGTGGTCGAGGCTGTCCAGCATAATATAGATCACAACAATTTATCGCCAAGAGATGCAACCCGTAAAGCAATGAACGAAATCTCTGCGCCCGTAATTGCCATTGCTTTAATATTGGCTGCCGTGTTTGTTCCTGTTGGCTTTATACCTGGCATTGTCGGAAGATTATACCAGCAATTCGCCATTACTATTGCCGTTTCGGTAATCATATCCGCATTTGTCGCGTTGTCGCTTACACCTGCTCTTTGCACATTATTGCTGAAACATTCCAAAGGAGAAAATGAGAAGAAAAATGTGATGGAAAAATTCTTTGCGGCTTTCAATAACGGGCTAAGAAAATTTACTGCGTCCTACACACGCGGGGTTGCATTGTGGATACGCAAAACGCCCTATGTATTGATAATGCTTATTGTTTTGTTTGTTGGATTATTTTTTCTTTTCAAGGCGAAGCCAACCGGCTTTATTCCTCCTGAAGACGAAGGCCGGTTATATGTTACCTATGAAATGCCTGAAGCTACTTCCACTACCAAAAGCATTGAGATGCTGAAGCTGCTAATGGCACGTGTACAATCAATCCCTGAAGTAGAAGGCGTAGGTGGCCTGGCAGGGTTGAACATTATCAGCTTTTCAAATAAATCCAATGTAGGAACCATGTTTGTTCATCTCAAACCCTGGGATGAACGCAAGGGCAAAGAGCATAATGCTCAAAGTGTAATTGCTGCAATAAGAAAGAAAACTGCCGATATAAAAGATGCAAGGGTTTTAGCCATCTCACCACCAGCGGTGCCAGGCCTCGGGCGTACTGCGGGCTTTACTTTTGAACTGCAGCAAACAACCAGCACTGACGATATCAACCAATTCGCACAAGTAGCCAGAAATTTTCTGGGAGAAGTAAATAAACGACCAGAGATTGAATCGGCATATTCTTTTTTTACAGCCAATACACCCAGCTACCAGGTAAATGTGGATCGCGATAAAGCAAAACAATTGGGAGTGTCTGTCGCAGACGTTTATCAAACTTTATCAACCTATTTAGGAAGCGGTTATGTAAACGACTTTAATTTATACGGAAGAAATTTCAGGGTGGTTACACAAGCTGATAGTTCTTACCGCTCATCGCTTGATGAGCTAAAAAAATATTATGTGCGTAATAGTTCCGGAAACATGGTTCCTTTGGGTTCATTAATTACTACCAAATTGATAGAAAGCCCCACGCTGATATCGCATTATAATATTTACAGGTCAATTGAAATAAACGGTACATCGAAACAAGGCTATAGCAGTGGCCAGGCAATTAAAGCTTTGGAGGAAACAGCCGCCAGGTATTTACCTGCCGGTTATGGCTATGAATTTTCCGGAATGAGCATTGAAGAAATAAAAGCAGGAAATAAAACCGCAACCATCTTTGCCATATCGTTGATATTTGTTTTTCTCTTTCTTGCAGCATTGTACGAAAGCTGGTCGGTACCATTCTCGGTTTTGTTTGCAGTACCTATAGGCGCATTGGGTTCTATAATTGCGCTTACATTATTGCCCGACCTGACTGATAATATTTATGCTCAAATAGGATTGATAACATTAATCGGCCTTGCTGCCAAAAATGCCATATTGATTGTAGAATTCGCAAAGGAAAGAGTTGACATCGGCATGGAATTACTAAAGGCAACCCTCGCGGCAGTAAAATTGCGTTTACGCCCAATCGTTATGACGTCGCTTGCATTTATCCTGGGCGTGTTACCATTGGCATTTGCCACTGGTGCTGCTGCGGAATCGCGTAAAACAATTGGCTGGACTGTATTTGGCGGAATGCTTGCCGCTACTTCGCTGGCTATTTTTGTGGTTCCTGTATTATTCGTGCTGATAACCCGCTTTTCTTACGGCAAGAAAAAATTAGCAGAATTGCAGGCTGATTATAAACCTGAGGAACATAAGGAATTTGAGGAGGATTAAACTTATAGGTACAAGTCCCGTCAGCAACTACTTCAATACGGCCATTCAAAAAAACTACCCGAAAGGGTAATAGAAATCATTTCATTGATTTAGAATTTTAGGTTTTCCAAACCGGGTTAACCTTAAAATTATTATCATGAAATTTTCTGTTATTTTATTCAATTTCTTTTTTGTAACAATTGTTTGTACAGGTTTATTTTCATCATGTAAAAAAAACGAAGACGGTGGCGGCAGTAATCCTCCAGCGGAGTTCGCCTGCTGTAGATTCATTCTCTGACCATCTTCAATTTTTTAATGCCACTAAAATAAAAGGCGCTATTCCTAACAGGCCCTGTCGTCAAATTCTCTAAAAATATCTTTTGAGGATACGCTCTACCTTGTGGACCAGGTGAAGCTTCCTATAAAATTCCAGCATCTCGATACTACACAAAATGTTTCAGGTATTTTTTTGCAGGTAATGGGTCTTACCGCCGGGTCATTTGCATCTTATTATTACGATGTGCCTGAAGTATCTGAAGTAGAAAGCAGTGATACGGTTTCTGAAATTGTGGTAGGGTTTGACCCAACGGATATTCAAATACCAACAACCTTCAATATCCGCATTACACCTTATGATAACAAGGGGCTCCCAATCTCCAGTATTATAAGGCCGGTTAAAATTGTAAAGCATACCAACAATCCTAATGGCACGTGTGGGCTTGTTCTTCCCGTTGAAGAATACTGGAAGTGGAAGCTTACTTATATTGTGTCGAAGAATCCCAACAAAAACTTTGATTTTTACGATGACCCTTTTACAGTTTTCGGTGCTGAAGGCCAGGATATCAAAGGAAGTTGCTGCAGTGGATACTCCCTGTATGGAATTTGCCCCGGTCTATCACAGCCCAACAAGACATTGCATTTCGATACATATTATGCTATAACAAGAGAAACATTTAATTTTCAAAATGATGGCACTTATACCAGGATAACGAAGGAAACAGGAGCTAACCCGGTACCCGACTCAAGCGATTTTTGCGGAAGCGGTGTGGGATTTATCAGGTATAATCCCCTGGTGACAGCCTATGGGGGAAATTATTCGGTTACCCCAGCCCCTAAGCTTTTACCTTATGGTGATTCTCTAAAGCTTACTTTGCTTACTTCGGTTTCATCACCACAATACAGCGGCTACGGCAATGGCGCCGGCTATATAGATCTATTAGATTGCGAAATAGGCTATCTGATATTGGTCCAGCCAAATCCCGATGGCGGTGAGGAAATAATAAGAGTTTATACTAAGGCTAATTTATACAATGAAATACTTGACTGGCATCCCCTTTGAATAAAATAATTTTAGCGGTTTCCAGGCAGTAATAAAAATTTCCAAAATTGATATACAATCAGAAATGAAATTGTTTTCAAAAAAATTTTTTGTTGCCAGTTCAAAAAAACAAAGCGATCTATTTTTTAACCGGCTCAGAAAAAAAGAATATGCTAAACTTGATAAATTGAACCATGTCTACTTAGACTATACAGGAGGCAACATTATTCCGCAAAGCCTGGTTGATGCGCATTTCAAATATTTAAAAAAAGTTTATGGAAACCCGCATTCCTCTAATCCTGCTTCACATCTGTCAGAAAAATTTATTAGCGAAGCCAGGAACAGCGTTTTAAATTTTTTTAACGCAAAAGATTACTACTGCGTGTTTACTGTCAATGCTTCTGCGGCGCTTTAAAATTGTTGGCGAATGTTATCCATTTTCTGCCGAAAGTCATTTGCTGCTTACGGCCGATAATCACAATTCAGTAAATGGTATAAGAGAATATTGCAGGCAAAAAGGCGGACAATCATACCTATTGTTCAATGCGTAATGATGATCTTACTATTGATGCCGATGAGTTAAATAAACTATTGCAATTTGCATAATGATAAGAAAAATAAATTATTTGCATACCCTGCACAATCCAATGTTTCCGGAGTTCAGCATTCGCTTGCATGGATTAACAAAGCGCATAACAAGGGATGGGATGTGTTGCTTGATGCAGCCGCTTTTGTACCCACTTCAGTTTTGAATTTGTCTGACAGTGCAACCCGATTTTGTATCCATTTCATTTTACAAAATTTTCGGCTACCCGACAGGGATAGGTTGCCTGCTTGTTAAAAAATCAAAGTTCCACAAATTGAAAAAACCCTGGTATGCAGGCGGTACCATTACTATATCTTCAGCCGATACAACGGTTATTTTTTAAAACGCGATCATGAAAAATTTGAAGACGGTACGGTTAATTATCTTAGATATCCCAGCAATCACTAATGGACTCAATTATATAACGTGCAATTGGGATGGAAAAATATCAGCAGCCGGTAAAGGAACTTATGTGATTCTCTTTTACGGAACACTGTCTACAGCTTAAAGCATGACAATGGTTTGCCATTAATAAAATTATACGGCCCTGCAAATACGAATAACAGGGGCGGCACTTTTTTAATAAATTTTCTTGACGTAAACGGTGAAATGTACCCGTTTCAGTTTATTGAAGATCGTGCAAACGAAGAAAACATATCGTTACGAAGCGGTTGCTTTTGCAATCCGGGCATCGATGAAACCAATCATGACCTGGCCGCCGAAGATTTACAACGTTTCTTTAAAAGCCGTGAACACGGAGATTATTTTGATATGATAAAACATCTCGGAAAATTAAGAGGCGCTGTTCGCGTGTCCCTGGGTTTCCCTACAACCAAAGAGGATATCATGCGCTTCATCTCTTTTTCGAAGAAATTTTTAAATAAAAGAGTTCCCGGAAAAGTAATTCCTAAAACAATATTGCAAGATGAAACAAGTTATCTCGCTTCTAACGGCTACGGACACACGTGATTACCCGCGATATATCTTATAAAGGCCTCACCCAAATATTCCTGAAGCTTATTGGCTTACTTTTATCGCCATGCGCCTGTATTTTTATCGGATATGGACCACGCACAGCATTCTCATAAGTTGGATGACCAATATAAAGAGTAGGTCCCTTTAGTTCAAAATTATTTTGAACTAACAGGCCATTGAAAAATGCTGTTACTCTTGCCGGGCTTTTTAATGAGCCATCATCATTAAAACGGGGTGCAGTCCATACTACATCATATGTTTGCCATTTGCCGGGTGGACGATTTGGATTCACTAACGGTGCATTTTGTTTGTAGATGCTGCCTGCCTGGCCGTTAGTGTAGGTTTTATTATTATAATTGTCCAGTATCTGCATTTCATAGCCATCATCTCCTTTACCTGTTGAAGCCAGGAACAAACCGCTGTTACCGCGTCCCTGGTCTGAACCTTCAATATCTTTTGGCTCACGCCATTCAACATGAATCTGGTAATCCATAAATGATTGCTTTGTTTGAATACTGCCTGCTTTTTTATTTACTGTAAGAAGGCCTTTTTTTATGATCCAGTCGGCAGGCTTTGTTGTATCATTCGCGGAAACCCATTGATCCAGATTTTTGCCATCAAATAAAATAATAGCATCAGAAGGAGCATCGCCACAGGATTTTCCGGGAGTAACTACCGGCGGAACCGGCGTGTATAATTCTGTGTCTTCGTGTTTCATTTTTTGTTGCGCATTTACGGACGCAAAACTGAATACCAGCAGAGCCGGCAACTAAATAAAATGTTTTTTTCATGATGAATGAGAGGTTATAAATAAATATTTATTGTGTAGTTAATTTAAATTATTAAAGAATGCAATCGACTTTATTTTAGAAATATAAAATCAAGCAACCGCAAACTAACATTATTAGGAAAAACTAATACACTCTTTTAATTCCTTCTCCGTATAAGCAAGATTGTATTGCTTTAAAACGTCGGCCGGCACGCCATTCCATTGGTTGGGCTGATTGCCCATATAACCAACATCTTTACCACCCATTTCCGTTGTATAAAAACCCGTCGCTGTTAAATTACGCATCAGGCTAAAAAAAGAAACTCCCTGTCTTCATTTCCGGCTTTTGCTTTTTTCGGATAAGCAATTGCATCAACCATTTCTATTTGTTGTTGGCTGCTGCAATCTGTAAAACCATTTTGATAACTGTTTAAACATTGCATATCCAGCCATCTTCAATCCGCCACGCATCGGCACCTGGAATTCCGGTTTATCTTTTACAATGAACTCTATAAAGTCCGGCACTTTCGCATCGGAAGCACTTCCGCTTACGTCATCTTTCGGAATAATAATATCTCCAAGAACCGTGATCGTCGCCATTTCTTCCGGCGTAAAAAAAGTGTAAGAAGTCACTTCTTTATAATGCTCCGCCTCTTCCTTCATCCTGTTAATACCCGTTGGTTACCGGTATTATCTTCTGTGGCAACTACTTTATTATCCGGCTTCTTTTTTATCCGCGAGTTTACATGCATCCAGCAATAATCCCGCAGATACAGTACCAAAGGCAAGTGCTTTTAATGATTTTCGTCTATCCATAATAGTTATTAGTTATCAGGTATTAGTATATCGGTTATCAGTAATTAGTATAGTATCACTCCTTTTCACTCATCACTGTTCACTTATCACTCCTTACTCAAATCTCATTCTTCTTCAACTGGTCAACAATATATTCTGATGTACGCATCGACAATGCAAGAATGGTCCAGGTAATATTTTTATCGCCCTGCGAAACAAACATACCGCCATCCACATTAAACAAATTCTTACATTCATGCGCCTGGGCCCATTTATTTAAAGGAGATGTTTTTGGGTCGTTACCCATGCGAACCGTACCCGCTTCATGAATAATATTTCCGGGAGCATGCAACCCATAATTATTCTCAGGGCCATCATCGCCGCCCCAAATATTTACAGCACCCATTGAATGTAAAATTTCTGAGAATGTTTCTTTCATGTGTTTGGCCTGCTTAATTTCATAGTCAGTATAAGTTGTATGAAAACGCAAATACCGGTATGCCATATTTATCAACCACTTCCGGATCAATTTCACAATAACTGTCTTCCCTGGCAATGGCTTCTCCGCGGCCTGCCATGCCAACATGCGCTCCAAAGAAATAACGGTAATCTTCTTTTAATGAAGCCCCATAGCCGCCAGCTTCTTTTTGCTTTCCTTTAATTTTATAGGTGCCGTTTAAGTTTTCAATACCCCAGTTAAATCCATATAACGGCATCCCGAAACCGCCGCCATATTCAATATGATAACCGCGTGGGAAATCCAATTTTTTATTATCGAGCCACCAGGGTGTATACACATGCATCCCTCCTACTCCATCTTCATTATAACGTTTGCGATCAAATAGCTGAGGTAGAATTCCACCCATATCTGCTCCCGTAGAATCATGTAAATATTTACCTACCACATTGCTCGAGTTGGCGAGACCGTTAGGATGTTGCGGTGACTTTGAATTCAATAATAATCTTGCAGACTCACAGGCGCTCGCAGCCAGAATAACCGTTCTCCCTGTAACCTGGTATTCCTGCATATCCGGTTTGTGTACATACGATACACCGGTAGCGAGTCCTTCTTTATCTACCAATACTTCCCGAACCATTGAATCGGTTATCAAATCAACATTGCCGGTTCGCAATGCAGGAATTATCAAGGCAGATGAAGAGGAGAAATCGGCATATATTTTACAACTGCGTCCGCATTGAGCACAATAGAAACATTCACCGCGGTCCTTATTAATTGTTTTGGTAAGAATAGAAAGCCTTGAAGGAATTACCGGGATACCAATGTTGGTTGCTGCGTTCTTAATAAATAATTCATGCAGGCTTGGTTTCGGCGGCGGCAGAAAGATACCATCAGGAGCATCGACCAAACCTTCATTGGTGCCAAACACGCCTAACAATTTGTCAATTTTATCGTAGTATGGCTTTACGTCGTCATAACCAATCGGCCAGTCATCACCAAGTCCATCAATACTTTTATGTTTAAAATCTTTGGGGCCGAAACGCAAGGATATTCTTCCCCAATGATTGGTGCGGCCACCTAACATACGTGCACGCCACCATTCCCATTTGGTACCTTCAGCCTGCGTGTACGGTTCACCGTCAATTTCCCATCCCCAATAGCAGCCATCAAAATCGCCAAAGGGACGATATTTGGTGCTGGCGCCTCTGCGTGGAGACTCCCATGGATTTTTTAACTGGTTCGAATCTTTTGCGGGATCATACATTGGACCAGCCTCAATAAGACAAACTTTTAAACCTGCATTGGCAAGCACGTAAGTTGCCATTCCGCCACCCGCACCGGAACCAACAATTATTGCATCGTATTTTTTGGGTTGGAGCTTAATCTGGAATTTTCCCATAATAATTATAACGTGTTCAGAAGTACATTTTTAAGAGAGCGTGAATGTAAAACTTATGTGATAATATTTGAAATTTATTTTATTAATGGTATCAAAAAATTGTTACAAATTAATAATGAAAAAATAAATTCAATTAATGCAAACATCATTTAATATTAAACACTACAAATTTCCATTTATCATTATATTATATTTGCAAAAAAATGACTCTGTAGCTCAGTTGGTAGAGCAGCTGACTCTTAATCAGCGGGTCCAGGGTTCGAGCCCCTGCGGGGTCACCAAAGGGGGCATTTGCGAAAAGTTGCACTTTGTCCCCTTTCTGTTTTGCTAAAATCCTTCCTCAGACTAAATTACCAGGCGAGCAGCCTGTTGAGCCCAAATAGTTCCATAATTGTTCGATAATTGAAACCGCCAAAAGTTGTTTTTTCGGGAAATATCGAACTATTTATTTCCCGCTTTCCTGAGGTGCAATTATCAATGTTGTTACTTCCGTCGGAATTACAATAAAAAAGTTTATCATAACAGTGACATTGCTTATTTTGAACCACCAACTTTTAATAACAAGCAGGGTTTTGATCCTGCGAACAATAAAAAATAGAATTACGTGAATGATTTTTTAATAAAAGCATTGCAACAAAAAATTTTACCGGCAATTGTTTTTCGTAACGAAGAAGACGTGTTGCCTGTTGCGGAAGCGTTTTTAAATGGCGGCTTAAATGTAATTGAGGTGCCTGCAAGAACTTCGGTTGCTTTAAATGCAGTAAGTGCAATAAGAAAAAAATTTCCTGAAATGTTTGTTGGTGCAGGAACATTGCTTACGACGTCATTAATGAGTGACGCGATAAATGCAGGTGCCCAGTTTGGTTTAAGCTCCTCATTAAATACAAAAGTTTGTGGCGAAGCAAAACAAAAAAAATTTCCATTCATTCCCGGTGTGATGACGCCAAGTGAAATTGAACTGGCGTATGAACTTGGTTAT
The DNA here is from genome assembly GCA_963756945.1 of uncultured Chitinophagaceae bacterium. Lineage (GTDB taxonomy): Bacteria > Bacteroidota > Bacteroidia > Chitinophagales > Chitinophagaceae > Ginsengibacter. The sequence goes on along the minus strand of CAVWQJ010000013.1, from coordinate 69,738 downwards.
GACATTCAAAAATTATTCCCTGCTTCACAGATTGGTGGCGCATCATTTTTGAAAGCGATGTTGGGGCCATACGATCAACTCGAAATTAAATTCGTTCCGATGGGTGGTATCAATGTTTCTAACATGCATGAATATCATCAATTGAAAAATGTAATTGCAGTTGGCGGAAGCTGGCTCGCATCAAAACAAATGATGGAAGAAAAAAATTATAAAGGCATTGAAGAAACCGTAAAACATGCATTGCAACAGGTAAAGTATTAAACAGTTTGTATGAAGATAAAATCCCATCAATTATATATTGTTCCGCCGCGTTGGTTGTTTTTAAAAATTGAAACAGATGAAGGTATTGTTGGCTGGGGCGAACCGGTTATTGAAGGCAAAGCAGCAACCGTGAAAGCGGCTGTTGATGAACTCATGCAAGGCTTAATTGATAAAGACCCGATGGATATTGAAGGACATTGGAACACGATGTATCGTGGCGGATTTTATCGTGGCGGACCAATTTTAATGAGCGCCATTGCTGGCATTGACCAGGCTTTATGGGACATTAAAGGAAAGTATTTTAATGCACCGATTCATCAATTGCTTGGCGGAAAGGCGAGAGATAAAATGCGTGTGTACTCATGGATTGGCGGCGACAGACCCAGTGATATTGGTAACGCTGCAAAAGCTGCGAAAGAGCAAGGTTTTACTGCGGTGAAGATGAATGCAACTGATGAAATGCAATACATAGATTCTTATGAAAAGATTGACCGCGTGCTGCAACGTGTTGCTGCCTTGCGTGATGCTGTTGGTATGAGTGTGGAAGTAGGAATAGATTTTCATGGTCGCTTGCATAAACCAATGGCAAAGGTTTTAGCGAAAGAGCTGGAACAATATCATCCCATGTTTATTGAAGAACCTGTGTTACCTGAAAATAACGAAGCGTTGAAAGAGATTGCGCAACTCACATCTATACCAATCGCAACAGGTGAGCGGATGTTTAGTCGCTGGCATTTTAAACAGTTGTTGCAGGATGGTTGTGTTGATATTATTCAACCAGATTTATCGCACGCAGGCGGCATAACGGAATGCAAAAAAATTATTTCAATGGCGGAAGCATATGATGTTGCAGCGGCGCCGCATTGCCCGCTTGGACCAATTGCTTTGGCTGCATGTTTGCAGGTTGATGCAACTTGTCATAATGCATTTATACAGGAGCAAAGTTTCGGCATTCATTATAACACAAGTAATGATTTGATTGGATTATTTGCAGGATGCATCTGTGTTTAAATACGAAAATGGTTTTGTGAATATTCCGTCTGCGCCGGGTTTAGGAATTGCTATTAATGAAGAGAAAGTAATTGAGATGGCGAAGATTGGCCATAACTGGAAAAATCCGTTATGGCATCATGAAGATGGAAGTGTTGCCGAATGGTAATTATCTTATTGCCGGGTAGCGCTGTTGAAGTGTAACACGCAACGAAGTTTAATAATTGCAGGTCGAAAGAACAGAACTAAAAAAAAGTCATTGATATGCGATGAATACGATTGCTTATGAAGTATCAATCAAAGGCCAGGTATGGAATTCTTACCATGTTGTTTGTGAACGTGGTGATTAATTACATGGACCGCAGCAATATTTCTGTTGCGGGTTTGCAAATTCAAAAAGAATTGCAATTGAGCAATGTGCAGATGGGGTATGTGTTTTCGGCATTTGCCTGGACGTATGCATCCCTGCAAATACCGGGTAGCATTTTGGTTGACCGTTTTGCAACACGCATTTTGTATGCAGTGAGTTTGATTGGATGGAGTATTGCAACATTATGTTTGGGTTTAACATATAGCATTGGTTTGTTGATTTTATTGCGTGTGTTGATTGGTGCATTTGAAGCGCCATCTTACCCGATGAATAATAAAATTGTAACGTCCTGGTTTCCTGAAAAGGAGAGAGCCTCGGCAATTGCAACCTATACATCGGGACAATTTTTAGGACTTGCATTTTTAACGCCGATATTATTTTTTATAGAAGCTCATACAGGTTGGCGGGGTTTATTTTTTATAACCGGAATTATTGGAATTGCGTGGGGAATTCTTTGGTATTTTCTATATAGAACACCGGCCCAACATAAACGTGTAAGCAATGCAGAGCTTGATTATATTGAACGCGGTGGCGGGATTTTTGATCGGGTTGCGAAGGAAAAAAAATTAAACAAATTCGAATGGAAGAATCTTGGAATTGTTTTATCCAATAAAAAATTGTGGGGCATTTACCTGGGCCAGTTTTGTTTGGGAGGTGCTGCAAATTTTTTTCTAACGTGGTTCCCGAAATATTTGGTTGATTATAGAAAGATGAATTTTATAGAATCAGGATTTTATGCAGCGATTCCATTTATCGCTGCATTTGCGGGTATCTTGCTGGCTGGTTTTTTAAGTGACTATTTGGTTCGAAAAAATGTATCGAATGCAGTAGCACGAAAAGCGCCAATAATTATCGGGTTAATACTAACCGTTACGATTGTGTTTGCGAATTATGTAAATGAGCCGGGATGGATTATTTTCTTTTTATCGTTGGCATTTTTTGGAAATGGTTTCGCATCGATCACCTGGGTGTTCGTAAGTTTATTGGCACCAAAACATTTATTAGGATTGACCGGCGGCGTATTTAATTTGTTTGGCGGACTTGCCAGCATAGTTATACCAATAGCAATTGGTTACTTAGCAAGCAATGGAAATTTTGCGTCTGCATTAGTGTTTATCGGCTGCCTTGCTTTGGTGGGTGCAATGAGTTATATATTTCTTGTTGGTAAAGTAGAACGTATAGTTGTTGATTAATATGCTAAACAGAATTTTAAGTTGCGATTGGGGAACAACATCATTTCGTTTGCGATTGATTGATGTTGATACCGCAAAGGTTTTGCAAGAAGTTAAAACTCTTGAAGGCATAAATGCTGCGCACAATGAATGGCTTGCAACGAAAAAGAGTGAAGAAATACGATTGAATTTTTATAGAAGTTTTATACAAACGCAGGTGGAAAAAATGAACATTGATTTGAAAGATATTCCTGTGATTGTATCAGGCATGGCTTCTTCAACTATTGGTATAAAAGAATTGCCTTACGCAAGGTTGCCTTTAAAGATTGAAGCAGGAAGTTTTTTGACGGAACAATTCGCAGCTGATGATTTTTGCAATCATGATATTTTACTTGTTTCAGGTTTTCAAACCGAAAATGATGTGATGCGTGGCGAAGAAAGTCTGTTGTTGGGTTGCGTTTTGAATAATGATGCTTTGGCAATTTTTCCGGGAACACATTCTAAACATGTTGTTGTAAAAAACAAACTGGTAATGGATATTAAAACCTATATGACAGGTGAGTTTTTTGAATTGCTCTCAACCAAAAGTTTGCTGGCAAAATCAGTTTCAAAAAATAATTCGATGCATGATAAATCGTTTGCCGCAGGAATAAAAGATGGTATATCAAATAATGTATTGAACGCTTCATTTCATGTAAGAACAAATCAATTGTTTCAAAAATTTTCAGCGGAAGAAAATTATCATTATTTAAGTGGCTTATTAATTGGAAGTGAGTTGAGTGAAGTGTCAACATCAAACCAGGAAAATATTATGCTCGTTTGTGCAAGCGACTTATTACAACAATACACAACGGCTTTGAATGTTATTAATAATAATCAGTTTAAAATAACAATTATTGATGCAGACGAGGCATTGGGTAAAGCGCACACTAAACTATATCATCATTATATAAAAACAGCTTTATGAAAAATATACTGCGATTGATTTGCTTCTGCCTGCTTGTAACTTTTGTAAGTTGTAATAGCAATAATAATACGTCAAATGAAAATTCAACCGCAACAAAAGACACCGCAGTTGCATCCATAGAGTTATACGATAGCAGCGCCAGCGAAGCCATCGATAAAAATGCATCAGTACAGGTTATTGCAACCGGCTTTACGTGGGTGGAAGGACCCGTTTGGGTACCTGAAAAACAAATATTGTTATTCTCTGATGTGCCGAACAACAAAGTGTATAAATGGACGCTGGCTGATTCTGTTCAATTATTTTTATCGCCCGCGGGTTATACAGGCACATCGCCAAGAGAAGGTGAAGTTGGCTCGAATGGTCTGACGTTAGATAACAAGGGAAGACTATTGCTTTGCCAGGATGGCGACAGGCAAATCGGAAGATTAAATGTTTCTCTTGATTCACCTAAAGCTTCTTACGCGACTATTACATCAAATTATGGCGGCAAAAAATTTAATAGTCCGAATGATATTGTTGTAAGCAAAGACGGTACTATTTATTTTACTGATCCGATTTATGGTTTGGAAAAAGGCGCTGATGATCCTGCAAGAGAATTAAAATTTGAAGGAGTATTTAAAGTTGATACAACTGGTAAAACAATATTGTTGATTGATTCTATTTCGAGACCAAACGGTATTGCATTATCAAACGATGAAAAGATTTTGTACGTAGCCAGTAGCGATAATGTACACAGCAAATGGTATGCTTTTAATTTGAATGACAGAGGCGATGTAGCAAGCGGTAAAGTTTTATTAGATGCAACTGAACTGAAGGCTAAAGCAAAAGTGCAACAAGGTTGTGACGGCTTTAAAGTTGATAGTCACGGAAATATTTTTAGCGCCGGCCCGGATGGTGTTTGTATAATTTCGCCTCAAGGCAAATTAATTGGTTTGATAAGAGTGTATAATAAACGTGTATCAAACTGTGCGTTCAATGAAAGTAAAGATATGTTGTATGTTACCGCAACAGATATGGTTTTAAGAATTCAATTGCATTAGAACATTAAACATAAATAATAACTTTTCCAGGTGAATTGGTTTGAGTTCAGATCAAAATTAGTGGCTTATTGGTTTGCATAAGGGATCAGTTTATAATCGCCATTTCTAATTGCTCAAATCAATGGCTTCCCCGTTATTATTGAGGCCTCTCTATATTCTCGTCTTTTGTTTCGGTCCATATTTCCAAACATGGGCAGTATTCTTTAAATATGCAATCCGGGCATAGCCACTGCAAAAATCAAAATCCATAAGTCCGCTGTTTACGATGTTTGTTTTGTTGAGTAAAAGAACGCTATTCTATATTTTCTTAAAATGGTAATTCGTCATCTCTGAGATGGGTATTGATGTCCATATTTTCATCTTTAATTTCGTTCCAAATTTCCAGGCAGGGACAGTATTCTTTAAAAACACAATCCGGCGCATAGCCGCTGCAAAAATCAAAGCTCATACATCCGCTGTTTACAATGTTTGTTTTCATGTTTAGTGAGTCCACAATCATTTTATAAGCAAATGCAACAGGCAGGGTTTCGGGCAAATCAATACCCTGGTTCCAGGTAAACATCATTTGTTCAAAGGCCTTGCGGATAATGATCATTTCATCATCCGTTAACTGTTCTGCCGGTGGAAAATTTTCCGCTTCTAACCCGCAATAGTAGCCGAAGGTATGCGGAGGCTCTTCGCCTTCTATCCAGCGGTCTATTTCTTCAAAATGTTCCTCAATAGTTTGAGGCCTCACCTCTTCTTCCGGAATTTCTTCACGGCATGCGGCGGCAATATCGGAGAGAAGGTGAGGGAGGTAGGAGTGCATGATATTAATGATTTATAAGGAATGCTAAATAAAGTTGACAGTGGGCTAATGAGTAGAGAAGCATGCTTTACTCACCTGCTTTTCTTAAGGCGAGTTGATATATTCTGTCTGAAAGCCTAAACTTTAAATTCAACAACAAATCATCCAACAACGGCTTTATCAAAGGCAGCAGACCCTTTCTTTTGGCTTCTATCAAAATGCCCACCACGCCTTTGCAGACAATATTTTCCTTTTCGGCAAACTGTTTGCCAAGTTTTTCATCAATCAGCAGCAAATCTGCTTGTAGTTCTTTAGCCAATGCAATGGCCTCCGCTTCACCCGCATCAATATTACGCGATAAGGTTTTTACAAAGTTGGTATCTGATGCTTCCATCACTTTGCAAATACCTTCCTCACTCAAAAAGGAAATATCAAATCCAAAATGAATTAAACTTTTTAATTCCGTTGCCACGGTCAATGGAATAAAAACCTGCCCGTATATCAATCGAAGCAGATCGAGTTGCTGCAGGTGGAGCAATGCAGTAACCGGCGAAGTATCAGCAACTACAATCATGAAAGTTAAAGCATGGATTCGTCATAATGAAGTGCGATTTTGCGGTTATCCAATTCTTTCATAAAATCGAGCCAGTGCATCGCCGCGAGTGAGGCAGCTTTCCTTAACGACAGTTTTTCCTTTACAAAAAGCATGACAGCAATTTCCAGTTTCAATTCACTTTCAGTTAATCCTGCCGCTTCAATATATGAATCCTCTAAAATGATCATGTTTTTTTATTAAAGTTAAAGTATTTCCCGGTCTGTGTGAAATGCTAATATAATAAAGCGGGTTGCATTTTCACCTTCTATCCAGCGATCTATTTCTTCGAAATGTTCCTCAATAGCTTGGGGCCTCACCTCTTCTTCCGGAATTTCTTCACGGCATGCGGCAGCGATATTGGAGAGAAGGTGATGGAGGTAGGAGTGCATGATTTCTGTAAGTTTACGATTGTAGTAAATTTACCTTTATTATTAATTTTTAAAGGCCCACACTACAGGCATTGATGGTACGAGCCTTCTCCATTCCTCATACTGCATAGGAGAATTGATATACACGATAACTTGTTTTTCCATTCCATATTTTTTTATGAGATCGTATGATTGCTGCACACTGGCATCTTTAAAATCAAGATAAATATTTATTTTATTCCTGCAGGTTTGAAGTGGTTCTTCGAAGGTGGGCACCGGGTAAGTTTTAAGGGAATCTTTTCGTTTTCCAGTTTATCCCGGTCTGCTGCATTAGAGTTTATAGCTTGATAAATATTTTTTTTTTGTATAATATCCATGCAGGAATAAAATTAATTCCCACAAAAAGCAATGCATATAAAAGACTTGCAAATCTGTGGATCTGCGCCGACATTGGCCAGGCCGTTTACAAACATTTCGTTCAACGATGTTCCGCCAAATTTTGCCTCATAAAAAAGTAATGCCCATACATCGGCAAGAAAATAAATGGTGATGGCATTGGCACCAAAAATAATTCCGGGCCTGGTGCCCCAGGTTCTTCCTTTCATATCAACCAAAAAATAAAATACACCAAATAATAAAGATGCAAAGCCCGGAGGTCACCAGCACAAAAGAACTGGTCCATAGATTTTCATTTACAGGAAATGCAAGTCCCCAGAAATAACCAGCAATGGCCATGAAAACACCTGCCGTCATCAGGTAATTAACTTTCTCGCCGGGCGGTTTATCGCTCAGCATCAACCGGCCGGCAAGCATGCCCGTTATACAGCTAACCACGGAAGTGATATTGGTTAATATACTTTCCGGATCCCATGTACCACGCCACATTACGCCGGGAAGAAATTTCGTATCGAACCAGGCCACAATATTCACACCCGGCTCAAGCATTACTTTTCCTACGCCCGGTGTGGGAATTAACGTAAGCGCCAGCCAATACGCCACCAATAAAATTGCGGCTATCCATGCCTGTTGTTTCCAGTTGGTGTTGAGATAAATTATCGCTGATATAAAAAATACAATGGCAATTCTTTGCAGCGTGCCTGTCCACCGGATATTATGAAAATCAAATTGCGGCATCAGGTTCAGGAACATACCTACGGCATAAATTTTCAGCGAACGAAAAAATATTTTTTTGTACATGGCGCTGCGTGGAACACCTGCTTCCAATCTTTTTGAATAGGCAAGTGCAATTGATGCACCAACGAAATATAGAAAATAAGGCGCTACCTGGTCAGTAAAAGATAAACCATTCCAAACGGTATGACGCAACGTGAAATAAACAGCGTCTTCACTGCCGGGATAGTTCACCACAATCATTGCAGCAATGGTGAAGCCTCTTAATGCATCCAGCGAAATGAGGCGTTTAGTTTGATTGGTCATTGCAAAACTTTATTTTATCGATAGAAAATTCGCATGCTGTGAAACTGGTTACATATTATTTAATTTTCGTTTCAATATTCATTGATGAGGTTTGATGTGTTGAATCCTCCGGGGCACTTATTACTTTTAAATATCGTCCCATCCAATAAGGTAAAAGCCAAATATCTCCGGCGCTGTATTCTGAATTACCATTGGCACTACCGCCATCCAGGTCGAAGCGGTTTGAATTGTGCCTGCTCACAGGCAATTCATCAGGCGGCAATACTTCTTTGATCGTTTGCCTGCGGAAATTTTCAGGTATGAATTCAATATCTTTTCTGCCGCTGTTTTTTACTTGCCAGGTAATGAGGTCCATCGGATATTTCCGCAAGTACCAGGCTGCTTCGTTCAAATCGAAATTCTTAACTCCTGTTATAGCTGTCAAGATATCCCAGGCGCCTTCTTTTTCGGGGCGTTCAATTTCCCAGTGATCAAGAATAGCTGCTTTAAATTTATTTTTTAATGTGTCGTTCAATGCATAACGATAAAGCCCCCAATAACCGAGGAAATACATTTCATCATCAGAGTGGTTCCAGCCATCGGATAAGTCCTTGCTTAGTGCATCTGCATCGTCAGGCGCATGGCCAATGTCTTTCATCGGGCGCATCAGGTTTTCCAAAAAGCCATATTTATTCAGCAGTTCCAGGGCTTTTTCTTTGTATATTTTTTTGTGGGTGAAATGATAAGCAGTTTGCAGCATCGAAATAATATTGGAGGAAGTGATCTTCCTGTCGCCAACCATTTTGGGCCTTGCATTCACATACTCCGGGTTCCATCTTCCCCATGTAGTTGGTTTGCCATTCCAGTCAACCAGGTACATCTCATGGTCTACAATATGCTGCATCAGCGCATCCATTAATCTGATGGCTTTATTTTTTATGTCCGGCACATCAATCAACTCAGCGATGGCACCGAAATACAAACATGTGGCCGATAGCTTCATCACTGCTGGTGGTGGATTTCCAATCCCATTCCGGATCATCTGCGTGTCGCCAAACTTCAGTGGGCGATTGCACTCCGGCATTGCCGGCATTTTCCTCCTGCAATCCCGCTTTATTTTTATTTTTTTTATGAACATCAGAAATTTCATATCCTCTTCTTTCAAAAGACCTTGAAGGAAATCCTTTAATTGAATTGATAGTGTACAATCGTTCCATTGCATCTAATGATTCCCGGCAGTTCTCCAGTGCTTCCGGTGATTTGGTAGCGGCATAGCGAAATACTTCGGCACCTAAATACATGGAAGTCCAGAGGCCATCATTATCCGAATCTTCTAACGAGCCTGTAGCAACATCACCATCTTTCATTCCTGAAATAGTAGCATTAAAACCTAACCGGATATGACGCTGCCGCACCTGCTTTTCGAAATACAATGCCTTCTCATATAAAGTCATTGGTTCAAAATGTATTTCACCCAAACCCTTATCAGTAAGAATTAATACAGAACCATTGCTACCCTCTGCAATATCTTTAACGTTATTTGCAGGTATCCATCTCCGTGAGGCATAGTATTTATATTTCCCGTCGGCCTGTAACATGAATGCCCCGTTCACTGAGCCAAACCAAAGATTATTACCAATCTCTTTTACAACAGTAATATCGGTACACGGTAATTTGTTGTAAATGGTTCCAATTTGTTTTCCGGTGCTGGCATTAATTTTTAGATAGCCATCGTGTGTGCCAACAATCAATTCATTATTATTATTTGCCAATGCGAAACAGGTTAAGCCATCGCCATTAAATTTTGTATGAAGTGATTTGCTTTTTGGATCGAAAACTTTTACACTGTGTTCGCCCAACAGCCAAAAGACATTACTTTTTTTATCAAACAAAATGTCAATCACTTTATCATCTTGTTTTGATTCTGATAATAATTTGGAATCCTTGATATATTGGATAGATGTGCCATCCGTTAGTAAGAATGAAAAATCGTCACCACCGCAAAAGAGGGTTACATCCGGCATTGTATGAAGACTATACAATTTCCCGGCCCATGCATTGCTTACTATCGCTTTGTCACTTGCATATACAAACTGGTTTTGATAAAGGGCGATGTCTTTTAAATTCATATCGAGCATTGGCCGGTAAGAAACATCCTGGACCAATTTACCGGGATATAGGAACTGTCCTCCTGATCTTACTAAAAGTCCTTTAGAAGATAGTACCTGCACAACGCCATTGCGGTCGCAACGAACTTTTGAAAGAAAAATATTTTCAGAATCGTTTGAACGATTTATTTCATATTTAATACTGTAAGGCTGCAAAAATGCTGTGTCTTTATATTGTGGCTGTGCAGGTAATTTATGCTGCTGGAAAGGAGAAGCGTTTACGTGGTTACAAAACAAGCTTAATACAAGAAGGAAAAGAGAACAGCGTTTATGCATCATCGTTGGTATTTATTAAAAAGTATTATTGAATCATTTTAAGATACCGGCCCATCCAATATGGATAGAGCCAGAAGACCGGCTCTTTTTCTGTACCGGGCGAACCGTTTACTGCGGCCCATGGATTGCCATCCCATCGAATCGTGGCACGCATTTCCGGAGGCGGCATTTGATCAATCTCCCAATCGTCGAGCACGGGGGAATGCACCAGGGTGACATCTTCTCTTTTAGTATGATCAATATGCCAGTCAATTAAATCAAGGGGAACATTTTTAAGGAAATCGACGGAAGATTGCAATTCTACTTTCTTATTCCTGGCATAACAATATAAAAAGTTTACAATAAGGTTCTGATCATTCTTTCTGTGCTCCATCCAATTATCCATGTGGCGTTGATAAAAAGCATTGAGTTTGGGATCTTTTTCGCACCCCAGCAAAATGGGATAGAGGTATGCCTGCATGGTAACATCATAATATATAAACCACGCCGGATTTTGATTAACTAATTCCGACATGTTTTCCAGGTAGTGCTCTTTATTTATAAACCGAAGATATTGTTGCTGGTACTTTTCGTCATTGGTAACATAGTAAGCTAATTTTAAAAATGTAAGCAACTCCATTGAATTTTCGCTCTTGTCCTGCGCCCATTCAGGGTCGTGGTTCAGTAAATCAGGCGACCACACAGACCAATGTGTATGCGTGCCATCAATATCCACCATATTGAAGTTGTGGGCAATCAGGTGATCCATTAATGCAGCTATGTGTTGCCGAATTAATACTTTCTCTTCTTCAGTGGCCGCTAACTTAGTAATAAAAGTAATATCCCATCATGTGGCCACACCACTCATCGCTGCTGGCATCTCCCTTCCATAGCCATTTGCCATCCGCAGATTTGTGCCAGCGAACTTCTACTGGTTTAAAACGTGGATCATTAACTAATTCTTCTGCCTTCTCTTGTTCAGTATATGATCTGTTGCCATCATGCACCCTGTCCGCCCAATCAATTGGCACAATCGTCCTGGCGAAGTATCCGTCACCGTTAGTAATGTCTTGTAATTGTTTTAGAAAATGAAATGCTTTACTTGCTTTTTCCCTGGCATCTTCGCTTTTTGTAACGGCGTAGCGAAAGGATTCCATCGCCAGGTAGTTGCCGGTAAATTCTCCGTCATTATCATCATCTTCAGCCATCCATTTTGTAGTATCCCCGGGATTTATAAGATGGCATTGACCTGCTATCCAGGGTTCGCGGATATGCCTTCTCATCAACACATCATAAAAATATTTTTCCTTAGTGGCGAGTGTCATCCACTTTTTCTTGATGGCGCTAACTCCCTGCTCGGTTGCAATCCAGGCATTGCCATCTTTATCAAAAGCGATATCATTCACATGATCATTCATCAACCACCTGCGGCTGAAGAGAAGTGAATGTGTACCATCGGGAAAAAATCTTACGACACCAACTTTAGTCCCGACCCACATAACACCTTCCGGTGACTCTTTTACGCAAGTGGTATAGATGGAAGGGCACCCTTCCCGGGGCCTGATAACCCTTTGTTGAATATCGTCTTTAATGATGGAAACACCACCCAGGCCTGCCGCCCATAGATTTTCCTTTTTGTCTATTGCAAGCCCCTTAAGGCCTGCACTTAACAAAATATCTGTCTTGTAAAAATGTTTCGTTCCCATTTTAGTTGCATGGTAAAGGCCAACATCGCTGGCTACCCATAAGCCTTCTTTATTGTCAGAAACAGCACCCCTCACCGAGCGGGCGATGGGATAATCTTTTTTTATAAAATCGGTTCCATTAAAAAGCCAAACACCTTTTGGGCCGAGGGCATATACGCCTTCTTTTGCAGTGCAAATAACAGACACAGGCCCTTGCGGACCCGTTATCTGAAGTAGCCAAATTATTTCTATAAACAAAAATTCCTTTCCATGTTCCCATCCAAACTGTGCCATTATTATCAACAGCTACAGAGTAAGCAGGTCCTTTGTCTGCATCATTAAAAGGTATTGCAGTCCATTTCGTTTCTCCATCTTTCTTCATAAAAATACCCGCCGATGTAGCAATCCATACGGTCAAATTCTTATCTACGGCGATGCTTCTTACGTTATTTTCTATAGCAACTGCGCTTACAGGATATGCCTCATGATATTCCTGCCAAAATCCTTTGTCTTCAATAAACTTTGGTTCAACATTGCTTACGGTTGTGTGCTGGCCATAAATAGCATTTGCAAGAAATAAAACAAGAAGAAAGACATTTATTTTTTTCATACAAATTTTTGTTGTGGCCGAACTATAAAAATCGCTCACCAATAATTTTCCTGGTGCTCTATTGAGCCGCACGTTGTATCAATTTTTGAATCGGCTCTACCACTTGTAATTCACATCTGCCACCCTGCTGCTTTGCTTTAGTTACGATAGCCTGTTTTTCTTTTAACCAATCCGATCCGGCGTTTTTGTTGTCATGTATATATTGAATGGCTTCCAGGCCTGCTTCGGCCAGTGAAGAAAGATTTTCAGATAATGAGGCTGCTTCTAAAAGTACCGGCGAGTTTTTAAGCAGTAGTTTGAATTGCGCATCGTTTTCTTTCCAAAGAATTAACTTGTCAGAAATTTCTTTTTCCAGTTCGGGAGATGGTTTGCTCAAAAATTCGTCCACTTGTTTGTTGAATATCCTGGGTACTTCCTGGTCAGGAGTTGCGACATCGGCGATTTTTGTAAAGGGAGAAAAAACGGTGTACATGGTATCTCCTTCATTGCGCTCATATATTTTTAAAGGCTCCAGCACACTCACCAATACTTCAAGCGCTTTAGTATTCCAGCCATTGGCAAGTTGCCGCATCAGCGGCTGTTTATACGATATATGCCGGAGTCCAATTGATTCCAGTTGCAGGCTAACGATATCGAGCCTGCGATACATATCATCTACATCATTTACACTTTTAGGCGACCACAATCTTTCTGCAATAGCTGCGGTACGTGGCCATATCCTGGAGTCTACCGTAACCGGTGTAACCATCTCGCTCCACATAGTAGCTTCTCCGCCTAACACCAGTTTCTTTTCACTTTCGGTTAGGGTTACACTATCGGGAATCGGATCATTTAAATAATGATAGGAAGCGGGTTGTATCAAATCGATATAATAACCATAAGCAAGTATAGAAGGATGGCCGCTTTTTACAGAGCCATAAAAACTTTCATTGCCACGCCATGATTCTATAACAACTTCTTTAGGAAGTCCCGGTTGAAATATTTCGTCCCAACCTACCATTGTCTTACCACATTTTTTAATGATGGGAAGTAAACGCTTGTTGAAATAAGTCTGTAAATCTGCCGTAGACTTCATGCCATGCACTTTCATAAAAGCTTTAATATGCGGAGTATTGTTCCAGTCGTTACCGGTATTCTCATCGCCGCCAATATGAAAATATTGATCAGGAAAAAGTGACGACATCTCACCGAAAAGTTTTTCCAGAAAAGGATACAGCTTTTCGTTTGTAGGATCCATAACGGGGTCGAATACCCCAAAATATCTTTCCAGGTGATACGCTCTTTTTACACTCGCAAATTCAGGGTATGCAGTTAGTATTGCGGTAGTATGAGCAGGCACAACAAATTCCGGTACGACCCTGATACCACGTTGTGCTGCATACTTTACAATGTCACGGATTTCTTCCTGTGTATAATAAAGACCATCGGATGCGACCTGCTGCAGCCTTGGAAAAATTTTTGATTCGACTCTAAAACCCTGGTCATTGCTAAGATGAAAATGCAACACGTTCATCTTCACCGCAGCCATGCCATCCAAAGTTCTTTTTATTACATCAACAGGCATGAAGTGAAGTGCCACGTCAAGCAAAAGACCGCGCCATGCAAACCTCGGACTATCATGAATGGAAACGCCGGGAAAATAATATCCGTCGGCGTCTGTACTGACCAATTGCAGTAAGGTTTCCAGTGCATGAATTGCTCCTAAATCTGTAGAGGCTGTCACTATCCACCTGGCTTGTTAATGTTTCTATTGAATAGCTTTCATCTTCATGCAATGTTAATCTACCGGGGTGCCCTACCCGAAGAAGTAGCTTCGCTGTAGCATCACTATCCTTTTGCGTTACAAAACCTATTTTGTCAAGAAAGATTCCGGTCTTATTACTTAGCCTTCTTACAAACCTGCTGGCTTCCGCATAAATACGTGGATTTGCTGACCCAATAACTGATACATTGAATTGATCGTTAATTCTAACGCGGTTATCGTTCGTATTCAATTCTGCCGGTACCGGCATCAAATTATAAGTATTGTTTACCTGGGCACCGCAATTCAGCATTAAGATAATTGACAGAAATAGCAACCCACCTTTTTGAGCCATGGCGATATTTCTATTATTTTTTACCAAGGCTCATTTGTTCCTTGCAATAACCAGAATTTTGACCACGAACTATTATTACCATCCGGGCCATTATAGGTTGATGGAGTGAGCTTGTCAATTGCTAACTGGGCATTTGTTGAATTGTTTGATAACTCAGAATTATTATATCCGAACCTAAGAGGTATCTGACCCCGATAGGATGCCCAGCCAATGGTTAAAGCAGGGAAGCCAGTTCTTCTCCAATCCATGTAAGCTTCATTACAAGCTTGCCATGAAGCAATCCATTTTTGTTCCATTATCCTTTGAAGTGTGCCATTAAAAGCAACTGAGGGCTGTGCAACATAAGAATCATAATCTTTTACGCAGCCGTAGTAATTATCTACTTCATCCTGGTAAGAACTAAACACCTGCCATGTATCGAAAGAAGCCTTAATGCCATTGTTGTACCAGGTCGTGGCATCGGCCCCAACATTCCATCCCTTCAATGCTGCTTCGGCCAGGTCAAAACAAATTTCGCTGTATGAGGCAAGTCTTTGAGCAAGCAAAGGGCCGTCTGGATTATCATAAATATCTGTTCTTAAGTACGAGACATAATTGCTCAGCGAGGTTGATTGAGTACCAGTTCCATTGATGTTGTAATTGAAATCTACATAATTATCATAGCTGATGGGTATTCCAACATATACCGAAGAGGTGTCGTACAAATTTTTTATTGAAGTTCTTATTGCACCATAGGGCCTGTCAGTCGTGTACGTTGTTGGGTCAAACTGTTTATAGTTTGCCGCAGCAGCGGCAGCAGGATTAATGTATCGTATCCCATTAACAATATTTGTAAGAGTAGTATTATCTCCCGGGGCAAACTGGCTGGCATCGACAACAGATGGCGTTACTACAGGCTCCGCCATAATAATAATTCTGGGATCTTTCAGGTCCCGCATCTTCATAGTAAGTGTACCACACATCTTATTTCTATGATATCCTGAAGGCCCATTGAATTTTGAGCAAAACTGGTAGGAAGATCCCTGGTCTGTTCCTGGAAATGGCATCATCCAGTCATCATCTATGCTCTCGAATACATTTGGTGCCACAGCTTCCACATTTGCCTTTTCATCCATTTTGGATGAGAGACGCAGATAGTAACGCAATAAAAGAGAATAGGCCAGTTTTTTCCATTTAACCGGATCGCCACCATAAAACACATCAGAAGTTGATGTTATGCTTGTTATTTCAGGATGATCGGCCATGCTACCATTGAAATGTGAGATAGCGGCTTTAAAGTCGGCAATAGCACTTTCATAAATGCTTTCCTGCGAATCAAAAACAGGATATTGATTTTCCGTTCCTGTCAGCGTACCATTCAATGCCATTGAATCAGGAGCATCGCCCCAAAAATCCGCAATATTGGCGAATCCAAAGCCTCTCATAACCAAAGCCACGCCCTGGTGGAAATCCCAATTGTAGCTCTGGGCTTTTTCTAGTAATAGCTTGTTATTTGCAAGCGTAGCATAATTGCCGGTCCAATCAAAATTTTGCTGATCCCATTGATAATCGCTGAAAGTGGACCCAAATGCATCCTGGTAGGTTTGTTGCATAGCACCCGATATAACTCCTGATCCATAATTACCATACCGCATTGCGGATTGGGTCAGCACACCTGCCATTAAATAGTCCGGAGACGCCTGGTCGGGTGTAACGTTATTGGGGTTGGTATTTATTACAGAAAACTTTTTACAGGAATCACCAGCTATTATTATTGCCAGGAAAACGCAGCTAATTATCAATATTTTTTTTGCGCTTTTCATCTTTTTCATTTTTTAAGATTTACTAAATTGATGGAGTTAGAAACGGACGTTGAGTTTTACACCTAATGGTATGGTCCATGGAGTTATGTTATAATACTCAACACCCTGTTTAAATTGCGAGCCATTGGCTTGCGCTCCAGGCTGAAAGTTAAAGGCAAGTTCCGGGTCGATACCTGCTTTTGCCTTAGTCCAGATGATTACATTTCTTGTATATACACCAAAAGATAATCCCTGTAATTTCATCGCGTCTGACCACTTCCTGGGCAATTGCACGGTAATATTCATATCCCTTAGCTTAATATAAGACGCATCGAACATATCCATGCGGGCAAATGACCAGGGACCGTTAGTAACAGCATCTTCATAGTTGTCGTATTTCGTAATGGAAGGGTCGCCTAAGTTTTCAATATAGCCTCCATTGCCATCTTCATAAACCCCGGGATAGAAAGCACCATCGTTGATCGTGATATTTCCATTACTATTATAAGGGAAGCCTCCTTGTTCAGTGGTAGGACCACCGACCAGGTGATATTGCTGAAAACCTGTTACTTTAATAAACGCATCGGGGTTTGTTTTTAGATATCCGGGTATATTATTAGCATAGCTTGCTGGTATAGGTATTCCCACATTTAACTGCTTTGCCAGGGCCGCATCAGAACCCATGTAGCGGTTGGTCTTAGAATAGAAGATACCGCCAAGCCGCATGTCAACGCTGGCGCTTAGTGTTATCATTTTGTAGGTTACTGAAGTTTGAAAACCCATCAAAAGCTTCGGGTTAAAATTGCCGGCGGTAATTTTATTCTGAAAGCTTCCTCCGCCTGCTTTTTGAAGGCCACCGCCGTCGTCGAGCAATGGATATCCATAATAAGGTGAAGATTTATCTGTAACTGTTGCCATCGCATTATCCCATAACTGGCCGATTTTACCTGTACTGATCACTTGATTTCCTTTTGCATCAAACTGGTTCGGTATCGGCTGCCCTTTTACATAAGTCCAGGACCCGGTTGGTCCGTCCTGCCAGAAGGAGAAGAAAGTCTGTCCATTGGTGAGCGACAAGATGTAAGTATTATTTTGGGTATAATTTACACTTGCATCCCAAATCCAGTTTTTATTAGATATAATCGTACCTCCCAATTGCATCTCTATGCCTTGGCTGCGAACCAGGCCGGCATTGATTTTCCTTGAGGTTGCTCCGGTTGAAGAAGCAGTACTGATCCCCAAAATCTGGTTTTTGTTATCAGAACGATAGATGGTACCTGAAAAACGCAGGCGGCTGTTCAGGAAGGCCAGATCAACACCAAATTCGCTGGATATTGCCTTCTCCGGCAATAGATTCGGGTTTAAAAGAGCACCGGAAAGCGATTGGGTAGAGATGCCTCCAAAACTGCCGGAACCCAGGGAGTTATATAAACTATAGGGATCTGAATCCTTACCCACACTTGCCCAGCCACCACGCAATTTTACAAGGCTTACATATTTCCCGAAATTGAACATCTTATTCAGCAAAAGACTTACCGAAGCAGATGGATAGAAATACGAGTTGTTGCCTGCAGGAAGCGTGCTCGACCAGTCATTTCTTCCTGTCAAATCTAAATAAGCCATATCATTATATCCAAAAGATGCCGTGGCATATAAACTGGTAACTTCTTTTTGATAGCGACCAGAGCCATACCTAACGCTGCCCTGGGCGATATTAGCAACATTAAAAAGTTCAGGGGTATTAATCCCGGCACCTGAAGCCGAGTAAATCTGGCTGCTTGACCCTTCCGTCCACAAAAGGTTTCCTCCTGCAGAGGCAGATAAATCCAATTTGCTTAAAAACCTATTATGGTAAGTAACAAGAAAATCTGAATTGCTTTCTGTATTGTATTCATTCGTCAGCCCATAATAGCCATTCTGTTCATTGTTGAGGCTCTTTGAAATTTTAGTTTCGCGGTTTTCATAAAAAAGATCCTGGGAATACCGCAAAAATGCGCTTACATGCGGGCTGATATCAAACGTACCTTTTACATTGCCAAAAAGATGATTGCGCACAAAACCATTTTTTACCTGGTGAAGAACAAACCAAGGGTTGTCATCGCCATTATCAGCAGGGTCGAGCGCACCGGGGCTTTCATCGGTGCCTACCGGTGGCAGTGCTTTTCGTTGTTGCAGCCCGGGGTTATCCAATAATCCTTCATTTGCCTGATGTCAATGCTTGGAGAAAGATAAGCTGCATCGGCCATAGCACTAGCCCCGTTACCGCCAACAATATTGTCAGAACTTGACCGGGTATAATTTAAAGAGGAGAACAATTTAAACACATTGTTGATCTTATGTTCCACGTTAAGAGACAGGTTGTGCCTGTTAAGGCCGCTGGTAGCCACAATTCCTTCGTTGAACATATTGGAATAAGAAAACCGGTAATTGTCCTTATCTGTAGCGTTTTCTACGGAAATGCTGTTAGTGGTAGTAAAACCCGTTTGCACAAAGTTCTTGAGGTTATTATGGGAAACCATTGGCAGTGCTTTATAAGTGCCATCAGATTGTAACGGGCTATTCCATTGGATACCGTCAATGCCCTGGTCAAGCGGAGTACCGAAGCGATAAGTGTCAGTACCACCCAAATCAACAATCACTCCGTTCCAGCTATTAAAGCCATTGGGTGTTGTATAAGGGTCAGTGCCAACCGTATAACCCAGGTTAAGCGGGAAATAATGATAAGGAACGCTTGCTTCATCAGTTGTGCTGAATGTTATACCAAGTCCTTTTGATTTTCTTCCGGATTTGGTAGTGATCAATACCACTCCGTTTCCCGCCCTGGAGCCATACAGTGCTGCTGCACTGGGCCCTTTTAAGTATGGACATGCTTTCAATATCATTTGGGTTTAAATCCGAAATCACATTTCCATAGTCCACATCGTTACCATTACCATTATTGGTACCGATATTATTCATTGAATTTTGCAATGGCACGCCATCAACCACAAACAGCGGTTGGTTGTCGTTGTTTAAAGACCGGATACCACGGATCACCACGCTCACTGAGGCATTAGGAGACGACCCGGTCGAATTCACTACCACGCCGGAAACCTTACCGGCCATTCCATTGAGTACATTCGTTTGCGCCACGCGGTTGACATCGTCCCCTGCTAATTGGCCTACATCATAGCCAAGCGATCTTTTGTTCCTTGTGATGCCGAGTGCGGTAACCACAACTCCAGATAACGTATTACTGCTACTAACCTGTAAGGTGGCATTTACAACTGCCTCCCCTTTAACCGGCACTTCGATTGTGTTATAACCAACATACGAAAACACCAAAACGGCCTGCGGCGAGGCTACCGTCAATGTAAAATTGCCTTCGGCGTCTGAGATAACTCCTTTCTTGCCACCTTTCTCAGATATGTTTGCCCCGGCAATCGGGCTGCCATTAGCATCCGCAACTTTGCCTCTTAACGGTGTGGCCTTGCGCCAAAACAACGTTGAAGGAAAAGAGCATTAGGCCTGCCATTAAGATAAATCCTTGCAACAATGGGGTGAGCGATAATTTTTTATTCATTTTAAATTGTATTAGCAGTTAGGAAATTGAGAGCCTAAAAATTTAATTGTTTCGGAAAATTGTTTTAATTATGATATTTTAGTTTAGACATTTCTTATAATCCTTCACGCCAGGATGTTGATATAATCTTTTTTTGGTATTTGTTTTCCTTACCGAACACCTAGTTGTTCCTCATTTTTTTTATAACAACAATGGCTTTTCTTTTCCACTATACGATGACAAAACCGGGCTGTCGGGTGATAATTCTGTTATTATGTAATCAATTGCCTCTATGTCTACAATCTTTATTTTTTGAACAGTTTCGAATTTTTCCGCGATCGTTACAACAGCTGTTTTTTTTGCCGCACGAATCATTGCTTTCATTACATGCACTATTTCCCAATCAGAATCTGTTAGCCCACTTTGAACAGAAATGCCGTTAGTTCCTATTATACACAAATCAGTTTTGATATTCGATAACTCATTTATTACACTTGCCCCGGTATGTATATTGGCGTTCTTTGCCAGCTTTCCACCAATAGTTATCACTTCAATATTCTCATGCTCTGCTAAAGTGAGCGCTATCACCGGGCTTACCGTAAGAAAAGTTGCCCGTAAATCACCAGGTATCCTTTTAGCTATCTCCATTATAGTAGTTCCTCCTTCTACCAATATCATCATGTCATCCTTAAAAAGAGTAATAGCTTTATCTGCAATTACCTGCTTAGCGTCCAGCGCATAAACCTGGTCCTGCTTATTGAAAGGATAATGAAATGTCTTGCTCATGGCGCCTCCGTGAACTTTCAAAATCAGACCCAGTTCATCTAATTCATTTAAATCTCTCCTGATCGTATCTTCAGAAACCACAAGCTGATCTTTCAAATCAGTACTCAGAACCTTGTTATGGAGGTTGATTTCTTTCAAAATAATTTTATGCCTTTCCTCCTTCAACATTCAATTGCTAAGTATTTATTAAAATTAAAAATAGTAAAATTTTGCATAAGTTTGCATTTTTATTAAAAAAATTTTAGAAAAAAACCGCAACAATTATATTCAGTGTATTTTCGATTTTATTTAATAACAGCTAGAAAAATAATTCATATCCAAAAAATATATCGCCAATAATTGATACATATCATTGTCATATTTCATATTTTTTTTAAATCTAAACTAATTTCTTTGCATGAAAATATGTATTTTTAAAAAATAAGCAGAAAAAAACAGCAGAATTAATAATTAGATAATTTATGACAACAATCACTGAACAACCGTCTGTTCACCGAAACCTGGAATCAAAAAAAATAGAAGAAATTACTTCGTTGATTAATATTGAAAATGCAGCTGTGGCGAAAGCAATTGATGATGCGTTACCTCAAATCAATATGCTCATTTATGCGATTGTAGATAAGTTAAAACGAGGTGGTAGAATGTTTTACCTGGGTGCAGGCAGCGGCGGAAGGCTTTCGGTTCTTGATGTTATAGAATTGCCTACCACGTTCGGAATAGAAAAAGGTGTTATAAAAACCATTCTTGCCGGCGGAATTGAACACCTGGTGGAAGCGAGAGAGGAAATGGAAGACAATTTTAATGAAGGTTGGGAAAGACTCACAAATGAAAAAGTAACTGTAAAAGATATTGTCGTGGGAATTTCTGCCAGCGGAACTACGCCATTTGTGCTGGGTGCCATGGAAATGTGCCGCAAAAATAAGATTACTACCGGGTGCATTGTAAGCAACCCGGATTCTCCGATAGCCGGCAATGCTGATTACCCGGTAGAAGTGATAACCGGCCCTGAATTTATTACCGGCAGCACACGAATGAAATGCGGCACGGCACAAAAGATGATCTTTGATATGATCAGTACAACTGCTATGATTCGGCTTGGAAGAGTAGAAGATAATCAAATGGTAAATGTGAGGCTTATCAATAAAAAGATAACCGATCGTGCGGTAAAAATGCTGATGGGAAGAGCCGGTATTGCTTCTTATGATGAAGCAAAAAAACTACTTCTGAAATACGGCAGCGTGAAAAAAGCAATTGATCATTTAAAATAGGATTCACCAATTCCGCTGGCACCAGCCTTTTAATTTATGCAGTTAAAAAGACCCATTTTTATTATCGGCACATTGTTCTTTGTGTTTGGGTTTGTAACCTGGCTGGGTTCTGTATTAATTCCCTACCTGAGAATTGCCTGCCAATTAAACAACTTTGCATCATACCTCGTTGCATTTTCTTTTTACATCTCGTACATGGTAATGGCCATTCCGGCAGCTTCCGTACTAAAACTCACCGGTTACAAAAAAGGAATGTCACTGGGTCTTTTCATAATGGCAATTGGTTCTTCTTTATTTATACCGGCGGCATTCATGAGAACCTATCCGTTGTTTCTAACGGGACTCTTTGTGCAGGGCACCGGGCTCGCCATTTTACAAACCGCTGCCAATCCCTATATCACCATATTGGGCCCGCTTGATAGTGCCGCCCGCCGGATAAGTATCATGGGTATTTGCAATGGTATTGCGGGTGTTATTGCGCCGCTGATACTTGGTGCTATTATATTAAAAGATGCGGACGGCATAAAAGCAAGCATTGTGGATATGCCCGCCATTCAAAAAATGGAGATACTCAGTGATCTTGCACACCGGGTAATATTTCCTTACGCTATTATGGCCATTGTACTTGTGCTTCTTGCCTTGCTTGTATTATTTTCCGGCCTCCCTGAATTAGATGCAGATGCAGAGGATGAAGCCGTTGCATCCGCAAACAGTCAACAAGACCAGCATCTTCCAGTTTTCGCATTTGCTTTTAGGGGTATTAACGCTATTTCTCTACGTTGGCGTAGAAGTAATAGCAGGCGATACCATCATCAATTATGGCTCGTCACAGGGCATCCCGCTTTCTTCGGCAAAGTTTTTCACCAGTTGTACGCTCAGTCTTATGCTTGGCCGGTTATGCGATAGGCATTATTGTGATACCAAAATATATTTCGCAGGTAAAGGTTTTAAAACTATCAGCGATTATGGGACTCATTTTTGTAGCCATGGCGCTTCTTACCAGTGGCTACGTGTCGGTAGCATGTATTGCTTTGCTGGGGCTTGCCAATTCCCTCGTATGGCCTTCTATCTGGCCGCTGGCCATTAACGGTCTTGGGCGTTTCACAAAAATTGGTTCATCGCTTTTGATAGTAGCCATTGGTGGGGGAGCACTACTACCTCTGTTATACGGTTGGCTTGCCGATGTATTTTCACCACATCATGCGTATTGGATAGTAGTTCCCTGCTACCTGTGCATTTGGTATTATGCAAAAGCAGGACATAAAATGGGCTTGAAATAAAAATATCGTCATCCGGATGATAAACAAAAAACGGTTGCTAGCCTCATTCATTAAGTACTCATGCATATGACGCAAATGACAAACTATTGTCGTGGGAAACGTAGCGCAGGTCAACTAATGGTTTAAAGTTGATTGGTGCGACCGGCTTATGATCAGGCGGGTTTTGTAATGTTATTTCGAATAAAAAATTACCGAATTGTATGAGATCTAAACTATTTCTTTTAATCATTTCTGCTTTACTCCTTGGACAAATTAGCGCACAACCGGCAACGGAAAAAGCGCCCGAAGTTTTTCAAACGCTTATCTTTCCTTTACAACCGCAGCACACTCACGGCAGCAGCATTGTTAGCCTGCCTAATGGTGATGTGCTGGCCGCATGGTTCCAGGGAAGCGGAGAAAGAACGGCTGATGATGTTAAGATAATGGGAGCCCGCTTAAAAAAAGGCAGCCACGTTTGGTCCGCTCCTTTTGTTATGGCCGACACTTACAATCTGCCCGATTGTAATCCAGTGCTTTTTCTCAATAACCACAATAAATTATTTCTCGTATGGATTGCCGTGCAGGCACATAGATGGGAATGTTCAATATTACGGTACCGCATATCCGAAAACTACAATACAGCCGGAGCTCCCGTATGGAACTGGCAGGACAATATACTGCTGGCGCCCAATGACAGCTTCGCAACAGAAACTGCAGTTAAGTTCAAACAACTAACAAAGAATACCAGTGGCTCCGGATCTTATGCACCACGGTACGATGATATGATTATTGAAGCCAGCAAAGACTTTGCAAAAAGAAGTATTGGATGGATGACGAGGATCAAACCCTTGAGGCTTGCAAACGGCAGGATATTGTTGCCACTATATTCGGACGGTTTTAACATGTCGATGGTGGCTATCTCGGATGATGACGGAGCTACCTGGCAGGCAAGTTTGCCCATTGTCGGCCGGGGAAATGTTCAACCCGCTCTTGTGCAAAAAAAGAATGGCAATATCGTGGCATATATGCGGGATAACGGAGACGCACCCTCGAAGGTGCAAACAAGTGAGTCTACGGATAATGGATATAGCTGGTCCGCTGCGCAAAAAACAAACATACCCAATGAGGCAAGTGTTGAATTAATAGTTCTCAAAGATGGGCGTTGGGCTTTTGTGGGCGATGATGAGGATGATGGCAGATACCGCCTTAGCTTATACCTTTCTGACGATGAAGGGCAAACCTGGAAATGTAAAAGAACGCTTGAAAACGATGAGCAAAAGAGTGGCCGTTTTTCATATCCCTGCCTCATACAAACTAATGACGGGTTATTGCATATCACCTACTCGTTTTCGGTTGGGAAAGAAGGCGAGAGTATCAAATATGTGGTTATTGATCCTAAAGCAATTAAATGAGTTGACGACTATTCAAATTAAAATAATTAAAAACAGTTTTAAAGTAAATAGTAAATGATGAAAAAATATTTAACTGTTATCTGCGTATTTTTTTTACTTATTACTAACAGTTCCGCCTATTCACAGCAACCAAAAAAGATTTCAGAAAAAAAAATTAATGAATGGGTAAATAAAAAGCAATGGGCAAACGGGCTAAAGCTCAACCTGCATTCGTCGGTAAACAGGGATTCTTTTTACGTGGCTTATCACCGGAATAAAATTGCCTGGGATGCGGCCTTTGTATTTTTGAAAAATATGAACTTAGATACGCTCAGCGTCGGCAAATATCCCATCATAGGCGACCAGGTTTTTGCTTCTGTTACTGAAGCGCCTTCGCGAAATAAAGAAGACGTAAAATGGGAATCTCATAAACATTATGTTGACCTTCAGTACATCATTAAGGGAAAAGAAATGATTGGCGTAGCCGACACATCAACAGCTACCATTATCAAACCTTACTCGCCTGATGTAATTAATTATTCCGCCGAAGGCAAATATTATATAGCGGAGCCGGGAACCTTCTTTTTATTTTTTCCAAATAATGCGCATCGTCCCACCATCAAAGTAGATGGATATGACCTTGTAAAAAAAATAGTGATTAAAATAGCTACGGGGTATTAACAACGAAATTGTCCCTGTAATAAAATCTTACTTATGTATAATAACTATAAATCATCCCGCCGTTCTTTCGTTGGAAAAATAGCTGTCGGCCTATTAAGCACCACCATAACCGGAAGGGCGAGTGCCAAATTATTTACAGGAAAAATTATTGAAAAAAGTCTATCGAGTCCCGGCATTGCAACCGGCGACTTTGTAAGTGGAAAAAAGTTTGTACCGGTAATGATTACTCCTTATCAACAGGATGGAAAAATTGATTTTAACGGCCTGTCAAAGCTCATCGATTTTTACCTCGCTGCAGGAGCAAAGGGTTTATTTGCCAATTGTGCCAGCAGCGAAATGTATAGCTTGAGCGAAGCGGAACGACTGCAGCTTACCAGGCATGTTGTGAAGCATGTAAATGGTGCAGTGTCTGTAGTATCAACCGGATCTTTCGGCGACACCGCCGAGGACAAAGCGACGTTTGCAAAGAAGATTTATGATACCGGTGTAAATGGCGTGATAACGATTACAAGTCATTTTGCCAAAGCGGATGAAAGCGACGATGTATTAATTAAGAATTATGAAAAATTCTTCTCACTTACCGGCAACATCCCGATGGGTACGTATGAATGTCCTTCACCTTATAAACGTATCCTGACACCTTATACTTTTAAATATTTATTAGGCACGGGCAGGATGGTGTATCACAAAGACACTACCATTGATTTTGAAAAAGTAAAAGCCAAGATTGAACTTTCTAAAAATACACGGCTTGAATTTTATGATGCATGCGTGGCTAACACGATGTATTCTCTGCAGGCCGGTGCAAAGGGAATGTCAGCTATTTCCGGAAATCTTTACCCGGAAATACTGGCATGGATGTGCGCCCACGCTACTGACCCGGACAGGCAGGAAGACGTGAAATACATACAGGCGCAGTTAACGAAAACTGAAGATATTATTGGGCAAGACTATCCGCTTAGCGCAAAATATTTTTTGCATAAAAGAGGAGTGCCTATAGCAATAAAGAGCCGGGTAAATCCAAATCCTTTAACGGCGCAACAAATAAAGGCGCTGGATGATACTTATAAAGTTTTTCTTGGATGGTGCGATCGTATTGGTATTAAGCCTGCCAGTATTTAAAAATAAAATCAACAATGATATTCATTCAGTTTAAATAATATCTCAACTTTTTAAAACAAACAATCAAACTCTTAAAACAATCATTTATGCCAGACAACAAAAACGGAATTTCCAGGAGAAAATTCGTCAGAAATGCTTCGCTCACTTTAGGTGGGATGTCGATCATACCGCGACATGTGTTGGGACGCGGTTTTATTGCTCCGAGTGACAAACTTAATATCGCAGCCATTGGCGCCGGCGGCAAAGGAGAAGATGACCTCAAGACACTTTTCACAGAGTCCTAAAGTAAATGTAGTTGCGCTTTGTGATGTAGATGATAACAGGGCTGCTAAATCAAGAGAGCGTTTTCCCAAAGCAAAATTTTATAAAGATTTTAGGGAGATGCTCGATAAAGAACATAAAAATATTGATGCGTGTTCCGTTTCCACGCCTGATAATATCCATGCCATTGCTGCGCTTACGGTTATGTCGTTAGGCAAACACGTCTATTGCCAGAAGCCGCTTACTCATGATATTTATGAAGCACGCTTAATGGCAAATGCGGCGAAGAAATACAAAGTGATTACACAAATGGGCAACCAGGGCGGTTCCAGTGATGGCGTTCGCCAGGCAAAAGAAATGCATGATGCAGGAATGATTGGTGATGTGCATACCGTGCAGGTATGGACCAACAGGCCCATCTGGCCGCAAGGACTGCCAACTCCAACGGGAAAGTTTGCAGTGCCCAAAGAACTGGATTGGAATCTTTGGCTGGGCCCGGCAAAATACATCGACTATAATCCTGCCTATCATCCATGGAGTTGGAGAGGATGGAATTCATTTGGTACCGGCGCATTAGGAGATATGGCTTGTCACATGATGGATCCCGTATTCCGGTTATTGCCCATTGATTTTCCAACTGAAGTAGAATGCAGCATTCCGACCACCTGGCTAACCGATGGCAAAGAAGCAAAATATCCCGATGGCTATCCTTCTGCTTCTATGATCCATTTAAAATATCCACGCAAAGATGGTAAAGGAGAAATAAAAGTTTCCTGGTATGATGGTGGCCTGCTTCCTCCTCTGCCGGATGAATTATTACCGGGTGAACAATTTGGCGGAGATGACGGCGGCTGCCTGTTTATTGGCACCAAAGGAAAATTAATGGTAGATTGCTATGGCGAAAGGCCAAGGCTATTGCCATCGAAATTAATGGCTGAAACAACAATGCCTCCAAAAACTTTGGCGCGGGTTCCGGAAGGACACTACCTGCAATGGGTAAACGCTTGTATCGCCGGTTATGGCAATGCTACAACGAGTTCGCCTTTTGAATATGCGGGACCGTTTACCGAAAGTATTTTGATTGGCAATCTTGCAATCAGAAGTTGGGGACTGGAGAATAAAAATAAGAAGACGAATGATGATCCGGATTACCTTGGCAGAAAAAGATTGCTATGGGATGCAAAGAATATGCGCATCACCAATTTTGACGAAGCAAATCAATTTGTAAAAAGAGATTACAGGGACGGCTGGAGCATCCCCATGTAAGCGAAATAATTTTCTTAACGGGTAAATATAAATGATCAACAAAATTTCGTAAATACTTTCACCAATAAAAAACTCATAATGAAAAAAATAATTTTCTTTTGTTTAACTGGATTTTCATTGATGGCCTTTTCAGACATTTTTGCCCCGCCCAAAGATGGATGGATTTCTCTTTTCGACGGAAAATCCCTGGCAGGCTGGAAAGTCGGGGACAATGCTTCGACATTTAGTGCTGACAGCGGTATGATCATCGTTCATGGCAAGACAGCCCACCTATTTTATGACGGCGATGTGCATCAGCATAATTTCAAAAATTTTGAATTTAAAGCAGATGTAAAAACAATGCCCCACGCCAATTCCGGCATTTATTTCCATACTGAGTATCAAAAGGGCGGCTGGCCCGACAGGGGGTATGAAGTACAAGTAAACAACTCACATTCAGATGATATACGCACCGGTAGCCTTTACGATATAGTAGATGTGAAAGAAGTTTATGTACACGATTATCAATGGTTCACTGAATATATTAAAGTGCAGGGAAAAAGGGTAATCGTTAAAATAAATGATACTATAGTAGTGGACTATACGGAGCCCGAGCATCCTTTGAGAGATACGGCGTCTCACCCTTTCCGCCTTATTTCACATGGCACATTTGCGTTGCAGGGGCATGACCCGGGAAGCATTGTTTATTTTAAAAACATTATGGTAAGACCATTGCCTGATTAGCAGTTTACTTGAACTAAATAAAAACAAATAAGATATATGCCTGCAGTCCGACATGCCATTAACCAATAGAATATAACGGCAGACGGCCATACGATATACTTCAAAATTAAACATACACCAATATGAACACCATTGTTCAGATTTCACTTGATCTCACAAATATTGATGAAGCCTTAGAAACCGCAGCCATGGCAATGCGTGCAGGTGTAGATTGGCTGGAAGCCGGCACGCCGCTGATACTTGCCGAAGGTTTGCATGGTGTAAAAAAATTGCGTGAAGCATTTCCGGGGGTACCCATTGTAGCCGATCTTAAAACAATGGATGGCGGCTACCTTGAAGCAGAGATGATGGCAAAAGCGGGGGCAACACATGTTGTGGTAATGGCCCGTGCCCATGCAGAAACCATTAAATGCGTGGTGAAAGCGGGTAGCGATTTTGGAGCCAAAGTAATGGGCGATAATCTTGGCTGTCCTGATATGGTTGAAGCGGCAAAATGGCTGGAAGATTTGGGTTGCGATTATGTAATCCATCATATCGGGTATGATGAACGCAGGGGTATTGCCGCACAAGGCAAAAGAATGCCAAGCCCTTTAGATCAACTGAAAGAAGTAGTGAACGCGGTGAAAATTCCGGTGCAGGCTGTCGGTGGGTTATCGCTTGAGCAAGCAATTCAATGCCCCGGTTATGGTGCACCGTTAGTAGTGCTTGGCGCACCACTAACTATAGATGCTGATGCGTTCAAAACGGCTGATGGAAACCTGGAACAATCGTTACGCCTCATCTGCGAAAAGATACATGCTTATGGAGACGTAGCTATTCATCAATAAATTATTCAATCATTTTTAATAATCATGAATACAAGTATTAAGATCAGCAGCAGTAGTCAACTATGCACCGGAAAAAGGATCGGTGGAAATAAGGGAAATTGAACAACCTTCCATTGGCGAAGAAGATGTGTTACTTGAAGTAGCGAATGTTGGCGTTTGCGGATCTGACCTGCATCAATGGACAGCAGATCATAGCTGGCCCGTGAATTATCCTGTGGTACTTGGTCATGAATTTGGCGGACATATAACGGCAAATGGGTAGCCGCGTTACAGGATGGAAAGAAGGTGACCGTGTGGTAAGTGAAACGGCTGCTATCATCAATTCAAACAGCCCAATGTCAAGGACAGGTTTGTATAATTTGATCCTGATAGAAAAGGTTTTGGTTATGGCGTAAATGGCGCCATGACGAAATATGTTAGGGTACCTGCAAGATGTCTTCATCGTGTGCCGGATCAGCTACCATTTGAACATGCCTGTCTTACGGAACCTTGTTGTGTTGCATACAATGCAGTTGTAGGCAATTCACACATCAAGCCCGGAGACCGTGTCATTGTTCTTGGTCCGGGCACGATTGGTATTTTGTGCGCAGCGGTTGCAAAACTTTGTGGCGCTGAAGTAGCGATTGTAGGTTTGGAACCTGACAAGCATCGCTTGAACATCGCAAAGCAATATGGTTGCGAAGCAATCATTGGTGATGCAACAGAATGGGCAAAAAAAAGAGATGGGCTTGGTGCCGATTTTATAATTGATGCAGCAGGCGCAAGTATTACATTAAAGATCGCCCTGCAACTCGTGAGGCCAAACGGGCATATTACTAAAGTGGGCTGGGGGCCGCAACCACTGGGCTTTTCATTAGACCCGCTGGTACAAAAAAATGTTACGTTACAAGGCAGCTTTCAGCCATAACTGGCCTATTTGGGAAAGAGTAATTTCCCTGCTGGCCAGCGGAACACTGGATGTAAAACCCATCATCGGCGGTGTGTGGCCTATTACAGAATGGCATGAAGCCTTTGAAAAAATGCATAATGGAAGTATTGTAAAAAGTGTACTTAAACCAGTATAAAATGAGATTGAAAAATAAAGTCATCATCGTTACCGGAAGCACAACGGGCATTGGCAAAGCCATCGCCATACGCTGCGTAGCCGAAGGGGCAAAAGTTGTTGTGCATGGCTTGGAAGAAGCCTGGGGCAAAGAAGCTAGTTGCACAATTAGGCAACGAAAATGCTGTGCTGCGTATTGCAGATTTAAGTGAAGAAGGAAACGCCCGGGCTTTTAGTTCAAACTGCATTAAACGCATTTGGAAAATTGGATGCTGTAGTGAATAATGCAGCGATTGTTGCTTCATCAAATATTCAAACAACCGACAAAGCTTTTCTGGAACGTATTCTTGCGGTGAATACCATTGCTCCTTTTTTACTTATCAAAGCTGCGCTTCCGTATTTAACGCAACAGCATGGCTGCGTATTAAACATTGGTTCCGTAAACGCATACAGCGGCGAGCCAAACCTTCTTGCCTACAGCGTTTCGAAAGGTGGCTTAATGACGTTAACCCGAAATTTAGGCGATACCCTGCATCGTGAAAATGGCGTGCGTGTAAATCAAATCAACCCCGGTTGGGTATTAACTGAGACCGAAATGGAAAGAAAGAAACAACATGGCCTTGCAGAAGATTGGTATAAAGATCTTCCATCTGTATATGCGCCTTCGGGAAGAATTTTAGCTCCTGCCGAAATTGCCGCAGCAGCTATTTACTGGTTAGCCGATGAGTGCGGTCCTATCAGTGGCCAGGTAGTTGACCTGGAACAACATCCTTTCATTGGTCGCAATCCGCCAAAAGACACAAGCACTATCCCTGCATCAAAATAATTTTTTATTCCTATGCCCCAACTGGCCGTTTTTCCTAAAGCATTTATGCAAGCGCTCTGTAAAGATGGAACTATGAGTGTATCCGAATGGATTGAACTTGCTGTTCAATTGGATATTGATGGATTGGAATGGTATGCAGGTTTCCTTGAAATGCAGGATGAAAGCAATTGGAAAAAATTTCGCAGCCAGGTGGAAAGTTATGGCAAGTCAATCCCGATGATGTGCTGTTCGCCTGATTTTACGCATCCTGATAAATCATTTCGCGAACAGGAAATTAAAAAGCAAAAGCGATGGATTGATATGACATTTGCGTTAGGTGGTTCTTATTGCAGGGTATTGTCTGGTCAAAGGAGACCAACGCTCTCGATAGACGAAGGAGTGAAGTTTGCAGCAGATTGTATTTATGAATGTCTGCCCTACGCACAGGACAAGAATATCACACTCATTTTAGAAAACCACTATAAGGACGATTTCTGGGAGTACCCGGAGTTTGCTCAAAAGATGGATGTATTTTGCCAATTGGTCGATGCCATTCATCATCCAAATTTTGGCGTAAACTATGACCCGAGCAATACTTACTTAGCGGGAGAAGACCCGATCGAATTATTAAAGCGTGTAGCCGACAGGGTTATAACGATGCACGCCAGCGACCGCTATTTGGCGGAAGGAACGATTGAAGATTTGAAAAAAGAAGAAGGTGGTGCGTTGGGTTATGCAAAGCGGTTGAAGCATGGCGAGATTGGCAAAGGCCTTAATGATTACGATGCTATTTTTACTGAATTAAAAAGGGTCAACTTCGATGGTTGGATCAGCATCGAAGATGGCGTGGATGGAATGGATCAACTGGAACGCAGCGTGGCATTCTTAAGAAAAAAAATACAACAATATTGGCCACGACAAAAATTATTAAAACCATTCGAAAATATTTTTTGATGACAGCTTCTTTATTATATCCATCTCAATGTTATTTAGGCGAAGGCCCTTTATGGCACGCTGAAAGACAAAGCTGTTTTTGGGTTGATATAGAAAATAAAAAATTCTACGAATATAATTGGCTCGAAAAAACAGTTCAATCACGAAGTATTGATTATAGAGTTTCATTGATTGTACAGGATAAACGTGATCAGTTAGTACTGGGCTTGCAGGGCGGAGTTGCAAGATATGACCTGGCATCTGAAACATTTAGCTGGTTGATGGATGTTGAAAAAGATTTACCGAAACATCGCAGCAACGATGGTAAAGTTGACAGTAAGGGAAGGCTCTGGCTTGGTACACTTCAAATGGATTTTATAGAGGGTGCCGGTTCACTGTATTGCATCGATGAAAATCTATTATTGAGTAAAAAGAAAGACAAATGCACTATCGCAAATGGCCTCGCCTGGTCGGCAGATAATAAAAGACTATATTTTATAGATAGTCCCACTCATAAGATTCAATGCTTTCTCTTCGACGAATCTACCGGTAATATTGTTTTTGAAAAAGATGTCATTCATATTCCCAAAGAAATGGGTGACCCTGACGGTATGGCCATAGACGAAGAAGGAATGTTATGGGTTGCGCAATGGGGAGGTTTTGGTGTGTATCGGTGGAATCCTCATGACGGCAAATTGTTAAGTGTGTTAAAATTACCTGTTCCGAATGTAAGCTCCTGTGCCTTCGCCGGAGAAAACCTGGATCATCTTATTATCACTACTGCGAGGCAGGATCTTAATGAAGAAGAATTAAAAAAATATCCACAGAGCGGAGATCTTTTTTTTGCAAAGCTTCCGGTGAAGGGAATACGTATGAACTAAATGTGCATTTTGAATTTGTAATGAGATATTGTAAAGTAACTGCGAGTCCTGTCGCAGTTAAAAAATTATTCAAAAAATAAACTAACTCCTGCACGTGCAAAGTTTCCGGGAAGAGTCTACTCATCAAATTAACAATTTATTAATCCCGATTTCTTAATAAGCCATTCAAGATATACGTAAGTTTTCGTACATTAGTTTTTTAAAGGTAATTTCGAACGATCAATAACCCAAAAGGAACTGCCATGCTAAAAGCTATTATTATTGAAGAC
Organism: uncultured Chitinophagaceae bacterium; assembly: GCA_963756945.1. Classification (GTDB taxonomy): domain Bacteria; phylum Bacteroidota; class Bacteroidia; order Chitinophagales; family Chitinophagaceae; genus Ginsengibacter. Next base: position 36,122 of record CAVWQJ010000013.1, on the reverse strand, counting down.
GAACAACCTGCAATGGAACTAATGTCACAAATGCTGTTGCAAATGCCTGAAGCCATTGCTGTAAAAGCTAAACTGGGATCGGTTCAGGAAAGTATCCGTTATTTATCTGCCGCACCCGATGCGGATGTTATCTTCAGCGATGTTCAGTTGCCCGATGGACTCGCCTTTGATATTTTTGAACACATAGGTGTTGCTCTCCCGGTAATATTTACAACTGCATATGATAAATACCTGATGAAGGCATTTGAAACTAACGGTATAGACTACCTGCTAAAACCGGTTACCAAAACTGACATCAGGCAATCTATTGCTAGATACCATAGTCTTCAATCGCACTTTACAAATAACCGCCTGACCATGCCGCTGCACAACCTTGAAGATTTTATAACTAAAAGAAAAAAGACGAGATTAATGGTAAAAAGCGGCGTTGAGAATATTCCGCTGCGGATGGAAGACATCGCTTTATTGTACACACAGGATAAAGCAGTTTATGTTGCTGACCGCTTTGGGAAAAAATATCTCTGCGATAAAACTCTTACTGAACTGGAAGATGAACTTGACCGGCATATTTTTTTCCGGGCAAACAGGCAACATATCATTAACATCGGATTCGTAAAAAGTTTCAAAACATACGACCGGGTGAAGCTGCTTGTAGAGGCAAGCCTGCCGGGAGGAAATCGTTCCCTTGTGATAAGCCAGGATACGGCTCCTGTGTTTAAGAAGTGGATGCAGGATGCATAAAATTATCTGCACCATAGCCCTTGATGCACGTTTCAGTGATCCACCACTTAAATACCGGAACAGCACCGGACATATTTTAAACCTCACTAAATAAAGCGCCTGCCCCGGCTGATGTAAATTTTACCTATTTAACATTCTAAACCGGTTGCGATTCATAAATTTGAATAACGAATTGTAATTGATTCTGTGAAACTTTCATGAACACCAACCATTAAAATCGTTACCATTATGAGTAAATTGTTAATACTGGATAACTCTGCAGAACATCTTTCACTACTTACTTATTTCCAGGAAAAAAGACAATATGCAGTTAAGGCACTTACCGATGCCCTCGATATTTTTTCTGAGATTTATAATTATAAGCCCGATCTATTGTTGCTTGATACATTTTTTGGCGGTACAGACGGGAGAGACCTTTGCAGGCAATTGAGAAATAACAGGGAAATGAGGCATGTGGGTATCCTGATCTTTTCTGCATCAACAGATACACTTAAAGATTATAAAAGCTATTACGCGGATGACTTTATACAGAAGCCGTTTAATTTTCATGTGCTTTCTGACAAAATAAGATCATTACTATCGTGGATCCCTATTCGAAAAAAAGCGCTGGGCGATGAAGGAGATAAAAAGTTACATCAATTGTAACTTGTCTTTTTGTGCCGGGGGGTTATTTAACATACCGGAAAAATCGGTAAGCCTTTTTTAAATTCTAATAAATCCAATTCGAACGACGTGATTTCTTATGAAAACTTTTGCAACTGCACTTCAAAGGTTTTTTTAGATATTCGAATATTTAAATTTAACCGCTAATAAATACAGGTTTTAAAAATACAGGTAATCAGTTCTATAACATTAAGAAAAAAACGTAAACTTGTATATTCCACTGCCTTAGATATGCGAAACATTCCAATCATAATTTCCATTTTTTTACTCTTTTTAAATTTCGGTTTAAATGCGCAACTCAACCAATACCGGTTTTCAAGAATCGATATTTCAAAAGGACTCTCCAATAACGAGGTTAACTGTATTTTAAAAGATGAAAAAGGATTTTTATGGTTTGGCACACGTTCAGGCCTGGACCGTTACGATGGTTATGAGTTCAAAGTTTTCAAACATGATCTCCGCGATACAACTACAATAAGTGACGAAGAAGTTGAACAGATATTTGAAGGCCCAGACCATAAACTATGGATCAATACAAAAAGTACCCTGGTAATATACGACCTACTTACCGAAAAATTTAACCGGCATCCCAGGCCTTTCTTTAAATTATATGGCATTCCTGACTCAACATTAATTGATCTTAAAAAAGACAGGCCTGGCAACTTCTGGTTTCTCACGGCTTCTTCGGGTCTTTATAAATATTTTCCATCAAATAAAAAAACGATACATTTTTCAGTTAAAGCTAAAAATGTTACCGGTAAAACATCAACGATTACCGGTTTCTCAACAAATGACAGTGGTTTTGTCTGGTCGGTTAATAATGATGGATTTTTAAATAAAATGAATTCCACTAACGGGAAACTTATTTGTAGTACCGATGTGTTGCAGCGAAAATCAGAAAATCAAACATTCAATTATAATATTTATTGCGATGCTCAGGGTGACTTATGGATATACTCCCCTGCTACACCACAAGGCGTTTTTTATTACAATGTATCGCAACAAAAACTTTTTCATATTACAAAAGGAAACACACCAAAAAGCCTTAATAATGATGTTATCAGGGGTGTAGTGCAGGACGACAATGGTTTGATTTGGTTGGCAACTGATCATGGCGGTATAAACATTTTAGACAAAAAAGATTTCACAACAAAATACCTCTTGAATTACGAAGATGATAATTACAGCATCGCTCAAAACAGTGTCAACTCATTATATAAAGACAACAGTGGTATTATTTGGATAGGTACTTTCAAAAAAGGCCTTTGCTATTATAACAAGAGTATCATAAAATTTCCGCTATATCACCATAGACTCTCTGATCCAAATAGTTTATCGTATAACGATATCAACCGGTTTGCGGAAGACCAAAAAGGTAACATGTGGATTGCAACAAATGGCGGAGGACTGGTTTATTTTGATCGTACTTCCGGCAAATTTACACGGTACGTTCATGATCCTGCAAATACCAACAGCCTTTGCAATGATGTGGTTGTAAGCTTATGTATCGATCACGACCAAACGCTTTGGATCGGTACATATTTCGGAGGGCTCGATCATTTTGACGGGAAGAAATTTATACATTATAAACATAATGATGGCGATAACAATAGTATTGCAGATAATGCTATCTGGTCGATAATGGAAGACTCAATGCATCGTATCTGGATCGGCACTTTTTCATCGGGCCTCGATCGCTTTGAAAGAACCACAAACTCATTCACACATTTTAAGGCCACCGGCTACCGCTCGGTTCATTCTAAGTACGTCTGCGATTTGCTGCAGGCAAAAAATGGTGATATATGGATTGCTACTTCTTATGGCGTAGATGTTATTCAAAATAAAACGGGCAATTTTTATCGATATTACCACCATGACGTTGCAAAACCTACCACAAGCCTTAGCAATGACAATACTATTGCCCTGCTGCAGGATAGCCGCGGACTGATATGGATAGCTACCCGTGAGGGGCTTGATTATTATGACCCTAAAAATGAGACATTCACAACGCTACGCAAAGAAGACGGCTTACCTGATAACATAACGCTTTCGATTGTTGAAGATCAGAATCACAATTTATGGGTCGGTACTCCGAACGGACTTTCAAATGTGATCATTAACAAAGATGCTGAGACAGGTAAACTATCTTTTCAGTTTAGAAACTATAACGAATCTGACGGGCTGCAAGGAAAGGAATTTAATGAATACGCGGCCTATGAATCGAGAGACGGAGAATTGTTTTTTGGCGGTCCGAATGGCTTCAATCTGTTTACGCCTCAACAAATAAATGATAAGACTTACGATCCGCAAATAGTTCTTACAGGCTTACAAATGTTTAATAAAAGTGTAAATGTGGGAGAACGACTGAATGGCCAGGTTATACTTCCGCAATCTATTTCAGTAACGAAAGAGATTACACTTAAATATAATGAGAACATGTTTTCGATAGAGTTTGCAGCTCTAAATTTTTTCAACACTTCCAAACTTAGGTATGCCTACACGTTGGATGGTTTCAATAATAATTGGTTTATAGCAGATGACAAAACTCATAAAGCCACATACACCAATCTCGATCCGGGTAGTTACACTTTTAGAATAAGAACAATTAATGAAAACGGAACACTTAGCAAAGAAGGTGCATCGTTGGAAATAAATATTCTTCCTCCACTCTGGCGCACTCCGTACGCTTATATCGTCTACTTATTGCTGTTAGTAACCAGCCTTTATGTTGCCAGGAGAATCATATTACAAAGGGCAAAAATGCGTTTTGCCATAGAACAGGAACGCCGCGAGGCTCATCGCCTGCATGATTTGGATATGATGAAAATTCGATTTTTTACTAATGTGAGCCACGAATTACGTACACCTTTATCCTTAATACTAACTCCTTTGGATAAGGTAATCGTAAATGCGCAGGAGCCTTCGCAAAAACGTCAATTCCAAATGATTCAACGAAATGCCAAACGGTTACTTAATCTTGTTAACCAGTTATTGGATTTCAGAAAAATGGAAATGCGTGAATTAAAGCTTTATCCAACCCATGGAGATATTGTTCAGTTCATACATGAAATTTCATATTCTTTTACTGATCTTGCTGCAAAAAATCATATTGTTTTTTTATTTACATCTTCCGTTAATCATTTTTATACAGAATTTGACCATGATAAAATAGAACGAATACTTTTTAATCTTTTATCTAATGCTTTTAAGTTCACTCCAGGCAATGGACGGGTTGGGGTAGACTTAAATGTGATCAACAAGGAACCCGAACGCATACTTGAAATAAAAGTTCGTGATTCCGGCATAGGCATATCGGCTGAGAAACAGGAACAAATATTTGATCGGTTCTTCCAAAACGACATACCCGAAAACATACTAAACCGCGGAAGCGGTATAGGCCTTGCCATTACCAGGGAATTCGTAAAATTGCATAATGGCTCAATAACAGTTGATAGTGAAGTTAACAAAGGAAGCTGCTTTACAATTTTGCTTCCCTTTAACGAACTGGAAGTCCCTGTTTTTGAGAGCAACCCCCATGAAAACGAAAAACAAGATGGTAAAACCATTTTGTTTGACGAGCCGTATAGTTTCAAGGAAGAAAAAGCGCAGCCTGCCGATGCAAACAAAAAAGCTACTCAAAAGCAAATCATCTTATTGGTAGAAGATAACGATGACTTACGATTATATTTAAAGGAAAATCTCGAGCAGCATTATTATATTATTGAGGCGGCTACCGGAAAAGTTGGCTGGCAAAAAACCCTGGCCTTGCATCCTGACATAATCGTGAGCGACATCAGTATGCCGGAGATGAATGGAATTGACTTGTGCAGGAAAATAAAAAACGACAAGCGTACCTCATTTGTACCTGTAATTTTATTAACAGCAATAACCGGTGAAGAAGAGCAACTGAAAGGTCTTGAAACGGGCGCAAGCGACTACATGACCAAGCCCTTTAATTTCGAAATATTACTTTCAAAAATCAGGAACCTGCTGGCACAACAAGAGTCCGCAAAAAGAGCTTACCAAAAACTAGTTAAGTCAAGTCCTTCAGACGTGCATATTGATTCGCCCGATGAAAAGTTTATGCACCGTGCTCTGGAAATAATAGAGAACAACATTGCCAATCCCAACTTTCTTGTAGAACAATTGAGTCGCGAATTGTATATCAGCCGGGTGGGACTGTACAAGAAAATGCTAACGCTGACGGGTAAAGCTCCTCTCGACTTTATTCGTTCTGTGCGACTACAAAGAGCAGCACAATTATTGGAAAAAAGCCGACTAACAATTTCAGAAATAGCATACGAGGTTGGCTTTAATGATCCGAAATATTTTTCAAGGTTTTTTAAGGCCCATTTTAATATGCTTCCATCTGCATACCAGGCTAAAAAAAGGGTAGAACAAGAAGTCTTTGTGAAAGAAGAAAAATTCTTATAGTGAATAAGATCTGGGCGCTGCATTTACTTACTGGTTTTTATCCCATTGATTTTTATTTTCTATTTAGAACACAATTCTTCGTTTAAATAAATTTTTCGATTAGCGCTTTTAAGTAGGTTATGGAAGGCACCCATTTATCAATCAACGTTAACATTTGACCCCCTATCAATAAACATTTCAACACCTTTTTTCCTAAAAATTATCCTAACTTTATCTGGAATTTACAAGTTTCTTTGTTGTCGATTCAGACATTATTAAGTATTAGGTGGCCGATTGCTACAACATAACAAAACTATTAATTGCTGTGATTTCTTCTTGAGGATATAACAATAACTAACGATAGCTGCAATAATCGCGACTGATTTATTATCAATATTGACATTACAACTAACCAGAGTGTCCTGTACAGTGAAACATAATAATTAATCCATTTATAAACCAATAATTGCTTCAATATGAGACAAATTCAATTTAGGGAAATGATTAAAACACTTCCCTGGACCATTATCTTAATCTTCTTTTCTTTTTCGCAGTTAATAGCACAGAATACATCACCAAAGGCAATAAAAGGTAAAGTCACCGCAAGTGTTTCACAAGCGGCGGTTCCCGGCGCCACGATTTCCGTAAAAGGTACCCAGAATTCAGTAAGCGCCGGAGATGGCGGAGACTTTAGTATTTACGCCCAAACCGGTGATGTTCTTGTGGTATCTTATGTGGGTTATAAAACCGAAGAAGTTAAGATAACCAGCAAGGAAAGTAACATCAATATTGGGTTAATCCAGGATTATAGTAACCTTCAGGACGTAGTGGTAGTTGGTTATGGTAAAACAAAAAAATCAGATTTAAGCAGTGCTGTAGGAACCATTTCGAATACCGACCTGCAAAAGACAGTCAATGTTACCCTCGATGATGCATTACAAGGCAAAGCGCCAAATTTATATGTATCTACCAGCAGTGGAGCTCCCGGAGCCGGAGCCGCCGTTATTATAAGGGGAGTAAGTACTTTAACTGGCAATTACCAGCCTCTGTATGTGATAGACGGTGTCCAGATAAGGCCCAGTGTGGCGACGGGCGGCATTTACAATTCAACCAAGGGAATAGCTAACGAATTGGCAGGCCTAAATCCTGATGACATAGAAAATATCAGTGTATTGGAAGGCCCTGCAGCTACATCAATATATGGCGCAGCAGGAGCTAACGGCGTTTTGATGATTACTACTAAACAAGGAAAGGCAGGAAATACAAAAGTGAATTTTTCCGTATCTCAAACGCAACAGCAAAGACCAAAGGACTTACCTGTTATGAATTTGCAACAATATGCTATTTATATAGGAAAGCTGCAGAAGTATGGTTTGGTGGGCCAGGAACCCGCTGAACTTGGAGATCCAACCATACTGGGGTCTGGCACTAACTGGCAGAATGCATTGTTCAATAAGACTCAAATGCAAAAATATTCGCTTTCATTAAGCGGCGGTACGGATAAAACAACTTTTTATTTCTCAGGTGATTACCTGTCACAAGATGGAGTGGCTGCAGGATCTGGTTTCAAAAGGGGCTCCGTCAGGCTAAACCTGACTAACCAGGCAACAAAATGGCTAAAATTCAGTACTAACTTAAGTTCTTTTGCTACAAATGAAAAAGTAAATACTTTCCAGAATAATATCGTTAATCTCGCTCTGGGGCAGAATCCAACTATTCCTGTAAAAAATCCGGATGGATCGTGGGGAGGCCCGGCTACTGCGGCACAGGCACAATATGCCATCACGAATCCTGTTGCTCTTGCAAAACTGAATAATAACTATAATACGTCTTATGGTTTGATAGGAGGTCTTAACCTGGATATAACCCCAATAAAGGGATTATTGTTGCATGCGGAAACAAATGGCAATTATACATTTACCAATAATTTTCAGTTTAGTCCTTTTTATGTGCTTGGCCAATATTATCAGAGTTCCCCTACTTCGGGAAGCCGCGCCAGTGGTAATAATTACTGGCTTTCTTTTAATACAAGAGTGCAATATGATTTTAACATACAAAAACATAGCATTACTGCCATGGCGGGTCATGAAGCCACCTATTATGCATACCAGGGCTTAAGTGGTTCGGGGCTGCGGTACTCTACTACTTCCGTGCAGGAACTGAGTGTTGCTGATCCTCTCTCTTATATTGCAAGCAGCTATAGAGGAAATGGTGCCGGCGAATCTTATTTTGGAAGACTAAACTATATATATAATGATAAGTATATTGCGCAATTTGTTATAAGAAGAGATGGTAGTTCCAATTTTGGGCCTAATAACCGGTTCGGTACATTTCCCGCAGTTTCCCTGGCATGGAAAATATCCAATGAAAATTTCATGAAGGGTCTGACTTTTATCAATGACCTGAAGCTAAGGGGCGAATACGGGATTTCCGGTAACGCAGGCCAGGGAGGCGCCATTTACTCAAATCTATATTCAACCGCAACGGTGTGGGGAGCTGGCTTTCTGCCTGCTAATTTCCCCAATCCTAATCTTGAGTGGGAACAGGATAAGTCAAAAAATATAGGCATTGACCTGCACATGTTTAATAATAGGGTAGAAATTATAGCAGATGCTTATAAGAAACAAATATCCAACCTGATTCTCCCTGCAACCGGTCCCATGTATTTAGGTGGCTATCTTAGTGGAGGCTATGGCGGCCAGTTAAGTTGGCCACAGGTAAACTATGGAAGCATGGAAAACAAAGGTATTGGCATACTGCTAAATACGGTAAATATCTCCAACAAAAACTTCCAATGGAAAACAGGATTTAATTTCTCCATCGACAGGAATAAGATTACAAAATTAGTTTCCAGCATTTATACTCAATACTACGATCAAACTAATAACCGCCAGGCTGAATTTGTTAATGAGGTGGGACAACCTTTGAGCATGATTACCGGATATACTGCAGAAGGCCTCTTTCAGGATTATAAAGATATTAGCACTCACGCAATACAGACGGGATCCGCCGCAAATATGAGTCTTATGACAGTTGATCCCAAAAGTGGATCATGGGTAGGCGACATCAAATACAAAGACATCAACAACGATGGATATGTAGATCAAAATGATAGAACTATTATTGGTAACCCGTGGCCTAAATTCACTTATAGTTTTAATTCTAATTTCAGCTACAAAGGATTTGAACTTAACTTCTTTTTTACGGGTGTTTATGGCAACCAAATATTGAATCTTACAAGGTATCAGAATGAGACAATCCCACAGGGTACGGGCCCTTACAATAACCACTTTAAGAATGCCACAAATTTTGCACAGCCAAGTAGTATTGATCCGGGTGATGCTTTAACTGCAACGCTTACAAATCCCGGGTATAACATTCCTAATGCTTTCGTGGATGCCAATGGCAACAATAGAATCTCACAATGGAATCTTGAAAGCGGATCGTACCTTAAATTGAAAAATGTTCGTTTAAGCTATAGGGTTCCCGGAAAATATTTATCAAAAACCCAGATATTCAGAGGTGCATTGGCAACTTTCCAGGTGCAAAATGCATTTACCATAACAAAATATACAGGATACGATCCTGAAGTTGGCTTATATAATTACGGAGGTATTAATATAGTAGGGATGGATGAAGGCAGATATCCTTCAACACGATCTTACACCCTTAGCCTCTCGTTGGATTTCTGATAAAACATTAAATAAAAAAAAATTAATAATGAGACAGAATATAACAATCATAACAATAGCAATTCTCGCTCTGTTTGTTATGCAATCATGTAAGAAAGACTATCTAAATCGTCCTCCTTTGGCTTCTCCAACTGCGGGTACCTTTTATCAGTCAGACGCAGATATCTTAAACGGCACCGGGGGTCTTTACAATGGTTCCTGGGGAGGATATAACGGCACATCGCTTCAATATATTGGTGACATTATGGGGGGTAACAGTAGTACAGATACTTATAATGGCAGGAACTCCTATCTGAGCTTCACAGTTACATCTACCGACCCCAGTGGAGCGCTTCAAAGTGCATATCAATCGCTTTGGTCCGTTGTGGCAAATGCCAATGTAGTTGCCTACAACATTAAAAATGCCGGGCCGGGAGCAAGTGAAACCGCAAGAAACTCAGGGTTGGCTGAGTGTTATTTTATGCGTGCAACTGCTTATTATTATTTGGCACTTAATTGGGGCGCCATCCCTATTATTTATGATAATAGTTTGCAGCTTGGAGATACAAGCATTCGGAAAAATGATTTGGCTGACGTTTGGAAATTTATTATTTCAGATTTGAGTTGGGCTAAAAATCATCTTTCACCCGCGCCGTTACAGCCTGCACGAATTACTAAGTGGAGTGCAGAAGGCATGTTGGCCAGAGCTTACTTAATCAGGGCTGGTCTGGGTTCTTCAGGTGGACAGCGCAATCAATCGGACCTTGATAGCGCTAAATTTCTTGCGGGTGATGTATGCAACAATAGCGGGCTCACCCTTATGCCAAGTTATTATGATTTATTCACCAGCGCAAATTTCAGTGGCACCAAAGTTCCGGCTGAATGCCTTTTTGGATTACTTTGGGTACCGAGTGGTCAGTGGTTTGTACAAAACCACATGCAGGCTAACCTGGCTTATGATTCAAAAATTACCCAAACAGGTGACGGGTGGGGTGGCGCATTCGGTGCATCCCCCAGTTTAATACAGTACTATATGGATCCCGCGAATGCGGCAGATTCGGTACGTAGAAAAGCAACTCTATTCATGCCTAATACTTTTTATCCGGATATAAACGTGGCAGCCGGAGGATGGTTAGTTGATACCGCTCTATTTAATACTGCAACTAATTCAGTCACCGGTGCGCATATATATTCACCTGTTGATACTGGTTACTATTATGGGAATAATCATCCCTATGTGAAAAAATATGTAATAGGCTCGCCGGCAGACAACGGGGGATTGGGTGGCCAACAAAATGAAAACCTAAGTACTTATATGTTCCGTCTCTCAGAAGTTTACCTCATATATGCAGATGCAATTTTGGGTAATAGCACTTCCACTTCTGATCCTGAAGCATTGAAATATTACAACGCGGTTAGGCAACGTGCGGGAATTGCGCCAAAAACCTCTATCACTTATGCTGATATATTTTTAGAAAAGAAGATTGAGTTTGCTTTCGAAGGACATGCATGGTACGACTGGAAGCAATGGTATTATTTTGATCCTACTGATGCAATACAATATTATAGTACTCAAAACCGTGGAGTGTACAATATTTCTTATAACAATGGTTCTCCTTTTGTCACTTACTTTAAACGATACTACTAACCCGGCTTCAATTGGGCCTCACTATTATCCGATGACTCCAGCAGCAGCAGATCTGCCTTTTCCGGAGTCAGAATTGATTGTGGCGCCAGGCCTGTCAATGGCTCCCGTTCCTTTCGACTTCAGTAAATTAAATTATTAAGAATGATCTTAAATAAAATTAATATGAAAAAAATAGCATTCTTTATCATAATAACGGGAGCGGTAGTGTTCTCCTGTAAAAAAAATGATTCCGGCACAGGCCAGCCGGTAATAACACAAGTGAGGGCTGTTGATACCACCAAAAGGGACAGCACATTTACCCAGGCTATACCGGGAACACTAATAGTAATTCAGGGAAACAATTTTAGTGGCCTAAAGGCAGTTTTCTTCAACGATACTTCGGCTTATTTTAATCCGGCTTATGCCACCAACACTAACATTATAATAAACATTCCTGCCACCGCACAAACAGCGGCGACAGATCCTAATGTGCCAAGTGTTATAAAAGTAGTTACAGATCATGGAACAGCTACTTATTCTTTTACTTTATACCTGCCGCCTCCCTGCAATAAGCTCCATTACGCTTGATAATAGTGGAACAATAGTTACCATAAATGGATATAATTTTGAAGGCATTCAAAAAATAACTTTCCCGGTTCCGGGTGATGATACAGCCCTTTCGTATACAGTTAATAAAACATATACACAAATAACAGCCGCAATTCCTCCCGGTACTGCCTTCAAAGATTCGATGCGTGTATATTGTACTTTTGGAACAGGTGCATTTTCTTACCCTCCTCCGATGAGCTATAACTTCTGTTTCAAATGAAAATGGGGCAGCAGGAACCACTATCACATTAACGGGATCCAATTTTATTGGAATTGCCGATGTAATATTTCCTGGGAATATTCCCGGAACAAACTTGCTGGTTACCAGTGTCAATCAGCTAACGGTTACCGTACCTGCAGGAATTACGACTACAGATTCTTTAAGGTTGACGGGCGTGTTAGGAACAGCCGCTTCGCCGCAGCTTTTTGACTCCTATATTACGCATCCTTCACCGGGATATCTCTGCAATTTCGAGGCTCAATACTCATCGGATAATACAGGATTTGTAGGCTGGACTGGGGGATATGCTGATGCTCCGACAACTACGGCCAACTTATCCGGGCGGAACCGGTGGCTCCGGAGTATTATTACAATCCAGCCCGATGTCAGCAAACGCTGGCCCCACGTCGCAGGGAAATCCGGGCTTGTTACAGTTAAGTCCTTTCCCATGGGTTTCGAATACAAGCCTTGTCAATAAGTAATTATTCATTAAAGTTTGAAATATATACCAAGACTGTATGGTCAAAAGGTGAGATATGGATCGCTGTTGGCGGATGGTACGGATGGAGCTCATATACCGCAAGGTATGCGCCTTGGGAAACTGCTACTGGCGGCAAATACCAGTCCGACGGATGGGTGACAGTAACCATACCTCTTAAGCCAGTTTATTACAGGTAACGAGTTTTGGCAAACAGCATGGAATACAGCGGGATCACCGGCAAGTAAATTTTCAGATTATCCGGCAACAGATTTGTGTTTCATGATTGCAAACGACCAGGCTTCAGCTGTTCCGGCAAATAGTATCAACCTGGCAATTGATAATGTGAGAATCGTAAAAGGCCAATAAAATTAATGCCAATCTATGAAAATCAAATTTAAAAAGGCAACTTTAGGAGCTCATGCTTTTTATATCGTTTTTTATTTGGTTGCAAAAAGAGTGGGGTATCGTCAAATAATACCGGCGGAGGGGGTAACAATCCTCCCCCCACTGTGGATTCAATATATAATCCAACGGATCCTTCTGTAGCTGCCAGCATCGGCTTTTTTGGAAATGCCTGGAAACCCAAAACATTCACAGCGCCGGGTGTAATGGCAGGGACCGTTCCTACTACTACTCCAACGGATTCTCTAACCATTAATGTCAATAAAGTACTTGTAAAAGTTCCACCATACGTTTATGGCAATAATTCAAATCTATGGAGTGGACAAATAGTGACTCAGCCCGCTTTAATGCAATATCTCACAGATCTTTCCCCAAACATTATTCGTGGCCCTGGTGGCAGCATCAGTGACGTTTATTTCTGGAATGGAACCGATGCTAACCCTGCCCCATCCGATGTTCCGACCAACTTACTTAATTCAGACGGAACTTTAGGCGGAACAAATTGGTGGTGGTATGGTGGCAATACCGCATCCTGGACTTTTAGCCTCGATAATTATTATAATTTATTAGCACAAACAAATAGCACAGGTATCATTACGGTTAACTATGGATATGCACAGATATGGAACCGAGCGCCAATCCAGTGGCTGCCGCTGCTCACCTTGCCGCCGATTGGGTAAGACACGATCATGGCAGAACCAAATTTTGGGAAATAGGCAATGAAAATTTCGGAAATTGGGAGGCCGGTTATAATATTGATCAAAGCTAAAAATCAAAGATGGACAACCAGCAATAATTACAGGAGCAGCTATATGGACAGTCATGTAAAAGTTTTTGCAGATTCTATGAGGGCAGCAGCACAGAAGTTGGCGCAACCATTTATATAGGAGCTATTATTTACCAGGATCCGCCCGATACTTATGAGAATAATCACCGTTAAACATGGAACCTTGGTGTATTACAAAATGCCGGCAGCACGGCCGATTTTTTTATTGTTCATAATTATTTCACTGGATACGCAAACTAATTCATCAGTTACATGATATTTTAAATACCGGCACATACGGTTCCTGCTTCAATGTTATGTCGTATGTTACACAACAACTAACGGCATCGGGTGTGGGTGTAAAACCAATAGCATTTACTGAATGGAATATACAGGCCACCGGCTCTAAACAAAATGTGTCTTATATTTCCGGCATTCACGCTGCAAAAACAATTGGCTCGATTATTAAAAACCAGTTTGGAGAAGCAAGCAGATGGGATATAGCTAACGGATATTCGAATGGTGACGACCAGGGCATGTTTAATAATGGTGATGAGCCCGGTGCTCCTTTATGGAATCCCCGCCCTTCATTTTTTTACCTATATTATTTTCAAAAATTCTTTGGCGACAGGATGGTGTTATGACACACTTAAAGGTCCTAATAATGATATTACTACCTACTCATCAACATTTACTTCAGGCCAGGCCGGAACTGTTCTAATTAATTCCGGATCCCTCAGCCATGTTGTGGCTATCGATTTTCAACATTTCCCTGCCGGGAGTAAATATTATTGGTACCTCTTAACGGGCGGAACGTGATAATGCTCCTTTTTCCGGCCAGGTATATGTTAATGGAACGGGACCCTCCACTGCTACCGGCGGACCGCTTACCTATGCAACACTAAAGTCTTATTCGGCGCCCCTCAATGGAACTATTAAAATAAGTGTGCCGCCACTAAGTGTTATTTACCTGGTTGCGGATAAAAAATAGAACAAAGCAGATTGCAATTTTTATACATACGTGAAGTAACAAGGTTTTATTATCATATCGAACCTTGCTACTTTACCTATCGTTTTTAGTTATAATATTTATCAGATATTTAATTCCATACATTATTATTTATACAACAACAGTGATTGAATAAAAACTCAAAAGCAAACACGACAAATTTTGTACATTACTTTTCATTTATGAAGAAATATCTTATAGTCGCTGTATTTCGTGTTGCAATATATTATCCTGTTCTTCTCCCAAAAAAAAGGACGGATTTATTTTACGATACTGCCTTCTTCAGAAACAGGCATTGATTTTAAGAATACAATTGCGGAAGATGATTCCACCAATATGTTTGTTAATGAATATACCTATATGGGAGGTGGTGTTGGCATCGGTGATTTTAATAATGATGGATTGCAGGATGTTTTTTTTGCAGGCAACCAGGTGAGCTCTAAATTATATCTCAATAAAGGCAATTTTCATTTTGAAGACATTACCCAAAAAGCAGGCGTATCAACAACTTCATGGTGTACGGGTGTAAATGTTATTGATATTAATAACGATGGATGGCCGGATATTTATGTTTGCGTTTCCGGAAAGGTTCCGGGTAGCGCCAGGAAAAATCTCTTATTTATTAACCAACACGATCTCACATTTAAAGAAGAAGCCGCCGAATATGGACTCGACGATACTTCCTTTTCAACCCAGGCTGTGTTTTTAGATTATGATAAAGATGGCCGCATGGATATGTACCTGTTGAATCATACATTGAATGATAAACGTCCTAACGATATCAGGGACAATAAAATTGACAGCAATTCGATAGCCGGTGATAAATTATATCACAATGAAGGCAATACTAACGGCGTAGGACACCCGCTTTTTAAAGATGTATCCAAACAAGCGGGAATTATAGAAGACGGCAACGGCCTTGGAGTAGCTGTAAGCGACTTTAACGGTGACGGCTACCCGGATATCTATGTTTGCAACGACTACATCCGCAATGATGTTTTATGGTTAAATAACAAGAACGGAACTTTTAGTAACTGTATAGCTTCAGCACTAAAGCACCAGAGTTATTCCAGTATGGGTACCGATGCTGCCGATATTAATAATGATGACCTGCCTGATATCATAACGCTTGATATGCAGCCCGAAACAAATGAGCGAAAGAAAATGATGTATTCATTTTTAAACGATCAGCGGCACCAATTAGAAATGGATAAAGGATACCAGCCGGAGTATATTCACAATATGCTCCAGTTGAATAATGGCGTAAGGCAAGTAAATAATCGCAATGAACCTTTCTTCAGTGAAATAGGCCAAATGGCAGGAATATCACAAACAGACTGGAGTTGGAGTGTACTGATTGCGGACCTTGATAACGATGGATGGAAAGATGTACACATTACCAATGGGCTGGGCCGCGATCCCACTAATATCGATTTTCTTGAATACAGGCATCAAACCGTTATGGCCAGCGGTATTCCTGATAACGATCCGGGACAACGAAAAATATTTATGGATCACCTCGCAGCATTAGGAGGTGTTTCTCTCCGCAATTATTTATACCTTAATAAGAAAGGCTTCACCTTTGAAGATGTTTCTGAAAAGGCTGGAATAAACCAAACTTCTATTTCTAACGGTGCCGCATATGCTGATTTAAATAACGATGGAAATCTTGACATCATTACCAACAACATCAACAGTGAAGCATTCATCATGCGAAATGATATTGCGAAACAAGCAGACACAACCAAGAATAATAATTATCTCACGATTAAGCTAACAGGTGATTCATTAAACAAAGATGGGATCGGCACAAAGGTTTATGCCTACAGCAATGGACTTTCACAATTGGTAGAAGAATACCCGGCAAGAGGCTATTTGTCAACAGTCGATAGCCGGTTACATTTTGGCTTAGGAAAAAACACGCCTGATTCATTAAAAATAATTTGGCCCGATGGCAAAATGCAGTTGATTCAACATCCTGTAATAAATAAAATTGTACAGGTAAATTATAAAGACGCTGGCCTTACCTACCAAGAAGCAAAACCAACAACTGACTCTTTTTTTAACGATGTAACCGAAAATATAAAAGCCAATTTTCAACACAAAGAAACCTTCTTTTTCGATTATGGATTTCAGCCTTTAATTCAACAAAAGTACTCGCAGGAAGGGCCTTTCCTTAGTACAGGAGATTTAAACGGAGATGGCCTGGAAGATTTTTTTATTGGTGGCGCATTCAAGCAATCAGGCAAAATATTTTTACAACAAAAAGACGGCACTTTCAATAGTAATGATCTTGTTACGGGAACGAAATATGAGGAAGATATGCAGAGTATTATATTCGATGCTAACGGAGATGGATACCCTGATTTATTCATCGGAGGTGGCAGCACCGAATTTGATCCAACGTCATCTTTTTACCGCCCGCGATTATACCTTAATGACGGCAAAGGAAATTTTAAATTAGACAGCGCAGCTTTTTCGCCGCTTATCCGAACGCCCGCCAAAAGCATCGCAGTTGCTGATATGGATGGGGATGGCGATATGGATATTTTTATTGGCGGCAGAGTTATCCTTGGAACTTACCCGCTTCCACCCAGAAGTTATATCCTTCGCAACGATCATGGTAAATTTACAGATGTAACCGCCTCTGTTTGCCCCGCCCTGCAAGATATTGGCCTCATCAATTCAGCAGTTTGGGTTGATATAGACAATGATAAAAAGCCCGATCTTATTATTGCAGGCGATTGGATGCCGATACGCATTTTTAAAAACGATGGAAAAACATTAACCGAAATTACCCAACAAACCGGCCTGGCAAACTTCCCGGGTTTATGGAGAAGCCTTGTTGTTACTGATATTGACGGTGATGGTGATTTGGATATTGTTGCCGGTAACATTGGTCTAAATAATCCCTATCATATAAATGAAAAACAACCGGCGGAACTAATAGCGAAAGACATTGATGGCAACGGGGTAATGGATGATATTTTTTGCTACTACATTAAAGACAATAAGGGAACCTATCAGTTATCATCAGGCATCTCAAGAGATGAATGGGCCATGCAGGTACCTTCTATTAAAAAACGATTTGAGCAAAATAGTTCTTATGCGAAAGCAACGATGGATGAAATATTTACTAAAGAAATAATGGACAGTGCCATAGTACTCAAATGCAGTGAACCAAGGAGTGGCTATTTTGAAAATAATGGCAAAGGTCAATTTACATTTCATCCTTTTCCATTGGAAGCGCAGGAAGCACCAGTCAACGCCATTGCGTGTATGGATGTGAATAGCGACGGCTTTACCGATATCATTCTGGCCGGCAATGAATACCAGGCAAACGTAATGACAGGGCGTTATGATGCTTCTTACGGGCTGCTTTTAACCGGTAACGGTAAGGGGCAATTTAACCCTATGCCTCAGTGTTAAGTGGCTTAATAATCGACGGCGATGTAAAAGATCTTAAGATTATTAAAGTTGGCAATCAAAATATTTTATTATCTGCAATTAATGATGCTAAAATGAAAGCGTTTGCCATAAGAGCAAAATGAAAAAGCAATTCACTTCTTAGCGTCAAGTCAACCTTATTACGTCTTAATCATCGCGATTGGGACCCACAAACTACCGGGTGGGCGCATCTTTTATTTTTATTGCCCTGCTCTTCAGAGCAGGGATAAAGGAAAAAACATGATGGGCTTTAGCCTAATACTTAATCTTTGTGGCTAAAGTCAATGTTAATTCTCAGAGCTTACCTGTCATAACACTTGTGTCCACACGGTAGCTGCCGGCAGACAGGGCCACGAAGAACACTAAGCATATTGCTTTGTGAACTTAGTGTCTCTGTGGGACATGCGTCATTGTAAAGTTGACACAACCTCACTCTCTATTGCTCAAAAATTTCTTTAAGTAAACATCAATGGTTATAAATGAGCCTGTAATAAATAATGGCTATTAAGGCAATTTCATATCATAGTCTTGCATAAGTTCTACAAAGAATCGGGAGAATTTTTCACTTTCATTTATAAACTTCTAAGAAAGTGATTAACTTTTGGAAAGTTACGGAACCAGATTTTGTAAACAAGATCCCCAATAACTTTTCCAAAAGTTTTTGAACACCACTGCAAACCTCTGAGGTTTTTGGAAACTATAATTAAAAGATTAATTCTTATAGAACCAGGGTTGAAAGTTTGAGCTGGTTGGCTGTTGATCAGCAGACAAATCGGCGGCTGTCACGAGTGGTTGATGCGGGCTTGCGAAAGAGAGGGGGTACCTACGGCGGCTGAAAAAAGGGAACACCCATATAGGCTAAGAAAACGTTCTAAGGATAACTCAGGTTATTGCTGCACCTTTTCTTTTAACTCCTGCAACTTGTCGGCGGCAAGCTTTTCTGCTTTGTCCATAGCGGCGGTCAGTTTTTTTGGAGCATTGAAGCGGTAGCCAATGAACAAAGAGCCTGAGCCTCTTTGTGGAAGAATCGCATAATCAGCACTGGTGTGGCTGTAGCCATAAGCGCCGGTCGTGATTTGTATGCCTGTGAAAAAGCGGCGCGAATCATACCCAAAAGTTAAGAAACTTTCCACCTGGTAGACCGTCCGCTTATATATGGTTCCCGCATCACCGGACGATTGACGTGTCAAAAGTCTTGTTCGGCTAAAACCTATGCCGGGACTAACGCCTGCGGAGGCATAAAGATGGGATGGTGTGACAAGGGTATAATAATAGCCGGGTGAAAAAACCACCTCTAATGTTTTCGATTTCAGTGAACTGGTTTGACCCGGCAAAGGCGTTGGATCTTTCACGACAAAGTGTTGGTATGATACAGACGGCAAAAAAGTGCCCGCACTTTTCACCTGTCTTTCCGTTTGTGAATTAATAGCGTTGAAAGAAAAATTATCATTGAATTTGTAAGCTGTTTGGCCTGAAAAACTTCTGAAAATAAGGCCAGGTAAATGTATGTATGGATCACCTGCTTTCCATACGGGATCAAAGGCATTTGTATTATCGAGGTAACAACCTTTCACCCGTGAGTAGTTAATCTTTTGAATGATATGATGAAAATTGGCGCTAAATCCGAAGCCGAAAGATCTCGTCTCACCTTTTATGTTATTATCAACATTCTCATTGAAAAGATTCGGCGCAAACGTGAGACTGAATGCCAGCCACCGGTAGTTAATGCCTGCATTCAATTTCGTTTTATTGTTTGATCTTATTTTGTAGCGGCTTGTATTTTCAAGATCAAAGCCATCCTCCTTGCTGCCTAACGACATTTTAAAGGTAAGCAGGTCTTTGTAGTTCTCAATATATTCGTAGAAGATTGAGTCTCTATTGCCGGCACCGGTTTGCGCAAATGAAGATTGAACAATAACATGCAAAAGCAGGAAAATAAGAAATGTGTAAATGAGGGTTCGGTGCCACATCCTGGCAAAATAGCAAATTCTGCCATATCCTATAGGATTGTCAATCGAAAATAACAATTCGTTTAATTGGCAAATAAGACAGGGGATTAAAACCGCGACATCTTATTTTATTTTCACGCAAAGCCGCAAAGGAGAAAATGGTCTTTCTCAAATCTTGCTGCAATGGTGAGGCTTCATCTTATGACTTACATTGATTTGGGATTTTTTTAAGATCCCCGGAAAAAGCATTAATGAAGATATTTGGAAAATCAAAACAATACAACCACAATCAACTTCTCTTAATTACATAAGGGCCTGCTCACAAGAAATATGCTATTTGCGCATGTCAAACGCAGCATTCATCATAAATTTTCCTGGTAGTTTATCATTTACCGGACAGTAGTGGTTGCAAACTAAGGACAGCGCTCTCTAATTATTTAAACGTTGTACGAGATGGCCGGATAAAGGGATTTTTTTATTTAAACATTCTAACGACAGCCTGGAGTAATGATGTTTGTATAGATGCTAACGGGGCAGCGCAAACGCAATATAAGCATCGCCCGATGTTGTTTTTAATTTGCCGCCGCCACAGGCAATAACAATATATTCTCTGCCATTGACCTCATAAACAGATGGCGTTGCAAATGCAGCAGCCGGCAACTTATATTCCCACAATAATTGACCGGTACGTTTGTTGAAGGCCCGCAGGTGGCCGTCACTGGTTGCGGCAATAAATAACAAGCCTCCTTTGGTAACAGCAGAGCTGCCGTAATTTTCAGACCCCGTATGCAAACCTTTTGCCGCGAAATAGGGATAGTCGCCCAGTGTATCATACCAAACATATTCGCCCGTGTTTAAGTCGATGGCCGTTAATGTTCCATAAGGAGGCGAGATTGCAGGCAAACCTTCTTTCGATAAAAATAAATTATAGCCTGTAATGGCATAAGGCATTTGCAAATAGGGGTCAACAGGCTTTGCACTATCAATAAATGGGTATGATTGCCTGGAGTGATTATCTAAAATGAAAGAAGCGATGGCTTTTTTCTCTTCATCATTCAATTGTTTGAATGCGGGCATCATTCTTCTCCCGGTTGAGATGAGCTGAACAAATTGTTGTTCATTATACTTTTTATTTACGCCAATTAATGATGGATAATTACCGCTTCCCTGTCTTTTCGGCGCGTGACAACCCATGCAATTGGTTTGATATAATCGTACACCCGCAGTTAGAAAAGTTTCATGGCTTGTTGCGCTGGTTTTTAAATCAACAATCTGCATTAAATTCGCCATCTCATTTGCATTCACATACAATATCCCTGTCGTGGGGTCGTATGACGGACCACCCCATTCCCCACCGCCATTAAGACCGGGTGCTACAATGGTTCCTGCTTTTGAAAGCGGTTCGAACATATTACTATGTCTGTAACCTTGAAAACGCTTTTTCACATCCGCATAAGAACTATCAGGCAACAAAGTGTTCAAATCATTTTCTGTGATGAGTTGCCTTACAAAAGGTTTTGGAATAGATTCATAGGGTTGTGTTGGCGAAAGATATTCACCAACTAATTCGCTTATATGTGGCACGGGTCTTTCTTCAATTGGATAAACAGGTTTACCTGTTTTTCTGTCCAGCACAAATACAAAACCTGTTTTAGTAGTGAGCGCAACTGCATCAATTTTTTTTCCATCTTTATTGATCGTTACCAATGCAGGTGGCGATGATAAATCATGATCCCACAAATCGTGATGAATAGATTGAAAATGCCAGATCCGTTTACCCGTCGACGCATCGAGTGCTAATAAAGTATTTGCAAACAAATCATCGCCGCGTCTTTTTCCGCCATAAAAATCAAAAGAAGCAGAACCTGTTGGCGCAAACACAATTCCATTTTTTTCATCCAATGCTAACCCACTCCATGCATTCGCACCGCCAATGTGCCTGTAAGCAGCGGTATCTTCCCAGGTATTATATCCAACTTCATTGGGATAAGGTATGGTATGAAAGATCCATTTTAATTTTCCGGTTCTTACATCATATGCACGGATATGACCGGGCGCCGCTGCAGGCCCCTCATCTACGCGGGTACTCATGATGATTAAATTTTTATAGACAACCCCGGGAGAAGTGGACGTTACAAAAAGGTCTTTCACATCACGGCCCAAATCATTGTGCAGATCAATTTTTCCGCTATCACCAAAACTCATTTCCGGTTTTCCGTTGTCTGCATTGATGCTGTATAAATCAGCGCCCGCTGTATAAAATATTCTTTTATCGTTTTTGCCATCGCTCCAGTACGCTACACCGCGACAATTATTCATAATGAAAAAAAATCTTTTATTGCCATTAAAACTATCAAACGGATTGAAAATCCATTTCTGTTTTCCGGTTGTTGCATCAACGGCAAACAATTTCATTAATGGTGAGGTGCCGTATAAAACATTATCAATAATAATTGGATTGCATTGTATCTGTGAATGATTGGCAGTGTCCACATCTCCGGCATGATATGTCCAGGCAACCTGTAACTGCGTTACATTATTTGTATCAATTTGCGAAAGCGATGAATAATGATTATTGTTTGAATTGCCACCATACATCGTCCACCCATTATCGTTATCATTAGAGGCACAACCGGCGAGAAGGCAAATACATACAAGAGTAACAAGCAAATTTTTAAGCATAATTTTTATCCTTCGTAAAATAGCGGTACTGTGAATATAAACAGTAAATGAATTTGACAACAGGCACCATCCTGTAATATAAATGTTTCACATAAAAAATTCAACCACTTCCCTGCGCTCCAGGCCTTGTGCTGTGGCAGGACACGGCTGTGTAGCGTCATTCTTCTATCAAATATATTCCTTGTTCTCCATTTATAAAATATACTGCAGCGCTGTTTATATAGTCCGCGGGATTATCAACTCAATTCCAAACACCACTGCATGGGCCTGCCTGCCGGCATGCAGGCATAAATCTTTTACCATTGCTTACAATTGTATTGATATCTAACGCCCTTGTTCGTGTTTTCACCAACAAGCTTTTTATTAAAAAGGCGGGAGTGTCCTGCCAAACTTCAAATCCCGGAGAGAGACACGGCCCGGGATTAATTGGGGGCTAAAGAAAAAAAGTGTTTCGGATAGATAAATACTATTCATAAATTTAGCATTGATCTATAAACCTAAAATCATGAATGTAAAGTCCTTTTATTTTTGCTGGCTTTTGTCTTTTCTATCCTTCGGATCTAACCCTGCAAAAGCAGGCGAAAAAGTTATTCATACCCGGGAAGTATATAAAGTAATTGATTCGTTAGAATTAACAATAGACGTGTTTCATACAAACCAATCCTATGAGCACGATAACAATACCGCTATTGTATTTTTTCATGGTGGAGGCTGGGCGTTTGGAACCCCGGATGAGTTTTTCACGACCTGCGAACGATATGCTGAAATGGGAATGGTGACCTTTTCGGTGGAGTATCGTTTGTCAATTGATAATGGCGTTACCCCAAGTAAAACGATCAGTCCTATCGAATCGGTAATGGATGCCAGGTCTGCCATGCGATGGGTGAGAGAAAATGCCGCGAAGTTTCATCTTGACAAAAATAAAATAGTTGTGGCAGGTCAATCTGCCGGCGGCCAACTGGCATTATCCACAGCTATGATTGATGATTATAATGAAAAAACCGACGATCTTGCGGTGAGCTGCAGCCCCAATGCGATTTTGCTGTTTTCGGCCTGCGTTAACACGGTTGAGGGGTGGTGCGACTATTTATTGGCTGAACGCCGGTCCAAAATATGGAGTATTTCTCCGGCGCATCATATCCGGAAAGGATTACCCCCTATGATCGGGTTTCATGGTACTGATGATGAGCAGGTCCCAAAATGGACCGTACAATATTTCGAAAATGCAATGAAAAAGGAGGGTAATGAATTTGAACTTCACATGTTTGACGGGCGAAAACATTATTTGGGAGGTGAAAATCCGAAATACTCACACTACTATGATGAAGATATCCTGAATATTACTGATGATTTTCTCAGAAGACACAAATTGTTATATTAGTTTCCCGCCCTTGTCGGTGTTTTCACAACAAGCTTTTTAATAAATTTGTTGGTCACAAGACCAACAAAGGCGGGAAATCTCTTTTATAATTCGCAACTTAGGCCTTGAATTAATTTCGAATAATGATAACAGTTATATTAAACCACTACGCCCAAAAATTGATTACTGAGCGTCCGTTTCCCGGACAAGTAGTTGACGTATTATAAACTTTAACCCGTGCTACACTTAGTATGCCCATAACCGTTAGTTGCGCTCAGCCCCTAATTATTTAAACGTTGTAAAAGATATCGCAGGAAGAGGACTTTTTATTTAAACATTCTCAGCACAGCGTAGCGGTACGAGATAAGGAGAGAGAATATTTATTTAAAAGCTTTCTCAGGACAGCATAGGGGAAATTTATACTTACGGCTCATGCGGTAAATTTATAAATCCTTTTTTAAGTAAAGCATAGCTTAAGTTGTGAATTAATTGCGAATAAGCATAACGGTTATATTAAACCTCTGCATCGGAAAATTGGTCACTGGCGTAAGTGTACCTTGTGATATATAATAAACTATAACCTGGCTAAACTAATCCTTACCTGCGGCAAAGAAATCGCATAGCCTATCTTAACAGTTTTGCCTTCGCGAAAGATGAGAATAATTTTCTCAACCAATTTAATTTGCACTGCTCTGCTGCGCCATCATAGCTTCCATCATTTCTGCAGTGGGTCCGTAAATATAAGTATTTACTGTACCCATAGGCCGCATGTACACGGATAACTGTCCGCGATGATGAATAATATCGTGCAAAAAGGTCCAGCACATATCACGCATGGATGCTTCGCCTACTTTATTTGCAAATACCATTAGAGGAACATTTTTTTCGTTCCAGTCTGCTTCGGTTGTTGCACTAATAAGGTCCAGCAGTTTATTCGATTGCTCTTCAAATGCTGCTGCAGCTTCTTTAGTGGATGCATAGTGTGCCATAACCCGGTGATTGATTACTGCCGTTGACACACCTTCCACAAGGTCTTCCGCATGCGACACAAAATGGTCCAGCAGCTGTTTTGCTGTACGTGTTTTGGCATGTGGCTGCCAATCCCATTTATCTTCCGGTATTTGCTTTATGCAATTAATGGTAAGCGGCATTTCTTTTTTCCATGTTTCGATAAAAAATTCCTGGTTGGTCATAAAAAAGGCAATTTAGAGTTTAAAAATTATTTTGCCAGATCATTATGTCTTAATGGAACAGGCAGACTTGTATAAAAAAATATTATAAAACTAAATATAACGCTTTTTCCAGGCGTGTTTTGTGTTTTTTTTTAACTCTATATACGAGACAGACCACTAGATTATTTTCTTATTTAAACATTTAAGCACAGCATGCGGGTTTATTTTCCACCGAGCGTTTTATCAATCGCGGTCAATAAAGATTTCTCATCAGTAGCATCCTGAATCAGTTCCCATATCATTACACCACCTGCAGATGTTTGCGCTAACCTGCATTTTTTTTCTATGGTTGGAATGCCATTATAATAAATAGTGCCACCTTCTTTTACTATAATTGAATCAACGTTTTCAGCACCTTGAAATTCATTTACGATCTCCGCATACTTATAATCTGTTTTAACGCCTTTCCCAAAACCATAACCATAAAATGGCAGGCCAACATTTAAACGTTCTTTATTGATACCACGTGTATTACTCCAGAAATCAAGATCGTCAACAGCCATTGAATAAGGTGAATGCGGGCCCGGATTATTAGCGTCCCACGGACCAGTATCATCATACGACATCACATTAAGGAAATCAAAATAGGTCAGTGATCCATCGGTGAAACGATCGCTTTCCCATGTGGCAATCGCCGCAGTAAGTAATTTGCCTTTTGCTTTTATGGCTTCAGAAAGCGAAGCAATAAAAGCTTCATAATATTTATCTATGCGGTCGCCTTCAAGATCAACATCAATACCGTCCAGGTCATGTTCATCAATTGCACTCATAAGGTTGCTGATATATTCAACAGCGTCTGCATCAATAAAATTTACAGGTGTAGTATTGCCTATAGATATCAGCACCTTTGTATTGTTGCCATGTGCCGCCTTTATCACATCATCGAGACCATTGATAACAGGAAATTTTCCGTTAGCATCCGGTGTAAATGTTATATTGAGGTAATTTACTCTTGATGTATTAAAATTTACCGCAATGCCGTTTGCTATTTCCTCACTTACCAAATAGCCTACTACTCTTATATCGGTTGGTGCTTTAATAACAGGAATATTTGGTGGCGATGAAGTACCTGGATCTTTTTTACAGCTTGCCGTAGCAAGTATAATTAAGACGAGGCTTAGCCGGTAAATATTTTTCATGAAATGTGTTTTTTAAGCAATTGATATTTAAAGCATGCATGAAATTAGTGTTATCGCATCATTCACACAAGTTATAGACGTTGAAGTTAGTATATGTTGTTCGTAATGAATCTCCGGCTACCCTTGCTACACTTAGTGTGCTCATAACCGTTAGTTACGCTGTCCTTAATTATTTAAAGTTTATATGAGACAGCATAGTAAGAGTAATTTCTTATCTAAACATTCTAAGGCTAGCATGGGGGAGCAGTCCCTAATTATCTAAACGTTGTTCGAGATGGCCACGAAGAGGATTTGTTTATTTAAACTTACTCAGGCCAGCACGGGAACTGATATGAGTAAAAATTATTCAAACTATATTTACTGTTCTTACCTTTAACAAAAACTCTTTAGCCATGATGTTAAAAAATGACAATCTCGGAAAACTTTTCCTTCGTATTGCTGTGGCAGTAATCATTCTGTTTCACGGATGGTTTAAATTAACACATGGCGTAGGATGGATACAAGGTATGCTGGGAGGAATGGGCTTTCTGGCCTACGGCACTTACCTTTCTGAACTGATAGCACCGGTATTAATCCTGGTGGGATTCAGAACCCGGCTCGCTGCTTTGTTCATAGTGGTAGATATGCTCGTTGCTATATTAATGGTGCTTCGCACTGCCGTTTTTTCTGTTAAAGAAATGGGCGGCGGTTGGGCAATAGAAATAGAAGCCATGTTGTTGCTCTGTGCTCTGGCATTATTCTTCACCGGATCGGGAAAGTATTCTGTTTCCTCGTCTGGTAAATGGGATTAACTGTATGATGTGGCCCCACTCTTAGCAGTAGATGTTCCTACTGGCGCAAGCGTCAGCTTGTGACATTATAATAAACTATAACTGAATAGAACTAAGTGTTACTAACATTTAATAATATACGCAGATTTCTATATTCTTTTATTCATGGTTCTTTTCAATTCGAGCATAAGCGGACGCTTGCGCTAAGGTTATGCTGATGATAGGATGCGCTTGCCAACAGGGGGACAGCAGCTCTTTTATTATTTAAACATTCTAAGGATAGCTGAGGGGTTCTATTGTTTCATAAACTTTTGATGTTTATTTATCACCTTACTTTTCAAAAGTAAATCATAAACCCCCTTGGGTAAATCTTTTATATTTAATTGATAAGAATTCCCATTCAATATAATTTTTTCGTCTTTCAGTTTTCTCCCACTTGCATCAAAAACTTGCAGGGCTGCAAAATCATTGCTAACGGACCTGGTTTGTATATATAAAATTTCATTTGCAGGATTCGGGAATATTCTAAATGAATTACTGGCAATATCATTTTTTACTGAAACAACTTTGCTATAAGTGAACTTGCCATCTTCATCAATCATCTTTAAACGATAATAATTATTGCCTTCTAAAGGTTTTAAATCTATAAATGAATAACTATTATTAGATAAACTGTGACCGCTTGCATTTACCTGACCTATTGAAGAAAAGTTATTTCCATTTATACTTCTTTCAATATCGAAATATGATGTATGTATTTCCTGTGCTGTTTGCCAGTTTAGATAAATACTTCCAATATTGGATGCTGCAGTGAAGTTGGTTAATAGTAATGGTAATGATAAACCATTAACAGTTGCTCCACCTCCCCCACCAGAAAATCTATCAATTTCAAATTCTATCTCATTTTCACCACATCCTAATGGCGTATACTTCCAGGTATCTAATGAGACATCCTCTCCATTTTGTAGTTCTTGAATTACTGCGCCATCCAAATTTGAAGTTGGATCGGGATTGCCACCATGGGCGACGTAAAAAAATAGTTTTTTATTTTGATCGGTAGAATTATCATCGGTTAAATATGGAATGGAGCTTTTTAAATCATCAAAATCTTTGTTGTTATAATAATATCTCACGCCAACATGATTATCCGGATCAGGTTGATTTTTAGGTGTCACCATCCAATAACGATTCATTGCATAAGCCTGAGGGTTTGTGATTTGTGGGTTAGCCAATAATACAGCATGACCCGATCCGGCAGCGCTTGTAGCAACTACTTTAACCTGGAATACACCATCCCCCACATTGCCTATATCATTTCCATTCTTTTGAAGAGAAAGCAAAAGAAAAGTATCGTTCATACCCAAATTATCTATATAGTCATAATAGTAATTGGTCCAGGTAGGATCATCAGGATCTAATTGCTCACGATTGGCAATACGCTCCTGTGGAGAAGCTGGTAGAATATGTTTAACCGGATATGCCTGAGGCATTACTAAGGCAGTATCCTTACAACCAAATTCATTTGTTGCAATTACTTGCACTACTTCAAAAGGTACTGTTGTAGAATCAACCGGTAACCCTGATAAAGTAAACCAGTTTAATGTAGTGTTTTTATCAACACTAAAAAGAGATGTCTCATCTACAAAAGTTGCGGGACAGAACTCTTGCGTTTGATCAGGCCCAAGCTGAGGCTTTTGATGATTCAAAACGACAATTTTAGTAGAATCAAAATTTTGATTATCACTCGTGGTCCTAAGCAAATATCTGCCCGGTGTCTGTTTTTGTAGGATCTATAGATACGGAACCATCACTTGTTGTCCAAAAAACATTTAAAAAATCTGTTGGGTTTATAATGCCTGAGATGTCTACAAGTGTGCCGGGGCATTTATACAAAGTATCATATTGTGTTTCCTTGGCTACTGAAATTTTATACAAATCAGATAGATAAGTATTTTCATCGCCATTATCTCCATCAGATGCGCTAAAGTACAACTGATTGTTATAAATAAATTGAAATACAATATTAGAAGAACCTTCACCGGGGTTAATATCTTTTATGAGTTTCGTTCCGCCTGAAGTACCGTCGGATTCAAAAAGTTCAAATCCGGTTGCTTCATCAGGTTTGGCATAAAAGAAAAATTTGTCTTGAGCAAACATAATTTTATTATCACCGTAATAATTGGTGTTGTAATAACCAAATGAACCATTTAACCCGGGATAAATATCTTTTACCAGTTCCGTTCCTTCAGTCGTTCCATCTGTTTTCCAAAGTTCTATTCCATGTTCACCATCATCAGCCTTAAAAAAGACTTTTCCATGCCATACTCCTATCTGATCATAAAGTTGGATTGAGGCATCGCTGTTATAATTATCCTGTAACAAAAACTGATCAAAACCGGTAGCCGACACCTGAAGGTTTGTATTAAATACTTTCAATACTTTAGTATTCTCAAGGGTTCCGTCTGTTTCCCACAATTCCGAGCCATGGAGTAAAGTATATATATCTGTAGTATTGGATACGCCAAAAAGCATCTTGTCACCTAAAATAACAGAGTTCGGAGCAGGAAATATCTTATCATTCAACAGCTGAATTGTTCCTTGTTCAGTTCCATCTGTAACCCATAAGCTCGTTGTTATTGAATTCTCAGCCTGACTATGAAAAGTAAGCCTGTCATTTATAATTTTGAAATCAAAGATATCTGTACTCGAATCGCTTCCGGTAATGTCTTTTACTAACACTGTACCCGCCGAAGTTCCATCTGTTTTCCATAACTCTCTTCCATGCACTCCATCATTGGCAGTAAAAAAAATATTTCCGTGATAAACAACATCAAAATCAAACCCAAATTCACCAGGAGAAATGTCGGAACCTTTTGAACCTGGGTTAATGTCCTTAACCAATACAGTACCATTTGCAGTACCATCTGTTTTCCACAATTCTTTACCATTAACGCCATCATTTGCGAAAAAAAACATTGAGCTGTTCAAATTTTGGAAATAGACATCTCCATCACGGGATTCCAAAGGTGAGATTCCACTCTTTACTATAACAGTTCCTTCTGGAGTTCCGTCACTTTTCCATAACTTGTAATCAGTTATATAATTTGAAAAGAATAAAATTGTTGTATCATTTAATTTTTTAAACGCATGTGGGTTACTTCCTAAAAATTCGGGATACATTGGTTCCTGAAAAAATTTTGTGCCATTCATAGTACCATCTGTTACCCACAATTCAACACTTTGCGGACTATTGAAAATTGTACCTGCAAAATAAAATTTGCCACCCATTTCAGTACCATTTAAAAAAGGATCAAATTCGAATACATTAGTTGTATAGCTTTTTGTTCCATCGGGTGTCCCATCTGTCGTCCAAAACTTATTGTCGTTAGCGCTCTTATTGTCGTTATCGCTAAGCAAAATTGGTTTATTACCTACTAAAATTCCGTGAAGGCTTTTGTTGTTAGCAAGCTTTGTGACCTGAGCTGATAAATGGTTCACAGAAAAGATGCAAAAGATAAAAAGTAGATTTGTTTTCATAACGTATGATTCTATAAATTAAAAGTAAGATTAAGCAAGCGCTATGTAAGATATCATTTATTTTTTGCTGTATGTGATTTATTATTTGTCAAAAAAGAATTATTAATTGAATAGCGCTCAACATTCTTAGTGATCAATCAATCTAATCAATAACTATGGCACGAATTATTAATGGCATTAATGGCGGCTTCACCGGCAAAGTAGGCTTCCTACTGGCGCAAGCGTCAGCTTGTGACATTATAATAAACTATAACTGAATAGAACTAAGTGTTACTAACATTTAATAATATACGCAGATTTCTATATTCTTTTATTAATGGTTCTTTTCAATTCGAGCACAAGTGGACGCTTGCGCTAAGTCTCTGCAGGTTGAAGGATATGCTTGCGCCAAAGACGGCATATTTTTAGAAAAGTAAGTTTTCATTTCAAGTTTTAAAAATGACCGATATTCTCTCGCTTTTTGTTTCCAATCAAATCACGGTTTCGTCTATTAAAAAAATATACCGTGTTACTTTTATTATAATTATATGTAGTATTATCTATTCAGTCTTTGATCTTGTTGAATGGTATTTTATTGTAGACAAGGCTCAGCAATTTCGCGGCCCGATTCACAACTATTTTTATAGATATACCGTATGGCCGGTAGTAGCCGTTATTCTAATCAGCTTATCTTTAATTGCAAAATTATTGAATTATAAAGGCTACGGTTATTTCCTGGCTTCAATAAAAAATAATGATGCCTCTTTGCTTCATAAAGCATTCAGCAACATCTATATTAGTTTGCTTTTAATCTTATTAGACTTAGTGATTTCCATCATAAATATTGGTTATCGGTCTTTGTTTCTAAATAGTTAACTACCCCTTCCATGGCCAAGTATGAGACTAAGCCTTAGCCCCGCTTACTTGTGCCGAAACATAATAGCTCATGCTTAATAAAACAATCTTTTAAATATGGCACTACTTGTCCCGTTCTACGGGAAGTATAGCCAACACACAAAGCCAGGCTACCATACCTTGCGCCATGGAACATTCTTTATACCTGGACTACACAGGGATTTCAATTTTTACATGTCAATGCCATGCCCTGATCTGTTTCGCACGAGCCAACCCGTAAACTACTACGATTAACCTACAGCGTTAGTTTTAGATTCGTTCGCATACCTGTCGTTTATCTCATTACTTTTTGGGAATAAATCTTATTATTGATAAGCAATTGTATTCCATATACTCCATGTGCCAAATTGCCAAAATCCAGGGGAATAGAATAGGCACCTGCTGAAAGGCTTCCTTTATCTATCGTTTGTATTATTCTTCCATCTATTGAAATTAACCGGAGCGCTACCTGTGATTTCTTATCCACCTGTAACTGTATCCATGTGGTATTCGAGACAGGATTACCCAGAACAGACCAGGCAAATTTTGCATAATCAATTTTTATAACTGGCGAATACATAAAATTATTATCAATATCGATTTGTTTTAGGCGATAGTAATTAGAACCGCTCAATACTTTTACATCATTATAACTATAATTGTTCACCAAAGATGAGGTTCCCTTACCTGCCACAAAGCCAATAGCAGAAAAGGTTTGGCCATCGTAGCTTTTTTCAATCCCGAAGCCTTTGTTATTAATTTCTGTTGCGGTGCTCCATGTCAACAGTGCTTCATTATTATTAAGCGTCCCGTTAAAATTTATTAGTGTTACAGGCAATGCAACTTGCAGGCTATCAATTAGCTTATAAGGTCCAAACTCTGCATGATTACCTAAAGCAGTACCCGTTACTTCAACATAATAAATACCCGGAGCTAATGTACCCGATGTAAATCCGCCCCTCCCATTTCCAACAGTTGTACCGCCTATCATGTTAGTTCCTGAAGCGTCATATAAGTTTATAGAAATATTGGGGTTGCCAGTATTATCCAACGTAAGCGCAAGTGCGCCGGAACTACCAGTAGTAATTTTATAATAATCTGATGTATCTCTCCTGTTATTATAATAGTAACCGATATGCCCCGTTGTAGAATCGTTTTTTGCCAGTGTTTCAGCCAGGATAAATGTATTATTAGGCTCGTTATCATTAGCAAGTGCAACTGTTATTAAACTATCTGCAAGCGTATAACCTCCGAAGTTCGTTACACTGTTTCCATTGACTTTTATGTAATAAGTGCCCGCTGCAAGGCCATCCTGTTCAAGACCACCTATCCCGTTTCCAATATTCTGACTCTTTAATAATGTAACTCCGTTATTATCGTATAACGAAAGCAATTTTAGATCATTGTATCCCGTATTGTCAAAATATAATGTGAGATTACCATCTGAAGTGGTGGTTACTTTGTACCAGTCGGTTGTATCTGTTATCCCATTATAAGCGTAACCAATATGTCCCCTCGTAGTATCATTTAGCAACAATATATCTGCCTGGGTGAAAATATCATTGGGCTCCACATCATTCGGTTGTGCAAGTGTTACCAACGTATCTTTGATAAGGTAAGCACCAAATTCACTGCCACTATTGCCGCTGATTTTTACGTAATAAGTGCCTGCCGCCAATCCATCTTTTTGCAATGCGCCAATTCCATTTCCTATACCGGAACTCGCCAATAATGAAGTGCCATCATTGTCATATAATGAGATAACTTTCAGATCAGGATAACCGGTGTTATCGTATGAGACCTGTAGCATCCCATCGGCCGTAGTTGTTATTTTAAACCAGTCTGATGAATCTCTCCTATTATTATAATAGTAACCGATGTGTCCTGTTGCAGAATTATTGAGTGCCAATACATTCGCCTGTGTAAAAACATCATCAGGCTCCGTATCATTTGTATATAAAGGAGTGACCAATGCACAGGCAAGAACGTAGGCCCCTGTCTCCGTTCCGCTGTTTCCGCTGATCTTTATATAGTAAGTACCAGCGGCAAGCCCGTCAACATTTAACCCCCCAATACCATTTCCTACACTCGCGTTGTTTATTAACGTGGTACCATTGTTATCGTACAATGAAATTACTTTTAGATCAGGATTGCCTGTATTATCCAATGTAAGATTCAACTGACCGTCACCGTTAGTTGTTACTTTGTAAAAATCTTCATCACCGGCGGGGTTTATTGCCCCACTGGCATTACCGCCAAGTGGAATTGTGTTTGCCTGGGCTGCGGTATTATTTGGTTCTGTTTCCGTAACCTGCGCATGTAAAAGAGTGGTTACGAAAAAGGCAGAAGCAAAAGGCAAAAAAAACTTACAGTAAAATTTGAGCTGCATAACATTGAATTATTGTGAAGAAAACCGGTGAATGTATGTTGAAGGTATCTTCTAAATTTTTCGCTTGCTATACTCAATTTGTAGTAGGAATTTATAAAGATCATTTACTGAGTATTTATAAGATTGGATAGGTACTCAGCACAGCATGGGGGTTTTTTAAGCAATTGCTATTTAAAGCGTGCATGAAATTAGGGTTATCGCATCATTCGCACAAGTTATAGACGTTGAAGTTAGTATAGGTTGTTCGTAAAGAATCTCCAGCTACCCTTGCTACACTTAGTGTGCCCATAACCGTTAGTTGCGCTGTCTTTAGTTTGCAACTAAAGACTTACGAACATTAAATCTATAACAAAAATTCAATCTTAATAAGCCCGCATTGTTTGCCATAATAATAATTTCTGGCGCTGCTATAAATATATTCTTCTGCTTTTTCTACAAGGCCTGCATCTACAGGATTGTTGTGAATGTATTCCAGTTTTTGTGCAGCAAATGCTTCTGTATAAATTACTTTGGGCTGATTATCCTGTATCCAAAATTGGTAAGAGTCATTTCTACTATTTTTCTCTCCTGCTTCTTTAAATATTTTCAGCATCCACTCTCTCCGGCTTTCGCCCGGATGTTCTTTTATTGCCTTGATAATTTGTTTGCTCGTATGTTTTTTGAAATCTCCCAATACACTGCTAACATTATTTTCTTTAGCTGAAATAATTAAATGCATATGATTACTCATAATACACCAACCATAAATTTCCAATCCTTTTTCCTTTTGGCAATGCTGCAAACTTTCTATTACAATGTCTCTGTATTCTTTTCTTGTAAAAACGTCTACCCATGCTACCACTGCAAAACTTACATAATACAAACCTCCCTGGTCAAATATTTTATAACCACCTTTGCTCATAATTCTTTTTAATAAAAATAAAATTATATCTCCTTAGTTGCAAACTAAGGAGAGCAGTCCCTAATTATTTAAATGTTGTAAAAGATGGCAGAAAGAGTATTTCTTATTTAAACATTCTCAGGACAGCACGGGTAAATTACTCTCTCACTATTTTTCTAATTGAATTATTTTGAATCCAAAACCATATGACATTAATGCCTTTTTGAGTTCAAGGATCGAATATTTCGCAATACTAGAATCAAATTCCTCTATATCATTTAGAATGTCTTTTCTTTTTGTACCCTTATCTATAAAAGCTAAACAAAAGATTATCTGGTTATCGTTAACCATATTATTAAATAAACTTGCAAGGCCTTTAGGCGGCATTTTCTGATTTCCAACTTTGTCAAGATAAATGTTTTTGTTTCCTTTAAAGGCCACCAGCTTTTTTTCCAACTTAGTGATTAGTTTGCAGCTTGTCTTCCGGTCATGAATTAACTGCCTTGCAGCCATTGAGATCTGAGAGGCAAGCTCACGGATAGAATGATTAAATCCTTGCTTAATGTGAATTAGATAAATTGTGCTGCGGTCTTCCAATAATAGGTCACACAATTCTATGTTTTCATAAAGGACTTTATGTAATACATACGTTTTTGATTTACCAAAAAATTTTGATACATACGCATCCTCAGTTTTCCCATTAAATGGTTCATTTATCAACCCTTTAAGTAGCAGTTGCTTAATACTGTCTTTGCAGTCCTGGTTTAAATGTTCAATGAATTCGAATTTAACCTTATACCATTCAGCGCCCAAATAGAAGTAAGTCGTTCCTTCGTAAATAATTTCTCCATTCAGGTGTTCGAACAGAGAACCGGCCGTTAGTCTTTCGCCAAAGTTATCGAAGGTTTCTATTCTTATATCTAGGAAGGATAAGATAAATTCATCTAAACTATGTAACGAGAAATCCATTATTCTTTACGACAGATAAAATAGAAGAGAAAGTTAGACGTTCGGAAGTGTTTATTATATTATTTCGGTCTCTTGTTGCGACATAATCATTGGCATCATAATATTCCTCGTATTTTTTGTGACAGAAATCAAAATCAAGCTCCTCCTTTTTTATGTACTTATTGTATATTTGGTTTTTGAATTCAAGTTCGAGTTTTTCGCGAAGCCTTTGGTCTGCAGGCCTCCTGTTATCGATATGAATAACATCATTGAGTGTAAAGTTTGGTTCTTTTTTAGTGTCAAAGAGCCATTCT
>CAVWQJ010000012.1:182500-183646 GCA_963756945.1 uncultured Chitinophagaceae bacterium | reverse complement strand
TAACCAACTTGCCATCAGCTACCCCTTTCGGGTTTGCCTAAGGACCCGACTAACCCTGATCTGATTAACATTGATCAGGAAACCTTGGACTTACGGCGATAATGTTTTTCACATTATTTATCGTTACTTATGCCTACATTTTCTTTTCTAACCGCTCCAGCATGCATCGCCACACACCTTCAACGCAGGTTAGAATGCTCCCCTACCGATATACCAATTGAATGGCAATCTTACAGCTTCGGTTCATAGTTTGATGCCCGATTATTTTCCGCGCAGAGTCTCTCGACCAGTGAGCTGTTACGCACTCTTTAAATGAATGGCTGCTTCCAAGCCAACATCCTGGCTGTTATAGAAACTCCACCTCGTTTGATCAACTTAACTATCTATTAGGGACCTTAGCTGGTAATCTGGGTTATTTCCCTCTCGGCCATGGACCTTAGCGCCCACAGCCTCACTGCCGCAGATATATCATAGCATTCGGAGTTTGTCAGGGTTTGGTAGGCGGTGAAGCCCCCTAGCCCAATCAGTAGCTCTACCTCTATGATACTTCTAAAATGCGACGCTGTTCCTAAAAACATTTCGGGGAGAACGAGCTATCTCTCAGTTTGATTGGCCTTTCACCCCTATCCACAGGTCATCCCAGAGCTTTTCAACGCTCATGAGTTCGGTCCTCCAGTGTGTGTTACCACACCTTCAACCTGCCCATGGATAGATCACAAAGTTTCGCGTCTACCCCCACTGACTAGTCGCCCTGTTTGGACTCGCTTTCGCTACGGCTCCGTTATTAAAGAACTTAACCTTGCCAGTGAGGAGTAACTCGTAGGCTCATTATGCAAAAGGCACGCCGTCACCACATAAATGCTGCTCCGACCGCTTGTAGGCGTACGGTTTCAGGTACTATTTCACTCCCCTGTTTGGGGTACTTTTCACCTTTCCCTTACGGTACTGGTTCACTATCGGTCTCTAAGGAGTATTTAGCCTTACCGGATGGTGCCGGCAGATTCAGGCAGGATTTCTCCGGTCCCGCCTTACTCAGGATACTGCTCGTCCTCAATCATTTACATTTACGCGGCTTTCACGCTCTATGGCTCAACTTTCCAGAAGATTCTATTTGAGATTGATTTCTAAATGCAGTCCTACAACCCT
>CAVWQJ010000012.1:0-177500 GCA_963756945.1 uncultured Chitinophagaceae bacterium | reverse complement strand
AAAATCTTATAGGTGTGTGATACAGGTTTATAATAACCAGTTTATAATACCGTTACATTCCTATTGCCGTTTAAAAGATTTTATTATCTTGTTTGTCACTTTATGCGCCTCTGCCTCATTTTAAGTATACTAGCCCTCAGTTGTGTTGTTTCAGCACAACCGTCTATTACGGGCTTTTCACCGGCATCAGGCCCTGTGGGGTCAGTCGTAACCATAAATGGAAGTAATTTCAGCGCCACTCCTGCCGGTAACATTGTTTACTTCGGAGCTGTAAAAGCAGTAGTTACCAATGCGGCGGCCAGTTCGCTGACCGTAATAGTACCTGCCGGCGCTACTTACCGGCCCATCTCCGTTACGGCTAACAGCCTTACTGCGTATGCCAGCCAGCCATTTATCCCTTCTTTTAACGGCTGCAGCAATTTTTCTGCTAACAGCTTTGCTCCGCCGGTGAGCTTACAGGGGCTGTCATCATTGTATACGATCAGGCTGCAGGATGTTGATAACGACGGTAAACCCGACATCATCGTCCCGGATTACGTTAACGGCATAGGCGTATGTCGTAATACCGGCAGCCCCGGGAACATCGCCTTCAGCCCGATACTTGGTATTGACCCGGCAAACCGGCCGGTATTTATGGACGTTGCGGATTTTGACGGCGACGGTAAAATGGATATAGCAGCAACCTATAATATCCCCGACTTTATCGGCATTTACAGGAACAACAGTACACCCGGAGTAATTTCTTTTACCAATAGTGGAACTTACCCGTTGACCACAAAGGCGGGGCTGGGAATACATACGGAAGATTTTGATAGCGATGGAAAGCCGGATATTGTGGTAACCAGCCCGGGAGTTCCTGACCAGTTATACCTGTTCCGGAATACATCCGTGCCGGGAGCTATCTCTTTTGTACAGGTAAATTCACTGGATGCATCCTCACTTCCGTATAATATGGCCAGTTGCGATCTTGATGGCGACCATAAGCCGGATTTGATCGTTACAAATGCCAATAACGCTTCCGTTTCATTGTTCCTTAATACCAGCACGCAGGGTACTGTTTCATTTAACAGCAGGATAGACTTGCAGGCGCTTAGTTCGCCACGGGGTGTAGTATGCGGCGACCTGGATGGTGATGGCAGGCAGGACATTGTAGTTTCGGACGCACAGGCTAACCAGCTTTCTATCTATTTCAACAATAGTGCTCCCGGAAATTTATCCTTTCTTCCTCAAATGAATATCCCTGCCGGTAATTATCCCCAAAATATTGAGCTTACTGATATGAATGGCGATGGGAAGCCCGACCTCATTGCGAGAAATCTCATAAGCCAGGAAATTGGCGTTTACCTCAATACCAGCACACCCGGTACCATTTCGTTTGCAGCACCTGTAAATTTTCCCACCGGGTCTTCTGCATTGCCGCTGGCAGCAGGTGATGTGGATGGGGATGGGAAGCCGGATATGGTAACCTATGGCGACAATTCTCTCGTGGTATTCCGCAACCTCATCAATAAAGGCCCCGCCCTTGATGCTAAGGAAAGTACCGCCACATGCAATTTGAATAATGGCAGTATCATGGCCATAGGCAGCGGTGGCTCGCTGCCATTAGCCTACAGCCTTACGGATAGTAATTTCCAAAGCAGCGGAAATTTTGATAGCCTCGCCGCGAGTGCTTACCTGGTTACCGTTAAAGATGCCAATGGTTGCACGGATACAACTACGGTTGTTATACAACAAACAGGCAACCCGTCAATTGCGGTAAACGCTGCTAACGCCAAATGTATAGTGAATGACGGCAGTATCGCTGCAAGCGCTACGGGAGGTCTCCAACCGTATTTGTTCAGCATAGATACTGTCAACTTCCAGCCCGGCAATCTATTTAATAACCTCGGCCCGGGGAATTTTACGGTTACCGTGAAAGACGCTGCCGGCTGCACCGATGATACCACGGTAACAATAACCAATGTTTGCGTAAGTCTTACGGCGGATGCGATTGCAGACACCTGCCAACAGATGAAGGGGCAAATAACGGCTGCCGGATCCGGTGGCGTTGCTCCTTATGAATATGCCATAAACGGACCTGGTTTCCAGGATAGTGGTGTCTTCGCCAACCTTGCTGCAGGTAACTATACGGTAATCGTAAAAGACGCACAAAATACACGGGATAGTGTTCAGCTTACGGTTGATAATATTGGCTTGCCGGTTACTGTGAGTGCAGGAGCCGATGTTACCATTTGCGAAGGTGAGAAAACACAATTGCATGGCACTACTAACGGCTCTGTTTATGCCTGGGTTCCTGCTAATACCATTACTGATCCGTCGGTAACGGATCCTTTTGTTTCACCGCTAAGTACGGTTACTTATATACTTAATGCTTCCAATGGTACCTGTTCGGGCAGCGATTCCGTAATTGTTTTTGTGCAACCGGGACCAAAACCTTTTGCAGGTAATGATACCACCGCACTGGTTAATGAACCGGTGAGACTAATGGCTGTTGATCTTAATAACAGCGGGGCCGTTTCCTATAGCTGGTCACCTGCAACCGGTCTGGATAATGTCGCCGTGTCAAATCCTGTCGCAATACTAAGCGCTGACATTACCTACACCGTAACGCTTACATCTGCGGCCGGCTGTACCGCCACCGATGACATACATATAAAAGTGGCCAAAGGCCCCGAAATTTATGTTCCAAATGCGTTTACCCCTAACGGTGATGGCCTGAACGATGTATTTAAAGCAAACCCTGTTGGCCTCAGCAGGTTTGTAATAATGCAGGTGTACAACCGCTGGGGGCAATTGGTATTTTCAACTACTGACCCCAAACAAGGATGGAATGGGTACTTTAAAGGGGCGCTGCAACCCGCTGATGTTTATATATGGACCGCCACCGGCCTGCTATCCAATGGGCGAACTATCAAAAAAACCGGCACGGTAGCTTTACTGCGTTAATAAGGGTTATTCCTTCTCCCCCCGATGAACAAAACCTATATGATTTTTAAAACCTTTACAGGTTCTGGTAGCCCTTTTAAATAGATTACTCAGAAAAAGACAGAAGTAATTGTTGGTAAACTACATTGCGGGGCATCAAAGCTATTTATACAGACTCTGTATTCCTGTGCTGGCTTTGAAAATATATATACCTGGAGGCATTATCTTATTAATGTTACAGTACCTTTTTCAGAAACAGGCTTGCCTCCCTGTAACTGATACGAACACAGCCAAACGAAAACATCGGTACTTGTGGCATTACCTTTTATATTTCCATCCCAACCCTTTTGAGCGTCAGCAGTTGCAAATACTAATTCGCCAAACCTGTTATACACCCGGAGGTTGAAAGAAATAACTGTGCCATAAACCCTGGCCCTGAATACATCATTAAGCTGGTCGCTATTGGGAGTAAAAGCTGAGGGTATATATACACCGGAATAGCAGTTTTTTTGGACAATAGTAATCGTATCAGATCCTTTGCACCCGTTAAAATCTTTTACAGTAAGTATATATTTACCGGCAGATGCAGCAATAATGTAGGGTTGAATGGAACCCGTTGACCATAAATAGCCGGCGTAATTGCCCGTGGCAGTAACGGTTAATTTTTCATATTGGCAAATGCTGTCCGTCTGCATAAGAAAATCAGTGGGTACGGGTAAAATATTTTTTATGACTAAAGTGTCGCTCGCAATGCAACTATACATATCAGTAACTTTTATCCAGTAGGTGCCCGTATCTGCCACTACAAAATCCTGGCTGGTACTTCCATCCTGCCATAAGTAAGAAGTGAAGCCGCCGGGTTGGAGGGTAATAGTTTCACCAAAGCAAAGATCTCTGTCCTGTCCGAGATTGATGAGCGGTTTCGGATGAACAGACAATTTAGTTGTAATGATTGAATCACAACCTGTAACTGCGAACAGGGTGTCCTTATAAATACCAGAAAGCGTTTGATTAGCGCCACCCGCAAAATAAGACGAACCTTCGCAAATTGAAACGACATTTGTTGAGAATTGCAGGGGGTTTACGTAAAGATGCAACGTTCTGATGCTGTCGCATCCGTTAACCGATACTAATGTATCGGTGTATGTGCCCGTTTGCGTATATCCCCAGTAGTTAGTTCCTTCGCAGATTGTTTGGCTCGTACTAAATATTGAACCGGGCTTTACAGTTAAATTGAGAGTTCGTATACTGTCACATCCGTTGGCGGCAGTAAATGTATCTGTATAAAAGCCGGATTTTGTATAGCCTGCATAATTCTGCCCTTCGCAAATTGATTGTGTTATGGAGGTAACAGCCTTGTTTTTTATTATAAGGTTTAGGTTAAGAATGCTATCGCAACCATTAGCACTGGCAAATTTTACAGAATAACTTCCACTGGCGGTAAGGTTTTGCCCCTGCCATACATAGCTGCCGCAAGCGGTATCCAACAATGTAGTTGAAGATCCCCCGATCGTGAGGTTGAGCGTAATCAAACTATCACAACCCGCTATGTTCGGAAGTATTTGGGAATAGACTCCAGAAGTTGTATAAGTCTGGCCGTTAAGCGTATAAGAATTACAGGTATCAACAACGAGCGTAGCTGACGAATTGGTGCACTGGCTTAGCTTTAACACAAAGGCATCGCCTGTTCCCTTATCAGTAAGATTGTAAACACCGGGGCCGGGATCAAAGTCAACCTGGTCAAAGAAATAACCAGTAACATAAATATTTTTTGCAGCATCCACATTCATAGAAATGCCATCATCAAAACTGGCACCCCCGATTTGTTTTGCAAATACAAAATTGCCATTGGCATCTAATTTTGAGATAAAAATATCGCCACCCGGATCGCTTTGGTAAGTGAAGACAGAACCTCCCGGATCAAAATCTATTGTTCCATAAAAAATGCCTGTTGTGTACACATCACCGGATACGTCTGTAGCAACTGACATCCCTTCGCAGCCGCCCGATATATCATCAAATTGTTTTGCCCACATAAAATTTCCGTTATTATCCAGTTTTGAAATAAATGTTGCATAATAAGCGCCGGCAGTAAGGTTGGCAATTCCGGGGCCGGGATCATAATCAGCTGTTCCCTGGAATTTTCCGGTTGTAAAAATATTTCCTGCATTATCCAGGGCAATTGACATCGCTACATCACCCAGAGTGCCACCCATTTGTTTAACCCATACAAAATTTCCATTAATATCTAATTTGCAAACGAATACATCCGAAAAGTTGCCCGGAGTGAACTTTGCTGTCAGGGCGTATGTGCCAGGTCCCGGATCAAAGTCGCAAGTTTCATAAAAAAGCCCGGTTGTATATACATTTTGACTGGCATCCACAGCCAAACCATAGCATACGTCACCATTAGTGCCATTGAATTGTTTTGCCCATACAAAATTTCCATTAATATCCAGCTTCAAAATAAAAGCTTCTTCTGAAGTAGCTGTAGAGGTAAGATTGAAGACACCCGGGCCGGGGTCAAAATCGCTGGTGCCCTGGAAGATACCCGTTGTATATATATTGCCTGTGGCATCAAGACAGATAGCATAACTATAATTAGCATAAAAATTATTTGCGACTTCTTTACCCCAAATAAAATTCCCGTTACTGTCAAGTTTTATTATAAAAATTGCATACCCGTTAAAAACGGTACTGAAATTAGAAATGCCCGGACCGGGGTCAAAGTCCATGGTACCGGAAAAAGGGCCCGTAACATAAATATTCCCATTTGCATCTGTAACTATGCCATAACCCTGCTGGTTGCCAACACTCCCAAGTTGCTTTGCCCACACGAGATTTCCATTACTATCGTGTTTGCTTATAAATACATCACTAACTC
The DNA here is from genome assembly GCA_963756945.1 of uncultured Chitinophagaceae bacterium. Taxonomy (GTDB): domain Bacteria; phylum Bacteroidota; class Bacteroidia; order Chitinophagales; family Chitinophagaceae; genus Ginsengibacter. Next base: position 171,691 of record CAVWQJ010000012.1, on the reverse strand, counting down.
CCGTTGGTGTAAGGTTGTAGGTGCCGGGTCCCGGGTCAAAATCTGCAGTAGCTTCAAAAGAGCCTGTTGTAATAACATTTCCTGAGGGGTCTGTGCTAATAGATTGACCCGCATCCCCTTTAATGCTGCCGATTTGGTCGGCCCATCTGAAACTTACATTCTGAGAATATAGCGGGATGTCAATGCAGGAAAATAACAGTAATAACAAAAGAAAAGTAACCCTCATTTAGCAATTTTGGCTGTATTAAGAGCTAAATATATAAAGAATTGGCCGCAATTTTTAATTCAACAGCCCCTGCCCGGGAAACATGACCAAACTATGCTTCGCTATTGAGATTGCCCCACCCTTAGATACAATCAGGGTAAGCCAGCAAAGGACAAACTCTCTTCGATAAACTCAGGTAAATTCATAGGAAGTCTCTTAAACGTTAAAGGGTATTGCGGTTCTGATGACCAGGTCCAGGTCCCTCCTCTCGTGCGCTTCGCCAATTACCCGGTATAAAAATGAGTTTGGTTTTTTGTTTCATTGTAAGCGGCGAATAGTTTCGGCTTTTAAAATACTCAATCTTTTTAATTATCAAAAATTACATGGTAACATGAATAATTTTGGTTAGGTGGAACACCGAACCATGGCGCGGGTTTATTTTGAGCTATATGTAATTTCTTTTAAAAATGACGCCGTTTGTTTGTGCAGGAATTCCCCAGGTTACGTGATTACAGCTCATTGTTTAACGGTGATGCATAAACGCCTTTTAATACCGCAAGCGATGGGCATTATGATACTAATGAAGGGATTACCACCCTTCGACTAACTCAGGACAGGCTTGCTAGAACGTTCTCCTATTTCGAAATTTATGCGTGCGCCTTGCAATGACGTCACCTTGGCTAACAAATTTTTTAACTGCCTCTCCCTGTAATGTTAAGGAAACAACAGCTCCCCAAAACACTATTTGCTTATGTCCATTTACGATATGTTGCCGCTATGTATTCGATATGTATTCGATCTGTAGGAGCGAACTGATTACACAATAAATAAGCTTTCTGTTCGTTTATTGATATAAGCAATTATTCTAAAATCAGTTGGCAATCTATTGACCAATCAATCTAAACAATAACTATGGCACGAATTATTAATGGCATTAATGGCGGCTTCACGGGCAAAGTGGGCACGGTAACCGGCTATATAAGAAACGGCGGAAGTTTTATGCGCAGCAGAACCAGGAGAAAAGATACCGTTAAAAGTGAAAAGAGGCTGGTGCAACAGCAAAAAATAAAAGTTTGTAATGAATTTACGAAACCATTTTCCGGCACAGGCTTTTTTAATACCAGCTTCCCCGCAAACGGAGCAACCAGCACCGGCTACAACAGGGCTACCAGCGCCATTATGAACCGGGCAATTGTAAAGGAGCCGGAAGTATCGCTGCAGTACCCGTTGATCCTGGTCTCTATGGGTATGCTGCCGGGCGCCGTGTATGCGTCTGCGTTAGCTAACGATGATGGTGATGTAGTGTTTAGCTGGGTTGATAATACCGGGACCGGTACTGCTAAAGAAGAAGATAAAGTATTGATGGTTGCTTATTTTCCGGAAACCAAAACAGCCATGTATGAGATAAGCGCCGCCACAAGAAAAGACGGTAAGGCTGTGCTGCCAATGAAATCGATGAAGGGCAATGCAGAAACATGGATAGGCTTTGTAAGCGCCGATGAAACGCTTGCAGCAGATAGTGTATATACGGGAAGGATAATTTTATAAACCCGGGAATTACTTTTTAAAAATATTTTGCTGCAGCGATGTAAACATTACAAACCGGGATACTTTACTTCCACTAAAAAAAGTGCGTGTGAAGGAACAGAAAAATTGGCATTGTGCACATTTTTGCTTTCCACGATGGTAATAAATTCATCCAGCGGAGATTTTCCCGGTGCCTGCCTTAAGCATGGTACCCACCAGGCCCTTCACCATTCCGCGTAAAAAACGATTGGCAACGACATTGTATATTAAAAGATCATTTTCGAATATCCACTCACTTTTAATAATGGAACAGAAAAAATTATTTACCTGGGTGTTTTTTTTTGAGAATGATGTAAAATCTTTTGTATGTAAGATAATGGCTGCTGCCTTTTGCAGTTTTTCAAAATCAAGGGTATAGGGATAGAAATAAGCCCTGTCGTTGTAAAATGGATTTTTCTTACGGCAGATATAATATTTATACTCCCGGCTTACAGCATCGAAACGGCAATGAAGGTTTTCATCAACTTCAATAATTCTCTTAATAACAATATCTGCAGGTAAAATAGAATTTAAAGAATAAAGGCTTTTCTGCATGGCAGTCTCACTATTGTCATTTTGATTCAGCAATTCTGTATCTGTGTCAAAATGAAAATAGTTCTGTAAAGCATGAACCCCTGCATCTGTTCGCGAAGCGCCGGTAAGTTGAAATGGTTTGCCGAATTTGATTGCCAAGGCTTTTTCTATTTCTGATTGTATAGTAATTCCATTTTTTTGCACCTGGAAACCGGAATACCGGGTGCCTTTGTACGCAACTTCAATAAAATATCGTGGCATGTAAAGCGATGGATTATTTATGGATCATAGCCTTAAACCTGTTAATGTAATAGCTGTCGGTTAACTGTGACTGAAGTGTTATGTATTGATTAGAATCTGAAACAAATGCATAGGCCTCATCGAAAAATCTATATTTTCCTTCGTCAGTAAGAAATAATAACGATAGATTTTTAATCTGCTCCGTGCTAAAACAATGGGAGTGAAATGCCTTCTTCGCAATTTTGATCATGTTATCATCAGAACTTTCGGAGGCCATTTTTTTACGCAATTTTAAGAAGTCTTCGTTATCTGCAAATGATTTGCAATCGGAATTAGTTGCAGATGATTTAACCACTTCAGGCAATACTTCGATGCTTGCATTTTTTGTCTTTGCAGGTTTTATATCTTCCTTTGTTGTTGCATCCTGCTGAATAAATGAGGGCGGCGGTGGTTTTACTTCGTCCGCCTGTTGTTTTATTTCTTCATTTTGTTTCACCAAACCGCTATCCTTATCCTGCACAGGGTTTTTATTTTCAGATACTAACGGTGGAACAGGCTCAGTTGCATCAGCATCAATCTTTGTGGCATTTACGGAATTGCTTACAAATGCCGTGTCTGCCGCCTTAACGCTATCATTTATTGCGGTACTCTCTTTAAAATCAGATGCATCCTTATTAAGAACAGTATCCTCACGCGGAGCTTCTACGGGCTTTTGGGTAAGACCAACGGTTTTAAGCGTTTCGGTATTTACCACCGGTTTTTCTCCCGGGATAAAAATTCTTATCGTATCATTTCCATTTTCAGCAGGATCTACATACACCATTTCCATTCCGTCTTTATTCTGCTCGCTTAAAAGCTTTTTTGCAGGGGAAAGTGCAACGGGTTCAGGTTCAACAACCGCTGCTACGGAATCCGTTTTTACCGGGGAAGCTACTTCTTTTACCGGTTCTTCTTTAGGTTCATTTCGTTGCAGAATAGTCGAATCTTTAACAACGTTTGCCAACATCTTCGCAAACGGGTCGCTTTGGAGATTTTTAGAAACTGTATCCGGGGCATTGGTACCTCCGCCCATTACAATTCCAAATGATTGCATATTAAACAGCCCCCATCCCTTTTCGCCAAAATTCTTTAACAAAAAGCCCTCGTTTTTGTTATCTACAACAATTTGAAAATCTTCTTCGGGAAATTCTTTTTTAGGAAAGCCGACACTCAGTTTATAATTACCATCAGTCAATTTTGGGATGATCAAATAACCTGCTGCAGAAGAGCTCACCACCTGCTTATCCATTTTAACGTAAAAGGGCTGGCTATTTTCTGTTTGTAAATAAACAAAATGAACTTGTTGCGCTTTAACAAAAAGCGATGAGTTTACTATAAAAAGAAATAAAAGAAGCCGTTTTAAAGTAGTGATAACCATATTCAGCAAATCTATTTAATAAAACAACAAATTTTGCCATCTATCCAAATTTTGATTTCTTTTTATAATATCGATTTACATTTGCCGCCATTAAAAATTCAAAATGAAAAAACTTTTGTTTGCTATTGTATTGGCCGGCTCTTTTGTAACTGCCATGTCACAGGACGATGATCAACCCCAGGATACCGCATGGAAACATTTATACAGGGCTACTGCTACACGCATTAACGATCTTGTACACACGAAGCTTGATGTTAGCTTTGATTATGATAAGGCATGGATGTACGGAAAAGAATGGGTTACCCTCCATCCGCATTTTTACCCAACCGATTCCTTAACCTTAGATGCCAAAGGAATGGAAATTAAAGAAATTGCTTTAATGAAAGGCAATTCGAAAGTGCCTTTGAAATATTCGTATGACAGCCTGCAGCTAAAAATTACACTTGATAAAACCTATAAGGCAGGCGAGAATTATACCATCTACATCAATTATGTCTCGAGGCCAAATGAACTGAAAGAACAAGGCAGCGCAGCGATTACTGATGCGAAGGGTTTATATTTTATTAATCCAAAAGGGGAGGATAAAAACAAGCCCATTGAAATATGGACACAGGGCGAAACGGAATCTAACAGCGCCTGGTTTCCAACAATAGATAAACCCAACCAGAAAACGACCGAGGAAATTTCGATGACTGTTCCCTCAAAATATGTAACGTTAAGTAATGGCCTTCTTAAAAGCCAAAAGAAAAATGCAGACGGAACAAGAACCGATTATTGGAAAATGGATTTGCCGCATGCTCCCTACCTGTTTTTTATGGGAGTTGGTGATTACGTGATTGTAAAAGATCATTATAAAAATTTACCGGTTGACTATTATGTTGAAAAAGAATATGCGCCTTTTGCTAAAAAAATATTTGGTGAAACGCCTGCCATGATTGGCTTCTTTGAAAAAATTACCGGTGTTCCTTTTGCGTGGCCCAAATACGACCAGATAGTTGGAAGAGATTATGTAAGTGGCGCTATGGAAAACACGACTGCTACATTACACCAGGAAAGTGCGTACCAAAACGGGAGACAACTGGTAGACGGCAACAGGTGGGAAGAAACGATAGCTCATGAATTATTTCATCAATGGTTTGGCGATTTGGTAACTACCGAAAGCTGGAGCAATATTACTTTAAATGAGTCTTTTGCTGATTATAGTGAAACACTTTGGGATACCTACCGGCATGGCGCAGACGCAGGAGACGAGCATATCGAAGAAAACAGGGAAGGCTACCTTCGTAATCCTGCTGATGAATCGAAAGATCTCGTAAGATTTTATTACCAGGACAAGGAAGATGTTTTCGACCAGGTAAGCTACCCTAAAGGAGGCGCTATATTACACATGCTGCATAATTATGTTGGCGATAGTGCCTTTTTCAAATCACTAAATCTTTATTTAAATACCTATAAATTCAAAAGCGCCGAAGTACCGGAATTAAGACTTGCTTTTGAAGCTGTAACCGGCCAGGATTTAAACTGGTTCTTTAATGAATGGTATTACGGTAACGGGCAACCGGATATAACAATCAATTATGATTATAACAATAAAACGGAAAGAGTAATTATTGATCAAACACAAACCAACAGCGGCATTTTTAAATTTCCGCTGGCAATAGATGTGTATAGCGGCGGAACAAATAAAACGAGATACAAGGTTTGGGTGCAGGATAAATCAGATACTTTTTACTTTCCCAAGCGAAAACAAGCCCTCACTGGTAAATGTGGATGCAGATAAAGTTTTGCTTTGCAAAAAAACGGATAATAAAACCGCCGATGAATTTGAACAACAATATAAATATGCCGGCAATTACATGGACCGTAAAGAAGCTTTGGAATATTTCGCAGATAATAAACTAAGCAATCTTGCAATAGGCCTAAATGATAAATATCATGGGCTAAGATTATTTACGTTGCAAAAAATTGACCAGGCTAAAGGTTATACCGTACCTGCTGTTTTAAGTGTGATAGAACAAATTGCCGACAAGGATCCTAACAAACTGGTACAGGCAAAGGCACTTGAGATATTGGTAAAACTCAACGATAAAAAATATGAACCCTTATTTACAAAATATGTAAATGATTCATCTTATTCCGTTTCAGGTGCAGCGCTTGACGGACTAACCAAACTTGAACCGGAACAAGCCTATAACCTGGCAAAAAAATACAGTAATGATGCAAAAGGAAAATTAGGAGAAGTGGTTGGAAAAATTATAATGAAAAATCCAACCGAAGATGATTTTGATTTGATACTGGAAAATTATAAAAGCCCTATAACATCGCAGGAAGAAGCAACGGCTAAAATACGTGGTACGACGACATTTGCGGACTATCTTTCTAAACTCAAGAATAATGATCACGTAAGACAGGGGGTAGACGAAATTATGAATTTCAGAAACCAGATACCTCCAAAATTCAGGGGTTATATTGACCCCATGTTTAAAAAAGCACTCGGTAAAATAAGCACTGCAAAGCGTTCTGAGGGAAATACTCAACTGGCAGATTATATAGATGGACTTTTGAATTAAAAGTATTTCGTCAAAATAAAAAAAGCAGGAAAATTGATCCTGCTTTTTTTATTTTTCCATCTATAAAATTCATGTATTCATAACAATAAATAATGCGAGAAAAAAAAAAATTAATTCTACTTTTTATTTGGGATAAGCTTTGTTATATATCGTGCCGATGGCACTTGTTTGATAATCATTTCTTACTTCATCGGATTAAAATCCGGTGTTATAAAATAAACCAGGCCTACGGCTTTACGTGATGTAAAGGCGTTAGCCTTGATTCATATTGTAACAATGGACTTCAGTCCGTTGAGAAATAAGATATATGATGAAATTTATGTAAATTTTATTAGTTATCAGATTCCCATTACCATACGCTCCACTGGCACCACCGCCACTCTCCGCCGCCACCGCCCTTCCACCACCGAAGCCACCGAAGCCGCCACCACCACCACCAAAACCACCTCCCCCAAAACCACCGCCTCTTCCGCCACCGCCGAAGCCGCCACCTAACATATTACCCATAAGAAACCAGGGTAAACCTCCCAACCTTTGAACCACGCCGACTCATATAATTGCCACCTCCTCCTCCGCCGCCCCTGAAAAAAGATAGCATGATGATGAAAAGCACCACAAGAATGATAATAGTTTTAATGGGTGGGCGGCCTTTTTTGTTTGTTGGATCAGCTTTATATTCTCCGGCTGCTGCCTGGATAACAGCGTCTACCGCATTATCAAAACCCCTGTAATAATCGTTGTCTTTAAAAGCGGGTATCATCTTGTCATCTATAATGTCCTTGCATGTTATATCGGGCAATACGCCTTCCATTCCATAGCCGGTTTCAATTCTTGCTTTATGATCATCTTTTGAAACAAGAATTACAACACCGTTATTTTTGTCTTTTGTACCAATACCCCAATCTCTTAAATATTTTAAGGAAACCTCTGCTATATCGTAGCCATCAAGATTGTTAACCGTAATAATAACTATGGCTGAAGATGTGCTATCATTATAAGCATCCAGTTTTTGTTCCAAAGCATCCCGCTGAAACGGCGCAAGCATATTGCCAAAATCATTTACTGCCCTTGGTGGTACCGGTTTCTTCTCAATATTTTGTGCAAATACCGAGTGAAAGGAAAAAACAAAAAACAGTACTATGATTTTTTTCATGAATAGTAATTACCAAACTTATTTACCGAAAATAATTTCGTCAGGAAGTTCATTTTTATCCGTATTGCCGTCGTAGGGAAAGCTACTTTTTAAAGCCTCTCCTATTTTTTGAATACATTCTTTAATACCGGTTGCGTAATTTTCTTTATTGAAGAATGTAAGAATATGTTTTACGACATCTTTCCAGTATTGGTCACCAACGGCCTGGTGTATGCCACTATCAGCAAATATTGCCAACTGTTTATCTTTTAAGGCAACATAAAACAAAACTCCATTCCGGAGTTCAGTTTTGTTCATTTCCAGTTGAGTGAAGATTTCGTATGCCCTGTCAAGCGGATCAATAAAGCGACACTTGCTTTCAATAAATACCCTTATTTCACCGCTTGTTTGTTTTTCAGCATCGCGAATGGATTGAACAATTAATTCATTTTCTTCTTTAGAAAAAAAAGGTTTCTTTTTAAATAAAGTGAAACATTTGCAATTTATTGATATTATTTTTGTAGAAATTAACTTTAGGAGTATTTTCGCTCCCGGCATCTGCCGTAATAGCCTGCTTTACGTGAAAACCAAATATGCCTGCAAATAATGTTCTTTGGAAATAATCTCACCTTGACATTATAATCTATTTACAGCAGTATTGTAATCATTTCTTGAAACTTTAATTCTGTTTTCAGTTCCTTCAATCTGCGCCTGTAAGTCCTCTGAAAGCTCATTAGCGCGTTAGTGTCGGGATAGTTTTCAGAAACAGCAATCAATCTGCCTAAATGAGCCTGCAAAGTTGCGCCTTGTGCTGCCTGGTATTGCTGTAACTTTTCGGGAGTAAGATCATTTACATCAACTTTTATCTGAGTTGCCTGAAGCTCTTGCCTGTATAACATTCTGTAATGTTGATTTGTTCGAAATTGGCCCGACCTTGTACTGTGTTAACCACGTTTGCGAATAAGATCTGCACTGCGTTGATAATCACTTTGCACATTGTTCCATGCTTTTTTTACATCCTCATCGCTGGTTTACCAAACCATTATAACCGCTGCAACCACATCCCCCAACAAAAATAATAACAACAAGCAATTATTATCAACTGCTAACGTACCTTTTTTCATTTTTTAAAGTTTATTTTATAAAAGTATAATTTCTCAAATCCGATACCAAAGCATTTATCACTGCTAATTTGTCTATTTATTATTTATTTAGAAATAATTAAGACTGAATGGCTGCTATCCCCGGCAGGACTTTTCCTTCGAAATACTCCAGCAATGCACCACCACCGGTTGAAACATAACTTACTTTGTCAGCCAGATTAAATTCGTTTACCGCAGCCACGCTATCACCACCGCCTACAAGGCTAAACGCACCGTTAGCAGTTGCTTCCGCTATGGCTTCGGCTACAACCCTGGTGCCGCGTTGAAATTTTTCCATTTCAAAAACACCCATTGGCCCATTCCATAAAATGGTTTTGGAATGATGAATTACTGCCGAAAAAGTCCCGCACGCCATTTCACCAATATCAAGTCCCATCCAGCCATCGGGTATATCATTACTTAATGCACCGGATATGTTTGCAGCATTATCAAATTTATCAGCAATAATAGAATCAGCAGGCAAATGGATACAAACGCCTTTTTCTTCGGCCTTCTTAAGTAACTCGCTAGCCTTATCTAACCTGTCGTCTTCGCAAAGAGAACTTCCTACTTTGCCGCCCATGGCTTTCATAAAAGTGTAAGCCATACCACCGCCAATTATAATATCGGTTGCTCTTTCCAACAGATTCTCAATTATAAGAATCTTATCAGAAACCTTTGCGCCGCCTATAATTGCAAGGAAAGGTTTGTTAGAATTATGCATCACTTTTTCTGCACTGGCAACTTCTCCTTCCATTAACAAACCAAACATCTTTTTATCGCCGGGAAAAAATTTAGCAATAACTGCTGTAGAAGCATGTGCCCTGTGAGCCGTGCCAAATGCATCATTTACATATACATCGCCAAGCTTGCTTAATTTTTCGGCAAATGCTTCATCGCCTTTTTCTTCTTCTTTGTAAAAACGCAGGTTCTCAAGAAGTAAAACTTCGCCTGGCTGTAAGGCTTTAGATTTCTCCACAGCATCCGCACCAACGCAATCGTCTGCAAATAAAATCTTTGTATCGCCTAAGAGTTCCTGTAAATGATTCACCAAATGTTTAAGGGAATATTTTTCGGTTGGCCCCTCCTTCGGTCTTCCTAAATGCGACATGAGTATTACACTTCCGCCATCAGCAAGAATTTTCTTTATAGTTGGTACTGCGGCACGCATCCGGTTGTCGTCAGTAATGTTATAGTCTTTATCAAGGGGAACATTAAAGTCAACTCTTATTAAAGCCTTTTCATTTTTGAAATTGTGTTCTGTGAATTTGTTCATACCAGATTAATTTGTTTTTTGCAAAAGTCGGGTTTTCCTGTGAAGAAGAAATTAGTGATTCCCGATAATGATATGATACAAAGAAGGAAGGAAAACCGGTTAAGGTTTTATCACACAAATAAAATCTTAACCGGTTTTTAAATTATTAAAGGGTATTGGTCTTGCGTGTGTTCCTTTCAACATCCTGTATATTTCTGTTTATACGGAAAAGTACAAGAATGAATTCGCACCACATGCGCCAAAAAATATTACCTAAAATCAGAAAGATAAGTCCACCGATAAAGCCGCCGGGCATATAACTAAAAGCGCCACCTCCGTAGGGACTGTCATAACCGCCACGACCACCTCCCGAAAACATCATAGCTAACGATGCAAGTGTAATAATGATTGCCACCACCGCATACAAAATCGGAATTACCTGTAGCGTAATCATTCGTTTAAACTGCATGAAATCAGAAAAATTAAATGGCTCTTTTGCCGGAACTGCCGCCGGAGTTTGTTGATTGTCCATGTTGTAAGTTTTTTGGTTTAAGATTTATAATTGAGAATAAAATAAACGCTTATAAACTTTTGGAGGTCTTTACATATAGTTAATGAAGAGGGACGGGACAACGATACAAATAAAACAAAAATTATTGGATTATAAAAAGCACCTTCTAAATTAAAAAAACTAAAACGTTTCAAGCCACACTTTATTAGCTGAGAATGCATAAGCAAGATTTTATTTAATCAATGCTTTTTTTGAAAATTGATTGCCTTAGCCACCGGGTGGTTAGCAATAAAGTTATAGCCAAGAAAATTTGAAATAGTTGCAGCAATCTGCTTTTGAAAAAATTTTCCGGGTATGTCAATTTCACCTTCTGCTTTTGTATCAGGCCCGATAACAGCAAGCCAGGCATCACCAGAGCCTTTAATCAAAACATCGTGATCCTTCCAATTATTAGCTCCTTGTTCCGCGGCCATGGTCAGTCGTGATTATTAGGGTGGTTTTGTCTTTGTACTCCGGTGTTGACTGAATATAATACCAAAGCTGTTGAATCATTTTATCATCTGCATTTAAATGTTGAAGGTATTTGTCGTATGATCCTTGATGCGCATCTTCATCACATTCTCCAAAACCTATAAATACCACTTTTGGCTTGTTGGCTTTTATATATTCAGATGCTGCAATAAACGTGAGAACATCCTGGCGGGTACCGGTTTTTTTCTCAATAAGATTTTGTTGCGCTTTATTAAATATCGCTAAATCTACATCTCCGTTTTCTTCTATTGAATCATAACCGCTATAAACCGGCATCTCATTTCGTTCTTTATTAAGAATATAAGGAAAGATATTCCAGGACGTAAAAGCAACGACATTATTTTTGAATTCGTCGAATGGTATTTAGATATTCAAGAACATTAATGTTCGGATTATTTTTTGCGGAATTAGAATTAACATACAGATCAGGATAACCCGTAAATATTTCATTATAACCAGGATATGAAAATTTATAACTGTTAGACACATTTACTTTGTTTCCATACAACCTGTTTCCATATAACTGACCTTTTTGCTGAATTACATTCCAAAAAAAAGGAAGTAATTTTTTGCGGCTTTGCAATGCTGATGAATCCAGGTATATCAATTTTGCCAAGTCAACATTGGAAGTGTAACGGTGATTATTGATGATATCGACGTCGGCGCCCTTAAAGATTTCCTGCCACCTTATACCATCAATTGTAACTATAAAAATATTTTTGGTTTTTGGAGTTAACTGCGCATTCGTCGCGTAAAAAGTAAAAAAACAAAGTACGATCAAACTGTGTTTCATGCTTAGAGGTTTTGCAAAGAAACATTTGTAGTATAACCTTTATGAAACTAAATCATTAACAAATTGTAAAGGGATTTTTTAGATCAAACAAATATTATATTATTAATTTTAATCTCACTTTTAGTGACCAGGAATTAGTTTTTAAAAAAAGATTTGATTAAATGACTAAAACCCTACTATATTTGTGGGGTAATTAAAATGGCGAATACTACTACCATAATTTTTCAAGCTCTTGTACCCACAAATATGATTATGTGCGGACGTTGTATGCCGTAAGGCATCATTCAATATATATTACCTTTCGGGGCTTTGCCTTTTTATCCTCAGGAAAACATTCTTAATTATTCATTTTAAAACAAAAGTTATGAGCAATTTACATTTTGAAACACTGCAGCTTCATGCGGGACAACAAGCTGACCCTTCAACCAAATCAAGAGCAGTTCCTATTTATCAAACCACTTCTTATGTTTTTAATAATTCCGAACATGCTGCCAATTTATTTGGGCTAAAAGAATTTGGAAATATTTATACAAGAATAATGAATCCTACTACGGATGTTTTTGAGCAACGCATGGCAGCACTGGAAGGTGGCGTTGCAGCATTGGCAACAGCTTCCGGGCAGGCAGCACAGTTTTTAGCACTAAATAATATTATGCAATCGGGCGATAATTTTGTTTCAACTACTTTCCTCTACGGAGGAACTTTTAATCAATTTAAAGTATCCTTTAAACGACTTAGGAATTGAGGCCAGATTTGCTGATGGAGACGATGTTGAAAGCTTTGTAAAACATATTGATAAAAATACAAAAGCCATTTATTTGGAAACAATTGGTAACCCACGGTTAAATATTCCTGATTTTAAAAAATTTGCAGACCTGGCCAAAGAATATGATCTGCCTTTAATAGTTGATAATACTTTTGGAACAGCAGGATATTTGTTTCGCCCGATTGGAACACGGCGCAAATGTAGTTGTTGAATCAGCAACTAAATGGATCGGTGGCCATGGAACTTCTATTGGTGGTGTAATTGTAGATGGAGGAAATTATAATTGGGGCAAATGGAAAATTTCCTCAATTTACTGAACCATCAGAAGGATATCACGGGTTAAAATTCTGGGATGTATTTGGAGAAGGTAATCCGCTTGGCTTGCCAAACATAGCCTTTGCCATACGTGCAAGAGTGGAAGGGCTTCGGGATTTTGGACCTGTCACAAAGTCCATTTAATTCATTTTTATTGCTACAGGGATTAGAAACATTATCTCTCCGTGTGCAGCGCCATGTTGATAATGCATTAGATTTGGCACAATGGCTTGAGAAACATGAATCAGTTGAATTTGTTGAATACCCGGGATTAAAGAGCAGCCCTTACAATGCTTTGGCAAAAAAATATCTGAACAATGGGTTTGGTGGTATTTTAAATTTTGGAGTAAAAGGAGGAAAAGAAAATGCCAGCAAATTTATTGATTCATTAAAACTCGTTAGCCATTTGGCCAATGTGGGAGATGCAAAAACATTAGCTATACATCCTGCTTCAACAACCCATGAACAACTGGATGAAGCTGCACAAAAAGCTGCCGGTGTTCAGCCGAACCAGGTTCGCATTAGTGTTGGCATTGAACATATTGACGATATTAAAGCCGACCTTCAACAGGCTTTTAATAAAGTTTTCTCAAAAGAATTAGTAGGATAAATTCTGGCTGGCAATTGCTTATACCGGCATAAAATATTATTTAATGATTTTATTTTATGTCGGTATACATTTGCATTTTTTTTAAAATAGCTGAACATATTATTTTGTCTTATAGTATCTACAAGTCCGATCAACCCTTTACATTGGAATCGGGAAATATATTACAGGGATATCATTTAGCATATACCACTTACGGTGTGCTCAACGCTGCAAAAGATAATGTTGTGTGGATCTTTCATGCACTTACAGCAAACAGCAATGCAAGCGAATGGTGGCCCGGACTCGTGGGCGAAGGAAAATTATTTGATCCCGAAAATTATTTTATTATTTGCGTAAATATGCCGGGTAGTTGTTATGGAAGTATTGGGCCACTCGACATAAATAAAGAAACCGGCAAACCCTACTATCACGATTTTCCATTTTTTACGCCACGTGATATGGTTAGGGCCTATAAACCTTTAAAAGATTATCTAGGAATAGAAAAAATAAAAATAGGCATTGGCGGTTCTATGGGTGGCCAACAATTATTAGAATGGGCTATTGAAGAACCTGAGTTGTTTGAATATATCTTTCCTGTTGCTACTAATGCAATGCATTCTGCCATGGGGTATTGCGTTTAATGCTTCACAACGTATGTGCATAGACGCAGATGAAACATGGAAGCATAAAAACGAACATGCAGGCATGGAAGGAATGAAGGCTGCCAGAAGCGTTGCATTAATTTCTTATCGCCATTATGAAACCTATCACGCCAGCCAAAGCGAAAATGAAAATGAAAAAATTGACAATTTCAAAAGCGAATCGTATCAAAAATACCAGGGAGAAAAACTAGCCACGCAGATTTAATGCTTTCAGCTATTATTTTTTAAGCAAAGGAATGGATTCACATAATGTTGGCCGTGGCAGGGGAAGTGTTGAAATCGCTTTACATGAAATTAAAGCAAAAACGCTGGCAATAGGAATTGAGACCGATATTCTTTTTCCATTAAGCGAGCAACGTTTTATTGCTTCAAATGTTCGCAATGGAAAATTTATTTCTATCAATTCTTTGTATGGCCATGATGGCTTTCTGTTGGAAGCTGAACAAATTCAAAAGATCATCACCAGCTTTATTACGAAAACAAAACAATCTAAAATTCTGACTTAATAATATAACTATGACAGCACACCGCAGATTAACCATTGGATTATTTGGATTTGGGGTAGTAGGAGAAGGCTTATATAAAGTTTTACATCAAACTTCTTCTTTAAATGCAACTATTAAAAAAGTATGTATTAAAGATCCCGGCAAAAAAAGAAATGCGCCGGCAGACATTATTTACTACTGACAGAGATGAGTTATTAAATGATGAAACTATAAATGTAATAGTAGAAGTTATTAACGAATCTGATGCAGCTTTTGAAATTGTTTCGAAAGCACTAACGAATGGAAAGGCCGTAGTAAGCGCCAGCAAAAAAATGATTGCCGAACATTTGCCGCAAATATTGCAACTGCAACAAGAAACAGGGATGCCATTTCTTTGTGAATCTTCTGCCTGTGCATCTATCCCTGTAATACGCAACCTTGAAGAATATTATGATAATGATCTTTTACATTCCATGCGTGCAATTGTAAATGGGTCTACCAATTATATTCTTACCAAAATGTTTGAAGACAAACTTGATTTTAAAACAGCATTGTTACAGGCGCAGCAATTAGGTTTTGCAGAAGCCAATCCAACGCTGGATGTAGAAGGCTGGGATGCTGTTCATAAATGGGTGATATTATTATGCCATGCTTATGGCATTGTTACAACTACCGATGATATCTTGTTTACAGGAATACAAAATATAAATGAAAATGATGCGAATGTTGGCAGAGAAAAAAATTATGAAATAAGATTGGTAGCGCAGGCAAAAAAATTAGTGAATGGAAAAATCGCCGCTTTCGTTTTGCCACAATTTGTAAAACAGGATGATCACTTATCATTTGTAAAAAATGAATATAACGGAGTTGTTATTGAAAGTTCGTTTGCAGATAAACAATTTTTTTATGGAAAAGGTGCCGGCAGCTTCCCAACCGCCTCTGCTGTTTTAAGTGATATATCGGCGCTACGCTACGATTATAAATATGAATACAAAAAACTGTATCATCACACACCCAATCAACTTACAAACGATTTTTATGTACGCATTTATGTAAGTTTTGATGAGTGGAATTTTATACCACGCGAAAAATTTGAATGGATAGAAGAATGGCATGCGCAGGAAAAAAGAAATTATTTAATTGGGGTAATAAACTTCAATCATCTCACAGAAAATAACTGGTGGAAAGAAAACAATACGTCTGTTATTTTAGCGCCGGAAGCTATTATTGAAGATATGGAATTAAGAAAACTTAAAAAGAAAAGTTTAGAACTCGCCGGAATTGGCTAACCTCTATAATAAAAAATGCTACCCGAGAATAACTTTCTGCGTGTACTACTCATTGTTAGTTTCATCAATAGTGATATGCGAAACTATTTAGTCTGCAAAAAACGCTAATTTGTCGATAATATTTGATCGAATAAACAATCCGGAAGAAATTTTCCCTTTACTTTGCGTAAAGCAAAAAATACTAAAATTACAACCCAGCTTATATGTTAAAAGTTTCAACGTTACCAAAGCAGGATTTTGTTTTTATAAAATCTGAGTATAAAATTGTGAAGATCAAATTTGATGACATCCTTTTTTGCAAGGGAATGAAAGATTATATCCAAATATATATAAACGGAAAAAGCAATCCGGTGGTAACACTCAAGAGCCTGAATGCGTTTGAAACAAAATTGCCTGCTGATAAATTTATAAGAGTCCACCGATCATACATTGTATCCCTGAATCATATTGATACTATTTCCAAGAACGAAATCTCGATAGGAAAATTTATGGTTCCAATAGGGAATATTTTTAAGCCGGATTTTTTTAATCTTATTGAGCTTAACTCGTAGTCTAATAATTTATTTGTAAAGAATCTAATTCTCTTTTTGTAACCGACGGCATCCTCTTACTGGTAATCTTTATGAACAATAAGTCCAGAGATTTTCTCAGCATCGTTTTACTGGCAAATACCTTATTTCCCTCATGGCAGGAATAATTTGCTGGTGAATAAAAATCTTATGATCCACCAGGATATTATAACCCCAACCATCCCGGAATTTCGAAAGTAGCCGACTCAACCAATAGCATATTTTTATGATCGTTATTACCTGGTTTAGAAGAAAAACTAATTATTACAATAACAAGCAATAACGATGCAGAAAGAAGTATGTAAGACTTCTTAGTCATTTGCATTATATTCCTTATCAGGGAAAAATTGATTAACATCATCGTATGATAAGGTACTGCTTAAACCTGTCATAACATATCCTCCTTTTGTTACGCTAAACCCTACTGCTCCTGTTCTTGCAGGACGTTCAAAATCCTGTTTAGCAGCCCAAAGATCTTTTGAAAAATCATATTCCCATGTTGAGGCCAAAAGAGAAGGATTTTCACCTGTAGTTAAATAGGCTTTATCACCAATAATAAATGCTACTGCATTAGCCCTGTCTATTGGGCCATAAGCATCATCGTAAGTTTCTGTACTGTTTGTATTTGCTGTGTTGCGCAATTGTGCTCCATTTGGAAGCTGTTGGGTCATAAGACCAGAAATCACTTTGGTAACTTCCGTTGTTTACGCCTGTGGCAACATAGGCTTTATTTTGATAAACAAATGCTACCGCCTGTTTGCGTTTGTTTCCACCATATCCAATATTTAAGGTCCACGCATCAGACGTTGGGTCATATTGATAAAAATCTTTTAGATAAGTACCATCAAAGCCAGTGCCTACATAACCTTTATCGCCAACACCAAATGCAACCGCATCATATCTTGGTGTGCCGGCAAAATCTGCTTTTTTTGTCCATGTATTTGCGATCGGATCAAATTCCCAGGTATCTTTTAACATATTAACACCATCATATCCTGTAGTGATATACCCTTTTCCTGCAGCGGCAAATGCAACAGCCGAATTTCGTGGAGTGCCCGGCATGTCTGCTTTTTGATACCAGGAATCTCCGTCAGCATTATAAGCCCAAATATCAGTTAATCTATTATTGCCATCGTAGCCTGTGCCGACATACGCTGTATCGTTAATCACAAAAGAAACTGCTTCGCTCCTCACAACACCATTAAACTCTCCTTTACCTACCCAGTTCCCTGTAATAGTAGTAGTGGTATTCGATTTATGACACGAGACGATTGTAGTAAAAATAAGACCAGCAAATAGTAATGGCATGAATGTTTTCATCTTTAAAAAATTATTTTTTGCGAATGTAATCTTACCCCCTTCGCACAAATCGTTAAAATGGCTTTGCAATATTGTTTTATCGACAAACTCTTTATTTTCTTCTGCAAAACAATTTTGAAAAACGTTTATTACTTTTTTTATACATTAATAAAACAAATTAACAGATAAATTAAATGTATTTGCAGATAACAATGTAATGTTAAGCCATAGTAACAAAATGCTAACAATGCAAACAATAATATTGCAACCTTTAATTTTAAGCATGAAAAAATTTAGTATTGATTATTTTAAATACTGGGCACAAATATTAATACTTCCGGCATTTATTTTTTCTGCTTGCGACAAACCTCAAATTCAATTCGGACAGGCTTATGTAAACGACACTTACACTAATATCGTGTTGGTCGATACGCTATCAGCAAACCTTTCAACTGTATACAGAGATTCTGTTAGTACTTCGGGTTCAGCCACTGTATTGGCCGGTAGCTATATAGATAATAATTTCGGAAAAATCACGGCGAGTTCGTTTGTAGAATTGGCCCCTCCTGCACTTGCAACCCTCGACACAAAATCGGTTTATGACTCACTGGTTTTAATTTTAAGGCCCAATAAAACATACTATGGTGATACGACCCTGAGTTCACAAATTTCCGTTTACCAGTTAACGAATCCCATAAATTTTCCCCTGTATCAAACCCAATTCTACAATAACACAAATTTTCCTGTTGATCCAACACCATTAGGAACTTCGACAACTTTTATTTATCCTAACATCACCGATAGTGTTTTTATCAGGTTATCTGATGCTAAGGGAAATGAATTATTTAACCTCTATAACTCCGGCGACTATACTATACAAAATACCACCAGTTTCATAAACTATTTTAAAGGGCTTAAAATTACGCCCGGCTGCTAATGGAATGCATGCCATTTATGGATTTAATGATACCGTAACCATGAGACTTTACTATCATGTAAACGGACTTTTTACAACTCCCAAAGTGCTTGACTTTAAGTATTATAATGGGGATAACAAACAATTCAACCAGGTTCTTTCTGACAGGTCCGGTACACCTTTATCGGCTTTTGGCGGGGCCGACAAGGAAATATCCTCAGTAAATACAAACAACAGTTCTTATTTGCAATATATAACAGGATTTATTCCTAAAATACAATTTCCAACAATTCGCAGTTTGTTGTTACGACCCGATTATTTAAAAATTATTAGAGCAGAATTGATTGTTACGCCTGTGAACCAAACTTATACCGGTTTTAATCCTTTACCTCCTCAGCTACTATGCATATACAACAGATCAGCTAAATACATCTTGGCGCGCCATTAGTTTCCCCAACATAGCAAACGGATACCAAACCGGCAATCTTGTGATTGATCCGTCTGTATAATTCAAATACAACTTATGTGTATGATGTAACTTCTTATCTTCAACAACAAATTATCGATTAACTATGCCAATCAAAATGGATTATTACTTATACCACCATCACCTGCGTCAATAACAACTTTCAATCGGCTTGTTATTGGAGATAAAAATAATTCAGGAGGTGCATTACAATTAAAAGTCTATTATGTTTCCAGTAACCTATAGCTACATTTCGTAAAAGATTACATCTTACTATACTTTCATTTATACTTTTTAGTTGTTTAGGAGTGTACGCTCAAAATGTAACCTCTCCCTATTCAATCATTGGAATCGGAGACCTGGAACAATCCTATTTTAACCGTACTTCGGGCATGGCAAATACTGGTATAGCTTACAGTAACAATAGCTTTGTCACAATCAATAATCCCGCCTCATTAAGTAGCCTTACCAACCAGCTATTTCTGGTTGAGCTTTCCGGCCGGGGTAAATTTGTAAAATATTCAGGAACCGGGGTAACACCCGGGATTGTCGGCCCAGGATTTTAGCGTTGAGAAAATGTCCCTGGGCCTAAGAATAAATAAATGGTGGGGAGCGGCTGCAGGAATAATGCCATATAGTACGAGCAACTATTCATTTTCAGGAAATCAAAATCTACAGGGTTCTAATTTAACTGTGCCAGTTGATTATGATGGAAGCGGTGGCGTAAACCGATTTTTCTTTGCAAGCGGTTTTAAAATAACGAAGAATTTGTCTTTGGGTTTTAATGCCTCTTATCTTGGTGGCTCCTTACTGCAACAAGATTCTTTATTTTCTACCGATGCTGCCTCTAATATTTATACTAAAAAAAATATTTACATACGCGATCTCTATCTTGATTACGGGTTGCAATATCATGTAAAACTTTCCAAAAAATGGAATGTAAATCTTGGTTTCACCTATGCACCTGAAACACCGCTGAATGCAGAATACGCTGCGCTTATAAAAGATGGAATAGGTGACACTTTATCCAATAAAATAATCAGTAACACAATTTTTACCTTACCAACTAATACTGGTTTTGGAATTAGCGATAGTAAAAGATAATAAATTAACTTTTTTAGCCGATTATCGATTTCAAAACTGGTCGCCATTAAATCAAAGTGGGCCTAACTACAAGTTAATAAACAGCAACAGATATTCTGCCGGAGTCGAATATTCTAAACAGAAGGATTACCTCGGCGCCAGGTATGAAATTTTAAATGTTCAGGCAGGTGTATTTTATAATGATTCTTATTTGCAAATAAACAATCAGCAAGTTAATGACAAGGGCTTTACTCTCGGCGTTGGAATAAATAGCAAACGAAGTACAATGAGTTATCATCTTGCATTTGAATATGGAGTACGAGGCTCACAATATACCCCGATAAAGGAGAATTACGCCAGCTTTACAATCGGAATATCCTATAAAGATTTTTGGTATACGAAGGGCAAGAAATTCGATTAAGGAGAACATTAGAATGTTTGACTACGCTAATTTTTCGGCTGATAGTTATAAAGCTAAAATTTCTTCCAGAGCCTTTGAAACACCTTCATTATCGTTTGTGTCAGTTACATAATTTGCAAAATTTAAAGAAATCAAGAGGATTGAGAAACGCTCCTCTTACAGTCGTTTGATTACGTACCTAAACCAAAACTACTGGCTTGATTATGCGCACAAGATTTGAGGTTTTTCATCATAATTGGCAGAAAGGCTTTTTATTTGATTTTTGATAGATTCCAAAACTTTAAAGATTTTATTAAGCTCTTTCCTCCAGTAGAGAATGCTGAAATTAAATTGGCACCTTCATCGGGATATAAATACGTTGTCAGAACTTTTTCACCATTATTTATAAATACTTCAAGCGATGATTTATCGAATAATATTTCCAGTTTAATTTTTTCTTTCGAATCTATAACATCGACTGTTTGTATCAATTTATTCTGGTTAATATTTTCATCGCCTGCATTGCTACGATCAACATATAACTCATGTTTTGAAGGATCATAACCGATTGTTGTTTCGGCAATAATTTTACCATTTTCATCTTTCTTTTGAGCAATTTTAAAACCGGCAATAGTATTCGTTGGAATATCCAGTTCCGCCTTTAGCCAATAAGAATTGCCACCAACATTTTTTCCTTTAAAAATATTTTCATGTTGTCCATCGACCTGCACATTTTTTAATTCAAATACATTATGGTCGCCCGCTAGTTTTGAAAGATTATTTTCAATAACAGATGACGGACTTTGAATCAGCCTTATTCCATCTTTTGTTTGCCTTAAACTTAAATCTCTTGCGATAGACATTTGCCCTCTCCACGGATATGTCGGTTGCGGATTGGGGATCATCCAGCCAATGTATGTCTTTTTATTATCGGGCAAATTATTCCATGGTATTGCTGCATAATAAGTATCGCCATAGTCAAGCGTTAATATCTTATCAGGTGGATTGCTATTTGTAAACTCCTTTCCATCAAAATCGCCAACAAAATATTGTTCAAATACACCACGTTCCCCGCCTGCCGCGGAAGTAACCAATACCCATTTTTTGTTATCTGTATCTTCTACCGGCAATTGAATTAGAAAAGGACATTCCCAATAGGCACCGGTATAACCCTGTGGACCAAATTCACTTAATAGTTTCCAATCTTTCAAATTGGTTGAACTATAAAATTGTGCTTTGTGTTCAGCGGGTAACACAACTGTCATCAACCAAAATTTTCCAGGTTCATACCAAAACACATTTGGGTCTCTGAAGTCGCGTTTATTTAAATCAATAACAGGATTCTTTTTATAGTTGGTAAACGTCATTCCATTGTTGTTACTGTAGGCAACAAATTGAGATTCTTTATGAATGTGCGGCTGATCTGCGGTGTAGATCGCAACTATACAATTAGTGTTTTTACACCAGCCACTGGTATTGTTTTTATCCAATACGGCACTTCCGGAAAAACGCCATACAGTATCATCACCGTTTATTCCCTCGGGAATAGCAATGGGCAAATGTTTCCAATGAATAAGATCAGTACTGGTGGCATGGCCCCAACTCATATGTCCCCATTTGTTTTCAAAAGGATTTTGTTGGTTGTATAAGTTATATACGCCGTTAATATAAATAAGACCGTTAGGATCGTTAGTCCAGTTTTTCAATGGAGTAAAATGATAAAGAGGCCTCCATTGAAGCGTGGGTGTTTGATCTTTTTGTGCAAATAAGGTTGGCGTGAAAATCAGGACAACTAAGGAAGTAAGTAATCGTTTCATGTTGATTATTTAAATCGGTAATCAGGAAATTTATAGGTTAATATGCTTTATTTTTGGGGTAGTGCCGTTTTGCAATTACCGGTTTGTCATTGAATCAATTGCCATTTTATTGAAAGACTTGTTAGGAAAAAATATTTCAATCATAAACTTAAACCGATATCAGCAAATAATTCGTTTGAGCTCACATAGATGACCAATGACAAATTCATGGTTGCATTTTTGGCGAATCTCGGAGAAGTATTTCTTGTCACAAAATCTTTTTGAAAATCGGTTTTTCCTGATTTAATTCTGTCGACGTAATATCGATTATTTTCTATATCAAGATTGGGTTCTTTTATTTCTTTCAATGTATATCAGGCTGGGGAACCACGAAAATGTCTTCGCCAACATACTGAATTTTTAATACCTGCGGAATAGTCATTGCATTCACCCATTTAATGGTGGAAACCGTATCTGCATATAACCAATTGCTGATCCTTCCTAAAAATATTTTCCTATATATAGTAGACTAAAATCAAAAAAGCCCGTAAACACTGAGTTTTACGAGCTTTTAATTTTGAAAGAAATCAACTTAGTCGGGGCGGCAAGATTCGAACTTGCGACCTCCACATCCCAAATGTGGCGCGATAACCGGGCTACGCTACGCCCCGAAAAACTTTTACCTTACTATATTCAACGCCCGGTCGAGCGGAGAGGGTGGGATTCGAACCCACGGTACAGTTTAACCCGTACGACGATTTAGCAAACCGTTCCTTTCGGCCACTCAGGCACCTCTCCTTTTATATTATAAGGGCTGCAAAAGTAACGTTTGCAATTCAAAATTTAAAATAAATAATTAATGATAATGCCCTATAAACTTGTTGGAAATTACATAGCAGCAAGTTGCACTTTTTGCTGAAGTTCAATTACGCTTTCTTTAAACAAAGTATCTGTATCCATAAGGTCTTTAACCGTTTGGCAACTATGAATAACAGTAGTATGATCTCTGCCACCAAAATGTTCGCCTATTGTTTTTAATGAATTTTTTGTGAATGCCTTTGCCAGAAACATAGAGATTTGTCGTGCCTGAACAATTTCCCTTTTACGCGTTTTTTGCAGCAACTTTTCATAAGGAACATCAAAATAATCACATACCATTTTCTGTATGGTATCTATTGTTATTTCCTTTGATGATGATTTGATAAAATTTCTCAATACTTTTTTGGCTAATTCAAGATCAATTTCCCGTTTATTAAGCGAAGATTGTGCCAACAGGGAAATTAATGCCCCTTCCAGTTCACGAATATTATTTTGAATATTATAGGCAATATATTTTACAACTTCTTTCGGCATATCCAACCCATCATTCTTCATCTTTCTTTCAAGAATTTCAATCTTGGTATCGTAATCGGGAATCTGCAGATCGGCACTAAGCCCCCAGCGAAACCGGCTTAATAATCTTTCCTGAACACCTTCCAAATCTTTTGGAGGTTTATCAGAGGTTAGAATTAATTGTTTGCCGCTTTGATGTAAGTGATTGAAAATTGCAAAGAAAGCATCCTGTGATTTTTCGGCACGGTTAAAAAACTGAACATCATCAATTATCAATACATCTATCAACTGGTAAAAATGTATAAAATCATTTATAGCATTATTGCGACTATGGTCAACAAACTGGTTAATAAATTTTTCAGAGCTTACATATAAAACAACTTTATTATTGTTTAATCGTTTTACTTCATTTCCTATTGCCTGGGCAAGATGTGTTTTACCTAATCCAACGCCGCCATAAATTACCAATGGATTAAATGAAGTTGAACCTGGTTTTTCCGCAACCGTTTTTCCGGCACGCCTTGCCACACGATTACAATCTCCTTCTATAAATGCATCAAATACATACACAGGATTTAACTGCGGATCTATCTGCATTTTTTTAAGTCCCGGAATTACAAAAGGATTCTTAACCGGATTATTTATGACTAAAGGAAAATCCATTTCGTTATTTGAATATGATTTGTAACCTTGCCCTGGCACATCCATCATTAACGGCATATTTTTACCGTTCCCACTATCCACCATTATCCTGTATTCAAGTCTTGCTTCTTTTCCTAATTCTCGTTTTAATGTTTTTGCAAGAAGATTTACATAATGTTCTTCAATATACTCATAAAAAAACTGACTTGGTACCTGATCGTTAAAATATTTTCTTTAATAAAACAGGCTTAATTGGCTCGAACCAGGTTTTGTAATGTTGCCACTCCACTATATCTTTTATAATATTGAGACAATTATGCCAAACTTTTTCGCAAGCCTTATCCATTTTTCCGTAAGCCGTTTATTTAATTTAGTAATATTCCTTGTTTTTCCGGGGATCTTTGAGAAAATCTATAAAAAAAATTTCATAAATATTTTCTGAGCAGACAGCGAATATCAAAATAATTTGTTGAAAAAAAAATTTTTTATTCTTTGTTTTTTTGCTCACAAAAACAGTATAGCGTTTAAAAAAAAAGTTATGCATTTTAAAAAAAATAATTACCCGATTTTATAGATAAGCCCACATTGACTTACAGGAAAAAAGTTATTTTTTTTGAGTCGATTATCAAAAATTTTTTTCTTTTTTTAAATTTAAAAAAAAATATTTCAACAAAATAAAGATGTGCAAAAGATTTTTTGCAGTTTAAGATAATTGAACATTTTTTTCAAGTAAATGACTATATCTTTAAAAACTAAAAATTTTTAAAATGAGTTATGAATTAACCGGAAAACTATTAGAAAAATTCAACATAGTGCAACGCAGTGAAACTTTTAAAGTACGTGAATTCGTGGTTGAAAAATCTGAAGAAATAAATGGGAAAACAATCACCAATTATATTAAGTTTCAATGCGTTCAGGATCGCACCAATATTGTTGACCGCGTAAATGCCGGTGATGAAATAAAAGTGTATTTTAATATTAAAGGAACCAAGTGGGAAAAGGACGGACGCATATCTTATTTTAGTAATCTTGATGCCTGGCGTATTGAGCAGATTTTACAGGCTGGCAAAGAAGCTTCATCAGACGATGATCACCTTGAACCTTTGGATACTTTTACCTCTTCATCACAAGATGCTATTGATGATCTTCCATTTTAATTAATACGTTAGAACTCACTATCCATAGATGTTTTAAAAGTTTTCAGGATGAATACCTGATCTTTTTATGCAACAAAAAATATCCTTAAAATTACTTCCGCAGGAAGCTACCGATTCTCAGCAAGTATTACAATGCTATTGCTAAATCTTCAGGATCAAAAGTTACGGAGATTACCGGTTATTCCATCTTAAAAAAATCTATTGATGCAAGAGGTAAAACAGTTTGGATAAATATGACTGTAAATGCATTTATTAATGAACCATTTGTTAAAAGAACAATTACGGAATTTGAATTTAAGGATGTAACCTTATCTAAAAAAAAATTGTTATTATTGGTGGGGGCCCGGCAGGATTATTTGCCGCGTTGCAATTGATTGAAATTGGAATTAAACCGATAATAATTGAAAGAGGAAAAGATGTGAAAGAGCGAAGACGTGATCTTGCTTTATTAAACAAAAAAGGAATTATAAATCCGGAAAGTAATTATTGTTTTGGAGAAGGCGGTGCTGGAACTTACAGCGATGGAAAATTATATACAAGAAGTACAAAACGGGGAAATATTGACCGCATATTAAATTTGTTTGTTCATTTTGGAGCCGATGAAAATATATTATTTGAAGCGCATCCTCATATTGGAACAAATAAACTTCCGCTTATTATAACTGCCATGCGTAAACGCATATTAGAATGCGGAGGTGAATTTCATTTTAATAAAAAAGTTATTGATTTTATAATAGAAAAAAATTCTTTGAAAGCAATACAAACTCGGAGATGGCGATTTGTATGAGGCAGATTCGTTTATACTGGCAACCGGCCATTCGGCCAGAGATATTTTTAGTTTGTTACATGCCAAAAAAATCTTGATTAATGCAAAGCCTTTTGCATTAGGTGTAAGAGTGGAACATCCGCAGGAATTAATTAATAATATTCAATATGGAAACAGCGAAATTTATGCCTCATCCGAAAATAACGATGCGATAATTTTACCACCTGCATCCTACAGCCTTGTAGAACAGGTAGACGGCCGTGGCGTATTTTCATTTTGCATGTGTCCTGGCGGAATTATTGCACCTGCTTCTACTAACAACAACGAACTGGTAGTTAATGGCTGGAGCCCTTCGAAAAGAAATAATCCCTATGCTAATAGCGGCTTGGTTGTTCAGGTAGAAATTGAAGATGTAATAAATACAATGGGCAATTTGCAATTAGCAACCGACAAAAATTCGCCGTTGCTGATGATGGAATTTCAAAAATTTATTGAACAAAAAGCCTTCAATGCAGGCGGCGGAAAATTTGTTGCTCCTGCGCAACGATTAGTTGATTTTACCGAAAATAAATATTCATCAACGCTGCCCAAATGCTCCTACATACCGGGTATTCAATCATCCCAATTAAAAGAAATATTGCCTGGCTTTATAAGCAACCGTTTAAAAAAAGCGTTGCGATTTTTCGGAAAAAAAATGCCGGCACGAAATGGCAGCTCTGGATATTTTACCAATGAAGCAGTGTTAGTTGCGACTGAAAGCCGAACATCTTCACCGGTACGCATACCACGCGACCCTGAATTTTTACATCATCCTCAAATAAAAAATCTTTTCCCATGCGGGGAAGGTGCTGGCTACGCGGGAGGAATTGTTAGTGCTGCAATGGATGGTGAAAGAGTAGCTAAAGCCGCTGGCTATTTTGTTACATGCATAATTGCTGATAGCCTTTTATAAAATATTTTTTGACGTGAAGATGTTCTTTATACATTTACAAAATTTCAATATTATTCACTCGACAACATTTCAGAAAATATTTATTTAACTTTTTACAATGAACATACTGGAATTACAAAATCTTAAGAAATATTATGCCACTCAAAAAGCAGTTGATGATATAAGCTTTTCAATTCCACAGGGAAGCATATTCGGTTTGCTCGGCCCTAACGGTGCCGGCAAAACGACTTTGCTAAGAATGATAACAGGAATATTTTATCCCGATAGCGGCAACATTTTATTTGAAGGTAAAAAGTTTGATCCTGTTGAAGATATTCCGCTGATTGGCTACATGCCTGAAGAAAGAGGTTTATATAAAAAAATGAAAATCGGTGAGCAGGCATTATATCTTGCTATGCTCAAAGGAATGAACCGCCAGGATGCCATGAAGAAAATAAAAGATTGGTTTGTGAAATTTGAAATGCAGAGCTGGTGGAATAAAAAGGTAGATGATTTAAGTAAAGGAATGAGCCAAAAATTACAATTTGTTATAACGGTATTGCATGAACCAAAACTTTTAATTCTCGATGAGCCCTTTAGCGGGCTTGATCCGGTAAACAGTAATTTGATAAAAGATGAAATTTTTAAACTCTCACAAAAAGGAACTACTATTATTTTCAGCACGCACCGGATGGAGCAGGTAGAAGAAATTTGCGATAAAATTGTGCTGGTAAATAAAGGGAAAAAAATACTGGATGGAAGTGTAAAGCAGGTAAAGATTGATAACAAGGAAAATATTTTTAAAGTAGGTTTTAATGAATTACCACCCCTTTTGAAAATAATATATTTGAAATAGTTAACTCAAAAGATAATTACCTGGTTGTAAAAATTAATGAAGGTTATGCTCCGTCAGATGTGTTGCAGCAGTTCCTGGCGAATAAGGCGAGTATCATTTCATTCAATGAAATATTGCCATCGCTCAATGATATTTTTATAAAGAAAGTTGAAGACACAAAACTGGCCAGGCAATTTGAAAAGGTGTAAGTAACTTTTGATCAATTAACTTTTAAACTAATTTTCTTCTATGAATAAGATATGGTTGGTTATTAAAAGAGAATATTTAACGAGGGTAAAAAATAAAACTTTTATACTCTCTACTATTTTACTTCCCCTGTTTTTTATCGGCTTTATTGTTGCGTCGGCATATTTTTCAATTAAAAGTGCAGAACACCAAAAAATTGCAGTAGAAGATAATAATGGCATGTTTAAAAACAGTTTCCAAAGTGATAAAGTAATTACTTATGAATTTCCCGGTAACGTAAATGCTAATAATTTTAAAGAAAAAGGGATATTCAGCTTTCTTGTATATTCCTGAGAAATATGATTCACAGGCGATTCCATTTCGCTTATTGCCAACAAACAGTTAGGCGTAGACGCAGAAGAAAAAGTGAGAGACCAGATAAATGCAGCGATTCGCAATAAGGCATTTCTTGAAAATAATATTAATAAAAAAGTATTGGATTCTATTAACGCAATACATGAAGATGATCTTTATAAATTCAGTACCGTTATAAAGCAGGGAGACAAGACGCAACAATCCAATTCAGGGTTGTCTTCTGCTATTGGCTATGGCAGCGGTATATTAATTTATATAACTCTCTTTATTTATGGCGCTGCGGTAATGCGTGGTGTTATGGAAGAAAAAATGAATCGCATTGCCGAAGTTATTATAAGCTCCGTAAAACCGTTTCAATTAATGGCAGGAAAAATTATTGGGATTGCAGCAGTAGGTATTACTCAATTATTAATATGGATTGTATTAATTATGGCGCTAACCGCAATCGCATCTTCATTCATATCTCACGATATGTTGCAACATGCGCAAGACGTTAGCAATTCTATGCCGAATGGCGCCGGCAATTCTGCAGCCGCGAATTTCATGAATGCCAAAAACACTTTTTTAGAAGCGGCTCCATGGGGACTTATCATTCCATGTTTCCTGTTTTATTTTATTGGCGGTTATTTATTTTATGCCGCTCTCTTTGCAGCAGTTGGCAGCGTAGTAAACGAAGATCCGCAGGAAGCGCAATCTTTAATGCTTCCTGATCACAATGCCCATCATTTTATCTTTTGTAATTATGACTACCGCGGCAGGAAAACCAGATGCGCCTATTTCTGTTTGGGGAAGCATGATACCATTTTCATCGCCGATTGTTATGATGGCACGCATACCTTCTGGCAGCGTTCCGGCATGGCAAATTGCAGTATCCATGATTTCATTAATTGCGGGCTTTATATTAACCACCATGCTCGCTGCAAAAATTTATCGCACCGGTATTTTACTCTACGGCAAAAAAGTAACTTTTAAAGAAATGGGAAAATGGCTATTTAGAAAATCATAAAGACAGATGCCGTTTTCCCGCTGGCGTTCGTAGTGCTTTTGGAAGCACCCGATCCAAATATTGCCTTATTAAATTCGTGCTTCATAAATTTTAATAAAATACCACTTACAAAAAATAATGAGGTTAGTATTAATCCGGCAAGAAGCCCGATAATCCCATATAAGACCGCAGATTTATGTTCGAAGTCATAAGGAGGCTCGGGCCTGTCAAGTACTTTTATAAGCGGTGTTGCCTTTTGAAGTTTATACGCAGCATTTTGCTGATTGGCTACTGCCTGCGCATATTGCTGACGGATCATTTGCTTATCAGCGATTAAATTTTCGGTCGGCACTCTGAACTCAAGCTTGTTAGTATTTGTAAATAATGTCCTTTTATCAATTTCTATCAGCTGATTATCTTTTGAATTCATTACAGCTCTTAGCGAATCCACTTTACTTGTTGCAAATTCAAAATCCCGCCGTGCTTTTTCCTGTTTCAATTGAATATAGAACATGGAAATTTTATTGATAAACCCGTAACTGATTGTTCTTACCAATTCAGGGCTGCGACCGGTATAAGAAAGTACCAGCATGTTATTCTTATTTACTGTAGCTGTAAGGCCATCTCTTAAAATTTCGCCGGCCCAGATTATCAGCGCATATTGATTTGACGGCATTTTTACTTCGTCTTCAAACAGGCCGCGATGATTATTAATATCATCAACTAATAGTTCAGCAATCATTTTATTGCCCATAGATGAATCGCGAATTGCCGCCACTTCTTCCCTTGTAGTGCGGCTTTGGGCAAGCTCAATAATATTGATTGAAGCATCTTCTGTAAAACTTTTAGGTGTTTCAGAACCTAATAACGCACTAAGGGTAGACGAAGATGCACTATTATCATTGCCACTGGTTAATGGAAATACAGAAGCTCTTGAAGTATAAGTAACAGGTTTTTGCTTTGCATATAAAATCAATGCGATTGACATTAATACCGCGACTGTTGTAACGATGACTCTTACTTTTCTTAGCCGTTGATAAATTGCAGTTGTTAATTCATGCGTCGTCATAGCAATAATTTATAACCTTGTAATTAAATATACCAGTATAAGTGGTAAAGAAGTTACAATGGCCTGTGAAGCAAATTCTCCAAAGTTTTTCCCTTCCGGCCTTGAAGGAACCACCACAATACTGCCGGCCTCCACTTTAGGATAAAAATGAAAAAATCCGAAATTATGCGTACGCCTGCTTCTGCCGTTAGCATAAGTTACAAATATTCTTTTGCGCCATGGCCTTACACCATAACCTCCCGCTTTATCAATATAATATCCGAGATTGGTATGTTCTTTATCAAAATATATTTTAAGTTCCGATTGAACAACACCTTTAATAGTTACGATTGGGATTTATTTCCGGAATATAAATGATATCGCCTTCTCTCAAAACCATATCATATTTAGAGTCTTTATTTTTCAATGCTTTGTCAAGATCAATGCTTATTGGCTCAGATGGATCAACGACAACGCTGTCACTAATTTTACCTGAAGAATCTTTTATATAAGTTGTTTCAATCTTTTTTGCCAGTGGATTTCCATCAGTTGCCTTATCGTGCAGCCTGTATAAGACGGCACCATCAACGTTCGAATTTTCCTTTAACCCGCCTGCTCTTTCGATAAACGATGAGAGACGTTCATCATTTTCAAGTTTTGAATAGGTTCCCGGATATTTTACTTCACCTTCAATCTTTACATTTTCCTGCAAATGAAATGTAGGATTTTTCCGCACAAAAACCTGGTCATAGGGTTTTAGTTTCACGTTTTCTGTTACGGAATCGAGTTCAAGATTTGTTTTAATCGCATAGGTTTTAATAACAGTTTTTGTAGGTCTTATCCCTTCCTGTGATGAGTCAATATTTACAATGCTTGATACCACAATTTGTCCAAATTCTGCAGAAGGCTTTAATCCATTCGCAAAATATAAAAGATCTTTTAAAGACATGCCGCCAAACCTTTGAAATTTACCGGGTTTGCGAACCTCGCCCTCTATGCTTACGAACTGTCTATCAGAAAACTGGTTCCTGTTAAATACTTCAATAATATCGTTAGGTTCAATCGGGATATTGTAACTGCTATTTATATTTTTATTGAAATCTGCAAGGCTAACGACAATTTTATCCGATTTTAAATTAGTAGAATCGCCGGCGCCTTTGTATACGTAAGCCCGGTCAACATATGAATTTGGCGTAATGCCTCCCGCCCTGTTAATTACATCAAACAGACGATCTCCCTTTCTAATTTCATATACATTGGGATAAGCGACCTCACCCTTTACAATAACTTTATTATTAAACCCAGAATTAATCGGGCTTACCACAACAACATCGCCATCATATAATGGCTCGTCAACAATTACATCGTTCGCTTTCAAACCAATTGCATTGAAATTGACATTTTTTATCGTTTGCTTTTCGTTTACATTTCTTATAATTACCCCTCCTGATTGATATGCTTCGGTAGCAAAACCACCCGTATATTTCAGCAGCGCTAATCATCCCTTCATCTTTTTTTAGCTGGTAATACATCGGCCTTTTAAACTGGCCGGAGGCGAGTACCTGTTTGTCATAAAAAGGCACTATTACAAAATCGTTATTTTCCAGGTAGAGATGTTTTCCATAATCGCCCGATGTCAAATATTTATATATATCGATAGAGTCAATAATTTTACCATTGCGGGATATTAAAATATTGCGCATATTGCCAAATTTAGTAAGGCCTCCTGCGAGCGCTACTACGTTTAAAGCATTAGTAAAGGCTGATACTACCTGTGGTCCCGGGTTTTCAACTTCGCCTGATGTTTGAACAACTATGCTTCGCGGCTGTCCTAAAGTAACAGAAACATTTGTGGAAGGCGGTATTACTTTTTTGAACCTGTCATAAACGATTTTTCGTGCATTGTCGAAAGTTAATCCCTGCACCGTTATTTTACCTATACCCTGCGGAAAGATTGAACCATCTCTGGCCACTACATAATCTTCTTCAAAATCGGCACCTCCCCAAAGTGAAACTACAATGTGATCGCCAACGCCTATTGGATAATCCAGGGGTGGCGTTGATAGCTGGGACAATTCCATAATTTGGTTGCTTCTGAAAAGATCTGAACCATATATGGCATCAGGGCTGTAAAGCTTTTTTTTGAAGTCGTCTCTTTGGGTGCTGTCTTTTGCAATGACAGTCTTATTTTTCAGGCCTTCGACATTTTTATGAACATCCTCGCCTGCTTTTTGCTGTGGATTATTATTATCCCTAAGAAAATCCTGAAGTTCAGACGGAGATGCATTTTTTAATGCATTTGGATCAATCGGCAAATCAGGCACTTCTGTAGGAACCTGTGCGTATAAAATATTACTGGTAAAAAGAGTAAAAACGACTGGAAAATAAGATAAGCAGGCAAGCCCTTTTACAGGCAAACGTTTCTTTGGAAAAAATCATTTTTTATGGATTAATGGATAATCTTCTTCTAAACGAACAAATATATGATTTTATTTCAGTGGCTTTTGTAATGCCTCGTTGAATTCCAACCATATCCTGTTCAGTGATTTCTTTCGCCGGTGTTATTTTATTTATTAACGCACTTACCTGGCCTATTTCCAGTTCGCCGTTTTTTAAATCTCCTTCAAACATGCCTTTTTTTGCTCTGCCTTTGCCCAGCAACGCTTTTAGTTCTTCAATGGTAACCTTATTTTTTTCGGCAGTTATTATTTGCTGGTAAAAATCATTTTTAATAAGTCTGACCGGGGTTATCTCTTTTAAAGTAACGATGGTATCTCCTTCTTTTGCATTAACTATTGCATTTTTGAAATCAGGATGCAACGATGCTTCTATCTGACGCTGCAAAACGGCTGCCTATTTGTACACCTTCTGCTCCCAAGTACCATAGCAGCCAGCATCTGCCTGCCGGTTGCAATGCCACCGGCGGCTATCACCGGTATTTGTACTGATTCACAAACCAGCGGTAATAAAACCATCGTCGTAGTTTCTTCTCTTCCATTATGGCCACCTGCTTCAAAACCTTCAGCAATTACAGCATCACAACCGGAGGATTCCGCCTTTTTTGCAAATCTGCTGCTGCTTACAACATGCATCACTTTAATACCTTGCTGTTTTAAAAAAGGAGTGAAGGTTGCAGGGATTACCGGCCGAAGTAATAACTATCTGCACTTTGTTGCTGATGATTACGTCAATTTGTTTTTCAACGCCAGAATATAACAATGGAATATTTACACCGAAAGGTTTGTTGGTTGCCGCCTTGCATTTCTTAATATGTTCATCAAGCAGTTGATGATCCATGCTTCCCGCACCGATAATACCAAGAGCGCCGGCATTGCTAACGGCGCTGGCTAATCGCCATCCGCTTGTCCACACCATTCCCGCCTGTATAATTGGATATTCAACATTAAATAGCCTTGTAATGCGGTTGGAAAACATATTAAAGATTTGCAGATTGGCTACTGAGCCTGATTTATGAACCCAAATCAATTTCGGTATTGTCACCGATATTCAGCGATCTTTTTTCACCTCTTATTTCTGTATCACTTCCAATGAGAGAATCATCGAGAACAACATCGTATAATTTTGAGAAAGACCCGATGATAGAAGCAGTTACAATAGAATAGTTCACAATCGTATTTTCGCCCATAGCAACATGAGGACCAATAATAGAATTTTTAATATCACATCCCTCTGCAATACTTACTGGCGGAATGAAAATGGTGTTTTCAAATTTATTTGACTCGGAAATAGAGCCGCCGAATTTTTGAAGCAGGATAGCATTTGATTGAAGCAAAGTTTCTTTCTTTCCACAATCGAACCAGTTCTCCACTTTAAAACATTTGAATTTTTCTCCGCCTTCAATCATACATTCAAGCGCATCGGTAAGATTGAATTCATTATTGGTCTTGATATTATTGTTGATAATCTTTTCCAGGCACTGGAACAAAATTTTCGAATCTTTTATCTTATAGAGACCCACAAGCGCCATGTTCGATTTAGGAATCGCCGGCTTCTCAACAACTCTTGTTATAAAGCCTTTTTCATCAATTTCAGCTACACCAAAATTGCGTGGGTCATCTACTTTTTTAACACCGAGTATTGACCATGGAGACGCTAATACCGCATTGATATCGTACTCACAAATCGTATCGCCGAGTGCAATAAATAATTCGTCATCACCCACAATTTTTCTTGTAAGTTCAATGGCATGCGCTGTTCCCTTTCGTTCGTTCTGGAAAATAAAATGAGCAATTAGATGGGGATATTTCTCTTTTACATAATCCTGAATTTTTTCGCCGAGATAACCAACAATAAAAATAAACTCGTTGATACCTGCTTCATGAAGCTGATCAACGTTGATACTTAAAATAGTTTTTCCAGCTAATGGAATTAACGCTTTTGGCTGTGTGTATGTGTGTGGGCGCAACTTAGTACCTGCGCCTGCTACCGGAATTATGGCCTTCATTATTCTTTATTTGTGGTCCAATCGCTTGAAAGTGAATGTGAATATAGTAAAAATTATGTTTTATGTAAGACGTACACTTTAAGCGAATATGCAAATAAATAAAATAATTGTTCAAAATACATTTATTGTTGCCAGAAAACATTTTTACGAACTTCTCTTCTTATATCTTTTTTGTAGGTTTGCGCAAATTTATTTAATGCAAAGAGATACTTTAGTTTTTGATATTATTAATAAAGAATTAAACAGGCAACGCAAGGGCATTGAGCTTATAGCGTCAGAAAATTTTACTTCACTGCAGGTGATCCAGGCCATGGGAACAGTGCTTACCAATAAATATGCAGAAGGCTACCCGGGAAAAAGATATTATGGCGGATGCGAATTTGTGGATGAGTCAGAGCAATTAGCAATTGATCGTCTCAAAAAAATATTTGATTGCGAATACGCCAATGTACAACCCCATAGCGGAGCACAAGCCAATGCCTCTCTTATGCTGGCCATCCTCAAAGCCGGGCGATAAAGTTTTAGGGCTTGACCTCAGTATGGGCGGCCATCTTACGCATGGTTCGCCGGTAAATTTCTCAGGCAAATTATATGAAGCCCATTCTTACGGTGTTGTTAGAGAAACGGGGTTGATAGATTATGAAATGCTCGAACAAAAAGCCAGAACCGAGAAACCAAAATTGATTATTTGCGGTGCATCTGCGTATAGCCGTGACTGGGATTATGAACGTATAAGAAAAGTAGCAGATGAAATTGGGGCGTTTGTCTATTGCGATATGGCACATCCCGCAGGCCTCATCGCCAAAGGTTTGTTGAAGTCACCTTTTGAACATTGCCATTTTGTAACATCTACCACGCATAAAACTTTACGCGGACCACGGGGCGGCATTATATTAATGAAAAAGGACTTTGAAAATCCTTTTGGTCAAAAGGACAATAAAGGAAATCTTAAGATGATGAGTAACCTTTTAGACATGGGCGTTTTTCCTGGCACGCAGGGAGGTCCGCTGGAGCATGTCATTGCCGCAAAAGCAATTGCCTTCGGCGAAATTTTAACGGATGAATTCACCGAATATGCCAAACAAATACAAGTGAACGCACAGGCAATGGCAAAAGAATTTAACGCGAAAGGATACGACCTGATAAGCAATGGCACAGATAATCATTTAATGCTGATAGACCTCCGCAATAAAAATATTACGGGCAAAAAGGCTCAGGAAACACTGGACAAAGCAGGAATTACTTTAAATAAGAATGCGGTTCCTTTTGATGATAAAAGTCCCTTTGTAACTTCAGGCATGCGTGTAGGGGTTCCGGCAATTACTACAAGGGGCATGAAAGAACATGATATGAAAGACGTGGTGGAACTGGTGGATAAAATTCTTGTGAACCTGGATGATGAAAAAATGATTGCAACAGTAAAAAATGAGGTAGAAGAACTAATGAATAAATTTCCGTTGTATCCTGAGTTAGGCTAATAAATATGTCTAATTTTAATTCAGCTATTTTTCAAAAAAAATGAGACTAAATGAAAATGAAATATCAGTAATTAAAAGAAGCATTTTGGGCTTCGATCCGGATGCAAAGATTTATTTATTTGGGTCCCGGGTAAATGACCTTGCGAAGGGCGGAGATATTGATATACTGGTTATCTCTGAAAAAATTGGCTTTGCTGAAAAGATAACCATCAAAACAAAAATTTTTAAAGAGATGGAGGAACAAAAATTAGACATAGTAGTAAAGAAAAATTTCAACGACGTATTTATAAAAATGATAGAAAAGGATTTGCAATGCCTTTAAAAAAAGTATTACAATATTTAGAGGATAATTTTAAACAAGCCGAAGAGGCTGCAAATCATTTATATATTTCTCACGAAAGATGTAAGGACTTTATTAATAATGAAGAATATACGGAACAACAATTAATAGAACTCGAAGCTTTGACTGCAAGGTTTGCAAGAACGAGTGATTTATTGATACAAAAATTATTTAAAACTATCGATCAGCTTGATGCAAGTACGCCTGGAACTGTAAGAGATAGAATTTTGATGGCTGAAAAAAAGGGGTTGCTTGAAAATGCGGACACACTACTTGAAATACGAAATGTCCGCAATACAATAGCACATGAGTACGAGTCTTCGGATGTAAGAGAAATGTTTCTCTTTGTTTTCAGGCATTCCGATTTATTAATTGAAATTTTAAAAAAAGCTAAAATTTATTCCAGCAAATTTTATATCAATTAATCTTACAAAATAAATACGATATAATGATACAAAGAGTACAAACTGTATGGATGCTTTTAGCAGCATTAGCAGTTTTTCTTACATTGAAGTTCTTATTTTATAGCGGCACGCTTATTTCCGATAATCAATACCATCCTCTTTTAGCGACTGATCATTTATTGATTCTTATTCTTACGAGTGCTTTAGGCACCGGAATAGTTATCAATATTTTTTTATTTAAAAACAGGAAGGTTCAAAGCCGAATAATTTTGATTGCAATAATTTTGGAATGCCTGATTATTTTTTTATACATCAAACAAACCGATCAATATTCGGCAGGAAGCTATAGCCTTTGGTCTGCATTACATATTTTAATAATTATATTTCTTTTTCTTGCGGCAAGAGGAATTTATAAGGATTCAAAACTTATAAGAGATAGTAACAGGTTGCGGTAAACAGTTACTTCTAACCTGATATCTCATACCATACACCTCAAATCATTTAAATATATTTCCCTGTGTAACTTTCTTTAACCTTTTTTAAACCTGTAGGAACACCTGCATAAACAAGGTTTCCGCCACCATCGCCGGCTTCCGGGCCAAGATCAATAACCCAATCTGCCGATTTTATTACATCAGTATTGTGTTCAATTACTATAATAGAATGTCCTTGCTCAATTAACGCATTAAAAGAACCCAATAATTTTTTAATATCATGAAAATGCAAACCCGTTGTTGGTTCATCAAAAATAAACAGGAGATTTCCCTGGCCCTTTCCTTTTCCTAAAAACGAAGCGAGCTTTACACGCTGTGCTTCGCCTCCACTCAATGTATCAGAAGATTGGCCCAGTTTTATGTAACCCAATCCAACGTCACTTAAGGGTTGAATTTTTTTTGCAACATCCATCCCCGGCTCTTCCTTTTTCTTATTGGTGCCTCCACCGCTAAAAAATTCAATGGCTTCATCAACACTCATTTCAAGAACATCATAAATATTTTTTTCGCGATAAGTTACTTCAAGCACTTCCTGTTTAAATCGTTTGCCTCCACAAACATCACAAACCAAATGAACATCTGCAAGGAATTGCATCTCCACCACCTGCTCCCCTTCACCTTTGCATGCATCACATCGTCCGCCATCAACATTAAAAGAAAAATGTTTGGGCTGATAACCACGCATTTTACTTAAAGGTTGTTTACTGAAAGGTCTCTTATTTCGTCGTAAGCTTTTATATAAGTTACGGGATTGCTTCGCGATGATTTACCGATTGGATTCTGATCAATCATTTCAATTTCTGAAATGTAATCAATATCGCCTGTAAGTCCTTTACTCAACCCGGCCTTCTCGGCAAACTCTCCTTTTAATTTTTTTAATGATGGATACAATATCTGTTTTACCAATGTGGTTTTACCGCTTCCGCTTACGCCACTTACAACACACAAAACATTTAATGGAAATACTACATCAATATCCTGCAGGTTATTTTGGCGTGCACCCTTAACCGTTATAGACCGGTTCCATTTGCGAATATGCTTTGGCGGGTCAACAGATAACTGTCCACTTAAATATTTTCCGGTGAGGCTTTCGGGATTACTTACTATATCATCATAGTTACCTTCCGCAATTACTTCACCGCCCAGATGACTGGCCAAAGGCCCCATATCAATTATATGGTCCGCTTCACGCATTATCATTTCATCATGCTCAACCACTACAACTGTATTACCCAGGTCACGAAGATTTTTTAAAACTACTATCAACCTCTCCGTATCTCTTGAATGAAGACCAATGGAAGGTTCATCTAATATATATAAAGAATTGGTGAGATTACTGCCAAGACTTCGTGTTAATTGAATACGCTGGCTTTCTCCACCACTTAAAGAATTGGCCAGCCTGTTTAAAGTTAAATAACTCAATCCAACATCAAGCAATGTATCAAGCCTGTTATTAATTTCTATCAAAATTCGTTTTGCAACTGTTTTTTGATATTCAGATAATTCAATCTCATCAAACCACTTCTTAAGATCCTTCACCGGCATTTCACATAGCTCTCCAATATTCTTATGACTCACTTGCACATACAGTGCTTCTTTCCTAAGGCGATAACCGTGACATTCCGGGCAAAGTGTTCTTCCACGATACCGGCTTAATAAAACCCTGTATTGAACCTTGTATAAATTTTGTTCTACTTCTTTAAAAAATTCATCAAGGCCGGAAAAATAAGCATTGCCTGTCCACAACAAATTATATTGAGCCGAAGTAAGATCTATAATTGGTTTATGAATGGGGAAATCAAAATGCCGTGCGGAACGAATTAATTTTTCTTTCCACAATCCGAGCTTCTCTCCGCGCCATGGTGCAATAGCATTTTCAAAAACACTTAATCTTTTATCAGGAATTACCAGATCCGGATCAATACCCAGCACCAAAGAAAAACCGCCGCATACCGGGCAGGCTCCATAAGGATTATTGAACGAAAATAAATTAGGCACCGGTTCTTCAAACTTTATTCCATCAAGCTCAAATTTATTGGAGAAATGCAAAGTTTCAGAATTATTGATTTCAAGAGTTACTTCTCCCTCTCCTTCATAAAAAGCAGTAGTAACGGAGTCGGATATACGATGTTTATCATCTTCATCAAAATCTTTCACAATCAACCGGTCAATAAGAACATACGTTGTTGTATGCGTAAATAGTGGAAGTTAGATTTTTCTTTTCCTGGATATCTTCTATCCTTATGATTTCACCATTAGTATAAATTCTGGAAAAACCTTTTTGCATTAAAATATTCAATTCTTCTTTTACTTCCCTGTTATGATGTTGCCTGAAGGCAACCAGCAGCAATACCTTATCTCCTTTCTTAAACCCTTCAATAGCTTTCACCACATCATTAACATCATCTTTTTTTACTTCCCTTCCGCTTACAGGTGAAATTGTTTTTCCAACTCTCGCAAATAACAAACGGAGATAATCATAAATTTCCGTCATGCTGCCCACAGTAGAACGTGGTGTGCGTGTAATCACTTTCTGTTCGATGGCTATTGCCGGGCACAATCCTTTTATATAATCTACATCAGGCTTATTCATACGTGCCATAAACTGCCTTGCGTAAGCGCTGAGGCTTTCTGCATATCTTCTTTGGCCTTCTGCAAATAACGTATCAATAGTAAGCGAAGACTTGCCGGAGCCGGATACTCCTGTAACTACTATAAATTTATTACGGGGAATTTCAACCGTTATATTTTTAAGATTATGTACCCTTGCCCCTTTAATATAAATATTATTAGAAGGAACTACTACTTGCTCAGGTTTTTTACTTTTGGAAATTTTACTTGTCTTCATTTTGCGGATTGCAAAAATAACGAATCGTAGTTTTACGAATACATTCCGAGTACTATTGCCCTAATTTGGATTTTTACCAAAATAATTTAGCAAAACATTTGGAAGTTTTATTTTATGTCATAATTTAGGTCTTCCAATTATCCAGAAAGAAATGAAGAACCTTCTGCACTTCGCATTTGATTCCCACATTTATTTTTCTTCTTAATTGGATTGAGACTTACACAATATCCTAAACCAAAAATTGTAAACAGTTTATGAAATCCATGACCACATTATCCGACCAACAATTGATCCACCTCTACCTTGATGGAGATGTTGAAGCACTTACAAATCTTGTACATCGCTACAAAGACAAAATTTACACATCCATTTATTTGCTGGTAAAGGACAAATATCTTGCGGAAGATATTTTCCAGGATGCCTTTATCAGGGTAATTGACACCATTAATGGTGGCCGCTATACAGACGAAGGAAAATTTTTACCATGGGCAATGCGCATCGCTCATAATTTATGTGTAGATCATTTCAGAAAAATTAAACGCAGTCCGTCTATTAAGACCAGCGATGACCGTGACATTTTTGAAGTAATTAATTTTTCCGAAGCAGGTGCTGATGAGAGAATGATGCAGGTTCAAAGTCATGAAAGAGTTAGAAAATTATTGGAAATGCTTCCGGAAGATCAAAGAGAAGTAATTGTAATGAGGCACTATGCTGAACTTAGTTTTAAAGAGATTGCCAAGCTAACCAATTGCAGCATTAATACCGCTCTTGGACGGATGCGTTATGGTCTTATTAATTTAAGAAAAATGATGACTGAAAAGCAAATTGCTTTATAACATATTTTGTAACCCCCAAATTACAATGCCCGATCCCTTTCAATATTTTGAAGGGGATTTTTTTTAGTAATCTTAAGCGTTAAAGCTACTTTCTCAATTAACATTTTTTTATAAGGAGGTTATGGCAACTATATATTGCACGGAGGCCTTACGTTTAAATTCTAAAGCCAAAAGCAAAAATTCGATATTAATATCGTCAAAAAAATATTATTTCTCATTGCATAATACATAAATAAAATTCTTGTTCAATAACTGTTATTAGACAATCTGCATATTAACGGGAAATGATTGTCAATGTAACATTTCTGCTACATTTGCAGATATTTTAAAAAGAAGTACCATTCTATTTGAAAGGATTTTGTTTTAAGAACTTAAATTTGTGCAGTGAGCAAAAATCTCAATAAAGTAACCGCAGCAGGGTTACTTATTGCTTTAGGGATCATTTATGGCGACATCGGTACCTCTCCTCTCTACGTTTTAAATGCCATCATAAGAGATAGAATAATTTCAAAGGAACTTATATTAGGAGGATTGTCCTGTATTATCTGGACGCTTACTTTGCAAACTACTATTAAATATGTAGTACTTACTTTAAAGGCTGATAACAGAGGTGAAGGAGGAATATTTTCTTTGTATGCTTTGGTAAGAAGGCAAAGGAAATGGCTGGTATTTCCCGCAATTATTGGCGGAGCTTCCCTGTTGGCCGATGGAATGATTACACCTCCAATATCTGTTACTGCGGCCATTGAAGGTCTTAAACAAATTCAATTGTTTAACGATATCGGCGATTCGACTGTTGTTTATATTGTATTGGCAATACTGGTAGCTTTATTTTTTGCGCAGCAATTTGGTACCGCTTCAATAGGTAAAATGTTTGGGCCTATTATGTTTACCTGGTTTTTAATGTTAGCCGTTTTAGGGTTTGCCCACATCTTTGATGACCTGTATATTTTCAATGCCTTTAATCCATTTTATGCTATAAAATTATTGACGATTTATCCCGGTGGTTTCTGGATATTGGGCGCTGTTTTTCTTTGTACGACAGGAGCGGAGGCATTATACAGTGATCTTGGGCATTGCGGAAGAGACAACATTCGTTTTTCGTGGATATATGTAAAGTCAGCATTAATTATAAATTATCTCGGGCAGGGAGCATGGCTTTTATCAAATCATACCGGCAAAATTTTTACTAAAGATATTATTGATAAAGGCTTCAATCCCTTTTACGGTATTATGCCTGAAAGTTTTAAAATAATCGGGATCGTAATTGCAACAGTCGCTGCCATCATTGCCAGCCAGGCATTAATAAGCGGTTCGTTTACGCTTATCAGTGAGAGTATGCGGTTGAATCTTTGGCCCAAAATGAAAATTAATTATCCTACAGAAGAAAGAGGTCAATTATTTATTCCGGGCATAAATACGGTATTGTTTATAGGCTGCGTAGGCATTACACTTTACTTTAGAACATCATCCAATATGGAAGCAGCCTATGGACTTGCTATTACGCTTTGTATGCTTGCCACTTCTATTCTGTTTGCTAATTTTCTTGTTTCGCGACGAACGTCCAAATTTTTTATATACTTATACCTGGTAGTTTATCTCACCATTGAACTGGGTTTCTTATTTGCAAATCTTGATAAGTTTCCTCATGGTGGCTTTGTAACATTGATTGTTGGTGGCGCTCTTTTTTCCATAATGTATGTATGGTTCAGGGCACGAAAAGTTAAGAACCGCTATGTAGAATTTGTACGGCTTGAGCAATACCTGCCCACCATCCAGGAACTCAGCAACGACCATTCCATACCGAAGTATGCTACTCACCTTGTTTATTTAACCAGCGCTAATAATCCAAAAGAAATTGAACATAAAATAATTTATTCCATTTTAAACAGGAAGCCTAAGCGTGCAGATATTTATTGGTTCGTTCATGTCGATACACAAGATGATCCATATACCTGTGAATATTCTGTAGAAACTATTATTCCTAATGAAATTATACGGGTTGAATTCCGCCTTGGGTTTAGAATGGAACCCAGGATAAATTTAATGTTCAGGAAAGTAGTGGAAGATATGGTGAATAATAAAGAAGTAAATATTACCAGCCGTTACGAAAGCCTGCAACGCAATAATGTAGTTGGAGATTTCCAGTTTATTGTAATGGAAAAATTCCTCTCGCAGGACAATGAATTACCTTTCTTCGAAAAGCTAATTATGAAATTATATTTCTGGGTAAAAGAGATCAGTTTAAGCGAAGAAAGAGGTTTTGGACTTGAGCAAAATAATGTTACGGTAGAAAAATTTCCTCTTATAGTTGCCCCTGTAAGTAAATTAAAACTAAGCCGCATTTTTAACGATGAACGATGACACGTAAGAAATACACAATGACAATCGGCAATAAACAAGCCGGGTTTCATTATTTAGCCTGTTTTAATTTTTCTTGTACATTGCTACCTGTTATAGTCAATTGCTTTTTGCAAAATTGCCCATTCTTCATTGCCAATTGTTAGCTATTTGTCTTCAACTTTCATTTATATTATTTCAGGCTATGCACTTATTATTATTATTATTTATCTTATCCAGGAAAAATTAATTTTTAAACCTGAAAAATTAAAACAGGATTTTCTTTATAAATATGATGTGCCATTTAAGGAATTATTTATTGATGTTGAGCCCGGCGTAAGAATTAATGGTCTGCATTTTTATGTTAAAGATCCTTATGGCCTTATTCTTTATTTTCACGGAAATACAAGGAGTATAAAAGGATGGGCCAAATATGCAAAAGATTTTTACAGGTATAAATATGATGTGGTGTTG
This sequence comes from uncultured Chitinophagaceae bacterium, assembly GCA_963756945.1. Classification (GTDB taxonomy): domain Bacteria; phylum Bacteroidota; class Bacteroidia; order Chitinophagales; family Chitinophagaceae; genus Ginsengibacter. The sequence continues at coordinate 127,224 of CAVWQJ010000012.1, read as the reverse complement.
GTTGACTATCGCGGCTTTGGAAAAAGCACCGGCAAACGGGGAGAAAAAGCCATGTTCAAAGATATGCAAGTAGTGTACGATTATCTTGCAAAACAATACAACGAAAACCAGATTATTATTTATGGAAGAAGCCTTGGAAGCGGATTTGCAGCTAAACTCGCCAGTGATAATTCACCACGATATTTAATTTTAGATGCTCCGTTTTATAGTTTCGAAAAAGCTGTGCAACGCTTTCTTACCGATTTTACCGGTTAAATATGTTTTACGTTTTCAATTACAAACCAATAAGTGGATACTTAAAGTAAAATGTCATACCTATATTTTACATGGAACAAAAGACTGGCTTATTCCCATAAAGCAAAGTGAACATCTTCAAAAACTGAATCCAAATAAAATAACATTAATTCGCATTGAAGGCGGAGGGCATAACAACCTTCCTTCATTTCCTGAATATCATAATTTCATAAGAGATATTTTAGCGCCATAATTTACTAATGTTACAATGGTTTATAATAAAAATTAATAATGAAAAAAAATAAAATTACAAGAACACCAAAAGCAAAAATTTTTTCGATGGACAAAAATTATCATTTTTATTTATGGCATCGGCAGGCATAGCATTGTATTACCTCCAGGAAAAATTATTGCTTCGCAACACGCCGCTTTCTGCCAATTACCAGTTTAAATTTAATGTTCCATTTAAAGAAGTAAATATTCCTTTAAACGCCACCGACAATCTCAATCTTGTTCAGTTTCTGCCCGCAGATTCAATACGTAAAGGCGTTGTACTTTATTTTCACGGCAATCGTGAAAATATAAATCATTATGCAGCATACGCCACCAATTTTACAAAACACGATTATGAAGTATGGATGGTTGATTATCCGGGCTATGGAAAAACTACCGGGAAAGTTTACAGAAGAAAATGTATATATGCAGGCGAGAGAAGTTTATAAACTCGCCAATACCAAATTTGCAGCAGATAGTATTATCGTGTATGGTAAATCGTTAGGTTCAGGTATTGCATCGTGGCTTGCATCAAGAAAACCATGTAAGCGGCTTATTTTGGAAACGCCTTACTACAGCATTCCGGATCTGTTTAGCCATTATGCTCCGATATATCCGGTAGAATCATTGTCGAAATTTAAGTTTCCAACCGGCGAATATCTCAAAGATGTAAAAGTACCCGTTACAATTTTTCATGGCACGGATGATTGGATTATTCCATACCGGCATGCTGCAAAACTCAAAAAGGTTTTAAAGCCCGGAGATGAATTTATTACCATTGATAAAGGGTCACATAATAATCTTAATGACTTTTCATTGTTTCATGAAAAGCTGGATTCGGTTTTATCGCTTTAGCTTTTATTTTACTTTAAATGCAACAAAGTAATAATTATTAGCTGCACCCAGCAATTCAAGATTAAAATAATAGGAATTAATAAACTGGTGATAAGCCATAAATTCATGAGTAGGTACTACAAATTCATCAAAGAATATTATATCATCTTTCTTTAAAAACGGCGCCAGACTGGTTAATACAAAGAGTGTAGCCGTATATAAATCTGCATCAAGCATTATCACGTTCTTCTTACTATTGTCAAAAGTTTTTAAAAATGGAGGCAGCGTTTGTTGAAATAATCCCTGGTAAAATTTTCCACGTATATCCTTTACCGTTGGCATATTATTACTGTTCGCAAAAGTACCTTTTTTATAGGGCCCAAAATCTTCCGGCAGTCCGGTAAAAGTATCAAACCCATAAAAGCATGATGCAGGATGATTATTTTCTGTCATCCACCAATTGAATGAATAACCATCGGCAACGCCAAATTCCAGGTAATTAATATCGAGGCTTAAAATTTCGTTTTTGAAAATATATTTATAAAGATCGTAGCGCTTGTTGTAATCCCATTTGCATGGAAAATCATTAAAAGGAATATTCTTATTATCACTCGCCCATTTGGAAAGTCTCGTCATCCACAACTGCTGCTGCCATAAACCCGTAGCCCAGGAAAATAAAACATGTAGCCTTAATCGTATGAAGGTTGTTTTAAGAAAGCGGATAATAGTAAACTTCATGCGGCAAATATAAATTCTATATTTCTTTTAGTACAGCCATGGTTGACGACACTGACAATTTATATTCACCGCCAATTTTCAACGCATAATTCTCTTTGTCATGGCTTACAGGAAAATTAAAACAAACAGGATAATCGAATTCCTTTACAACATCTCTTATCACTTCATTTACAGATTGGCCAAATGGAATGGAAGTATCTTTGTTATCCGTAAACTTTCCTACAATTAAACCTTTAAGATCATTAAGTTTACCACTTCGTTTTAATTGGTACATCATTCTATCTACATTGTAAATGTATTCACCAACATCTTCAATAAACAAAATTTTATTTTTTGTTTTTATCTCCGACGAAGTTCCAATGAGATGTGCAAGGAGTGATAAATTTCCGCCAACTAAAATACCAGATGTTTTTCCTTTTTTATTAAAGTTGTCACCTTGGCCAACATAGCTCGCCTTTCTGCCAATCAGTGCATCATGCAGGCTTTGTATGTATTGATTTTTATTTTCACCATCATTAAATGCAGCAGCCATTGGGGAATGAAGCGATGCAATTTTATATTTTGAAAAAATATGAGTTTGTATAACGGTTATATCACTATAACCAATAATCCATTTAGGATTTTTTTTGAATTCTTTAAAACTCAGTTTATCAATAATTCTTCCCATTCCATAACCGCCTCTTGCACAAAAAATAGCTTTGATATTTTGGTCATCCATCATTTGCTGGAGATCGGCAAGTCTTTCTTCATCAGTACCAGAAAAATAATTAAACTGGTGGCCCAGCGTTTTTCCCGTTGAAATATGAAATCCCCATTCCGTCAGCGTTTCAATTGCTGTTACTATTTTTTCATATGGCATATATCCCGATGGACACAACATTCCTATAGTGTCGCCGGGTTTTAAATATGGAGGAATTGTGATCAAGTTTTTATAGTCCTTCAATAATTTCTTTTAACTCTTTTGTGGTTACAATACTGTTAAAGCCCTTGCGGCGCAGACCGCGAAAGAGTTTTAAATCTCCTGTCCATAATAGAGCGTTACAATGAATTGCAACGGCCAGAAATAAATAATCGTTCCGATCAAGATCTTCTGTCAACAAGTTGGCTTTTCGCAAAGTTTCATTGCTAATCTTGTTTTCGTCTACCAGCTGGAAAACATTGATGATATTATAAAATTGTGTCTGAATATCGCTTTCTGAATTTTTGGTGAGAGAAGAAATCTGCTTAAATTTTTTAGCAGGTTCATCAATAATTAACTTGGAAGAAAAAAAATTAAGCACATCAACCCGATTGGCCAGTATTGTAAATTCGTTGCCGTTTATATTTATCAGACCGGAAATAATTATATTGGAATCAACAACTACTTTCATTTTATGCCCCGCAGCTTTTTAAATCTGTTCCACGCAGCCTTGTCTATTTCATTTGCTAATTCCTGAATTTGCTTTTTTCTGGTTTTTGTTTTAGGCTTTATTTCAATAAACGACAAATATCGTATAGCCTTATCTAATTCGGATTTACGAAGGCGTCGGGATACAACGATTGTAGTTTTGTCCTTTTCTTGTTTTGTGGTTATCATGTAAAAATTTGTAATTTAAAATTAAGAAATTTCGATCAATGCCACATTATCAGCAGTTACCTCGAGCCTGTGTTTAATGCCACACTTTAACGCATAATTTTCCTTTTGATGACCTACAGGAAAATCAAAACATACCGGGTAATCATATTCTTTGACCTTTTCAAGAATTATTTCGTAAACAGTTTCGCCAAAATCTTCTCCCGGATCATCGGGTTTTATTTTATTGAAGCCGCCTGCAATAAGCGCTTTCAACTTACTCAACTTCCCACTTCGTTTTAAATTCCAGAGCATCCTGTCGATGTTATACAAATATTCTTCTACTTCTTCAATAAACAATATTTTACCATCGGTATCTATGTCAGATTTTGATGCCGCAAGATTTTCCAAGATAGATACATTGCCACCAACCAACACCCCTTCTGCAACACCCGGCTTATTAAAACTATTTGGTAAAGCAGCATATTGCATCGTTTCCCCGACTAAACATTTTCTAATGGAATCTATTGAAGTCTAATTGCGCTGTGGTTGCACTCTTCCAGTGAGATGGAAAACTATTGCACATTTTAGAATGAATAGTGGCAATTCCAAAGTTTTTATTTATGTGTGAATGAAAAACAGTTGCATCGCTAAAGCCAATTATCCATTTGGGATGTTTTACAAATTTTGAAAAATCAATTGCGTCAATAATTCTAACTGCTCCGTAACCGCCGCGGCCGAGCATGACTGTATTTATTGAATCATCGTCAATCATATTTTGAAAATCTTTCGCACGCTGTTCATCCGTTCCTGCGAAGGTAAAATCTCTCATTCCAACGGTATCGCCTAAACGAACCCAGAAGCCCCACTCTTTCATTTTATCAATTGCTGGTTGAACATCTTCGAGCGTAATATAACCGGAAGGGCAGGTAATTCCTATGAGGTCACCAGGTTTTAAATAGGGAGGAACTTTTCGAATTTTATCATCTTCAAAAATTAAAGAACTTTTGTTGAGATCAATATTTCCTTTGGCAATTGCAGAAGCAGAAGCGGCCAATGGAACAATGGATGAAAGAAAGTTTTTACGGTTCATATTGCAACAATTTTAAGCAGAAAATCCCGACCGTCCAATTTCATTCTGAAAATCGTTTTAGAAAATATAGTAATGTCAACTGTTTCCATTCGCCGAATCCCGGTTTACATGTTTGGGCATTGCCCGCTTTGCGGTATTTTTGCAATCCGCAAAATATTTTGAAACAGCGGGTACAGGATTATGAAAGAATTTAAACGATATTTAATAACCGCAGCTTTACCCTATGCGAATGGCCCTAACCACATCGGGCATCTCGCAGGCTGTTATCTTCCTGCGGATATCTATGTCCGTTATTTAAGAGCAAAAAAACTGGATGTAAAATTTGTTAGCGGATCTGATGAGCATGGTGTGCCCATTACCATCAGGGCTATGAAGGAAAATATTACACCGCAGCAGGTGGTGGATAAATATCACAACATCATTAAAAATAGTTTTGCAGAAATGGGGATTTCGTTTGATATCTATTCACGCACATCAAACGCTGTTCATCACAAAACTGCTTCAGACTTCTTTACTAATCTGTATGAAAAGGGTTTGTTTGAAGAAAGGGAAACCGAACAATTTTATGATGAAGAAAAACAGACATTTTTAGCCGACAGGTACATCACCGGAACCTGTCCTGTGTGCGGTCACCCGCACGCTTATGGCGATCAGTGTGAAAATTGTGGTTCGTCACTAAGCCCGGAGCAATTGATCAATCCAAAGAGTACACTAAGCGATGCGGTTCCTGTAAAGAGGAAAACAACCCATTGGTATTTTCCTTTACAGAATTATGAGGCTTTCTTACGTGAATACATACTCGAAGACCATAAAGAGTGGAAAAATAATGTGTACGGGCAATGCAAAAGCTGGCTGGACAAAGGTTTGCAACCACGGGCGATGACCCGTGACAGCAATTGGGGCATAAAGGTTCCAAGCCCGCCGGCGCCCGAAGGCGGCGGTGGCAAGGTGTTGTACGTTTGGTTTGATGCACCCATAGGTTACATTTCAGCAACGAAAGAATTGACGGAAGACTGGGCAGATTATTGGAGTAAAGAAGATACCAAATTGGTGCACTTTATCGGAAAAGATAATATCGTTTTTCATTGTATTATTTTCCCGGCAATGCTAAAAGCACATGGTGATTTTGTGTTACCGGATAATGTTCCGGCTAACGAGTTTCTAAATATCGAAGGTCAAAAAGTTTCTACCAGCCGCAACTGGGCCGTATGGGTTGATGAATACCTGAAAGATTTCCCGGGTCAGCAAGATGTGATGCGCTACGTTTTATGCGCTAACGCACCAGAAACAAAAGACAATGATTTTACATGGAAGGATTTCCAGGACAGAAACAACAGTGAACTCGTTTCCATTTTTGGAAATTTCGTAAACCGCACTTTTGTGCTGATGCACAAATTGTGCAAAGGAAAGGTGCCTCCTTTACATGTTGAATTGATCGATGATACCGATAAAAAAATGGTTGCAGAGTTTGAACAAACAAAAATTAAAGTTGAGAATTTATTGGATCAGTTTAAATTCCGTGATGCGCTCTTTGAAGTAATGGATTTAGCAAGAAAAGGCAATAAATATCTACAAGAAAAGCAGCCATGGATTGTTGCGAAGAAAACTAACGCCGATGGGCAACCGACAGCAGAAGCTCAATCGTCCATTGATAATTGCCTTCATGTATGTTTGCAACTTTGTGCAAACCTTGCAGTATTGATTAATCCGTTTCTTCCTTTCGCCGCGAAGAAAATGACACACATGATGAAGGTTGTTGATAAAATGCTCGATTGGGAAAATGCCGGCAAAGCGAAATTGCTGAGTGTTGGCTATAGCTTAAGACCGCCTGAATTATTATTCAGGAAAATAGAAGATGAAGAAATTAGTTTTCAAATTGAAAAATTAAAAAGTGGTTTAACCAATTCTGTAAATCCTGCACAGGCAGTGATTGATGATAAAAAAGACGAAAATAAAATGACCAGTATAAAACCAGGAATTGTTTTTGATGATTTTTCAAAAATCGATTTGAAAGTTGGTACAATTCTATCTGCAGAAAAAGTGGAGAAAGCAGACAAGCTTTTAAAACTTGAAATAGATTTGGGTTTTGAAAAGAGAACAATAGTTTCGGGAATTGCTTTACATTTTAAACCTGAAGAAATTATTAATAAACAGGTGGTGGTAGTAGCCAACCTGGCGCCAAGAAAAATGAGAGGAATAGAAAGTAATGGCATGATTTTGATGGCAGAAGATAAAGAAGGAAAATTACATTTTATCAATCCTGATCAAACCATTGATAATGGCAGTAACGTTAGCTAGCTTGCAAGTTTTATGATAATGTATTCAATGCGATGAAACATTTATCATTTTAATTTCTTAATAATCTAAAATGATAATGAAGGCTTTGCCGATCATCCATATTTTTAGACGCATTTTTATTTTAGAAGGAACTTATTGATTCAATGTAAATTTGTATAATGGTTCAGGCAAATCAAATAATACATCTTTCCAGGCAGGCGTTCTGGGATGTAGATATGGACAAGCTGGACTATAACGTGCAATCGAATGCTATCATCCGAAGAGTTTTCGATAACGGCTCATGGGAGGATATTCTTGAAGTAGTTGCCTGGTATGGCTTCGCTAAAGTAAGGGATGCGTTAACTTCCGCTCCCTATTTAAAAGAAATAACTATTGTATTTGCCTCTAAACTATTTCATATACCTTATGCTGATTTTAAATGCTCTACTACGAAACAGTTTCATCCAATCTCCTAAATATCTTGAAAAGATTAATGGCATTTCCGGAACTTGATGCGTTCAGGCTGGTAGGGGGCACAGCACTTGCATTACAAACGGGTCACCGAAAATCAGTGGATATTGACTTCTTCTGTGCGAAACAGTTTGATAGTAAACGACTGCAATTCTTTCTTATGGAGCAATTTGAAAAATTTGTTCTCGATTGGGAAAATAAAAATGGCTTTACAGCGCGGATAGACGATGTGAAAGCAGATTTTTTTAACTGGAATATTGATTTTGTTTATTCTACAGTTGTAAGAGATACAATCAGACTATCCGATAAGAGAGAAATTGCCGCCATGAAACTGGAAGCAATAACCACGAGAAAAGAAAAAAAAGATTTTATTGATATTGCAGTTTTATTAAGGGAATTCACATTTAAAGAATTGCTATCTGCGTTTAGGATCAAATACCCTTTTATAAGTCACAAATTTGTTATTGAGTCACTTGCCGCTGTCGATTATGCAGATGAGGCCATTAACCCTGAAATGATAATAGATTACAATTGGGAAGATGTAAAAAGAGACATTCAATTAAATGTAGAGCGGTATTTTTTTAACCAGGTAGATGATGCTAAAAAAAAATTGCAAGAAAGATTGCACAAAGCAGAAGATCTTCTGAAAAAGAAAAAGGATACAGAAGAATGACATCCTTTAAAAACTTTAAAAACAAAATAGTATGAACCAAAATATTGGCTTTATTGGGTTGGGTAGTCTGGGAACACCCATTGCCTTAAACTTAATAGAAAGTGGGCACGCCTTGCATGTTTACAACAGAACTGTTTCTAAAACTGAGCCACTTGCAGCAAAAAGCGCGGTCGTTTGTAAAAGTATCGCTGAGCTTGCTCAAAAATGCTCCATTGTTTTCACAATCGTTTCAGATGATGCAGCCATAGAAGCGGTTTGCGAAGCAGCAGATGGCTTATTAAAAAACCTGGCGAAAGACAGCATTCATGTTTCTATGAGCACCATTCTTCCTGCCACAGCAAAAAAACTTGCATTACTTCATCAGCAACATCAGCAACATTATCTTGCTTCACCTGTTTTCGGCCGGCCCGATGCAGCCGCTGCTAAAAAATTGAATTATGTAATAAGCGGTGAAGAAAATATACGCAAACAAATTGAGCCATTTCTAAAAGACGCAGGAGCAATAAATGTCTTCGATTTTGGGGACAACATCGCAGCTGCAAATACGGTAAAACTTTGTGGCAATTTTTTAATTGCTTCTGCCTTAGAAGCAATAGGCGAAAGCACCAGCCTTGCTGAGAAAAGTGGCGTAGACGCAAAAAAAATGTGGAATATGTTTTCCCAAACATTATTTAATACACCATTATATCATAACTACAGTAAGATTGTTTTAGGCAAACAATTTGAACCTGCTGCTTTTACAATAAAATTGGGATTGAAAGACATGAATCTCGTATTAGAGCAAGCTGCAGTAGCGAAACAATCGATGCCACTGGCACAATTGCTTCAAAAAAATATGAAAACTGTTGTTGATAGTGGGAAAGAAAATATGGATTGGAGCGCTGTTTCAACTGCAGAAATAAATTAATCTCTTCTTCTTAATTTTTAATAACTAACAAGTAACAGTTCCAGTTTACTAACGTCAGGAAATTTACCTAATTTCACACTAAATAGTTGTTTAACTAACTAATTCTATACTATGCAAAAGCGAACTATAAAAAAGGTGGCTGTATTGGGAAGCGGTGTTATGGGAAGCCGTATTGCCTGCCACTTTGCAGGTATTGGCTTGCAGGTTATATTGCTTGATATGCCCGGCCCCGCAAAAGAAGGAGAAACAAAACCAGATCGGAATAAAATTGTAAACGATGCATTGGCTGCTGCTATAAAATCAAATCCATCACCTGTTTTTACAAAAGACGTTATTAAAAATATAACGACCGGCAATTTTGAGGATAACATGAAGGACATCGCTTTATGCGATTGGACTATCGAGGTTGTTGTTGAAAGACTTGACATTAAGAAGTTGATTTTTGACCAGGTTGAAAAGTTTCGCAAACCCGGAACATTAGTTACTTCAAATACTTCGGGCATACCCATTCATTTAATGATGGAAGGAAGAACAGATGACTTTAAAAAGCATTTTTGCGGCACGCACTTTTTTAATCCGCCAAGATATTTAAGGCTGCTCGAAATTATTCCGACGCCGGATACTGACACGGAAGTTATAGATTTCTTAATGCATTACGGTGATCTTTATCTTGGCAAGACTACAGTTCTCTGCAAGGATACGCCTGCATTTATTGCCAATCGAATTGGAGTTTTCAGCATCATGTCGATTTTCCATATTATGGAAAAACTCGGCTTAGGCGTAGACGAAATTGATGCACTAACGGGACCGGTTATAGGAAGACCAAAATCAGCAACATTCCGTACTGCAGATGTGGTAGGAATAGATACATTGGTAAAAGTGGCGATGGGCGTAAAAGATAACTGCCCTAATGATGAAGCGAAAGAAACGTTTGTTATCCCAAACTGGCTGCAAAAAATGGTCGATAATAAATGGCTCGGCGATAAATCAGGTCAGGGCTTTTTTAAGAAAATGCCTCCATTACCTAAAGGAGAAAAAGAAATAAAAACACTTGATCTTTCAACCTTTGAATATGAAGCAAGACAAAGGCCAAAATTTGCAACCCTTGATGCGGCAAAACCAATAGATGATTTAAAACAAAGATTGAAGGTTTTAGTAGCAGGCAAAGACAAGGCTGGTGAGTTTTATCGCGAATTTCACTACAATCTTTTCTCTTATATTTCTCATCGCGTTCCTGAAATAAGCGATGAGATTTATCGCGTTGATGATGCGATGAAAGCAGGCTTTGGATGGGAAATAGGAGCATTTGAAACCTGGGATGTACTGGGAGTAAAAGAAACGACCGAAGCAATGAAAGCCGCAGGGTATAAAGTGGCCACCTGGGTAGATGATTTCCTTAATGAAGGCAATACATCATTTTATAAAATTGAAAATGGAAAGCGTTTATACTACGACGTTAGCTCTAAAAATTATGTAACACTTCCCGGGGGCAATTCATTTATTATATTAAGTGACCTTACTGAAAAAACAGTATGGAAAAACAGCGCCTGTAATTTATACGACATGGGCGACGATGTTGTCGGATTGCAATGGAACACTAAAATGGGAAGCATAGGTAGTGAAGTATTGGAAGCCATGAATAAATCTATTTCCATTGCTGAAGAAAAATACAAAGGACTGGTAATTGCCAATGAAGGTCCACAATTTAGCGCAGGAGCAAATGTAGGAATGATTTTTATGCTGGCGGCAGAACAGGAATATGAAGAACTGGATTTGGCAATACGCATGTTTCAAAATACGATGATGAGGGTAAGATATTCATCAATACCTGTAATTGTGGCGCCGCACGGTTTAGCGCTAGGAGGCGCTTGCGAAATGAGCTTGCATGCTGATAAGGTTCAGGCAGCAGCCGAAACTTATATTGGCCTCGTTGAATTAGGTGTTGGTCTTATACCCGGCGGCGGTGGCACTAAGGAATTTACTTTGAGAGCTGCTGACGAGATGCATAAAAATGAACCAGAGACGATTACACTGCAGAGCAGGTTTCTTACTATAGGAACGGCAAAAGTTTCTACATCTGCCTTTGAAGGCTATCATCTTGGCATATTACGTAAAGGCATAGACGATGTAAGCATGAACCAGTCCAGGAGAATTGCTGATGCAAAACAAAGTGCTATTGAAATATTTGATCAGGGTTATACAATGCCGGTTCAAAGAACTGATATAAGAGTATTGGGCCGCTCTGTTCTTGGAATGTTATATGCCGGAATAAATGGAATGCATCGCGGAAATTATATTACCGATCACGACGCAACCATTGCGAAGAAGCTGGCTTATGTGATGTGTGGCGGAGATCTTAGTGAACCTACATTAGTAAGTGAACAATATTTATTGAACCTTGAAAGGGAAGCCTTTTTAAGCCTTTGCGGCGAAAAGAAAACACTGGAGCGTTTACAAAGTGTTTTAAAAACCGGGAAGCCAGTAAGAAACTAGTAAAAAAAACCGGAGATCATCCGGTTCTTTTTATCAATCGTCTTTTTTATTTCTTTCCAACTATTAATTTCTCAACCGCATTTATCGACGGCGATTTTACCGCAACCATGTAAATAGATGATGGCAGTTTATCAATTCCATCAATCAATAAATAATTTACGCCTGGCGGAAGAACAAATGTCTTATTGATTACAACTCTTCCCGAGTTGTCAATGATATTAACAACAACTTTTTCGTTTTGACCACCGGTAGTAAGTTGCATCGTCAAATCATTAAAGGCAGGATTCGGATATATCAATACAACCTTATTGCCTGAAGTATTTTTTTGAACGCTCAAAATCTTACTATAAAAGTATCTGCCATCCATATCAACCATCCTTAACCGGTAGAAGTTCTTCTGAACCGGAGTAAGATGCGTATAAGTATAGTCGGCAATCCCGCTATGATAATTTAATGAACCAAGCTCTGAAAATGAAACACCGTCGGTACTGTATTCAACATCGAAACTTCTAAGATTTATTTCATTATTAATCTTCCATTGAAGATCCACTGTGTTATTATTTAATCTCGCAGAAAAATTAGTTAACGTAACCGGTAGCGTACCGCACGGAGAACCGGGATCAACCATATTTACAAGTTTTGCAGGTCCGTTTATATTAATTACCACTCCATCGGTTCCCGACGTAGCGCCGTAATCGTTGTCGATTGTTCCTGTTGGGGTACCCGTCCGCGTTAGTCCATTCGCACCACCTGTGACGTTAGTTGAAAGAAAGGTTCCATCTGTAATGATAACGCCGCCACCGCCACCACCGCCTGGTCCATAATCGTAATAGTTAGTCATATCGCCGCCGCTGCCACCAGTTGCTGAAGCAGTAATTGAATTTAACCCTGTAGGAGCAGGTTGCGTAGAAACCATTATAATACTACCTCCCGCGCCACCACCACCGGCCGCGTCATATTGCGGAGGCGTAAAATCGTCGGTAACACCCGGTGCGTTAGAACCATTAGCCAGCACGCTTCCATTACCTGCATATAATTTTGCACGAATAATTATTATACCACCACCGCCGCCGCCGCTGCAATTATATTCATTATTTACGTCGCTATTGTTAGCAGATCCGGCACCGCCACCGCCGCCTAAAATAATTCTTTGAATAGATCTTTGAGAAAATGGTGTACCACCATAGCCTCCTGTGGGATACGTATTCACATCTCCTGACGCTCCATGCCAACCACTACCGCCATTTCCCCCGGCACCTCCGTTACTTCCACCGCCGCCACCGGAATTATATTGATTTTCGGTTGAAGCACCTACTGGTGATCCATCCGTAGCACCACCGCCACCATTAGCTGGTGCACCTCTGCCCATGCTTCCATTAATATAGCCTTCCACCGCGGCTGTTGTAGTTGTGAGATCACCATAACGGAGGTAATAAGCGGGTGTACCCGCAATTCCTTCACCCTTGGCTCCTCCCGTTAAATTCGATGCATTGGTTATAGGTGAGTTCCACCTGTAATCCGTATTGGTTAAGGCTCCCGCACCATTGCTATTACCAGCAGTTGCGCCCGTAAAATTCTTTCCTCCCGCTCCTCTAAATCCTTTGTAGCTAACATCAACCGAACCGCTTAAAGTAAATGTATTGGTTACATCGAGCGTTACTATGCCACCTGTATTTCCGTTCCATGCCGGACAAGTAACAGAAGCTCCTGATTTTATTTTAAAATCATAGTATCGCGGCACCCGAATCACTTCGTATCGCTCGATTGAATTTACAGCAGAAAAATCCCTGTCATAATAGCTATTGGCTAAAACATAGCTGAATGTGAGAGTTGAACCTGCCACGCTTGCAATAGTATTATACTCATAGTAACCCGCATAAAAGTTCGTACTAACGTACCCCGAAGCCGGTGCCCCTGCAACATTATCACCATAAGAGTCAGTATTGGATGCATCTATATCAGCTCCCTGTATCTGAATGATTAATACCAGGTCTCCTGCTGCAACAGGTGTAGTACTGCCCCTTGTGTCAATAGAGCCAATTGTAAGCGACGTAGTGCCTGCAACAGGATTACCCGTGCCAGGATAATACGTATTTACAACGCTATTAGGTATTGCAACTACAAGTGAACCAAAAGTAGGTGGCACACCGCATTGGGCGTTAACCTGGTTCCAATAAATGATTGTAATGAAAATGAAAAGCAGGCATAGTTGTTTTGTGTAAAGTTTTTTAAACATTTGGAGGATTTTAATCAGGATGAATTTTAGGGATCCGTTAAATTACATAAGCCGTTGTAAGTTAATAATCTATATTCACTAAAAATAAGGAATTTTCACATCAAAAAATATTAACCGGCAATTTTCTTTCAGGGTTGTATCTTTAATTTTTTGTATAACAATTGCAATAGCTTATGCCAATACTTACTGTAGAGAATTTATCCAAATCTTATGGGAAAATAGATGCATTAAAAAAGGTCAATTTTTCGGTACCTGAAGGTTCTGTGTTTGGAATACTGGGACCTAACGGTAGCGGTAAGACGACGATGCTTGGAACAATAATGGATATTCTGAAACCCACTTCGGGAACCTATAAACTTTTTGACGAAGTGCCGACAGAACTGCACCGAAGAAGAATAGGAACGCTTTTAGAAACTCCTAATTTTTATCATTATCTCTCAGGTGTAAAAAATCTTGAGATAGCAGCCGAAATAAAACAGCATGGTAAAGAAGATATTCTCCATGTTCTGGAAATGGTAGACCTTATCAAACGAAAAGATTCTAAGTTCAGCACCTATTCATTAGGAATGAAACAGCGACTTGCTATTGCATCGTGCCTGTTGGGAAGTCCCAAAGTGTTGGTATTTGATGAACCTACTAACGGTCTTGACCCCGTTGGCATTGCCGAAATAAGAGATCTCATGAAAAGGCTTTATAGTGAAGGCAAAACAATCATAATGGCAAGCCACCTCCTTGATGAGGTGGAAAAAGTTTGTACACATGTTGCCATCTTAAGAAAAGGTGAATTAATTACTTCGGGTAACGTAAACGAAATTTTATCAAATGAAGATATGGTAGAAGTTGGAGCAAAGAATAGTGAAAAACTAATAGAGGTGTTACAGAAGATGCCTAACCAAACAAGGGTCGCAAAGGAAGGGGGTACAATAAAAGTATTTTATCCTGTTGGTACTGCCGACCTTGAGGCAATAAATAATTTTTGTTTTGGCAACGGCATAATTCTTAATCATCTTATTCTTAAAAAGAAAAGCCTTGAATCGAGGTTTTTTGAACTTACCAATAATTAATACAAGGCATGGTACACTTATTGAAAATTGAATGGCTCAAAGTAAAAAACTATAAAGCATTCTGGGTTTTTACAATTCTATATTTTTTTGCAATACTTGGCATTAATTATACCGGGTTTTATGTAAACGAACTGTCTGTTGAAAATTTGCCGCAAGCGCAACTTCTTCTCGGCTCACCGTATGCATTTCCTAAAGTGTGGCAAACCGTTGGTTTCATGAGTAGCTGGCTTTTATATTTTCCGGGTATTCTTTTTATTATGTTGCTAACGAACGAATTTAATTTTAAAACCCACAGGCAAAATATAATTGATGGATGGACACGCATGCAATTTGTTTCAGTAAAATTTGTGTTTGCAATTCTGTTTGCAATCGCAGCAACATTTTTTAATTTCCTGGTGGCTTTGCTTTTTGGTTCACTTACAACCGGCTCTTCTTTTGGTTTTGAAGGTATGGAAAATGTTGGATACATTTTTATTCAAACTGTTGCATATATAACCTTCGCCATGTTTCTTGCAGTACTCTTTAGAAGAAGTGGAGCAGCGATTGCCGTATTTTTTTTATACGGATTAATATTCGAGTTCATTTTTACCATGTTGATAAATCACAAGTTCGATTTATCTCCTGTAGGATATTTTCTACCGCTTCAGGTTACTGATGTAATGCTTCCAATTCCTTTTGGCAATAAAATAATTTATGATCATGCGCCGGACATGTGGATACTGGTGATGGCCAGCCTGGTCTATATTTGCGGCTACTTCTTTTTTGCAATGAAAAAGTTCACTACGGATGATTTGTAAACAGCGACATCACCATAAAGTAAGTATGTGCAAAGACTACAAAAGAAATCAAAGCAGAGAAACACGAGTATGCGGCCTCCCGAATTTGACCTAACAATTTATTTCTTTGCCAACTCATCAATCGCAGATTCAATAGTCGGGTATAAAAAAGTAAAGCCCATCGATTTAATTTTTTTATCACTAACGGTTGCGCTTTTTAAAATTTCCACGCTGCGCTTACCCATAACTAACTTCAATAAAAAAATTGGAACATGAACGGGAATAAAAAATTTATTCTTCAACTTTTCAGCAATTAATAAAACCAATTTTTTATTAGAGGCAGGCAGCGGTGCAACTGCATTATAAACACCATTTAGTTCCCTGTTTTCCATTGCATCAATATACATTCGGCAAACATCATCTATATGAATCCAGCTTATTATTTGGCTGCCACGCCCTAAAATAGTAGCAAAACCAAATTTCAACGGTCTTTTAAATTCTTTGTAAGCCCCACTTTCATTACTTAATACAATGCCTGTACGAAGTTTTACCAATCTTATCTTCATTTCAGAAACGGGCTCAACACCACATTCCCATAAAAGGCATGTTTCTCCAAGAAAACTTTTATCAGGAAGATCCGTTTCAATAAATCCTTCTTTGCGCACAAGCGGGTTGCCATCGGCTCCATACCATCCAATTGCCGAGGCAGATACGAAAGACTTCACCTGGTTTGGATTTTCCTTCAAAGCTTTAATAAGTAATCCGGCGCTTTTTACACGGCTGTCAACTATTATTTTCTTATATTCCTTTGTCCATTTTTTATCCATAACTCCCGCACCTGCGAGGTGAATAATATGATCTGCTTTGCGAATTACATCTGCATCAATTACTTCGTTTTTTATATCCCAAAAACTGTATGAAATTTTTGGATTTGATGAGGATTGATTTTTACGGCGCGATAAAATAATTATCTCGTAATTGCGATCAATTAAATGGCTTGTTAATTTTTTACCAATGAGGCCTGTACCGCCTGATATTAAAACTACAGCCATTTTTTTTATCGTAAATTAGTAATTGATCAAAAGTAAATTATTTCATTTTAGTGTTAACGTAAAAGCATTTACTTTTAAGAAGTCAACAGAAATTTTATGAAGAACATTCTCACTTTTTTTATTTTTAGCTTATTCTCTTTGCCGGCCATTTCGCAACAAATAACGTACAGCCAGCCAGATGTCAACGATACCCGTACACTTGATTTTGATATAATAGGAAAAGTTGGTGGAAATTTTTTAGTATATAAAAATATTAGAAATAAATACGCTATTAGTATATACGATAATCGCATGAAATCGATAGATAGAGTGGATCTTGACTTTATGCCCGACAAAACTATAAATGTGGATTTTGTTGCTTACCCCGATTTTGCTTATATCATTTACCAGTTTCAAAAAAGAAGTACGCTGCATTGTATGGCTGCCGCTATTGATGGCAATGGAAAATTATTAAAGGAACCCTTTGAAATTGATACAACGCACATTAATTTTTTTGCTGACAATAAAATTTACAGCACTATCAACAGTGAGGACAAGTCTAAAATCATGGTTTATAAGATTCAGAAAAAGAATTACAATTTTAATTTCACTACTTTACTTTTAAACGATAGCCTTGTGCTTTTACATAAATCGAGAATTGAAACTCCTTATGAAGAACACAAAGATATTTTCAGCGATTTCTTTGTTGACAATTCAGGAAATTTTGTTTTCACCAAAGGCACCAAATTAAATTCAAGGGATTATCTTCAAAAGTTAATGTTGGTTACGAAAGGCCCACAGGATGATAACTTCACTTTAAATGAATTGGATCTTTCCGGAAACTATCTGGATGAAATTAAATTGAAAGTTGATAACATTAACCAGCAATACCTTGTCAATTCTTTATTTTACAAAAAGAAAAATGGTAATATAGAAGGGCTCTATACCGCAGTATGGAGTAAAAAAAATGACGCGTTAGTTTCACAAAATTTTGAACCGTTTGGTGATACATTGAGAGAACAGGCAAAGTCTGAAGGAAGCACCAGGCTTGCGTTTAATGATTATTTTATCAGGGATGTCATTCTTAAAAAAGATGGTGGATTTATCTTAACTGCCGAAGACCACACGACACAATCACGCGGCAACCCGTGGAACCGTTATGATTATCTATATGGCTATCCTTCATTTTCGCCATACGATTCGTATTATCTTTATTCTCCATCTTCTTATTGGTATTCCGGCAGGTATCCAAACTATTATAACAATGGCGGGCAGGTTCGGTACTATTATCAAAATGTTGTTGTCCTCGATCTTAATAATACAGGTAATTTAATCTGGAATAATGTCATTCACAAATCGCAGTTTGATGATAACAGTGATAATTTTCTCTCCTACAGTATAATGTTAACCGGTGGCGAATTGCACTTTTTATTTAATGAACTGGAAAGGCGCAACCAACTTATTAATGACCAGACAGTTTCGCCTGATGGAAAAATTACGAGGAATCCACCGCTAAGGAGTCTTGATCGCGGGTACGAATTTATGCCTCGATATGCTAAGCAGGTGAGTTCTTACCAGATAATTGTACCCTGCATGTATAGGAATTATATTTGCTTCGCAAAAATTGAATATTAATGCCTCACCCCAACCCCTCTCCCGAAGGAGAGGGACAATAATTTATAAATTACATTATTGTGTTTGCTGAAGTGTTATTCTTTAAGCCGCTATTAATTTTTTACTTTTGTTTTTTCAATCTAACTCTCTTCTGTGATAGGTGCATTCAAGGCTAATAATCCCTTTAATACTTTCATGCTTCTTTTGTATGGCTTGCTCTTAAAGCTGGTATGGTTTATATCTCCGCAAATTCCTGTTATTGAAAAATCAGATGGTTTTTTGTATAACAAGATTCTTGCAACCCTAAAACCGGTATTTGATGTGTATCCTGTCATTTATTCCATCATAACATTTATACTGTTGTACACCCAGGCAATAAGTTTTAACAGGCTTCTTAATAACAGGAGGCTAATGCAAAAATCTAATTACCTGCCGGCGATGAGCTATTTGCTTATTACTTCCTTTTTCGCAGAATGGAATATTTTAAGTGCGCCATTGGTAATAAACACATTACTTATATGGGTTTGGGCCAAAATGAGCAGTCTTTACAATAATCCGCAAGCCAAATTAACCCTGTATAACATTGGCATTGTAATAGGTGTAACTACTTTTTTTTATTTTCCATCGCTTGCATTTGCGCTGATGATAATTTTTGCTTTATTAATAACCCGGCCTCCAAGAGTTGCGGAATGGGTTGTCGCTATTTTAGGAATCGCGACACCCTGGTATTTTTTGTTTGCCTGGTTATTTCTTACAAACAAGTTGTACAGCTTCGGGGTTTCAGGTATTCACATCGACTATCCATTATTTGCCAAAAACAACGCACAGTACATTGGAATAATTTTGATACTTATAACGGCTATAATCGGAAGCATTTTTGTGCAGGCAAATTTGCGTAAACAAATTGTACATGTTCGCAAAAGTTGGGGACTTATTGTTTTATACCTCTTTGTTGCTTTATTCATTCCTTTCATTAACAGCACCCTTAATTTTCAATATTGGATTTTGGCCACCGTTCCCCTTTCAGCATTTATTGCCTGTTTCTTTTTTTACCCAACTAAAAAATGGATTCCACTATCTATTCATTGGATTATGGTTGGTTTTGTAATTTATATGGCAATCACAAAAAAATAATCTTAGTACTTTTGCTTTGCAAAATCAATAAAAACTAATAGATGAAATTTGGTGTAGTTGTTTTTCCCGGCTCCAATTGCGACAGGGACATGATAGATGCTTTGAAAAATGATCTTAAGCAGGAAGTGATTACACTATGGCATAAGGATAAGGATATATCCATGTTTAGTAAAGAAGATTGCATTGTATTACCGGGCGGGTTTAGCTATGGTGATTATCTAAGATGCGGCGCTATTGCAAGATTTAGCCCGATGATGCAAAGCGTAATCGAATTTGCAAACAATGGAGGAAAAGTTTTGGGTGTTTGTAATGGCTTTCAGATTTTGTGCGAAAGTGGTTTATTGCCAGGAGTGTTATTAAGAAACAGCAATATGCAATTCGTTTGTAAGAATGTATTAATCATCGCGGAAAATGTAGGCGACAAAAAAGTACTAAAAATTCCTGTGGCGCATGGCGAAGGAAGATACTTTGCCAAAGAAGACATTCTTAATGAGATGGAAAAACGTGAACAGGTAATATACAGGTATTGCAATACCGAAGGTCTTTTTAACGTTGATTGTTCACCCAACGGATCTACCAATAATATTGCGGGTATATGCAACAAAGAAAGAAATGTTTTTGCATTAATGCCGCACCCGGAAAGAGCATGCAGTACTATTTTAGGAAACACGGATGGGAGGCAGGTATTTTCCGATTTATTTTCTATAAACTAACGTTAAAAAAAGTGCTCAGAGAAACCTTTGTTACATACATATCGTTTATTATTTTTTATTATTGCAGAAACTTATAGTTGACATGAAAAAATTAGGTTTTATACTATTATCGGCGTTCATAATAAATACTTCTTTTGGGCAAATATTAAACCCTGTTAAATTCAGTTACAGTACTGTAAAGAAAAGCAATACGCAATACGAGGTGCATATAAAAACAGCGGTTGATCCCAAATGGCATATCTATTCAATTTATAATCCTGATGGAGGTGCGCAGGCCACCGCTCTTACGTTTACAAACGTGAAAGCGGTAGGCAAACCTAAAGAAGCAGGCAAAATGAAAACTATCTTTGAACAGGAATTTAAGGTGAATCAAAAATATTTTGAGCAGAACGTAGATTTTATTCAAACAGTAAAAGTGCAGCCAGGTACTAAAAAAGTTTCAGGCACTATTGAATACATGGTTTGTAACGACAGGCAATGTTTGCCTCCGAAAACAGTTGCATTCGATATAGCTCTTTAAAATTAAAGTTGATACGCTAAATTTAATAGGATAACCTTAGTTGTTATCCTATTTTTTTAAACCAGTCATGAAGATTTATAGATTTTTAATTACCGCAATTTTAAGTTTTGTTGCTTTGATCTTTTTAGATCAAACTGCGATAGCACAAACATCTGATGCGGTGCATAAAACTTTATCGCACACTTTTCTTGACGGACTAAGATGGGGATTTATATCAGTATTACAGCCATGCCTGTACGCAATGTTCCCCGTAACGGTTACTTTCTTTTTAAAACGAAGCCACTCGCGGGCGCAGGGAATAAAAAATGCAACATTATATTCGTTTTCAATCGTTGCCATTTTTACGGCATTTGCTTTTTTTCTTACCCTAATTTTTGGAAAAGATACTTTATACCAAATATCAACCAGTGCTGCCTTTAACATTTTTGTGTTTGCGCTATTCATGGTTTTCGGAATATCTTTTTTAGGCGCATTTGAAATTACATTGCCTTCTTCATGGACAAATAAAGTTGATTCAAAAGCAAGCACTCAAAACATCTCAGGGATTTTTTTCATGGCGCTTACATTGGTATTAGTATCCTTTTCGTGTACGGCTCCATTTATAGGAAATTTATTGGTTGATGTTACGCAGCAAAAAGAAAGACTTGGGCCAATTATTGGTTTCCTTGGTTTTTCCTTAGCGATCGCATTGCCGTTTGCGTTGTTTGCGTTCTTTCCAGGATTGCTGAATAAGATTGCTAAATCGGGCGGCTGGTTAAATACCTTAAAAGTTTCATTTGGGTTTATAGAAATTGCAATGGCATTAAAATTTTTATCCAATGCAGACCTCGCCTATCATTGGCGAATACTCGACAGGGAAGTATATCTTTCATTATGGATTATCATTTTTGGATTGTTAGGTTTTTATTTGTTAGGCAAATTAAAATTTAGTCATGACGATCATTTGCCGCTAAACGATTACGGCCATCCCTATCTTTCTGTAAAAAGATTATTGTTTGCAATTGTTCCACTCGCCTTTACCGTTTATATGATTCCCGGTTTATGGGGTGCTCCATTAAACGGAATCAGTGGCTGGTTACCTGAAAATAAAACCCAGGATTTTAATATTGAAAAACTGATACGCAACAGCCAGCTGAATTCATCAAATAATGATTCATCAAATACAAACAAAACAGTCGCTTACATTAAACCAAAAAAATATACTGATATTCTTGGTTCTGAAATTTCGGGTGTAGAAACATTTTTTGATTTTGATGAAGCTATTGCAGCAGCAAAAGCAATGAACAAACCCATCATGATTGATTTTACCGGCCATAGCTGCGCTAATTGCCGCAAAATGGAAAGCCAGGTTTTATCAAAGCCTGAAGTCAGTAAATTATTGCATGACGATTTTGTTGTTGTTTCATTATATGTGGATGAGAAAAGAGAATTGCCTGACAGTGAAAAATATGTTTCCACATTCGATCAATCACCTAAAAATACTGTAGGCGCTAAAAATCTGGACTTTGAAGCAATTATTGCTAACTCCAATGCACAACCGCAATATATTTTTGCAGATGAAAGCGGAAAGATTATAAAAAATGCAGGTGGTTACGATAACGATATGGCACGTTTTATTTCTATTCTCAATAATGCAAAGGCGGAGAATAAAAAGAGGTTTCCGTAAATGATCTAATGCAAAAAATATTTCGCTTGCTTTGTCTTTTGAAATGCAAGTCGCTCTATGTTTTTTACAAAGTGTTGTAAAAATGTAATTAAAAACTACTATTCATTTAGAGAATTGAAACAACCTGCAATGAAACACCTAATAACTGTAAACATACTTTACCTTTTTTTATTGGGCTTCCATCACTATTATACCCTTCTATGTATTGAAGAGGGTCATTAGCGGGATATGCTACTATTAACTTCTCTCCATCTTTTATCGGAATATTTTCATTTGTAAGCGTTACTCCGTCAAAAAATGGAAGTAATAATGGACTGTCTATTTTATCATCACTAATAAATTCAATTGTTTGAAAGCCCGTTTTTAGATATTGTCCGGGTATTATTATGCCGGGATCAGTATCGGAATTTTTCAGCCTAATTATGAGGCGGTTAAAACCAAAATCGTGCTCTAAATCAATATTAAATCTAATTAATACTGCAAGATATCCCCGTGAATCAATGTATCTGTAGCATGAACCAATTGCTACTCTAAGTTCGGAAAAAATTTCAGCAGCAGCGGGGCTGTACTGAGAATTCATGTCTGTATATACATCTCTAATAAATGACGAATCAGGAACTGGACCGGTTTTTAAATAACTTATCAAATAAAAGCTTTTCTTTAAATCAGCAATATCAGTTTTTGGCTTAATAAGCATGTAACAAGCATATTCTGACCACATTTCCAGTGTATAAGGACATCCGTCAGGATTCAATTCAAATGATACCTTGCCATTAGTAGATTCAGGATCAAATAAAATGTAATGCAGGTCTTTATTTAATCCACCTATGTTAGGTATAGTATTTCCATCTTTATCTTTCAATGCAATTGAAGCAGGGTAAAGAGAAGTTCCTTTAAAATTATCTCTTGAGAAAGACTGGAATTCAAGTATTACATTAAATCGCCTCTCCGAAACGGCATGATCGTAGTCAAGTTTTAATTGCGTATGAGAATACAAAATCCATTTTGTCGGTGATAGTAAATTCGCGTTATTAATATCACTGTAAAACGCTTTTAATACCAATATCTCCTGGAATAAATTTTGGTTCAATGGTGCATACAATGGTATGTAATGGTCCTTTGACCGTACCTTACATTTCGTAATACTATCTGCTGCAATAGTATAAGGTAAATCTTTTGTGCTCGCCTCCTGAGTAATATCTTCCCATTCTGGAGAAGAAGGAAGGGACATGATTGCATAATTAAAAGGGGCTCCAACTTGGGGATGGTCGTTTTTACCCCGAAAAAAAGTAAACCCTAAATCCAGATTAAGACTACTATCACTACTATTCATTACATAAATCATCAGACTATCTGGATGCGAATAATTTTCATTATCAGGAGTGGCCCGATTACCATCAGAAACAATAAACGGATACACGCTCAGCGAAGGATTAACATCAATGTGCGTTTCATAATTTGCTTCAGATATAAGAGTAGCGTTATTCTTTAGCGCATACATAAAATAAGGTACATCCTGCAACCACACTGATTCGTTAGCATATTTTGATACGCCAACGCCTTTGTATTTACCATCTCCAAGATAATGTGCTTTTACCCTGTTAAAAAAATAACCTGCAACTTTTTTGAAAACATGTTTTACCAATGTATGCGCTGATTTCGGTAATGTGATCAGGAAAGCTAAAGCCCCTTCACACAAAGCATAATCATAATAAAACTTTTCATTATTATATCCAACTTTATTTACATAATTAATATACTCAAATGCAAATGTTACAATTTTTGAATCTCTGGTTAAATTATAAAATCTGGTAAAAAGCTGATGGTGCCAATTTGCCCATCCAAATGATGCCCAATTATCATCGAAACCAAAGTGCTCTTCGTAATTAAAATTAAATCTCTGTAGAAGTCCGTTAGAATTCCCTATTGCAATACCTTTTTTGTCATTCCTTTCTTGCCTATAAGGAATATTTATAACAGGAATTATTGTCGGGCAGTCGAAAACCAGGTTTAGATAAAACAATAAAGTTGGGTCGAAGGAATATTGATACCCATTTACTATTTCTCCAAGTACATTACTGGCATTTCTTCCTGCATCACTACTTGAAAGTGAAGTTCGGAAAATGGATGCAATCCATATTTCATAATTTTCTTTAGCATTCAAATCACCTGTAATTAAATAGCTATATAATAGTGCATCAGGGTTTGCCCAATGCATTCCATTTGCATTGTTGCCATAAGGGATAAATGAATGGCAATGAAAATAACTGCCCGCAGGTTTAAAATCATTAGTCAGTAATTCATTTCCATCATCACTGTTAACGGTGCTTACATCCATAAAATGCTGCGTATTCACTCGTGCCCAATTGAGCATCTTATGCGATCCTCCTCTTAAATAAAGGAACCAGGGAGTAAATACATTTCTATAATGAGAACCTGTCCACTCACGTTTCAATACTGGAAGTCCATTTAATTTTAATTCTCCTTCTGAAATAAATGATTTTTCTATCAGCCAGTCATCATGGATATCAGCATATATCCATCTGCCATATTCATCATTATCATTAATAATATTTGAATATAAATTTTGGCTTTCTTCTAAAACTGCTTCTGCTATAGGAAAAACACTTTCATCTTTTGCAGCTATATTTCCTTCGGTTTTTGTTCTTACATTATGTTCGGCAGATGAACGAGCATGTGGCCCGTATTGGTTTATTTTGGCATATTGATTAAGTTCAGCTTTGCTTACAGAACCACTATGAAATAGCAACGTAAAATCATTTGAAATACATAGTCCTTTTGAACTTGTATTAAGTGCGTTTATTAAATTATCGTTGGAACCACCATCTTCACCATCATGATTCCAATCATAGATATATTCCAATTGAGAATACCCATCGTAGTTATTCCTGGCTAAAAAATTAAGTTTATCAATATAAGATTGCGGCATTCGGAAATCCAAATATTTACCTGTGTGCAGATAATCCAGTTTATAAATATTTTCTAATGCCAACTGGTTATCTAAAGACAATTCATTTTCAAATCCAGATCCCCTTAAATCTCCATTTTTGGGCCAAAAATGTAGTCTCAGAATTCCATCAGGGCGAATATTCTCTATTTCAATTTCCTGAGGAAATTTCTGCCAGAAGTCTTTGACAAAAACTGATAAGCAAGCAGCCTCACTTAATAATGCAGCCCACCCGTAAGTATGGACAGCCGCTGCTCCAACAGTGTGTCCGTCTTGTATAACTCTTAATTTATTACTTTTGTAGTGGTGTAATGAAAGATTGGTGAAGTTATCAGCTAAAGCTAATTCTGATGCACCTTCTCCGGCTGCTAGCCAAGATAACCAGGCCTTTTTTAAACAAAAACCCCAACCTAAATTTGAGAGACCCCATGCCCCTGATGATCCTCGCATATCATAATCAATGATGGTACGATGTGAAATTTTCACAGAAGGATTATCACGATAAACAGTTATTCGGGTTACAAATCTGCAAACACTTTTAGTTAAATCAGGTACATCACCATTATTTAAAACATATTTTCCTTTTGCAACCAGTGTAACTTTTACTTTTCTTAATTGACTTCCGTGAACAAACTCGGTAACACCAATAGGTAACAAATCAGAAGGGTTTAATAAATTATGCTCAACACCTCTATGACTTGAAGGAGTGGTTTGCTTTGTGATATAATCGTGATAATTTATTCGGTCAAATAATAACGGATCGATTTGGAATTTACGAAGTTCCTTACCATTATCATCTATATAATAATTATCCGCCGTTACATGTTGTCCCCTATTCTCAATTATCACTGGTTCATCTAAAAGTTGTTTGGGTATTTCAACAGGACCTTCTGCTTCAATTTGTATATCATTAAGTATTGCTTTATACTCATGGTCATTTATTCCTCCTTCAGGTTTAAATTTTAAGAATGGCCCTTCCTGGTTTTGCATTTCAAGCGTTTCATCATTAAAACGTCCTTGTCTCCCAACATCATACCATGCCTCATTGATCCCTGTCCAGAATTTAGTTTTATCCTTACTTACCGATATTTTTATTTTATTATTTTGAATAATTATTCTTTCACTGTTTTCGTGGATATATATTTGAGAATTATCTTCGGGAAAAACAATATGGTCTGTTTTTTTTAATTTGTATTTTCTTGGAACACTATTATCATATTTTAAATTGAAGTGTATTAAAATCCACTTAATGCTTGATGGTTTGTCATGTGTTCCCAAATGCCAGTATGCTATCGGGTCTATCTGAACCTGAATAGGCACATAGCTCCCATCGAGTGGGTTTTCTTCATATAATGCAAGTTTTGTTATGTCGTAAACATCGTCTATGCTTAATGGCACGCCCGTAGTAATGGGCCAGGTTCCGTTGTAATTGCCAATTTCTGAGGGTAAGTTTTCATCTGCAATAATATCAATTCCATCTATGGGAATTTTTGCATTTGGATCATCATTGCTTGTTGCATCTATTTTAGAGAAGTTATATTCTAATTTCTGGTAACTGTCTGCTGTTTCAAAAGTATCTGCCATCCACCACGCCCGCAATCTATAATTTCCAAACCCAATTAGTGACAGGTCCAATAAAAAAGTTAGCTTTCTCGATTCAATAAGAAATGTTTCAACTTCGGAAAAATAAACTCCGTCAATTCTTTCTACAACAACGTTTATATTTTGGGGATTAACGAATAAATTCCAATTTATATCCTTCGTTATATCATCATCAAAGTAAGCTTCAGTTGATTGCGATCTTTTTGAAATAATTATTAGAAAATTAGCAAATACATCGTCATTGAAGTAGATTTTTTTATCAGCGAAAATTGAAACAGGAAACGATCTACCATCAAATATTCCACCAACAAATAAACCCTTATGAAGTTCATCATTGGTATAATTTAAGAATTTATAGTAGGGGATTAGTGCGCTCATAATATCGGGTTTTAATTTAACCAATACGTCTCAATAACTATTTTTAGTATCATTGATGCAAGTCTTGTAAATTGATAAGCTGCTATTGTAACCTAAGCTTTCCTATGAAAATATTTGCAAATTCCGAAGATTGACTAAACTGCTGTCCATGCCAAACGATGCCTTCAAAGTCGATGCCATCTGTTTGTTCACATTGTCTGATATAATAAATACCAACATTATTGTTTGCAGTAATAAATGTTTTGGAGAAAAGATCTGAAATCATAAATGATTTTTTAAGTGCTTATAAAAAGTATACTTCATTTCTTGATATTATTAGTGTATCAATTACAGCACTAAGTGATTTATTACATTTCCATTTATCTTATCCATTATAAAATAGTTAATTGGTGATTTGGATACTCTTAAATTAATAGGTTGTATTACTGACAAATTATTCGCACCAAGTTTAATATTTGTTTTTTGAGGTTGAACAATTTTTTTATTAACGGGTAATAGCTTTAAGTCAAACATAATTTCAGGACCTGTATTATGTAGAATTAATTCTTTTCCTCCATTGTTGAGTTGAAAGGACAATGAATGTTTAGAAAACATAGTTATATTTTCTATTTCAAAGGTTATTGCATCTGTTTTAGCTTTATTTTGAAATCCCATAATAGAAACATTAATTTTTTTATTATTACAATTTTCATTTGTAATAATTGATATAGCCTGTCCTGGTGAGGCTACACCTTCAATACTGATAAAATCGTTTGCATTCATTATTGCAGGAGAATCAACTACAATTGACATAAATGGTGTGCTATAAAACCATTTATAATTGCCTCCTAAATTTTTCTCTTTGATTTCGAATTTCAGATTTGATTTTTTTAAGATACCAAATAAGGTTGTAAGCTTGCCGGCCAATTCAGGATCAAAATGTGTGGCTACATTATTTGGATTTAGATGTTTAGCAAAATTATTTGACAATGCAGCCACCGCGATATGAGAAGGAGAAAGCGTGAAAGGATTTGAAGTCTTTATTCCATTCTTTGTGGTCGATTTGGGAAATATGTTTGACCGGTTTATTTGTTTTTTTAAATAATAAATTTCCGGAGGTCTAGTTTGAAATTGAAGCATAATATTTAAAGGAGGAAAAGTTCCAATAAATCCATCCGGACTATTGAATTGCGGGGCTATAACCATATTAGGAATTCTGTTAACTGGATCTAAATTTAATTTTTTAGTCTTTATCCCGGGCATTTTAGGAGATTCCTCGTACCTATAAAAAGTTTTTTCATTTTCATCTGTGACTTGTTCAGCCTGGCCATTATCAGCAACAATAAAAACGATTATTCCCCAAACTAACGCCAAGGCCTCCCAAACAGGTGTTGCTGGTTGCGTAGCGTACCTTGAAAAAGGAGCGAAAAACAACCAGGTATGCGAAAAAATAGTATTATTTCCGTTCCAAATATTTGGAGTTCCATCAGCGTTCAATCCCATTTGAAAATTATAAGATGGACTAGAATTAGGATTGAGTATTTCAATAATATTTCCCGGATCAGAATCAGTACCAGTTCCAAAAGGTTGATTTGGGTTAGCAATTTTAATTACAAACCTATTTGGATCTCTTGTATCCCAATCATATGGTATGACTGCATGTCCAGCGTCAATACTAGGGATGGTAACACCAGGCGCAAAAGTTGTTACATTAAAATGAACGATATTTAAAACTCCGGCATCTCCGTTTATAAAAGCCCTTTGACTTTCATTAAATGCACGCAGAGGATCAAACATTTTTCCTTCAAAAAAACTTTGGATATAAAAATTAATTTCACTTACACCAAGCTGATATGCCTGTTTAATGTTGATTTCATTTTTTCTTGTATTATCAAGGTTATATTGAGAAATAAGTTCAGTTGATAACGACTTGCCTTGCAGAGCATACAATGCTTCTAGGCACATTCCAAAACAATTGCCGTGGCTTGCACAATCCTTATACGCCAATATATAAAATAAATTGTTCGCCCATCGCCACCAATGTTCATCTTCATCAACATCGGCAAATGTCTGCGCATACTGGTCTTTTGATAATTCAGGAACGTCAACCGAACCGTCGTTACTAAATTTCCAAAAAAGCTGCTGGCGGAAATTAGTAATAGGAATAAAATCAATTGAATTTCGTCTGATCTGATAATTAGCAAGAAAGTTACTATGATTCCAGTCCAACTCAGGTAGCTCCCATAACGTGTCGATGGTATGAGTTCTGGCAAAGGAGCCAAGAAGATCATTATGGGAAGTTGCATCGTAATCCCATCCTTCCAGCGATACAGTAAGTGCAAGATTTCCATCTGTGATAGGGACACTTTTTAAGACTGCTTCAATTTGGTAAGTTGGAGGACTTGATGTTGCTTCTTCTCCTATTTGAGTGGTAAACACATCGCCTTCTAAGTTCGATATTAATTTAACTTTTACAAATAAGTCCGGTTGGGCAGCAAGTATAGTATCATTACCCCTCGACGTAAAGCTTTCAACATAGAAATCCAATCTGGTAATCATCTGCCCACTTCTTGGAATCGGATCATCGAGATTTATAACTAAGATACCTCGCTGAAAGTTATTAAATATTTTACGCCCTGAAGGCGAACTCTTTTGATTTGAAATTGGAAAACCAAGAGTTGCTCGGCTGGGTAAGCCTATGGGGCCACCAAATTGAGTTAAATAAGCTGCTAATAATTCGCCATGTAATTCATGTGCCCCCGAAGATGAGCTCCAAAAAATTATCCCATTCTCAAATCTGCTTTGCCGGCCAATTTCCGTAGACCCATTTAATATTGGTTGTTCATCAGAAACAGGATAACCCAAAACATCACGAGTACCACTATAACAAGACAATATTGCTCCATGCACTTCAAATGCCGCTGTCCTTATTGTCCAATAAATTGCACCATGTTCAAAATGTACACTTCTTCCTTCATGCGGTTCAGGCAGTTCATCATTAATTGGCAATCCTAACCATCCTTGAACATCATTCAGCAATTTATACTTTGCATAGATTTCACCATAAAGAAGATAAATTTTATTATTGTAATTGTTATGAACTATTATCCCTTTTTCAAAATAGCTGTATTCGGCATGACCAAATACAATTCCATCCTGAATTGGAAATCCAATATAATCTTGCATAGGTTGCCCCCCAACGGGGCCATAAATATCAGAAGGTAAATTGTACCATTTATCGAAAACGGAATTGTATAGAAGGACAGCGCCGTAATCAGGGGAATAAAAAATTACACCATTTGCATATCTTTTGAATGCGGCACCATAATTAATATTTATATCCACATCAATAGCGCCTCCAAGAAATCCTGTGCCTCCCCCAAGCTCGATGTATTTTTGTTCAATATAGATATTCATAATGTTAGTTTTAAAAAATTATTGTTAGTAGTTGTATGAGCTTGTTTATTATAGGGATTGTCAACATCTGCCAACTTTAATTTTTATTGGGGAAATATGTTACAGATCATGCCAAAGGTAGACGAACAAAAACCCTTTGTCAATCGCATAAACATGCGACAAGATGAATAGAAAGCTTATTTATGAAATGTTTTATGAATAGCTTCTGTAACAGAATGCACCTGCAGTTTTTCGTACATGCGGCGTACGTAGGTGCGTACAGAATCTATGGAGATGTTAAGTTGTGACGCCACCATTTTATAGCTGTTACCATTTGAGAGTAGTTGCAACACCTGCTGCTCACGAATTGTAAGCTTATTTAAATCTTCATTTTGAGAAGGTTGTTTTGGAAAATGTTGCAGAATTCTTTTGGCAATAGATGAGGTGATGGGTGCACCTCCGTTGTATACATCTTCTATTGCTTCCAGTATTTTTTCATTAGAAGTTTTTTTGAGCAAATAACCTGATGCGCCAGCACAAATAGCATTAAATACATTTTCATCATCATCAAATACTGTAAGCATCAAAACCTCTACATGAGGAAAATGTTTACGGATAATTGCTGCCCCTTCTATACCGCTAATGCCTGGCATACCAATGTCCATTATTACTACATCGGGTTCAAGAGTTTCTACCTCTTCTTTTACGTTGTTGCAATTTTCAAAAGCGCCTGTTAATTCAAATGGAGAATTTTTCTCTATGAGCAATGACAGTGATTCACGCAATAGCTCTGCATCTTCGTAAATAAGAATTTTTATTGCCATATCTCAAAGGTAATTTATACTTCAGGCAAAAGCAGTAACATGATTATGCGACAGGTACTTCTAAGGCAATTGAAGTTCCATGGCTGATCTCAGAATGAATAGTTAACCTGCCCTTGATATTAGCAGCACGATTTTGCATATTGGTTAAACCATTTCCCCGCTTAATATTTTTTAAGTCAAAGCCTTTGCCATTATCTTCTATAAACAACAGTAATTTTTCATGCTCTTTTAAAATAGAAATCTTTACACTGGAGCAACCGGAATATTTTGCAAGATTATTAATAGCCTCTTTATAAATAAGATAAAAATCTTTTCGAACAACCATTCGCAAATTCAGGTTATGCAATGATGTGGAAACGTCTATTTGAAAATTGATATTTTTAGCTTCGAGAATATCTGCAGCATATTCCCGCATACGAATAAGCATATCGCTTAACTTATCGTTTTTCGGATTTACACTCCATACAATATCATTCATAAGATCCATAGCTTCCTTTGATCCTTGCTTAACCTGCTCATAAAATTTTGAAACATTAAAATTTGGATCATCTTTTTTGTTGTCGGCCAATTGACTGATAATAGAAATACTGCTAAGCCGCGAACCAATATCGTCGTGCAAATCACGGGAAATACCTGTTCGTATGGCATACACTTTTTTTATCTGGTTAATCCGAATTTTATAAGCAATATATAGCAGGCCTGCAATTGCAATTGCACATAACATATAAAACCACCATGTTTCATAAAATACCGGCCGGACATAAATAGCAATACTGGCTCCTTTTTCATTCCACACACCAATATCATTTGCTGCTTTTACATGAAAAGTATAGTTACCTCCATCTAAATTTGTGTAGGTAGCTTCAGTTTCATTGCCTGCCTGTATCCAATCGTTATCAAAACCTTCTAATTTATATTTATATTGATTGCGTGCTGAATGAATATAGTTTAGTTCAGCAAATTCAAATGTTATCATCCTGTCCTTATAGCTTAAGTTAATTTTTTTAAGTGATGATATATCTTTTATCAAATCTGCCTCACGATTAAATATTTTAAAACCTGTAATAGAAACAGGTGCAGGTATTGAGTCGAATTTCCAGTTGCAGGGATTAAAATAATTAATTCCGCCTGCGGCTGAATTAGTGCCAAATCCAAAAAACATCATATTATTCAAACCGTTTATCAAAATGCCATCAACCGGTTGGTCTTCCGTTAAGCCATCCTCTTTATAAAAAGCTTTAAAAATGCCTGTTTGCTCATTAAACTTAGTTAAACCTTTCCGGGTATGTATCCAAAGATTATTGCAGTTATCTGTTCCTAAACCGCCTATATCATCAAACGAAAGCCCATCTGCAGTTGTAAACATTTTCACAGAATCTCCTGATACTTTCTTTACAATTCTAAACAATCCCTTATTGGTTGAACACCAAAGAATACTATCTCTCTCATATAGTATATCTTTAATTTGCCTGATATCCTCAAGAGGATTTTTTTTATTAAAATACAGGCTATAGCTAAATGTTTTGGTATCAAATAAAAGCAGTTGTTTTTCATCTTCATCAAGAATTAATTTACCAGGTGGCCCTTTTATAATTTTTTCAATTTTATTCTGGTCAATTTTTCCGCTATAAGTTTCTTTTGAAAAACTTAGCGTCACAGGGTAATTGATGAATTCGTTTTTCGTGCGATTAAATAAGCTTAAGCCTTGCTTTGTAGCAATCCATAATCGTTCCTGTTCATCTTCATAAATATCATACACCATGTTGCCGGGGATAGATAAGCTATCATTTTTTTTATTCATGAAATGATGAATTAGATTACCGCTGCTATCCATCTGCAACAGTCCGTTTTCAAGCCCTATCCATAAGTTTCCAGTATTATCCTGCATAATTTCAGTAACCGCAGCATAATTTTCATGATTAGGAATTTTCAAACCTTTTGAAATTAGCGTAAATGTATTGTTTGCAATATTCACTTTAAATAATCCGCAGGTCCAGGTTCCAATCCACAAGTTATTGCCTGATTTATCAAACCTGCTTTGACACAATGCGGTAATAAAACTTAAGCAGTCCTTACAATAATTTGGTGGAATAACAATGCTGTTAAACAAAGATTTTCTTATATCAAGTTTATAAACACCATTTTTAGCGCCTACCCATAAGATGCCTTTATGATCATTAAATAAAACTCCCACCGATTCAGGGTAATCATTAGAGCCACGATGCATATAAGATGTAAATTTCCCCGTGCTTTTATTAAAAATGGAAAAATCCCTTTCATTAGAAGCAATATATATCAGGTTGGTATCAAGATCGCATTGTTCATTATCGTAAAGTATGTTGTGGTCGCCACGATGTGCTACTTCAGGGCGCTCCAGGTATTGTATATATTTTTTTGACTTAATATTATAATTAATCAACCCCTGCCCCAATATCGTGAGCCATAAATTATTTTCATTTGCTTCTGAAATCGAATATACAATACAATCATTCCAGTTAGAGAACGGGTTTTTCGAAAGAAAACGCTGAAATTTCGAGG
Source organism: uncultured Chitinophagaceae bacterium (assembly GCA_963756945.1). Lineage (GTDB taxonomy): Bacteria > Bacteroidota > Bacteroidia > Chitinophagales > Chitinophagaceae > Ginsengibacter. The sequence continues at coordinate 93,240 of CAVWQJ010000012.1, read as the reverse complement.
TGCCGCGATCAAGCAGATTTAATCCATGATCTGTACCAATCCAAAAATTATTCTGTTTATCGGCCAGAAAAGTAAAAGTTCTGTTAGGGCTAATGCTTAATGTGTCTGAAGGATTGTTTTGGTAAGTGATGATTTTTTCAGTTACCGGGTTTAATTCTGTTAATCCAACCGAAGTTGCAATCCATATAATCCCGGCAGAATCCTGAAATATTCGTGCACAAAAATTACTGCTTAAACTCGATGGATTTTTAGGATCATGAAAATATCTTTTGAATTTATCAGTTATGGGATCCAGGCAGTTCAGCCCGTCATCTGTGCTAGCCCATATTTTACCATCTTTCGCAGCCAGCACTCCAATCACATTATTGCTCGAAATACTAAAACTATCATTACTGTTATGGCGATAAATTTTAAAGTGCTTACCATCATAACGGTTTAATCCATCAGATGTTCCAAACCACATAAATCCTTTGGCATCTAAAGCAATACTTACAACGTTATTGTCCGATAGCCCATCGATTGTCGAAATGCGTTCAAAGTGAAGTTCAGGTGACTGGCAAAAACAAAGTAAAGGGAAACATAATAAAAATACTAAAACACCCAACAAAAATTTATGAGCTGTTTCCATAAACAGGATTGAAAATTAGATGATAAAAAAAATATTTTTCAAGACCCGTCCTTAATAGTATTCAAATTACCCAAGCAATAAAATTCTGCTTCTCATCAATCTACAATTTCACAATATTTTTTATTGCGATCGGCGGCGTAAAATTTGTTTCATTATCCGGTTGCTTGTGAATATCTTTTACCACATCCATTCCTTCAATCACCTTGCCAAACGCGGCAAAGCCTTGTCCATCTTCATTCGCATCACCACCATAATCATAAGCTCTTCCCGCCTGGTCACCAATCAAAATAAAAAATTCGGTGTTGCCACTGTTAGGTGTGTTGCGTGCCAATGAAATAATACCATCTGCGTGGAGTATGCCGGTTTGCTTAGTTGTCTCCAGTGGAATGCCTGGTAATTTAGTTTGCATTTCATTCTTTGTTTGCCAAATGCCGCCTTGAATCAAATCAGATTTAAAAGCACTTGAAGGTTGGTCTTCTGCTTTTAATACACGATAGAAAGAACCATCTTCATAATAACCCGAATCAACATAAGACAAAAACGCAGCAACGGTTTTTGGGGCTTTTTCAGGATACAATTCAACAATGATATCACCAAAGTTGGTTTCTATTTTTACAGTTGGTTCTTTATAATTCTTTTTTTGCTTGCATGAATAATAAAAGCATGAAGCAAGCAAAAGAAAAATTGTAATAATCTTATTGAATCCGTTTTTAAAATTCAAAGTATAAATTTTTTATTGGATACAAAGTAACAATAATTCTTATTTTATAATTGCAGTCGTTATCATTTTCAACATTTATAATTTGCCACAATATTTAATAAAAACCCCGGCTAACGTTAGTCTCCGGGGCAAACAAAAATAACAGTACACACAACAACGAATATATAAATCAGGTAATCAGGTATCAGCTTTCAGGTATGAGGTACGAGGTAAAAACCAATTAACCATTTAGCCTTTTAACCTAATCAACTGTAAATTCAATCTGGTTTTTTTCCTTCTAAGAAAGTATTAATAGTGCTTATTTCAGCTTTATTATTTTCATCAGACTTAACGGTGTAGTTGCTGTAAAAGCTTTCGACGTCCGCGATGGAATTGTGCAATTCCATATTGCGGCGGAGGTAAGCAGGAACCGACTCAAACTCATTGTTAGGATCCGCAGCGTTTACGTTGAAAGATAAATTTCTCAGCTTGGCAATGCGCTCCATAGCCCGGCGCTTTAGTTCTCCTGTTTCGTCCACCTGCGGCAGTTCCTCAACAGAAGGCATCATGATGGGCATTGTCTGGTGTACTTTCGGCTCTTCCTTTTCCTCCTCCGCTTCATGGGAATTTTTGACAACCAATTTCATCCCAGTAACAGGTTCGTCTCCCTGTTGTGAAAATGACACTGGCGTCGTTGGTTCCTCTACAGATTTGGATTCCACGTTTTGCTTAGCTTCTGCATAGATCTTTGCAGGCTTCGCTAAATAACCGCCTGACGTTGGGGCGGTGCTAGCTTCTTTTTTATTCTTGTCAGAATGATTGTTAACAGTTTTTGGCTCAGCTTTCTTTGGAGGTTGCTGATTTGCTTCAACTGCCGTTGAATTGGATTCCGAAGATAATGTGAAATGAACAACAGTTTCAATAGATTTATCAACAGTAATTTCATCATTTTCTATTGGTAGATTTACGTTGCAAAATACTGGTATTTCTACGATTGCAGGCTCCATCTCCTTCTCAATTTTTTGTTCAGTTACTGACGCATACACATCTTCATCCTTAATTGTCCTGAATCCCTTTTGTTCGATTATAGTTTCTTCCTCTTGTATTTCATCAACAGGATTTTGTTCTTTCTTTTCATCAAAAACGAAAACAGGCTGGCGGTATTTCTTTTTATCATCTTCGGGCTTCAATACCATTACAATTTTTTCTTCCGGTTTTTCTTCAGTCTTTGGCGGTTCTTTTTTATCGAAAGGATCTTTATGTTCAAACCCTGTTGCTATTAATGTTATACCAATTTTAGTTTCAAGTGCATTATCATATCCAAGTCCAAGAATTACGTCCGTATTTTCTCCTGCCTGGCTCAACAAATAATTTTGAATGGTTTCCACTTCATCCATTGTAAATTCATTATCGCCTTCGGCAGAATTAATATTTATCAAAATCCATTTTGCTCCGCGGATATCATTGTCATTTAATAACGGAGAATTTAGTGCCTGTTCAATTGCCTGCTGTGCACGATTTTCGCCATCTGCTGCTGCACTGCCCAAGTATGGCAACACCACCTTTTCTCATAACGGTACAAACATCCGCAAAGTCAACGTTGATCTGGCCTGTGCTGTTAATTACATCTGTAATACATTTTGCAGCGGTAGCCAGTACATTATCTGCTTTTGCAAAAGCCGCCTTCATTGTAAGGTTTCCAAACTGGTGACGCATTTTATCGTTACTTATAACAAGCAATGTATCCACATGGTCTTTCAATTTTGTGATCCCATCTTCCGCCTGGGCGATTCTTTTTTTACCTTCATAAGCAAAAGGAGTTGTAACAATACCTACCGTTAGTATGCCAAGATCTTTACAAATTTTTGCAATGATTGGCGCACCACCTGTACCGGTACCGCCACCCATACCTGCCGTAATGAAGGCCATTTTAGTATTTACTTCGAGTATTCGTTTTATTTCTTCCAGGCTTTCTTCGGTGGCCTCACGGCCTATTACAGGATTAGCGCCTGCACCAAGACCTTGCGTTAAATGTGGCCCTAACTGAACTTTATTGGGAACCATACTTGTTGCAATTGCCTGGGCATCGGTATTGCAGATTATGAAGTTTACGCCTTCAATATTCTGGCTAAACATATGGTTAACGGCATTGCTGCCACCCCCGCCTACGCCAATCACCTTTAGGATAGATGACTGTTCTTTGGGCAAATCAAAATGTATCATGTGTTTTAATTTTGTAACCCTCTGTGATAGCTATCGGGAGAGGATATGGAGTATTAGGATATTTATTAATAGGTTTATGCAAAATTTTTATTTCTTATTTATGTTACGGGTGAGGCTTACAATTCAGCATCGCCCTCTTCTTTAAACATTTCAATTAATCCATTTTTAAAAGAATCCATAAATCCTTTTAATGTTTTACGCGGTTTAACAACAATATTTTTATGATTAGCTAATATCCGCCTCAACTTCGTCTACGCTTGCCTGTTGCAAATTGGCCGGTATCTTCACTTTTGCATATTGCAATTCAAATTGCTTGCGTTTGTTTTCGTAATCGTTGTATCCTTTTAATATTAAACCAAGGCAGGTTGAATACATTGGCTTGGCCAGTTCTTCAATATGCCCGGAGGCAAGATGTTCATTTGGATAACCAATGCGTGCATTTAAACCGGTAACATATTCCGTTAACTGAATTAAATGTTTCAACTGCGAACCGCCTCCGGTGAGGATTACGCCACCATTTAGCAACCGGTTATCAAGACCTACCTGTTTTAAATGATAAGAAACAAAATCCATAATCTCACTCATACGGGCTTGTATAATTGCTGCAAGATTCTTTACACTTATTTCTTTAGGAGCCATGCCACGAAGACCCGGAATTGTAATGTAGGCATTTGATTTAGCTTCATCAGATAGTGCGCTTCCAAATTGTACTTTCATTTGTTCAGCCTGTGTTTTTAAAACACCCAGACCTGTTTTTATATCATTGGTAATATTTTCTCCACCGAAAGGAATTACAGCAGTATGCTTTAAGATACCTTCATAAAAAACAGCAAGGTCAGTAGTACCACCACCAATATCAACGATAGCAACGCCGGCTTCCAGATCATGATCGCACATAACGGCCGCCGCAGATGCCAATGGTTGCAACACAAGGTCCTTTGGTTATCAATCCTGCTTTTTCAACACTGCGGTTTATATTTCTGATGGCATTTTTATCGCCGGTTATGATATGAAAATTAGCGCCCACTTTTACACCGCTATATCCGATAGGGTCCGGAATATTTTGAAAATTATCTACGGTAAATTCCTGCGGAATCACATCGATAATCTGGTCGCCGGCAGGTATATACGTTTTATACTGATCATTTATCAACTGATCAATTTCTGATTGTTTTATTTCTTCATCGGTATTCTGGCGAACAATATCTCCCCGTGTTTGAAGGCTTTTAATATGATGACCTGCAATACCAACATACACTTCAGTTATCGGCAGATTAGGATTGCTTGCATAGCAATTTTCCAGTGCCGTTTGAATGGCTTTTATAGTTTGATCGATGTTCAACACCATTCCGTGTTGTACACCGTTACTGTTTGCCCGGCCAAAACCAAGAATTTCAAGTTTGCCGAATTCATTTTTTCTGCCAGCAATGGCTGCAATTTTTGTGGTGCCAATGTCGAGGCCTACGATGATGGGTTGTTCGCTGTTCATATTTTTGTTTTTTATATGCCTTTATAAATCTTTTCTTTGTTAAAAGACGGAATTGATTTTACAAGGCCTTGTTGTGTTATGTTGTGTTTTTATGCTTTGTTATTTTATAAACTCATTTAATTAAATTTTAATAATCCGTCTTTGGGGGCATTACCGCCTTTCGGAATTTTTTTAGTTTTTCTAAGAGTCTTTTGCGTCGGGCGGTTGCTTAACAATTTTAGATTTCACAGGGTTGGGATTTGGTTTTTCAACAGATGATGAATTAGTGGTCAGGGCATTCGTTTTTGTTAAGTGTTGATTGTTGGAAACTGGTTTGTCAGGAACATGGATAGGGGCTACAGGAACACGATTTTTATTATTATTGTTTGTATTTATTTTCACATCTTCATCAGGTGCACTATCAATTTCGCTTGATGAATTGATATTAGCTATTGTCTTCGGCAGGCTGATCAAGTTGAATATTTGTCGAATCATTTGTGTGCTGTTGAGCATCTGCTATCAACGCTTTCATGATTTGAACTGAGCGCAACGAATCCATTTTAATTTCATTGGCGCCTCGTCTAACTCCTACAACCTGGCCTTTAAACTGAACATCAATTGCGGTATAATGTGTCCACCCCAACTTTGTTAACACCTGTTTATAAAAACAAAGGAGATTATTAAATTTCTCTTCACAATTTTCGGCGTCACCAAAATGTATCACCTGGTCACCTAGCTTCGGAATTAAATCGAAGCTGCGGTTAGGGGAAATATCAACCTGGTCTATTTGGGCCATCCAGAATGGATTTGCATTTATAAATTGACTAAGTGTTCTGATATCTTTAATGAGATCGCTATCTTTTTGGATAACACAATTACATCCGTCGGAAAATCAGTAAACACCGGAAGCCTTGGTGAAAATTTATCACTTAGCGGCAGCCTTGCTAAAGAGCTATCTATATAAAATGATGATCCCGATGTAGTAAAAATTCTTGCTATCGGCTCCCTCTCTGTTATTCTCACTTCCAAAACATTATTGTTATCAAAAAACAATTCGGCATTCTTAATCCATTGGCTTTTTTTCAATGCTGTTTCCATAGATGCAAGATCTATCGAATGCAGTGGCATCTTCTCGATCCTTCTTCATTTGTTTTTTCTAAAATTGAAATCACCTCTTTCTTATCAATAAAAAAATTATTCTGAACACCGGTTATTCGGATTTCAATCCCTGCACATCTTTCATTATTTCTCTTTTCTATTGCAGCAATCAGTAACACAATTGTTCCTGAGCCGATGATTATCCAAATCGTCGCTGCAAGAATTTTTTTAATTGTGTAGCTACTGATTGTTGCCATCTTTATTGTGAAATATTATTTAATAAAATTTCTTTTATAGGTTGTACCAGCTGGTCTATATCACCCGCTCCCGCAGTAATTAATACATTCCAGCTCACCGCCATTTAATGTTTCTATCATCACTTTTTATTTTTGAATTAATTCCTCTTTATGACACAAACTCACTTTTTGTTTTGCATCCTTTCCAGGATTAAGTTACTGGTTACACCTTCCATCGGTAATTCTCTTGCAGGATAAATTGGTAACAATAATCATTTCATCAGCCTGGTCAAGGCTTGCTGCAAATTCACTTGCAAGATCTTTTGTTCTGGCTAAATAGGTGCGGCTGAAATACTACCGTACATTTCATCTCGCTAAATAAACTTTTTGCACCTGTATGAGTGCTCTCAATTCCTGCGGATGATGTGCATAATCATCAATGAAAACTATATTGATTATCTTCCCGTATTGAATGGAGCAATGATATATTCAAATCTTCTTTTTACTCCTTTAAAATCATTAACGGCGCTTTTTATTTTTTCAGAATCAATATTGAGCTGGCGTGCTATGGCAATGGCGGCAACTGCATTTTCAATATTATGCAGGCCACCCATATTTAGTTGAATATTATTTAACTGCCAGTTTTTTGTAACAAAATCAAACTGATAACCGCCATTCGTAGATTTGATATTCGTCGGAAAAAGCGTCAGCCCGGTTATCCTGAAGACTATAACGTATATGATTAGCCGCAGAAAACTTGTTAGCCGGTAAATTATAGTTAGTTAATAACAGGCCGCCGCTTTTAAGCCTTTCAGAAAATTGCACAAATGAATGTTCCATATTTTCTTTCGTGCCATATATATCCAGGTGGTCAGCATCCATTGCAGAAATCAAAGCAATATCCGGAGACAACTGCAGAAAACTTCTGTCATATTCATCTGCTTCTGCAACAGACACATTATTATCGCTGCTCCAGAAGTTTGTATTATAGTTTACCGAAATGCCACCCAGGAAAGCATTACATCCAAAACCCGAGTGCCTTAATATATGCGCAACCATTGTACTTATAGTAGTTTTGCCATGTGTGCCCGCAATACAAATACTGAATGACGACTTAGTTATTTCACCAAGCAAAGCACTTCGTTTTATTACTTGATAATTGTTATGCAAATAATAATTCAACTCTTTATGATCTTTAGGAACTGCCGGTGTATACACAATTAATTGAGCATTTTTATCGAGAAGATCAATATTATCTTCATAATGAATGTTGATTCCTTCACTTTCCATTTGCTTCGTTAAAGTGGTTACGGTTTTATCGTAACCACTTACTGAAGCATTTTTGCTCAAATAATATTTAGCCAGGGCGCTCATTCCGATGCCGCCGATGCCAATAAAATAAATACGCGATATGGTTGTATAATCTTTCATAACGGCCTCACCTCAACCCCTCTCCAGTGGAGAGGGAGAAGGTTTAATTCCATGATATATTTAAATATTATTTTAATTTTTTATAGTCTTTAAAATTTCTTTTGCTATTACTTCGTCTGCATTTGTTATTGCCATTGGACTAATATTTTTTTTCAGTCTCCGCTGTAGTTCCTCATCTTTTGATAAATCAATTACGGTTACCACCAGGTTTTCTTTTGCTTCATTATCTCTTACCATTAATGCAGCATTTTTATTTACAAGATTCATCGCATTTGCTGTTTGGTGATCTTCTGCGGCAAATGGAAATGGCACCAATACTGCAGGTTTACCAATTACACATAACTCATAGACTGTACTTCCCGACCGGCTAATGATTATATCCGCTGCTGCATATGCATATTGCATTTCGGTTATAAAATCATTCACCCAAACATTTTTTCTTCCCTCTCCCACTAACCTGTATTGCGCCACCGTTGTTTTTCCTGTTTGCCATATCAATTGCAAGTTATTTTGCTCAAACTCATCAATGTGTTCCGCAAGTGCTTCGTTTATGCTTTTTGCTCCCAGGCTCCCGCCGATGGCCAACACGGTTTTCTTATTATCATTCAATCCAAAAAATTGTATGCCCTCACTTCTTGTAAGGGACGAGCTTACGATATTTTTTCGTACAGGGTTTCCAGTTAGTATCAGTCTTTCTTTAGGAAAAAATTTCTCCATTCCCTGGCTGGCTGCAAAAATTTTCGTGGCCCTTTTTCCCAACATCATATTACTCTTTCCCGCAAACGAATTGCTTTCATGTATGAATGAAGGAATTCCTTTGCCCTGTGCGTATCGCAATACCGGGAAGGTTGAATAACCGCCTACTCCCACTGCTGCATCGGGTTTAAAGTGTTTAAAAATTCTTCGCACTTTTAGAAAACTTTTTACCAGCTTTAATGGCAACCCAATATTTTTTATCAAAGAACTTCTGTTAAATCCTGCTATATCCAATCCTTCAATTTTATATCCGGCCTGTGGAACTTTTTCCATTTCCATTTTTCCTTTAGCCCCAACAAACAAAATTTCTGTTTGAGGTTCCAATTTTTTGATTGCATTGGCAATTGCTACTGCCGGAAAAATATGTCCACCTGTTCCGCCTCCAGCAATTATTATTCTTTTATTTCTATTTTCTGCAGAATCATTATCTATTCAACTTTTCAACTATTTTTTCGCTGCTCATCATACTTCATTCACATCATTTTTATTTGTAGATTCGGCGGCAGCCAATTTTCTTTCAACTTCCTTTCCCTCCATTTGCTCAACGTTACGTGCAACGCTTAAAATAATTCCGATTGCAAAGCAAGTAAACCAAAGACTGCTACCGCCCATGCTCACAAGAGGTAACGTTACTCCCGTTGTAGGAAACAGGTTAACGTTTACCGCCATATTTACCATTGCCTGTATTACCAGTGTAAAGCTTAAGGCCACCGCAAGAAATGCCCCAAATGCATATGGGCATCTTTGAAAAATTTTTATACTTCGAAATAAAAAAAGCAGGTAAATTAAAACAATAACTGTGCCTCCTAATAATCCATATTCTTCTATAATAATTGCATAAATAAAATCACTATAAGGGTGTGGTAAAAAATTTCTTTGCTCACTTTTACCAGGACCTTTTCCTAACCATCCGCCTTTTGCAATAGCTATTTTCGCTTGTTGCACCTGGTACGATGCGTCTGATTTATCGCTGTACATAAAGTCCTGCACCCGCTTTATCCAGGTTGACATTCTTCCAAAGGTTAATATAGACGGGAGATCTTTTGAAGTATGATTTTCTTTATCATAATAATGAGAAGCAAGCCCAATGAGCAACAGAAGCGGAATCAAAGCGGAGCCAACAACCAGCATTATATGGCGTAACCTTACCCTGCCAATAAACATAAGCATCATCGCAATGCCTCCAATTAATAATGCAGTAGATAAATTTGCAGGAGCAATCAACATGCATATGATTATAACGGGCACCATTAGGGGCAGAAATCCTTTTTTAAAATCTTTAATAACATCCTGCCTACGACTTAACTGGCGACTCATATACATAAACAGTGCAAGTTTGGCCAGGTCAGACGTTTGGAAAGTCATATTAATTACCGGCAATTTTATCCAGCGATTAGCTTCATTAATGCTGCTTCCAAATTTTAATGTGTAAATCAAAAGCGGAATGGATATCAAAAACAAAATGGTTGCAACCCGTGAGTAGATTGTGTAATTAACACGATGCGCAAAATAAATAATCATTACACCTAATACTATAAAACCAATCTGTTTGAAGAGGTAACTTTCGGTGCTTTTGTTCATTTTATAAGCCAATGAACCAATGCTGCTGTACACTACAAGAATGCTCACCATCGTTAGTATAATAACGATCGCCCAAATAACTTTATCACCTCTCGTCCGGTTCAAAAAGTTACTGGTAACCTCCTGTGCCGGGGAAGAAAATACATTTGTCAATATGTTTTTTGCGTTACTCATGGCCTCACCCCAACCTCTCCAGGGGAGAGGAAACTAAACCTGTTAAGAGTTATTTTATTTTTATTGTTCATTCTAATTCTCATAAATCTTTTACTGCTTCCTTAAATTGTTTTCCCCGATCTTCATAATTTTTAAAAAGATCAAAACTGGCACACGCGGGCGAGAGCAAAACAACATCTCCTTTTTCGGCAAAATGAAACGCAGCCTGCACAGCATCTTTAGCGCTGGAAGTATTTACCATTAATCCAACGTCATTGCCAAATGCCTCATGAATTTTCCTGTTATCAATTCCCATACAAACAATGGCCTTTACTTTTTCTTTCACGAGGTCCATCAAAAATGAATAGTCATTGCCCTTATCTACTCCGCCAAGTATTAATATCGTTGGCTTTGTCATACTCTCCAAAGCAAACCAGGTGCTGTTGGTATTGGTTGCTTTGCTATCATTAATAAATTCTACCCCCTTAATTGTCGCTACTGTTTCCATTCGGTGTTCCAGGCTTTCAAAAGTTTGCACCGCATCTCTTATCTTTTCCTTTCTTATATCCATTACTACGGCAGAAAGAGCTGCTGCCATTGTATTGTATTGATTATGTTTCCCTTTCACTGCAAAGTCCTCCACACTCATCGTCATTTCTTCATTCTGCCATTTTATATGCATTTCTGCATTAGTTATATAAGCGCCTTGCGGTAATGATTTTCTCATGCTAATTGGTAATGGGTTAGTGCTGTTTAAAAAAATGTTTAAATATTTTATTGTCGTTTCATCGTCCGCGTTATAAATAAATACATCATCTTTCGTTTGATATTTAATAATATTGAATTTGCTTTTTATATAATTTTCAAAATTGTAATCGTACCTGTCTAAATGATCTTCTGTTATGTTGGTTAATATCGCAACATCTGGCCGAAACGTTTTTATATCATCCAGCTGAAAAGAACTGATTTCAACTACATAAACTTTTTTCGGCTCTTCTGCTACCTGCCGTGCGAACGAATAACCAATGTTCCCAACCATCGCACAATTAAGTCCGCCTTCTTTGCAGATATGGTAAACCATTGCTGTTGTGGTTGTTTTTCCATTGCTGCCTGTTATGGCAATAATCTTACTATCTTCCTTTGAACTGATAAGCAAATTCTATTTCACTTATTATTTCAATTTCTCTTTTTTTCAATGCTTTTACCAGCTCATTTTTTTCGGGTATACCCGGGCTTTTCATTACCACGTCAGCCTGAAATATTTTCTCTTTAGTATGAATGCCTTCTTCAAAGTCAATTTTGTTTACTATCAATTCGTTTTTAAAATCAACATTGATAAGAGAAGCATCACTTACAAAAACATCAAACCCTTTTTGCTGCGCCAGCAAAGCTGTGCCCACACCGCTTTCGCCGGCGCCCAGTATCACGATTCTTTTTTTCATTCTTTTTTAATTGTACAGGCAATTAAAAAATTTGGTTCTTCAACGGCATGAATTTAACAGGTCAGAAGACTGTCATCATCGGAATTGGAAAGGATCAAACTCTTAAAAAAATTTTCATAAAGACAAATCACCGGATAATGCAACCCTCATATCAAATTATCTCAATTTTAATGTTACCACTGCAAACACAACCGACAAAATGGTTACCACCCAGAAACGCACGGCAATCTTACTTTCATGGTATCCCAGTTTTTGATAATGATGATGCAGCGGGCTCATTAAAAAAACTCTTTTCCCTTCTCCATATTTTTTTTTCGTGTATTTGAAATAACTAACCTGTATGACTACACTTAAATTCTCCACAAGAAACACGAAACAAAATATTGGTATCAGTAATTCCTTTCTAACTATTATTGCCAATGATGCAATGATGCCGCCCAATGCCAGGCTTCCGGTATCGCCCATAAAAACCTGCGCCGGGTAGGCATTGTACCAAAGAAATCCAACACATGCTCCAACGAGTGCAGCTATAAAAATAGACAGTTCGCTGAGGTTAGGTATGTACATGATGTTCAAATATTCAGCAACACGCACATCGCCGCTTACAAAAACAAATACTCCCAAACCCAAACCTATTATCGCACTTACACCAGTTGCCAATCCATCCAATCCATCTGTTATATTAGCGCCATTCGAAACCGCTGTTACAATAAATATTACAATGATGATATACAAGATATAAGTAAATCTCTCCCAACTTTCAGGCAACAATTTTGCATAGTTAAACTCATGTGTTTTTACAAACGGAATGGTTGTTATAGGAGTTTTTACTGTAACAAACCTGTGCATCTTTCCATCTATCACTATCGTATCTTCATTTTTCCCCAGCCTGTGTTCTCCGCGTTGAAGTGAATTATTTTGCATTCCGTTATTATCAGTTATTACCTCCCGTTTCACCACAACACTTCGGATTAAAATATAAAGTGGACCCAATGATTATTCCAAGCATTATTTGTCCAAATATTTTAAATCTTCCTGCAAGTCCATCTGCATCATTTTTTTTATAAGTTTCTCCTTTCGCCTTTGCTATACGCCTTGCCTTTATTTTTAAATAATCATCTATCAATCCTATTATACCCAGCCAAACGGTACACAACAACATTAAGCCGCACATAAACTTTGTCAAGATTTGCTAATAACAATGTCGGAATTAATATTGCCAGTAAAATAATAATACCGCCCATTGTCGGCGTACCAGATTTCATTTTTTCACCAGCTAACCCAAGCTCTCTAACGGACTCGCCTATTTGTTTTCTTTTTAAAATATTTATAAGTCGTTTACCATATACTGTTGTAATAAACAGAGATAATAAGAACCGCCACCAGCACCCTGAATGTGATAAAATGAAATAGCCCGCTTCCGGGAAATTTTATTCCATTTTTAGTAAACCATTCAAAAAGTGATACAGCATTTAACTTTATTTATTTTCCAACTATTTGAAACATTTCAGATAAAATTTTTTTATCGTCAAAATCGTATTTAACTCCGTTTATTTCCTGGTACTTTTCATGTCCTTTACCTGCCACTAAAACAATATCTTTTTGTTGCGCAAGGGTTACAGCAGTTTTAATAGCTTCCTTTCTGTCAACAATTGAGATGTATTTTTTTCTTGCTATAACGGGCACACCTTCTTCCATCTCTTTAATTATCTGCGCCGGATCCTCATTCCTTGGATTATCAGATGTAAAAATTATCTTTATCACTGTACTCACATGCCACTTCTGCCATTACCGGCCTTTTAGTTTTATCGCGGTTTCCTCCGCAGCCTACTACCGTAATAATTTTTTCTTCACCCTGTCGCAAATTTTTTATTGTTGCCAATACATTAAGTAATGCATCTGGTGTATGTGCATAATCAACAATTCCTATTATTTTTTCATTTGTTGAAATCATATAATCAAATCTTCCTTCTGCACCACTCAGGCTACTTAGTATCTGCAAAACAGTTTGTTTATTTTCACCAAGACAAACGGCAGCACCATATACGGCCAAAAGATTATACGCATTGAAAGTGCCTATCAGCCTGCAATGCACTTCTATGTCATTAATCATAAGTACAAGGCCGCTTAAAGAATTTTCTATAATTTTTCCTTTGAAGTCAGCCATTGTTTTAAGGCTGTATAAATATTTTTTTGCTTTTGTGTTTTGCAACATAACCGCTCCGCGTTTATCATCTGCATTACTTAATGCAAATGCTGACGATGGCAACGAATCAAAAAATTGTTTCTTTACTCTTATATATTCGTCAAATGTTTTGTGATAGTCAAGATGATCATGTGTTATGTTACTGAATATGCCACCTGTAAACATTAAGCCTGCAACGCGATGCTGATCTATAGCATGTGAACTCACTTCCATAAAAATGTGAGAGCAACCTTCGTGCATACATCTCTGCAATAAGTTTATTTAATGTAATGGCATCAGGAGTTGTATGTGTTGATGGCAATACTTTATCAGCAATTTGATTTTGAACGGTACTTAACAATCCACATTTATAATCTAATTGCGAAAACAATTTGAATAATAATGTTGCTATTGTGGTTTTTCCGTTAGTTCCCGTTACTCCTATAATTTTTACTTTTTCCGATAATTGTCCATAAAAATTATGGGCCATAACACCCGCGGCGGCGGCACTGTTATCTACAACAATGTATTGCACTTTATCATCAAGAGTTGTGGGCATCATTTCACAGATAACTACAGCAGCACCGTTAGTAATCGCAGTGATCAATAAAGGAATGGCCATCAGTAAGTGTTCCTTTTATAGCAATGAAACAACTGCCAGGTTTCACTTTCCGTGAATCTGTTTGTAAATCATTTACTTCGTTTACGGGCTTACCAGCAACCGAGATAATTTTTACTTTGTACAATATTTGTTGCAGCGATGCCATTAATTCAATTGAAGATTTATTGATTGTCCTTTATGAAATTCTGCGTTTTGAGCAATTGATTGATACACCACTTTTCCCTTTCCCTTGGCCGCAACTTTCAATCCCATATTTTCCAATAAATACACCGCATCCTTTAATCCAAGTCCTGTTACATTGGGTACCTTATTTGCCGAAGTATTTGATATTGTATGCTGTGTTTAATTGCGCATAATTATAATTGAGAACGGTGGATCTCCACGAACCTGTTGTTGCAGAATCAGAAGATGGATAATTAAATGTATTCAGTATTTTATTCAAATCGGTTTTTAACCCAAAAAACTGTAAAGCACTGCTGTCAGTTCCATTCTTTAATTGGTTCAAAGACTCATTGCCAATTTTTTCGGCGTAAATTTTATCTGCAACTTCTCTGAAAACCGGACCTGAAACAACGCCTCCATAAGCAAGTTTTGATTCATTGCCGTTTTGGATAACAACAGCAATACTGTATTTCGGATTTTCGGCAGGAAAATATCCCATAAAAGCAGATTGATAAATTTTATTCCCTTTGTTATAACCGCGATTATCCATTGCCGTTACTGCAGTACCTGTTTTACCTGCAAAGTTGTATACATTCGTTTCCAGCGCATGGCCCGTGCCATGTTCATTTTGCACAACAGCCATCAGGCAGGCTTTCACTTTTGCCAGTGTTTCATCGCTGCATATTTTATCGACAAGTACTTTTGGTTTGAAAGTTTTAATTTCTCTTCCCATTTCATTTATCGAATTAACCAGGTAAGGCTGCATCATTTTACCATTATTGGCAACCGCGTTGTATACCATTAGCAATTGGAGCGGGGTTACCAATTCTTCATAACCGTGAGCCATAAACGGCAATGTTGTTTTCGTCCAATATTTACTGGTGGGCTTTTTTATGTAGGGACGAGCAGCGCCAACAATATCAATACCTGATGTAGTATCAAGATGCAAAGCATGCAAATGATTATAAAACCGCATCGGCTGATTGTGATAATATTCGTCGGCCATCTTTGCAAATGCAACATTTGAAGAACGGGCAAATGCTTCTTTAACGGTTATCTGATATACGCCTAAATGAGAATCCGTAATACGAAGTCCATAAAATAATTTCTTTCCCCCTTCACAATCAACTATACTTCCGGTGTCCACATATTTATCTTCAAGCAACGATATTAATGTAGCTAACTTAAAAACAGAGCCAGGTTCCGTTCTTCTTCCTAAACCATAGTTATAATCTTCAATGTATTCTCCGTCTGGTCTTCTGCCCAAATTGGCAATTGCTTTTATTTTGCCGGTTTGTGTTTCCATAACGATGCATGTGCCATGCAACGAATTGTTTTCAACCATCATTTTCATCAGTGCATTTTCCGCCACATCCTGCATGTAAGTATCAATGGTGGTGATAATGTCTCTTCCATTTTCAGGCTCTATTTCGGCCCCGTCAACAGGCACATAGGCCCCCTGCATATATCTCATAAGCCGGCTGCCAGTCTGGCCCTTTAAAACACTATCATACGATCGTTCCAATCCAACATTTCTACTGGTATCGCCGCGGGAAAGTCCAACGGTTCTGTTTGCAAGCAACACATAAGGATTTACCCGGTTATCTCTTACATCTATTATGAACCCGCTTTTATTTCGTCCTTGCCTTACCAACGGAAAATTTCTCAATGCTTTATATTCTTCAAATGAAATTTTCTTTTTTAAGGGATAATACCTGTCCTGGTCTTTATAAGCTGTAACTAAAAGTTTACGGTAAGAAGATACAGATGCATCTTTAAACAATTTTGATAAAGAAATACTAAGTGAATCCAGGTTATTGTAAAACCTTTTTCCATTCTTTTCGCGAAGGCCATCAGCTCCAAAATCAACATATACATCAAAAACAGGAATAGATGTACTAAGCATATTTCCATCTTCACTGTATATAGTTCCACGTTCTGCATTTATATCCATATACTTTAAATGCTGTGTGTTACTCATTTGCTTCCAGTAAGCGCCTTGTACCCTTTGAATATAAATTGCCCGGCCCACAACAATTGCACCCAATATCATTATGCCAATGAAACACAAATAAATGCGCCACAATATGTCTTTTTTTACATCCAATTTTTTGCTTATGCGGTTTATAATTATTTATTTTTCAGCGTATCAATTAACCTAACGGGTGGTGCTAACAACTCTTTTAATCCAAGGGGTTCAACTGCTTTTGCCAACTCACTTTCTTTGCTTCTGAATATAACATCCCGCTTCACAGTTTTAAATTCATACTCTTTTTCTTTCAAATTTTTTGCCGTAGAATTTATTTCCATTACCATTTTATCAGCATAGTGACCATTGGCGATATAGATTACTGCAAGCATGGCCGTAAAAAGATAAAACGGAATATTCTTTACAATCCAGGCATTATACAATAACTTTCTTCGCTTTTTTTTGGCGGAAGATTTCTTAATGTTTTCATTATTGATATCCTGATCCTGGCTCATTTTTCAGTTTAATTCTAATTGATTTTTATCAGATGATTTTTTATGAAACTTTTATTTTTTCAGCGATACGTAATTTTGAACTTCTTGATCTCGGGTTATTTTTCAATTCTTCATCGCGACGGAGTAACCGGTTTTTTGGTTATTATTTTTAAATCGTTCTTTGACACATTTCCATATAAATCCATTTCCTTCTCTTCGTCGAAATTTCCGTTCTTAAAAAAATTTTTTACAATCCTGTCTTCCAATGAATGGAAAGTAATTACTGCAATTCTTCCTCCTTCCCTGAGAACATCTGAAACCTGCAACAACATTTCTTTCAATGCGCCCAACTCATCATTTACCTCTATCCTCAATGCCTGGAAAACTTTTGCAAAATATTTTTCAGGATTCCCTTTTACTATGGGATAGAGCACATTTTTAAATTCATTTATAGTTTTAAGTGACTGCGCTTTGCGGGCGTGTACAATTAAGTTCGCCAGCGTTTTTGCATTAGTCACTTCCCCATATTGTTCAAAAATTTTATGGAGTTTATCTTCAGAATAATTATTTATGACATCGGCTGCAGTTAGTTTTTCTGATTGGTTCATGCGCATATCCAAAGCGCCATCAAAGCGGGTTGAAAATCCCCTTTCAGCAATATCAAACTGGTGACTTGAAACTCCAAGATCTGCGAGTATCCCATTTACTTTTGAAATTTTATGAAGCCGCAGAAAGCGTTGCAGGTGCCTGAAATTGTGGGGAATAAAAATCACCGGTATCTTCTCAGGAACATTTTTAATAGCGTCCGCATCCTGGTCAAATGCAATCAATTTGCCATCGCTGTTTAAATGCTGAAGAATTACGGAACTGTGACCACCTCCACCGAAATGTGCAATCCACATAAATTCCTGAAGGATCAATTTGCAAACCACTGATCACTTCCTGCATTAAAACCGGCATATGATATATGCCCTTTTGCATCTTATGATTTTGTGAGTTTATCGCCCGCCATTACTTCTTTTGCCAAATCACTAAATGCCTCTGGTGAAAAAGTTTCAAAGAACTGTTGATGTTTTATTTTATCCCAAATCTCAATTTTATCAATAGCCGATACCAAAACAATATCTTTATCAAGCCCTGCATATTCCATTAAGTTTTTTGGTAATAAAAGACGACCGGCATTATCAAGTTCAACCTGGGTAGCCCCATTTAGAAAATACCGTTTGAACTGTCTTACTTTTGGATCAAAATCATTTAGGTTGCCCAGATTAGTAAATAGCGGTTTCCAGCTTTTTGATGTGTATAAACTCAGGCATTTCTCAAATCCCCTGTTCAGTACAAATGGCTCAGCTCCACTATCAGGTAATTGCTTTTTAATACCCGACGGCAACAAAAAGCGCCCCTTTGTATCTAATGTAGCTTCGTATTCACCTATAAAGCCTGTCATTATGAACTAATTAGACTTGATTAAAATAAATTTCCACAAAATAACACTTTTTCCCACTTACACAACATTTTTATGCAAATCTTTTTTATGCACGGCCTTGTAATCATTCGCCATAGCGGGTTTTAATTATAATATTGCTGAATTGGCTGTGCAAAACCTGTGAACAAGACGTGGAAAAAATCTTAATAAAACTAAAGAGGAAAGAAGAAGGCCAGAAGAATTACATAACAGTCTTTCGTGAAATACAAATTACTATTCGTCTATAAATTTAGTAAAAAATATTGGGAGGAAGGAATTGCCTTGAGCAAAAATTGAATGAAATATATTAAGCGAGCTGTTGTTTTAAAACAGAAAAATCGATTGTAAAACAACTCCCTTTGCCAACGGCGCTCTCGGCTTTTATTTTTCCTTTGTGCGCATCTACAATTGATTTTACGTAACTCAGCCCAAGGCCAAACCCTTTTACGTTGTGAATATTGCCTGTATGTGCCCGATAAAATTTCTCAAAAATTCTATTGAGCGTTTCTTTGTTCATTCCAATTCCATTGTCTTCAATTTTAATAAGAATATGGCCGTTAGAATTTTGGGTAGAAAGTTTGATGAGGAGATGATTATCTCTTGAATATTTTATTGCATTATCCAGCAGGTTATTAATAATATTTATTACATGAACTTCATCTGCCATTATTAAATCATTTGTGGCGTTTAGATTAATTTCCAATTTGCCATTTTTTTCTGCCAGAGGAAGTTTAATATTATTAACGGCGGCATTAATCAAATCATGAGCATGAACGGGTTTTTCATTAAGCTGAATTTCCTGTTTATCAAGCAAAGCCGCCTGCAGTATGGTTTCCACCTGCTTATTCATCCTTTTATTTTCATCTTTAATAATGCCTGAAAAATAATCCATTTTTGTTCTGTCGTTAATTACTTTTTCATTTTTTAAAGCGTCTACCGCCAGAGAAATAGTGGCAAGTGGAGTTTTAAATTCATGCGTCATATTATTAATGAAATCAGATTTTATTTCGCTTAATTTTTTTTGATTGAATAACGCTCTAAGTGTAATAAAAAATGCGGCAAAAATGATGAAGGTAAAAATAACCGAACCTGCAATCATCCAATACATTTGCTTCCAGATAATATTGCTGACGTGGGGAACAACAATAATCAAAAGTTCCTGCGGAGCAAGGCCCTCTGCATAACCTGCGTTTGGCGATACCAGGGGATAAACAAATCCTCTATTATGCAAGCTGTCCTGGTAAGCCGCGAAAAAGTTTTTAGATTGAATCTCATCACCAACCATTGAAGTGGTGGTGATTGCAAATTCAAAATCTATATTTTTAATATTATTTTTTTCAAACGCCTTTTGAATTTTATTTCTTATTTCTTCACGGGTATACCTGTGCACAATGGTCGATGGAAATGCATTTAATGGAAAGAAAATATCACCATTCTTCTTATTATCAAAAGGAGATAAATTGCCTGTTCTGCTCTACCAGGTCGTTCCCTGCGGTAACTGTTACCATTTTTACAGCTTCCTCAAATTGTTGTTCCTTGTCCTGGCGTGCTTGTTTTATCCATACTATTTGAAAAAAAATAAGACCCAGCAGTGAAACGAAAATCAGTATGGTAATGATGGGGAAAATTCTTTTCATACTTGGCAAATTTAATCTTCACAAATGCTAAAATGCAGCGGAAAATCTTTGGTCTTAAACTTTAACTAACTCTTATCGTTTATAATTATAATAAAAAATGATATTGGTAAAATATTTATTTCAACAATTAAATATAATTTAGAATCATGATTTCTCCTTCGAAGGGCACTTTATTAATAGCAAATCCTTTTTTAAAGGATCCCAATTTTAGCCGCACGGTTATTTTTCTTTGCGAACATACGGAAGAAGGAAGTTTTGGCTTTGTACTAAATAAAATGTTTCCTAAATCTCTTGAAGAACTTGTTCCTGATTTAAATGTAACTAATTTTCCCGTGTACCAGGGAGGTCCCGTTCAGAAGGATGCTTTGCATTTTTTACACGAATATCCTCAACTTATAAGTGGTGGTGAAGAAGTGATGGAAAATGTTTATTGGGGCGGCAATTTCGAAAGCCTTTTAATCAATCTTAAAAATAAAGATCTTGACCAGGATCACTTACGTTTTTTTATTGGCTATAGCGGATGGAGTGAAGGGCAGCTTAATGAAGAAATGAAAGAGGAAAGCTGGCTCACAGTAAAGGCTACACGAAAATTGATTTTTGATACCAAACCGGAGGATATTTGGAAAAACTCTTTAAAACACTTAGGCGGCAACTATGAAATGATGATCAATTTTCCTATTGATCCGCAATTAAATTGACAGGAGAATGGTTAATTGATTTTAAAGAGACTTACATTTTATAATAAAACTGATTTGCTTTATAAAATCTTATTATTTCCTGCCAGGGTTTTTATACATTTTTATTGTCGAAAAATAGTAATCAACAATAAAAGCATGCTTCAAAAGGCAGGACCATTGTTGATTGCATCGAATCATCCCAACTCATTTTTAGACGCTATTATATTAGCCACTTTGTTTAAAAACCCGGTTTATTCGTTAGCCCGCGGCGATGCTTTTGCCGGAAAACTAATCACAAAAATTCTTACCTCGCTTAATATGCTTCCTGTTTATAGGGTGAGTGAAGGCGTTGAAAACCTTGAAAACAACTATACTACTTTCGAAGCTTGCCAGGATATTTTTAAACGGAATGGTATTGTATTAATTTTCAGTGAAGGAAGATGTATTAATGAATGGCACCTGCGACCTCTTAAAAAAGGAACCGCCCGCCTTGCTTTGGCTGCATGGCAGGATAATATGCCACTTGAAGTTTTACCGCTGGGAATTAACTACAGCAATTTTAGAAAATATGGAAAAACCGTCTTTCTGAATTTTGGAAACATTATTACAAAAAACAAGTAAATCACGAATTTTTCGGGTGGCAATGCAATCAATGAATTTAATGAGAAACTAAAGCAACAATTACAAAACCTGGTTTTTGAAATTGATAATAATGATAAAAAAAACGAAAAAAATATTTCTATCTACATCAATCATTGATTCAAAAAATATTACTGTTTTTCCCGTCCTTAATTGGGTATGCGTTTCATTTTCCTTTGTATTATGCCATTCATTTATCTATAAAAAATAAAGCGCGGATCATTATGATTCAATTTTGGTTGGCGTGCTTTTTTTTATTTACCCGTTTTATGTTCTGGCGCTTACGATTAGTCACTTTTTTTATTACGCACAATCCACTTTCATTTCTCTTAGTATTATTAATACCGGCTTCCCTGTTGAGTTTACTGCACTTCAGAAGAAGATAAATACCCCATGCTGAGTACTAAAACTAAAAAACCTCCATAATGAGGCTTCCAAAAATATTACCCTTTGTAAATTATTACACTTCAGCAGCGCCTTCAACCAACACGGTTGCCCTGTTATTTAAAACCTCTACAAAGCCACCTTGAATTGTATAATGAGTATTAGAAGTTTTGTCTTTTAAAATCTTAAGCTTACCTGCTTTTAGTGCGCTCACAAGCGGTGCATGTTTTTCGAGTACTTCAAACATTCCATCAATTCCCGGAAGCTGTACTCCATACACATCTCCGCTGAATATTTTTTTTTCTGGTGTTAAGATTTCTAAAGTCATAGTATCATGATTTGAGTATCCTCCAACTCCTCCAATGGAGAAGAGAATTACAGCAAATTTTTGAATTAATATTTGCATTTTTTAATTTTCTCTATGATAACCAGTCTAAGTGAAAAGTGTTCAAAATCCATCCTTTGATTGCGAAGCTAAGAACTTGCCGCCTCCACCATTTTCTTGCCTTTGGCAATGGCATCTTCCAGGCTACCCACCAGGTTAAAAGCAGCTTCAGGATATTCATCCACTTCTCCATCCATTATCGCATTAAACCCACGAATGGTATCTTCAATAGAAACCAACACACCTTTCAATCCTGTAAACTGTTCTGCCACATGAAAGGGCTGAGAAAGAAAACGCTGTACTCTTCGTGCACGGCTAACTGTTAGTTTATCTTCATCACTCAATTCATCCAATCCCAAGAATTGCGATAATATCCTGTAATTCTTTATATCGTTGTAATGTAAGCTTTACCCTGTTGGCACAATCATAATGTTCAGCCCCTACAATAATAGGAGTTAAAATTCTTGAAGTAGAATCGAGAGGATCAACCGCAGGATAAATACCCAAGTCGGCAATTTTCCTGCTCAATACAGTTGTTGCATCAAGGTGAGCAAAAGTGGTTGCAGGCGCAGGATCTGTTAAATCATCGGCAGGCACATATACCGCCTGAACCGAAGTAATAGAACCATTACGCGTAGAAGTAATTCTTTCCTGCATCAATCCCATTTCAGTTGCCAGCGTTGGTTGATAACCCACCGCACTTGGCATTCGTCCCAATAATGCCGATACCTCAGAACCGGCTTGTGTAAAGCGGAATATATTATCAACAAAAAACAAAATATCTTTTCCTTTTCCGGTGCCATCGCCATCACGGAAATATTCAGCAACGGTTAACCCGCTTAAAGCTACTCTTGCCCTTGCTCCCGGCGGTTCGTTCATCTGTCCAAATACAAACGTAGCTTTTGATTCTTTCAATTCTTCCATATTTACAGAATCCAGGTCCCATCCGCCTTCTTCCATGCTATGAATAAATTTATCACCATATTTCATAATCCCTGCCTCAATCATTTCACGCATCAGGTCATTTCCTTCACGGGTTCTTTCACCAACTCCTGCAAATACTGATAAACCGCTATAAGCTTTTGCGATGTTATTAATTAATTCCTGGATCAATACCGTTTTGCCTACACCGGCACCGCCAAATAATCCAATTTTACCACCTTTTGCATATGGCTCAATAAGATCAATAACTTTAATACCGGTATATAAAATTTCCGAAGCTGTACTTAAATTTTCAAACAATGGAGGTTTACTGTGGATCGGCCGACCATTCTTTTTACTTACCTGGGGCAAACCATCAATAGCATCTCCCGTTACATTAAATAAACGCCCATTTATATCCTCACCTATCGGCATTAATATTGGAGAACCTAAATCGACCGCTTCTATCCCCCTTCTTAAGCCTTCGGTACCATCCATTGCAATGCAACGTACGCTATCTTCCCCCAAATGCTGCTGCACTTCCAATATCAATTTATCGCCATTTGGTTTGGTAATTTCCAATGCATGGAATATTTCGGGAAGTTTGCTGTTATTAGCAAAATGCACGTCTACAACGGCTCCGATTATCTGTTTTATCTGTCCAATATTTGCCATAAATTCTTATTAATTAAGTCTTTTTCAATTTGGCGGCAAAGGTAAGGAGATAGACCCAAAAAGCAAATAATGTTCTAACAATATTTAAGGTTATTTCCATTCAATTTTTAAGAGGTGACAAAGTGCGCCATCAAATCATCAGCCTTAAAATTTTGCTATAAGTATCTTTCAGAGTATTTAATTTTTATTAATCGCAAATACAAATCGGCGACTTACCATTTAAAATTGATAATTAAAACATAATATGCACCTCCCGTAAACATTGTAAATTCACATTTTAAAAAAATCTGAATCAACATGAAAAATATTGCTTTGTTATTTTATTTCGTCCTGGGCAGCCTCATTTTTTTCTAATCAATTAACAGCCCAGTCACCATCGAAAATAACGCTGCCAAATGGATGGAGCCTTTCTCCCGCAGGCCATGGTTTTCTGTTAGGCGATCTTCCTTTAAATATAGCAGTAAGTGATTCAAAAAAATTAATGGCTGTAACTAATAATGGTCAAAGCACGCAAAGCATACAATTGATTGATGTGGCCTCGGGCAAAATCCTTGATAATATTGTTGTTGGCGAATGCTGGCTGGGTTTAAAATTCAGTGCTAACGAAAAATTTCTTTATGCTTCAGGTGGCAACAATAACTGGATTTTGAAATACGCGATCAAAAAGAAATAAACTGATATTAGACGATAGCTTAAAACTTGGTGACAAATGGCCTAATAAAATTTCACCTGCAGGCATTGATATAGATGACCAAAAAAATCTTTTGTATGTGGTGACAAAAGATAATAACTCCTTATACATTGTTGATCTTAAGTCAAAAAAAGTAAAGGACCAGTTTAAACTCGATGGAGAAGCTTATACCTGCCTGCCTATCGCCCGACAAAAAAGAATTGTATATAACCTGCTGGGGTTGCGATAAATTATATGTATTTAATACAATCAGCAAAACGTTTACCGGCACCATTGCAACCGGAAGCCATCCGAATGATTTTTGTATTACGAAAAATGGTAAATATTTATTTGTTGCCAATGCCAATGATAATTCAGTATCCGTAATTGATCTACCCGCAAAAAAAATAATTGAAACATTAACGGCCTCGTTGTATCCCAATGCCCCGCAAGGTTCCACTACTAACGGTCTTGCGTTAAGCCCCGATGAAAAAACACTTTACATAGCTAACGCAGATAATAACTGCCTGGCAGTATTTGATGTAAGCGAACCCGGAGAAAGTAAATCCATGGGATTTATTCCAACAGGCTGGTACCCGACCTGTGTAAAGGCAATTGGCAATAAAATTTATGTAACTAACGGTAAAGGATTTTCATCATTTGCCAACCCGCAGGGGCCAAACCCATACAGGAAAAAAGAAACTATCACTTTTAGAAAAGGTGATACATCCGGAATAAAAACTACCCAATATATTGGCGGTCTTTTTATTGGAACAATGAGTATAATTGATGTTCCTGATGAAAACAAATGGCTAATTATTCAAAAGAGGTTTATGAAAATACGCCCTATACTAAAGAAAGGGAAACCGTTTCTCAGGGACAAGCAGGAAATCCTGATTCCCGAAAAAGTTGGCGATCCGTCGCCGATAAAATATGTGTTTTATATTATTAAAGAAAACCGCACTTACGACCAGGTATTTAGGCGACATGCCCGAAGGCAATGGCGACACAAGCCTCGTGTTATTTGGAGAAAAAATCACACCCAATGAACATAAGATTGCAAGAGATTTTGTATTGCTTGACAATTTTTATGTAGATGCTGAAGTAAGCGCGGATGGGCATAACTGGAGTATGGGCGGCTATGCAAATGATTATCTTGAAAAAAACTGGGTAACAAGTTATGGCGGCCGTGGCGGAACTTATGACGCAGAAGGAACGAGGGAAATTGCTAATAACAAAAATGGATTTATCTGGAATTATTGCAAACGTGCAGGCATTAGTTATAGAACCTACGGCGAATTTGCAGATGATTATAAACCAAACACTCCCGGTGCTTGCAGATCATTATTGCCCTTATTATACAAGCTGGGACCAGCATGTGAGAGACACCACCCGGGTTGGACAATGGAAAAGAGACTTTGACTCACTGGTAAGCGTAAACGCACTTCCCAGGTTAAACACTCTACGCATTATTAATGATCATACGGAAGGCCTGGCTAAGGGAAGGCCTACTCCATTTGCCCATACTGCCGATAACGACCTGGCTGTGGGTATGTTTATCGATTACCTGAGCAAAAGTCCTGTTTGGAAAGAAAGCCTTGTTGTTATTTTAGAAGATGATGCCCAGGACGGCCCTGATCATGTTGATGCACACAGAAGCACAGCATACCTTGCAGGCCCTTACGTAAAGAGACATTTTGTTGACCACACTCCTTATACAACAACCGGAATTTTAAGAACAATTGAATTGATATTGGGATTGCCACCCATGAGTCAATACGATGCAGCGGCCACACCTCTTTGGCGCAGCTTTACCGACACTACCGGACACAAGTGCTTTCAACCATGTTCCGGCACAGTACGACATTACGGAAAAAAATATGGCCACTAATGAATTATCCGAGAAAAGTGCAGCCTTCAATTTTTCAAAAGAGGATGAAGTAAACGAGGCTGATTTTAATTATGTATTATGGAAAGGAATTAAAGGAATGGATAGTCCCGTACCTGCGCCAAGAAGGGCTGCATTTGTGAGAGTGAATGAAAAGAAAGGAGATAAAGATGATTAAATATATTTTTGCGTTTATGCATTACCGCTATAAGTCTTTTATAAGTTGACTTAAGGTTACTTCTTCCAACACAAACTCTTTCCGATGCATTATCAACCCAATGCCATTTAATAAGGGCGATTTTTCCTTCGGAAATTTCGATGCCGGTGATGTCATCATCGTTATAACAACAACAACCGCTATTAAAATAGGAAGGTTTTAGTTTTTCCCGTGTACTCCTTTTCCGTTATATTGTCACTGATAAATTTTATTACTCGGGTGGTTTGAGTATAACCCTGAAGCAAATACGGGATGATGTGTATGACCGGTAATGAGTAATAAGTTTTTTCTATCCCTGCTCCATTCGTACATCATAATATTATGCCGGTCAAGCAATACATAATCCTTAGCGGGAGTATTTACATTTATATTAAGATATCTTTGCAAAGGCCGCCAGATATGACTTACGAGCCAGGTGCTAAAACCATTATTATCACTCATTTTATCGCCCTGGTGCCCGTGCGTTACAAAGATTGATAAGGATTTATTTTCAACTTTTGTTTTTAAAATCAATCCTTCAAAAACCGGGAGCGGCAAAATAAATATTCCTTTGAACCAAATGTCAACATCTAATTTATTTTTCCAGGTGAGATCGTGATTACCAAAAGTTTTAAAATATTTTTTTTGCTCATGAAATCTTGCCTCAGACTGCAATGCCTGCATGTTTTTTGGAATAACTTCTGAAGGCTTATATTTCCACAATTCTTCGCTATCGCCAAGGTTTATATAATTAAATTCCTTGCTGAAATAATAATCAAGTGCTGCTAAATAATTTTTTTCATTCGAGGCAAAATCATCGCCATCGTCTTTATTTCCTTTATGATGATCGCTGAAAATGATGAATTTATCTTTTGTAAAATCAACATCAAGTGTAAGGCCACGCTTATTTTTCTTTTTATTTAAATCGCTTAGCAATTTGCTTAATGATTCGTAAAAACATCTTTTTTATCCGGCGCTGAAGCATCTTGACGCAAGCCTTGTTAATAAAGGCCCTAATATTTTTTTTAAAAATTTTTTCAATGCAATGTAGATTCAATTGTGAGATTATGAAAATTACTTTTTCAATATTTTAAAGATATTAAATAACAGGACTTTATATGGAGAAACTCTTTGAATAATTTGCTCATCGCGGCATCAGGCCACTTCGCAACGTAACTATTTTAAAATAATTTTCCCTGGCCAGACACCTTTGCTAAAATCAATGTATGCCGATTCTTTGTTTCGCTAAACGAAGTGAATTGTTAATAATTGATTTAGCACATTGATCTTTTGAAGGTGTCTGGCCAAAGGAATTGGCCTGACATCGCATCATGATCCGGCAAGATTTCGTGCATTAAAATATTTGCCAATAACGGGAAGCCGTTGAAACTCTTTTCTTTCAATAAATAAAATAAACCACACATACATCATCAAAAGCAAACTTGCTGAAATAAAGTTTACAGCAGTGTTTTTAATAAAATAAATAATTGCCTCATGAAGGAAATATAGAAGAACGACTATAATGATATAAGCACAAAGTTTCTTCCATGCATAAGGAATTCGATATTCTTTTTGTCCCCATAAAAATGAAATCACCATCATACTTCCATAACAAAAAAATGTTGCCCATGCACAGGCCATGTAGCTGAAATACGGAATAAAAATATAGTTAATGATTAGCGTGATAGCAGCACCTATCAGTGTTATGTAAGCTCCTGCAATTGTTTTATGCGTAAGCTTATACCAAATAGATAAGTTGTAATAAATGCCCAGGAACATATTTGCCAAAAGCAGGATAGGAACTACTTTCAGGCCTGTCCAGTAGATGTTTAATTTACCTGGCTCTTTGGTTAAAAAATATTTCCAGATATCAAGGTACATAGCAACTACAAGGAACATAACGGTAATGGTTATCACAAAAAATTTCATTACCCGTGCATATACCTTTTGAGGGTTTTGCCCTTCTGCCTGTTTAAAGAAAAAAGGTTCCGCACCCATTCGGAAAGCTTGTATAAACAAAGTAATTAAAATAGATAATTTGTAACAAGCCGAATAAATAGCTACCTGGTCTTTTGCTTCCAAAACATTATCAACCGGGGCAAGCCATGTAAGCATTATCCGGTCAAATGTTTCATTAATCATTCCTCCAAAACCTACAATAAGTAACGGCAGGGAATAAACCATCATAGTAGACCAAACTCTTTTATTGAACTTAAATTCGAAAGAAAAAAATTCTTTTCGCAAAAGTATTAATGCAAATAATGAAGCACATAAATTGGCAATGATTACATACCCAACACCATAGCCGGTTTTATAAAATGTTGCAATAAATCCGTAAGGGCTCTTTTGGGCTATTCGCGGACAAACGGAAATTAAAAAATAGGTAATTGCTATCTGCAAAATAATAGTTGAAACCCTTATTAGTGCGTATTTACGGGGTCTTTGGTCAAGGCGCAACTTTGCAAAAGGCAGCGTTGTTAGCGTATCAAGAGCTATTATCAAAGCAGAATAAGTAATAAATTCCGGGTGATTATCTAACCTTAATAAATGTGCAAACGAAGCACGGGATAAAATTAAAATGGATGTCAGCAAAATCGTACTGAACAAAATCGAAATAGTAGCCGTGCTGTAAATATCTTTTTTGTATTCCTCTTTCGATGCAAAACGAAAATAAGTTGTTTCTATTCCATAGGTAAAAATAACATTCAAAAAAGGAATGGCGGCGTAGAGAATACTCATATCACCATAACCCGTACTCGAAAGTTTATAAGTAAAATATGGAGTAAGCAAGTAAAATAAAAATCTTGCTGCAATGGAACTAACGCCATACCATACCGTCTGCCCCGCTAATTTTTTAATGCTGCTCAAAAATGCTTGTGTTTAAAAAATTCAAATTTAATGGTATAATCGTTAATGATTAAGAGGATGAAATATTATGGTTGCGAAAATCTTTTATTTTTCTCAAACGTAGTGTCATTTAAAGTGTGTAAGAAATATACTATATCAGTTTTTTCCTGTTCAGTAAAATGAATTCCATTACTAAGAGAAGAATCAAGCGTGGCGCTTTGTACGATTCCTTTGTTGTAATGATCTATAACGTTATACAATGAATACAATCTTCCATCGTGCATATAAGGGAAAGTTACTGAAACATTACGCAGACTTGGTACTTTAAACTTTAATGAATCTGCAGGATTACCGGTAATTTTCATTCGCCCATAATCTTTTAAAAAATCGTTTACAGGTAAACCGTTATTACGAAATGAATAATCAGTAAACAAAGGCTCTTTATGGCAGGTATTGCATCTTGCTTTAAATAGTTCATAACCATGGTCCTCAGCCGAATTAAATTTTGCTTCTCCTCTTTTCACTTTATCATATTTTGAATCTGAAGAAACAAGTGATCCTGTAAACTGCGCAAGCGCTTTCAGCATTCTCTGAGCTGTTAATCAGAGTACTTCCAAACGCAGCTTTAAACATACGCTGATAGGAAGTATCTCTTCTCAATTTTTTTAAAACAGAATCAATATTTTCCGCCATCTCGTTAGGCGCTGTCAAAGGCGACAAAGCCTGCAATTCGATGTGATTAACACCCCCATCCCAATGATATAATTTTGACCAGGCAAGGTTAAACAAAGGAGGCGCATTGCGT
Source organism: uncultured Chitinophagaceae bacterium (assembly GCA_963756945.1). GTDB lineage: Bacteria > Bacteroidota > Bacteroidia > Chitinophagales > Chitinophagaceae > Ginsengibacter. The sequence continues at coordinate 62,903 of CAVWQJ010000012.1, read as the reverse complement.
GTTGTAAACTGGTTATTAAACCCATGGCTGAAATCGTGATCGTAAGTTGCAAATGCCGCAAATTGCTGGTGGCATGATGCACAGGCAAAGTTGCCGTCTTTACTGAGTCTTCCGTCATAAAACAATTTTCTTCCTAATTGAAAACCTTCTTCTGTTAAGGGATTACTTGCAAAAATATTTGCCGGAGGTTTGGGCCAGCCTTCCGGAATTTTTAATTCTAAAGGTGTGGTACGAAATGTTATTTCATCATCATTAACTATCTCGTCCTGCCTCAAGCAGTAATGCAAAAGAAATTACAAAAGCAATAATTAATATAGAAATTACTTTTTTCAACATGGAGATTTCTTTGAACAAATCTATTCAGCGATTATTTTTTCAATGTGAAACATATTTGCATAATTATCGCTCATATTTTTTGCATTTTCACCAGGCGATGTAATATTTGCATGCTCTGCAATTTTTATATCATGAATGGATTGCCACCAGGTATTAATATCTGCATCAATAATAATTGTATAGTTTTTTGTTCCATCGAAATGAAACGACTTTCCAGGAAAATTTAAATGAATTTCTTTAAGAACATTATAAGGTCCGGAAAAACCGCCGATATGGTATTCAAATTTATTATTCACCAATTTTGATGCAGATGAATTGCCTTCCATTTTTGCCATTACATAACCGCTGTTCCAAGTCCAGAACATATCTTTCGCCGGATCAAGGTCATCGGTTTGCGCACCTGAAACGTTGCGCAAGCTATCAACACCTATTAAGAAATTTATATTGTCATAAACACCCTCCGCGATGGATAAATTGATAACCTGCGATTCGGGTTTGCTTTCATCAATTAAGTGATAGCCATTTATTTCAATATTATTTTTATAAATGTTATCTGCTGATAAGTTTGAAATGTAATACCGCAACTTCGAAATTGTATATTTTTCTGCAAAAGGATTTGTGTAAGCGGAATCATTCAAAACAATTTTATTTCCATTCACATTGTTGACAAAAATAATTTTTACTAAAGCATCCTTGCTTTGTTTAATAAATTTATTTTGCTGAAACGAACTTGAAATGGCAAACAAAGCGGGCAGTAAGAACCAATAATATTGCAGGCTTTTATTCGTCATAATTCTTTATCTTTTTTCGGCCTTCCTTGATGATGCTTTTTTCCTTTTTAACTTTTATCCTGTTTGCTTTTGATGCTTTTGAAGGTTTGGTCGGTTTTCGCTTCTTTGGTACTATTAAAGCCTGGTTTATTAATAGATTTATTTTCTTTATTACTTCTTCTTTATTGCCCAACTGTGTTCTGTTGGTACGGCTCTTTACCAATAAATAGCCACTGTCAGTTATTCTATTGGCCAATTTTTCAACAATAATATTTTTCTGATCTTCGTTTAATATTTTAGATGAAGTAACATGAAACCACCCCTCAACCATAGTCTCCACCTTATTTACGTTCTGGCCGCCTTTGCCGCCACTGCGTGCAGTTTTAAACACCATTTCCTTTACTACATCTATCATAGTTAAAATTACAAAATTTAAAAGTTGCAATCCGTGGCAGAACGTTACAAAGAATTAATACGTAATTTGTTAAACGTTAATTTTTATAAGAACAAAAAAATTGACATTTTTGCATTCAACCATCCGTAAATGAAGTTAAAAGGTATATACAATTCCCTTTGTGAAAGAAAAAATGCAGGCAAAAAATCATTTGCAGTATTAATTGACCCCGACAAAGTGAATGACGATAAGGTACAAAAGTTAATTGAATTGGGCGTCGCTGCTTCTATCGATTATTTTTTAGTAGGAGGAAGCCTCGTTGTTTCAAATTATATAGATGAATGTGTTGACCTGATAAAACAACGTTCTTCAATTCCGGTTATACTTTTTCCCGGCAGCGCTAACCAAATATCCAAAAAAGCGGATGCCCTATTATACCTCTCGCTGATAAGCGGCCGCAATGCCGATCTTTTAATTGGCCAGCACGTCATAAGTGCTCCTGTGATAAAACAGAGCGGCCTGGAAATAATGAGCACCGGTTATATGGTTATTGATGGCGGCGCTCCCACTACAGTTTCCTATATTTCTAATGCCGCTCCTTTGCCGGCAGATAAAAATGAAATAGCGATGTGCACTGCTATGGCCGGCGAAATGTTGGGAATGAAATTGATTTATATGGATGCCGGTAGCGGGGCCAAAAGAGCAATTAGCGAAAGCATGATAGAAAAAGTTTCGGGTTGTATTTCCGTGCCTTTAATAATTGGCGGCGGCATTACCGATCCTGAAAAAGCATACCTGAATTGTAAAGCCGGTGCGGATGTAATTGTTGTTGGTAATGCAATTGAAAAAGATGAAAGCCTAATACAGGAGATGGCTGCGGCTGTGCATTCGGTGGCGGTGAAAGTTTAGCCTAAAATATTAGTTCCTTTTAAAACTGAGCTTCTGACTTCAACAGACAATAAATAAAATTAATTTACACTCCTTGTAAATTTTATTACCTTTATGTAATGCAGGTTTTATTTAAAACGACTGATTTAAAACAGCTTTATTTAATTCCTGTAGAAGATATTAAAGGTAAACTACCTTTTCAGAAAAGTTTAATTCAGCAGTATAAAAACAGAATAACACTGTTAGAATCGATTGAGAAAATATCGGATTTGTATTCATTCAAATCTCTGCATTTTGAAAAATTAAAAGGAGATAAATTGGGATTATCTTCTATAAGATTAAATGATCAGTACCGTTTAATTATTGAACTTATAAATGAACACTTTGTAAAAATTTTAATTATAGAAATTTCAAAGCATTATGAATAAAGCTAATTATCCGCCCCATCTATATCATCCGGGCCAATTGATAAAAGAAGAAATTGAATACAGAAAAATTTCGCAAAGAGAATTATCTAAACTTACTGGCGTAGCCACTAATATTATTAACGAAGTCTTAAAAGGCAAAAGGAATTGTACACCACAATTCGCAATAAAATTAGAAGAAGTTTTAAAAATTGATCCTACAGTTTTATTGCGTTTGCAAATGAACTATGACATTGCCAAAACAAAAATTAATACAATAAAAAAGATTAATAGCCTTTCTTTAATTACAGAAAAGAAAAAGAAAACACTTGTAAGTGCATTGTGAGTAAAAATATCTTATCAATGCACCTTAAAATCCTGGTTACTCACAGGCGGCGCAGTTGGAATTGTAATAATATTAAACTCAAAATTATTAGCACTGTGGCAACTGTTGCACGATGCAGTAAGCAGTTGAAATCCCGATTTAAACTGAACTAAATTTTTATGGCTAATAGCATCATTAATACTATCTATTGCAGGATACATCATTGGAATCATTTTTACTTCGGGTCTGCTGGTTTCAATCGTTCTTGCCTGCTCAAATCTTTCTTTTAGTTCATCGGCTTCATATTGAGCTAATTTCCAGTTGTCATTTATTCCGGCGTACCAAAGTTTGGCATGGTGAGTTTGAATGCCGCCCATAATTTCACCTAAACCTGGAGCATATTGTTCCATCATTTTATGTAAACTGTCCGAATTTATAGCGGAGCTTGTTTTCACAGGTTCATTACTGTTGCACGAAGCAAGCAGAATAATAAATAATGAGAGGAATATTTTCATCCGGAATGATTTTTAATTATAAAACTTTTGGAAAGTTCGAAACTTTCCAAAAGTTACAAACTCATCATCTCTTTAAATTTCACGGCCTGCCGGCGGCTTACTTCAATCTTTTCTCCGCCAACCAAATCCAGCAAAAGGCCGCCATTAAAGTACGGCTCTATCTTATCAATCATCCGCAGGTTAATAATATGTTTTCTATTCGCTCTGAAAAATACTTTATCATCCAGCCTTTCTTCCAAAGCATTTAGAGATTTAAGAATAAGCGGTTTATTGGTTCCAAAAAAAACTTTTGCATAATTACCCACGCTCTCGAATAGACGCACTTCCGATAACTTTACAAACCAACACCTTTCGCCATCCTTCACAAATACCTGGTCATTCTCATGGAGCATGCCACGGTTATTATATGAAAGCAATTCTTCCTCATCTTTCTGCTTCACTTTCAATATGGCGTCTGCGAGCCTTTTTGGCTCTACAGGCTTCATTAAATAATCCAGGGCATTTACTTCAAATGCTTTTAGCGCATACTCATCGTATGCAGTTACAAAAATTACATGTGGCGCTCTTTCAATTTGAGTAAGCATGTCAAAGCCGGATTTTCCGGGCATTTGTATATCAAGAAAAACAAGATCGGGATTGAGGCTTTCAATTTTTTCGATTCCTTCATTTGCATTGGCTGCCTCGCCTATTACTTCTACATCAGGAAATTCCTGTAATAATTTTTTTAGTTCATTCCGGGCAAGACGCTCATCATCAATAATGATTGCTTTTTGCATAGTTTTAAAAATTTATGACGTTGAAAGAAATTTTCTCAATAGCAAAGTACATTGATTTTGCCTTTTGAAGAAGTATTAGTTTTAAAAAATTAATAAGATATTGGCATGACAATTTTTGCCTGGACTTCACTGCCATTAATTTTTTTAATTTGAAATTGGGCTTTTCCCTGGAACAAAAATTTAAGTCTGTCACGTGTGCTTGTTAAACCAAAGCCTTCCGGAAGAAGTTCTTCATCAATGGTTCCACTGTTTTGAACTACTAATTCAAAATTATGATCCGTATACCTTGAAATTATTTTAACCACTCCACCCTTGATCTTTTTGCTGATGCCGTGTTTGATGGCATTTTCAACAAGTGTTTGCAACATCATTGGTGGAACCGGCTGCTCCAGTGTATCTTCATCAATATCCATTTCTATTTTCAGCCTTTCTTCGAAACGCATATGCTCAAGTGCAAGATAGTCTTTCACTATATCTAATTCTTTCTGCAGCGGCACGGTTTCCATTTTTTCGACCTGCATGCTGCTTCTCAGAATATTGGAAAGCTCGGTGATCGCTGTCCTGGCACGCTGAGGATTTTCATCAACCATTGCCCGGATGCTATTGAGAGAATTAAAAATGAAATGAGGATTGATGTGGGACTTGATCGTATTTAATTCGAGTTCTTTAACTGTTTTTTCAAGACTTAGTTTATCAATTTCATCCTTTCGGTTTCGCTCAAGATAATGCCAAACCATGTACAGAAGTAACCATAACGACATTAAGATAAAAGTCCAGATAATATCCCACCAAAATCTGCCCTGGTGTTGTTCTTCATACTGCCAGGCACCGTTATTATCGCGGTACCAGCCGGTATTTTTCTTAATGCTTTGCACCGCATTGTTTACGGAATTATCCGCATTATTATTTTTAAAATAGTCTGTTCCGGCAAGTCCGAGCTGCTTTTCTCTCGCAATAGCTTGCTTTAGCCCGTCATTTTTTTCATATTCAATTAAGGAAAATCCTGAAAGTTTTCCGGCCATTCTTTCTCCGTAGTAATTTACCAGGCCTGAAATGGTTACTGCCACTATAAACAGGCCAATCACTTTTTGCGTTGAAAATTTTATCCAGTTTATCTTCTTTAAAACAAAACGCAATGCATGTGTAACAATAATAGCGCAGAGGAATTCAATTACCAGGACTGCATAAAAAATATGCTTTTTTTCTGCGGGTTTTAAATACATATCACTCGCAAAAAGATACACAAAAAAAAGATTGATTGATATCCATCCCCCCCATCCCACAAGCTGGCATATCCAATAACGTAGCGTTGTTTTATGCATGAGCAAATTTAGTTTCTAATTTGTGGGATCGAATACTCCTTTTTATTAATGGCGAAATGGATTGGTGAAAGGTGTGTTTTGCACATTTTTGAATGGCGAATCGCCTCCTAATAGCTGCGTTCGGCGATTTTGTAGCAGCACTATGAAATTTTTCATTCAACGACAATCGGGATAAAAGTTTAGTTTTACAAACTTGATAAAGGTAACGAATGGTCAATGAAAATTTAAATACAAAGAAGGAAATATTGTCACCTGCTGATAAGGAATTTGAAAACAATATTCGTCCGGCTGTAATTGAGGAATTTAGCGGCCAAAACCAGATAATTGAAAACCTGAGAATTTTTATAAAGGCAGCCAAATTGCGAAGTGAGGCGCTGGACCACATTCTATTTCACGGGCCTCCGGGATTAGGAAAAACAACTCTTAGCCGCATTGTAGCTAATGAGCTTGAAGTTAACATTAAAGAAACCAGCGGACCCGTTATTGAAAAACCTGGTGATCTTGCAGGACTCCTCACTAACCTCGAGCCTAATGATGTTTTGTTCATTGATGAAATCCATCGTTTAAGTAATGTCGTTGAAGAATATTTATATGCCGCCATGGAAGATTATCGTATAGATATTATGATTGATACCGGCCCTAATGCCCGCAGCGTTCAAATAAATCTAAATCCATTTACCTTAATTGGTGCCACCACACGCAGTGGACTTTTGACTGCGCCACTTCTTTCGCGTTTTGGAATAAAATCAAGACTGGAATATTATAATGCCGAAACTTTACAAAAAATAATTCTACGTTCCTGTTCAATTCTCAATACAAAAATTACTTCGGATGCCGCAAGGGAAATTGCCGGGAGAAGCCGCGGCACACCAAGAATTGCCAATGGACTTCTGAGAAGAGTACGTGATTTCGCACAGGTTTTATCAAATGGAATAATTGATATGGCGATAACAACTCATGCCCTTAAAGCACTTAATGTTGATGAATACGGTTTGGATGAAATGGATAACCGGATACTTAGTTGTATTATCGAGAAGTTTAAAGGAGGGCCCGTAGGTATTACAACAATTGCGACGGCTGTTGGTGAAGAAACCGGCACGTTGGAAGAAGTATATGAACCCTTCTTGATACAGGAAGGTTTTTTAATGCGAACTCCACGAGGACGGGAAGCAACGGCGAAAGCATATAAACATTTAGGCAAACAACCACATTCCCATTCTAAAGGACCGGGTCTGTTCGATTCGTCACTGTAAAATCTGATGATCATCCCTGCAATAAGAAATATTACCGGCTTTTTGTGCAGATCGATGCTTCTCTTTTTTCCATTCGGCTATCGTCTTTGTCTTTATCGATTCATTTGGCGATGTAAGTTCTGCTGCAATGCATAGCCGCGTAGACAGTTTACAATTTTGCAAAACAGTTTCCAATAATTTATTATTCCGGTAAGGTGTTTCAATAAAAATTTTGGTGCTATTATTTTTAAGAGAATCCTCTTCTAGTAGTTTGATTCTTTTATTTCTTTCCAAATTATCAATGGGTAAATATCCTTCAAAACAAAAATGTTGTCCATTTAATCCACTCGCCATTAAAGCGAGTAATATAGAATTTGGACCCAACCAATGGCCTTACTACTGCATTCATTTTTTGTGCTTCATTAATTAAGATCTGGCCTGGGTCCGCAACTCCCGGGCAACCAGCTTCACTTATAATTGCAATATTTTTTTCTTCCTTTATTTTTTGCCTGAAATTATTTACCTGCCCCTGTTCTGCCTTATGAATGGTATACCATTCGAAATCGTCAATCACAATTTCTTTTGACATACTTTTTAAAAAGCGTCTTGCAGTTCGTTCATTTTCCGCAAAAATTACCTGGCAATTTTTTACAGCTTCCAAAACATAAGGCGGAATGGTTTCAACAGCTTCATCTGCCAAAAAAGAAGGGATTAAATAAATCATTAGAAAAATATATTAAAAAGAAAATTAGTTTTTACTTTCCTGCAAACTTAATGTAGCTGCAACAACTGCATAACCCGGCGCCATCACCCACCCAACAAAAAATACTGCATGCATAATAAAAAATACCATTCCATTACCGATAGCAAGTCCCTTGTGTTCGCCAATAAAATCAATACTTGCAGTAGCAGTCAGTCCTTTTCTTTCACTCGTATAATCCAGCATGGAAAATCCTAAATAATAACACTCGACAAATACAGCCAATACCGGTGAGGCCCATCCAACAAGCGGTACAAGACATAAAAACAGGATGGCAACGGAATACACGGTTTGCCATAATAAATTGCGAAAGGCGATTTGAATACCTCTCAAAATATCGCTCCAAAACTTGTTGAAATCAAATGGATAATCATTTTTGCTGATAATAGCTTCTGTTTTTTCGCTCAACCATGCAAATACAGGCGAACCGATTATGAGAAACAAATATTTAAACCATGAAAAATAAAATAACATCAATATGATCTGCAAAACAAGTTGGCCAAAAATAAAAATGAAACGAAGCCAACTGCCATGCTCTTTCTGAAGCCAAATTTTTAGCCCGGTCTTTGAAAAAAAATAATCAATTACGTGTGCGGAGGATTGCCAGAAAATGTAAATTCCAATTGCAAAAAGGATTGCATAAATTATTCCGGGAATTAATATCCACTTCCACAATTTGTGTTTTACAATAAAATTGTGGGCCCTGAAATAAGACCTTATTGCTATAATTATTTCTTCAAGCAACGACGTTACGTTATGATATTGCCAAACTTAAATAATAAATTCTGGTTTACTTTGAAAGTTTCAATTTTGCGTTTATTATTTTAACTAAGTTTCATACATGAAAAAAATACCCCTGGCATTTTACAGTCGTAAAGATGTTGTGTTAATAGCAAAAGAACTGTTGGGCAAAGTTCTTGTTACCAATTTTGATGGAACCATTACTTCCGGAAGAATTGTTGAAACGGAGGCCTATGTTGCTCTTGTAGATAAGGCATCTCATTCGTTTGGCGGCAAAAGAACTGCACGCAATGAACACATGTACGCTGACGCCGGTACAGCGTATGTGTATATATGTTATGGCATGCACCAAATGATGAATATTGTAACCAACGAAAAAAATATTCCGGATGCAGTCTTAATAAGAGCCGTTGAGCCAATAGAAGGAATTGACATTATGTTGAAGAGAACCGGAAAAAAAACGCTTGATAAAACACTTACACGCGGGCCGGGAAATGTTGGTAAGGCACTCGGGATTTTTAAACAGCATTCAGGGACTCATTTATTTGGTGATAAAATTTATTTAATAGATGACCATCTTAATATAAGCGATGAGCAAATTGGAACAAGCAGCAGAATTGGAGTTGAAAGTGCCGGCCCCGATGCATTACGTCCTTATAGGTTTTATTTGAAAGGTAATAAGTATGTTAGCGGGAGAAACAAATAATCCCTTATCAACCGGTTTAAAAACCATGTTTCACAATGCAAAGAATATGTGAAAATTGAATTAATTTTTTAATACAAATTATCTGCAACAAAGCTTAATTTTGCAACTCAATTTTAAAATAAAAAACAAATAATTATGAGCACAGTTAAAGTTGCTATTAATGGTTTTGGCAGGATAGGCCGGCTGGTTTTCAGGCAAATCTATAATATGAAAGGAATAGACGTTGTGGCTATTAATGATTTAACAAGTCCCAAAGTATTGGCACATTTATTAAAATATGATAGCGCACAAGGAAGGTTTGAGGGTGAAGTAAAAAGCACGGAAAATGCAATTGTTGTTAACGGTGAAGAAATAAAAATATATGCACAAAAAGACCCTTCACAAATTCCATGGGGAACACACGATGTAGATGTTGTGATTGAAAGCACGGGATTTTTTGCTGACAAGGACAAAGCAGAAGCCCATATTAAAGCCGGCGCAAAAAAAGTTGTTATCTCTGCTCCTGCAACGGGCGATTTAAAAACGGTTGTATTTAATGTAAACCACAACATCCTTGATGGAACTGAAACGATTATTTCATGTGCATCATGTACTACTAATTGCCTTGCTCCCATGGCAAAAGTTATGAATGATTCTTTTGGCATTAAGGTTGGCTTTATGACTACCATACATGCCTACACGAACGATCAGAATACCCTGGATGCCCCGCATGCGAAAGGTGACTTAAGAAGAGCGAGAGCAGCGGCTGCCAACATCGTTCCTAATAGCACCGGCGCTGCAAAAGCCATCGGTGTTGTATTACCTGAGTTAAAAGGAAAACTTGATGGAGGGGCACAAAGAGTTCCTGTTATTACCGGTTCGCTTACAGAGCTCACCTCAATTTTAAACAAAAAGACCACTATCGAAGAAGTAAACGCAGCGATGAAAGCCGCCTCTAATGAAAGTTTTGGTTATAATGAAGATGAAATTGTTAGTTCTGATGTGATAGGAATTCGTTATGGTTCTTTGTTCGACGCTACACAAACAAAAGTGATCACAGTAGGTGATGATCAACTTGTAAAAACAGTAAGTTGGTACGATAATGAAATGAGTTATGCTTCACAGTTGGTTCGTACGGTAAATTTTTTCGCGGGATTAGTAAAATAATAATTAGCATATTCTGCTTATTATTTTTTTCATATAAATTTATACAAAGCCCCTTTCTTAACGGAGGGGCTTTAACTTTTTAACGCCTGTCTAAAAGCAAATTCCTTTGCCTATAAAAACATCAGGAACAGTAGTAAAGACCTTGATCTGAATTTAAGGGAGATTATTTTTTTCTCAGCCCCGAAAGATAATTTTCCAAAGCAGAAACCATGCTGGGTGCTTTTGGTTGGGGAGCAATAATATCAGGAGTGAGTCCGGCTGCCAAAACAGCTTTGCGGGTATTGTCGCCAAATGCGCCAACAATAGTACCGTTCTGGGAAAATGTCGGGCAATTTTCAACAAAGCTTTTTACACCAAGAGGTGTGAAAAAACAAATTATATCATAATGTTGTTTTTCGATAACCTCCCTGACATCGTTTGAAATAATCTGGTATAATACCGGTATCGCATACTCGCAGTTATTTGAAATAAGCCAGTTGGTTATTTCACTATCGAACGATTGCGAACAGGGATATAAAAATTTTTCCAGTTCCTTATGTTTATTGATAACTTCAAAGAGGCTTTTATTAGTACCATCGGCTCCATAAAAAACCTTTCTCTTTCTGTATAAAATAAATTTTTGCAGATAAAGCGCTACAGACTCGGTGATACAGAAATATTTTGTGTTTTGAGAAATGGTAATTTTTAATTCTTCGCAGGTTCTGAAAAAATGATCAATAGCATTACGGCTGTTAAATATAACCGCGGAATATGCAGCAATATCAATCTTTTGTTTACGGAATTCTTTTGAAGAAATAGGCTCAACTCTTATGAAAGGCTCAAACCTGAGATTCAGGTTATATTTTTTCGCCATTTCAAAGTAAGGAGATTTTTCTCCTTCCGGCCTTGCCTGTGTTATAAGAATATTTTCGATTTGTTTCAAAGTTCTTGGCTCTTGTAAATCAGTTTTCATATCCATAGTAATCGAACAGGTATGTCGCAAAGTTACGTTTTTTTTGTTAGAATATTTACTACCAAAAAAGCAAATACTGCTTATAAAAGCCCTGAAAAGCCCTGAAATTCAACATTCATATGATATAATCTACCACCAACTTATAAACTATAAGCAGCGGTAAAATTTCTACGGCGGTTACATAAACCATAAAGTGGAACGGATTAAGTGGAAACCGGTATTCCAAAATTCCATAGATTTTTACATACCTCGACAAGAAAAATAATCCTATAAGCAATAGCGAGAACACGACAATAACGTTTGTCCAAAGTGGTAATGAGAAGGCGAGTAAAATTACAAATGGAAGCAGCACAACTCCGGTAATCTTATTTACCAGGAATATTACAAAAATATAATTGTCGGCCGCCTGTTGCATTCCGCTCATCCATCCCATAAACTTAAGAATACAATATTTTACAAAATACAGGGCACCTATTCCCAGTATGCAAAAAGGTAATAACAACTCGCTGTTGATAAGCCTTGGCGGCTGATAATGTTTAAAAAGCAACCATATATAAAAGCCAACGCTGATGGCAAAGAAAATGTTCAAAATAAAAGAAGGAAGCCTGGCCTGCATTAGCTGATCAGTAAGCTGGGTCTGTCTTATGGATGTATTAAAGAATACTTTGAAGAGATTATTAAAATAGCCATTGTAAAAGGTTTTAAATAATCCCAGAATCAAAACCACAATGCACAATGAATAAAAAATAAATTCTTCACCTAGATGTTTTCTTTTTTTCAGTAATGAAATAAGTTGCAGGTTCTCTTACATTAATAAATTTACTTGCCAAAAGTAAAGAATCAACAACCTGAGTGATAAGATTTTAATATCGGTTGAGTAGCTGTAGTAACTGAATCGATATTTATTTTAGACGTATCAGTAAGTGCCAGGATTGCTGTATCGGGCCTGGTTTTGTGGTGAACTACTTTAGGCAGGGTTTCATTTACAACAGATGTATCACGTATTGTTTTAACCGACGTATCGGTTCTATGTGGCTTTAAGCTATCCTGATTTTGCTGGGCATAAAGGCATGTGCCGAAAAAAACAAGAAAAAAAGTAATAAGAAAATGCCGCGTCATTTTTATTTTTAATAACTCAAAAATAGTTGATATAACCAAAATGTATTTTGGAAGCATTGCGAATATCAAATTTAATATCGTTCCTTTTTCCTATCGCGTAACTTAAGATTCAATAAACCGAATTTCGTTTCGAAGACAAGGCCGATTCCTGCACTGATAAAATTGTTTGAATAATCTATTGAATTAAATTTTGTTTGCGTAAAACCAACATCAGTAAAACCAAAGAAGTTTGAATTAACTCCGACGAGATACCTGTATTCCGCTGTAAAAACCGCATATTGATTTGCATAAATACTTTCTTCATCAAACCCACGCAGCAATTTATATCCACCAATCCGGAACAATTCGTTTTGAAAAGTTTGAGGGCTTTGGTACCAGCCAATGTTAGCCGCGGTCTTCAACGTACTTCGTTTACCCATTGGCGTATAATGTGCCCCTGCCAATATTAAGCGCAAACGATACGATCTTAATTTTAAAGAATCATATAATGAATTATAATCAAATGCCGGATCAGACGGATCTTTCAGATTGACAATGTTATTGTTCTTCGTTATTTTCTTAATCCCTGCAGTAGCAGTTATGTTCAGTTCATTTCCCGTTCTTGGATTAAGCCGATAATTTGTATTTATAAATTCGTAGTTAATTCCAAAATTACCGGAGCCTACATCAATATTAGGTGGAAGCCTTTTTGTAATTAAAATACTATTGGTATCCACTCCACCAGAGAGCAGGTAACTGTGTTCATTCTGATAAAAAATTTTACCCGATTGATTAATAGACAAGGTATACTGAATTCCTATAATACCATTCAATTGCAAATACGAAGAATCTCTTTTTAGCAAATCAAAACTAAAATCAATACCAAATAACGAATTAAACATATAAGGTTGATTAAAGCCTAAATTCAACCGTGGTGATTGTGGTTGCAATTGTTGCCAATTCACTAAAATATTTTCACCCCGCCCCAGTGAGTTTTTTAAATTGAGATGCACATCACCGGTTACCTGTGTCTTTCCTGTTGTGTTATTGGCGGGCAAAAAGCCAACAAGCACATTTATTTCACTGCTGCGTTTGGGCTGCAAATATAAATTCAGAATAGATCCGCTTCCCAGCATGGTCACATCCCACGGTTGCAATTCCTGCAAATAAGGCAATTGTTTTAACCTGCTGCTTACTTTTTGCAACTTTTGATTACTATAAATACTTCCATTATTAATATCGATATAATGTTGGAGAAACAGATTCTTAATTTTTGCTTTTCCATAAACCCGAATGCTGTCGATATGATATAAAGGACCCTTTTTTACTTGCAAGTCACCTTTAATTTTATTGCCGCTTATTTCAACATTGTTCAGTGAAACCTCTGCAAAAGGATATCCATTGTTTTCATAATAACTTAATATCCTCTCTTCCTGCTGTTGCAAACGGTTAAGATCAATCGTTTTATTATTAAACTGTTTTGCATTCCATCCGGTTGCTTCCAGCAATTTTTCATCAACGCTATCAGTATTTATCTGCACCCATTTATATTGTTCACCCAAATACAAACTAACATTTGCCTGGGTTGAATCATATACAACAGAATCGACAGATGCGCCCGGAAAGCCCTTGGATATAAGCGTTGCAGGTAAGGTATTTATATATTCAGTTGCAAATTCTTTTCCATCAAAAGAGATTTTAAGCCCGGTTGCGATACTTTATCGGCTAGTATCTTTGCCTGATAATTTATAGTTGACAATATATTTTTTCTGGGCAGAAATAGTTGTAACAGATAAAAATATTGACGACGGCAATTAACAAAACACGACTTGAAATATTTTATTCTTGCTACTTTCATGTTAATCATTCAAATCTAAAATGAAATATTGAGAACGATGTCCGAATGATGTAACACATGTAAAACAATTCAGAAATATTGGCAGGTATTTATATTCATATTCCATTTTGCAAACAGGCGTGTTATTATTGCAATTTTCATTTCTCTACCTCATTGGATATGAAAGATGAAATGATGGCTGCGTTGATGAAAGAAATCAACCTTTCACCTGTTTACTTATTAAACGATAAAAGTGAAAGAGAAATTATAGAAACCATATATTTTGGAGGAGGAACGCCAAGCCTGCTCAATACTGATGATTTAAAAAATTTATTGATGGCTATAAAAGATCATTATACGTTGAGTGACGAAGCAGAGATTACTATTGAAGCTAATCCCGATGACATCAACGAAGAAAAATTAACCGCCTGGAAAAAAGCAGGCATCAACAGGTTAAGCATCGGCATTCAATCTTTTCATCAAAAAGATCTGGAGTGGATGAACAGAGTACACAATAAAGCACAGGCTCTTGAAAGTATATTACTGGCAAAAAAATCAGGCTTCAAAAATTTTTCTGTTGATCTTATTTATGGAACGCCCGGCCTAACAGATGAAGAATGGAAGATGAATGTTGAGCAGGTAATAAACCTGGATGCACCTCATATTGCCTGCTATGCGTTAACAGTAGAGCCAAAAACGGCATTGCAAAAAATGATTCATTTAAAAAAGAAAGTTGACATCGATACTGATCAGCAGGCAAGACAATTTTTACTTCTCATGAAATGGATGAAAGAAGCCGGTTATGAGCATTATGAAATTTCCAACTTTGCAAAACCTGGCTATCAGAAGCAGGCATAACAGCAGCTACTGGCAGGGCAGGAAATACATTGGTATTGGACCTTCTGCTCATTCTTATGATGGCAAAAGCAGGAGATGGAATATTGCCAACAATGCATTGTACATTCAATCAATAAAAAATAATATTATTCCTTTTGAAGAAGAAAAGCTTACTAACGTTGAACGGCTAAACGAATATATTATGACTTCTTTACGCACTATTGAAGGGCTTGATTTGAAAATAATAGAAAATAATTTTTCAATAAAAGAAAGAAAAAGAATAGAAGATGCTGCAGTTGATTACATTAATAAAAAAATGGTAGTTTATAATAATGAAAAACTTATACTAACTGATGAAGGAAAACTTTTTGCGGATGGAATTGCTGCAGATTTGTTTTGTTAGTTACTCCATGGTTGCGCTGAGAAGACAAAAAAGTTTTAAAGACTTTTTGTATTTTGTGCGGACTTTCGTAAACGCAGCCTATTTGGGTGGTCTTTGCGAAATAGGTTAGATTAGAGTTTCGGAAAATACGAGTTGTGCGCCATACGATTTTGCGGTACCATAAAATAAGCAGTTCGACAAGACATTAAAAGCAGAACGATTTTTTATGATTGAAAAACATAAAGACTACATTAAAGTTGAAGGAAATTCTGAGTTATTCGAAAACAAATATGGTTTTAAGGATATTAATTTTGACGACTTAATCCAACTTTATAGAGATGACGATTACATTCCTTATGCGCAATATTTAAGGACAACTTTCTGGAAAATTAAAAGACTTGAAATATTAGAGCGGGATAATTTTAGATGTCAGCATTGTGGTGGCTATGAAACCATGACACGAAAAAATTCTACAGAGACAGAATGGTCTGATATTGAAGCTATATTCTGGACACATTTAAATGGTAATTAAAGTGTTTCAACATTACAAAGACCTAAGGAAAGCAGGTAAATATTCAATTCAAATCCAACACAAAAAATATATTTTCAACAAATTACCGTGGGACTATAGTAATAAGGATCTTATAACTTTATGTAATCATTGTCATAGCGAAGAACATACAAACAATGCTATCCCAATTTATGATGAAGTTGGTAATTTAGTTGTTGAACATCCAGATTGCGACAGGTGTGGCGGCGAAGGATATATATAGTAGCATATAAACACGTTCAAGGTGGTATTTGTTTTAAATGTGGTGGGACAGGATACAATTTGCCATTTATAAGCAAAAAAATCACATTATCTACTTAGAGGATGTATGGCACACAACAAGCAGGGCTGACCTGCTAACAATCGGCATTGGTAAATGTTTCAGCACAGTTCCTTCTGACGTAACTCTGTTGAACAATAGAAATAATAATGAACTTTTCATTATAAATTTGGCAACGGTTCCAGCAGACGTAATTCTACTATCCCGCCTGCGCAAAGCCGTACCGTTGGTGGTAATTTTTATTTAACTGGCCTGAAAAAATGAATACTCTGCGAAAAATAATTTTGGCAATTGAAAAATTTAAGAATCATATCGTTCAATTTCCCATTTATTTTCAGGCAAAAGATTTGGAATATTTAGAAACGCAAGTCGCTCTGGAAAATATAGCCGAAAAATTAGAGAGCCCTAACTATCAACCCAATTATCCACAAAGTTTTTCAATTCCTTATGATACAATATCAACACGGAAAGGATATTTACTTCAAATAGAAGATTTAATTATTAGGTATGTGCTCTTTAATCATCTTGAGTCTTCATTAAAACTATACTCTTATAAAATCAATCTTCAGAATTTATTGTATTCTGTATTGTTGATATTTTTGATTGCTATAATCAAATTAATAACGATATTTTGATTCAAACATTAAGGAAAGAATTGGCAAGTAAAATTGATTATGATACTTTTACATTATTAGAAAAATGTCTGAATATATATGAAAGCCCTTTTGACAAAATCACTGGTCTTTTAATCGGTTCAAAACCTGACGAATATTTTGCTGAATTATTTTTATTTGAAAGGAAGCCATCACATACGAAGGACTATGAGGAAAAACTTTTTCAATATGACAAATATACAGCGGTACTTCTTCAGGAACTGCTTCTATAAATGAAAAAAAAATCGAATACCTAATAAGAGAAATGATCAAAAAAATAAAAAAGATAAGGTTATTCAAGAAAAAAATTTGAAACCAAAGTAAAGGAGTTTTCTGAGTTTCTCAACAAGCAATCAATTGAACATCTAAACAAATCAGATTACATAAGCAATACAACTTTCATTTTTAAAATAAAACGATTCTTTGCGTAATGCTGAGTCACCTTGTTTGTGCTTAATTGGAAGGGGCTCGATGCCCCTTTCAATTAAAGGAGATTCTTCCATTTGAAGAATCGTCCCTTGGATGTGCATTTCAAACACTCCTTCTTCTCCTCTGCATTTTCCAAAGCTGCATCAACTCTTATATCCCAGCGATGAGTTAATCCGTATGATGTTATAATACATATAGAAAAACAAGAAAATTTCTGTCCGGGCATCTTCAATTGTTTCAAATAATCCGTCCTGCAATAGTTCTCCCTTAAAGCGGCTGAAGCACGATTCGATAAAGGCATTGTCATAGGGGTTATCAGCACGGCTCATGCTTTGCAGCGCCTTATTATCATCAATGATTTTTCTGAACACAGTACCTGCGTATTGCCCGCCGCGATCAGAATGAATGACTAATCCTGGGGATATTTTTCTTACACCCAGGGCTTTTTCAAATGCTGCTGTAATCAATGCTTCCTGCATATTATCATCCAGGGCCAGCGAATTAATTTTCTGGAAAACAGATCCATCCATACTTAAAGATTACACCTGTTGCCACCAGCCAGTGGAATATAGGTAATGTCACCCACCCATACCTTATTTGGTTGCTGAGGCATAGATTGCGCTAAAAGCAAGTTGAGACTTATGCGGTAAGGATGCCTGCTATCAGTGGTTTTGGGAACAAAGCTGCGTGGCTGTATAGCCTTTAGCCCATGCCTGTGCAATACCTTGCCGGCTTTATAGCGGCTCACTTTTTCTCCGTTTGCCTGCAATGTTTTGCTAATGCGACGGGAACCATAACGGCGTTTGTGCACCTGAAATGTGTCTATGATCTTTTGTTCCATCCTTTTATTTTTTTGATTCGGCTGATGTGTTCTACCCTTGCGCCATGCATAGTAACCACTACGGCTAACCTCCATTACCCGGCATTGCAACTGACAGGAAAATATTTTTTCATTGCTTTGAATGAATTGATACACTTCTGTTATCTCTAACGGCTGAAAATGCCCAAGGCTTTTTTTAAGATATCACGCTCCATCTCCAGCTCTCTGATGCGTTTTTGCATCGCAGCTTTTTGATCGTCAAAAACTATATTAGTCTCTAAGGGAGTAACTGCTTCCTTTTTGGAGGCTCTTATAATCCATTGATAAATCAGGTTGGTGCCTATACCTAACGACTGTGCAACGTCGGGAACAGAACGTCCCATTTCGATCATGCGAATAACTTCTTTTTTGAACTCCGCGTCGTATTTACGACGGCTTTTTTTGACAGATTTTGATTCCATAATGTTTGTAAATTTATTCGAATATTCTCTATTTGGATATTAGGCTATCTCATTCCTCCACACCAACAGAAACAAACCAGATTACATCTAGAAATTGATTTTAAAACGATATTAAATCCAAAAATCTTAGACAATTTAGAAACCATAATTTATTGGTTTCCAAGGAGTCAATATTTTTCTGCAATGGACGATTAATTATTTATGCACTTTTGCGAAAAATTTTATTATATATAAAGAATAGTTGCAAAAAAAGTGACAACAATGCTTTCATTATTGAGAATTACGATTTTTCTGAATCAATGAAGAAAATAGTTCTTTATTATGTGAGAAATCGAATTCAATTTTATTAAATGCAATAAGGTCTAATGATATTTATGATTATCAGAAATATCTAATCTTAAGAGAATTATTTTTGACAAACAGAATTTAACCATCAAAGAAAGAAATTATAAAATAAAAGGATAAGCTTCCCCAAAAACAGTACAGTTTATTAATAGACAAAATGTTTAATTTTAAAACTGTAAAAGATGAAAAAAAGCACATTTAGTCCTGCACAGATAGCAGGCATTCTAAAAGAATTTGATAACGGCAAAAGTGCCGAAGAGATTAGCCGTGAACACGGAGTAAGTAAAGCCAGTTTGTTTATGTGGCTTCAGCGTTATTGAGGTATGGAAGCATCTGAACTTAAGCGGATCAAAGAGTTGGAAGAAGAAAACTCCCGGCTTAAACGAATGTATTCCAACCTGGCCATGAAGTTGGACGTTGCTAAATACCATTATTGAAAAAAAGCTTTAAAGCCTTGCGATAAACGAGTGATCGTAAATCAGCTCCGTAAAGAGCGGCCCAAAGACATCGGCAAGGCGTGTCGAATACTAAATATAAGTCGCAGTTCATTGCATTATAAATCTGTAAAGAATGATGATACGGTAATACACTTATTGCAGCATCTTTCGCAAACCGTGGAAGACGAAGGCTTTTGGAAATTTTATGACCGTCTTCGGTTGGAGGGCCATAAGATTAATCACAAACGGGTATACCGGCTTTATAAACAATTAGGATTACGAATGAAGCGTAAGGCCAGGAAGCGTCTGTATGCACGCATAAAAGAAAAGTTGGAAGTACCAGCGTCTTTTACCCAAACCTGGAGTATAGATTTTATGAGCGATGCATTAAGCAATGGCAGGAAGTTCCGGTCATTTAATGTGATAGACGATTTTAACCATGAAGTACTTTTTATAGAAACCGAATATTCACTAAAAAGCAGCCGTGTGTTGTGGATGTTAAGTCATTTAATAACCAGGTATAGCAAGCTTGAAAAGAAACGTATGGACAATGGCCCGAAATTTATTGCCAGGATAGCTAAACTATCGATCCATACAAATGAAATTGATTTTAAATATATAAAGCCAGGTAAGCCATCAAAAAATTCCTACTTAGAAAGGTTTAATCGTACCTACTGGGGCAAAGTGTTAGATGCCTATCTTTTAGAAAACCTGGCTGAAGTTCGGGAAGTAACGGCAACGTTTATACATGATTACAATAACCACCGGCCACATGATGCCCTGGGAGGGTTACCCCCAAAGCTCTACCGGGAAAAAAATAAAGGGGAAAAACAAATCCTTTCTGATGGGCTCCGTTCCGCTTCGGCTACGCCTTCGCTTCACTACGCCCATCAGAAGACTATATTGAAATGAAAAATATTCTACTTTTAAACTGTACTAAAAATGGGAAGCCTTCAAAAGGAGATGCACCATTTCCAATTTTAATTAAAAATGAAATTAAAAGATTAGTTGATGACTATATAGAGGAGCCGTTAAGAAATATTATCGATGAAATTCTAACTTCGAACTAAAACTATCACCAACAAAAGTATCCTCAACGTTTTTCAAAATCAAACCAACGTCTCTTCAATCGCTTTAAAACCCTCCATCGGGGAAAGATGCTCCCATAAGATTTTATAAATAGTATCAGCAATAGGCATTTCTGCGAGAATATTTTTATTAATTATGTGAATGCACTTGCTCGCATTATATCCCTCAGCAACCATATTCATTTCGAGCTGAGCCGATTTTACAGAGTATCCCTTGCCAATCATATTCCCAAACGTTCTGTTGCGGCTGTATAATGAATAGCAGGTTACCAAAAGATCGCCCAAGTAAACAGAAGCTGCATAATTGGTTATATGTTTTTCATTTCGTGTACCTGCCTCGCCGGCAGGCGGGTGCATTGTCGTATGTTCAATACTTCCTACTTCTACATTTTGTATTCCGGCCTTTCTTAAAAAGCCAGCCATTTCATCAGCGCTATTGGCAATAAGAACACTCAAAAAATTATCGCCGTATTCAAGCCCATGTGCTATGCCGGCGCCAAGTGCATAAATATTTTTCAGTACGGCAGCAAACTGTACACCATAGATATCAGCATTATCAATTGTATTGAGATAATCGGTTTTAAAATGGCTTGCCAGTAACTGAGTAGTTTCAACATCAACACCTGAGAAGGTTAGATAAGATAATTTTTCAGCAGCAATTTCTTCCGCATGGCAAGGGCCAAGTATTGTAAAATAATTGGCCAGTTCTACGTCATATTCATTTTTGAGATAGTCATTCAACAATAAATTTTGTTCAGGCAATATGCCTTTTATCGCAGAAATAATTTTTTTATTCTGAAAAATATTTTTCGGTAACCCGCCAACTACTTCCAATGCGTAAGCAGACGGAACAACTATTAATACACAATCAGAATTATTTATTACTTCTTCAACATTGGTGGTGAGATACAATAAGTCGGTATCAAAATATGCCGAGCTTAAATACTGTGGATTGTGATGACGTTTTTTAAAATGATCAATAACTATTTGGCTCCTTATCCACCAATTTATTGAATGATTATTATCAGTTAAAATTTTAGCCAATGCAGTTCCCCAGCTTCCGCTGCCAATTATTCCAAATTTCATAGTAGTCCTAATTTTTCGACTGCAATTTGTGCGGCCACCTGGCTGGCATCTTTTTTATTATATGCTTTTGCCTCGGCAATTACAACGCCATCAACTTTAGCGGCAATGGTGAATAACCTTCTTCCATTTTCAATTTTTTCGTCCAATGTTTCAAACTCAAGGTTCTTGCCGTTTTTATTGGCCCAACCGTATAATTTATTTTTTTGATTGATGTCGAGGTTCTCCAGATCCTGCATAAAAAGGTGTGGACTTATAATATGTTCGTTTACCCATTTACGTGTTTTTAAATAACCTTTATCAAGATAAACAGCGCCCACAACGGCTTCCAGCGTATTACCAAATATCTGCGAAATTTTTAAAGAGTTATCAAAACGATTATAAAAAGTAATTTTCTTCAGCCCGATTTTTAAAGCAATTTCATTTAATTGGTTACGGTTAACCATTTTGCTTCGCATCTCGGTTAAAAAACCTTCGTCTTTATAGGGATACCGCATAAAAAGATAATGTGCAACCAACGAGCTTAAAACCGCATCTCCCAAAAATTCCAGTCGTTCATTATTTTCATCTGCGCCCTCTCTTATGGAACGATGACTGAGAGCTGTTTTATATAAATTTAATTTGCCGGGCGACAAGCCAAGTACATTGCGGAGTTGGTTTCTCAAATCTTTGTCTGCCTTTGAAGAAAAAATATTTCTGATAAAATGCACAATCGGAATTTAAATTATCCCAAGTTAGTAAAATTAATTTTATCAATTTAGGGGAACAGGTATTAAAGAACCAATCTTTTAGAAAATTACAGGTGGATTACTTAATCACATAAATGGGAGTATCAATGTTATAATTGATCAAGCGTGTTATGGCTTGTACTTCTTTACTATAACGGAAGCATTGTGACCGCCAAATCCAAATGTATTACTTAAAGCGGCATTTACTACTTTTTGCTGTGCTTTATTAAAAGTAAAATTTAGTTTGGGATCCAATTCAGGATCATCAGTGAAATGATTGATAGTAGGAGGTACTACATCTTTGGTTACTGCAAGTATGCAAGCCAGCGCTTCTACCACCCCGGCAGCGCCAAGGCAATGGCCAGTCATTGATTTTGTTGAGCTGATATTTAAATCATAGGCTTTATCGCCAAAAACACTCAGGATAGCTTTTGTCTCAGCAATATCTCCTAAAGGAGTTGAGGTGCCATGAACATTTATATAATCTATGTCTTCCGGTTTCATGCCCGCATCTCTCAGTGCAACAGTCATTACATTTTTTGCGCCGAGCCCTTCGGGATGAGGAGCAGTAATATGATAGGCATCTGCCGTAGCACCACCACCGGCAATTTCACAATAAATTTTTGCGCCTCTTGCCAGGGCATGTTCCAGTTCTTCAAGCACCAGCACTCCGGCACCTTCTCCCATTACAAAACCATCCCTGTCTTTATCAAAAGGACGTGATGCAGTTTTGGGATCATCGTTTCTTTCACTTAATGCTTTCATGGCATTAAAGCCACCAACACCAGCTTCGCAAATAACAGCTTCACTGCCGCCGGTGAGTATTATATCGGCCTTGCCTAAACGAATATTGTCATAAGCATCAATGATTGCATTTGTACTGCTGGCACAAGCGCTAACCACTGCAAAATTGGGACCCCGGAATCCATATCTCATAGAGATCTGCCCGGCGCCAATATCCAGTATCATTTTGGGAATGAAGAAAGGATTGAAACGTGGAGTACCGTCGCCCCTGGCAAACTCCATTACATCGTCCTGGAAAGTTGTAATACCTCCAATACCACTTGCAAATATTACGCCTACCCTGTCCTGGTCTACGTTTTCTTTACTTATACCTGCATCCTTTACAGCTTCGTCACTTGCAATCAACGCAAATTGAGCAAAGCGGTCAAGTTTGCGGGCTTCCTTTCTTTCAAAATAATTGGTGGGTTCAAAATCTTTAACCTCGCAGGCAAACCTGGTTTTAAATTTCGCAATATCGAATTGCTGAATAATATCAGCACCAGATACACCTTTAACTAAACCATCCCAATATTCCGGAACTGATTTACCTAAAGGCGTTATGGCTCCCAATCCGGTAACAACTACTCTTTTTAATTCCATAAGTTTGCCTGCAATGTTAAATACGATGATTACTTAGCATGCTCTTCCAGGTATGCTACTGCCTGGCCAACCGTAGTGATGGTTTCAGCCTGCTCATCAGGAATAGAAATATTAAATTCTTTTTCAAATTCCATGATTAATTCAACGGTGTCTAAGCTATCGGCACCTAAATCGTTAGTAAAAGAAGCCTCGGGTGTAACTTCAGCCTCATCAACTCCTAATTTGTCAACAATGATTTTTTTAACTCTTGTTGCAATGTCTTGCATGATTGTAAAATTTAGTTAATACGGCTACAAAAATATACTTTTTGTGATAAAAAAAAATAATAACTGATCACACCAGTTTTATGCTCAAAATTCAATATTATGAAAATAAATTCTGCCTTTTGTTCATGCCGGATAATTCCAAAAATAGTATCTTGTATATTTACTAAAATGTCTTAACCCCCCATAGCGTTACTTTATGCCGATTAAACAGATAGATCACGGTTCAAATGAATATAAAAAAATGATCGATTTGCGTTATGAGATATTACGCAAGCCTTTGCAGCTTAAGTTTGAGCCTGCGGAACTTGAAAAAGAAAAACACGATATTCTTATCGGAGCCTTTGAGGAAGAAAAAATATTAGGCTGCTGCCTGCTTACTAAAGTTGATAAAGAATGTATCAGGCTTCGTCAAATGGCTGTTCAAAATAATTTACAGGGAAAAGGGATTGGAGGCTCAATGATGCATTTTGCAGAAAACGTAGCCAGGGATGCAGGTTATAAAAGACTTATTATGCACGCCCGCAAAACTGCAATTGGTTTTTATGAAAAACTTGGATACAAAGTTTCCGGCCATGAATTCCTTGAAATTTCCATTCCACATGTTATAATGGTTAAAAAATTAAATCATTTTTAATTAAATTTTGCAGTTTATTTTTTCTTTTAAAATATGTCTCGCCTCCCCTATTCTATCATTGCCGAAAGCATCTTTTGGAATTATAAAAAATGAACGGCTATCGAAATAGAGATGAAAAAAGTGGGGGCTTTCAATCATGCTGCTGAAAGCCGTCCACGGCCAGCTTCTGCTGCCGGTTTCGTTTTCAATAAACATGTGTTGTGGCTCAAAACTTACTTTCAGCCGGTCTTTAAAAGTTTTTGATTTACGGTAAATAATATTGGGCAATATATACCAAAAGGAAATCATTAAACAAAACCATAAACAGGAACTTCCCAGGAATGCAAAAACTGATACTTTTTTTAAATAGTAAAAGCATGCAGCAACTATAGCAAATACATTTACCAATATCACCATAATTTTTATTTCCTTCCTCGTAATAAAGTGATATCGAAATGCCTGTAAAACTTTGGGCTTGCTGTAATTAAAAAAGGAAGACGTCATACAAACAAATGTACGATGTAGTATTAAAGAGTAAACATTTTATTAGAAACCGAACATGATTATCTGTTACAAAATTTCATTGTATTTTATTTCTAATAAACAATGTGGATTTTTTGAGACATGAATTGCAAAAATCTCTCGCTATTTTATTACGTAATTTTTTGAAAGTAGCTAACGTAACAGGCTACGCGAAAAAATTTGATAAGGTCTGCGCAAAGGAAAATATAGATTAAAACAAAATGAGGCACTGCGTATATTATTGCTGAACTGGCTGGTCCTGATCTAAAATTTTAACTTCGGTCCGGCGGTTTTTTTGCCTGCCCTCTTCGGTGCTGTTATCGTCAATGGGATCTTCAGCACCGTACCCTTTTGCCACGAGCCTGTCGTTGCTGATTCCTTTTGCTATTAAATAAGAAACAATAGATTTTGCTCTATCCAGTGAAAGCACCAAATTTTTCTCATCACTTCCTACATTATCAGTATAACCACCGATCTCAATTCGTTCATTGGGTTTTCTCTTTAAATAGTCAACCAGGTCATCAAGCGTACTATACGATTCAGGGCGCAAAGTAGATTTACCAAAATCAAATTCAACATCATCCAATACAAACGTTTTGGGAGGATCAAATTCGAGATTTACTTTAAAAGGATTTTTATAGTAAGAATTTGGGCCAAGCGCCGGTATGTCTAAAATATTATAACTGCTTGAATCTTTAAAACCTAAAATATAGATGTCGTATTTATCTCCGGCGGGAAGACGGGTTGCAAAATTTCCCATCGAGTCACTAATTGCCTGGTATTCATTACTGTTTTTCTGGCTTCTGAAAACAACAAGTTCATTATTTTTTGGCTGTTTGGTTCGCATGTCTGAAACAGTACCTTCTACTTTTGCATCTTTAGGGAGATTTAATACCGGAGTTGTTTGAGAAAAAACATTTATAAAATAGAAAAGAGAAAATATAGACACTAAGAGATTTTTCATAAAATTATTTTGATAAAAGAATTGAAATAAAATTATCAACTGAAAGGAAGCATAAACTTAAAAAATTATTCGTAAAATTTTAAGCTTAATAACGCAAAATTTCGATTTTTATTTTCCACGATAAATAATACTACTGTTACCTTTTGGTCATTTTCAGCAAAGCAAAAGCCACCCGTTTAAGGTGGCTTCTATGCTTGTTGTTAAAATATACTTCTAACTACATCCCATGCTGTTGCCGCAATTCAAACATTTATAACAAGTGCCGCTTCTTATAGTGATATGCCCACAGGTATTGCATGCCGGTGCATCGCTTTGCATATTTTTTGCTGCGGCATTTACTGCATCATAGCCATTACTTACTTTTTTTGCATGCCCGGTTCTGTGAGGTTTCGTTTGATCTTTACCGTTAGTTGAGCCAATAACCCTCACATCACTTAATTCAGGTACACGATTTCCAATGGTCGGTGTATTTTCATCCCACGGTTTATCACCAACATTTTCTATTTCAGGTTTGTCGAGCACATGCACCAGGTCGTTTCTTCCCAAATATTCATACGCTAACGAACGGAACATGAAATCAATAATAGATGTGGTAGTTTTAATATTAGGATGATCCACCATTCCTGATGGTTCAAACCTTGTGAAAACAAATTTTTCAACAAACTCTTCCAACGGAACTCCATATTGCAAACCAATTGAAATGGCTATTGCGAAGCAGTTGAGCATACTACGCATTGTAGCGCCTTCTTTGGCCATATCAATAAAAATTTCGCCTAATGTGCCATCATTATATTCCCCGGTTCTAAGGAATAATGCCTGTCCGTTTATTTTTGCTTTTTGTGTAAACCCACGACGTTTTGCCGGCAAGGCTCTTCGCTCAACGATCATTGCAAGCTGGCGCTTTAAGCCGGTATCCTTACTGCTTTGCACACGCTTATTCATTTCTTCCAGCAAGTCTTCAACAGTTAACTGGCTCATATCAACTATTCGTGGCTCGCTGGTATTTGCATTATTGTCAGTCGCCAATCCTTCATTGTCAATTGCCTTTTTCTTCTTATCGCTTTTATTACTCAAAGGTTGCGATAATTTGGAACCATCACGGTAAAGCGCACACGCTTTTAAGCCGAGTTGCCAGCTTAATATATATGCGTCAGCAATTTCTTCTATAGTTGCTTCGTTGGGAAGATTGATGGTTTTAGAGATCGCCCCGCTTATGAAAGGTTGCGTTGCGGCCATCATACGAATATGCCCTTCATGGTGAATATATCTTTCCCCGATGTTGCCACATTTATTGGCACAATCAAACACCGATAAATGTTCGTCTTTTAAATAAGGAGCACCTTCAACAGTCATTGTTCCGCAGATATAAATATTAGCCTCTTCAATTTGTTCATCACTAAAGCCCAAAGCTTCCAATAAGTTCCATTCAAAGTTGTTATACTGTTCCTGGGAAAAACCTAAACGCTGCAAACATTCTTCTCCTAAATTATAAACGTTAAATACAAAACCAATCTCAAATGCTGATGCCATGGCTGCCTCCAGCTTTTGAATATCAGTTCCGGTAAACCCTTTATTAGCAAGGCTTGCCGGATTGATGTGCGGCGCTCCATTTAATGATGCATGACCTTTTGCATAGTTTACGATCTCTTCAATTTCCTTTTCAGAATATTTTAAATTTCTTAAAGCCTGCGGCACACTTTGATTGATTATTTTAAAATAACCGCCGCCACTTAATTTCTTAAATTTCACTAAAGCGAAATCAGGTTCAACGCCGGTGGTATCGCAATCCATAACCAACCCAATAGTTCCTGTGGGAGCAATAACAGTAGTTTGTGCATTTCTGTATCCAAATTTTTCTCCCATGATTACCGCATCATCCCACGCTTTTATAGCAGCCTTCAATAAATAATCAGGGCAATACTTTGCATTAATACCATGTGGTTTAATTTCAATTCCTTCATAGGCATCCATTGCATCATAAGCTGCCGCACGATGGTTGCGCATAACACGGAGCATGTGTTGTTTATTTGCTTCGTACCGGGAGAAAGGCCCTAAATGGGCTGCAAGTTCTGCGGATGTTTTATAGGCAGTACCCAGTCATGATTGCTGTAATAGCGCCTGCAATCCCGCGTGCTTTCTCACTATCATAAGGAATACCACTCACCATTAACATGCTGCCAAGATTAGCAAAGCCGAGACCTAATGTTCTGTAATCGTAACTTAACTGTGCAACTTCCTTACTTGGAAATTGTGCCATCAATACAGAAATTTCAAGTACCGTTGTCCACAGGCGAACTGTATATTCAAAGCCATTTACATCAAACGAATTGTCGCTTTCATTAAAGAACCTGCGAAGATTTACTGATGCCAGGTTGCAGGCTGTGTTATCCAAAAACATGTACTCACTGCAAGGGTTAGACGCTCTTATAGATCCGCCTTCGGGGCAGGTGTGCCATTCATTTATAGTAGTATTATATTGAGTACCGGGGTCTGCACAGCGCCAGGCTGCATAATTAATATCATTCCATAATTTTTTTGCTTTTACTTTTTTCATTGTGCGACCATCACTTCTTGCTTTCAATTCCCAATCACCATCATTTTCAAGTGCATGAAAAAATTCGTTAGGAATGCGAACAGAATTATTACTGTTTTGGCCACTAACTGTTTTATATGCTTCACCTTCATAATCGCTTGGATAGCCAGCCTCAATTAATGCACCTACTTTTTTTTCTTCTTCTACTTTCCAGTTTACAAAGGTTTCTATTTCCGGATGATCCAAATCAAGGCAAACCATTTTTGCGGCACGCCTTGTTGTGCCTCCGCTTTTAATAGCGCCTGCTGCACGATCTCCGATTTTTAAGAAACTCATCAATCCGCTGGAAGTACCGCCACCGCTAAATTTTTCACCTTCACCACGAATGCTGCTAAAGTTAGTTCCAACGCCGCTTCCATATTTAAATATTCTCGCTTCACGCACCCACAAATCCATAATTCCACCCTCATTTACCAAATCATCATTAACACTTAAAATAAAACAATTGTGAACAGTAATACCATTCGCAGAAAATTGTGAAGAGGAAGTTTGAATATCATACACTTCTTCTTCACCTGCATAGTCAATACTTATTACGGTCAGTTCTGAAAAATTTTTTTTGCTTTTTCCTTCAACATTAATATTCAACAAACGAAGCTTTTCTTTTTTATCATAGGAAATAAAACCAATTAAAGATTCAAATTTTTTTCTTTCTGAATGATATGCAATAGTAAGTTGATAGGGCGGATGACGGTCTTCCCGTTTATCATTACAGATTGAAACATTGCTGTATATACCCATTGAAAGAAGCAATATTTGCACCTGTTGAGCAAGCTTCTCGCTTATAGTTGTAAGCACTATATCGCCTGAATTACGGCCGTCTTCTGACCTGGTTCTTACGGTTCCATCTGCCTGAAACAAACTGCGGAGGAATGCGGCTTTCTCTGGTAAAGATCCCTGCATTATTTTACCCGGAACAAATGCATGTAAAGAAGATTGATGTAAACCATAATCTTCCACAAATGCATCCGCTTTTTTAGAATCATACTTAATTATGCGGTATAAATCGTTTACAGATTTTCTTATAACAGTTTTATAAACACCGAATATATTTTCAAATAACATGGTAACAAAAGCATATTCGTCGTCATTAATAGTAATAGCGCCAAATAAAGTTGTTTTATTATTTCGGTTGTATTTACCATAATATCCATCGCCAACAATCCATCCTGCAAGCGCTGCTTTATAAATATTAACCTGAGACGATGTGTCAGCAATTTCAGAATTATAAGAAGCCGCATGGCCATTAAAAAGACTTTCAGCGAAATTAAAAGATATGCCTGCACTGTTAACTTCTTCTTCCATTTCACCTACCCATGCAAATTCAGGAGTATTATAACCGAGGCTGTGTTGCTGTACTTTTTTTCCCAATAAGGTTTTTACTTCGCTCCATTCATATTTGCCTCCATCTTTTAATCTTTTATCTGCATTCCACACAAGGTGGTCACCTGTAAACTCAATAAAATTTCCATTACTTAAAGTAGCCCTGTAAATATTTTTTACTCCGTTATTTTTTACGGCAAGAATATCAGCAAAGCCATTGCCATCAAATACTTTTAAATCAATTCTGTTATTTTCAACAATATCTCCTATTTCAAAAATTCCTTTATTGGTAAATATTTTTGTATCATAACGGGCGCATGCATGGGGCTGTGGTCTTTCATACGCTGATGTTGATTTTTTTAACTGGCCATCGTTTGCATCAACAAAGTAATGCCCTTGTGGTTTGCCTGTAATAC
Organism: uncultured Chitinophagaceae bacterium; assembly: GCA_963756945.1. Taxonomy (GTDB): domain Bacteria; phylum Bacteroidota; class Bacteroidia; order Chitinophagales; family Chitinophagaceae; genus Ginsengibacter. The sequence continues at coordinate 32,528 of CAVWQJ010000012.1, read as the reverse complement.
CGTACACTTCATGCAAACCTGTGTTAAACCATTGCGGTGAATTAGGCACACAGGACTGATTCAAAATTCCATACACAAGCTCTTCATAAAAAATTTGAGCATCATCTGCTGTTGCAAAATAATTATAGCGCTCCCCCCAAACTCTCCAGCAATGCGCCAGGCGGTGTGCCACCTGTTTCACCGTGGTCTCCCTTCCCGTAGTTCCGTCACCTTGCGGAACGCCTGCTTTACGAAAATATTTTTGTGCAAGAATATCTGTCGCAATCTGGCTCCACTGTTTCGGCACTTCAACATTATCCATCTGGAAAACGATCTCTCCCGTTGTATTTTTTATTACCGATGTACGGTAATCGTATTCAAACATATCGTATGGAGAAACACCATCTTTGGTGAATTGCCGTTGAAAATGGAGGCCTTTTTCAGGCAGATTATTACTTGACATTGGGCTAATATTATTTTTAGGTTAATAAATTGTTTTTGGGATGCGGGAGAACGAAAATATTTTTATTCATTCATAAAACTCATTCTAAATTTTGCACAGTCTGTGGAAAAGAAGTGTGCATAATTTGGTAAGCCTTAACCACGTTGCTTTTAGAAAATTTTTGCACATTTCAAATAATTATTTTGGCACAAAAAGAATTATTTTCAATTAACTTATACTTCAATTTTATGTATGAGAGTTGTAATCCAAAGAGTAGCAAAAGCATCAGTAACTATCAACTCTTCAATAACCTGCTCAATAGCAAAAGGCTTGCTGGTACTAGTTGGTATTGAAAATGCGGATACTATTGAAGATATACAATGGCTTAGCAATAAAATAATTAACCTCCGCATTTTTAATGATGAAAATAATGTACCCAACATTTCAGTTAAAGATACTGGTGGCGATATTTTACTCGTGAGCCAATTCACTTTGCATGCATCAACAAAGAAAGGAAACAGGCCTTCTTATTTGAAAGCAAGTAAAGCTGATATTGCAATTCCTCTATATGAAAAATTTATTAAGCAATTGGAAAATGATCTGGAAAAAAAAATTAAAACAGGAACATTCGGGGCTGACATGAAAGTAGAATTAATCAATGATGGGCCGATAACAATCTCCATTGATACTAAAAATAAAGAGTAAAACAGACACAAAGACACAACAATACTACAAAGTTTTTTCTTTAAGTTATTTTGTGTCTTCGTGGTAAAATAAAAAACTATGGATATAACAATTAAAGAAGCCCAACACAAAATTGACCAATGGGTAAAAACTGTTGGTGTAAAATATTTCGGCGAGTTAACCAACCTTGGAATTTTAATGGAAGAAGTTGGTGAACTTTCAAGACTGATGGTACGAATTTATGGCGAACAATCTTTTAAAGAAACCGATAAAAATAAAAAACTCAGTGATGAGATGGCTGATGTGCTGTGGGTTTTAATTTGCCTCGCCAACCAAACGGGCGTTGACTTAACAGAAGCGTTGCGGAAAAACTTTCATAAAAAAACTCTAAGAGATATGGATAGGCATAAAAAGAATGAGAAGCTGAAATGAGATTTTATCTTTTTAAAAAGAGAAGAATGAATCCAAAGGTTACGGCTACTTGTCCAACCCAAAAGATGAACATCCATTTTATCAGTTCTGCTTTTGTATCTGCAATTAAGGTTCTGGTAACAGCGATATCTTCTTTTGTCGCTAATATTTTGGAATTGACATCATTGTTTTCTTTCAATTTATTATCAACAAAATCAACCAAAGCTTCGGCTTCTTTTTCACCTAATCTTTCTTTAAGAATCTTGAATAATGTATATCTGTTGTAATAATCATTTTGTAAATTTAAATAAATAACTTAAATAAAGAAAGGTCCCTGAACTATACACGAATGTTGGCTTTACAGAAGCATTGCAAAAAAAATTTCATAAGAAAAGTTTTTCTGTCAATAAAAAATATTGACGTGAGTTATATCAGGAAATGGATTGCAACTTTGAAATTAAATACCTTTGTATTATAAAATATGAGCGACACACCGCAACATATTAAAGATCTTCAACAAAAACTATGGCTTGAAAAAAAGCCCGAAGAAAGGCTGATGCAATTTCTTAAAGATAATGATGCAATGTTTAAAGCCATTTTGCAGGCAAAGAAAGAAATGGGCATCAAGTATAATCCGCTGGAAGAGTACCGAAAATAAAATAATAAAACTAAAATGATAAATAAATGTGGAAAGTTTCAGTTTCTGCTTTTCCCAACTAAATTTTCAGGAATGAGTTTATTCTAATCGCAATTAATGACTGCAATTCCTATCTTATTATCTTTGCCGTCCTATGGCAAATGAACAAAATAATTTTAGTGAGATAATTGCCCATTGCAAAGAGTATGGATACATTTTTCCATCCAGTGAAATTTATGATGGCTTAAGCGCTGTTTATGATTATGGGCAAAATGGCGCTCAGTTAAAAAAGAACATCCGTGATTATTGGTGGAAAAGCATGACGCAGCTTCATGAAAATATTGTAGGCATAGACGCAGCAATATTTATGCATCCGCTTACGTGGAAAGCGAGTGGTCACGTTGATAATTTCAGCGATCCCATGATTGATAATAAAGACAGCAGAAAACGTTATCGGGTAGATCATTTAATAGAATCTCATGCAGAAAAACTTGCATTCGAAGGAAAGAAAGAAGAGGAATTTGCTTTGTTAAAAAGGATGGACGAGTTGCTATCGAAAGATGATTTTGCAGGATTAAAAAATTTGATTGAGGAAAATAAAATAAAATGTGAGGTTAGCGGAACATCTAACTGGACTGATATTCGCCAGTTCAACCTGATGTTTTCAACCGAGTTCGGATCTTCTGTTTCTGGTAATGAAGAAGATAATAAAGTATACTTGCGCCCGGAAACTGCACAGGGTATCTTCGTTAATTTTCTGAATGTTCAAAAAACGGGAAGAATGAAGATTCCATTCGGTATTGCACAAACCGGCAAAGCATTCCGCAATGAAATTGTAGCAAGGCAATTTATTTTTCGCATGCGTGAATTTGAGCAAATGGAAATGCAGTTTTTTGTGAAGCCGGGAACTGAAATGGAATGGTACAATTACTGGAAAGCGGAAAGATTAAAATGGCACGAAAGTCTTGGTATTCCTGCAGAAAAATTACGTTACCATGATCATGTAAAGCTGGCGCACTATGCAAATGCGGCTGTTGATATTGAGTTTGAATTTCCTTTTGGTTTTAAAGAATTGGAAGGTATTCATTCAAGAACTGATTTTGATTTGAAGCAACATCAGGAATTAAGCAAAAAGAAATTACAATATTTTGATAATGATCTGAAAGAAGATGGGAAGCCCATCGGAAATTATATTCCCTACGTTGTTGAAACGTCTGTCGGCCTAGATCGTTTATTCTTAACCGTTATAAGCAATTCGTATGCTAATGAGAAGTGGACAAAAGACGACGGAACAGAAGACAGTCGTGTTGTTTTAAGAATTCCTGCAAAAATTGCTCCTTATAAACTGGCAATACTTCCATTGGTAAAAAAAGATGGCTTACCGGAAATTGCCAAACAATTAATGAACGAATGCAAACAAAGCTTTCACACCTTTTATGAAGAAAAAGACAGCATTGGCAAGCGTTACAGGAGAATGGATGCGATTGGTACACCATTTTGTGTTACCATCGATCACCAGACAAAAGAAGATAACACGGTTACGATACGATACAGGGATACAATGCTGCAGGAAAGAATTTCGCTATCAGATGTGAAAAAAATAGTAATAGAAAAAACAGGTTAACCCAATTTTTTTTGCAGTGAATCTTACTTAGTTCTTTCTTTCTTTTTTTTTTTTTTTTTTTCTTTTTTTTTTTTTTTTCTTTTCTTTTTTTTTTCTCTTTCTTTTTTCTTTTCTTTTTTTTTTTTTTTTTTTTCTTTTTTTTTTTTCTTTTTTTCTTTTTTTTTATTCTCCTTCTTTTTCTACTACTAACTACTTTTTTCTTTACTCCTATCTGTGATGTATAATTTCCTTTGCTAAGCCTTGTTGTTCTACCACCTGTATTTATTTCCCTGCTACTTATTTTCTTTACTCCCTTTTTATATGTTAAAATATTTTTATTACTTGTTAACATTTTTTTGTATGTTTAAAAGATAACCTTTCTCTTATTTATGTACCTGTGTCATATATTGGTACTGCCTGTGATAAGGCATACATTGCATACCAATTGTGACAGGCTGTTAGATATGTCCAATTATCTTATACTTTTAAGACATATTTTAGGTGTACATGTGCTTATGTTTCGCTTAGAGGAAATGTGTTTTTCTTATCTGACTATAGTGCTTAATGTATCTTTGATATACTCACATCCACTCCCGGAAAGACATTTATTAGTAGTCGAGCTTGCGCATAACCTGCTTAAAAAAAACGGAGAAGAAGGCCTATATCTTAAAACCGATAGTTATGCTTTGCAAACCAACATTCATTTCCCTACTGATCTAAGCTTGCTGTGTGACAGCCTTCGCTAAGGCCTTCTTATCGTTGCAAAGCTGATGCAATAAGTATGTAGCAGCATGGCTGAAAATACAGCACCTGCGCTAAAGCACCTAAAGCCTGTTTCTGCAGGCCTCCCAGCAGGTGTTTAGGAGTATCTTAAAAATGAAGCCTAAAACGCCAGGCAGTAAATTATTTGCAGCTGTCTGTTACCCTGCAGCAGAATTTGAACGCTGATTAGACGCCGCCTGTTGGTTTGCATATACAGATGATATTTTTACTTATTGTTTATTAAACATTACATGCCTTTGCTAGAAGTTTACAGATCAGATAGACGCAGATTATTAAAGGAGAAGCCATACCGTCAACCAGAAGATATATTCCTTTTTTGAAGAACATACAGAGTGCATAACAAAAGGCAGCTAATAGAGAGTAGATTGTGTCATTTGTTGCTCATCACGACAGACCAGTTGAGTTCATATGTATTATAATTATGTAGGCGAAAGATGCTCACTAGTAGCGCCTCTCTAGAGCTTATCCAAACCAACTATCCTCTTAAAATAACAGCCATAGTTTTCATAAAGGTTTTACGTAATCAACCTGCACACATTACACAGTATTATACTATGCAGCCTTATTACCCAAAAAAACTGAACAACGTTCATAAACAAATAGGCACCAAAGCATTTAAACAGTTACACCTCTCACACTCTGCTGTTCAAAGCATATTAATATGCTGTAGCATCATCTCCTTAACCTTTGCTTTCACAAAGTATTAACATCTATAAACTCAATATGTTTTTAAGTGTTTTCTCCTATAATCTGCACATCATCTTCTATCATTTAATTGTGCATTAAAAACAAAAAGAAAAAAACGGTTACAGGACAAGCAAATTATCATACAAAAAAACAAACACTGCTTCCTACAGCATAACTTCAATGGTTAAACCAAAAGTAAAAATTAATTTTTCATAGCAAGCATTTCCCTTCAACAAAAATTCATACTCTTTTACCTACTTAGCTCATTTACATTACATAACTTTAAAATATCTACACAAGTCTCAAAAAAACCTTCCATATTTTTTTTAACCTTAAAAAAATTATTAGTATTAGAACTATTCAACGATTGTTAATAAAAACACAGATTTTTTTAAAGCTGCAATGGAATATTGAACCTGCTCATGCAGTGCCAGGATCATTTCCTTTTCTACTTCCGTTGAACTGAAATCAGTTGTTACTTTTACTTTTCCTTTTAAAACCTGTAAGCTAAAAATATTTTCGGGCCGATCGGTTGTCATCATTGCATCTTTATGTAAAGCAACAAGAACAATTCGCATTTTATCAGTTTTAAAAACTGTAATAGCATTTTTGCCGTTTTCCTTCCAGGCATTTTCGTCCTTCAATTGCTCAACCAGATCGGGGATATCAATCAACAAAACAGGAGAGTCTATCTCCCTGTCTCCTTCAGGGCGATTATAAGTCGCTTCAATAATAGTGTTTTCCATTTGAAATGATTTTTTAAACCCTACTCAAAAATCATTCCTAATGTAAAATTCATGGAGATTTAAATTATTTATTTCTTAATAATGCAATTGCATTTGTGAGAAATAAACCTATTGCCATTCCACAGGCAAGCAGGTTCACTATATGAATAGCTCTTATACAATCGCTGCCTGCTAATTTTGAAAAATTAAAAAGTGTTATGCCAATAACAAATAATGAAATAGCTATGAGACGGATGTGCTGTTTTCTCATAAAATTCTTTTTATAATTATTGAAATATTTAATTCAAATTTTATCAGAAAATAGTAAGCTGTGATTACCCGTACAACTCAAGATGAACTGATTTTCTATCATATCCCAGGGCCGCAATCTTTTGACGGGCATCGTCAATCATTGCTTTCCATCCACATAAATAAAACGAAGCTGGTTTCAGGTTTTGTAAATCCTCACATGCTTCGTTATTTTTTTTACAAATTTCTTCATACAAGCTATGAACATAGCCCGTAAAGCCTTCGGCGGCATCCCATCCTTCGCGGCTTAGCGTGGGCATGTAAGTAAAATTTTCCAGCCTTTTCTCCAGCGCTTTCATTTCTTCATGATATAAAAGATCTTTTTTAGTGCGGCATCCGAAAATGAGATACAAATTTTTATGGGAAATATTATGTAGCTGGATAAAATTAAGCATGCTTCTGAAAGGTGCAATACCTGTTCCTGTGCATATAAAAAATAAATCTTTCTCAATATTAACCGGCAAGGTAAAATGACCCTGAGGCCCTCTCAGTGTAACCTGGCTTCCAACCTTCACTTCATTGAATAAATAGTTAGTTCCTGCTCCGCCTTCTAACAACACAATTAATAATTCAAATACATTGGTACCATCGGGCCAGCTTGCGATAGAATAACTGCGCCATCTTTTATTTACATGTTCGTGAATAGGAAGATCGAACGTAATAAATTGACCGGCTTTAAAATCAAAAAATTCCAGCTCATCCATTTTAATAAAAAAACGTTTTGTATTATATGTTTCGTCTTCAATGCGTATAACCGTTCCCGTGCGCCAGGGTTGTAATGCCATGCAAATAAATTTCTCGAAAAGTACTAATGATATTTCTAAATGAAAAATTTACATCAATTTATTCTTTTTAATAATGTCATGATGCCAATGCGTTTAATTGGGTTGAGGTGAAAATAAACCTAACTTCGCTGCTGTGACAAAAGACGTTGAATGAACCTGGATGTTTTGATGAAATTGTATGAAAAAGATTCCCGCATTTTTACAATTGTGGATAAAATACTTTTGTCTAAACCTCAACACCTGCATCTTTCGGGGCTTAGCGGCAGTGCCTCTCAATTCATAGTCTCTTCAGTCTTTAACCATTCTCTAACGTCGCAACTCAATCATCTTGTAATATTAAGAGACGCGGAAGAAGCGGCCTATTTTCATAATACAATTGAAAACATTACAAAGGCTCTTGACGTCTTTTATTTCCCTTCATCATTTAAGAATAAGAAAAATTATACCCTTCTTAACAGCAGCCATGTAATGTTAAGGACCGAGGCATTGACTAAATTAACCGCAGGCGGAAATCGCAAAATTATTGTCACCTACCCTGAAGCCATTTTTGAAAAGGTTGTCTTATCAAAAACCCTTTCAGAAAATATCATTTCATTTAAACAAGGGGAAACAATAAATGTGGATGCATTGCTGGCACGCTTTGTTGATTATGGCTTTGACCGGACCGATTTTGTATATGAGCCCGGCCAGTTTGCTGTTCGTGGAGGTATCCTCGATATTTATTCTTATGGCAATGAAAAGCCTTATCGCATTGAACTATTCGGGAACGATATTGACAGTATTCGAATTTTTGATCCTGAAACGCAGTTGAGTGAACGGAAACTGCTACAGGTAAATATTATACCCAATGTAGAAACTCAATTTGCAACCGGCGAAAAAGTTTCGCTTCTGAATTTTTTAAATGAAAATACAATTGCCTGGATAGAAGATTGGGGATTTATCAAAGAGATAATTGAGGAACAGATGGACGATGTTCAAGTATTTATTGACAGCATTAAAAATAATAAAGTCAGAAGTATAGAAGATACAGACGATGAGTTAAATCAGAAAAAGGATATCTCCGTAAATGATTTTGTAAATGCGTCTGTATTGGAAGAACAAATGAAACAGAGACATATTATTGAGATTGGCACTAAATCGTATTTCTTAAAAAACTCCAAATCCCAGGATGCAGATATTACAGATGTAAGTTTCAACACGGCGCCGCAACCCGCTTTCAACAGAAATTTTAATTTGCTAATTGACAACCTCAAAAATTTTGAATTAAAAAAATACAGCATCTACATTTTTGCTGACAACCCAAAACAGTTAGAAAGGTTACACACTATTTTCAGAGACCTTAATGCTGAAATTAATTTTACTCCTATTCCTGTGTCTATACATGAAGGTTACATTGATAATGATATAAAAATTATTTGTTATACTGATCACCAGATTTTTCAACGATATCATAAATACAGGGTAAGGCAGGCATTTAGCAAAAATAAAGCGCTTACTTTAAAAACGTTGCGGGAACTCCAGCCCGGCGATTACGTAACACATATAGATCACGGAGTTGGCGTGTATAGTGGATTACAAAAGATTGAAGCAAATGGAAGAATTCAGGAAGCGGTAAGGATTGTTTATAAGGATAATGATCTTTTATACGTAAATATTTCATCGCTTCATAAAATAAGTAAGTATAGCGGTAAAGAGGGAACGGTACCGAAAATGAATAAGTTGGGAAGCGATGTGTGGAATAAACTTAAAGATAAAACGAAGAAGCAGGTAAAAGATATCGCTACTGATCTTATAAAATTATATGCTCAAAGAAAAAGCTTAAAAGGTTTCTCTCATTCTCCTGACAACTATATGCAGACGGAACTGGAAGCATCGTTTGTATATGAAGATACACCCGACCAAAACAAAGCAGTTACAGATGTAAAAAATGATATGGAAAAGCCTTCGCCTATGGACAGGCTTGTGTGCGGTGATGTAGGTTTTGGCAAAACAGAAGTAGCAATAAGAGCTGCTTTCAAAACATGTCTTGATGGCAAACAGGCTGCTGTGTTGGTTCCTACAACAATTCTGGCTTATCAGCATTATAAAACTTTTAGTGAGCGTTTAAAAGATTTTCCTGTATCGGTAGACTATATTAATCGTTTCAAATCATCAAAAGAAAAAAAAGAAACGTTACAAAAAGTACATGACGGCAAGATTGATATCATTATCGGAACGCATGCATTATTAGGAAAAGATGTTAGGTTTAAAGATCTTGGTTTAATGGTGATTGATGAAGAGCAAAAGTTTGGTGTATCCGCAAAAGAAAAATTAAAACAAATAAGAACAACCGTTGATTCGCTTACACTAACGGCAACGCCTATACCAAGAACGCTGCAGTTTAGTCTGATGGGTGCACGAGATTTGAGCATTATAAATACACCGCCACCAAACCGTCAGCCTATTCAAACTGAAGTACATGTGTTTAACGAAGATTTTATAAGAGATGCTATTTATTATGAAACCGAACGCGGCGGCCAGGTTTTCTTTATACATAATCGTGTACATGGGCTAAGTGAGATGCGTGCCTTGTTGCAGGGATTGTGTCCCGACCTTAGCATCGCTTTTGCACACGGGCAAATGGAAGGTGACAGGCTTGAAGAAACCATTCTTGATTTTATGGATAGGAAATATGATGTGCTTGTATGTACTAACATTATTGAAAGTGGTGTTGATATTCCCAATGTAAATACCATAATTGTAAACAATGCCCACCAGTTTGGATTAAGTGATCTGCACCAGTTGAGGGGCCGTGTTGGCAGAAGTAATAAAAAAGCATTTTGTTATTTGCTGGCGCCACCAATGAGTACTTTACCTGCGGATAGCCGTAAACGTTTGACTACGCTTGAGCAATACAGCGACTTGGGAAGTGGCTTCCAGATTGCGATGCGTGACCTTGATATACGTGGCGCAGGAAATTTACTGGGAGGAGAACAAAGTGGCTTTATTGCGGAGATCGGCTTTGAAATGTATCAGAAAATATTAGATGAAGCGATACGTGAATTGAAAAGAAAAGAGTTTAAAGAATTGTTTAAAGAAGAAATACAGAAGCAGGATGATTATGTTTCTGATTGCACAATAGATACTGATTTGGAAATATTAATTCCTGATGAATATGTTGAAAGTATTACAGAAAGGCTGAGTCTCTATTCGAGACTTGATAATTGTGAAAACGAAAATGATCTTTTAGATTTTCATAAAGAAATGATCGATAGGTTTGGGGCAATCCCGCCGCAGGTGGAAGATCTTTTTACGACGGTTCGTTGCAGAAAACTGGCGGTCGATTTAGGATTTGAAAAAATGATTTTAAAAGATAATACATTAAAATGCTTTTTTGTTGCCAATGCAGATTCGCCTTATTTCAACAGCGAAACTTTCATGAAGATTTTGAATTTTATTCAAACCCAAACAAATAAAGCAAGATTAAAGCAGGTTGGCAGAAATGGAATCTTAATTGTAAAAGATATTCAAACAATGGCTGCTATGTATGAATTTTTGCTGAGGATGCATGAGGCCACAATCAAACAAAGAAAAGCATTTACAATTCCCGGATAACTATTAGATCAATCTTTACGTAAAGTGGCAAATAAAAAAAGCGACACAGTATTACCATATCGCTTAAAATTTTTATTGAAGCTTTTACCAACCTTGTTTAGCAACTCCGTCTTTCACAGCCTGTACCGCATTAGCTTCGCTGAGCATGGTCGTCATTTTATTTCCCTTGCCGTCATCGCCCTGGGCCATATAGCCACCTCTTGAAGTTTTTGTTATTACTGCATTCTGCATTGGTACGTTTTTCTCTTTAGTTTTCATGCAATAGGCTGTTATCATTTTTGACATTTTGATTGGGTTTATAGTTAATAAAAGTTGGTTTTTAGCCAATGGTCTGCTGACCGTTATGGTCAAATTTAGCTATTTATAGCTATTTTTTAGTATATATTTCCTCACAGGTGTTTATTAGTTGTTGATAGAGTTCTTAATTTTTTTAAGATTAAACTTCAAATTATACTTTATATACATTTCATAAGAATACTCAAGACCCGTTCCGCTCGAAACATGTTCTATAAAATCTTTGTAGGGTATAATTCTGAAATCAAAGTTTACATTCTTAAAAATTTCCTTATCATAAATAAAGCTAACTATCAAAAGTTCGCGATGTTTTTCAACCAAACCGGGATATTTCTCTGAAACTGATTGGAACAAAGCCATTCCCCTTGGACCAATATACCCTTCGCCGTTCCAATATCTCAAATCAATTCCAACATTCTTAAAAGCAAATAAAAGGTGAGAAAGAAAACCATTTCCTTCATTGAAAGCCTGCAATTTTTCGCCGGAAATATCTTTATAGTTTACATAATAATTATCAAATACAATTCTTTTCAATAGTTTATGATCGAAGTTAAAAGTTAGCGATGGACCAGTGGCAAAATTTACAAGAGATTGCAATGGGGTGTGCAAACTATCTACCTGTCCCCCTTTATGAGAATATAACATTTGTATCGGCAGGGCCAGGTTAAATTTTTTATTATTGATGACGTTCAATTTTGAAACATAACCGATATCAAATTCTTCTTTAAAATTATCACCGGGATGAATTGCCTTTCTCCAGTTAATAAACAAATCGTGGGTATAAGGTTTGGTATCCACTTTAAACTGAAAACCATTTTCCAGCCTTTCATTAATTATTAATTTATAATCATAAATCGGTTCAATATACCCATGATTTAAATTTCCCTCTAACGTGCCGATAAGAAACGATGCGTGCTTCGCTTTATATTTTACCGTAAAAGTTGGATCTGCAGTAGTATAATGAGGCCTGCCAAATTCTTTTTGAAGATATAACCCTCCTTTAATAATTAGCTTAGGTGAAATTTGATATTCTATCTCAGGAATAATTTGGTATCCAAATAAAGTTCCACTCAATGGAATATTGCCAAACCATTCTGTATTATTTATATAATTTAAATTATACAGGTTAAAAGAAAGCTGCTCGCTGTCAGCAGCGATCATGGGGATTTCGCTTTTAAAAGTTGGATAGTCTATTTGAGCTTTGGCATTTATGGTTGCCATCAATAAAAAGAAGATTAATATTTTCCCGGTAACAGCTTTCATGAATTGAATTATATTTCAAATGTTTTAAGGATGCAATATTACGCCTATGCTCTTAAATAAGAACGCAATATTCTTATTAACATACGTTACAAAAAAGTTTACATTATAGTGAAATAAAAAAGCCTTTTCATGTTTTGAAAAAGCTTTATAAATAAATTGTCAGCATTAAAATTTAGACGTCTAATCTTGCATATTTTGCATGAGTCTCAATAAACTCCCTTCGCGGCGGAACCTCATCGCCCATGAGCATACTAAACACGCGGTCAGCTTCTACCGCACTATCGATCGTTACCAACTTTAATGTTCTTGTGTCAGGATTCATCGTTGTTTCCCAAAGCTGTTCAGAATTCATTTCACCCAGACCTTTGTAGCGTTGTATATGAACGGCATCTTCTTTTCCTTCTGCAACTTTCTGAATCCATGCCTTACTGTCTTCATCATTCCATGCATAAGATTGCTCTTTCCCCTTTTTCAATAAATACAGAGGGGGGCTGCGCTATATAAACATATCCCTGTTCAACCAATTCCTTCATATACCTGAATACGAACGTCAATATGAGCGTTGCAATGTGGCTACCATCCACATCAGCATCCGTCATAATAATAAGTTTATGATAGCGAAGCTTTGTTATATCCAAAGCTTTTGGATCGTCAACAGTTCCTACTTTTACACCAAGAGCCGTAAACATATTCCGTATTTCCTCATTATCGTAAATACGATGTTCCATTGCTTTTTCTACATTTAAAATTTTACCCCGCAAAGGAAGTATTGCCTGGAAACTTCTGTCCCGCCCTTGTTTGGCAGTGCCACCGGCAGAATCTCCTTCCACCAAAAATATTTCGCACCTGAATGGATCTTTATCACTGCAATCAGCAAGCTTACCGGGTAATCCACCGCCCGTTAGTACGCTTTTACGCTGCACCATTTCACGGGCCTTTTTTAGCAGCCGCCCTTGCCTGCGCTGCTAATATTACTTTTTGAATAATTGTCTTGGCGTCTTTAGGATTTTCCTCGAGATACGCTACCAACACGCGGCTTAATGTTGAATCCACTATGCCCATTACTTCGTTGTTACCCAACTTGGTTTTGGTCTGCCCTTCAAACTGCGGCTCCGGAACTTTCACTGAGATAACTGCGGTTAGGCCTTCCCGAAAGTCATCGCCTTCAATATCAACTTTTGCTTTTTCAAACATACCCTCTTTCTCACCGTAACTTTTAAATACACGGGTAATAGAACGCCTGAAGCCGGAAACATGAGTTCCGCCTTCGATGGTATTAATGTTATTTACATAACTAAAGAGATGTTCCTGGTAACCGGTATTATAAATCATGGCGACTTCTACGGCAACATTATTAACTTCATCGTGACCATCGCAATAAATTATATTAGGAAGTAAAGCCTGGCGGCTACCGTTCTTATCAATCAATTCAACAAACTCAACAATCCCTCCTTCACTATAAAATGTTTTCGAGTACGTCTTGCCGTCATCATCTTTTTCACGCAGATCATTTAAAACGATACGAATCTTCTTATTCAAAAAAGCGAGTTCTCTTAATCTTCCTTCAAGAATTTCCCTGTTATAATCCGAAACAATAAAAATAGATGTATCCGGCAAGAATTGGATTTCGGTTCCGGTCGCATTGCTTTCACCAATTTCACGCACTTTATATTGCGGAATTCCTTTTACATATTCCTGTTCAAATATTTTTCCGTCGCGGTTTACAACTACATGAAATTTTGCACTCAGGGCATTTACACAACTTACACCAACACCGTGTAAGCCGCCACTAACTTTATAAGTGTTTTTATCAAACTTTCCTCCGGCATGAAGTACGGTCATAACAACCTCAAGGGCACTTCTTTTTTCCTTGGTCATTATGCCGGTAGGTATGCCCCTGCCATCATCCTTTACCGTTATAGAATTGTCTTCATTAATAGTTACTATAATATTATTGCAATAGCCGGCAAGCGCTTCATCAATAGAGTTGTCAACTACCTCGTATACGAGATGATGAAGGCCTTTGTTACCAACATCGCCAATATACATCGCAGGCCGCTTCCTTACTGCCTCAAGACCCTCTAAAACCTGGATACTATCTGCACCATAACTATCTAATTTTGGAGTAATTACTTCTGCTGAATCTACTGTCATAAAAAGGGATAAGAATTCGCTGTTAAAGCTTTAAAATTATAATCGTGCAAAGGTACGAATAATGTAGTTAAAACAAGCATTTGATTGGCAGATTAAGCGCCGTTTTATTAATAATTTTTTTGAGAATGTGGATAAGTAAAATAACCTAAAAATTAACGTCTGTTTTAACATTATGATCTTCATCACATTGTTCTATAACCTTCATCATAAGATTGTTTATTAAACTTATTATCTTTGCGCACTTATATGGATTATTCTTCTGAGATATTATCTGTCGCATTACATCATCCACCGATGCAGGAGGATATGGAATTGGTGCATCACAAAGTTCAAAAGATTCCCGGCACTGTTCAATATGTAATTAAGCGTTATCGGAAATTACCTCACATTAATTTTGAGGATACAGGTGCGATGGTCTATAATTATAAATCAGAAGGTGCTAAAGAAAGCAACCTCGAATTGGTATTTTGTGTTACAGGCAACCGTTATTGCAGGCAAAAAGATTCAGAGTGTAATTTTTGTAAAAATGCTCAATCTGACCGCTGCCAGGAAATGATCGACACTGTTGATGTCGCTAGTTTTCGGTTTAATTCAGATCATCTTTCACAATTTGTAAAAAGTTTAAAAACAACTTCATTTTCTGAAAGCATTTTAAACTTTAGTCATACATCCTCATTTTCAAAATCATTGCCTCTTTGCGGTAAAACAAGAGGTGTATTGGACGCTTTGTTGAATCATTCTTACTCTGAAAGTCTTGAAAATATTTTTATAAATGCGCAAACGCAAATGCTGTTATTGTACAGCATGGAATGCATGGCAGGAGATGGCGTAGATTCTTTCTCGTGTAAATTTTTGGCCAATGATGCCGATAGGGAAAAGATTGCGTTGGCCCGAAAAATTTTATTAGAACACATCAGTGAACCATTGACTATAAAAGAACTGAGCCGCAAAGCCGCCATAAATGAATGTTATTTAAAGAAGGGCTTTAAGGAAATGTATGGCACTACTATATTCGATTTTTTTCAAAGCCAGCGCATGGAACACGCTAAATATCTTTTGTATGAAAAAGGTTTGAGCGTAACTGACGTTTCAGCCATGCTTGGTTATTCTTCTATCTCTCACTTTTCTACAGCTTTTAAAAAGCATACCGGTTTAAAGCCTTGTGAATTGCTGTTCCACTAAAGCTGTATTTTAATTTTTCCTTTTTTCGTAAACGGGTTTTCCCGATTTTGTAAATCGTTTCTTTGAATTGATTCTTCATTTGCATACACAATTAAATAAACTGCAATAATGAAGAACAAAATAATGAAGAACAAAAAATTTATAGCGTGCATATTGTCATTACTAATTTATACATCCACAAATGCGCAACAAAATGATTCGGTTAAAACCCTGAAAGAGGTAATAGTTACAGGATATAAAACTGTAAATGGTGTAGGCCACTTACTGGAAAGCCAGGATGGAATTATTTATGCAGGAAAGAAAAATGAGGTAATAATAGTCGACAGCTTAGACGCGAACAAAGCAATCAATAACACCAGGCAAATTCTTGGAAGAATACCGGGATTAAATATTGTTGAAACGGAAAGCAGCGGTTTTACTGCAAACGGTATTGCTACACGGGGATTAAATCCAACGCAAAGCATTGAGATGAATACGAGGCAAAACGGTTATAACATCAGCGCTGACGTGTATGGTTATAATGAAGCCTATTACATTCCTCCGATGGAGGCAGTAAAAAGAATTGAAATGGTAAGAGGTGCTGCAGCTTTACAATTTGGTGCGCAATTTGGCGGATTGGTAAACTATGTAACCGAAGATGCGCCGAAAGACAAACCTTTTCAATTCACTACATCGCAAACTATCGGGAGCTTTGGAATGTTTAATTCATTCAATTCCATTGGAGGTAACTATAAAAAAATAAGTTACTACGGTTTTTTACAGTACAGAAATATGGATGGTTACAGGCCGAACAGCCGGCAGTGGCAACTCTCAGGCTTCGGTAAAATTCAATTTGCGCCAACAAAAAAAATAAGCATTGGTCTTGAATATTCCTTTCTCCGTAACAGAATTCAAATGCCTGGTGGCTTATCTGACAGTCTTTTTAATGTTACCTCAAAGGCATCTATCCGTGCAAGAAACTGGCTAAAAAGCCCATGGAACATTATTAGTAATTCTATCAACCTGAACCCCGGTGAGAATACAACGATTAGCTTAAAGACAACTTACATTTTCAGCAACCGTTCTTTAGTTTGGCGCAATGAAGATGGCGGCCCCGCCGTATTAGACGCTATTGACCCCGCAACCAATCAATATGTTCCAAGGGAAGTAGAAAGTGAAGACATGCACAGCATCGCAACAGAAGCACGCTTTTCAACCAATTATACCTTAGGAAAAAATAAATCTACATTAGCTGGAGGCTTGAGGTTTACTTACGCATGGTTTAAGCGTGAAGAAGGCGGAGAAGGTTCCACCGGCAGCGACTTCGACTTATCAGTTACGGGAGATTATGAAAACAATATAAATTTCACCACACTCAACATAGCTCCTTTTGTTGAAAATATTTTTCGAATAGGAAAGAAGCTAACGGTTACGCCTGGCCTAAGATTTGAATTTTTAAAAAGTACTGCCAATGGATATGTAACTGATGATGTTTACAAAATAACTACAGACAAAAGCAGGAACAGGAGCTTTTTATTAACAGGAATAGGACTTGAATATAAATTGAAACATAATACAAGTCTGTATGGAAACATAAGCCAGGCGTACAGGCCGGTTGACTACAACCAACAACAACCCTTCGGCGTGGCTGCAAAGATTGATCCTAAACTCAAAGACGCGGTTGGTTTTAACTCAGATCTCGGCTATAGAACCATTATTAAGAATTATTTAAATATTGATGCAAGCCTGTTTTACCTGGCGTATAATAATCGAATCGGCGAGGTAGTAAGAACCGATGCAACAACCGGACTTGATTATGCATACCGAACCAATATTGCCAGCAGCGTGCACAAGGGAATAGAAACGTACATAGAATTTAATATTTTAAAATGTTTAAACCAAGGTTCCAAACAAGGGCTGAGTATTTTTAATTCGTTCGCTTACATTGACGCAAAATATACCGGTGGAGAGTTCAAGGGAAACAGGGTTGAAGCTGCTGCAAAAGAAATAGAAAGAGTTGGCGTAATATATAACAACAAACATTTTTCATCAACATTCCAGGTTAATTATGTTGGAGATGCATATGGCGATGCAACAAATGTAAAGGCTAGTGACAACCCAATAGCGGGTTATATTCCGGCATACACCGTTTTAGATTTTAGTGCCACTTATAAAATCAATAACTATTCAATAAAATGTGGTGTGAATAATCTTGCAGACAAATCATACTTTACAAGAAGAACTGATGAGTATCCGGGACCAGGAATTATACCTGCTGTTGGAAGAAGTTTCTATTTGGGCTTTACTGCTAAATTTTAAATGGAGATGAAAACAAATAAAATTGTCGTAGCCATTATTTTATTGACGGGCACAGTAATCACTTCTTCATTACTGCTATCATCATGTAGCAAAGAAAACGATTTTATATCTATTGAATATGTTGATAAAATCAAACTCGGCAAATTAATTTTCAATGATAAAAATTTATCAAATCCTGTGGGACAATCCTGTTCAAGTTGCCATAGTCCTGCCACAGGTTTCAGCGATCTTAACCATAATATAGTTTCTGAAGGAGCAGTAAACGGGTTATTCTTAAACAGGAATGCACCAAACATAGCCTATGTTATGTTTGCGCCGACATTGCATTTTGATAATATCGATTCAACTTACGTTGGTGGATTCTTTTTAGATGGAAGAGTAAATACATTGGAGGAACAGGCTCTAAAACCATTTCTAAATCCGTTGGAAATGAATAACACCGGTGTGCAAATGCTGGCAACTAAAATCAAGAACGCTGGCTATTACCCGCTTTATCGGCAAGTGTATGGAAACAACATCGATAGCAGCGCAATTTTTAAGAATATTTCCGATGCCATTGCCTCTTTCGAAAAGTCACCAGATCTTAATCCCTTCACTTCAAAGTTTGATTATTATCTAAAAAGGGAAGCATCATTAACAGATCAGGAACTACGCGGATTTAAATTATTTAATGACCCGGCGAAAGCAAAATGTGCTAATTGCCATCCTTCCGATCCGGATCCTGAAACTGGCGAGGTTCTTTTTACAGACTTTACTTATGACAATATTGGAGTACCTAAGAACCCTGCTAATCCATTCTATACAATTCCCGCAAACTTTAATCCTTCTGGCAGTAATGCCATCGACTATGGATTGGGTGGTTTTTTGAATGACCCGTCGAATTATGGAAAATTTAAAGTGCCAACGCTAAGAAATGCAGCCATTTCTGCACCTTACTTTCATAATGGCTATTTTAATACGTTGGAAGAAGTGGTTCACTTTTACAACAAAAGAGATGTAGAGGCTTTTCCTCCTGCAGAAATCCCTTCAACTGTTAACCGCGATGAACTTGGAAATTTAAACCTGACCTCGCAGGAAGAAAAAGATATAGTGGCGTTTCTCAAAACGCTAACCGATGGATTTAAATAATGGGATAACCTTTGCATCTCCAAAAAAATAACCAGGGATGAAAAACAAAAACTTTATTCACTCTTTCCTGTATTTTTTATAAACCTTTATCGCCAGCAAAAGCAAAATAGTGACTGCAGCGAGTACTCCAACACCCCAGGCCAAACTGAGTAAATCCTTTACCACAGCAAGCATTACGATGGCAATTAGAAAAAGTGTTGCAACTTCATTCCACATCCTTAACCTCTGAGATGTCCATTTAAAATTTTCTTTTTGTTGTTGATTAAAGATCGATTGAAGACTCAATTGATAAATAAAAAGACCCAGAACAAAAAATAGTTTCACCAAAAGCCAGGTAGGTAAACTACCATAAATGATTCCAATCCATGTTCCAAAAATTAATGTAAGAATTGCAGAAGGCCATGTAATTCCGTACCAAAGGCGCCTTTGCATCAATCCAAATTGCTTCAGCAGAATAGATCTTTCCGGCTCAGATTTGTCGTTGGCTTCCGCACTGTAAACGAAAAGTCGTACCATATAAAAGAGTCCGGCAAACCATGTGACTATAAAAATAATATGCAGGGCTTTTACGTAGAAATAAGTCATTGTTTAATTGTGAATAGTGAATAAAGCCATCATTGATGATTATTATTTTGAGCAATCATTCCACTTAACAATTTAAATGTCGTAATTATTTTTTCACCAGCTAATTGCAATTGTTCTAACGAGGCATACTCTAATAGATACGCAATTTCAAAAGCTGCATCAATTTCAATTACGGATCCTCTTGCTATTTCATAAAAACGATTTCTTTCTACTTGTGATTTTCTTAAACTTCCTTCCGCAAGATTTAAATGTACTGACAAAGCTGCTCTTCTAATTTGTTGCACCATTGCAAACTTTTCATCGTTGGGAAATTGTCGTGTTACTTTATAACATTCTAAAGCCAAAGCCTGGGAAGATTGATAAACATTTAGTCTTTTGTGTGCAAGTTGTAAAAACATAAATTAAATTTTAAATATGAATAAATATGAAGCACTAAAGACATCAATACTCTAAAATTTGCAACTCACAATTGACAATTCACAATTCACCTCATAACGAAACCGGCAACCGCTTTCACCCATGAAGTATTTACATTAAGACAAGGTATCATGGTATACGATTCTCCACCTGCTTTCATAAATTCTTCTCTTCCTCTTATGTTTATTTCTTCTAATGTTTCCAGGCAATCGCTTACAAATGCCGGGCAAAGAATCAATAATTTTTTAATGCCTTCGGCCGGCAATTCCTGTAATCTTATATCAGTAAAAGGTGTAAGCCATCCTTTTCCCAGTCGGGATTGAAAAGAAATACTGTATTTATCTCTTGGTATATTTAAAATTTCGGTTACTCTTTTTGTAGTGGTAAACACCTGATGGCGATAACAATAAGCATGTGCTGTAGAGGCTACTTCACAACAATTTTCAGTTTGCAGGCAATGACAGTCTGTTACGTCACTTTTGCGTATATGCCTTTCCGGTATGCCATGGTAACTAAATAATATCTGGTCATAAGGTTGGTTTAAAAAAGGCTCTATATTTTCAGCCAGCGCATTTAAATAATCCGGCTCATCATAAAAAGGTTCTATAAAAGAAAGTTTAAAAGAATATTTTTTCTTACTGTGAATTTCTTTTGCGTACTCTACGGCCGTTTCATAACTGGACATAGCATAATGAGGATAGAGCGGTAATGCTACAACTTCTTCTATCGATGGTTCTCTTTTCAGTAATGCTTCAAAACCTTCTTCAGGTCCTGGATTTCCGTACCGCATGGCAATTTCTACGGGTTCAGCAATTTCATTCTGTAAAGCATCCCGCAATTGGCGTGTAGTTTCAATTAAAGGAGATCCGTTCTTTGTCCAAATGGCCTTATAAGCTTCAGCAGATTTTGGCGCACGAAAAGGGACTATAATTCCTTTTACTAATAATGCTCTAAAAAGCCAGGGTTTGTCAATTACTCTTTTATCCATTAAAAACTGGTCGAGATATTTTCGCAAATCTTTTACATCAGTCGAATCGGGCGAGCCCAAATTCATTAATAGAATTCCTTTTTTAACTGCCATTTTTATTAAAATAATTGCAAATGTAACCTGCTTATAGATAAAGCAACTACTTAAAATATTTTCACGTTTTTTATAATATTTATAATTTATCAGCAAGGGCTAAAATTATACATGCATAAATAAGGTGAATTTATTTGCTTAATGAGCATTATCATGTGGAAATCTGATAGCAGTCATTAAAAAAAAAATTAGTTTTGATTTCCTTTGGCACTTAATTTAAAAACAAAGAGACCCTTTCGGCGACACAGAAATTTAATTGGTATTATTACTTTCGTGTGACATTGCCGGGTTTACATAAAAATAAATTTGCACACTTCATGATTATAGAGGAACCAGTACACCAATTTTTAGATAATTTCTGTATAGCAGGCGTCAATTATCGTAAGAGTGACATAAGCATTCGTGGTAAATTTTCATTATTGCCAGAGCAATCTATTTTATTATTAAGAGAGGCTGTTCAAAAAAGATTCCCGGGTTGCATGGTTCTTTCTACCTGCAACAGAACAGAAATATATGGCATTTGTGACCACCCCAATCAGCTAATTGAAATGCTTTGCATTCACACACATGGTAATATGAAGGACTTCATTGAGCATGGTTACCAATACAAGGGCCTCACAGCTGTGGAGCATTTGTTTAAAGTGGCTGCAGGTCTCGATTCCCAGATAATTGGCGACTATGAAATTCTATCGCAAATAAAACTGGCAGCAAGAGTAGCTAAGGAAAATAATTGTCTTAACAGTTTTATGGAAAGAGTAATTAACTATGCGTTACAATCTTCCAAAGAAATAAAAACTACTACTAATTTAAGCTCAGGGACTGTATCGGTTTCATATGCTGCAATAGAAATAATTAAAGAAAGAGTTGCGGATATCAGCACTAAAAAAATTCTGTTGGTTGGCGCCGGGAAATTTGGAAATCATATTGGTAAGAATCTTAAAAATTACTTATCGACTTCGTCTCTTTTGTTTACAAATCGTACTGATAAAAAAGCAGAAGAATTGGCGAAAGAATGCGGTGCCGCGTTCGTGCCTTATAAAAATTTGGCTAATGCATCCAATAACGCTGACATCATTATAGTTAGCTCGGCAGCGGAAACACATACCATCCTTCCTTCTTTTTTTACAGATAATAAATCAAGATTAATACTTGATCTTTCAGTTCCGCAAAATGTTGATCCCACAGTTAAACATTTAACAGGAATAAATCTATTAAATGTTGATGAAATATCTGTCATCCTTGATAAAACAATTGCCCTGCGCCAGGCTGAAATTCCCAAGGCAATGGAAATTGTAAAAAGAACTATGTTAGACTTATGTAACTGGTATCGAAAACAAGCCATCAACCCGGCATTGCGTATAGTAAAATCACAACTTTACGAACTTAGCGAAATACATCTTACCAACGAAGCTTTCGAAGAAAAAATACATAAAGCAGTATCTTCGCTCGCAATACAATTGCATCAGCAAAATAATAAGGGTTGCCAATGTATTACTGCATTAAGCAGTTACCTTCACATGAATTGAAAAAGATTATTAAGATAGGAACACGTGAAAGCCAATTGGCTGTGTGGCAAGCTACCCTTGTGCAAAAATTGCTGCAAGAAAACAACGTTGCTTCCGAATTAATTTATATAAAAAGCGAAGGAGATATTGATACCATCACGCCCTTGTATGAAATAGGCGTTCAGGGCATTTTTACAAAATCACTGGATGCCGCATTGATAAATAACCGCATTGATGTTGCTGTGCATTCTTTAAAAGACGTACCAACTAAACTGGCCGTTGGAATTCAATTGGCAGCAGTTTTAAAGAGGGCATCTTATAAAGATATTTTTGTTTATAAAAATGATTGCTCCTTTTTAGAAGATAATAATAGCAGCGCATTAGTTGCTACCAGCAGCACCCGCCGAAAAGCACAATGGTTAAACAAGTACCCTAATCACAATTTTGAGAATTTGCGCGGAAATGTAAATACGCGGTTAAGAAAAATAAACGAACATAATTGGAAAGGCGCCATCTTTGCCGCGGCCGGGCTTGAGCGCATAAATCTCCGCCCTTCAAATTCCATTGACCTGGATTGGATGTTACCGGCACCGGCACAAGGCGCCATTGGCATTGTTTGCCGGGCTGACGATCAATTTTCTTTTGAAGTAAGTAATGTATTAAATGATGAGTCAACGGCTTTATGTACAAAAATTGAGCGTGATTTTTTAAAAGCATTAATGGGCGGATGCTCAACGCCAATAAGCGCCTTGGCAACAATTGAAGATGAAGTAGTTACTCTTAAAGGAAATATTTGCAGTCCCGATGGGAGACAAAAAATTGAAGTGGAAAAAACTGCGTCTATGCAAAGTATTGATGAACTGGGAAAAGTTGCAGCTAATGAGTTATTGAAAAATGAAGAAGCGCAAAAAATAATTTACAAGTTGGCGCATGCTGAAAAATAAAATTCAAATATTGAGCACCGGGCCTATTGCGGAAGAACTCATTAAAGAAGCCGCTGAGAATGATATTATTATTGATGAAATTTCTTTTATAAAAACCGAAGACATTGACGATATAACAACTGAAAGGGAAATAAGAGAATTATCCAACCAAAAAATAACGGTGGCCTTTACAAGCGTGAATGCCGTGAATGCGGTGGCTAAGTTTATTACAAAATCGGCCTTCGTGGAAAGTATTTTGCCTTGGTAATACAACTAGAAAGTTGGTGAAGAAATTTTTCGGAGAAGACGCTGTTGCAGGCTTTGCTGAAAATGCCGATAACTTATCAAAAAAAATTCTTCAAAATTCTTCAATACAAAATATTACCTTTTTTTGTGGAGATAAACGAAGGGATGAACTACCTGCAAAACTTAATGTAAGAGCGGAATAACTGTTGATGAGATAGTAATTTATAGAACGAGTAGAAACACCATCAGCTTTGACAAAACAATATGATGGCATCTTATTCTTTAGTCCAAGCGCTGTTCAAAGTTTTTTTTCAAAAAATTCTATCAATAAAAAAACGAAGATTTTTGCGATTGGCTCTACAACTGCAAACGTCATAAAACTTTTTAGTCAGCAGCCTGTTATCATCGCTGAAACTCCCGGCAAAAAAAATTTAGTTCAATTGGTAATTAATCATTTCAGCAAAAGCCATATTATTTAAATGAAATTAACCAACGATTTATTACTAAGAACTTTAAGAAACGAAAAAGTAGAACGGCCACCTGTTTGGATGATGCGACAGGCCGGAAGGTATTTACCCGACTATATCAAACTAAGGGAGAAATACGATTTTTTCACCCGTGTACAAACACCTGAACTCGCTACCGAAATTACTTTGCAACCTGTACAACAGGTAGGTGTAGACGCAGCAATTATTTTTTCTGATATATTAGTTATTCCACAGGCTATGGGCGTAGAGGTTTTAATGGAAGAAGGGAAAGGTCCGTCATTACCCCACGTTATAAAATCTCAAAAAGATATTGATGCCCTTATTACAAGTGATGTTGAAGAAGCCTTGAGTTATGTAACAAATGCATTGGCGCTTACCAAAAAGGAATTAAATGGCCGGGTTCCATTGATAGGTTTTGCTGGCGCTCCCTGGACAATATTATGTTACATGGTGGAAGGTAAAGGCAGCAAAACATGGGATAAAGCAAAACAATTTTGTTATACAGAGACTGATCTTGCGCACCAGTTATTACAAAAAATTACTGATGCTACCATTGCCTATTTAAAGGCACAGGCAATTGCCGGAGCGGATGTTGTGCAAGTCTTTGATAGCTGGAGTGGATGCTTAAGCCCCGGTGATTTTAAAATTTTTGCGCAACCGTATTTATTACAAATTGCTGATGCTGTAAAAGACAGTGCACCGGTTATTTTATTCCCTAAAGGAAGCTGGTATGCATTAAAAGAATTAAGTAACAGCAGTGCTTCGGGATTGGGATTGGACTGGTGTATTTCACCAAAAATGGCCAGAGAGTTAACAGCTAATAAAATTGTTTTACAGGGAAATTTTGATCCTGCCAAATTATTAATGCCTGTTCCTGAAATTAAAAAAGCTGTAAAAGAAATGATAGATGAATTTGGAGTTCAAAATTATATTGCCAATTTAGGGCATGGCATAACTCCGAACGTACCTGTTGAAAATGCAAAAGCTTTTGTTGATGCAGTAAAAGAATATGGAAAATAATTTTTTAGAAAAAATGAATACTTCTAACAAGATATATAAAACCGAAACGAAGGAATTCAGGGGAAAATGGATCGACTATATTTATCAATTGCAGGATAACATATGCAATGCGCTTACAGGAGAAGATGGGAAAAGTAATTTTAAAACAGATAAATGGGTAAGAGGCAAAAAAGGCAAAGGTGGCGGTGGAATAACCAGGGTAATCGAAGATGGAAATGTATTTGAAAAAGGTGGCGTAAACACTTCTGTTGTGTATGGAAAAGTTTCAAAGGAAATGCGCCGGCAATTAAAACTCGAAGGCGATAAATGGTTCGCTTGTGGATTGTCGTTAGTTATTCATCCGCTAAACCCTTATGTGCCTACTGTACACGCAAACTGGCGCTACTTTGAGTTGTACGACGAAGATGGAAATGTTATAGATAGATGGTTTGGCGGCGGCACCGATCTTACGCCCTATTATTTATTTGACGAAGATGTAAGGCATTTTCATAATACTATTAAAAACGCAATGGATGCATTTGGGGCGCATCTGTACCCACAATTTAAAAAATGAGTGCGATGAGTATTTCACTAATACACATCGCAATAATGAGATGCGTGGTGTAGGTGGTGTATTTTACGATTACCTTAAGCCGTTAGATGAAGCAGATGCCGAAAGATTACTTTTATTTCAACAAAGTGTGAGTAATCATATTTTTAAATGCATACCTGCCTATCGTTGACAAAAGAAAAAACATAGCTATACCGGGCAGGAAATAAAATGGCAGGAAATAAGGAGAGGCCGTTATGTTGAATTTAATTTAATTCATGATCGTGGAACATTATTCGGTTTAAAAACAAATGGCAGAACAGAAAGTATTTTAATGAGTCTTCCACCGAGAGCAAGATGGATCTATGATTACAGGCCTGAAGAAGGCAGTGAAGAAGATAAATTATTACAGGCCTGTTTGCATCCAAAAGATTGGATTGAAAACTAACTTTGCATTCTTAATAACAACTTATGTATTTACAAAGAAGAAACAGAATTCTCCGTCAATCTCCTTCAATAAGGAGTATGGTTGCTGAGACCTCTTTAACACCTAATGATTTTATCGCACCTTTATTTATCGATGAAGGAGAGAATGTTTCATTTGAAATTCCATCAATGCCTGGCTATTACCGGTACTCAATTGATAATACAATAAAGGAAATTAATGAACTATGGAGCCTGGGAATTAAAAGCGTTTTATTATTTATTAAAGCCCCTGATGAATTAAAAGATAATACAGGAAAAGAAGCCTGGAATGATGACGGATTAATGCAACGAAGTATCAAAGCAATAAAAAATGCTTTGCCCGAAATGGTTGTTATGACTGATGTTGCGCTTGATCCCTATTCATCTTATGGCCATGACGGAATAGTAGAAGAATGGAGAAATTGTAAATGATCCAACCGTAGAAGCATTAGTAAAAATGAGCCTGAGCCATGCGAAAGCAGGAGCAGATTTTGTTGCTCCAAGCGATATGATGGATGGACGCATTGGTGCGATAAGAGAAGCATTGGAACAAAATAATTTTACCAAAACAGGCATCATGGCATATAGCGCAAAATATGCTTCCTGTTTTTATGGACCATTTAGAGATGCGTTGGATTCTGCTCCGGGATTTGGCGATAAAAAAACGTATCAAATGGATTATGCCAATCGCGTTGAAGCAATAAAAGAAGCAGTTATGGATGAAGAAGAAGGTGCCGATATTATTATGGTGAAACCTGCAATGGCTTATCTTGATATCATCCGTGAAGTTAAAGATAGTGTAACCCTTCCCGTTAGCGCTTACCATGTGAGCGGAGAATATGCTATGATTAAAGCCGCTGCAAAAATGGGCTGGCTCAATGAGGATAAAGCCATTCTCGAATGTCTTACATCCATTAAAAGGGCTGGCGCAGATTTGATTGCAACTTACTTTGCAAAAGATGCCGTGAAATTGTTGTGATAACGCTTCATAAAAAAATACGGCTTTCATTCTAAATATTTTTACGCTTTTCACTTAACAGTAATTATGGAATACACAAGCAATCGCAGTAAACAACTTTTCTTAAGAGCGCAGCAATCTATTCCCGGCGGCGTGAATTCACCGGTGCGTGCCTTTAAAAGTGTTGGCGGCACACCTGTTTTTATTAAGAAAGCAAAAGGTGCTTACTTATATGATGAAGATGGAAATCAATATATCGATTACATTAATTCATGGGGACCAATGATTCTTGGCCATGCTTATGAACCTGTGGTAAAAGCCATACAGGAAAAAGCGGAGCAGTCTACTTCGTTTGGTGCGCCAACAGAATTGGAAATTGAAATGGCAGAACTCATAAAAAGCATGGTTGCCAATGTTGATTTAATTAGAATGGTAAGCAGTGGTACAGAAGCGTGTATGAGTGCCGTTAGGTTGGCAAGAGGTTATACCGGAAGAAATAAAATCATAAAATTTGAAGGTTGTTATCATGGCCATGCCGATTGCTTTTTGGTGAAAGCCGGAAGCGGAATGGCCACTTTAAATATTCAAACCGTTCCCGGAGTTACTGGAGGTGTGGCCAATGACACACTTACTGCTCCATACAATGATTTAGCCTGCTGTAGAAAAATTAATAGAAGAAAACAAAGGCGAAATTGCTGCTATCATTATTGAACCTGTTGTTGGAAATATGGGTTGTATTTTACCTCAACCTGGTTTCCTGGAAGGATTGCGGAAGTTATGCGATGATGAAGGTATTGTTTACATTTTTGATGAAGTGATGACTGGCTTTCGTTTGGCAAAAGGTGGAGCCCAGGAGGCGTTACAAATAAATGCGGATCTCGTTACTTATGGTAAAGTAATTGGTGGCGGTTTACCTGTGGGTGCATTTGGCGGGAAAAAAGAAATTATGCAACACATTGCTCCATTAGGAAACGTATACCAGGCAGGGACTTTAAGTGGAAATCCAATTGCCATGATTGCAGGATTTACTATGCTTACAGAATTGAAAAACAATCCATCAACTTATAATGAACTGGATGAAAAAAGTTCATATCTCGAAAAAGGCCTGCATAAAATTTTGGCTGATAAAAAAGTACCTCATCGCATCAATCGTTTTGGAAGTATGATGAGTTTACATTTTTGCGATCATGATGTTATAGATTTCGATACTGCCTCAAAAGCTGATATTCCCTTATTCAATAAATTCTTTCATCACATGCTTGAAAATGGAGTTTATCTTCCTCCATCTGGTTACGAAAGTTGGTTTTTAAGCAATGCTTTAAGTTACGAGGATTTGGACCGGACAATTGAGGTCGCTGATAAATTTTCTTACTAAATCAAGTTCATAAAGAAAAAGGCGAAGGAGTTAACCCTCGCCTACCCTAATAAAACCTTTTATTAGCAAAAGTTTCTATGATTCTAACATCACTATACAAAAGAATTCTTGAGCCTTAAGAATTATCAGGGGTTTTTCCGTTAGCAACGGCCATATAAACTCTCTATACGAAAGGATATAATCTTTTTGTATAGCAAAAGCTTATAGACTAATATTATGCCAAATGAAATTTAAATTGTCTTTCCTCTCATTTTCTGAGCTCAAAAACCTTCTTTAAATAGCGCAGCCGCGTTTTTTAACTTATTTTTCTGCACACTACTTTTCCGCACACAACAATTCTATTTTGGGTAACCGGCTACACAAAGGCGATTTCATAGTGAGCCAGGCCTTATTTTGTCATCTATTATAGCATGGTAATTTCTTACCTTTGCCATCTTTTTAAAATAAAGAAAGGTTAGAAATGAAGAGAATATACCCTGAATACAGCCAGTTGAATTTAACGCACATTGCAGATGAAACACTGGCAATTTGGGAAAAGGAAAAAACTTTTGAAAAAAGTATTACCAATCGCGAAGGTAGTCCCGCTTTTGTTTTTTATGAAGGACCGCCAAGCGCCAATGGAATGCCCGGCATTCATCATGTAATTTCCAGGACGCTGAAAGATCTTGTATGCCGATATAAAACTATGCGTGGTTTCCAGGTAAAACGTAAAGGCGGCTGGGATACGCATGGATTGCCGGTTGAATTAGGAGTTGAAAAATTATTGGGAATTACAAAAGAAGACATCGGCAAAAAAATTACTGTTGAAGAATATAATGCCACATGCAGGAGAGAAGTGCTGAAGTTTAAAGACAAGTGGGATGAGTTAACGCAAAAAATGGGTTATTGGGTTGACCTCGATCATCCTTATATCACTTTTGAAAATAATTATATTGAATCACTTTGGTGGTGCCTGAAAGAATTGTATAAAAAAGGATTTTTATATGAAAGTGTTAGTATACAACCTTATTCACCTGCTGCAGGTACAGGCTTAAGTTCGCATGAATTAAATCAGCCGGGAACTTATAAAGATGTGAAGGATACGAGTGTGGTGGCAATGTTTAAAGGCGTTAATAGAGTCAATAGTCAAAAGTCAATTGTTTAAGCAAATTGACACCAATGACTTAATGACCAATGATTTTATTTCCTTGCATGGACCACTACCCCTGGACTTTGCCTTCCAATTTAGGATTAACAGTGGGCCCAAATATTGATTATGTTTTAATCAAAACTTTTAATCCATATACCCATCTTCCCGTAAATGTAATATTGGCAAAATCATCTTATCAGTAAATATTTTAAAGCCGAAAATGAAAATGGTGATTTTGATTCTTATAGAGAAAAGGCGATAAACATATTCCCTGGAAAATATTAGCAGAGTTTAAAGGCAAGGAACTTGAAGGTTTAACTTATGAACAATTATTACCTTCCGAAGCAAATACCTTGGAAAAAATTCAGGGAAATAACTCCCGGTGCCGAACCTTTTAAAGTTGTTACAGGAGATTTTGTAACTACAGAAGATGGAACAGGTATCGTTCATACTGCTCCTGCCTTTGGTGCTGATGATTTTAAAGCCGGTAAAAAAAATAATCTCGGTATTTTAACTCTTGTCGACAAGGAAGGAAAATTTGTAGACGGTGTTGGAGAATTCAGTGGTCGCTTTGTAAAAAATTATAAAGATGATCCGAATTACACTGATGTGAACGTTGATATTTCAGTTAAGTTAAAAAAAGAAAATCGTGCTTTTAAGGTAGAAAAATATGAACATAATTACCCGCATTGCTGGCGAACAGATAAACCAATCATTTATTACCCGCTGGATGCATGGTTTATAAAAACAACTGCGGCTAAAAGAGCGGATGATTGAATTAAATAATACCATTAACTGGAAACCGGCTTCCACAGGAACGGGAAGATTTGGCAACTGGCTGGAAAATATGGTGGATTGGAATTTAAGCCGTAGCCGTTTTTGGGGAACTCCGTTGCCCGTGTGGCGCACAGAAGATGGCGATGAAGAAAAATGTATTGGGTCTGTTGATGAATTGAAGAGAGAAATTAAAGCGTCTATTGAAGCTGGTTATATGGCTCCGGGTGAAAAAACTATGGACGATTTCATAGAGAATCTGACTTCAGATTTGCATAAGCCTTTTGTCGATACATCGTGTTGGTTTCAAAAAATAATCAACCCATGCGAAGAGTTTCAGACTTGATTGATGTTTGGTTTGATAGCGGAGCCATGCCTTATGCACAATGGCATTTCCCTTTTGAAAATAAAGAAGAATTTGAGCGAAACTTTCCGGCAGATTTTATTGCCGAAGGCGTTGATCAAACACGGGGATGGTTTTATACTTTGCATGTTTTGGCGGCTTTATTATTTGATAGTGTTGCTTACAAAACTGTGGTTAGTAATGGCCTCGTGCTGGATAAGAATGGAAAGAAAATGAGTAAGCGGCTCGGCAATATCGTCGACCCGTTTGAAACCCTGGAAATTTTTGGGCCGGATGCTACAAGATGGTACCTTATAACGAATGCTTCCCCATGGGATAGTTTGAAATTTGATATGGAAGGCATTAAGGAAGTGCAACGAAAATTTTTTGGAACACTTTATAATACCTACCAGTTTTTTGCTTTGTATGCTAATGTGGATGGTTTTGCTTTTAAAGAAAAATATATCCCTGTAAAAGATCGTCCGGAAATTGACCGGTGGATTATTTCTTCATTGAATACTCTTGTTGAATCGGTTACAAAAAGCATGGATGATTATGAACCTACCCAGGCCGGAAGAGCCATTGAATATTTCCTGGATGAACATCTAAGTAACTGGTATGTTCGGCTTTCCCGCAGAAGGTTTTGGAAGGGAGAATATGAACATGATAAAATTTGTGCCTATCAAACTTTGTATGAATGCCTTCAGGTAATGAGCAGGCTTATCGCTCCCATCGCACCATTTTTTGCTGATTGGCTTTTTACAAATCTCAATAGAGCTAACCGGCAAGTTGGCCGCATCTTCAGTTCATTTGAGCGATTTCCCTAATGCTGATGTTATTTTAATCGATAAAGACCTGGAAGAACGAATGCAATTAGCACAAGATATTTCTTCGCTGATCTTGTCGCTACGCAAAAAAGTGAACTTCCGGTGGGCAGGTGGGTATTAAAGTAAGGCAGCCACTTCAAAAAGTAATCATTCCTGCAATTGATGATTCTTTTGCCCAAAAAATAAAAATGGTAGAGGATATCATTAAATCAGAAACAAATATTAAAGAAATTGAGTTTTTGCAGGCCAACAATAACTTTATTAAAAAGAAAGCCAAGGCCAATTTTAAAACTTTGGGCAAAAGCTGGGTTCTAAAATGAAATGGGCCGCTGAAAAAATTCACCAACTTGGTGATGGGGAAATCGACCAAATTCTTAAGGGTGATTTTATACTAAATCCTGATTACCAACATAAAAAAGAAAATGCCGTCATAATAACAGCGGAAGATATTGAAGTTTCCACTAATGAGATCCCCGGATTTGAAGTTGCGGTGAAGGGCAATCTGACAGTCGCTTTGGACATAGTATTGTCAGAAAGTCTCAGGAATGAAGGATTTGCAAGGGAATTTGTCAATCGAATTCAAACATTACGCAAGGAGAAAAATTTCGAATTAACTGACAAAATTGTTGTAAATCTTGTTAATGATGAAGCGGCGATAGTTCCAATTACTGAATTTAATACTTATATTTGCGCCGAAATTTTGGCAGATAAACTTGAATTTGTTCCAAAATTGTCCGATGGCATCACAATTGATGTTAACAATCACTCTTTAACAGTAACAGTCATAAAAAAAGGAAAGTAAGTATGGCTACGCAGAAAAAAAAGGCAAGTCAGGTTGTAAAGAAAGCATCCGCTTCGAAATCAGGTGTAAAAAAAGTTGCTTCTTCAGGTAAAAAGAGCAATAT
>CAVWQJ010000011.1:0-17735 GCA_963756945.1 uncultured Chitinophagaceae bacterium | reverse complement strand
TGTAAGTAAATTGGTCCCCGTGGATTTCAGGGGGTTGGAGCATGAGTTGATAGATTAGTCATAGCTGGCTTTTTCAAACATTCCTATATTTTATCTCTAACTTACATGCCTGCACGTTAAAATTAATTCAATAAAAAAAGGCACAACTTTCATTGTGCCATTATTCAAATTATTATAAGTTTCTATTGAGTTATTATCACAAATGATAAGTTGCAATTCATTGGGGGCAATACGCATTAAAAAAATAAAGATTTGCAAGTAATCTTTGGCGGATTGCATTTTATAAAAGGATTCTCTCAATTGATTTTTACTTTCCCAAAATGAAATATTGTCAGCATGCAGTAAGGAAACCATTTACTGCGCCTTGCAAATGGACGCTTTCACGAAACAAATGACTTCTTACACTTAACTAATGCACATCTACAGCCATTTTATACCTTCTGCAGTAAAATTATAAATGCTCTTAGTTAACTTATAAGGGCTATCAGTAAACTTATGCCCTTGTTTCGTGAAACTATGTCAGCTATCAGCAAAAATTTATTGTAATCAGGCTAATAACGGTGACTATAAACTAATGGCAAAGATGTGACTTTTACTCTGTGAGTTTTCACCTTTTAAAATCTAAAAACATTAAACTATATCGAAAGAGCTTTTTTGTTGCAATACCCCCCAAAAAATACCGTTAAAACACGGTATTTGCAATGACGTTTTTATATTAGTTTAGCCCGATGCTAATATATATCAGAAATAAACACCTCGTTCCTCTATTAATTAATATACCATTAAGCATACAACTTAGAACGCAATGTAAGCGACGCTACAACAATAGGAGCGAATTTCTTCTAATTATATTTTTCATCCGGTTTATTCAAGTACTGAGGCTAAAATTCCAGGCCGTTATTTCTGATTTCATAATTATTAAACCACATTATGTCAATACTAAAATATATTGAACGCCTACGATATATTGATTCTTTATTGAGAACAAAATCCACAGGTAATTCAGATACTCTCTCTAAAAAATTACATCTCTCACGAAGCACTACCCTTGAATATTTAAGGGAAATGAAAGAATTAGGATTTCCCATAAAATATTCTTACAGAAGAAAAACTTATTACTATGAGGAGGAAGGGGAAATGGCCAAAAAATTATTCAACAAATATTTAGAACGTGACAGCGAAGAAGAATAAAAATATTTAGATTTTTTTTTAAATTATTTCATGCGTCCGAAAATAATAGACTATCACATAATAATTTTACAAACAATTAATCTCCTCCTTATGAACTCATAATAATTGAAAAATTATTGTCATTAATGTTCATAGAATACGCCCCCAACGTAAAAGCTACCATCTCCTTCCTTAAACGGTTAGGCGTCAAAGTAAATAATGCAACCGTAAATGAAACATTACAAAATCATCCTGACTGGCCTTCGCTGCTTTGTATAAATGATTCACTTAATAAATGGAATATTCCCAACGGTGCTGGTAAAACTGACCCTGAAAAAATTGATGAACTGCCAACGCCATTTATTGCTTATACAAATGACAGAGAAAATCCCCTTGCTATTGTTACTAAATTAACAGATATTACGGTAGAAGGTTACCAAAAAAATTATCAAAAAAGTTTTGTAGAAAAGAAAGAAGATTTTATTAAAAAATGGAATGGCGTTTATCTTATTGCCGAGCCTAAGGAGCAATCCGGAGAACATAATTATGAAGCAACCAAAAGAAAATCTTTATTCGATTCATTGATTCCTTTTGCGGCTTTTATTTTATTAATTGCATTGTCTTTACTTTTTCTAAACAGAACCCTTAATGCAGTTCAAGATGCTATTTCACTGAGTGTAACCGGCATATATCTGCAATATTTTATTTTGTTAACCGGCGTTGTCGTTACCTCTTTACTGCTCTGGTACGAGATCGATAAAAGCAATCCTCTTTTACAAAAAGTATGCACAGGCATTGCCAAGGGAAACTGCAACGCTATACTTACCGGGAAGCAATCAAAACTTTTTAGCTGGCTTAGCTGGAGCGAAGTTGGTTTCTTCTATTTTACGGGAAGCTTACTTACTTTATTATTTGCGGGAAATAAAATCGCAGGTTTAATTACCCTAATATCATGTGTAAATGTAATTGCATTACCTTATGTAATATTTTCTATTTACTATCAATGGCGTGTTGCAAAGCAATGGTGTGTTCTTTGCCTCGCAGTACAGGCTTTATTAGTGCTTGGAGGCATTAATGTTATTACAAACAGTTTCTTGTTTCAATTGGCTCCTTCTTTTTTGCCCATTGCTTATTGCATATTGTTTTATTTGTCTCCCATACTAACATGGTTTGCAATTAAGCCTGACATACTAAAATTGCAGGAAGCAAAAAATACAAAGCGTGAATATTTACGCATTAAGTTTAATACAGAAATTTTTGATACGCTTTTAAAAAAGCAAAGAATGATAACCGTACCTACAGATGGCCTGGGTATCGATTTAGGAAACTCTGATGCATCAAATACACTTATAAAAGTTTGTAATCCTTATTGCGGCCCCTGTAGTAAAGCACATCCTAAGATTGAAGAATTATTAGAGGAAAATGCCAATGTAAAAGCTAAAATAATCTTTACAACACCGAATGATGAAGCGCATCATGCTATAAAGCCAACCCGGCATTTAATGGCGATTGCTGAAGGTAGCAAAAATGAAAAAATAATAAAACAATCGTTAGACGATTGGTATTTGGCAGAAAATAAGGACTATGAATTGTTTGCAAAAAAATATCCAATGAATGGAGAGTTAGAAAGGCAAGGAGATAAGATTGAAGCTATGAACAACTGGTGCAAGGCTATGGAGGTACATGCGACACCAACAATCTTTTTAAATGGATACGCACTCCCCGATGCTTACAGCATTGAGGATTTAAAATATTTTCTTGCAGAGTAGTTCCCTGCAGGAAGATCGCCTGATGGAACTATGTCCCGATCTGCAGGTCGGGGCAGTTGGGCAGCCAAAGCCTATGACGCTATAAGCTACAGGCAGAAACAATTTTTATCAACTTAAAATTTTAAAAAAATGAAACCCAAAAAAATGAGCCTTGCTAACATTCAGGGCAAGTTAAGCAGGGCCGAGATGAAGAACATTATGGCGGGAAGTGGCACAAGTGGGAACAACGGCGGCTTCTGCTTTCAAAGTGTTGGATCATGGGAAGGCAGTTGTAACTGGCCTGAAGATTGTTACACTTATTGTAGTAGCGGAATGTGCGTTTGCAATTGATTCCTTATGGGGGTAGATACGAGTATTTACCCCTTTTTAATATTCAGCTATGAAATTCACAAAATTTCTTTTAGCCATCATTTTACACCTGGCTGGACAAAATATTCAGGGACAGAATGAAGCAATCATTTGCGGAAAAGTAATTTCACCGGACAAGTTTATAATGCATATTTATGAGCCTGTTTATGGTCATAACAATATTGCTTTTTTTGATACAACTTCACTGAACAGCTCATTAAGCAACGGTACAGATTCAATATTTAAAGTAATAAATATTGATAAACCCGCATTTTTCACAATATATTTCACAAGCCTCAAAAAGGAATTTATTACAAGGACTGATGTACTTCTATTCCCGGGAGATTCTTTGCATCTTAATATTGACCTTTCTCATATTGATGCTAATTCTGTTGTTTATGGAGGAAGTAATTCAATGGGACAAAAATTGTTTAATGAAATCAACTTTGTACCCTTTAATAAATTTATACCTGTATTTGACGTGCTTGATGGATTGCCTGAAAACAAAAAATCATTTGTCCAGGAAATTGAAAATAGAGTGGGTTTAATAAAAAACAGATTTGATTCTCTACACGAAAAAAAACTGGTAACAGAGAGATTTGTTGAATACATGGATCTTTGTTTTAAATCGTTGCTGTACAACCAGGTCGTGACAAGCTTTTTAAGAGAGTCAAAAAAAAGTAAAGTGCTGGAAAGAAGCGAAAAGGATGCTATTATCGAAAAATTATTTCTGAATCAGCCTCCCACTGACAAGAGATTAAAGGGTCTATACGCAGCCGAGTTTTACCTTGATAACTACTATAATTTTCTGGCTTACAAAAAATACAACCTGGAATTTATAAACGAGTTGACAAGCAAAAAAATTAACTATCCTCTTAAAGGGAATATTTATTTAATCAATGAAGATCTTGCTCCATTCACTTATATAGAAAATAAAGCTGATCAGGAAGATTTATGGGCATTACGCATACTGCTTTTTTATAATTATCCGGGTAAATATGATTTCTCTTTAATAGAACAATATGACTCAATATTTCCAAATAGCAAATGGCTGCACCTACTTCAGAAGAAATTTCAGATGATGGATATCCCAAAAAAAATTGAATATAAACTCCAGTTACCGATTCATTTTATTGATACAAGTGAAGTAAGTACAATAAAAGCTTTGTTAAGTAAACTACCTGGCGAAACACCTGTTTTTATTGATATTTGGGCAACCTGGTGCATCCCTTGTATATCCGCCTTCGGGTTTAATCTGCAATTGGATACTTTCCTTGCTCGCAATAATATCGAACGTTTATATATTAGTTTAGATAGAATAGACAGCTATTCAAAATGGAAAAAGGATATAAATGATTATGCACTGGGTGGTTACCATATACTGGCAAATGATTCCTTGAAAAAAGACATAAAACAAAATATTTACCATGCCAGTTCCAATGAAGGTATCCCTATTCCGAGATACCTGTTAATTGACAATGCAAAAATTGTGATTGATGATGCATTTTCTCCAACTGAATTTGAGTTGCTTAAAAAGCAGATCCTGGCAGTTTTGAATATTAAATAATGAGATCCTATATGGTACATAGCATTGAGGATTTAATATTTTCTTGCAGAGTAGTTCCCTGCAGGAAAATCGCCTGATGGAACTATGTCCCGATCTGCAGGTCGGGGCAGTTGGGCAGCCAAAGCCTATGACGCTATAAGCTAAGGCAGGTATAATTTTTATTAATTTTAAATTTTAAAAAAATGAAAAGAACAAAAATGAGTCTTGCTAATATTCAGGGAAAATTAAGCAGGGCTGAAATGAAAAATATTATGGCTGGAAGCGGGGCAGATTGTGGTGGTGCCAGTACTTGTATAGCGGGACAACCTTGTGATGGCGGTACATGTAGAGTACTACACTACAATCCCGATTTATACTGTTGTTTTTCTTGATCTCAAAAAAACGCAGACTAGTTCCCAAAGGGAAAGCCTGGGCTAATTCAGACTGGGAACCGGGCATTCAAAGTCATTGGTGGTATAAGCAAATGGTGCAAACAATTTTTAGTACTTTAAAATTTAAACAAAATGCAAACAAAAAAAATGAGTCTTGCTAACATTCAGGGCAAGTTAAGCAGGGTTGAAATGAAGAACATTATGGCGGGAAGTGGAAGCGGCGGCTGTTGCGCTTCAGATAGTAATTGTGGCGGAAACGCACCGTACTGCAATAAGCAATATAGTTGCGATTGCGGCCATGGCCAGGGTCCCGGATGTTGCACTGCCTAATTGAAAGTTTTTCAACGTAGATAGTCAAATTTAGAATTTAGCCGTAAAGATGCGATTCCAATTCCCGTACTTTGGTTAACAAATTTTAATCGCATCTTTTTTTGATTTATTCATTTCCTTCAATGCCTCTGCTAAGAAGATAGTCTTGACAACAAAAAAATTAAAATAAAAACTTATGAAAGCTATCGCACTTTTGTTTTTTTCTTTCTTAATTGTTCAGTTTTCTTATGCTCAAGATCATGAAGGAATTATATCAAGTATCGCAAAACCGCAGACTAACGTAGAGAATCTTTATGCTTACAGTCCACCTAAATATTTAAAACTTCCAGATAATATTTTTGCTTATGTTGTTTATAGCAGCAAGAAATACTATAATAATAAAATAATTCCAATTAATAGAAAAGATAGTAATTATCAATTTTCGTTTAAAGCCCCTGACTCCACACAAGTATTAATTTTTAGCATTGTAGATAATAAAAAGAATACGATAGATAATAACAATGAAACGGGGTTTGAGATATATTTATATGACAACAATGGCGCTATACCCGCCTCAGCGTACATTGCCTCGGCAGATCTCCTGAGCTACTACGCCCCACGCACGCTTAACCTGAATCGGGAACTGTTAAAAAAGAAAGTAATTGCGCTGTACGAGGAAGGCTACAAGTTATCCCCCGTACTTAAGAGTGAAAGTTCTTATAGCTCTTATCTTACAACGCTATACGAAGAAAAAAAGGATGCCGTAAAACCTAAATTACTGGCTTATGCAAAACAAATGGCTTTAGCAAAAAACAATGAGCAAAAGTGGATGAATGCAATAAAGATATATGGTGTATTAAAGATGGATGAAGATCAACAAAAAGTTGAAAATAAAGTATTATCCGAAAAACCGACCGGTCAACTGGCAATCCGAAAATTTTGGGATAAATTCTATTCAACAGAGAAACCTACTGAGCAGTCAATATTATCTTCTATGGTTGAATACATTAGTCATTTTAAAGATAGCTCGAGTCATATAAAGGATCTTTTTTACTCCAATATCATCGCATCTTTTCTTGATAAGAACGAATGGGAGAATATTAAAAAATATGAGCCATTAATCAAGGATAAGTTCAATCTAACAGGACTATACAATAATTATGCGTGGAAATTATCTGGTCAGGAACTATATAATCCAGGAATTGATTTAGAAGTTGCCAAAACCCTTTCAAAGAAATCCATAGAATATACCGATGAGCGAATGAAAATCCTTGCATTAAATAATGACCTCGGCAATGAGCTCCAGGGCACTCACAATACGTTTGCTGATACCTATGCGCTTATCTTATATAAGCTTGGTCAATACGATTCTGCTTTTTATTACCAGGATGCTGTTTATATGCAGCACGGTGAATTGGATGCAGGCGGCCTGGAACGATACGCTGTTTATGCAGAAAAGGTGAAGGGTGCAAACTATGCGAGGAAGGTGATAGAGGAACAATTATTGAGTGGTGTAAATTCCCCTGCAATGTTGAGTCAATTGCAGTCTATTTACAAGCAATTAAACCTTCCGGAAGATGAATTTAAAAAGCTGCAGGAAAAATATAATTTAGTTTCCAGGCAAAAGACCGCTGAAGCAATCAAGGCAAAATTAGGAACGACAATAGCAAAAAATTTCACGTTGAAAAATATTTTAGGGGAAGCAGTATCGCTGTCTTCGCTTAAAGACAAAGTAGTGATACTGGACTTCTGGGCTACCTGGTGCGGCCCGTGCAGGGCTTCTTTTCCCGCGATGCAGGAAGCAGTAAATAAGTATAAAGAGGATTCTACAGTGGCATTCCTTTTCATAGATGTTTGGGAAAATAAAGCACCAAAAAAAATGCAGGAAGAAGCCGCAAAATTTATAAAAGACAACAAGTATAGCTTTAACGTATTGCTGGATGTAGATGACAAAGTAATAACTGACTATCGGGTAGAAGGCATACCTGCAAAATTCGTTATTGATAAAAACGGCAACATAGTATTTATGGGTGATTCTTCAAATATTTCATCAGAAATAGAGAATGCACGAATGCAGAATTAAAGCACCTGAAAAAGAAAACAAAAACAATGGATATAAGCTTTACTTCGACTACTTTAATTTATGAATACAAACTGTCCAATGCACTTTGCATTGAGGGTCTAAAATATTTTCTTTTGGAATAGTTCCCCTGAAGAAAAGTCCTGCAGAACTACCTCGCACTGCAGACGGGGGGTGGGGCGGCCAAAGCCATTGATGCTAAAAGCTATTGGCGATTAAATAATTTTCTTAATTTCAAAAGTTTAAAAAAATGAAAACAAAAAAATTGAGCCTTGCTAACATCCAGGGAAAGTTAAGCAGGGCGGAAATGAAAAATATTATGGCTGGGAGTGGTGGCGGTGGCGGTACTTGCAACTGCAATTCCAAGGATGACTGTACCTCCTCGAATCCTTATTGCGTTGCTTGTTCCGGAGGGCCTAAAGCTGGTGTATGCCATGCTCAACCCGCGTAACAAATTTTAGCAAGTTAATAATAATACAGAGCTGCCATGTTCTGTATTATTATTTCAGATTATCAAAGATGCCCCAGTTATAACATGAGGTGTTCGGCACCAAATTCTATATAACAATGCTAATTTGGAATTAAATGTGTGGTCAGCAATAATCACCATTCAAAAAATTCTGAGAGTATAAAAATTAACAAATAGTGCTTCTAATATTTTAAAAACACTAAATCACTAACAAAAAATCAAGCTGGGAAAAAGTGTCCGTGTGATTCGTATAAATAAACATTGATAGGTATGCTTTTCTATTCAAAAACCTGTTTCGGAGCAGATAGTATCATGATGAACTATTAATTTCTAAAAGCGTTTGTGTGTAACTCATAACGGCATTTGCCTAATACTATTGATGATTGACAAAAAAGTTGACAATGAAGTTTTACTTGTTTATTCTGATAGTTATTTTTTTTCATCTTGATGTATCGGGTCAATATAGCATTGAAGATTCTTGCGGCATGTTTACCTTAACTATTTTGGCTGAGAATCTTGACTCAGATTCAATTGGTATAGCAATTAGCGATTGCGAAAGCCCCGGTGATATGATGGA
Organism: uncultured Chitinophagaceae bacterium; assembly: GCA_963756945.1. Taxonomy (GTDB): domain Bacteria; phylum Bacteroidota; class Bacteroidia; order Chitinophagales; family Chitinophagaceae; genus Ginsengibacter. The sequence continues at coordinate 9,075 of CAVWQJ010000011.1, read as the reverse complement.
CACACTCCGTTTAGTTAAAGGCAAGACAGTTGTGAAAGGCTATATAAATCGTGCAACCGAGGCTATTATATTTTCTAACATTCATAGCCGCTTATTAGATGGACCTCAAGTCGTAAGGTTTTTGATAGAACCGGGTACTGTTAGCTTGAATTTTAGTGCAAAGGACAGCAAAATCACTAACGTTGTTATTGAAGGATCCAATGCCCAAAAGGAAAAGGAAATATGGGAAGCAAATCATGCCCTGTTACTGAAGGCACTGGAAAACTATTGGAATAAACTGATTGAGTTCCACGCACAAAATCAAGGGAAAAATAACCTTCTTCTTGAAAAAAAATTAGCTGTGCTTCAAGATAAATACGATGCATTAAAAGAGTTACTTATTGCAGAAGTTTTGGATTATGCCAGCACCCATCCTGACTCGTATTTCAGTACTTTTTTGCTGTATCATTACAAACGAAGTATACAGATAGACACCCTAAAAACCTACTTTACCTATTTAAGCCCCAATGCTGCAAATTGTGACTTGGGAAAAGAAATATTAAAAGAATTGCTCCATAGCACGAGCGATTGGAGCCTTAGAAAAAAATTTTTGAAGCCGGATTTGTATAAAAGCTTAACACGAACAAATAGTATCTACGACGTTTCCTTGCCTGACATTGCCGGAAATGAATTAAGCTTTTCTGATTTTGCGGGTAATTTCCTTCTTATTGATTTTTGGGCGGACTGGTGTCCGCCTTGCATTGCCAATATCCCATATTTAAAAAAGCTAGAGGCAGAACTTTCAGGGAAACCTTTTAAAATTATTTCTGTTTCTATTGATCGGACTGAAGAACTTTGGCGTAAATCAATAGAAAAATATAAATTCCCTGGCATTAATTTGTGGGACAACAAAGGTCTGCTTAGTATGTTCCTAAAGGTTACTGCTGTACCGCGATATATCCTGTTCAGGCCTGACGGTACTATTTCAGTTGCCGAACTGCCTCATCCTGACGATCCGAGTTTAAAATCTACAATACTAAGACAATTGACAAAAGATGCTAATTTGAATGCGAAATAGTAATCCGTTATTCTGTTAACTTAAAAGGTGCTATTAAAAGATTTTATTTAATAAAAGCCCGCGTTATCATAAGTAGTATTATCTGTAAAATTTAAATTTGAAATTCATTCAAACACTTTACTTCGATAAATCAAAAGATCCCTTCAAACATTCTTTTGGTTGGGTGAGACCAGAATATCATCTTATTGGATGGGCCTTAAGTTGCTTGCAATTGCATAAAATTTATCGAAATGTGGAACTTTATTCAAATAGTTGTGCAGGTGAATTATTAGTAGATATTCTTGGTCTTCCATATAGCAAGGCATATACTCAGCACGATGATTTTCATATTGCCAATGAAAACCTTTGGGCCTTGCACAAAATATTTACATACTCTTTACAAGATGAACCTTTTCTTCATCTTGATGGGGACGTATTCCTTTTTAAAGAATTGCCTGCTTCCTTACTTGGCGGCGAATTGATAGCGCAAAATAAGGAAGTGGCCACACCCGAGGTTTATTCAAACACGCAAAAGGAATTAATTGCGCACTTTACTTATTTTCCAAATTGTGTAAAAAAGGAATTCAAAAATGCGCATCCTATTAAGGCAGTAAACGCGGGAATTTTGGGAGGCAGCAATACTACTTTCATGAAAGAATATGCAAAGAATTCTTTCGAATATGTAAGCAGAAATGCCGAGCACTTGTCATTGATAAATATTTATGGCTTTAATGTTTTTTTTGAGCAGCATTTATTTTACAGTCTTGCAAAGGAGAAAGGAATACCCATCTCATTTCTCATTGAAGAATTAATCGAGGACGACAAATATCAGCACCTGGGTGATTTTCATAAAGTGCCGTGTAAAAATAATTACCTGCATCTTATAGGTGAGTATAAAAGAGATGAATATACCTGCAGGCAAATGGCTGCCAAATTGAGACAGCTATATCCTGAATATTATTACAGGATTATTTCTCTTTGTAAGAAAGAGTGTGCTTCCGTTACAATAAGTTTTTACACCGATGAAAGATTTGTTACTATCGATGATTACGTCCAATTTGATGAAAAGTCAAAAGAAGCTTATTCATATTATCCGAAAGAAGAAATTTCGAACACTAAAAATGATTTTATTGGCCCGGCTCTACGAAGTTCGGAAGCAAATGTATTTGAACTTCTCAAAATGCAATTACATCAAATGACCGGATTGAGCGGAATTACCAAAAGCGAATCTGAGAAAGATCTTAAAACATTTTCAAAGAATGTCACGGCTGTTTTGATGCGGTATAAAGAAATTCCGCATGATTATATCTATGGCAGGGATTTAGAGTCAGTAAATTGGTTTTGTGAACTTTTCGGTAATGACTCAGATATTCCAACCAGGACAATTTCCAAATGTAAAGAGATAGAGATCGTTCAATCAGGGTTTGACTGGGGTGGCTTATTAAATAAGATTAAACGGGTTGGGGCTGAGTATTATGAAGTGCTGGAATTAGAACCCGGAGAGTTTTACAATTTGGTGGTTCCGGAAGTATTTTCAGATGGTTTTACAATAGAGGACTTGGATGAGATGGAAAAAATTATTCTTGAACATTTAGCTGAGCCATCTTTAATCAGAGATTTATTTGTGGTAATGCAGATTTATGTTGAAGATGATATAATCAAGAATCATTTAAACGAATACGAACATCTTATCATTGTTATGCTTAAACAACTGGTTTTAAAAAAAGCCATTAAGCCTTTTAAGAAAAATAATAAATCAAAAAAAATTGCGAAGCTCGTTCCCTCTATATAAACAATTAGACGCAATGGATTGCGGCCCTACCTGCCTTCGTATGGTGGCAAAATACTATGGCCGCTCTATATCACTGGATCATCTTGCGCAATAAATCGCAATATGGCAAGCAGGGCGTATCTATGCTTGGCCTTGCCGATGCCGCAGAGAGTATCGGGTTGAAGTCGGTTGGAGCAAAAATATCTTTCGATCAATTGGTAAATGATGCACCATTACCGGCAATCATTCACTGGGAGCAATATCATTTTGTGGTGCTTACACCTTCTTCTACTAAAAATAAATTAATAATTGCAGACCCCGCAAAGGGATTGATAAAACTCAACAGGGAAGAATTTAATAAAAGCTGGATTTCCACTTCGGAGAATGGTTCAGCAAAAGGAATTAGTCTTTTGTTAGAAAGCACACCCTTATTTAAACAAATGGACTTTTCTGATGATGGAATTGACAAAAGAAAGATCGGCTGGAATTTTTTATTCAGTTATTTAAAAGACCATAAAGCATATTTTTTTCAAATATTGCTTGGGCTTATTATTGGCAGCGCCATACAATTAGTGTTCCCGTACCTTACGCAAAGCATTGTTGATACAGGTATCAGTACACAAAATCTCAACTTCATTCAAATCGTTTTGGCGGCTCAATTGATGTTGCTGTTTTCTCAAACAGTTGTTGAGTTTATCCGCAGCCGCATTCTCCTGCACATAAGCATACGAATAAATATTTCCCTTCTCTCAGGCTTTTGGTCAAAGCTTTTAAAATTGCCTATTCAGTTCTTCGATAGCAAGCATCCCGGCGACATCATTCAGCGCATTGGCGACCACCACCGCATAGAAAGTTTTTTAACGGGCACCGCATTGAATACTTTCTTCTCTATGTTCACACTTGTAATTTTTTCTTTTGTTTTATTCAGTTACAATCTTACTGTATTTTCAATATTTGCAGTAGGCAGTATTTTGTATGTGCTTTGGATACAACTCTTTTTAAGGTATCAGGCGTAAATTAGATTATCAGCGGTTCGCCATTGCTTCCCGTGAAAACAATGCCACTATGCAATTCGTTTACGGCATGCAGGAAATAAAACTGAACAATGCCGAGAACACCTATCGCTGGGCGTGGGAAGGTCTGCAAGCTGGTTTGTTTAAACTCAATTTTAAAAGTTTATCTCTCACGCAATACCAGCAGATCGGCGCTTTCTTTATTAACCAGGGCAAAAATATTTTCATAACTTTTATTGTTGCAAAGCTGGTAATAGACGGGCAGCTTACGCTCGGTATGATGCTGGCTATTCAATATATTATCGGGCAGCTCAACAGCCCGGTAGAGCAGTTGATAGGATTTACACAACAGGCACAGGATGCAAAAATTTCTTTGGAACGGTTGAATGATATTCATGCATTGGAAGATGAAGAGCCGGTGCAAAAAGAGTTCAATCATTTTCTGCCGGAAGATCATTCTATTCATATAAAAAATCTTTCGTTCACCTATCCTGATGCGGGCAATGAACCCGTGCTAAAAAATATCAACTTAATAATTCCCGAAGGTAAAGTAACGGCCATTGTAGGCATGAGCGGAAGTGGAAAGACTACACTTATAAAATTGTTGCTAAGATTTTATGAAAGCTATAAAGGAGATATTTATGTAGGCTCTTCAAATTTCAAAACTATAAGCCCGAAATACTGGCGAAGTATCTGCGGCGCAGTGATGCAGGATAATTTTATTTTCAATGACAACATCAGAAAAAATATTACCGTTACTGATGAAAAAGTGAATAATGAAAGATTATTAAATGCCTGCAAGACTTCTAATATTTTATCGTTCATTGAATCATTGCCGCTAGGGTTTTATACAAGGCTCGGCGCAGAAGGCAATGGAATAAGTGGCGGGCAAAAGCAGCGCCTGTCTATTGCACGGGCTGTGTATAAACAACCGGAGTTTATTTTTTTTGATGAAGCCACCAATTCATTAGATGCCAATAATGAAAAAGTGATTCTGGAAAACCTGCAGGAGTTTTTTAAAAACCGCACAGTGGTTATAGTTGCACATCGCCTGAGCACTGTAAAGAATGCGGATAAAATTGTGGTTATGGATAAAGGTGAAATTGTCGAAGAAGGAACACATGCGGAACTTACTTCGCAAAAAAGAAAGTATTATGAGCTCGTTAAAAATCAATTGGAGTTGGGCAATTGAGAGGGGGGCTGTAAACCAAGAAGGTTTTTCTTGAAGTCTCTAAAATTTAAAACGTCTCTGCTAAAACCTTCTTGGTTTTTTGGACCAGATAAATCTTGATTTTTTGAAGAACCTTCTTATTTTTTTACGAGAAAAAACTTTTCAAACATGGAACCAGATGACTCAATTATAACGAAAGCTCTCAAGTCCCCTTTTGGAACATCCTGGTCTTTTCAGGGAGGGGATTTAGGGGCTGAACATAGCAACGAAATCGAAGACATTATTTCCAATAAGCCGCCTTACATTGTTCGCTGGGGAACCGTTTATTTTTTCTTGCTCTTGCTGGCGCTTGGGTTAGTAAGCTGGTTTATAAAATACCCTGACATTGTAGTAGCAAGGGCGAAGCTAAACAGTGTAAATGCCCCGCAGCAGGTGATTACAAGAACGGAAGGGAAACTGAGCAGGATATTAATAAAAGAAAATGCCAAGGTTGATTCGGGCCAGGTGTTAGGTTATATGGAAAGCATTGCCAGCCCTCAATCCGTAATGAATATAAGCCGACAGATAGACTCCATAAGTAATCTTATCAGCCAAAACAAAACCGATGAGATCATCCATTTTTTCCCCGATTATAAAAGTCAGAAATCGTTGAATAACCTGGGCGAGCTTCAGTCTTCCTACCAGGATTTCATCCAGTCGTTCATTGCCTTCAGAGATTTTTTAAGCAGCGGTTTTTTTCTTCATAAAAAAAATATGCTGCTAGAATGATATGCAGAATATTCAAAAATTGCATGACATAGCTGATAATCAAAAAAAACTTATATCAACAAGATCTTTCGCTGAGCAATGAAACGTTTAATGCAAATGAAACTTTGGTAAAGGAAAAAATAATTTCTGCGATGGAATACCGTAACGAAAAAAGCAAGTTAATCGCAAAGCAATTATCGCTGCCGCAAATCAATGCTTCCATTGTTTCCAATGAAAGCCAGCAGAACGAAAAAAGAAAGGAAATAGCAGAATTGGAAAATCAAATCATCTGTGCAGAAAAACACTTTTTTGCAGGCTTTACAAACAATCAAAAGCCAGGTACAGGCATGGGAATATAAATATGTATTGAAAGCACCTGTTTCCGGTACGATGTCTTTCACAGGTTTTTTCCAGGAAAACCAGGAAGTTAAAACGGGCCAGGTGTTGTTTTATATACAGCCCGATAATACTTCTTACTTTGTAGAAATGCTGATTCCTCAATATAACTCCGGTAAAGTAAAAGTGGGACAAAAAGTCTTATTAAAATTTCAAGCTTACCCATCTGAGCAATATGGTTCTTTAATTGGAACGATTGACAATATAAAACCTGTCCCCACAGATAGCGGATATTTAGCCAGAGTAATTTTACCACAGGGTTTACATACTAATTACAAAAAGACATTACAATATCGGGATGGATTGCTTGCCCAGGCTGAAATTATTACACGAGATATGCGGTTGCTGGAAAGATTTTACAGCAATGTGAGAAAACAATTTGAAAGATAACAGGGTATTATTTTTATTGGTGAATTTAAAGTAGGCTGAAGTTATGCTACATAAAAAATAAAATGATCTATCATAAATATCTGCTTTTTGACAGATGATAAATTGTTTATTATGATCACAATATTTCTCTTTTTGTGAAATCATCTAAAAAAAATAAATTTTCAAATATTCTCTTCTTCATAAAATAAATTTATTCTTCTGGTCGTTAATACTCTCAATAAAAATTTTTTATCAAATCAAATCCAATTAAAATGAACGCCCGCCAGAAAAGTAAATTAAACATGTACAGAACTGTTGAGTTGCATTGCAACAATAACAGCGCTCTTATTGCAGGTAACACAGCCTTTAGTGATTCGTATTCACAGTTCATCAACAAGATTGTAGCCATCCAGGGTTCTACAACCGAGCAGGAACAAAAGATCACGGGTTTTACCACGGCAAAATCTGTTGCCAAGAAAGCGCTTAGTGAAACAGCAAGTATTATCGCAGGTTTCATTTTTGCCTATGCAAGCGCTAATAATAATTATCAGCTTAAAGAAAAAGTAAACTACACCTATAGCGAACTATTGGCAGAAAGAGACGAGCAGCTTGTACCTGTATGCAGCAATATTTTAAACAGTGCTAATGACAATCTTGCTGCCCTTACGGATTATGGCATCACTGCCGCAACGGTTTCTGGCCTGCAATCGGCTATGGAAGCATATAATGCAGCAGTTCCGGCAAACACTAATGCAACATCTATCAGAAAAGCATACGGACAAGCCTTAAAGCAATTGATAAAGGAGACAGATGTTATTTTAAAAGAAAGAATGGATAAATTAGTGAGCAATTTTGCAGACACTGACCCAGGCTTTGTGGCCTCATATAAAAATGCAAGAAGCATTATTGAGCCTGGTTATAGAAAAAATATTAAAAAGGAAGCTGAAGTCAAAGCGGCCGCATAAATTTTATTATAAGCATATTACTGAGCAGGATGCAGAAAGTATCCTGCTTTTTTATTGTGGCAGCAATAACCCTCGCTATATTAATTTTCATCATTTTCGTAAGTTAGGTTCGGCTGATCATATTGTGAAACACTATTTTCTGCCGATGTTACTACTGTGTTTTGTAAAATTTTATTTCAGGAATGAAGTCAAAGTCCTTTTTATTATATGAATATAAAGGAATTCCAAGATGTATGGCCGTTGCTGCTATTAAAGCATCTGGAATTTTAATAGGATGGTTAAACGAATAATTTAATACAATACCTTTAAAGGCTTTTGAAATGCCAGTATCAATATCAATTAAAGTATGCTGATCAAAAAGGTAATATTTAAAAAATATGCTGAATAAGAGCAACCCTATAAATTCTATAAATCCTATAAATTTATGGTTCAGATAATTTCCAAAATCAAAATCCAATCACCTTCCCAATCCTTCCTTTCGTTCCCGCTAAAAAAACAGTCTTTCCATCTTTAGCTTTCCTGCATACATGAAAACTTTCTTTTGAAACTGATGTCCAGGTTTCTCCATCATCATTAGAAATATCAACGCCATTTAGCCCACAGGTAATCCATTTATTTTTTTCAAGATATTCTACACAACTCCTGTAACCATGCGGCGGAGTAGAAGGATAGTTCCATGTTTTACCGGCATCTTTTGTTATCACACAATTTTTATAACTTGAATCAGGTGTATTAAAATCGCCTCCGACAACTACAAATATTTTTTTATTTTTTATTGCAATTGAATTGGCGCCGGTCGTTTCTTTGCCTTGCAAAATTGGGAGGTCTATTTTTTTATCTTTTAGAAATAATCTTGAGCGAAGTCCGCCGGTTATAAAACAGGCAGCATCATTTCCAAATTTTCTAATGTTCGTTCCACTTGCTGCAAAGCATGCTTCGCCGCTATCTGCAACAGGATAATTTTTTTCAGGAATGGTGCGCCATGTATCACCACCATTAAAGGTCCGTGCTATGAAAAATTTACCATCTATCGGGTCACCAATCACAATACCACTCTGTATATTCCAGAATTCCATGGCATCAAGAAACATTCCTTTTGTCTTGTTTTCATAAACGACTTTCCAGTTTTCGCCGCCGTCAATAGTTCTTAAAATGTGTGCCGGTTCGCCTATCCCATAATAACCGCCTGCGTTTCATCAAAGGCCTCAATATCCCTGAAAGTCCGCTTTCTCAAATCCTTTTACCTGTATCCATTTCCAGGTATTGCCACTGTCAAGAGATTTGCCCACCATACCGTTGCTTCCACTTGCCCAGATTATTTTATCATTTACAACGCTTAATCCGCGAAGTGATGTATTAGCCCCGCTATCAATAATGTGTATTTTTGTGCATGAACATTTGCAGCAAAAAGGAGAAACAGAAACCAGGTATTTTTCATAACGAGGGAAATTCTTAGAAGGTAAAGTGATACGGATAAAGTTAATTAAAGATGACCAATGTTGCCGGGCGCACAATTGAGTGACACAACCGGGATGCCCATAGAACTATCGCTGGTCAACAAAAAGAACTATAGTAAAATCTAAATTTTGAACTCTAAACTATTTTAT
>CAVWQJ010000010.1:0-44884 GCA_963756945.1 uncultured Chitinophagaceae bacterium | reverse complement strand
GTTAAGACAGTGAGTAAAAATTCTATTGCTCCATAAACCCGCACACTTGTAAATGTTCGAAGCAAAAACAAGATTATGTTTTTTACCCAAACTGGTATGTATATAATTTTCTCAGGCTTTTTTAACGCCTTAAAGGCTGTATCCGCAATTTGTGTGTAGGTGAGTATTTTTGGGCCACCCACATTTCTTTCATTTTTATCACTTTCTATGGTCTCCACACAAACTCTGGCAAGATCTCTTCCATCAATTGGATTTATTTTACAATCTCCTTTTCCAAAGAGATATATTTTGCCCTTCTTTCCCATATCGAGAAACTCATGCATATCTGAAAAAAATCCTGTTGGATTGATAAGGCAATAATTCAGGCCGGAATTCTTAAGTGCATGGACAAATTTTTGTTTTGCCTGGATGATTTTTAATTTTTCCATTTTATCCGAATTGAAAATGAAAACGTAAATAAATCTTTTAACGCCACTTTTTATAGCTTCATTTAATAAGTTCAAATTTGCCTGGTAATCTACATCCATGTAGGTTAGCCCATCTTTTTGGCGAGTGATACCAACTGCTGTAATTACTGTATCTATACCCGTGCAGCAATTGAGGATAGTTTGCGGTTTGGTAATCTCTGCATTAATAACCTCATCAATATGGGCATTTATTTTTTTTAATTTTTCAGGATTTCTAACAATCGCCCGAACGTAGTAATGTTGGCGTTTTAATTCATTCAAAATATGGCCGCCCAAATATCCTGTTGCTCCCGCTATTAAAATTTTATTCATTTAACTTAAAAAATTTGCTTTTTATTGAAAGAAAGTATCGCTCTTCATTTTTATGGTTGTTGAAAATCCTTTTCCTTATATATTTTCCTTTTGCAAAAATACACCTGCCAAAAAAAATGAAAATGGTTAAATATGCCAATTTTAGCGGCGGATTGTGACAAATTATAGCGATAATTTTATTTTCTCTTTTTTATGGCTTAAGGAAAATTGGACATGCGGCGAAAAAACATTTTTATTTCAATATCCTATTCCTACCTCCATTCGCCCTTGATACAAAGCACCTGTAAAAAATGCAGACAAAGAAAAAAATAGAAAGACGAGGAATACGTGATGAGATACCAGCAAACCAACAAATAATTTTTTGTCTATTTTCGATATTGTTATAACTATTACGGATAAACGCAAATTAATTTTGAACTTAATAAAAATTAAGTAGCAAAAGATATTTTATGATATCAGGTTTCTTAACCCGGTTTGAAAGTTCAGGTGAAAAATTGCCAATTCGATCCACTTGTTAAAGAAATGGTCCTTCCTTAATTTGGCATGATATTTCTTTTATAACACAAAAAACTCTAAAAAATGATAGCAGGCTGGCATAATCATTTCGACAAAACTTTGACAAAAAATGGACAAACAGCCTTTAAGGGATTTTTTTAAGACTAGTCAATTACTATCAGATGGGGCAATCGATATAATGATTGAAGAATATGAAGAAAGGCACTTTGAGAAGGGTGAATTTTTTCTAAAACAAGGCAAAATAAGTGACTCGCTCGTTTTGATTGAAGGACTTATGAGAGCATACACTTTTGACCGGGACGGATATGAAGTAACCACTAATTTTTTTTCAAATCCCAGGGCAGTTTACGACCCTGCGTCTTTTTTCCAGCAAACTGCCTCTATGGAAAATATTCAAGCGGTTACAGAATGCTTCACGTATTCTATTTCTTTTGAGGGGGTCAATAAACTTTTTCATTCTGTGCCCGAGTTCAGAGAATTTGGCCGACTCAGGCTTGTCGAAGAACTTGTCATGTTCAAGCAACGAATGTTGGCAATGATCAATCGGAGCGCGGAAGAGAGATATGCAGATTTAATAAGGGATAATTATGATATTATTCAAAATGCCCCACTAAAGTATATTGCTTCCTATCTTGGTATCACCGACACTTCGCTTAGTCGCATAAGACGGGATTTTTCAAAACGATAGACTCAATTCATTTCTTGCCAAATGACAAGTGGTTTCTTGTCATTTGGCAAGCGCTTTTTATTCAACTCGTACTTGCTTTGCATTAAAAAATTTAATGCAATGGCACACTTACCATTTTATATTTATTTAATTTTTGCAGTTGCGGTTTTATTAGCTCCGGCAATCTTTTTTAAGGCTAGTCATCACTCAAAATTCTTTTTATCTATGGCTTTGGTATGGATACTTATTCTCTCTTTTTTAAGCCTCTCTGATCGTTATACTCTTACTAAATCGCTACTTCCAATTTTTCCCGTATTGACTATTCCGCCCATGATTTTGGTAATAGTGCTTTTTTTTACAAAAAGAGGAAAGGAATTTATAAAGAAATTAAACATTAAAACCTTAACGATTCTTCATTTTGTCAGGATACTTGTTGAGTTAGGTTTGTTTGGGTTGGCAGCATATAATGTAATTCCGAAGTCTTTGACCTTTGAAGGAAGAAATTTTGATATTCTTATTGGCCTTACTGCTCCCGCCATTTACTATTTTGGCTTTGTAAAGGCCAAATTAAGCAAGTCTGTTATGATTGCATGGAACCTGGTTGGCCTTCTCCTCCTTTTTAATGTGGTTTTTAGTACGGTGTACACAGTTCTTGTTTTAAAACAACCAAATTTTGCTCTTGGATATTTCCCGTTTTTTTTGTTGCCATCGCTTATAGTGCCGCTCGTAATGTTCTCCCATTTAGCTTCAATAAGGCGACTACTTTCAAAAAATTAATCTTTTAAATAATAGAAAATGATAGAAAATAATTTAGCAATTTCAAAAGCAATAAACACAAGTGATGGAAAAACTGCAAGATCGTGGTTTAATTCCGGAGTTAGGTTAGCGTATGATTTAAACGCTAAGCAAATCATAGATGGTAGAGTTGCAACACAAACCAACCACTTGTGCGTTTTTAATAAATACGCCATTTATCCCAATCAAAATAATGAACACTTAATTACATTTTTACCCGGTTTCCCTAATGGTTCAATTGATTGGATAAAAATTGATAAACTCATTGAGGAACAAAATCCAATTAACAGAACTTATGTAGAGTATATCGGGCAGGGTGATTCTGACAAACCTAACGATTATACTTACTCGACATTTGAAAGAGCCGACTTAGTGGAGGCTATATGGGAAGAGTACGGTATCAAATCAACATTTATAGTAACTTTTGACTATTCGTCGCTTGTAGCGATGGAACTTTTAAGAAGGCAACAAGAACGGATTGAAAAAGGACTAAAGCCTGCAACAATGATAATAAAAGTGCTGTTTGTGAATGGCGGTTATTTTATTGACGGGCATTCTCATCCAATAATGACAACACCTATATTAAAAACATGGTTTGGAAGGATGAGCACAAAAAGGGCTCAAAATTCGTCGTCTGTGTTTAACAGTATGATTAAAGGAATGTGGAGCAAAGAATATAAATTGTCAAACGAAGAATTAGCGGAAGTATTCGACGCTGTTACAAGAAGGGAGGGAGCAATTTTTATGCATAATGCAGCCGGATTTGTTGATGAACACAATGCAAACGGCAAACGCTTAGACCTTCTTTCCATCTACCGGGAAATGAAAGATCGTGTAGAATTTCACATCGTGGGAAGTGAGAAAGATCAATTTGAACCCCGGCAAGTAAAATTAGCAAAAGAACGACTTGGAAATTACGGAGTCGATATTCGTGTAATTCCGGGTGGGCATATGGTAACATCTGAACAGCCACAATTATTAACAAACATCATTCTGGAGTTAGCAAAATAATTTTCATTCATTAAATTCATGCAGATTTTAGCAATCGCTAACGAGTGCAAACAATAATGTACAATACTAATATTCAAAACGATATTTCAATAGCGGCTATTTCCGAAATTCGATCCGACATTGTTGCTATGGAAGAAAATAAAGCGCTTTATAAGGAGACTAATTTTAATGAACGGGCTGACGCATTAGATTTTATAGACTTTCAAATAATTGATAGAATTGATGGTTTAGCACAAAAAGAAAAACAAACGAAGGACCTGGATTTATTAAGAACACATGCGAAAAATTTAAAGTTTAGGCTGGAAAACATTGATGTTAGTTTGTTTCTAAAACTTCGGCAGCAAATAAAAAAAACATCTAACAAAGGATTACTTTTCAAGGAAATCATTTTTAAATATCTTGGAACTTCAATTGGTGACATTGCCCAATCTTGTAAGATAGGCTATGACAATCTTGATGTTTTTACTAAGCAAATTATTATCTGATAAAATACTTCCCGAACCGGCTAAAGTGAGGGAAGCTGAGATGATATATTATCAAAAAACACCTGCCAGAATAATATTTGAGCTAATAGCAACAGCAAAAATAAAACGCGATGATGTTTTTTTTGATGTAGGATCCGGACTGGGTCAGGTAGTAATTCTTGTAAATATGATTACCAGAGTTTCAACAATAGGAATTGAATACGAACCCACTTATTGTGAATATGCAACCGAATGCGCTGCACAACTTAATTTATCAAATGTTGGTTTTATAAACATCGATGCAAGAAATTCCGATTATTCACCAGGAACAATATTCTTCTTGTACTCGCCATTTAAAGGCGAAATGCTTCAAAATTTTATGAACATCCTGCAAAAAGTTGCAGGGAAAAGAGTGATCAGAATTTTTACTTACGGCCCCTGTTCGATGCCGATAGCCCAACTGAATTGGTTAAATTGTATAACAGGTAAAGTAAATAATATTTATAAACTTTATGAGTTCAGAAGCGTAATATAAACAAGGTTTTATTTATTTTTTTTCAGTGGTCCTTAGTAAACAGATACAACCGCAGTTGAATGTTTAAAATGCATCCTAAGAGAGAAACAGAATCTGCGGATTTTCTTTGAAATAGAATAATAAGTTTTTCTCCCACCCTGTTCATATCCTTTAACCGGGGAAGGGACTTACTGGTTGATACTCCCCACAACACTCTTTTGTTTATAGCGTTACTTATCGGTCTTTATGGGTTTGGGAATGGTTTGGTGTTACTATTTCAGTTGAACATTGTACTTGATATTGTGCATTTTTGAATTTACCGGAACCCCATCGGATCTTTTTTACAGTTCAGCAAATGGCATCGACATTAGGCGTTAGTATTATAGGTTGCATTCTGACAGTACCATTTAAAATAGTATACTGGAAAGCTTAAAGAAATAATGGAAAGCACAAAACTGTACTCTTGGATGGACGGTCATTCATTTGGGCCACGCTCTTATTCCTGTTTACTTTTCTCAAATGATTGGAACTAATATCATTTTAAAGACTTCTCAAAAAAATCACTTGCCAAACTATCAACCTTTGCATGCACTTCATGCCGGTTTACCCCGGAGGCGTCTGTAAAATAAAGAGGATCGGATTTTTTTATTTCGTCGTCAGCTTCACCCAGCATTACATAGTGGCCTGTTTTTCCGGGAAATTCATAATAACCCGAACCTTTAATAAAAGAATGATAATGCCGGGCATTTTGTATTGCCGGAGCCATACTATCACTTTTGGCTCCTATAATAAAAACCGGTCGGGTAATTTCTTCAAATTGTTCTTTTCGTGGAAAAGCCGGCCCGGTACCTGGGCAAATGGCAAAGAATGCTTTAATCCGACTGTCTTTTAAATCAGGAATATGATGACTGTCATTTATTAATGTACTATCGTATAACATTTTTCCAAGATTAGGATACTCTGGAAAGTTTACTTCATTTTTTCCCGCCGTTCGATAATAAGTGAGTGCGGTTTCAAAATCAGCTACAGCGCCTGCAAGAGCGATCACGGTATAGCCACCAGCGGAAAAACCAGCGGCGCCAATTTTGTTACTGTTAATAACTTTATTGAAATCCCTGTTTGAAAGCAATTTGGTTATCACAAAACTTATATCAAGAGGCCGCTGCCATATTTCAAAAAACTGAAGAGGAATTTTGTTATCATAGGTGTTACCCCAATGGTCGACGGCCGCTACTACAAAACCATCTTTTACCAGGCTTTGAGCAAGCCACTCAAGCGATAATCTACTAGAACCAGTACCGTGAGAAATCATTATTAAAGGAAACCTTCCAGATGGCAATTGACCATTTCTTACAGTATAATTTCTTTTAAAAGGCGAATACTTTTGATCACTTGCTTTTAATGTATCCTTTGTCGGATACCATATTTCCGTGACAAGTGGCCTGCCCCGGGACGAATCTACGAACCGGATGGTGCGTTCGCCGATAAACTGGAAGCCCGTTAATTGAGAAAAACTATTGATAGAAAATAGTAAAAAAAATACGAAAACAGCCAGGTATTTCATTTATTAAATTTTTGTGATTGTAATATTATAATCCGTTGTTAAATCAAAAAGTTAAGATCAAATTTCTTTCCATTCTTTCGCGTACTCACCGGCGAGGCAAAGACCAATACAAACTTCTGTTACTTGCTGCGGGTCCTGTACGCGTTGAGGGTAATAACCATTATTTTGAGAATGACAGGCATTTGGAAGTGTACCGTATACATATTGGTTACAAAAAAATAATATTCAATGTCAATTTCCAATATTAAATCTTATTCCTCTAAATAAAATGTGAATAATTACTAACCTTTTAAGAAAGTTTCACTGTCCATTATTTCTCCATCCCCGCTTAACTTTACCTTATATATCCATTTTTTATTTTCAAGTATCGTGTAAAAAATAGTTGTTCTATCAGTATATACTTCTGTTACGTTTAAAATCTTCATATCCTTGTATTTTTCAGCTAAAACCGTTTTAATGAAAATAGGGAGTTCTTCCCCAGAATAATAATTAAATGTGTACAGTAATTTGCCAGTTCGCGAATAAAAAATTTTGCATACAGAACTGTCAGGTTTTTTAAAGTAAGCCTCATAAGTAACCTCAACCTTGTACCAGGTTACATTCTTCACTTCCGGAAAAGAATGGTGAAATAATTCAGAAACTTTCGCCGGTAAATTTGTCGAATCGCCTGCAAAAACAGCCGTTGCCCGAATTACAGAAAAAAGACAAATAGAAAATATTTTAGTTTTCATAATTTTTAACTTTTACGTGATGATAGTATGAGTTTAAATAGCAAATTTATTAAGAACACTATTACGGTTTATCAGGCCATCCCCCGAAATGTGAATTAAACTCATTGAACTTAAAATTTTTATAGTTAGATCATATTTAGAATGCCGTGAATTAAACGCTATATGAAAAGCTCGGACTTTATTGAAAAAAAGCAGGCTTTGACAGAAAAAAATAACTACTGTAAAAACCAAAACTATGAAGTCTGCTGTTTGACTTGAAAACCTTTAGCAAAAATTTGATTTAATACAGTAAAATACACTATTCAATTTTCAAAATGATTGGAGGAATTCCCTCTGGAACACGCAGAATTATTACAACAATGATATGCCGACAATCAACAAAAAGCAACTGTTTTGAAAATTAGCTGCTAGTAATATCAAACTGAAAATTTAAATTTGGCACCAGCACACAAAGCTGTGTAAGCTATAGGCTATTTGATTTGCAGATTAAATTCATAAGAAAAATGAATAAACCTTTATTAATTGTAGTGACCGGGAGCGCAGCATCCGGAAAAACGACTATTGCTCACATTCTATCTAATAAAATTTGTTGCCCCCTACTTTCAAGAGACGAATTCAAAGAAGGCTATTTAAATACGTTGGGCGTTAATCATAACCAATTAGACAATTCAGTTGATTGGAATATTTATGACACATTTTTCGAAGCAATAAACTTGTTAATTTCAAGGGGAATATCAATAATTATTGAGGCTGCCTTTCAAGACAAATTATGGAGACCTAAACTTCTGCCTTTGCTTGAAAAAACGGAAATCAAAATCATAATTTGTAGGACAAATCCTGACTTAATAAAAAGCAGATTTACAAAGAGATTTTCAGATAACCCTAACCGAGAAAAATTTCATGGTGATAAATCAATAAGCTTATCAAAAGAACGACTTGCTATATTGACTGAAGTTTATGAACCTGTAAATATTGATGCACCAACTTTATGTGTTGACACAACAGATAATTATAAACCAAGTATAGAGGAAATCACCAAATTTATTGGACAAAAAAAAGCCGCTAACATTGGCGACTGATGCACAACTGCCTCTTTAAAAAATCATATTCCCATTGTGGATTGTCTCTGCCATTTGTTCGTTTCGTATTCTTGAGCCTCATGGATAAATCATCTAAAAGTTCGTCAAAAACATCTAGGCCGAAATTTTCAATTGTCATTAAATGTTCTATTAAGATATTTCTAATTGGGGTTAGTTGCGTCCGCTATCATTGCAACAATACTCTTGCCTATTTACCCAGTTCATGTTAAGGTAAGCCTGGACAGAACAGGAGGCTTCTCTGGTTTTGTCACCAGGCATTTTCTCCATCTTCTTTAAAATATTTACCCGTACCTCGGTCATTGTCACGTGTTGCATACTTTACAATTGTTTTTGCTACCTGTTCCACTGTTTGCCTTCCTTTAAATTGATTCAAATCAGTTGCAGTGTGACCTGGAGCAACACTATTTACTTTTAAATTAGTGTTGCTGAATTCTTTTGCTAACAATATAGTAAAAGCGTTCAGGGCAGTCTTGGAACAACTGTAGGCGTCATAGATAAAATGATTTGGGTTTCGCGTATTACTGTGAAATGTTAGCGAAGCTAAATTGCTGGAAACATTTATTATTCGCGGTTCACCCGATTTTTTTAGAAGGTCGATAAATTGCTGTGTTATACCCGCAGCAAAAAATTAGTTTCAAATACTTGTCTTAAATTTTCAATGACAACCGTGGAGATATTTTGCGGTTGTACTCCCTCTATGCCTGCGTTGTTAATTAAAATGTCTAACTGTTGAACTTTACTTTCTAATTCTTGCTTTGCAGATTTTATAGATTTAATATTGGTTACGTCAATTTCAAGGCTTTCCACATTATTTAAGCCTAATGCTTTTAACTTTTTTATTGCTTCAAGTCCTTTGGATTTGTCTCGGGTACCGATGTAAACATAATAACTAAATTCAGCTAATAGTTTAGCAGTTTCAAACCCAATTCCTTATTTGTTCCTGTGATTAATGCTATTTTCATTTTTGTCGCTGATTTATTTTTGTTCGTCGTTTGTATGGTCGTTTCGCCTTGCTGCTAACAGACCGGTTATAGCGAAACCTTGTTTATCAACAAATTTGCGTAAGACGATAATTCGTCGAGAAATTTCTCTGCCTGTTCCTTAATTTCATTTTGCACAGGTTGATTGTCCAGGTTAAATGCGAAGTGTATTTCAGGAACCAATAATCGCTTTGAAGCGGGATAAGCGCCCATATTGAGCAATGTAATTTGCAGGTTGTTTGAAGCTTGCAAGCCGCCGAATTTCGTTGCTGAAGCCGATGCAATGCCGATTACCTTACCGATCAAATCTCTTCCGCAATATTCCAATACGTTTTCTAAGGCCGCAGGAATGTTGCTGTGGTATTCGGGTGTTACAATAATGACAGCCTGCGAACTTTTCAACATGCTGCTTATCGCTTTAACGTTTTTTTCCTCTCCTTCAGAAATCGTCGAACCGTAAATTGGCAATGAATAATTTTTCATGTCAACCAAATTGACGGTTGCTCCTCTTTGTATCAATTGATCTTTAAGATAGTAAGCCAACCGGTCGCTCTTTCTTTCTTGCCTAATGCTTCCTAATAAGATTAACATTTCCATTTCTTAATTTTATTTTGAAATTTGCAAATGATTTGTATTCGTGTTTAGATTTTCAATTTCTTAATTCAGTTCCTCCTTTCTTTCCTGGATAATTTGCTTTTCCGTTTGCTATGCAAGGTCTCCATGGCAGTTGGATCATTTTCAAGAAGGTTGATTCGGTGTTTCATATGGTTTAATTTAATATGAATTATTTGTTCTCTCACTAATAATGATTGGGTTAAGGAAAATTGGACATGCGGCGAAAAAAATATTTTTATTTCAATATCCCATCCCTACCTCCATTCACCCTTGACATAATTGTAAATGCACTTGTAAAAAATGTAGACAAAGTAAAAAAATAAAGAGATCAGGAATACCTGATGAAATACCAGCAAACAACAAATAAAGTTTTTTCTATTTTCGATATTGCTATAACCATTACGGCTAAACGCAAATTAATATTGAACTTAATAAAAATTAAATAGCAAAAGATATTTTCTGATATCAGGTTTCTTACCCGGTTCGAAAGTTTAGATGAAAAATTACCAATTCAATCTACTTGTTAAAAAAATAATCCTGCCAGAATTTGGCATGATATTTTTCAATTTTAATAAACACAAAAGCTATAGAAAATGATTGCAAGAATTTGGCACGGCATTACAACAAAAGAAAATGCAGATGCCTATGAAAATTTGTTAAAGCAGGAAATTTTTGAAAGTATCGCCAATAAAAAAATAAAGGGATACAAAGGCATTAAACTTTTGAAAAGGGAAGTTAATGATGAATTTGAATTCACAACTATAATGTGGTTTGAAAATTTAACTTCTGTTAAAGAATTTATGGGCGAAGATTACGAAACAGCTTATGTATTGCCACCGGCGCAGAAGCTTTTATTGAGGTATGATAAAAAATCAATTAATTGTGAACTTAGGCATGAGTTAACATATAGTTCCTAAAAATTACTCAATATATTTATAGGACATTTCGCAGTACTATGAATACCAAGCGAATTACCAGTAAAACCAACAAATAAGGCTTTTTTCTGTTTTTTATTTAATTATAACTACAATGGCTAAACGCAAATTAATTCAGAACTTTATTTTGTTTCATATTGCTCAAGATTAAAAGGCAAAATGTATTTTCCAGTTATTTGTTAGCTTAGGCTTTTTCCGGGCACCAACCACCATGCCATGCATCGTGAACAAGTACATAAATGGAATGGTCTTTATTAACTTTGTCCATTAAATATGTTTAAGAGTTAAAAATTATTTTTCCGGCAGTATCACGATGATCTTTAGCTACAAGCGCTTTTTCAAACCGTTCAAGAGTAAAGGATCCCGCTATCGCCCCGAACAGGCTTCTTTTTTTTGTAAACTTCAACACATCAGTCGGGTTTTCAGTTTGATTAAAACTTATTGTCTTCATTTCATTTTTCTTTTGTTTTCAAGCCATTTCTTTTTCAAAGAATGTAAAATTTAAGTACTGATCATTTTTCAGAGCTTAGATTGCAATTAATTGTTTCTATCAATGCATCCACCACTTTTCTAACTTCACTTAAAGTATTTTCATCCGCCAATTCGCCCTCTTCATTTACTTTTCCTTTGCCACCATGGATTAGCAATTTTTGTTCTTTCGGAACAGGTTGTTGTAACAACGTTCTCATGATTAAATCCATCGACTCAAATGCTTTTTCGCCTGAGGCAGAGGCTACAATAAAAGCAAAAGGTTTATAGGAAAATACGGTTGTCGGTACTGTCCATTCTAAAGCATTTTTTAATACACCCGGCAGGCTGAAAACATATTCCGGCGTACAAATGATTACCCCATCTGATTCTTCAATTTGCTTTCTGAAGTCAATGACACAATCAGAGATAATAAAATCATCTTTAACCGAATCCGGATTAAAGTAAGGAAGTTCCTCCAGCCGGTTAAAAATGTTAATTTTCACCTTCTCACTATAAAATATAGCGATAGCGTTCAGGATAGCTTCGTTGACCGATTTTTTTCTTATACTTCCTGATATGGCTAAAATATTTTTCTGCATGTATTTAAAATATTTTTAAACGTTAGACTTTTAATCTGCAAAACCTATTTAATGAGTTTTATTCTAAATTCAAATATTATTCAAACCCTAAATAATCTAATATGCCTGCTTCCCGGAAAGTATTTTTCGATCTCTTTCCGAGCCTGTCAAATTATTTTAGAAGTCACTATTTATTGTTTCAATCCTCTCAGATAGGTAGGGTAATCTGCTTTCATAAGTACCTCGTTGGCGGATCAATTTCCTATAATTATTTGCCGCATCTCTTCCCACTATGGATTCATTGCTTCAACCCTTTTCCTGATTTCATCAATATCCAGATCTCTGCAGTAAATAGAAGTACCCGTAGAGCCTTGCCCTGCCAATAATGAAGGGCATTAGCGGCATCTCCCAATAATATTACGCGGTCTTTTGACCAATTATCCATTCTGATTTGGCTTACAGAATCAAAATAAATTAACTGAATAATTTCCAGCCTTATTTTATTTGATGAATGCTTGCAACAGTTTAAATGTTAAGCATGCATCAGTCTCGTACTATTCTCGTTAAGCTCTATTCCTTCATGCTCACCGACGATAACGGTACCACCAAGATTAACCAGCCTGTTGCCAATTCCACAGTTGGGTTCGAAAGCAAAGGTCATCCCTTTTTTCAGGATCGTATCCGTCCCCACATCAGGAATTGGAAGCACCTTACCATAGTTTTGTAATTCCGGGAATTTGGCAACGCGTTCACCGGCCCCTATCAAGCCAAACGGATTCATTGAATGAATCAGCGGGTGAACCTGCCAGGACTGTTTCAATTCACGCATGGGTTTACGCATTGCTTCAACGACTTCGCCAAATCGCACGCCATCGCGAAGCACCTTTACGCCTTCTTCGTAGGAATTTCTTGCCGTCTCCGCAGCCAGTTCAAAATCAGGATGTACTTTCCCCACCGCAATGGCTGGTTGATGTTGTGTTTCCAAAAATCCGAATGAGTTAAACACCTCTGTTAAAATCACATCACCTTCCCGAATGGTACGTGGTTTTTCAGGGCGGAAGGTCCAGGTTGGAGGTCCCCATCCCACAAACTCGGGGCCCGATCCCATTAACAACTCTGTGGTGTAACCAATATGTTGCGCACTGGCAGTGATTCCTGCAGCATATACTTCATTTTCTCCAACGCCTGGCTTTGTGGCTCGCAACATCGCATCGCACATAAGCTCGCCCACAGCCGCAGACCATTTTAGCACTTCGATCTCTTCATCGGATTTTACAGAAGTGTATTCGATGAATTTATGATCTACAGGTGTAAACGTGGCTTCCGGCAAGCCTTCCACGATGTACTGCCAGGTATTGTAAGGAATGGCACCATCAAAATAAAACGGTGGATAAGGAGCAAGCCCGATAATACCGATAGAGCATTTGTCCAGCTTGCGATCCTCCATAATTTCGACAACATTGGCTCCCATCTTGCCCACGTACATATTTTCGGGACGAACCCAACCGAATGATCCTCTGCGGCTGGCCTGGATATGGTCTTCAACAACCGTTATGATTGATACAACAGAGATGGGTTCTTCGTTCTTGGGGAAAATTACGATGGCACCTGGCCGCTCGTTGGTAAAATATACATCCGGAGCGTAGGATGCCGGGAAAGAAGCTTCCCGATCACCGTAAATAATCAATGCATCCAGTCCTTCCTCTTCCATAATACGGTTGGAAATGCTCCAACGACGTAGTTTTTCTTTTTCTGAATAAGTTGGAACAACATCTTTTTTTTGATTTTTCATCACATTTAATTTTTTTGAATTAATGAACTCTTTTTCCTTCAATTTTTGCTGCCCCCAGTGGCAGTTTGGCGACGCCTGTTAAAGTGTCTTGCTCCACTTTTAGGGTGACTTTGGCTTTCAGTCTTCCCATTGGGGTTTTAATCTTGGTTTGAAACTGGAGTTCATTGTTGTTCAAAACGCCATCGGTAAACTCAGTGGTGCCTTTCGTATTGATAATAGTCCCGCTAATTGATTCTCCATCGACAACGACTTTGAGGACCCCTTGTTCCACACCCATTGGTGTTTGCACCCGAATGTCATAAGTGCCTTCCACTTTTGATTCTGTTCCTATTTTCATAACTGATATTTTAATTTAATAAAGATTACATTTTCATTTTCGTCATAGCATGTCCATTAAATAAAAGGACTACACCTTTAATAATAAAACTCTTCCACCGCTAAAAACATTCTTTTAATTCAGCACAGGCAGAATTGTTGCCGTTTCCTACTTATAAATTCAAAGCAGATCCTTTTTATACAACTGCCCGATTTCTATTGTTGAATGATCTTCATACTCATCTTTCCTTTTCCTACCGACCAATCAGAGAAGTCGTTTTCAACTAAATAAATAAAAATATCTTCGGCTCTTATTTTTTCATCTTTGCCTAAATTGTCTGCAATAGTTGCATATAGTTTTTCTTTCATAGCGTCACTTCTTCCCCTTCGCATTGTTATTTGTATCACAATCAAATTATTTGAACGTGATATTCCTAAAAAGTTTTTATCGAAAAAGAAATCTTCCGGCTTATACTCTGTGATTAATTGGAATAAATCATCATTTGGGATTTTTAAACTTTCTACCATAGCGTTATGAACTCCCATCGCTATATGTTCTTTATTCTTGTGGGTCATTCCATTGGGAACAACAATTTTTGTAAACGGCATATTGAGTTATTTTAAAATTGTTGACTATAATTAATGAACTGGTACACTCTTATAAATGTTTCGTCAAGCGTTATATCACCATTTGTATCTGACTTCACTTTATACCACCTCTGGTCTTCTTTATGTAGGTTGATTCGTTGTTTCATTTGGTTTAATTTAATATAAATTGTTCGTTCTTTCACTAATAATGATTGGGTTAAGGAAAATTGGACAGCAGGTGAAAAAAATATTTTCAATTCAATATCCCATCCCTGCCGGGCAGGCTTGGCGAAGGTGGCGTTTTTCAGCACAAATGTTGATGCGGAGAACCAATTTTGATTACCCACAAATGTGTCTGCGGAACCGTGAATCGCCAATTTTGCCAAACCCGATAGGGGGCATTTTTATTGTCTGCACTGTTTAGATTCCAGTCAAACAGCAGACTTCATAATTTTGGTTTCTACATTAGTTATTTTGCCTCTGTCAAAGCCTGCCATCTCTTTAATAAAGTCTGGGCTTTTCATATAGCGCTCGGTCATCTCGTTAATATTAGTATTGTCTGGAAAAGATACAAGAGCAATCACTTGATTTTCTGTGTCGGGTGTATTACCAATCCAAACTCCTTTAAATTGAAAGGCATATTTTGGAAGGCTTTTAATGTGTTTGGTCCAGTGCCCTGTAAAATAATGTTCTGCTGTGGCTTTATCAACAAGTGTATAAATTCGTAATTGTTCCATTGTGTTATCTTAGATTGTTGCCTTGCAATATTTCTGTATCAATTCATCTAAGCGCCCTTTTTTAATAGCAGCTTGAGCGACATAATTAAAAATTGGCCCGGCAATTTTTTGAAACCCAACCATTTGTGAGTTATTTAGGTAAACAAAGAGTGCTAAGTCTGAAAATTTCTCAGGTGTTCCTGCCACGCTTGCTAATCCATCTTTTGCAAGTCCTTTTAAAATGAAAAGGGAATTTTCAAAGTTCTTATTGCCAGGGTTAAGCGTTGCTTTTACCATACATTCCTCGTTAGAAACATTGTGATAATAATGTTTTTCGTTTGGTTGTATAGTCGCAATATCACCTTGCTTTAAATGCAGGATGTCTTTACCTTTCCCAACTTCCAGTGTTCCTTTTAAAATTTCAAATGTTTCGGAAAACAAGGTATGATAATGCCAAGGTGTTTTTTCTGTAGGAAGAATATTCATTTCCAAAACACTTTTTTTATTTGTGTCTGCTGAACTAATCAGTTTAATATAGCCTTGTGTTTTCATAGAGTTTTTTTTGTGGATTTAGTTAACAATAAAATTATTCCGAATACAGAGCAAACAATAATTGCAGATATGTGAGGAATAGCTTGTGCTATGTCGTTGTAAGGTTTACTTAAAACGATAAGCATATCTACAATTGGAACAACCGTTCCGACCAATAAAGTTACTCCCAATGCTTTTGTTTGTTTACTCAATACAAAAATGCATATAAGTAAACCTGACATTAAATCACGGATACCCTTGATGTAATGAAAAGAGTAATCGCCTTGTTCGTTAAAGTGGATTCCATAACCAGCTTCTGCTGTTTCTGGTGCTATAAAAAATCTTGCTCCAAGAAAGATTAATCCTAATCCCGTTAGGAAAGCAATTGCAATAGAAATGTTCTTTGTCATAATGTTTATATTTTAAATTATGACGCAAAATTCTATACCGTATGCCCAAAATCTATGCACTTAGGTTAATAAATCATTTTTGATTGGAAATTCTTTTGCGAATACGGCTAAGTGATTGAGGTTTCACGCCTACATAAGATGCAATGTGGTATTGCGAAATTCTTTGTTGCAAGTTGGGATGTTCGGTTACAAACTTCTCATAGCGAAATTCAGGTGTATCTGTGTAAAATGAACTAAGGTCTCGTAATAGTTGTATAAAAATTTGTCCAATAACAAGCCTTCCAAACCGTTCTCCTTCAGCAATAGATTTATAAAATATTTGCAAGTCAGCAAATGAGATTATCAACATTTCACAGTCCTCTAATGCTTGGATAATTTTTGTTGATGGTTTTTGTGGTAAAAAACTTTCATAGTTGCAAACAAAATTATTTTCCTCTGCAAAAGCGTATGTTTTTTCTTCTCCATCGTGGTTAATGTAATATCGGATTAGTCCTTTTACAATAAAGCCTACTTGCTTACAAACTTGTCCGTCTGCCAAAAAGAAATCTCCTTTTTTTAGTTCTTTTTTTCTAAAAAGTTGGTTGATACAGTCAACCTCCTTTGGGGTCAAGTCTATAAAAGATTGTATGCTAATAATTAATTTCTCTGTCATACTTTAGGTCAAAAATTGCCATTAACGGCAGTTTGTCCAAGAACTTGTTTCTCCTTTCAAATATAAATCAATTAGAGGCGATTTTATCTAGCAGTAAAAGATTTTGAGAATGAGTTGTATAAAAAAGGATCGGGGTGTATCTTGAAGGTATTGGCTATTAAAGAAGGTAATATTTCGAAAAATGATAAAACAAGTTCCCGGAGGAACTTTGCAAGTTCAAATTTACCAAATCCTAACTGCGTTTAAGCATCAAAGTTATACACGTAGTGTTGACATGGTTTTTAAACAGTCTTATGGGCAGGTATTGCTGTTTGCGGGAAATTTGAAATTCGTCGGCCCTGACATTTTGAATATTAAGAACTAACGCTGGGCTTTTTTCGTAAAGCCGCGATTTTGTCAATTCCTTCCCAAACCTTATATCCATTTTTTCACTGTAACTCCATTGTTTGCTCAAAGAGCCAAAGAACGGTGTCTGAGTCGTCCATTGTCGTGTTGAAAATGTTGTGTTGTCTATTTTATATGGTTGCATATTAAAAAATAACGTTTGGATGCCCTATGTATGCTGTGTGCAACGACCGCTAACGATGGGGCCTTGGGTGGGCTGATTTTCAATGTTCCGTCTGCACACAACTGTTGCCCAATACAATTACCAAAGATGAAGATAAAACACAAGGCTGACCAAGTACTTCACGCTGTAACTATTGCTGATAGCGATTCTTAGCTCATTATTAATCCTTCAGCCAGTCTTTCGCAAAACCTGCTTTTAGCGGTAGGTTTTAGTAGATGTCGAAAGTTCTATCTTTCAATATGAAATTTAGAAGCAATCGGTTTATTTTATAATAATTATAAAAATCCTTTTGAATCTTTCTCTTTTAAAAGAGATTAAAAAAAGAAACTAACATATTTACTTCTCAGGAATTTAGGCACATAGGATTTGTTATTAACTGCAGTTTTGGTTTCTCAGCCGTTCAATTTCCTGTGTTAGGGTTTGTTTTTCAGTATTTGATTTTGTCAGTTTGATGGCTTGTTTGTAATGATAAATTGTTTTGTCAATATCCATATCTGCATACAAGTAGCCTACCAATTCGTGATAGTAATTACTGTCCGTCAAATTTAGTTTTTCGGCTTCGCCAATGGCTCTTTTATGTCCGTAAACTTTGGCAAAAGCAAATGTTCTGTTCAATGCGGTTATTGGCGAATATTCAACCTGGATGAGTTGGTTGTATAACTGCAAAATGTGTTGCCATTTCTTTTTATTTGGTGGTATTGTATGCCAATAGCTAATCCCTGCTTCTAAATGGTATTTAGAAATTTCGTTGCCATTACAAGAGTTTACGAAATAGTAATTACCTTTATCAATCAACGATTTATCCCACAAGCTTCTATCTTGTTCGTCAAAAAGAATAGCTTCGCCTTTGTTGTTTGTTCTCGCTCGGAGCCGGGAGCTTTGAAAACACATTAAAGCAAGTAATGCGTTTGCTTGTGATGTGTTTGTTATTGGATTTTCCGTTAGTACCAAAGCTAATCTGACCGCTTCCGAACAGAGTTCCTTTCTGATTAATTGATTATTGGTTTTTGAAAAGTATCCCTCATTAAAAAGCAAATACAAAGTTTTCAAAACAGTATCTAATCTAAAATGAATTTCTGATTTATTTAGCGATTTGATTTGAAAATTGTCCTTACGAAGATTGTTTCTCGCTCTTTGCAAACGCTTTTTTATTGTCTCGGTTTTCGATAAAAAAGCATTGGCAATTTCTTCTATACTAAAACCACAAAGAATTTGAAGGGCTAAAGCAATTTGATTTTCGGTACAATTAGTTGGGTTGCAAACCGCAAAAACCATTGCTAACTGGCTGTCGGCAATGTTTTGATCGTCAAATTTAAAGTCTTCGTCCACTTCGGTGTTGTTGAGCTTTATGGTTTCTTTAATTTTTGTTTCAAAAACTG
Source organism: uncultured Chitinophagaceae bacterium (assembly GCA_963756945.1). Classification (GTDB taxonomy): domain Bacteria; phylum Bacteroidota; class Bacteroidia; order Chitinophagales; family Chitinophagaceae; genus Ginsengibacter. Next base: position 26,213 of record CAVWQJ010000010.1, on the reverse strand, counting down.
AAATGTGTTTGAAATAATCTTTGGTTTTATTTTTTGCAACTGTGTAAAGCCAGGCTGTTGGATTTTCAGGAACTCCGTTAATTGCCCAATTTTCAGACGCTTTTAAGAATGTATCGCTTGCAATATCCTCGGCAATCTCAATATGTTTTAAACCAAAATGACGGCATAAGACAGCCGTCATTTTTGCATATTCCTGCCGGAATAGATGTGGTAAAAGCTCATTATACGAATGCAGCTTGTCCAATGTCAATCACGTTTTAAAATTTCTCGGACTTCAATGTTTCCTCCAATGTCAAAAATAGGATTTCCTTTTGCCATTTCTACCGCTTCGTCTATGGTTTCAGCATTCACAACAATGTAACCACTGATAAATTCTTTGATTTCGGTATAAGGCCCGTCTGTTACAACATTGTCAGGCTTTACGATCTTAGCATTTTCAGGATAAGGTAAAAGTGTATTGCCCTTGTCCACCAATTTGTTTTGCGCTGCAATGCTTGCTAACCAGTTCATTCTTTCTTGCATTTGTTCTGGCGAAGGTTTAACATTCTTAACATCGCCATGCCTAAATAAAAATACAAATTCTTTCATCTCTATATTTTATAAGTTAATCATTAAATTATCATAATTCAACTCTTGAATATTTTTTTTGGCAGTACCTTCAACTCTTAATGTTGTGAAATTTGTTATACCAATAGATTTCATCACTATCTTAATATGTGATTCGATGAATTCAGTTTCGCGCTTCTCGTTCGTGTGAATTCTTCCGGATGCTATTGCTAAATAAACTTTTTTATTGCATAATAAACCAACCTTGATTCCTTGAGAATCGTATGTAAAAGTAACACCAATTCGGACGATTTGGTCAATCCAAGCTTTTAGTATCGCAGGAATACCCAGGTTATACATAGGGGTACTAATTACAATCACATCGGCTTCTTGAACCTCTGTAATGGCATTATCAGAATACATTAATGCTTTTTCCTCGCGGTCATTTCTTGATTCTGAATTTTTATAAAGAGCAATAATTTGGTCAGCACTAAGAAAAGGTGGAGAATCGTTGATAAGATTTTTTTCAATTAATTTACAAGGAGTATTTTCATTAATTAATTTTTTAATAATGGTTTTGCCCAAATTAAGGCTAAACGAATAATTATTTCTTGGACTGGAAATTACGTGCAGAACGTTAATCATTATTAGCTTTTATTTATTGATATTCTAATAACGTAACGATTGAGATTTCGAAATGGGGACAATTTCGTTATTCATTACTCACTTTGGGTCCCTGCTATTACTTATACAAAATGTTGGCAAACTGTTTAATTGTCGCTGAATGTAATTGAATCGCCAGGATTTATTTAATACCTACGTTCGTGCTTGCTTTACCAATTTGATTTCAAACTTCATTATTATTGCATGTGTAAAACTGTTCATTTCAAACGGCAACTTACTCACTATGGCTATCGCACCGCAAATTATTAATCAAGCAGTCCAAACTCCCCATCCGGTTATCTTTACTAAGAGATATATGCAATTTAACGTTTATAGCTGCAAATAATCCGAAGGCTCTATGCCTTACAGCCGCCTTGACTTTTATAAAATATTCTTTGTGACGGAGAAGGGTGTCTGGCATTATGCGGACAAAGGCATTGAAATTAATCATTCCGCATTGAATCTTTTCCAATCCTGATCCCGAGCGCCTCGGGGGCCGGTTTCCGAAAGAGGTTAAAACCTGTAATCTTCGCCGCTCAGTTCATATTGTTTTTCTTCCTTTCCAATTCCCTCAATTTTTTATCGGCGAAATTTGCAATGGATCGAAAGCCGGCTTTTCTAAATATAACCGTAAGATTTGTGATGGATTCTAATTAATTGGTTTAATTCACCAAGATTATTGAATGAGTAAAGTCCTCTATTACCAACCTCTTTAAGTTGTTCGATAATTGATTCATTACTTTTTGACGACATAGCATGTAACATAACCGCAATTGAATCAAATTTATTGACCTTGCTAAAATCAATTTTTTCTATCAAACTACTTTCAGCCAGAAGGTCAAACAAAATGAGTAGCTGTTTTTTTGAAAATACACCTTTTTCCTTTCCATTAATATTTTTTGAAATGACCTGGTTGTATTCATTGAAATAATGCGAATTTGTTTGGTACTGATTGTACTCATTTTTATTTTGAAATAAAAAGGTAAGATTTCGTGTATCAGATTTATCTAAAAATCTAGGAGATGAAATCTTTTCGATGGCATTTCGCAATGCATTATCAAAATCCTTTTCAGCCTCCTCTAAAAATTCATACAGAATTATTGCTTTATCATTAATTAGTTTGCTGTTGATTGATTCAGTTTGCAAGGGAGCATATCTTTTCCCAAATGAAAAAATAAAATATAATGATGCTGTAATACAGGAAATGAAATATTTAATTGAATGGGTAACTCTGTAATTGGTTATATAATGTAATGGTGGTGAAAGATGATAATTAAAACTATCTACAGCTTTGAAGGCATGGTATAAACGATAATGCCCCAGGAGGCGTTGTAGTATATCCTGGTTATACCAACCAGTCCATTCTAAAAGGTGGCATTGTAAATTTCCGGTCACACTATTTAATTTGTCTTTCCAGGAATAATCTCTTTCGGGTGATTGTATCGGGTGTAAAACACTCAGGTCCATAGCTCACAATTTTATTTCTTAAATTTACAACAGTCATGTGAAGTCATGTAAACACGTAGTGTTAAAAAATCTGAGATAGAGTAAAAAATAGGGTAAAAATCAAAAAACCCGCTACAAGAGCGGGTTATAGAGAAATAGAAGCGGACCGGACGGGACTCGAACCCGCGACCTCTGCCGTGACAGGGCAGCATTCTAACCAACTGAACTACCGATCCTTTTGTAATTTGGGAGCGCAAGATAATAAAATTTCAATTCAAGCAAACATCTAATCTGTTTTTTAAAAAATTTCCTGGAATTATGTAGAGTCGATAGATCCACTTCTTGTGCGTTAAATAACGTTGTAATAATAATTACATTTTAAATTTCACTACGTAACTTTATCGCCTTAAAAATAGAACTGATTATTTTCTAATTGATAAACTTACTATGTCAGTAACTTTAAACCGACAGTTTTTAAATTTTGAACAGCCTATAAAGGAACTTTACGAACACATTGAGGAGAACAAAAAACTTGCTTCAAAAAATTCCAGTGCAGAATATGACTCAATAATTGCAAAGCTTGAAGAAAATATTCTAATTAAAAGAAAAGAAATTACCGAACATCTTACGCCGTGGCAGAAAGTTCAGTTGAGTCGCCATCCGGATAGGCCCTATACTTTAGAATATATATTAAAAGTGTTTACCAACTTTATTGAGTTGCACGGCGATCGGAATGTAAAAGATGATAAGGCTATGGTTGGCGGCTTTGCACAACTTGATGGAGAAACGATAATGGTAATCGGCCAGCAAAAGGGAACCAATACAAAAATGCGTCAAATGCGAAACTTTGGAATGGCTAACCCCGAAGGTTACCGCAAGGCACTCCGCTTAATGAAGCTGGCTGAAAAATTTGATAAGCCTATTATTACATTAATTGATACGCCGGGTGCATATCCCGGCCTTGAAGCTGAAGAACGTGGCCAGGGTGAAGCAATTGCAAGGAACATATATGAAATGTTACGGCTAAGCGTTCCCGTTATATGCGTAATAGTAGGCGAGGGTGCAAGTGGTGGTGCCTTAGGCATTGGGGTGGGTGACAGAGTACTCATGCTGGAAAATACGTGGTATTCGGTAATATCGCCCGAAAGTTGCAGTAGTATTTTATGGCACAATTGGGATAAAAAAGAAATTGCGGCCGAGCAGTTAAAATTAACATCTGATGATATGCTAAAGTTTGGATTGGTAGATGGAATAATTCCTGAACCGATAGGCGGTGCGCACTGGAACTACGACGAGGCTGCTTCCAATCTCAAATTGTATATAAAACCAGTTCTTGCAGATCTGAAAAAAATACCCGCGGCGGAAAGAATAAAGCAACGAATCGAAAAATTCCGCAAAATGGGATTTTGGTCCGAAGAATAATATATGTAATCCTTAAGATATCTTTAACCCAAAAATCCGCAGACATTCGTCTGTCGTTTGCACCAGTTATCAGGCTTTTTACCACAATAAATATTTAACTCTCTATGTCTTTAAAAAATACACTTTCCGGAACAGGGGTCGCAGTAATTACACCATTCAAAAAAAATTTTGAGGTAGATTTTAACGCATTGGAAAAATTAATTGACAACCTGATAGAAAACAATGTTGAATACCTGGTCAGTTTGGGTACTACTGGCGAAACTCCTACACTAAGTAAGGCTGAGATGGGGGAAATATTAAACTGTACTTTCGATAAAGTCAATCTGCGTGTACCCGTTGTAGTTGGTATTGGCGGAAATAACACTGCAGATTTGTTAAGCAGCCTGGAATTATTTCCGTTGGATAAGGCATCTGCCGTATTAAGTTCAAGCCCCAATTATAACAAACCTTCGCAGGAAGGTATTTTTCAACATTATAAAAAATTTTCTGAAGCGTGTCCCAAACCTGTTATACTCTATAACGTACCCGGAAGAACCGGTAGCAACATCACTGCGGAAACAACATTGAGACTTGCACGTGAATGCGAAAATATTTCCGGTATTAAAGAAGCAAGTGGCAATATGGTTCAATGTATGCACATTTTAAAAGACAGGCCGGAAGATTTTTTAGTAGTTAGTGGGGATGACCATATTGCACTTCCATTAATTGCCTGTGGAATGGACGGCGTAATAAGCGTTGCAGCCAATTGTTTTCCGAAGGATTTTTCTGAGTTGATACGATTGTCATTATCTCTCAATTTTCCGGAAGCCGATAAATTACAATATAAATTGTTAGATGGCATTGATCTGTTGTTTGCAGAAAACAATCCTGCAGGGGTAAAATGTTTTCTTGCAGAAATGGGAATGATAGAAAATGTATTAAGACTTCCCCTGGTTCCTTTAAGTTCAGTCCTTCATCAAAAAGTGAAAGAATTTATATCTAAATTTTTATAAGTAATTCAGTTAATGGAACTCACTGTAAAACTTTTCTTATTTTGCTTTTTGCAGGTTGCAGCTTTTTTTTCCTTTGCCCAACATAAAATTTTATTTGTTGTCAAACAGTCATCGCTCCTGCATGTTGCTGACGATTTATTTATAGCAGGAAATTTTAATAGTTGGGATCCTGCGGATAAAAAATTTGAATTTGCACCGGATAGCAGTGGAATCGCAAAAGTTACTGTTTTGCTTCCGGGCGGAGATTATGAATATAAATTTACAAGAGGAAGTTGGGACAAAGTTGAAACCTCGGGGAATGGAAAGGGCATTGCTAATCGTTCTTTACATGTTACTTCAGATTTGGTTGTTAATGTTGATGTAGAAGGCTGGAGTGATGATTTTACCTCTGCGATACCGTCAATCAAACATAGCGCTTCATTAAATGTAAAAATAATTGATACAGCTTTTTTTATTCCTCAATTGAAACGCTATAGAAGAATATGGATTTATCTTCCGTCCAATTATGAGCACTCAAAAAAGCATTATGCTGTTTTATACATGCACGACGCTCAAAATCTTTTTGACAATTTCACGTCTTATTCAGGCGAATGGGGCATAGATGAATATCTTGATTCAATTTCAACCTTACATGGAAAAGAAGTTATTGTTGTAGGAATAGACAATGGCCTTACAAAAAGAATGAGCGAATACAATCCTTATTCTTTTCAACAGTTTGGTAAAGGTGAAGGAGATAAGTATGTTGATTTTTTGGTAAAGACTTTAAAGCCATTCATTGATAAACATTATAAAACATTACCTGGTAAAGAAAATACCTATATCGCCGGAAGTTCAATGGGAGGGCTTATTTCATTATATGCGATTTTGAAATATCCATCTGTTTACGGCGGCGCAGGTATTTTTTCCCCTGCATTTTGGACAGCATCAGGAATCGATAGTATGATTGACTCCATGGCAAAGTATGTGCATGGGAAATTATTTTTTTATGCCGGAGGAAAAGAAGGCGAATCAATGATTCCGGATATGAAGAGAATTGAAAAAGAAATAAAAGCCACTTCGTCTTCATCATTGAAAGAAGTTATTGATGATGACGCAAAACATAATGAAACTGCGTGGCGCAAATATTTTCCCGCGTTTTATAAGTGGGCGATAATGGCGGGACACAAATAAAATCTAAATAATATAACAGGCTCCTTCTTCCGCAATTTCAGTGTTTTCAAAAACTTCACATGCCTCTGTTTTAAATTCATCAAGGGTTTCATACATAGAAGAAAAATGCCCCAGTAACAATTTTTTTACGCCAGCTTTTTTTGCAATCATCGCGGCTTGCCGGGCTGTTGAGTGAAACCTGCTTACCGCTTTTTCTTCGAGTACGTGCAGGTAAGTTGCTTCATGGTAAAGTAAATCCACGCCTTTTATTTTTTCGATTATGGGTTCAAAATAACTGGTATCAGCAGAGTAAGCATAGGACCTGGCGGTTTTACAGGTGTAGTAAGAATTTCATTTTTTATTACTTTATTTTCTTTTGTAATAAAATCTTTTCCTTCGTGAAGGCTTTCGTAAAATGAAGTAGGTACATTATATTTTTTTATTTTTTTCGGATCGATTTTCCTAATATTTTTTTTCTCCCTGAATAAAAATCCCCAGCATTCAACGCGATGATTCACTTTAAAGCTCTCCACCGCAATTGTTTTGTCTTCATAAATCTTTGCTCGTTTTCCAAATCTGAAAATTAAAGTGTAGGGAAGATTTGCATTACAAACATCTAATTGCAAGTTGATGATTTCTTTCAACGGAGCTGGTGAATAAATGTGAAGTTCAGTTGTGCGGTGATTAAGTCCAAGACTTGTAAGCAGGCCAATGAGTCCAAAATAATGATCGCCATGCAGATGCGAAATAAAAATCCGGGTAATTTTGCTTCTTCGAATCTTATATAAATTCATTTGCATTTGGGTGCCTTCGCCACAATCAATCAAAAAAGTATGATCGGGAGTTTGTAATACTTGCGCAGTTGGATGCCTGTTATGTGCCGGTACAGCAGAATTGCTTCCTAAGATTGTTACAGAAAACAAGGTTACGTTTTTAATTTTAGCATTTGATTACTAAGCAACTCAATAAATATTTAATTAAATTCTCTTTCAATTTCTTCCATTTGAACAATATCCCAGGCTTCACTTTCTGTTGGAGTTACATTCATTAATTCAAGCAACTCCTTTTCATCAAGATACTTTTCAACTTCAGGCTGAAGATTGCAAATTACCATTGAACTATTTGCGTCGTAAAATGTTTGTTGAATAGTAGCAAGTGTATTTGCAACTGAACCGTCAATTTTCTCAACGTTGCAAAAATTCATTATAATATTTTTAGTGGGTTTATTTAGAAATGGCAGAAGCGTTTCCTTAATTTTTCTGTCATATTAGCAGGTAAATCCGGTTCTTCTATAGTTATGACGTGAAATTTTTCTTTGGTATCAATTTTGACTTTCATGATATCAGTTTTTGAATTCTAATGATTTTGAATAAGTTTAATAGTAAATTTGTGAGACAGGTATTCAAAGTTATTAAAAAGAAAAAGTGTTGAATGAATAAATTGTATAATGTTTGGATGCAATTTTTTAGCAATAAAAGCGTATAAGTTAAACAATAAAATAAATTGTGTAGTTGCTGGCTGACTTTTTAATTTTATTATTGTACTTTCTTCGGGTTTGTGAATCAGCTCAAATTGTTTTAAAATATTCCTTTCTGTTTTTAACCTTTTATTGTATTGTTTTCAACACGTTGTGGATTGTTTTTAAGAACTGTTAGTAAAATTTATTCGTTATTATTGTAAAGTATTAAATTGTTTTAAATGGACAACAATTTTTCAGCCCAGGTAAAAGAAATTATTTCTTACAGCAGGGAAGAGGCATTGCGCCTCGGAAACGATTTTATAGGTACTGAACATCTTGTGTTAGGCCTTATAAGAGACGGCGAAAATACCGCTATTAAAATATTAAAATCGCTTAATGTCGATCTCTATGAACTCCGTAAGGAAATTGAACTGGCGGTAAAGGATAAAACAGGTAAAAATATCGCCAATATCAATTCACTGCCGTTAACAAAACAGGCAGAAAAAGTAATCAGGATCACGGTTCTGGAAGCTAAAGCCAATAAGAGCCCGTTGGTGGAAAGTGAGCATCTGATGCTTTCTATCTTGAAAAATAAAGAAAATATCGCTACGCAAATTCTTAACCAGTTTGATGTGGATTATGATATGTTTAAAAATGAATTGGGTTATGTAAAAACAGATCCCAAAGCAGAATTCCAGGATGATGAAGGCGAAGAATTTGATGAAGAAAGAAAATCATATTCACAACAACGTTCATCAAAAGGTGCGGCTGCACAGGCCAAATCAAAAACTCCGGTTCTTGATAATTTTGGAAGGGATATTACCCGTCTTGCCGAAATGGGAACATTGGATCCTATTGTTGGCCGCGAAACTGAAATTGAAAGAGTTTCACAGATTCTCAGTCGCCGTAAAAAGAATAATCCCGATCTTAATAGGTGAACCCGGTGTTGGTAAAACAGCCATCGTTGAAGGGCTTGCCTTAAGAATTATTCAAAGAAAAGTTAGCCGGGTTCTTTTTGATAAAAGAGTGGTTTCTCTTGATCTTGCTGCATTGGTTGCAGGCACAAAATATCGCGGCCAGTTTGAAGAAAGAATGAAAGCCATCATGAATGAACTGGAAAAAAACCGTGATGTGATTTTATTTATTGATGAAATACATACTATTGTTGGGGCAGGAGGAGCAAGTGGTTCATTGGATGCCTCCAATATTTTTAAACCCGCCCTTGCAAGGGGTGAACTGCAATGTATCGGCGCCAGCTACATTAGATGAGTATCGCATGTATATTGAAAAAGATGGCGCTTTGGATCGTCGTTTTCAAAAGGTAATGGTGGAGCAACCAAGTGTTGAAGAAACCATTGAAATTCTTACACAATATTAAAAGCAAATACGAAGATTATCATAATGTAACTTACAGTGATGAGGCTATTGATGCCTGTGTGAAACTGAGTGACAGGTATATGACCGACCGGTTGCTTCCAGATAAAGCAATTGATGTGTTGGATGAAGTAGGTGCACGTGTTCATCTTAAAAATATTAATGTGCCGGAAGAAGTTATTGCATTGGAGAAAAAGATCGACGATATAAAGCACGAAAAAAATAAAGTGTGAAAAGCCAGCGCTTTGAAGAAGCTGCTTCATTACGCGATACCGAGAAAAGACTGCAGGAAGAACTTGAAAAAGCCAAAGTCTGATTGGGAAGAAGAAAGCAAACACAAACGGTATCCCATAGACGAAGAAGCATATTGCCGAAGTGGTTAGCATGATGACAGGTATTCCTGTAAAAAGAATGGTACAGGCTGAAACTGAAAAGCTGCGCAGGATGGGCGAAGATCTGACAGAAGCTGTGGTGGGACAGGATGAAGCCATTCAAAAAGTGGTAAAAGCCATTCAGCGAAACAGGGTAGGATTAAAAGATCCAAAAAAGCCAATCGGTACCTTTATTTTTCTTGGTCCTACCGGTGTCGGTAAAACTGAACTTGCCAGGGCGCTGGCAAGATATATGTTTGACAGTGATGATGCACTCATCCGCATTGATATGAGTGAGTATATGGAAAAATTCACTGTTTCCAGATTAATTGGAGCGCCTCCGGGTTATGTTGGTTACGAAGAAGGCGGTCAACTAACTGAAAAGGTTAGACGCAAACCATATTCTGTAATTCTTTTGGATGAAATTGAAAAAGCACATCCTGATATTTATAATATTTTATTGCAGGTATTGGATGATGGACAGTTGACAGATGGCCTCGGCAGAAAGATTGATTTTAAGAATACCATGATCATTATGACATCCAATATCGGCGCAAGGCAATTGAAAGATTTTGGTGATGGTGTTGGTTTTACTACCGCTGCAAGAACGCAAAATGCTGAGGAAAATAATAAAGCTGTTATTGAAAAAGCGTTGAAGCGTACTTTTAGCCCCGAGTTTCTGAACAGAATTGATGATGTGGTAATATTTAACCAACTCACTGAAGAAAATATTTTCTCAATCATTGATATTTTAATGAAGGGTGTAACCAAACGTTTATTTAATCTTGGTCTTGCACTTGAACTTAACAGAAGATGCGAAGAAATTTATTTCGGAAAAAGGATATGATTCACAGTTTGGCGCAAGGCCATTGCACAGGGCCATTCAAAAATACCTTGAAGATCCGCTTGGCGGAAGAAATTTTAAATATGCATATTAAAAACGGAGATGTTCTTGTAGCCGGACTTGATAAAGAAAATTCTAAAATCACTTTTGAAATTAAAGGCGGAGTGGTAAAAGAAACGCCTTCAAAGGCATAGTTTATCACCTGCATAAAAATTTTCTAATTAATATAAAATTTATAATTACCATCCACTTTCACGGGATGGTTTTTTTTAATTTCGCTTTTAAGATTTTGCGCTTCTTTTTATTTGTCTCATTTTTGTAAAATGACAGATAAAATCATTATTACGATAGATGGTTGGTCATCCTGCGGGAAAAGCACATTGGCTAAACAACTTGCAAAAAAACTAGGCTATCTATACATTGACAGCGGCGCGATGTACAGAGCAATAACACTGTATTTTTTGAGAAATAATGTTGACATTACAGATGAGAATAAAATAAAAGAAGCCCTTAAAAATATTACGCTTGAATTTAGGTGAACGAATATTCCAATCAATCAGAAATTTATTTGAATGGAGAAAATGTGGAATATATCATTCGCGATTTGATTATTGCAGAAAAGGTAAGCGAAGTAGCGGCATTAAAAGATGTAAGAGCATTTGCCGTGGATGTTCAGCAGAAAATTGGAAGAAAATAAAGGTATTGTAATGGATGGCAGAGATATTGGCACAACTGTTTTTCCTGATGCTGAACTTAAGATTTTTATGGTTGCAGATGAAGCCATAAGGGTGGAGCGCAGGTTTAGGGAAATGTTTGATAAAAATCCTAATATAACCCTAGATGAAATAAAAGCAATATTGAAATGCGGGATTATATTGATTCTCACCGCGAAGTAAGCCCACTGCGCAAAGCAGACGATGCAGTTGAACTTGATAATACCAATCTTACGTGAAAAAGAACAGCTTGATTTTGCTTTGAAGTTGTTAAAGAAAATTAAAAGAAGTTCTGAGCTTGAGAAAAGATCCTAAGGAAAGAATATTTAAAACATGCCAAAGTTATCATTGATATTCATCCATCATTCAGTCATACGTTTTTGATGCCTTGTAAAATGAAGCCAGCTTAGTGATTACAGCTTCAACAACTGCATCCGGGCAACTCGCTCCGCTGGTTAATAATATTTTTACTGGTTTTTTTTCCGGCAAAAAAGATATAGTGGTAACCGCTTCTTTTTTATGAAGATTGAAATGAGATATTTCTTTTGATGAAATAATATCTTCTTCTGAGCTAATAAAATAAGTTGGAAATTTTTCTTCACATAATTCAACAAGATGCGATGTGTTAGAACTGTTATACCCTCCAACTACAATAGCCATGTCAGCCTCGGTTTCTAACAGGCCATACACAGCGCTTTGATTTTCATATGTTGCATAGCAAAGTGTATCGCGGGTATCTGCAAATCTTTCTGCAATAGTTTCTTCGTTAAGATTATATTTTTTTATCATCACATTTTTCAGGTAATCTGCAATTGCCTGTGTATCGCTTGCCAAGCATCGTAGTTTGATTTACGACGCCAATTCTTTGCAGATCTTTTTCAACATTAAATCCTTCTGAAAACTTTCCTTCAAATTCTTTATAAAAATCCTTATATGGTTTTTCTCCATTGATATATTTAGCCAGTTCGATTGTTTCTTTCATATCGGTAACAACAACCGTGGGCGTATTAGCAGCGCTATGGCTAAACGTAGCCCTTGTTTCCTCGTGCCGTGGTTTGCCATGAACCACAATTGAATATTTGTTTTTTGCGATTGCTTCGGCACGGTTCCATACTTTTTCAACAAACGGGCAGGTGGTATTGTATTTTTCAATTTCAATACCAATTTCCTTTAGTTCCTTTTCAATTTGAAGTGTTGTTCCAAATGCAGGAACAATAACAATATCGTCCGGAGATAAGATCACTGAAGGGCACAATCACTGTTACCTTTTGTGTCCATCAAAAATTTCACGCCTCTGTTTGTAAGGTCTTCATTAACCAGTGGATTGTGAATCATTTCACTTAACAAATAAATTCTTTTCCCGGGATTTTCTTCTATTGTTTTAAATGAAATTTCAATTGCATTTTCCACGCCGTAACAAAATCCAAAATGACGGGCAAGATAAATTTGAACCTGGCCAAAATTCAAAAGGCTTGGCGTAAAATCTTTTTTATACTTATCGTTTTGCTTCCGTTTATTTTTAATGGCGGTTATTAAAGGGCTGCGGTAAATTAATGGAACATTAAATTTTTTCATGAGCTTAATGAGTCAAAGTTACAAACAGCAAAGCATCGCTACAAGCCAATGAAAGATTAAATGATTAATTTTATTTTTTTAAAGAATCTTAATTTATGGCGAACAAACACAATACCATTTGAACATCCGAAATGGAGTTATTCCGCAAATATTTATGAAGTAAATCTGAGGCAATATACTCTCGAAGGAACTTTTGATGCATTTTCAAAACATCTGCCACGCCTAAAAGATATGGGTGTGAAAATCTTGTGGTTTATGCCAGTAACACCGATTAGTGAACTGGGCAGGTTGGGTACTCTTGGAAGTTATTATGCCGTAAAAAATTATATAGCTACCAATCCTGAATTTGGAACGATGGATGATTTTAAAACCCTGGTCAATGAAGCCCATGCTCTTGGGTTTAAAGTAATCATTGACTGGGTGGCTAATCACACAGGAAACGATCATCCGTGGACAAAGATATTTCCGGAATTTTATCGCTATGATGTCAATAACGAATTAAATCACCCACATGGGTGGAGCGATGTGGCTGAATTGAATTATGATAACTCCAGCTTCGCGAAAAGATGATTGAAGAAATGAAATTCTGGATTACAGAGTGTGACATTGATGGTTATCGTTGTGATATGGCGCATCTTGTTCCGCTTGATTTTTGGGTGCAGGCAAAAAAGAAACTGTCAAAATAGTAAAGACGAACCTTTTTTGGCTGGCCGAATGTGAAGAACCATTATATCACGAAGTTTTTGATGCCACCTACACATGGCGATGGATGCATGCATCCGAGGAATTTTACCAGGGAAGAATGAACCTGCATGCACTGATTACAGTGTTATATAAATCTGTAACAGAATTTCCACCGATGCTTTCAGAACTTATTTTACCAGCAACCATGATGAAAATAGCTGGAACGGAACAGAGTTTGAAAAATATGGAGATGCCGCAAAACTTCTGGCCGTGTTTTCATGCACATGGAATGGCATTCCTATGATCTATAGCGGGCAGGAACTGCCCAACAAAAAGCGATTGAAATTTTTTGAAAAAGATTCCATAGAATGGGATGGTAAATTTGAATTACATGACTTTTACAAAACACTGCTTACGCTGCATGCTTCCAGCAAATGCCTGAGGGCGGGCGATTTGGATGTTTTAACAAAGATTGTTTCTCACCCTGATGATCACCAGGTATTTTCTTATGCAAGAACTAACGGTGACGACCAGGTGCTGATAGTTTTAAATTTTTCCGGCGGGGAAATGAACTTCCAGGTTAATGGAGTGACATGGTCTTTTCAGAAATGTCTTTGGCGGAAGAGATATAAATTTCGATTTCGACGATCATGTATTTTTAAGGCCCTGGGGATATCTTGTTTTTGAAAAATTACCAGTGCTTTCAGAAACGGTGTAAAAAATAAAAACCCCGGCAATTGTTACCAGGGTTTTAATTAATTCAATTTAGATCTTTATTCTGCCGAGTCATCTAACACCAAGGGATATTCGAAAGGCTCACTGTATCCGGGGTAAATTCCGGTAATAGTTACCTGTTTATCGCTCCGATTATATTTTTTAAATCGTCTACAGATTTTACATCCTTCCCGTTAGCTTTTGTAATAATGAAACCGTCTCTCATCCTGGTCTGATCGTTAATAGCTCCTTCGTTAATCTTTCTTACTACTACGCCGCCGTCTATTCCATACTCTTTTGCCTTTTTGGGATCAAGTGTTTGTAGCTCTGCTCCGAGTTTATCAATCATTCCGGACGGTTTTACGATTGCATAATTCCCGGCATTGTTTTTTAAGGTTACATCATACGTATGGTCTGTTCCGTTTCTGTTGATCGTTACATTTACTTTATCTCCGGGCTTATATTTGCTAAGTTGCTCCTGCAGTTCTGAGCCAGAGTTTATTGAATAGTCATTAATCTTTTTTATCACGTCACCTTTTTTTATTCCGGCCTGTATAGCTGCACCATCTTTCGTAAGATCCGTAATATAAATACCGTCAATATTTGAAGGAATATTTTCTTTTTTCTTTTCCTGGTCAGAAAGCATACCTGCATCAATATACATAGCTCCTAAAAACCCTCTTTGTACGCTGCCATATTTCACCAGGTCATTCACCACTTTTTTAACGATATCAACCGGTATGGCATAAGAGTATCCATTGTAATACCCGGTAGGAGAAGCAATTGCAGAATTAATACCAATTAATTGTCCATTAGTATTTATTAATGCACCACCGCTATTTCCCGGATTTACTGCAGCATCAGTTTGAAGGAATGATTCTACTGCCATAGACTGGCCGCCGGTTCTATCGTGGTTCAATCCTAAGTGCCTTGATTTTGCACTTATAATACCAGCAGTAACGGTCGCATCAAGATTTAGGGGATATCCAAGAGCCAACACCCATTGTCCGATCTTCACATCAGCGGAATTACCGTACAGCATAAAGGGTAAATTTTTAGCATCAACTTTTACAACGGCAAGATCGTAAGACGGATCAGATCCGATAACTTTTGCAGTATATGTTTTCCTGTCGCTTAAGGTAACAGTTACTTCATCTGCGCCAGCTACTACATGATTGTTGGTAACAATATATCCATCATCACTTATTATCACTCCGGAGCCGGAACCCGTTTCAGGGTATATCCGCTGTTGCCGTGCCATTTCCAAAAAATTGGTTAAATAAATCATCGTCTCCAAACAAATCTGAGAAGGGATTTTTTTGATTGGGAAGATTGTTACTCACCTGCCGGGGATTCGTTTTTGTTTTTATATGAACAACCGTAGGAATTGCGGCGCTTGCAGCTTCAGTAAAATCTGCAGGACCCGCTGATGGATTTCCCTTATCGTCAAAAAAACCGGCATACTTGTAATTCGATGGAATATTAACGCGCCTGGAAATTTGGATTGTTATTGTTATGTTGATACTTGTTGTATCCAAAAATAACAGCCATGGTGGTTAGTGCACTTATGAGCACAGTAAGTAAAATGTTCTTCGTTTTCATTTATTGAAATTTTTAATTGTATAAATTCATTATTTAAAAATTAAGGCCTCAAATCATATGCCTCAATTCGTCGTAAGAAGGTTAAAATTAAAACAAGTGTTTAAATCTTGTCTTACCGCTTATTTACCTTTAACAAACAATTAGTAAGGCTTTCGTAGATATAAATTTAAGCATTTTAAGTAAGTAATATTGACAAGTTTTATATGCCAGATTTTTTAACGAACTGCAAAAATTTCAGCATCCTTAAAGAGCTAATAAAAATTCCATGTACTCTATTCCATCTGCATATTCAAATAACCCTGGTTTTTGCGATTTACCAAACGCGTGTAATCCTCTCCCACTATGCATTGTAAGTTTTCATTCTTTAATCAAATCAGCTGTAATAACGTTTTTATTTCTGTAAAAAGTATAATGAAGCTGGCTTACAGGTGAAAAAATATTGTCGTCTTCCAACAAAATAATGCTTTCGTTTGTCATATATCTTTTATTATTCATAATGAGCAGCGCAAGATTATAATCGTAATTATTTTTGTATTTGGTATGATCTTCAAAATAATTATATTTTTTAAAGGCATTTAAAACAGGAACAAAATCATAACCTTCCGGGAACATATAATTTGGTAACGTTTCGGCATCCTAATCCAAAGTAAGTATGAACGTCATCGGCAAGTGAATTTAATTCTTCGCTGGTTTCATTTCCTGATAATAATGGCAACTGATGTTTTATTGCCACGAATTATGGACGGATATTTTCCGAAATAATATTTAAAATATCCTGGACGAATTATTGCTTCCTGTTGCAATATATGCATCGCAATTTTTTAGGATGTTCATTAACCTGCACGCCGCCGGCAACTTCCGTATTCCATTCAATGAGCTTCCCAATAAGTGTTTCATAAGTACATTATCTTTTTCAGAAAGTTTAATACTTTGTTTGTGGCCTGATATAAATACGCATAAAAAATCGTGAAAACCCACTAACGGAATATTGCCGGCCATTACAATCCCTATCTTTTTAGGCTTTAATATTATCATCCAGATGGTAATGGCTTACCCACTCTTCCAACTTAGTCGATTAAGAAATTGGGATGCAATATTTTTCAATGCCAGGTTTACGAATTCTTCTGTGAACCATTTGTTTTTTTCATATGCTTTTTTCTTAACAGACTTCAATTCTTCGCTGTCAGCCAATTAAATAATTTCCTAAGTTTTTCGAGTAAATTAATTCTTTGTACTAAATTCATTTTGTAAATAATTATCTGGTATATCTGTTTATATTTGTGAGAAAATTAAAGCATGCAAAACTCGTTTATTATTTGCAGTTGGGAAATGTTTAAAAATAAAAAAAAATGGCAATAAAAATTACAGAAGAATGTATAAACTGCGGGGCCTGCGAACCCGAATGTCCCAATAACGCAATTTATGAAGGAGGTGTGGAATGGGCCATGGCCGATGGTACCACCGTGAAAGGCAAGTAACGTTATTAGATGGTACCAGTGTTGGATGCTGATCAGCGCAATCCGCCCATTTCAACGGATATTTATTATATTGTTCCTAATAAATGTACCGAGTGCCAGGGATTTCACGAAGAACCACAATGTGCTGCAGTTTGCCCGGTTGATTGCTGTGTGCCTGATGAAATGTACGTGGAAACGGTAGAAGAACTTCTTGCAAAAAAAGAAAAATTGCATATATAAAATACTTCAAGGCTTTTGGCCTTATCAGGCAGGTGATATTTCCTGTTTTGGCGAGGGTATTGAAAAATACTTTCGCCTTTTTTCTAACATACAGAATGACAGAAGCTTTTGAAAAAATTACAATTTATTTTGCCGGTTGCCTGGTTCTTATTCTTGTTGTTAGCTTTCCTGTAGCAAAAAAGTAACAGAAAAAGTAAAATCTCACCTGCAGAAATTTTTAAAGCGGACGAAGCCTTTTCTAACCTGAGTAAAAAAGCGGATGAAAAGAGCTTTTATTGAATATATTGACAATGAAGGGAATATTGTTAAGAGCCGAATCATCTACCTATTGTTGGCGCCAATGCGATTGATTTTTTAAGCCAGGTAAATGATTCATCCTACACATTAACCTGGAGCCCTGCCGGCGCGGAAATCGCTGCGTCGGGAGATATGGGCTATACTTATGGCATTTATAAATTGGAAATAAAGATACCGTTTTAAAAGGCACCTATGTAAGCATCTGGAAAAAACAAAAGGATGGCAAATGGAAATTTGTATTGGACAGTGGTAATGAGGGTAATTGGATCAAGCGGCGAACATGCGCAATAACGCAATAGACAAATGGCGATTGGCAATAACATTATATAAAATACTTATGATTTTGACTAGAACTTTATTGAACTTTTCAAATAACATTGTGTATTTCATTTCCTCTGAAAACATCCTTAAGCAAATAATATAAATGAAACCAAAGATTGCATTTGTAACCGGTGGGTTTTCCGGCGAAGCCGAAATATCCTATAAATCAGCCGTTACTTTTGAAAAAATATTGATAAAGAAAGATATGATCTGTATAAAATTGATATAACTATTGACGGCTGGTTTTACGAATTGCCAAACGGTGAAAAATTTCGGTCGATAAAAATGATTTTTCAATATTATAGTTGAAGAGGAAATTATAACTTTTGATGCAGTTTTAATTGGCATTCATGGCACACCGGGTGAAGATGGAAAATTGCAGGGATATTTTGATTTATTACGCATTCCTTACACATCCTGCGATTCCGCCACTTCTGCCATTACTTTTAATAAAAGATATACGGTTGCTGTTGCGGCTGCAGCGGTATTAATGTTGCCAATTCGGTTTTTCTATTTAAAAATATTTTCAAAGCCCGGATGAAATGAGTAAAGAATTTAAATTTCCTGTATTTGTAAAACCCAATAACGGCGGCTCAAGCATTGGCATGTGTAAAGTAAATGCACCTTCAGAAGAACTGGGAAAGGCTATAGAAAAAGCTTTTAAAGAAGATGACCAGGTGTTGGTGGAAGAATTTATAGAAGGAAGAGAACTTACCATTGGTGTTTTTAAAGCAAAAGGAGAAATTATAGCTTTACCGATTACAGAAATTATTACTAAAAATGATTTCTTTGACTTTGAAGCAAAATACCAAGGAGCAAGTGATGAAATAACCCCTGCGAAAATTGATGAGGACGTTGCCGAAAAAATAAGAAACGAAGCAGTAAAGGCCTACCGTGTTTTCAATTGCAAAGGCATTGTACGGATTGATTTTATTTATAATGAAAAAGAAGAACAACCTTATATGCTGGAAATAAATACGGTGCCGGGCCAAAGTGAAGCCAGCGTGGTTCCGCAGCAGGTAAAAGCGATGGGCTGGACTTTGAAACAATTTTATACAGCATTGATCGAAGAATGCCTGCATAATTAAATATTATTAAATTGCATCCGGCTTAAAATCTCTTAACCTATACATATTACTTGTGTTTAAATTTATTTCCAAACAACCTTTCTGGGTAAATCTGCTAGCAGCAATTTTATTGATTTCCCTTCTTGTATTTTTATTTCTGCAATCGCTAAGCTGGTTTACCAATCATGGCAGTTATCTTAAAGTACCTTCCGTAACCGGTAAAAACGCCGATGATGCAGTGAAGTACCTGGAAGACCAGGGTTTTGATGTAGTCATTACCGATTCTGTATATAACGATACGCTTCCCCTCAATACTGTAAAGAAGCAATTGCCTGATGCGGGAGCAACCGTAAAAGTAAACAGAACCGTTTTTTTCAATATTAACCCGGTAGTGCTGCCCATGGTAGAAATTCCCAGGATGGAAGGCCTCAGTTTTCGATTTGCCTTGGAAAGGCTTGTTAAAAACCATTTAAGACTGGGAGATACTACTTACCGTCCTGATTTTATGAAGGGTACTGTTCTCGAACAGAATTATAATGGCAAAAATATTTCACCAGGATCAAAACTTCGCTGGGGCGCTGCCGTTAGTCTTGTCATTGGTGGTGGAGTTGAACAAGCAGGAAATTCCTGTTCCCGAGCTTTATGGTATTACTCTTGGGCGAAGCTAAAACAGAATTGGAAGCGCAAGGAATTACGCTTGCCGCCATGTTCCGACAGGACCGATTACTGATACGCTGAAAGCATTTATGTATAGGCAAAACCCTGACGTCAGGAATGATGAAAGCCAGCCCAACTATATACAACCGGGTCAAATAATGGATGTGTGGATTTCAGCCAGCGCTCCTGCACCAGACACTTTGAGAATAGCATCAGTAGTAATTGACAACGCAACCTGCAGATTAGCATTAAAAAAATAACAAGTTAATAATCATGGCACAAATATTACGCCTGAAGAAGTTAAATCAAAGCACTTGATAAAGGCAGAAAAACTTAATCCTTATTGACTGTGAGAGGAACCCTATGAAAATGCAGAATTTAATATTGGAGGCAAATTACTTCCGTTGGAAAATTCAATCCATGCAAACTGAAGATATTGATGATCTTAAAAATGAAGAAGTAATCCTGTATTGCAGAAGCGGTAACAGAAGTGGAATTGCTGCGATGACGCTGGACTCAATGGGATTTACCAATACTAAAAACCTTACAGGCGGCATGCTTGCATGGGAGCAAAAATTTAAATAGCCAATGATGAATTGTCAATAGGCAATTAGTCAATTATAAAGTTTAGTGGGTAATTTTAATATTGCAGTAATGACTTGATGACCGTATGACAATCTGCTTTGCAAAATAATAAAAGCGGACAAGACTGCCCGCTCGGAATGTGCTAAAACTAAAAAGCACATGAGAAAATTTCGATTGCAATGTATTAGACAATGGCCTTCAAAAAAAATTCAGATTGCTGAACCATGAAATACATTGATTAATGTATGAAAAAAATGGACTCAGTAATTTACGAATGGAAATATCGATTTATTACTTTTTAAAATAAACAGTGACAGAACATTTTCGATGGATAGATTCTTTGCTCGATCTATTTAAGAGGTCAGAGTGCAAAAATTGAATGATTGGTTGGGCTTGTTTAATGCTAAAAGTGTTGAATGTTTACAACTTAATATTTATGCCGACTAAAAAGTTGGTACCAGCCATAGGGAAATAATAATTTTCTACAGTTAATTCGCCACCATAAAAATAATTGTAGGTGTAACCGTTAGATTCATATTTTTTATTAAAAAGATTATTAACCTGGAAAATAAAATTCACCGCTTTAAAAGTTTTTTTTGTACTTAGCCTGTAAGATAATCTTACATTTTGTACATAATAAGGATCAATACTCCTGCTTACATGAGAAGTATTATCCAGAAATTGTCTTCCCACATATTTTGACTGAAAACTTATCTCACCGTTTACAATTGGAATAATATTTATTGTTGCCGCGGCAACTCATCCGGCGAAAATGAAATATTAGTATTGTGATATTGATATATAAGCTGCCCACCGTTGTCATAATCATCAACATACTCTGTAAAGTTTTTTATTTTATTTTTGCTGAAAGAAATATTTGCGGAAGCATTTATCCATTTGGTAAATTTTTGCCTGGCCTGCAATTCAATGCCGAGCCGGTAACTCTTCAGGCGCATTGGTTCTTGTGTAAGCACCCACATCATTTATTTTTCCTGTTGATACCAGTTGGTTGTGATAATTCATGTAATAAAATGTAGCGCCGTAAGTAAAGCTCGGTTTCTTTCTTTCTAGCACCCAATTCCATGTCGTACAATATTTCCGGTTTGGGCAATTGGTTTGAAGCCGGCTTCAAAATCATCACGGTTGGGTTCTTTTGCACCAACCGAATAAGATCAGTAAGCCTGGAAATTATTTTTGTTGAAAGAAATCCCAACCTTTGGATTGAAAAAAGTATAATGTTTATTGATCCTCAAATCAGGGTTGTGATTCAAATCCTTTAATATTATAATTCACAAACCGCCCCTGTAAATCAACAAAGCCTGAAAAACCGCCAGCCAAAGGTTTGCAATAATTTCGCATATAAATTAAAATCACTGTTTATTCGCCGGCAATTGGAATACGCATAATCTGTTAGGAAAGCCTTCTGCGCCCATGTTACAATATCATAATGTTTTCCATCATACTCATTCCATCCGCCGCCAAATGTAAAGTGTGTTTTATTTTTTTGATACTGTAAAGAAAAAATCCTCCGTAAAAATAATTATCCAGCCAAAGACGCTTCTGATTAGATCAGTTGAGGTGAGCGTATCTGCCCATTAATATAAGTCAGGCAATCCATAATCGCTGTAAAGCTGATCTGCCCTGTATTCTTCATAATATCCTTTGCCCCTTGTAAGAAATAATGCCGTATTAAAACTGAAATGAGTCATTTATTTTACTGGTTGTAAAAAAGCTGGTAATGCGTCTGGGTGTAATTGTCCGTTTCATTGCGATAAGGCGCCCCGGGCTTTTCAGTTCCCGCCGGATTATAAGTGCGGTCACTATCCAGATAACTTTGCGGAACTGCCATACCAGGCCTGGTAGGTTTTTTCTTTGCCACTTAAAATATTAAACCGCAACGAACTGTTTTTATTAATATATGCAGCACTTACAAAAAAAGATTTTAGATTCGACTTGGCCCTGTCTATATAACCATCACTGCTTATTCCTGATACACGGGCATCTATGGTAAAATGATTTGCCCAGCAAACCGGTACCAACCTTAATGTATTTTTCCAGGTATTAAAGGAGCCATAGGTATTATTTACTTCAGTATATTTTTCTTTATTCACTTCATTGGTAGAAAGATTGATGGTTGCTCCAAAAGCGCCGGCGCCGTTTGATGAAGTGCCAACGCCCCGTTGCACCTGGATCGAATTTACAGATGAAAAAATATCCGGCAAGTCAACAAAATAAGTTCCCTGGCTTTCTGCATCATTGTAGGGAATTCCATTCAAGGTAACATTTACCCTTGAAGCATCGGTGCCACGAATACGGATTCCTGTGTAGCCTATACCGTTACCCGCATCTGAATTTACAACAACCGAAGGTATCTGGTTTAAAACAAAAGGAAGATCCTGCCCGAGATTTATTTTTTCAATTTCTGTCTTTGTTAATATTGGTTTTGGTAAAGGGAGCTTTGTCCGCAGCTCTTATAGAAGTCACTTCATGTTTTCCAGCATTAACGTATCGCCAATTGTGTGCGATACTATCCTGCGCAAGGTAATAAAATAAACACTCAATGAATAACGTGGTAAAGATTATTTTTTTCATGGTTATCCTTTTTATTGCAATCAGAACAAATACATGAAAAAGAGATGGGAAAAGTTGTTTAACCTCCCTTCGCAGGCATTATCCTGATCAGGTCTGCGGGTCTTATCTCAGCATACCAACTTGCAAATCGGCAGCACCCCGGTAACAAATTTTATTAAATGCGTAAAGGTAAATGTCTTCCAGTTTAATTTCCAAAAATTTGTAACTTTTATTTTTCTTAACCGTTTACAAGAAAAAAGCGTTATATGAAACCATCTTTATTTTCCTGTTTACTATCATATGCTTCCGAGGGTTTTTTCGCAGCAAACTGTTATTAACGATAAGAATGCCGAAGTAAGAAATGTAACTTCTTTTTCAGGCATAAAAGTTTCCGGCGGTATCGATGTGTATTTGTCGCAGAGCGATGATTACTCCCTGGCAGTAAGTGCCACCGAAGATAAATTTCGCGATAATATCAGAACTGAAGTGAACAATGGTATTCTGAATATTTCTTACGATAATGATCGGCAGGCTGGAGATAACGGCAATAAAAAACTCCGGGCTTATATTTCTTTTAAAACCCTTGAAAGTATTGAAGGTTCAGGTGCATGCGACTTTATCATAAACGGCACACTGAATGCAAACAGCATTCTGGTAAAGCTTTCCGGTGCCAGTGATATCAAGGGAGCCGTAAAAATAACAAATCTTATTTTGGATTTGAGCGGAGCCTCAACAGCTAATATTAAATGGCGCAACACAAAATTTAAAACTTAACGCAAGTGGAGCAAGTGATGTAAAAAATTATGATCTGCAAGCAGAAAACTGTATAGCAAAACTTTCCGGTGCTTCGATGTGAGAATAATAATAACTAGTTCAATCTCCGCCTCTGCAAGCGGGGCAAGCTCTTTATATTACAAGGGAAATCCTGATAAGAAAAGAAATAGCTACCAGCGGTGCGAGTTCAATTTCTCAAAAAAATAATTAATTAAATTCGAAAATATATTTATCTTCCCTGCAATGATTTAAATTTTACTTACCGCGAAAATGCCAAGAATTTTGCAACGGTTTTTTGAAACTTTCTAAATTGAACGATAATTGTGCTCCTTCGAATGTAAAAATCCGTCAACAATTCCAGAAATATGTCCGGTTCAAGACAAGTTTTGAATATATTTTTTCAGTGCTACAATGCAGCTACGTAATATCCTCGTTTTTAGGATATTTTCTGTAATGAAGCACAATGCATCTTTTACTATAACTATATGTAAGTAATATTTTAGAAATGTATAATCTCAACCACTTATAATTGAATTTCGCCACGAGAACAAATTTGCTATTTCGTAACAGCGTAATGCAAATAGTTTTGATAACCGATATTCGATCTTAAATCCATTTAAACTAACGCATTGTGTTTTAAATTAAATCTTAACCCACGGCTGCTATGATCAAGGATAAATATTTGCGATTAATTTTTATTCCATTACTTGGGATCGTTATTCCCTTTTTTCTCGGGAATTGTTTCTTATGGCCTCTATTCTCATTCCCGAACTTATAGGCTATAAATCTCTACTTTATTCTTCTCTCTTATTGTATATGGTCAGGCTCCACCTGGATACACCGCAAGATACGTTTTATTTTTAAGAATTTTCAAAATCCTATTATCAAAGTTTTTTCGGTTTCCTTAACCGGGGGTTTATTTGGAGCGGCTATTTCGGGAATTTTTTCAATTGCATGGTTTAAAATTTCGAAAGAAAATTTCGACCTGGGCGCCGTATCCAAGTGCATTGCATTTTCTTCTTTTGCGGTTTTACTGTTTACATTAGTGTATGAAATATTGTTTCTCAGTAACCAGAAAGTGCTTTATTCAAAAATTGTTGATCAGCTTGACTGGGAAAGATCTAAGGCAGAAATGTCTGTTTTGAAAAATGAACTGGAGCCTCATTTTATCTTTAATGCTCTCAATACACTTTCCTATCTCATTTTAAATGACCCTAAAACCGCCCACCAGTTTAACAGCAAACTGGCTTCCGTATATAAATATTTTTTGATTAATAAAGACAGGGAACTAATAACGCTGCAAGGGAACTGGAGTTTATTGAAAACTACTTTTTTGTTTTCAGGTACGACATGATAATAAACTTCATTTTGCGACCGAACTTAACAGTCATCATGAAGGCTCGTTAATGGTTTTACCTTATGCTTTGCAGGTGCTGGTGGAAAATGCGGTGAAGCATAACGAATTTACAGATGCAGATCCTTTGTATATAAAGGTTGTCTTAAATGGAGAATATATATAGGTAAAAAATAACAAACGCCCGAAATCTTACCCGGTAAACTCGACTGGCATAGGGTTGCGAAATCTCAGCTCCCGTTATAAACTTGTTTGCCATAAAGATATCCTGATCGAAACCACCGAAAATGAATTCACAGTAAAATTACCTTTAATCAAATCAAACCTATAGCCATGCTTAATGCCATAATTATTGAAGACGAAAAACCGGCGATGGAAGTGCTGGTACGTACACTCGCTGAAGTATCCATGCCGATGTAAAAATAAAAGCCAGGTTAGATTCTGTAAAAGAAAGTATACAATATATCTGAGCCAGCCGGAAGCGGATATTATTTTCAGCGATGTGCAATTAAGTGATGGTCTATCATTTCGATATTTTTAGACAAACGGGCGTACAGGTCCCTGTTATTTTTATTACCGGTTATGATAATTATATGATGATGGCCTTTGAAAATAACGGTATTGATTACCTGCTGAAGCCGGTAGAAAAATGCGATCTGGAAAAAGCGCTTCTGAAGTACAGTAAACTGCAGGAACATTTCGCTAACACAAGAGTAAATGCACCTGTTGAAAACCTTATAAAATTTATCAACCAACGGAAAAAAACAAGGCTACTTGTAAAAAAAGGAATGGAAAATATTGCGCTGCGGCTTGAAGAAATCGCTTTGATATATACGCAAAATAAACTGGTATATGTAATTGATCGCTTTTCAAAAAAATATATTTCTGATAAAACTTTATCAGAGCTTGAGGAAGAATTGGATGATACCACTTTCTTCCGGGTAAACCGCCAATACATCGTTAATATCAATTATGTAAAAAGTTTTAAGTCTTTTGAAAAAGTGAAATTACTGATTGATATTACCATTCCTGAAATAAATCATTCCATAGTTATAAGCCAGGAAACTGCACCGGCATTCAGGAAGTGGATGCATGATGCGTAAGATTATCTCATAAAAAAATTCGGACAGATTAATGCATTTGTAATCGGGTATTTTCATTTTCGGATTTTGATAATGTTCCAGGCTACGTTTACCCTTTATAGTTATAATCATGAATTGAAAATGAATTTCGTTTCTTCAATATAACGTTTTGCAGTTTATCTTTCCCGTTTTACGCTTATTTTTCCACCTCATAAAGTATGAATTGAAGTGCTTACATTTTAACAAATGTACCC
>CAVWQJ010000009.1:0-204705 GCA_963756945.1 uncultured Chitinophagaceae bacterium | reverse complement strand
CCATGGTTCGGTGTGTCACGAATGAAAAGGATGGATAGTTCTTTTCAATGCTGAATAAAAGATGGTAGTAGGTCTACCGCATACGCTGTACAGACGGAGTATGCAAACCACCTGAAGGTGCTGTGTTCAAAAGTTATGGTGCTTAACGTTAGGAAAAGGTGTCTGTAAAGTATCAGGTGAGTGTAAAGAAGCTGAACGAAAATAAACCGACCGAAGACATGTCGAAACGGCTACCTTGTTGTTAAAAGTATTGGTATCCTACCGTTGGTACGAAGACTGTAGCAGCGATCTGTTTACCGGCTACAGAACAACCGGCATTAAGGCGGCAGGAGCTTTACACAGGCTTTTATTCGGAACGTGAGAGGCTTTCCTGCGATGTGCAGACAGGCTTTCCAGGAAGTTTTTGTTTTTAAGAAGCGACTGTTCAATAATATTTACAAGTCCATACTGGAATTAATTCTAACGGAACCGAAGCATCCGCAAGTGGCGGACGAATCCATAGTAGTGTTGAAGTTTCTGTAATGGAAATGGAGCGAAGGGCTTCGGTTATCTAAGTCAGAATTATTTTTAAACAACTCTGATTAAAACGGAGGATGATGCAAGAAGAAAAGACAAAATCATTACCGGTAAGTAAAAGGATGGTGTATGATAGCTATTTAAAAACGGTGTCAAAGCAAGGTAGTGCCGGCATAGACCGTGAAAGCATTGAAATGTTCAATGCCAACATGAGCAGGAACCTGTACAAGATTTATAACCGCATGGCATCAGGTAGTTATTTTCCACCGCCGGTACGAACGGTATTTATTCCAAAGAAGCAAGGCGGATTAAGACCGTTGGGCATACCAACGGTAGGAGATCGCATAGCGCAGGGAGTAGTAAAAGATTATCTGGAACCATCAGTAGATGCAGTCTTTCACAACAGCTCATTTGGATACAGGCCAGGCAGAAGTGCGCATGATGCACTTGCTCAATGCCAGGCAAATTGTATTCAGAAAGCGTGGGTGTTGGATGTAGATATAAAAGGGTTCTTTGATAATATCAGCCACAGTATTATGTTGGATTTGCTCGGGCAGCATACGCAGGAAAAGTGGGTACTAATGTATGTAAAAAGGTGGTTCAGGCTGGAAGTAGAACAGGAAGATGGAAGCATCACAGCAAGGACGAAAGGCACACCGCAAGGTGGAGTGATTAGTCCGTTGCTGGCTAATATTTACCTGCATCATGCTTTCGACAAGTGGATGGATGAAGCACATCGTCAATGTCCTTTTGAACGCTATGCAGACGACATCGTTATCCATTGCCGCAGTAAAGAAGAAGCTGAAATGGTGCTGGAAGAGCTAAAAGTAAGGATGGAAATGTTTGAATTAACGCTGCATCCTGAAAAGACAAAGATTGTGTATTGCAAAAATTATCAGCGCCATGAAAAGCATGATAATGAGAGTTTTACATTTCTGAGTTATAGCTTCCAGCCAAGAACAGTAAAGAGTAAATTTGGCAGTGCGAAACGCTTGTTGGTGTTTGGTGCAGCCATCTGCAATAATGCAAAAGCGAATATCAGAACAGCAATCAAAGATGTATTGCGGACACAATGGAGCACACTAACCTTAGAATGGTTTGCAGAGAAGCTAAATCCAAAAATACGAGGCTGGGTCAATTACTACACGAGGTTTAACAGGGATGAAGCGCATGGCGTATTTTATTATTTGAATGAACTAATCCGTAAATGGATGAAGCACAAATATAAAATAGGTAGCAAAAAGCAATTGTATAATAAATACAGGTTGCTGCAATCAGAAAATCCATTGTTGTTTTACCATTGGAAGATTGGAATAAAAGCTTGATTTAGATAACACGAGCCGTATGAAGGGAGACTTTCATGTACTGTTCCTTGAGCGGTTTGGGCTGTAATGCCCTTGCCTACTCGACTGGCACACGAAACAAATTTTTCTGATTATAATTATGTCTTGTAAATTATAATATTCCATCTTAAAGAAAATTTGGGCTTACATGAGGATGAATGCAGAATGTTTCGTGTGCCACGAACCAAGGCTGCATTGTTCTTTTACAATACCGCGTCTGGGACAGCCTTTTTATTTTGAGAAACTGTCAACTTCAACAACAGCATCAGCAAAAGCCTGCGGTGCTTCCTGCGGTAGGTTATGCCCTACGCCGCCCGGGATGACATGGTGCACATACTTGCCCGCGAATTTTTTTGCATAAAAGCCATAGTCGGGGTGCGGCGCACCATTGGCATCACCTTCAAGAGTAATGGAAGGCACGCTGATGGCTGGACCCTCCGCAAGGCGCTTTTCCAAATCGTCATATTTGCGCTCACCCTCAGCCAGTCCAAGCCGCCAGCGATAATTATGTATTACGATTGCTACATGATCGGGGTTTTGCAGGGAAGTAGCACTGCGATCGAAAGTGGCATCATCGAAGTTCCATTTTGGTGAAGCAAGCTGCCAAATGAGTTTCGCAAACTCAGCCCGGTACTTATCATAACCAACCCGGCCGCGTTCCGTAGCAAAATAATATTGATACCACCATTGCAACTCAGCCTTTGGCGGCAGAGGCACCTTGCCCGCTTCCTGGTTGCCGACCAGGTAGCCGCTTACAGAAATTATGGCTTTGCAACGCTGCGGCCAAAGCGCCCCCATAATGCAGGCGGTGCGGGCTCCCCAATCAAAGCCGGCAATAATAGCTTTTTGAATGGTAAGCGCATCCATCAAGGCAATAATATCCACAGCAATTACCGACTGCTGTCCGTTCCTGGGAGTTTCGTTGGAAAGAAATGTCGTAGTGCCGAAGCCCCGCAAATATGGCACGATCACCCTGTAGCCTTTTGCAGTTAATAAAGGAGCTACATCAACATAGCTGTAAATATCGTAGGGCCACCCGTGAAGCAAAATAACTGCGGGGCCACCGGCAGGGCCGGCTTCGGCATATCCCACATCGAGGAGGCCGGCGTTGATCTGCTTTACCGAATCAAAAGAATTGTTCATGTAGCGCTTATTTGTGGTTGCATCCCCCCGTTTTATCTTTCGGGATTGTGCATGTGTCGATTCGATCATGGCTAACGGGCCGCTGGCAATAGTCACAGCTGCAGTACCCAGGAAGCGCCGTCGGTCGTATTTGAAATCTTCTGACATTTACCTGTTTTTTAATTGGCCTTTAAATCGATGCCCCGCATCCGGTATTAAAAACGGGGTATCATCTATTCTATCGTTCAACCCGGTCTGCTAACGGAGGTGACCTAAACGCAGCCCGCATTTCTTCACTAAAAAGTTGCGGCTGCTCCCATGCCGCGAAGTGGCCGCCCTTATCCAGCTTGTTGTAATAAATGAGTTTGGGATACGCCCGCTCTGCCCAGCTCCGCGGTGCCTGGTATAGCTCACCAGGAAAGGCGCTTACCGCCACGGGTATCGTTATGCCTTTCGGGGCAAAGAAGGCCAGCTTACTTTCCCAATAGAGACGAGCCGAAGAAACGGCTGTGCCCGTTAACCAGTATAAAGTAATATTATCGAGAATATCTTCACGTGTCAGGCCTTCAGTTTTGCCGTCGAATACTCGTGCAATGAGCGCATAACTGGTGGCGTCGTGGTCGAGCATCCAGGCAGCAAGGCCAACTGGTGAATCCTCGATGCCGTATAATGTCTGGGGGCGATTTGCCATTTCACCTGCATAGCCCAGGCCATGTTTATAGAAAAAGTCGAGCTGATCCCATGCATGTATCTCATCGGCTGAGAGGCCCGCTGGCTGGGGTTCGTGTAAATCGAGCGCCTTCTCAATGTCGGCCGGAACGGTAGCTGGCATATTAGTGTGGATACCGATAAGTTCGGATGGTGCCTGCAAAGCCATCTGTTCAGTAACAGCATTTCCCCAATCGCCGCCTTGCGCCACAAACCGTGTATATCCGAGGCGTTTCATTAGTATTATCCATGCCCGTGCTATGTGCTGTGGATCCCACCCGGTAGTTGTAGGTTTGGCCGAAAAACCGTGGCCGGGAAGCGAAGGTATCACTACATCAAAAGCGTCTTCGGCTTTTCCTCCATAGGAAGCAGGATCCGTAAGTGGGCCGATGATTTTCATTTGTTCAATAATAGAACCTGGCCAGCCATGGGTAATGATGATAGGCAAGGCATTCTTATTTTTTGAGCGGACGTGAATAAAATGAATATCGAGCCCGTCTATCGTTGTCATAAATTGCGGTAAGGCGTTCAATTTCGCCTCAATTTTACGCCAATCATAATGATTTGCCCAATAGTCGGCGAGTTGTTTCATGGTCGCAAGTTGCACACCTTGCGATGCATCCGCGACCGTTTCACGCTCGGGCCACCTGGTCGCTAACACACGTTGGTGAAGATCGTCAAGTGCCGCTTGCGGAATATTGATATGAAAGGGTCGAATGGCCTCGGAAACCTGTGAATTGGCATTTAAGCCTGATACCGCCATGATTGCTCCTGTAATAATGGTACCGGCAAGGTGATTTTTTTGCTTTTGCATTATATTTTCTTTTTTATAGTGATAGGTAATTTTTAATTTACAGCGATAAGTAATAATTAAAACACTGGAGTGGAATTAACTCATTTGAGAAGAAAGTTATGGGGTGAGTTTCTTATGGGGAAGAATTAAAATTATTTCTAAAATAATATTTTTTTCTAAAATCTTAAAACTTTATTGGAAGAAATTTTTCCCCCAGCTACCCGTAGTATGCTTCAAACTAAAAGGAACTGCTGTCCGTATGTCTTTGACTACGGACATTTTTACCCATTCAGCTAACGGTAACGGGTAAGTGTACTGTCATATATACTTATGACGCTGCCACTCTTCACCGGACATTTCTGAATTAATATTATCTGTGTTTACGAAAGTGAGCTTATAGTAGTAATATGTGTTTTTCCCGGCCTGCGTGGTCGTTGGCTGAAAGGGCATTGAGCATTTTACATCCTTATAGATTTTGTATATTTGTTTCATGACGTTAGACGATACTAAAATCGAATCAATTAAAGATTACTTCAAGACACGCCCTGTTTTGAAGGCGTACTTGTTCGGATCATGTGTTCGGGGAGTGGCAGACAATAAGAGCGATATAGATATTTTAGTTGATTTAGATTACAGCCAAAAAATTGGATTGCAGTTTATTCAAATGAAACTCGACCTTGAAAAGCTATTAAATAATGAAGTTGATTTAGTTTCTTCAAATGGCATATCTAAATATATTAAACCACTTGTTGATCGGGAAAAGCGTTTAATATATGAGAAGTGAATTGGGAGACAAAATCAGATTGCAACATATTCTTGATGCAATTGAGGAAATTCACAAATATTTAGTTGCAGCAGATATTTCCGTATTTCTCGAAAATTCAATGATGCGATTTGCATGCATAAAGCAAATGGAAATAATTGGCGAAGCCAGTAATCATCTGTCTCCGGAATTAAAATCTAAATTCTCAGATATTGAGTGGGCTCAAATTGTTGGAATGCGAAATGTATTTGCCCATGAATATTTTGGTATTGACTCCGGTTTAGTTTGGCAGATCATTAAAAATGACATCCCGGAACTAAAGGGAAAAGTTGAACATATCTTAAAGTCAATACAGTAGCCATTCAGCCAACGGTGACGGGTAAGAGCACTATCACATATATTTATGACGCTGCCCCCTTTCGCAGCCTGGGGCGAGAGTGTAGAACGGAAGTTGTGGGCAAACAATCGTGTGCCTGCATAGAGCAAATCGTCGCCTTTTGTAAAGCTATCCGCAAGAGTCGGGCTGGTTTTCTTCCGATAGCTATCAGGATTCAATTTTTGTACATATCTTCATTAATAGTTTTTCAACCCTCCCGATAGTTATCGGGAAGTTATCAGGTAGGCTAACGTAGTGGGCTAAACGATATGTTGTTCCGGCATAACTTGTACTGCTTTGCGGTAGCAGCAAGCCTCACGAAACAAGCTTTTATAAATAAAGTGCGGAAAGAGTAATTTTGGATTAAATATCGTTTACCAAACATGGTTATGTTCCATGCATAAAATTTCCTTTGTTAAGAAACTTATCACTTGCATTCTTGCAGGATTAGTAATTGGCGCATCTGCTCTTCGTATAAGTATTACTTACTTTAGAACATGGGGGAGTATACGCGGCTTTTCCATCATTCCCTTCCTCACGGTATTAGCCGCCGTTATTTACGCTTTAATATGGCAAGCCCGAAAAACAAATAATCCGGCTACACTTGCTTTCTGGCAAGGGCTTATTCGTTACGGGGTTGCATTTGACCTGGCAGAATTCGGATGGGCAAAGATCTTTCACCGGCAGTTGGTAATGCCAATGAGTAAGCTCGATCTTCCGTATAACAGTTTTTCACCGTCGGATTTATTCTGGTATTTTTTTAGCCACTCTTACCTGTTTGGCTGCATCATAGCTGCCCTGCAGATAGCGGGGGCCATGCTGCTGCTATTTCACAGAACAAGGCTCGTGGGTGTATTTATATTGTTGCCAGTACTTGCCAACATCCTGCTGATGGATATTTTTTACCAGATCGGCTCCAGTGTCGTTGTCGATGCATGTATCTTGATGGCAGGCATCTTATATTTCCTGGCCATGGAATTTAAACGCCTGAAGGAGTTTTTCTTTTCGGCCACTAACCGATTACCCGAGCTTCGTTTTTCAAAATATTTAAAATGGATTATCCGCCTTTCCATCATTTATATTCCCCTGCTATTAATAGCCACCCACGGCGGCGTAGATAAGTATCCCGCCCTTACCGGAAAGTATGAGGTAAAACAGTTAAGTGTAAACCACCAATTGCTACATCAGGATACCTGTGCGGATAGCATACTTACACTGGTTTATTTTGATATTAAAAATGGTTGTGTATTTCAATTCAACACGCCGGCTAAAAGATGGAACGGCACTTTTACAAAGGACAGCAATCACCTCAGGATAAAATGGTTTTCGCCGGCAGATAAACCTGTTTTTAATGGCACGATGTCTACGGCGAATGACTCCGGAAAATTAATGCTGACAGGAATGCTGGGGAAAGATTCAATGGAGGTGATGTTACAAAAGGTGAACAATTAAAAATACTGCTGCAAGTTATTCACCCGTTGGTCTAAACACATAGAAAAGAATACCTTTTGCTAGAATGCAGAAAAGGTTTTGTGTGCAAGCAATCTTGTGCCTGCATGCGGCAAGTCCTCATCTTTGGTAATGCAATCAGTAGCGGTCCCGGGCAGCCTTCATTAATCAATTTTTGTGTATATCTTCAACTATAGTTTTTCAACGGACTAACGCTGTGGCCTAAACGATATAAGGTTCCAGCCCATCCGGGCCCTGCTGTTGGCTAAAAGGTTTAGAGTAATTGTTATTTCCATTTTAAACTGTTTTCACATTTGGTCCTTAATTGTGGCAAGCAGATTGCATTTCTTTAGGTTTACCATTAATCAAAATCAAGTATGAAGACAGTTTTAATCACGGGCGCAAATAAAGGAATCGGCTTTGAGACGGCAAGACAATTAGCCATTCTTGGGTATTATGTATATATCGGAAGCCGAAATAAATCCAAAGGATTACAGGCAGTGGAGCAATTAAGAAGGTCAGGTTTAGCCAATATAGACATGGTTCAAATTGACGTCACTGACATAAATAGCATACGCTCAGCCAGGCTTGAACTGGATGGAAAAATCCAACAATTAGACATTTTGATTAATAATGCGGGAATTGCAGGCGATCAGCCTCAAAATATTTCCACAGTTAATATTGATATTTTAAGAAAGGTGTTTGACACCAATTTTTTTGGAGCCGTACAAACCACCCAGGAATTTCTTACCCTTCTTAAAAAATCAGGCAACCCCAGGATAATAAATGTGTCGAGCAATTTAGCTTCCTTAACATTGCATACCACTTCCCAAAATCCCAATCTTTCAATATATGATGCATACAGTTGTTCAAAAACTGCCCTTAATGCATTTACTGTGTTGTTAGCCAAAGAATTTAGAAATACCACTCTAAAAGTAAATAGCGTGGCCCCGGGCTATACAGCCACCGACCTGAACCAATTCCAGGGGAGGCAAACTGTGGAACAGGCAGCAAGAATAGTGGTAAAATATGCAGCGCTGGATAATAACGAGACAGGCAAATATTTTAAAGATGATGGAGAAAACGATTGGTAGCAGAAACCCTGCTGCCAGCATCCATGGCCGATGCACAACCACACGACTTGAAAGGTTTTTAGAAAGAAATTATGACTTTTGAATAATAAATAACTAAACCTATGGCAAAAAATAAATTACTGCGAATGGACAACGTTGGCATCGTTGTAGAGTCTCTCGATGCCGCTATCTCTTTTTTCACGGAGATAGGCCTGAAGCTCGAAGGACGGGCGATGGTCGAAGGAGAATGGGCCGGTCGCGTTACCGGGTTAGGCAATCAGCAAGTAGAAATTGCTATGATGGTTACACCTGATGGCCACAGCCGGCTTGAGCTTTCGCGGTTTCTCACCCCGCCTGTTATCTCAGATCACCGGACTGCTCCTGTGAACTCTCTCGGTTATCTACGCGTTATGTTTGCGGTTGAAGACATTGACGAGATGGTCTACAGGCTCACCAAACATGGCGCTCAACTCGTTGGCGAAGTGGTTCAATACGGGGACTCGTACCGGCTCTGCTACATTCGCGGAATCGAAGGAATTCTAATCGGACTGGCTGAACAACTCGATAGTAAATGAATGGTGGATGTTGTATGAAATTCTCCAAGGCTGTCTGTAGAATGTTTCAAACTAAAAGGAGTTGCTGTCCCTATCTCTTTAACTACGGACATTTTTACCCATCCAGCTAACGTTAACGGGTAAAGGCACTATCATATACTTATGACGCTGCGCTGCCTGGCGCGAGAATGAAGAACGGAAGGTTTTGTGCGCAAGCAATCTTGTGCCTGCGTACGGCAAATTCTCATCTTTTAGTAATGCTATCATCGCGGAAGCTCTTAACGGCACTTGCCCTAAATTTCACCATGCAAATAATTAACGGTAACATGATTTGTTACTAACTTTAAGAAAAAAGAAATGGAAAACAGGGGATTGCTTTTTATTCCTGATATAAGCGGATTCACCCGGTTTGTAAATGAAGTCGAGATTGAGCACAGCCGTTTTATCATTCAGCAATTGTTAGACTTGTTAATAAAGGCCAACGAGATCGGGCTCGAAATTTCAGAAATTGAAGGGGATGCCATTCTTTTTTACAAATTTGGTGAGCCACAGAAACTGGAATCGTTGTACAAACAGGTGGAAAAGATGTTTCGGGAATTTCATCAGCATTTAATTTCTTATGATAATCGTAAAATTTGTCAGTGCAAGGCTTGTATATCTGCTGTTGATCTTACTCTGAAAGTCATTACCCATTATGGTGAATTTACCCCGCTTACTGTACAACGATTCAATAAGCTGATTGGAAAAGATGTTATCGTTGCACATCAGCTTCTGAAAAATGATATAGCGCAACACGAATATTGGTTAGTAACAAATGAGTTGTTACAGGATAAGCAGCCGGCTCAATTTGCCCGATGGATGCATTGGGATAGCGGTACAAAACAAACGGAAAACGGCGAAATCAGTTTTCAGTATACTC
The DNA here is from genome assembly GCA_963756945.1 of uncultured Chitinophagaceae bacterium. Classification (GTDB taxonomy): domain Bacteria; phylum Bacteroidota; class Bacteroidia; order Chitinophagales; family Chitinophagaceae; genus Ginsengibacter. Next base: position 195,089 of record CAVWQJ010000009.1, on the reverse strand, counting down.
AACTTGGCTCATTGAAGAATGATATACCACTGCCATCTACTCAACCCGACATATCTGATAAAATAAAAATGCTATCCGTGTCGAAAGACTATGCTATTGACATAAAAACTTTATGTTACACGATTGTGCATTTTGAGTTTCGTCATCTCTGGTATGCCGGAATAAAAGCGATAGACGAGGTGGAGCATTTTTTGCCGGGAATAGGCAGTCATCACAGGCACATGCTGGAAAATGGAGAAACGGAACTAATGTACATCAGCAGTTTTGTTTATGACCCGGAAGGGAAGACCATCTTCAGTGAAACGAGTGAAAAAGATAAACGTTCAGTTTACTTTATTGCAGAAAAAACGGGTGAACATAGCAGCAGGTTTACTCTTGAAATCTACTTTCAACCCAATGTTATTAAGCAAACTTTATTCAACCTGCTTGAGAAAAAGAAAAAAGAACAGGAACTTCAGCAATCACTGCAGCGGCTTGATAAAGTGCTGAAAGAAATGATCGTTCCTCTTGAGTTCTGAGACATACAATACTGATCTGCGAGTTGCGTGAAGCAGGCTAATTTGGGTTCATTGCTGCAATAGATTATTTTTAAGTTGCGGCAATACAAGCGTTAGTCAGAATTGTATAGGAACACCCTAACTTTTCGACGATTTTTCCAGGATTTGATTCAAAAAAATTTGCGCAGTCAAATAGTTGCATTACATTTGCAGTTAAATAGCTGCACAATGAAAACAAGACGCGACATTTTTCAGGCAATAGCGGACCCCACACGCAGGGCTATTCTCACTTTAATTGCTTTACAAGCTATGACGCCAGGAGCCATAGCTGACAGCTTCAATTCATCCAGGCAAACTATTTCAAAGCATATTCAGATTCTTACAGAATGCCAACTTCTAAAGCAAGAGCAAGCAGGAAGAGAGATTTACTATCATCTTAATCCTAAAAAAATGAAAGAGGTAGCGGATTGGTTAGAGCCATTCAAAAATCTGTGGGAAGACAAGTTTACCCGCTTAGACAATGTATTGAATAACTTTAAAAAAAATAAAAATGGCAAGTAACAACAAAACTCAGATTGTTGCCGAAGAAGGCAAACAAGAACTGTTTATTATTAGAGAATTTGAAGCCCCAAAAGATTTGGTGTTTAAAGCGTTCTCTGACAAAGACATTTTAGTGCAGTGGGTAGGACCTCAGGAAATGAATATACGATATGAAAAGTTTGAACCAAAAGCAGGTGGCTCGTACCGATATGTGCAAAGCCTTCCCAACGGTATGGAGTTTGGATTCAATGGGGTTTGTCACGAACACATAGCGCCCGAAAGAATTATTCAAACATTTGAGTTTGAAGGATTGCCGGAAAAAGGTCATGTTGTTTTAGAAACTACCAGATTTGAAGATTTACCGAATGAAAGAACAAAAGTAATTGTTCAATCAGTGTTTCAATCCGTTGCTGACAGAGATGGCATGATTCAATCAGGAATGGAAAACGGCGTAGTAGTATCCTATGAGCGACTTGATGAATTCATTGAAAAAATAAAATAAAAACTATGCTAAATCATAAATTGATAAATTGGTCATTTTATTGCAGCTTAGGATTTGTGATTATCCTTACTGCTTTGCATTTTGTTAAGCCGGAAATTTCACCATCATGGAACTTTATTAGTGAATATGAAATAGGACGATTTGGATGGCTGATGCAGGTTGCTTTTCTTTCTCTGGGATTAAGTTGCATTTTTCTTGTATTAGCTTTATGGCCGGAATTAAATGTTGTAGGTAAGATCGGTTTAGTAATGCTTTTAATTGCTTCAACAGGAATGATATTAGCCGCAATATTCAAAACTGATGCACTAAATACACCAGCTAACTTGGTTACTCAATCAGGAAAGTTGCATCAAACCGGGGCAATGCTTGACCAAATCCCCTTTGCAGCGATTTTTATTACTATAGCATTTTTCAGAAAAAAAGATTGTCACATAAATAAACTTTTATTGATCATAGCATTGATTTTAGTTTGGTTTGGATTTATTTATTTTATAGGAAGCGTAAAAGCACAATTCCCTGCTGATGGAAAATTTGGGCCAAATGTTCTCGTGGGTTGGCAGAATCGATTAATGATAATAACTCAGGCAGTGTGGTTGGTTATAATAGCACAACAATATGGCGAACTAAAACAACGAACTGCTAACAAAAGTATCCTGCCGTAAAAACGACACCCTGCAAATAAGAAACAGATGAAAAAAATGACAACCGAACAATATCCAAAAATCTATTTATACAAAAGAATTGTTCAAGCCAAACTTTTCATTGACCATAACTATGCAAACAAAATTGACCTTGACAATATTGCTGATGAAGCCTGTTTTTCTAAATTTCATTTCATACGACTTTTCAAAACTATTTACGGCAAAACCCCTCACCAATATTTAACGGCTGTGCGAATAGAAAAGGCAATTCAGTTGTTGAGAGCAAATGAATCAGTTACAGAAGTTTGTTTTTCTGTGGGCTTTGACAGTTTAAGTTCATTTAGTGGATTATTCAAGCGAATTGTTGGGGAATCGCCATCTTCATATTTAATACAAGAACAGCTAACGAAAGAACAAATCAATAAAACACCACTTGCATTTGTTCCGGGTTGCTTTGCATTTCAGCACGGTTGGACATAAAACAGCAATTTTAGAGAAGTAAAGCATTTGAATGATTGCCGACATTTGTAACATTATTAATTTAAAAAAGTAAGCAATGATTATAAAAATGACACACGTTTGCATCTATGTTCTCAACCAGGAGAGTGCATTTGACTTTTACACAAACAAACTTGGATTTAGAGTAAAGATGGATGTACCTATGGGTGCAAATGCACGTTGGCTTACAGTAACGCCACCTGAACAACCTGAATTAGAAATTACACTATTTCCGGTTGCAATCGGTCAAAAGTTCAACGAAGAAACTGTAAAATCAATGACAAAGCTTATTCGCAACGGAACGTTTGGTCCCGGAGTTTTTACTTGTAAAGATATTTATGCAACTTATGAAGAACTTAAAAGCAAAGGAGTTGAATTTATGAAACCTCCTACAAAGGAGTTTTATGGAACAGAAGCCTTGTTTAAGGACGATTCGGGAAATTGGTTTTCATTAGCTCAACTTGTTTAAATAATCATGAATATGAAAACAATATTTGACCTGGGAACGAAAACCGAATTAATAAACAGAATTGATTCACTTGAAGAAAATACTCAATCAAAATGGGGTAAAATGAATGCGTATCAAATGGTAAAACATTGCAGACTTTGGGAAGAAATGATGCAAAGTAAAATTAATTTGAAACGGGTTTTTATTGGGAGAATTTTTGGAAGAATTGCTTTGAAAACTGTTTTAGGAAATGCAAATCCGTTGAGACGAAACACACCAACAATCCCTTCACTTATTATTAAAGAAAATGTTGGGAATTTTGAAGCTGAAAAGAAACTTTGGATTTCAAATATTGAAAAGTATTCAAGTTTTGATAACGATAATTTTCAGCATGTATTTTTTGGAAAAATGACAAAAGAACAAATTGGGCAAATGGTGTATAAACATGTTGACCATCATTTAAGACAATTTAATGCCTGACACAAAGCGAATGAAAACAACGAACTGCTACCAAAAGATTGCTGCAAGGCCAGTTTAGCATCTGCGGTTTTATTGCCTGAACTAAAGTGGCATGCTTGTATAACAACAAAACATATAGTGAAAAGAACGATATTTTTTCATACATTGAAGCTAACAATTAGTTACCGGATTATCGCGTTCGGGAGGGTTCGCATGCACAACCATACAATCCTCATCTCGTGCTCGTTTGCTCTGACGTAAAAACAATCGCCATTACAAGCTTTTAATTTTCTCTTCTTCCAGGTCTATCAAATACAACTGGCTTCTGATAACCTCTTCATCCAAATCGGGATCTTTATTTCTTTCGATTAAAAAATTACGCTGAACCTCCAATAGCTCCAAATAAATTCTTCTGTGTTCCGCGTCCATTATTTCATCGTCGGCTATTTGCATTTTGTCCTCCCATTGTTTGAGCGTATCTGCGAGCAAAGGCTTCCTTGTTATAAATTCCGCGTATTTGTTCTTAAGCACATTAACAGAGTGAGCATACAATTCTCTCCTCACTTTTTTCAAAGCCTTATCCGAATCCTCTTCAAAATTCATAAATGCAGAAGTGCGCCTTAAAATATAAGGCAGCGTAAGCCCCTGTACCAGCAACGTAAGCACAATAACGACAAAAGTGATGAACAAAATCAGGTTTCTCTGCGGAAAATCATGGCCATTACTTAATGTGGCAGGAATAGCAAGGGCTGCCGCTAATGAAACAACGCCTCTCATTCCGGTCCAGCCCAATACAAAAGGCCTCGTCCACATACCATCGCGGTTCATGCGATTAAAAGTTTGCCGCCTGAATAAATAAGTAGCGAAAAGTGCGAAGAAAGAAGAAATAATTCTTACAACAATCAAAAGCGCCGTAACCCATATACCATATTGAATGGCTGTAGAAAGTGGAATTCCTTTTTCGCGTAACCCGGATAATATCTCGGGCATAGCCAGCCCGATCAACATAAACACCAGCCCGTTCAGAATAAATACAAAACTTTCCCATACACTATATCCTCTTATCCTGCTGGTGCTGTTTAAAAAAGCCAGCCGGTGATTGGATAAATAAAGACCCCCAAATACAACTGCCAGCACACCGGAGCTATGCAAGTGTTCGCCCACCCAGTACAAAATATACGGCTCTATCAGCGTAAAGGCAATATCGGACGGCGCATCAGTAGGCAATCTTTTGTGCGCCTGCATAAAAATCCAGGCCAATGCTAACCCGATTACGGCTCCCCCAAAAACCATCCAGCTAAAACTGAAAATGGCTTCCTTCCAGATAAACTGGCCGGTGGCAACGGCTACCATCGCAAAACGAAAAATGATCAACGAAGAAGCATCATTAAGCAAACTTTCTCCTTCCAATATGGAAGCGGTAGACTTTTGTATTTTTACAAATTTCAAAATGGCGCCAGCACTTACTGCATCTGGAGGCGATACTATGCCTCCCAATAAAAAACCAAGTGCCAGTGAAAAACCAGGGATGAAATAATTGGTAAAGACGGCGACCGAAACAGCAGTAAAAAAAACCACTAAAAAAGCAAAACTTCCTATTATCCTGTACCACTTTTTAAGGTCTTTTAACGAAATGGACCAGGCAGCTTCAAACAGAAGCGGCGGCAGAAAAATAAAGAATATCATGTTCGGGTTTATGCGGATAGCCGGCAAGCCAGGTATGAAACTAATGCCCAACCCCGCCATCACCAATAAGATTGGATAGGCAACTTTTATTTTATTAGCAGCCATCTCTATCAAAACAATGATGGCAATAAGTGCTAAAACAAATGGCAGCGATTCGTGCATATACCAAAAATAGCTATCATATCTTACAGAAAAAAACCGTGATCACGCCTGCCCCATTTCAGGTGTCGGGCAACTGTTGTGAGTTGGCAATCCTTCCCGTAAACGGGGCAAGTGATGCCTGCTTAAGCGATATCTTCCCACGATTTCGTCTACACGTCAAGGTAAGTTGTTTGGCGCAAACTTTATCGAATATCCTTGTGCGTTAGTCATGCCCGGTGAAAACAGGATAAGTGGTGTTTGGGTTTTTTATCAATGGCGTATTTCCCTGAAAGAAGCGGGCGAAGCTCGTTTTCATTCCAGCTCAATAAAATAGTGAAAGGTAATGTTTATTCGTTCTGCTAAGTCCGCAATAACTTCTTCGATTGTTTCATCCTCGTAAAACCACGTTTGTTTCCCGGATAGGCCCTTGCTCCAAATCATTCCAACTGATCGCCCACCTGCATTTTCATTAAAATAAAGCACTGTCGCCAGTTTTTCATGCTCTTCGTTTCTAAGAATAAACTTTCTCAATTGTTACAATTTAATTTAGTGGTGCTTGTATAAATATAGCCGGATGAATCTTGTTCGTTTACTCACAAAAAAAGCGAGCCGGAAATAGGTCGAACCCGCTAAAATCTAAAATCAACAACAAGCCCTTGCGAAAATAAAAGGTGACATTTTAAAAAAACTGATCACAATCAGAGATTAGAATGATTTAAAACAGTTTCTTTTAATTAAAAAAGAGTAGGGCCGTAAAAGCCCCATTAAATTAACCTTGACTTTCATTATAATCTTTTTCCAAAAAATTAAATTCTTACTTTTGCGCCTTCAAAAAAAGGAGCAGCATGATAAGTGTAAATAATGTAACACTGGCTTATGGCAAAAGGGTTTTGTTTGACGAAGTAAATCTCAATTTCGTAAAAGGAAATTGTTATGGAATTATTGGCGCCAATGGTGCAGGCAAATCAACTTTAATAAAAATAATTAGTGGTGAAATTGAACCGAATAAAGGAACAGTAAACATAACTCCCGGCGAACGCATGGCAGTGCTAAGGCAGGACCAGTTTGAGTTTGACGAGGTTACTGTTTTAAATACTGTATTGATGGGCCACAAAAAAATGTGGAATGTGATGCAGGAGAAAGATGCCATCTACATGAAGGAAGATTTCAATGAAGAAGATGGAATGAAGGCAGGACATCTGGAAGCCGAGTTTGGAGAAATGGGTGGTTATACTGCGGAAAGTGATGCAGCAACTTTATTAAACCAATTGGGAGTGCCTGATGATTTGCACCAGATGCTGATGAAAGATATTGGTGCAAATATTAAGGTAAGGGTTTTGCTGGCGCAGGCGCTTTTTGGAAATCCTGATATATTATTATTAGATGAGCCTACTAACAACCTTGACGTGGAAACCATTTCATGGCTGGAAAATTTTCTGGCCGATTATGAAAATATAGTTTTGGTTGTGAGTCATGATCGTCACTTTTTAGATGCAGTGTGTACGCACGTTGCAGACGTAGATAAACAAAAAATAAAGATCTATACGGGTAACTATACTTTCTGGTACGAGAGTAGTCAATTGGCAGCACGGCAGGCCACTGATAAGAATAAGAAGATGGAGGAGAAGAAGAAAGATCTGCTGGAATTTATTGCCCGCTTTAGTGCCAATGCATCAAAGAGTAAACAGGCAACATCGCGTAAGAAGGCTTTGGATAAATTAGTTTTTGAAGATATAACACCAAGCAACCGCAAATATCCCGGCATTATATTTAAACCTGAAAGAGACCCCGGCAACCAGATTTTGAATATTCAAAAGCTTACAAAAAGCATTGATGGAAGAACACTCTTCAGCAATTTAAATTTTGATGTTGTGAAGGGACAGAAGATTGCTTTCTTAAGCAGAGATCCTGTTGCGCTTACTTCTTTCTTTGAGATCATCAATAACAGGATGAAGCCGGATAGTGGAAAATTTGAATGGGGAACAACCATTACTTCTGCCTATCTGCCGAACGATAATACAGAATTTTTTACAGGTAATCTTACCTTGCTGGACTGGCTGCGTCAATATGTTCCGGACCATTACACAGACGTAGACGAAGATTTCTTAAGAGGATTTTTAGGCAAGATGCTTTTTAGCGGTGATGAAATAAAAAAGAAAACCAATGTACTTAGCGGCGGCGAAAAAGTAAGATGTATGATCAGCAGGATGATGTTGCAAAATCCCAATGTGGTTATACTGGATGAACCCACTAACCACCTTGACCTGGAAAGCATCACTGCATTTAATGATGGAATGATTACTTTCCCGGGAATAGTTTTAATGACAACGCATGACCACCAGTTCATGGAGACGGTTGCCAACAGGATTATAGAAATAACTCCTAAAGGCACAATCGACAGGCTATGTACTTATGATGAATACCTTGCCGATGACCGGATAAAAGTTTTGCAGCATGAATTATATAGCTAATAAAAATATTCGCAACTGCTTAAATTTGTAAAAGTTAAATTCAAATCAGGATCAAAGAATTTAAAACATGAATTATGTTTATTGAATATTTTTGTCACAACTAAATCAATCAACAGCATTTTAAAATCAACAGTATGAAAAAAATAACCCTATTATTTGCTATTATATTTATGGCTGCAGCAGGCGTAAATGCACAAACGTATGAAACTGCAATAGGCGCTAAATTTTATACCGGAAATGGTTCTCTCGGCGGAATCAATATCAGGCATACAACGTCAGAAAATACGGCATTAGAAGGCTCCTTGCTTTTTTTTAGCGGCGGTCTTGGCATTGAGGGATTGTATCAATACCAGGGGCCTATACAAGGTGCAGAAGGTTTGCAATATTTTGTGGGAGGCGGAGGTATGCTCGGCTTTGGCACCAATCATAATAGTGAAACCTTTTTTGCTTTGCGCCTTACCGGAGGTGTGGATTATAAATTTGCAGATGCGCCGATAAGTGTAAGTCTTGCATTCGATCCATTTTTTTACCTGGCTCCGGCATCGGGTTCTAACCTTGCCTTAGGTATTGGATTGCGGTACGTAATTAAATAATGTTCCACTTCGTAATAAAAAATTCCCGGTCAACGTTTGATTGGGAATTTTTGTTTTAATTTCAGCCTTTCAATTGAATGCGGAAAAAAATAATATCCTTTATTGATTTTTTTTATCCCCCCTTTAAAGCGATTTATGCCTTTGCAAACTTTTCGATACGCAGCCTGTGGCGGAGGAAATACCTTACTCGATATCGCTCTCTTTTATATAAGTTTTAATTATGTTCTTCATCAAAAGATACTCGATCTTGGGTTTGTTGCACTTAAGCCTTACAACGCTGCATTGGGTATGGCATTTTGTATTACTTTCCCGCTGGGATTTTTATTGAATAAATATATAGTCTTCAATTCATCATATCTGCGGAGCCATGTACAATTGTTCCGCTATGTTTTAATAGTGGCAGCCAATCTTTTTCTTAATTACGCTATCATTAATGTGTTGGTTCAATACATGCATTTTTATCCAACCATTGCCAAAGTTTTTGCGACTGTTATAATCGTTGCGTTTAGTTATCTTTCTCAAAAGCACTTTACATTTAAAACTGGTAATACAGTAGTTGGCCCGATTGATGAGTAATATTGGTCAATAGTCAATAGTCAACAGTCGATAGTCATTAGTCAATAAGTCAATTGATGATCACTTTTTTTGGCGTGTTAACCATTCAATGTATTAGTGTTAATGACTATTGACTCAATGACTTTTTACGCTTATCAAAATATCATTATAATTAGCCTGCCATTTTTGCATATTCGTTTCGTTGGCATAAACATTGTCTACAGTATATCAATAAAAAAAATAAGATCATGGCAAAAATTATAGGTATTGATTTAGGAACAACTAACAGTTGTGTTGCAGTTATGGAGGGTAACGAACCCGTTGTAATTGCTAACGATGAAGGTCGTCGTACGACTCCAAGTGTAGTTGCTTTCTTAAAGAATGGTGAACGTAAAGTAGGTGATCCTGCTAAAAGGCAGGCTATCACTAATCCTCATAACACTATTATGAGTGTTAAGCGCTTCATGGGGCATAAGTGGGATGAAGTAACAACCGAAGCGGGACACTGGAGTTATAAAGTTGTAAAAGGTGATAATAATACAGTTCGTATTGACATAGATGGCAGACATTATACGCCACAGGAAATTTCTGCAATGATTCTTCAAAAGATGAAAAAAACTGCTGAAGATTATTTAGGCCAGGAAATTAATGAAGCGGTGATTACAGTGCCTGCATATTTTAATGATGCGCAAAGACAAGCTACAAAAGAAGCCGGAGAAATTGCAGGTTTAAATGTTCGTCGTATTATAAACGAACCAACTGCTGCAGCGCTGGCTTATGGTTTGGATAAGAAAAGCATCGACCAGAAGATTGCAGTATTTGACCTCGGTGGTGGTACGTTCGATATTTCAATTCTTGAATTGGGTGACGGTGTTTTTGAAGTAAAATCAACTAACGGTGATACACACCTTGGTGGTGATGATTTTGATAAAGTTATTATGGATTGGCTGGCTGAAGAATTTAAAAAGGATGAAGCCATCGATTTACATAAAGACCCAATGGCATGGCAGCGGTTGAAAGAAGCTGCTGAAAAAGCAAAGATTGAATTATCATCTTCTACTGAAACAGAAATTAATCTTCCTTATATAACAGCAGTTGATGGTGTTCCAAAACACTTGGTGAAGAAACTTACCCGTGCACAATTTGAAAAACTTTCTGACGATTTATTTTCCAGGTGTTTGAAACCTTGTGAAGCTGCAATTAAAGATGCAGGCATCAGCAAATCTGATATTAATGAAGTGATATTGGTTGGTGGTTCTACGCGTATTCCTAAAGTACAGGAAATTGTAGAAAAGTTCTTTGGTAAGAAGCCGAACAAAGGAGTTAATCCGGATGAAGTGGTTGCCATTGGTGCAGCAATACAAGGTGGTGTTTTAACAGGCGAAGTAAAAGATGTTTTGTTGTTAGATGTTACACCGCTTTCCTTGGGTATTGAAACCATGGGTGGTGTAATGACAAGGTTAATTGAAAGTAACACCACAATTCCAACAAAGAAAATGGAAACTTTCTCAACTGCAAGTGATAACCAGCCGGGCGTTGAGATTCATGTTTTACAAGGTGAGAGGCCAATGGCTAATCAAAACAAGAGCCTTGGTACATTTAACCTCGATGGTATTCCACCGGCACCAAGTGGCGTTCCGCAAGTGGAAGTAACTTTTGATATTGATGCAAATGGTATTTTAAATGTTTCTGCAAAAGATAAAGGAACCGGAAAAGCCACAACATCCGTATTGAAGCTGGCAGCGGCTTAAGCAAAGAAGAAATTGAAAAGATGAAGAATGAAGCTAAAGCCAACGAAGCAACTGATAAGGCAGCGAGAGAAAAAGTAGATAAGATAAACCAGGCAGATAGTTTGATTTTCCAAACTGAAAAGCAAATTAAAGAATATGGTGATAAAATTCCTGCCGATAAAAAAGCGCCTATTGAAGCTGCTTTGGCTAAACTAAAAGAAGCACATAAATCACAGGATGTAAGTGCAATCGACACAGCAGTAACCGAAATGAATACAGCCTGGACTGCAGCCAGTGAAGAAATGTATAAGGCTACACAACAGGCGGGTGCAGGCGGAAACGGTGGTGGTCCAAATGCGCAACAGCCTAATGAAGGCCAGGAAGAACATGCACACGCCGGTGGTGACGATAATGTTACAGATGCAGAATTTGAAGAAGTAAAATAAAGATGTCTTAAAATATCTCGAAAAAAAGAGGTGGCTATTTTTGCCACCTCTTTTTTTTGTTTACATTAATTAAAAATTACATTTGCATTCTAAAAGTTTAACCTTAGAAACCTTTTTCTAATCTGTAAATCAAGCTTGCATGAATCAAAAGTTTTTAAATCTTTTTATCCTGCTTATTCTTTCAATTTTTCTTTCGCTGCAAGATGGCTATTCGCTTTCATTTGTAAGATCAGTACCCGAAAATGGGGAAGCAGAAATAGCTACTCCCGGCTATTTAAAAGCGTCGGTGTTTGTAAATATGTCTGCAAGTGATTTTGCGGCAGCTACCGGTACAAAACTCAACTTCTTTCAAAAAATATATTTCAAAGCAATTAAGAGACATGTAAGGCGCGACCTTAAAAAAAATCCCGATCTCTTAATGACGGATTATGTTGATCAAAAAACTGGAAAATTTAAGCTTGATGCGCTCTGGTTTGTAATCGGTATAATTATAGGCCCCTTAGGAGTGCTCCTCTCTTATTATTCGCATCAGCAAAAGAATGGCCCTAATAAGAAGGACAGGACAATATCGGCCTGGATTGGATTTGGCGTGTTTGTCTTGTGGTTTGGCTTCCTATTTTTATTTTAAACGATTGACTTTAATTATAATACCGAAATCAATTTTTTATTTTTACTGCATGCATGTAATGTGTATTTTTTACATTGAGGAATAAACTGATTAAATTGTTTCTTTTTTAACACTGATATTTAATGACGATTCATTTCTATTTAAGATACTATACCCATCCCGGACAAGTTCTTTTCATTTCAGGCAATAACGATTTCCTTGGGAACAACGAAACTGCGAAGGCAGTGGAAATGTCCTATTATAACGATGAATTCTGGCACCTGGAAATTGAACTTCCTGAAGATTTTGATGATACGGTTCTCTATAAATATTTTCTAAAAGATAAGGATGGTTCCGAAATTTTTGATGGAGAAGAAAACAGGGCTATAGATCTGTCAACTATTAAAGCTGCGAACATTTCAGTATACGACATGTGGAATGGCGCCAATAATTTAGGGAACGTTTTCTTTACAAGGGCATTCAACAAAGTTTTACTGGCACATGTTACAAAAATTAAGACCGCTGTTGTAAAAAAATATACGCACGAGTTCAGGGTGAAGGCGCCTTTGCTTCAACCTGGCGAAATCATCTGTATGTGCGGTTCTACTGAGAGCTTACAAAACTGGAGTTCAACAGATCCAATTTTGCTCACACCCAGAGACGACTGGTTTGTGGCCCGCGTGTCCTTAAATGGTGATGATTGGCCAACAACTTACAAATATGGAATTTATAATATCGAAGAAAAAAAAATCATAAGGCTTGAAGAAGGTGAAAACAGGCTTGTTCAAAAAAATGACCCGAAAGTTGAAAAGGTAATCGTTCACGATGGTTTTGTGAATTGCCCGGCAACGTTTTGGAGAGGTGCCGGAGTTGCCATACCTGTATTTGGTCTAAGGTCGAAAAAAAGTTTTGGCGTAGGTGAATTTACCGATATCCCCTTGCTGGTAGATTGGGCTAAGCAAACGGGCTTGCAATTAATTCAATTGCTTCCTATAAACGATACTATGGCAACGCATACATCGGCAGATTCGTATCCTTATGGTGCTATCTCGGCATTTGCCATGCATCCTTTATATATTAATATAGAAAAAGTTGCCGGAAAAGAATATGCTAATATTATAAAGCCGCTTAAGAAAAAACAAAAGCAATTAAATGAACTCCCGGTTTTGGACTATGAAAAAGTGATGAAATTTAAATTGTCGGCGTTAAGAGAATTATATCATGCATCAAAAGATGTCTTTAGTAACGACCTCAACTATTTTGAATTTTTTGAGTTGAACCGCCACTGGCTGGTTCCTTATGCGGCTTTTTCTTACCTCCGGGATAAAAACAAAACTTCCGATTTTAATAAATGGAAAAGCCATAAAACGTATAATGAGTCTAATGTTCAAAAGTTGGTTGCTCCATCAAAGTCTCATTATGATGACATTGCATTTTTTTATTTTGTGCAATACCATCTTCATCTGCAATTGAAAGCTGCTGTGGATTATGCTCATAAAAATAAAATTATTTTAAAAGGAGATATCCCGATCGGAATTCATCGGTATGGTTGCGACGCGTGGACGAATCCTTCGCTTTACAATATGGATGAACAATCAGGTGCACCGCCAGATGATTTTGCTATCAAAGGACAGAACTGGGGATTTCCAACTTATAACTGGGACAAAATGCAGGAAGATGGATTTCGATGGTGGCGGCTTCGGTTCGATCAAATGAGCAATTATTTTGATGCTTTTCGTATAGATCATATACTTGGCTTTTTTAGAATATGGAGTATTCCGTTGCATGCTGTTGAAGGTATTATGGGAAGATTTGTACCGGCAATTCCTGTTAGCATTTCAGAATTTCATGATAACAATATTTGGTTTGATCATGACCGCTATTGCAAACCTTATATAACGGAGGAAATTCTCGGCTGGACCTTTCAGGAAAACATTGAGTTTGTAAAAGAAAACTTTTTGAAAGAATCTTCTTCCGGCTTATATAATCTGAAAGAAGGATTCAATACACAAAAGAAAGTTGAGAACTATTTCAATGCAAACAAAATTGAAAAAGGAGATAATATAAAACAGGGATTGTTTGATTTAATAAGTAACATCATTCTTATTGAAGAAGAGAATTCCAATGAACAAAAATTTCATTTCAGATTTGGAATTTCTAATACAACTTCATTTCAGCATCTTGAGTTTAATACACGAGAACGCTTGCACGAATTGTACATTAACTATTTTTACCGCCGCCAGGATTGGTTTTGGAAAAAAGAAGCCTTAAAAAAACTACCTCAGTTGAAGCGCAGTACCAACATGCTTGTTTGTGGCGAAGATCTTGGGATGGTTCCAGCTTGTGTGCCTGAGTTAATGAAAGATCTTGCCATTTTAAGTCTTGAAATTGAGCGCATGCCAAAAGATTCCGGTAAAGATTTTTTTCATCCGAATGATTCTCCGTATATGGCTGTTGTTACGCCTTCAACCCACGATATGAGCACCATTCGTGGCTGGTGGGAGGAAGACAGGAGCAAGACGCAGCGGTTTTATAATTATATGCTGGGTCATTATGGCGAAGCGCCTTTTTTCTGTGAGCCGTGGATAAATAAAGAAATTGTTTTGCAAAATCTGTATTCTCCGGCGATGTGGAGCATCTTTTTGTTGCAGGATTTATTAGGTATTAACGGAAAAATAAGAAGAGAAAATCCGCATGATGAAAGAATTAATATTCCTTCTGATCCCAATCATTATTGGGGTTACCGGATACATCTTAATCTTGAAGATCTGTTGAAAGAAAAAGAGTTTAATGAAGAAATTAAAAAATATGTGAAAGAGAGCGGGAGATATCCATCATGAACATTCGTTACAAATCAATAAATCTTCCTTTTCATTATCCTTTCACTATTTCAAAAGGAACCAAAACGCATCAGCCATCTTTACTCGTAGAACTTGAATACTTTGGAATAAAAGGTTATGGCGAAGCACCCGCAATTCCTTATTACAATATTTCAGTTGATAAGATGATTGAAGATATTGAGAATAAACGCGGGCTTATTGAAAAATTTGCGTTTACGCATCCCGAAAGATATTGGCATTATTTGCATCATCTTCTTCCACAGAATCCTTTTTTAGTGTGTGCCCTTGACATGGCCGGTTGGGATATTTATGGAAAGATGAACAAAAAGCAGTTACATGATTTATGGAAACTTGATATTTCAAAGAACCCGTTAACCGATTACACCATTGGTATTGATAGCATTGATAAAATGGTGATGAAGATGAATGAAAAACCATGGCCGATTTATAAAATAAAGCTCGGCACAGATAACGATGTACAAATAATAAGTGAATTAAGAAAACATACCGCTTCTGTTTTTAGAATTGATGCTAATGCCGCCTGGAAGCAGGACGAAGCGTTAGAAAAAATAAAAGCATTCAAAGATTTGAATGTTGAATTTATCGAGCAGCCACTTGCAAAAGATGACTGGGAAGGCATGAAATTTTTGTTTGAGCACTCACCATTACCATTAATCGCAGATGAGAGTTGCGTATTCGAAAACGATGTTGCAAAATGCCATAACCATTTCCATGGTATTAATATTAAACTCACCAAATGCAGTGGCATTACGGCGGCACTTCGCATGATTGCCAAAGCCCGCGAGCTTAAGATGAAAGTAATGGTGGGTAGCATGAATGAAAGCTCTGTGGGCACAGCAGCTATTGCTCAATTGCTTCCTCTTATTGATTATGTGGATATGGATGGACCTTTGTTACTCGCTGAAGATGTGGCTGAGGGAGTAACGCTTGACGAAGGGAAAATTGTTTATAATGACCTGCCTGGAATTGGTATATCTGTGGCGCCTTTTTAGTCTCTCAAAAATTCACGGAAAAAAATGCGTTTAATTTACCAGCTTAGAGAAACTTGATAGGCACTGAAATGTTTGTCTTTTGAAATAATTGTCAGTTTGTTATTGAGACTCTGTGAGATTATAATCCGATCGAAAGGATCTCTATGGTGAAATGGCAAATTTGATAATATAAGTGTGTCTTCAAAAGTAATTGGTAAAATTTTTCAATTTGTACTAAAATTTCTGCGAAGTGCCTTTTAAGTTCAAGTTTACCTAAACTTATTTTAATGGCCATTTCCCATAAACTTGCAATGCTCACAAAATTGACTGCATCGCTTTCTTCTATGATTTTTTTTGCACGATCAGACAAATCATCGTCTCCATTTAAAAACCAAATTAGTGTATGAGTATCGATTAGATTATTCATCAGTTCATGTAATCTTTGAAGTCTTCCAATGGTTCATCAAAGTCTGCATTCATCTTGAACATTCCCTTTGCACTTCCAAATTTTGGTTTAGGTTTTGAGCTGTTTTTTTTATCCTTTTTAGTTTTACTTAACAGGAAGTCAATAAAGTCTGAAACTTCAGACTTCAAATTTTCTGGCAAGGTTGCTAATTTGCTGTATAGTTTTATATTTTCCATCCAATTTACTTTTGTGAGACAAATTTAGCCCAAAAAACTTGCCTGAAAATCGTTCGTCCGACTATCGGTGATAGTTGTATCGTTAAAAATATTAATGGTTTCCATTCCGAAGCGTGTTTCACATTCATTCTTTTTGGGATGGCCCCAAAACTTTTTTTGTTATAATAAATTTTCATCCTTTACTTTGTGCCCTCAATGGCAAAAAAAAATCACATACACCATCATCATTTTTTATCGAAAGGTAAGCTATGTTGATTCGTATGTTATGAAACATATTTTCAAAAAAAGGCTTACTGCGAAGTGAGCCTTTTTTAATTTAAAAATCAGAATGATGCTAAAAATAGCAATACAAAAATCGGGACGACTGTATGATCACTCCTTACAACTTTTAAAAGAATGCGGTATCGAGATTAACAATGGCAACCGGCAATTGAAAGCAGTAGCTTTTAACTTCCCCGTTGAAATTTATTTTCTTCGCGATGATGATATTCCGCAGTACGTGTATGACGGAGTTGCTGATGTGGGATTTGTTGGTGAGAATGTTGTCTATGAGAAAAATAAGGATATTAACGTGGTAAGCAAATTAGGTTTTGGCCGGTGCAGGTTGAGTATTGCCGTTACAAAAAACATGAACTACACAAGCGTGGCTGATCTTCAAAATTTAAAAATCGCAACATCATATACCGGGCTTTTGCAAAATTTTTTGAACGATAAAAAAGTAAATGCTGAGATTCATGAAATAAGCGGATCCGTGGAAATAGCTCCCGGTATTGGGCTTGCAGATGCCATCTGTGACCTGGTAAGCAGCGGCAGTACATTATTTACTAACGGATTAAAAGAGGTGGAAGTAATACTTCAATCAGAAGCTGTTTTAGTTGCTAATAAAAATTTAGCGGGAGAAAATGAAGAAATACTTTCTAAATTATTACTGCGTATCAAGGCTGTAAAAGCGGCAAGAAATAATAAATATATTATGTTGAATGCTCCCAACGCTCAATTAGTCAAACATAAGTTCAGTGTTGCCCGGCATGAAAAGCCCTACAATCGTTCCTCTTGCAGAAAGCGGCTGGAGCAGTGTGCAGAGTGTTGTTAACGAAAGTGATTTTTGGGATATTATCGAAAAATTAAAATCATTTGGAGCTGAGGGAATACTTGTGGTGCCAATAGAAAAAATGATACTTTAAATACAAAAGATGAATACATTATTTATAGACCCTTCCCGATCGCAATGGCCTGAATTAATTAAACGGCCTGTTATTGATTCTAAGAACCTGGAGGAGACTGTAGTTTCAATCATAAATACAGTAAGGCAAAACGGTGATGATGCGGTAAAAAATTATTCTTCACAATTTCATGGATTCGCGCCGGATAATCTATGGGTTAGTAAAGATGAAATAAAACAGGCTTCGCAATCTATAAGCAAAGATTTAAAAGAATCCATTCTGCTTGCCAAAAAAAATATTGAAAAATTTCATGAAAGCCAGGTTGAAAAAATAAAAAGAATTGTCACAACTAACGGAGTTACCTGCTGGCGAAAAAATGTGGCCATTGAAAGTGTTGGATTATATATTCCCGGAGGAAGCGCCCCTTTATTTTCGACGCTTTTAATGCTTGCCATACCCGCAAAAATTGCGGGGTGTAAAAACATTATTGTTACAACACCAGTGCAAAGCGATGGGAAAGTAAACGATGCCATTTTATACGTTGCTGATCTTTTATCAATAAATGAAATTTATAAAAGTGGCGGAGCGCAGGCCATTGCTGCTTTGGCTTACGGAACTCAAACGGTTAAAAAAGTGATAAGATTTTTGGACCGGGAAATCAATATGTAACCTGTGCAAAAAAGTTAGTGAGTATTGACGGCACTGCTATCGATATGCTTGCAGGCCCAAGTGAACTTGCTGTGTATGCGGATGAAACGTGTGTACCTGAATATGTTGCTGCTGATTTACTAAGCCAGGCTGAACACGGAGCCGATAGCCAGGTAATTCTTGTGGCAACCACCAAGAAAATTATTGACGATGTGATCGCTAAAATTCATGAGCAATTACCGCTACTGCCAAGAAAAGATATTATTGAACAGAGTTTTTTAAATCGAAAATTTCTTGTTATAGAAAAAGAAAAAGAAGCGTTCAACTTTCTAAATGAATATGCTCCTGAGCATTTGATAATAGCTTCAAAAAAAGCAGAAGAGTTGGCTGAATATGTAACCAACGCAGGCAGCGTTTTCCTGGGCAATCTTTCTCCAGAAAGTGCCGGTGACTATGCTTCAGGCACCAATCACTCGTTGCCTACTAACGGCACTGCACGAGTGCAGGCTGGTGTATCAGTGGATAGCTTTGTGAAGAAAATTACCTTTCAAAAAATTAATAAAAAAGGAATAAAAAATATCGGAAAAGCGATAGAGAAAATGGCTGAAGCAGAAGGGCTGCAGGCACATAAAAATGCCGTTAGTATTCGTTTGAAAAAAATCAGTAATGAAAAAATTTGATCTCAATGGTCTTGTAAGGGAGAATATAAAAATCCTTCAACCCTATTCGTCAGCACGAAGCGAATATTCCGGCGACGCTTCTGTTTTTTTGGATGCCAATGAAAACAGTTATGGTTCACCGTTAGAAGAAAACTATAACAGGTATCCTGATCCGTTACAATGGAAGCTGAAACACGACCTTTCTAAAATAAAAGGAATTCCTCCTCAAAATATTTTTATTGGCAACGGCAGCGATGAAGTAATAGATCTCGCATTTCGTATTTTTTGCGAACCTGGCAAGAGTAATGTTATTACCTGCCCGCCCACTTATGGCATGTATAAAGTTTGCGCTAATATTAATGATGTAAAGGTTAAGGCAGGTGAGTCCTTACGCGGGAATTTCAACTTGATGTTGAAAGAATTTTAGAATCGATTGACAATAATACCAGGCTACTTTTTTTATGTTCCCCCAATAACCCAACCGGTAATAATCTGAACAGGATTGATATTGAATTGCTCATTAATAATTTCCCCGGCATTGTAATTATTGATGAAGCATATATCAACTATTCAAAACAAAAAACTTTTTTGCAGGAACTAACGGAATATGAGAATCTGATCGTGATGCAAACTTTATCGAAAGCATGGGGCTTGGCGGCATTGAGGCTCGGCATTGCTTTTGCGTCGGAGAAAATAATTGATCTTTTTAATAAAGTAAAGCCACCTTACAATATTAATCTTGCCTCACAACAATTAGGAGTGAAAGCTTTATCGGGTATAGAACAGGTAAATGAAAATATTAAAACCACTGTTGGTGAAAGAGATTTTTTGAAAGAAGAATTAAAACAATTCGGTTTCATTCAAAAAATTTATCCTTCCGATGCAAATTTTATTTTAATAAAAACAGATAACGCAGATGAGTTATATCAATACTTGTCAGCTAAAAAAATTATTGTCCGGAACAGGAGTAAAGAACCATTATGTGAGAACTGCATTAGGGTTACCGTAGGAACGCCAAATGAAAATGAAATATTAATTGAAACACTAAAAGATTACAGGAATGCCTAAAAGAATTTTATTTATTGATCGTGATGGAACACTCATAAAAGAAGCGCCGCCAACCTACCAGTTAGATGCTTTTGCCAAGCTTGAGTTTTATCCGTTTGTGTTTGAATATCTTACCAGGATTGTCGAAGAGATGGATTACGAGTTGGTGATGGTAACTAACCAGGATGGATTAGGTACTCCATCTTTTCCTGAAGAATCCTTTTGGCCAATTCAAAATTTTGTAATTAAGAGCATTGGAGAATGAAGGAATTGTTTTTTCGGAAATCTGTATTGACAAAACATTTCCCTATGAGAACAAGCCTACACGAAAACCCGGCATCGGCATGTTGACAAAATATTTTGATGCTGATAAATATGATTTGAAAAATTCTTTTGTAATAGGCGACAGGCTTACTGACGTGAAACTGGCGGAAAATTTAGGATGTAATGCTTTCTGGCTAAATAATCACGATGCATTGGGTTCCGGAGAACTTAGCGAGACTGAAAAGGAACTTGCTCATGTGATTGCCGTAGAAACGCAAAACTGGAAAGATATTTATGAATATTTAAAGTTGCCACCGCGAAAAATTACCCACGTAAGAAATACCAATGAAACTAAAATTGAAATAGAACTTAATCTTGATGGAACAGGGTATTTCAAAAGTTGAAACCGGGCTGGGATTTTTTAATCACATGTTGGATCAGCTTGCGAAGCATTCCGGAATAAACCTAACGGTAACGTGTAAAGGCGATTTGCATATTGATGAACACCACACAATAGAAGATGTTGCCATTGCATTGGGAGAATCATTTTTGTTAGCATTGGGAAATAAAAGAGGAATAGAAAGGTATGGATTTTTACTTCCGATGGATGATTGTTTAGCACAGGTGGCTATTGATTTTGGTGGCAGAAGCTGGTTAGTTTGGGAAGCAGAATTTAAGAGGGAAAAAATAGGAGAGATGCCAACAGAAATGTTTTATCATTTCTTTAAATCATTTAGCGATGCTGCAAAATGCAACCTGAATGTAAAAGCAGAAGGCACCAATGAACATCATAAAATAGAATCCATTTTCAAAGCATTTGCGAAATCGATAAAAATGGCAATTAAAAGAGATGTGACCAATAATTCTTTGCCAACAACAAAAGGTATTTTATGAAAGTGGCCATTGTAAAATATAATGCGGGAAACGTGCAAAGTGTGCTATATGCCTTGCAACGGTTAGGGTTAAACGCAGTTGTAACTGATGATGCGGATGAGATCAGGAGTGCCGATAAAGTAATTTTCCCCGGAGTAGGGCATGCCGGCTCAGCTATGGAATATTTACGAAATAAAAATATTGATAAACTGATTCTTTCTTTAACGCAACCCGTGCTGGGAATATGTCTTGGCCTTCAGTTAATGTGCAATGTAAGCGAAGAAGCGAATACAAAATGTCTTGGTATTTTTGATGTAAACGTTAAAAAATTTGGTAATAATGTTGTAAAGAATAATGCTGCCGTTTAAAATTCCGCATATGGGTTGGAATAATATTTATAATTTAAAATCACCCTTGTTTACAGGTGTAAAAGAAAATGCATTTGTATATTTTGTGCACAGTTATTATGCGGAGCTTTCTTCTCAAACCATTGCCACGGCTGACTATATAGTGCCTTTCAGCGCTGCCATGCATAAGGATAATTTTTACGGAGTTCAGTTTCATACCGAAAAATCGGCAGAAGCCGGAATACAAATTATTTCAAACTTTTTAAAATTGGTATAGATGGAATTAATTCCGGCGATAGATATAATGGATGGCAAATGCGTACGGTTGTCAAAAGGTGATTTCACCAAGAAAACTATTTACAGTGACAATCCGCTTGAGATTGCTCAGGGCTTTGAAGCAGCGGGTATAAAAAGACTGCATATTGTTGATCTTGATGGCGCAAATGGCAAAAGCCTGGCTAACATTTCTGTACTTAAAAATATTGCTGGCGCATACGAATCTTACAATTGATTTTGGCGGAGGATTAAAAACCACAGAAGCTATACAGGAGGTTTTTAATGCAGGTGCTTCGATGATAAGTTTAGGAAGTGTAATTATTAAATCTCCCGAATTGTTTGCACAATGGATAGTTGAATTTGGGCCGGATAAATTTTTACCCGGAGCGGATGTGTTGGATAAAAAAATTAAGATTCACGGCTGGAAAGAAGACTACGGGTGTTGATATTTTTGATTTTATCAAAACCTTATTCAATTAAATATTGATAAAATATTTTGCACCGATATTTCTAAAGATGGCATGATGCAAGGCCCTTCAGTAGATTTGTATAAAGAAATCATACAACAATTTCCATCGTTACAACTTATTGCCAGTGGCGGAATATCCTGTTATGAAGATTTGTTTACTTTACGGGATGCGGGCTGTAGTGGCGCTATCATTGGCAAAGCATATTATGAAGGCAAAATTTCAATGCAACAAATTAAAGATTTTATAAACAATAACTAATGTTGGCGAAACGAATTATTCCATGTCTTGATATCGATAACGGCAGAACCGTTAAAGGAATCAATTTTGTCAATATCCAGGATGCAGGTGACCCTGCCGAACTTGCTATGTATTACTCACGGCAAGGCGCAGACGAATTAGTTTTTCTTGATATTACGGCAACAGTTGAAAAAAGAAAAACATTGGTGGAACTTGTAAAAAAAGTTGCAGCGCAAATTAATATTCCTTTTACAGTTGGGGGCGGAATCACTTCAGTTGAAAATGCTTTTGAATTGTTACAAAATGGAGCTGATAAAATTTCAGTGAATTCCGCTGCATTTAGAAACCCGGCCTTGATTAAAGAAATGGCTGATGAATTTGGCAGTCAATGCGTGGTATTGGCAATTGATACAAAAAAAGAAGCTGATGGCGAATGGTATGTATATTTAAATGGCGGAAGAATTAAGACAGAACTTACAGCGATTGATTGGGCCAAAGCAGGCAGTTGATTTAGGCGCGGGTGAAATTCTTCTCACTTCGATGAATAATGATGGAACGAAAGATGGGTTTGCTTCAGATATTACTTCGTTATTTTCAAAAGAAATTCCTGTTCCGATTATTGCCTCAGGAGGTGCGGGCAATATGCAACATTTCGCAGACGTATTTCAAAACGACAATGCAGATGCTGCTCTTGCTGCCACTGTTTTTCACTATAAAGAAATTGAAATTCCGGCCTTAAAACAATTTTTATCCGATAAAAAAGTTAATGTAAGATTATGACAAGAAATTATGCAGACATGGTTAAGCGACTTGATTTTTCTAAATCCGGCGGCATTATCCCGGTAGTAATACAGGACGCTTCAACCAGCGTGGTTTTAATGCTTGGCTATATGAACCAGGAGGCATTGCTCGAAACCATAGAATCGAAACTAGTAACTTTTTATAGCAGGAGCAAACAGCGTCTATGGGTAAAGGGTGAGACAAGTAAAAACTTTTTGCATTTTGTTGATATGAAAACAGATTGTGATTTTGATACTTTGCTTATAAAGGCAAAGCCTGACGGCCCTGTTTGCCACACAGGCGCTGAGACCTGTTTTAATGAAGATAACACCTCTGATGATTTTTTAAAGGCACTTGAGAAGATTATTTTAGGAAGAAAAAAATACCCCGTTTCGGGTTCATACACTTCTACATTGTTTAAGAAAGGATTAAATTCCATCGCACAAAAAGTAGGAGAGGAAGCTGTTGAATTGGTTATTGAAGCAAAAGACAATCATAAAAAATTATTCCTGAACGAAGCAGCAGATCTAATGTTTCATTATCTTGTTTTGCTTCGCGAAAAAAATGTGGAACTGGATGAGGTTTTGGAAATTCTAAAAGAGAGACATCAAAAATAACCAGGGCTGGTTTACATACTTGCATATTCGTTGCAAAAAAAATCGCATATCAATTCTATTACGTTGAGGATTGTTCCAATTAAAATTTTATCAATAAATTACAAGCAGTAATTTTTATTACAGGTATTAATCAAACGATTTGCTGTAACGGCAATTGAATGCGTTCATTGTAAAATTTTATATTATGGGAATAAACAATCATTCTATTTCACGTAAAATTGCATTAAAAAGATTAGGAGGATTAACCTTAGGATTACCCTTTGCTCACTCGGCAATAGGAAATTTTTCTTTTGAAAATACGAAACAAATCAAGCGATTACTGAAGAAAAATAATTTCAAAGGTAAACCCAATATACTTTGGATTACAACAGAAGGAGTGCCTATAAACGCTTTAGGTTGTTACGGAAGCCAGATAGCGCCAACGCCGAATATTGACAGGATTGCAAAGGGAGGAATGTTATTTAAAAATTCGTTTTGCAATAATGCCCTTTGTGCACCAAGCCGTGCCACTTTACTCACAGGAAAATATGATCACCTTAATGGTATGTTATCTAATTATGAATTTGCTTCCAATGGTGAGCCGGCAAGCACATTTGATCCAAATCAGGAAAATGTTGCACGCATTTTAAAAGATAATGGTTATCATACGGCTATCGTTGGTAAATGGCATCTGCCTGCAAATCCGGGTGAAGTGGGGTTCGATAATTTCATCTATAAAGAGGGAGCGGGCGGGCCCTACTACCAGTCTACAGGCTATAAACAAAATGCAACATTTGGAAGCACTAAAATTGAGGATAAAACTTACGAAGGTTATGGCACTGATATATTTACCAATATGGCTATTAATTGGATGAAAGATTTTAAGTCGATGGGAAAGCCATTTTTTATGGCATTGCAGTTTTTTAATGATCACCGTCCATTTGATCCTCCGCATAAATACGAACACATTTATGATGACCATCGTTTTGCAGAGCCCGGTACATTTTGGGATGACTATGAAACCCGTTGTTCCGCGGCAAAAGTAGCCCACATGTCTGTAGAGGATATGCCTGATTTCAATCCGCCCGAAGACTTGTCGCCAAGGCAGCGTAAGCAATGGAACTACCAGGTTTATATGCGTCATTTTTTTGGAACGTTGAAATCGCAGGATGATAATGTTGGATTGTTACTCGACTTTCTTGATAAGACTGGATTGGCCGATAACACTATTGTTGTCTTCACCGGCGATCATGGTTTTTTCTTAGGCGATCACGGATGGTTTGATAAAAGATTTATGTATGAACAGGCCTTAAGAGTTCCGTGGATGATTCGTTATCCTGGTGTTACTAAACCCGGAAGCACAACAGGGTCGTGGGTTCAAAGTATTGACAATGCGCCGACGATACTCGACATGGCGGGCATTCCGGTTCCTGCGAATATGCAGGGGAAAAGCCTTTTGCCAATTTTTCAAAATAATAGTCCCGGGGATTGGAAGAAATCTATGTACTATCATTATTATGAATTCCAGGCGCCGCATTGGGTGCTTCCGCATTACGGTGTTCGAACCGAAAGATTTAAATTGATGAGTTTCTACACGATCAATGAATGGGAGTTGTATGACCTGGAAAAAGATCCTGATGAGATGGATAATCTTATAGACGTGCAATTAGGATACAAAGTCCGACCGGGTTATGAGAATCAATTAATGGGTTTAGTGGATCAGTTAACAGCCTTAAAGAAATATTATAAAGATGATACAGGGTTACCCGTAAATTTCCGACCTAAAAATGCTTTTAATTAATTTCCCACAAAGGCACAAAGAACACAAAGAGAAAACTCCGTGATCTTAGCGGCTTTGTGGGATACCCTATAACGTTAGCATAAAAATTTACCCGTCATTTGAGAAATGGAAAAAGAAAACACCACATCCTGTTGTGCCGCATCGAGAGACAAATCTTCAGTAAATACTGAACAAATGATCTTTGGGAATTCCAAAGACGTTTCGTTGGATAACATGATAAAATTATCCGGCGGAAAATTTTTGATGGGCACAAACGATAAGGATGGTTTTCCTGCAGACGGAGAAGGGCCTGTAAGAGAAATTAGTTTAGATTCCTTTTATATTGATGCAACCACTGTTACCAATCGTCAATTTTCTGAATTCATAAATAGCACGGGTTATATAACCGAAGCGGAACGTTATGGATGGTCATTTGTTTTTTATGGATTGCTGTCAGAAGAAGATAAGAAAGCAGATTTCCAGGTAGCTGCGCAAACGCCGTGGTGGTGCGCAATTCAGGGCGCAAAATGGAATCGACCTGAAGGAAAGGGTTCTAATATAAACGAAAGGATTGATCATCCTGTAGTTCATGTTTCATGGAATGATGCAATTGCATACTGCAATTGGACAAACAAAAGATTACCCACAGAAGCAGAGTGGGAATACGCTGCAAGAGGAGGTTTGATTCAAAAAAGATTTCCATGGGGTGATGAGTTGATGCAGAATAATGGGCATCATTGTAACATCTGGCAAGGCACATTCCCGGACTATAATAGTTTAGAAGATGGTTATCTCGGCACCGCTCCCGCAAAAAGTTTTCAACCAAATAATTTCGGCTTATATAATATGGCCGGTAATGTTTGGGAATGGTGCTATGATTGGTTTAGCAGTGATTATCATAAAATAAGTTCAGGAATTAATCCCGTTGGTCCACCCGCAGGAGATGCTAAAGTAATGCGTGGCGGTTCCTTTTTATGTCATCATTCGTATTGTAATCGGTACAGGGTGGCAGCACGTTCTTCCAATACAATTGACAGTTCAACTTCTAATATTGGATTTCGCTGTGTTAAAAATGCCTGATCAAATTCTAAAGCGTTTATACGATACCGTTATGTCTACCAGATTCTTACTCTTGCCGAATCAGGTACATACATTTTATTACCCGGCTTAACATCAAAAGCGTCATAAAATTCATCAATATTTACAAACGGGCCGTTGACCCTGTATTTTGCCGGGGCATGTTCGTCCGTCATCAATTGCGTTTTCAGGCTTTCATTTCTTTCTTCAAATAGCCAACTTAAAGCATAACCCAGGAAGAATCGTTGCATAGGAGAGAGGCCTGCGATAGTATCATTTTTTTTATAAGCATCAGTTTTTTTAAATGCAGTAATGCCAATTTCCAAACCACCGAGATCTGCAATGTTTTCGCCTTGTGTATTTTTGCCATTGATATGCACGCCCGGCAGTGGCTCATAGGCGTTGAATTGACTGATAATTACCTGCGCCCTTTTTGCAAATTCAATAGAATCAGTTTTTGTCCACCAGTTGTGAAGATTTCCTTTTTCGTCATACAACTTACCCTGGTCATCGAATCCGTGGGTTATTTCGTGACCGATATAAGAAGCGCCTACATATCCCCACATTGCCGCGTCATCCAATTCAGCATCAGTCATAACCAGGAACGATAAACGCAGCAGCGGGAAAAACGATTTCGTTGTTACTTCGGGCTGTAATAG
This sequence comes from uncultured Chitinophagaceae bacterium, assembly GCA_963756945.1. GTDB lineage: Bacteria > Bacteroidota > Bacteroidia > Chitinophagales > Chitinophagaceae > Ginsengibacter. The sequence continues at coordinate 167,925 of CAVWQJ010000009.1, read as the reverse complement.
GCATTATAAGTTTGTGGGTACATGTCCCATTCATCTTTATCCACGGGCTTTCCCAATTTATTCATTTGGTAATTGTGCCACCATTTTCCGGCATTGACCAGATTTTCAATATAACTGTCTTTGCTTATTTCCATTCCTGAAAAATCTTTCCATTTATCGGGGAAACCAATTTTCTTTTTTATAGCAGCGAGTTTTACCAGGGCCTTTTGTTTGGTACTGTCATTCATCCACGTAAGATTTTGTATTCTTTCTTCATAAGCATCTCTTATTCCCTCCGCCATTTTCATATAACGTTGTTTGGCAGAATCATTAAAGTATTGCTTTACATAAAGCTGCCCTAACAATTCTCCCATCACGCCCTGTTCGGAATTGATAACCCTTTTCCAGCGAGGCTGGCGCTCATTTGCACCGCTTAATAATTTCCCGAAATTGAAATCTTCTATGCCATAGGCATCAGGCAGCGCCCCGGCATAATTATCCAGCAGATGATAGTGCAAATAATTTTTTAAAACATCAAGCGGAGTTGATTTTAAAATACCGTCAAGCGCCGTGAAAAATTCCGGCTGCCCCACAATTACCGAATCAATATTTTTTCCGCCTGTTTCTAATAGAAACTTTTTCCAGTTAATAACGGATGACATTTTAGGGAGATCATTAATTGCCATTTTATGGTAATTGGTGTAAGGATCCCGAAGGTCTTCCAGTTTACGGGAATCGGCCGCAAGTCTTGTTTCAAATGCCAGAATGGAAGAAGCAGCTTTATCTGCCAGGCCAGGAACCATTCCATTCAGCTCAAACATTTTTGCAATGTGCTTTACATAACTATTTCTTATGTTAACAGTGGAAGAATCAGTTTTGAAATAGTATTCTCTTTCGGGAAGTCCTAATCCACCCTGTGAAAACTTGAAACTTTCGAGATCGCTGTTTTTGTCATCTTGTGTAACACCATTTCTAAATAGTGTTTGAATATCGATATTGTTGAAATCACTTACAACTTCAAAGAAAGAATTTATATCTGTTATTCCGTTAATCGCATTAAACCAGTGTTCCAAATTTTTAGTTCCTTCTTTTTCAATAGCGGTGCTATCCATAGCAACTTTCCAAAAATCGCCGATCATCTGTGCAGCACTTCCTTTAGCTCCGGGATTTTTTGAAACGGAATCGCTTATATCCCTAAGCCTTTTTTGATTTTCTTCGTTTACCACATATGCGATTCCCCATCCGCTCTCGTCACCGGGAATTGGGTTGCTTTTGATCCATCCACCATTCGCATATTCAAAAAAATCTTCTGAAGGTTTTACAAATGTGTCAAGGTTTGAAGCAAGGACATCAGGTTTCGGTACAGATGCCTCTTTTTTATTATTGCATGAAATCATTATAAAAGAAACTGCAATAAGAAAGACGATTTTTTTAAGCATGCAAATATGTTTAGTCGTAAAAGTAAAACAGTAAAGAAGAGTAAAAAATAAATTTGTATAGATGGCAATTCACTCCTGAACAAAACAAGGAAAAATGATTATTTAATAGTTGACAAGTTATGCGAAATTCCTTGATTTAATTACCTTTCGGTATTTACGTATATGACACCCGAACGACATAAACGCCTTACAACCGTTCTCAATCACCGCCAGCCCGATCTTACAGTCGTGCTGGAGAATGTATTTGATCCTCATAACGTTTCTGCGGTTATGCGTACCTGTGATGCTGTGGGAATTCAGGATGTATATATTTTGAATAATCGGATTCCGCCGCATAAAAAATGGGGCTACAGGAGTTCTTCAACTGCCGCTGAATGGCTCACGATTCACCAGTTTACAGAGGCGGAAAAATGTTTTGATGAAATAAGAAAGCGATATCAAAAAGTATATACAACCCACCTGAGCGACGGGGCAGTCGATCTGTATAACCTGGATCTTACTGAATCCGTGGCGCTTGTTTTTGGTAATGAAACCTTTGGCGTCAGCGACGATATTCGCCGTTTTTCCGATGGTGATTTTATTATTCCGCAGGTGGGCATTATTAAGTCGCTGAATATTTCGGTTGCCTGTGCCGTTACCCTTTACGAGGCCTTCAGGCAAAAAAATGCAAAGGGCCATTACCTTCAGTCCCGTTTGCCCCAAAATCAGTTAGGGGCGATCAACACAGCCTGGGGAATCAAATAGAATTTCAAAACTTACGTCATGAATTTAAATTTTTGGTAGTCATTATGAAATTTTGGCTGATTGTTTGCCTTAAATTCTGCCATGCTTTGTTTCAGAATATGACAACAAAACTGATTAAAGGCTTTGGTACGATTATTCGTGTACATTTGCATCCCAACAAAAAAAATCAATAAAATTTTACTATTATGGCAAAAGACAATTTTGAACTCTTTGATGACAGAGTTCTTGTTAAACCCAACGCAGCCGAAACAAAAACTGCAGGTGGTATTATCATTCCCGATACAGCAAAAGAAAAGCCCCAAAAAGGTACTGTTGTAGCGGTAGGAAAAGGAAAATACGCTGAGCAAACCGGCCAGTTGATTCCCTTACATATTAAAGCCGGCGATACAGTAATGTATGGCAAATACGGTGGAACAGAAATTACGATTGACGGAGCTGACTATTTAATTATGAGAGCTTCTGATATTTTAATGAAAGTGAAGTAAACAATTTTTTAAAACTTTAATCATTAATAAAATGTCAAAACAAATATTTTTTGAAATTGAAGCCCGCAATAAAATGAAAAAGGGCGTGGATACTTTAGCGAATGCAGTTAAAGTAACCCTTAGGTCCTAAAGGCCGTAACGTTGTTATTGAAAAGAAATTCGGTGCACCGGTTGTAACCAAAGATGGTGTAACGGTTGCAAAAGAAATTGAACTGGAAGATCCCATTGAAAACATGGGCGCTCAAATGGTAAAAGAAGTAGCTTCTAAAACTGCTGATATTGCAGGTGATGGTACTACTACTGCTACTGTTCTTGCACAATCTATCATCAGTGAAGGCTTAAAAAATGTTGCTGCCGGTGCAAATCCAATGGATTTGAAACGCGGTATCGACAAAGCTGTTATAGCAGTTGTTGATCATTTAAGAAAACAATCGGTAGCAGTTGGTGACAATATTAGTAAGATTCAACAGGTTGCTTCAATTTCTGCCAATAACGATGAATCAATAGGTAAGCTGATTGCACAGGCTATGACCAAAGTTGGTAAAGAAGGCGTTATCACTGTTGAAGAAGCAAAAGGTACTGACACAACTGTTGAAGTGGTTGAAGGTATGCAGTTCGACAGGGGATATGTTTCTCCTTACTTTGTAACCAACAGCGAAAAAATGGAAGCTGAGTTACAAAATCCTTACATTTTAATTTATGATAAGAAGATATCTACCATGAAAGATATTCTTCATATCCTTGAAAAAGTGGCTCAGGGAGGTCGCCCGCTTTTAATAATCTCTGAAGATTTGGAAGGTGAAGCTTTGGCAACATTAGTTGTAAATAAATTACGCGGTACTTTGAAAGTGGCTGCTGTAAAAGCTCCTGGTTTTGGCGATCGCAGAAAAGAAATGTTGCAGGATATGGCAGTTCTTACAAAAGGTATTGTTATCAGCGAAGAACAAGGTTACAAACTGGAAAATGCTGATCTTACTTACCTTGGTGAAGCAACTTCAGTTACTATTGATAAAGACAATACAACTATCGTTGGTGGTAAAGGTGCCAAGAAAGATATCACTGCACGTGTTAATCAAATCAAAGCCCAGATTGAAACAACAACATCTGACTATGATAAAGAAAAATTACAGGAACGTTTGGCTAAATTAAGCGGTGGTGTTGCTGTATTATATGTTGGTGCTGCTACGGAAGTTGAAATGAAAGAAAAGAAAGACCGTGTTGATGATGCATTGCATGCAACAAGAGCTGCTGTTGAAGAAGGTATTGTACCAGGCGGTGGTGTTGCTTACATTCGTGCTATTGAAAGCCTTAATAAGCTTACAGGTATTAATGAAGATGAAACAACCGGTATCCAGATAGTTAAGCGTGCTGTTGAAGAACCCCTTCGCCAGATCGTTGTAAACAGTGGTATTGAAGGCAGCATTGTTGTACAAAAAATAAAAGAAGGTAAAGGTGATTTTGGATTTAATGCCCGTACCGAAGTTTATGAAAAACTTTTGGCAGCAGGTGTAATTGATCCTACAAAAGTTACCCGTATTGCATTGGAAAATGCAGCTTCTATCGCAGGCATGTTATTAACTACAGAATGTGTAATTTCTGACAAACCTGAAAAAGAAAAGCCATCTATGCCTCCAATGGGCGGCGGTGGAATGGGTGACATGGGTTACTAATTCAATATACGACGTACGATGTTTTATGTACGATGTAAAAAGATACAATCCCTTTGCAGCAGTGCAAGGGGATTTTTTTGTGTAAATATGCGCAGCATCTTCTGTGAAAAGTCCTTCGAATTTTTATTACATTTGGAATATGAAGACAGTAACATTGCATATACCCGATTCGCTTGAAATAGATAATAGCGAGGTTGCTATGATAGTGGCTGTTGAGCTCTACGAACAAGGTAAACTTTCACTCGGCCAGGCTGCAGAGGTTGTTGGTTTAACCAAAAGAACCTTTGCAGAATTATTAGGAAGATATAATGTTTCCATATTTAATTATCCTGCTTCTGATTTAACAAGAGACATTGCAAATGCCTAAAATAATAATCTCCGACACAAGCTGTTTTATTATTTTAACAAATATTGGCTCACTTGATCTTCTCCAAAAAGTTTACGGACAAATTATTACGACTATTGATATTGCCGCCGAATTTGGAGAGCCACTTCCGGAATGGGTTGTAATACGAAATGTTCAGGATAAACAAATACAGCAACTTTTAGAGCTTCAAATTGACAAAGGAGAGGCAAGTGCAATTGCTTTGGCAATGGAAACTCCTGACTGTACTTTAATTCTTGATGATTATAAAGCAAGGAAGATTGCTGAAAGATTGGAACTTAACATTACAGGAACTATAGGAGTAATTGTAAAAGCAAAACTCAACAAAATAATTCCATCTATAAAACCCCTTCTTGAAAAAATTAAACAAACCGATTTTAGATTGTCTCCTGAAATCGAGCTTATGGCGTTAAAGGAAGCTAAAGAATAGGAATATCAAAGTACAATCCACTTGCAGCAATGTAAGGGGATTTTTTTTTGGGCCTGTCGTCGGTTGGTTCTATAATCATCTTTAGCTCGGGCTGTTCGCTGCAAGTCCTCTCCGCCGCGGCGGATGCGGGCTTTCCGCTTCCATCCCGCAGCCTTTCAGCATTGGTTCTTTATTATACTGCAGAATTTGATATCTTAAAAAAGATTGAATAGCAATCAGTGCAACTTTTGTTAATATACAAGTTGAGTTATGTATATTTATAACACTATACTATTTTGATTTTAGAGGCAAAAAAAATACCCATATATATCGCTTGTTCACTTTGCTATCATATCTTTAAAACAAATCAATATGAGAAAAATAGTTTTATTCATGCACGTCTCTCTCGATGGTTTTGTCGCAGGTCTAAATGGCGAAATGGACTGGATTACAGTTGATGATGAAATTTTTGACTATGCCGGTGAAAGGACAAATGAAGCTACTACAGCTTTATATGGAAGGGTAACTTACCAAATGATGGAAAACTATTGGCCAACTGCGGGTGACAACCCTAATGCGTCAAAACACGATATTGAACACTCAACATGGTACAACAAAGTTCATAAAGTTGTTTTATCAAAAACAATGGAAGGTGCCAATTTGCACAATACAAAAATTATTAGTGATAACGTGGCCAATGAAATAATGAAACTTAAACAGCATGAGGGAAAAGATATTATAATTTTTGGAAGTCCTTCGGCATCACATTCTCTTATGCATGAAAATTTAATAGATGATTACTGGCTTTTCGTAAATCCGGTTCTGTTGGGAGAAGGAATGCCTCTTTTTAAAAACATTGAACATAGAACTAAATTGAAATTGGTAAAAAGTAATCAATTCACTTCAGGTGTTGTTTGCCTCCATTATGAAAAAGCTTCAGACTAATTCAAACCTTCACGGCCAATGAATGATTTTAGTTTCTATTTTAGTATAGGCTGGCAGCATATAATTAACGCCGAAGCGTTCGATCATATTTTTTTTATTGCGGCCCTTGCCGCAATTTACATGCTCAAAGATTGGCGGCAGGTTCTCATTCTTGTTACTGCTTTCACGGTTGGTCATACCATTACACTTATATTAAGTACCAAAAGAATTGTAGAAGTAAACGAAAGTTGGGTTGAGTTTTTAATTCCGTGTACCATTGTTGTCACTGCAATTAGTAATCTCTTTCAAAAAACATTTACTACAAAAGCTATAAGAGTAAATTACTTCCTCGCGCTATTTTTTGGGCTTATTCATGGGCTTGCGTTTGCAAACGTTCTGCGATTGATATTAGCACCGGAACAGAGTTTTGCGTTATCTATGTTCAGTTTCAGCGTTGGCCTTGAAAGTGGCCAGATATTAATTGTGTTCTTTATTTTATTGCTCTCGCAATTTTTTATCGGAATATTAAAAATTCAAAGATTACATTGGGTCATCTTTCTTTCAGCTGTTGTCTTCGGCCTTGCCATGGAAATGGCTTTGCAAAGATTACCGTGGAATAAAAAAATATCGGAAATTGCAGGTATTACAAAATCTATAGTATGAAAAAAACAATTTTAATTTCATTGCTTATAATTTGTTTTATGCAGGAAATGTATGCGCAACAAACAATCCCGTTGTACGATGGAAAGGTTCCTAACAGTAAACCATACACGACAAAAGAATTATGGGAACCACAGAACAATGGCGATACTATTGTGCATTATACTTCACAGCCAACACTAACTGTATTTTTGCCCGATAAATCAATAGCCACCGGAACCGGCGTTGTCATTTGTCCCGGCGGAGGTTATTGGGTTACTTCAATCGTAAAGGAAGGTTTTGCCGTTGCCAGGAAATTTAATGAAATGGGGATTGCTGCGTTCGTTTTAAAATATCGCATGCCTGACGATTCCTCTATGATTGATAAAAAAGTTGGACCACTTCAGGATGCTCAAAGGGCAATTCAATTAGTGCGTATTCATGCAGAAGAATGGAATGTCGACACACACAAAGTTGGCATTATGGGTTTCTCTGCAGGCGGACATTTGGCTTCAACCGCAGCAACACATTTTCAACATAGTTACATAGAGAACGCAAATAATATTGATCTTCGCCCTGACTTTGCCATATTAATTTATCCCGTAATTAGTTTCCAGGATAACATAGGACACATTGGTTCGAGAGATCGACTCATTGGAAAAAATCCGCCGAAAAATTTGATTGATTCTTTTTCAAATGAAATGCAGGTTACAGCGCAAACGCCGCCGACTTTTCTTGTTCATGCTACTGATGACAACACCGTCCCTGTAATGAATAGTATTTCGTTTTATGAAGGGCTGCTAAAATATAAAATTCCTGCAGAAATGCATATTTATAAAGCGGGTGGCCATGGATTTGGAATGCATAATCCAACTAACAAAGGTGACTGGATGGAATTATGTAAGAACTGGGTGGGTAGTATGGGTTTGCTTGAAAAATAGCGGAACCCGGTTCACTTATGCCTGACCGTTAGATATTAATATTGCAGGTCTGCTTCCACAGGATAATGATCCGAATAGGGAACTTTTATTCTTTGGAATTGAGTCACCTTAAACTGCCTATCAGCCAATATGTAATCAATTCTTAATGTAGGAGAAATATAACGGAACGTGCGACCTATAAAAAAGCCTTTTTGTAAAAATGCATCCTGGAAATTTCCTTTTATTTTAAAGTAGGTGCTTGAATTGGGAACATCATTAAAATCGCCACAGATAAACGATAGATAGGGACTCTCTTTAATTTTTTGGCTTACGAGCACAGCTTGTTTATAACGGGATTCATATCCACGTTTTAATTTTGAAACGATTGTACGCGAATCACGGAAGCCGCTTTCATGGCCGTATTTCATTCTGCTTAAACTTTCATATTCTTTTTCGTGGAAATGGACAGATTGCAAGTGCGTGGCAAATATTCTCAAAGTCTTTTCTTCCACTTTTATATCAGCATAAATTAAATGTTCGCCCCTTGTAGCATTGTCGTTGAAGCTATAGCTTGCTGAATCGATCATAGGAAGCCGTGAAAATATGGCAATGCCGGATTCATAATTATTTTTTGAAGATTCCGTTGCAACAAAATAATGATAGCTATATCCCATATTTATTAGATTGGAAATATTGGGTTCAAAATTTCGGGGATTAATATGATCATAGAATTCTTCAAAGCAGAGAACATCTGCATTCTGATCCCTGATCAAATCCATCATTAGTGATTTATAATTTTTATCGTTGTTGCCATTGCTGCTGCCTCTTCCCCAGCCTGAAAGATTCCATTGCAATACCCGCAATGTGTTGGATTTTTTTTCCGGGGAAAATTTGCCGGGAATATGGAAAGCAAAAGCGGCAATAATTTGCTGCAGGCCTAATAATAAAGCGATCAACGAAATCCACCGCCACTTCGATTTTAAGAAGATCCATAAAACAATAAAGAATACGAGTGCAAAAAATATTAAAGGGAAAATAAGACCCGGGAATGCTAAAAACCAATCCTCACCTGTGTTGGCGTAGGGCGAAAGGCATGTAATAAGATAAGCAACTATAACGCCGACATTTAATAAAATTAAGATACTTCTGAATAGCGATGTTTTGCCGGCCATAAATCTTTTTTAAATAATTTTTGCTCAGGAAAGATAATGTGAAATGTCTATTAATTTAATCTATGTCCATTTAATAATAGTATAAAATGTTCCCTTGCTATTCTGTAATATTCTTTCAAACATTTTATTCTTTCATAATTATTTTGGTTTCTATTCTTGTTCCTGCCGCTTTAATATATGTCGGTATTTATTGAAGATGCTGTTTTTTGTAACGAATCCCAGGTAAATATTGTTAGGCCCTGTTACAGGCAAAATACGGAAATCAAGGCTATCCATAATTTGCATTACCTCAAACATTGATGTATTGATATTAATAATTTTATCCGGCGGTTGAGCTATGTCTTTTATCAACCGGTTATGATCTTCAGGTTTATTGCTTACAAGTAATTCCAGCAACTGGTCACTGAAAATAATACCTGCTAATTCGCCGTCGTAAGTAACCACCGGGAAAATATTTTTCGTTGTGTGAATAATGTCTGAGCTCCGGCTGCGGGGCGTTTCATCGGGTCTTAATATTACAAAATCCTTGTCTATAAGATATTTTAATTTTAGCCTTCGAAGTACGTTGTGCTCCCTGTTTTCAAGAGATACCAGGTTGCCTTGTTCTGCAAGGCTTTTTGTATAAATGGAGTATTTCAGGTTGCCCTTATTGATAAAATAAGAAATGGCAGCCACTATCATCAAGGGAACCATCAGGGCGTAGCCACCGGTAATTTCAGCAGCGAGAAAAATGCCGGTTAAGGGAGCGTGCATTACGCCACTCAATGAAGCTGCCATTCCAGCAATAATGAAGTTGGTTATATTTAGGTTAACCATGCCCGTTTGATTGAGGCCAAAGGCAAAAACAAAACCGATTAAACCACCAACCACCATGCTTGGCCCGAACATTCCTCCGTTTCCGCCGCTCCCTAAAGTAATGATGCAGGCCAATGATTTTCCTATAACGGTTAATGCTCCAAACACCAATAGTACCCATGCAATGTCCTGGTATTTTGAGAAGAAACCATTGGCAAGTAATGTTTGATATTTGCCATCTAATAATTTCTGAATGGTGATATAACCCTCGCCATATAATGTAGGTATTAAAGCGATCATAATTCCCAACGTTATGCCTCCGATGAAAACTCTTCCATACCTGTTTTTTATTTTGGCAAAAACATCAGACAAGTAAGTATTCAACCGGCTAAAGAATACGGAGTAAACGCCTACGATAATGCCGAATACAATGTAATACCAGAAGGCGTTCATAACCCAATCTCCCCGCGTAACAAACACAAACAGTGGTTCTTTATAAATAAGCTGTGAAACAACTGAAGAGAAGGCTGACGCAATGAGCAGCGGGATAAAAGCAGGAATAGAAAATTCCGGCATAATTACTTCGATGGCGAAGATCATGCCTGCTACCGGGCTATTGAATGCCCCCGAAATTCCGGCCGCTCCGCCGCACGCCAGGAGCAAAGAAGTATCGCGATAGTTCAATCCGAAAAAGCGTCCAATGTTGGAACCTATTGAGGCGCCACTTGAAACAGAAGGAGCCTCCAGTCCGGCAGATCCTCCCAACCCCACAGTAAGGGCGCTGCTTATAACCTGGCTATAAATATTATGGAAATCAAGTTTGCTGGAATTGTGAGATATATTGAACAGTATGGGGGCAATGCCATGTTGGAATTTACTTCGTCTGATGAATGTGCGTATATATATTACCGTTAGTAGTATGCCAATGAGCGGGAAGAAAAAATAGAGATAATATTTATACTCCCAGTGTAAATCATTTTGAAGAAAGGTAGCTACAGAGTGTGTGAGTTCTTTTAAAACAGAAGCGGCAATTCCCCCCATAATACCTACCACAGCGGCAGCAATAATTAAAAAATTTGAATTGGAGATTCTTAGTTTACGCCATTGGTTTATCCTTTCTATATACCTTAAAAACTTTTCGTACATTTTAGCCGTCGATACTTTTTTATTAAATTTTCGCGAAGGTAATTACAAAAAAGTGCAGATGAAAAAATACAATGTTATCGGAAGTGTAAATCAGCAGTTGGTTAAATGAGAATCTATTGTGAAGGTTTAAGGATGCACATAAAATCTAAAGCGTGCAACTATTCTATCCCGGAAATCAACACAAGCTTCGGCATAAAAGTTGGTTTGATCCTTAGGAATTTAACTGAATGCATTCAATAAATATCTGCCGAAGAAGAGCATGTTATTAATTGAACCCTGCGTATTTATTATTTAATAGTATCTTGACGAAAATTTTATTTTATTATTACGTGCAAAAAAATTGGAAATTAAACGTTAATGGCAATCTTAAAAATCAGGCGAGTTTTAAAAAGAACATTTGACAGGATAAGGAATGAAAAAATAAAACAAAATATTTTACAGGCGCTTCCGTTTTGGGTTGCGTCTCTCATAACCGGACTGGTATCCGTTTTTTACTCTAAAGTATTTGCTTATTTAGAAGGCAAAAATCTAAACATCTTTCACCAGCATGAATGGCTAATTTTTATTGTGACGCCGGTTTGTTTTGTGCTGGCATTTTGGGTGGTGAAATTCTTTGCACCTCACGCGAGAGGAAGTGGCATCCCGGAAATTATGGCTGCTATTGAACTCGCCACTCCACGGGATGATAAAAAAGTTACGAAACTATTAAGCCTGAAAGTCTTTTTTGTAAAAGGTATTTCAAGTTTTTTGATGATACTTGGCGGAGGACTAATAGGAAAAGAGGGACCAACTATACAAATTGCAGGAGCCATTTTTAGAAAAATTAATGAGTGGCTGCCGTCGTGGTGGCCCAAAATTTCGAAGCGTAATATGATTATGACAGGTGCCGCAGCGGGACTTGCCGCAGCATTTAATACACCGTTAGGTGGAATCGTATTCGCGGTGGAAGAACTTACTAAAACACACATCAGTTATTTCAAGACCGCTTTATTTACAGCCGTAATAATAGCAGGGTTAACAGCGCAAGGATTATTGGGCCCTTACCTCTACCTCGGCTATCCAGACGTTACAGGTCTTTCAAAATTTATATTTCTTCCATTGATATTAGTAGCGGTAGTGGCCGGTTTGTTAGGCAGCACTCATGTCGAAAATTATCCTGATTATTATTCGATGGAAACAAAAATTTAAGTTTCAATACCAGCACATATTATATGTTTTAGCATGCGCTGTAATAATTGCTTCTATTGCATTTTTTTTCGATCCACGCGTACTGGGCTCGGGAAAAGAAATTATGACAACTACGTTATTCAGCACTGATAAAAATGTAGAGTGGTACACTGCTATTTACAGAATTCTGGGTACTATTCTTAGTTTTACAACCGGTGCTGCCGGAGGAATCTTTGCGCCATCGCTGGGCGCCGGAGCTGGTGTTGGCTCACTTATAGCCGGGTGGCTAGAGGTATCAGCAAACAATGCCAACTTACTTATATTATGTGGCATGGTAGGTTTTCTTACCGGTGTTACCCGCACTCCCTTTACTTCCGCAATTCTCGTACTCGAAATGACCGACAGGCATAATGTAATATTTCATCTTATGATTGCGGGACTCATAGCCAGTCTCGTTTCAATGTTTATAGATAAACATTCACTGTATGATCATTTGAAAGTTCAACACATCCATGATCTTTACCATGAGGATGATGATAAAAAGAGACCCCCTGTTACAAAATAAAAGTTTCCACTTTAATTTTAATTCATAATTTTCAAAAAATATCTATGAAAAAAATTTCCCTTTTTAGTATCGCCTTTTCTACTGTTTAACTGGGTGTGATACCGCCAAAAACATTTTGAATAGTGTAGGAAGTGGAAGCCTTACAAACGACGAAGTTGTTCAGGGCTTGAAAGAAGCGTTGGTGGTAGGAACGGATTCCTCTACCCACCTTTTAAGTGTGACGGACGGATTTTATAAAGATATTGCCGTAAAAATATTAATGCCCCCGGAAGCGCAAAAAGTTGAAAAGACCTTACGCGATGTAGGATTTGGAAGTGTTGTTGATAAATCAGTTTTATCAATGAACCGGGCTGCTGAAGACGCTTCCAAATATGTTGGAAATATATTTTTGAATGCCATAAAACAAATGACTATACAGGATGCGTTTGGAATATTAAGAGGCGGAAATTTTGCAGCCACCGATTACTTAAAGCAAAAAACAACACCTGAACTTATCACCGCTTTCACGCCTGTTATTTCCAAATCGCTGGATAATACAAATGCCACCAAATATTGGAAAGACGTATTTTCTGTTTATAATAGATTTAGTACAAATCCTGTAAATACTGATCTTACAGGTTATGTAACTCAAAAAACTTTGGATGGATTATTTTATCATATTGGGCTGGAAGAACAAAAAATTAGGAAAGATCCCGCAGCCCGCGTCACAGACATTTTAAAAAAAGTGTTTGCTAGCCAAAACCAGCAGGCAAATTCCGGATTAAAGTGATATTGACTACCCGCCATTTTTTCAAAATAAAATCCTACATTTGCACCCCGTTAAGCATTTTATGTTTTGGCTTGACATGATTTTCTTAAAACATATTGCCCACATGGCTCCATAAGTTCCCGTCTGTTCGGGACGCCGGCGAGGGTGTAAAATAAAATAATAAAATAATGCCAAAGGTTAAAACCAACTCCAGCGCCAAGAAGCGCTTTAAAGTAACCGGAACCGGTGAAATTACATTTCAGAAAGCTTACAAACGTCACATCTTAACAAAAAAAACAACCAAGCGTAAACGCAGTTTACGTAAGAAAGGAATGGTAAGCGATGCTAACCGTCCTTTTGTAATGCGTTTACTAAGGATGAAATAACTCCTCTGATCCCGTCGCGGTGAGAAAATAAAACAAATTTTAAAATAAGCCTGTTTATATACTAAACAGCAAATAAAAATATTAATTATGCCACGTTCAGTAAATGCAGTAGCATCAAGAGCAAGAAGAAAAAGAATTCTTAAAGCAGCCAAAGGATATTATGGCAAAAGAAAAAATGTTTATACCGTTGCTAAAAACGTAATGGAAAAAGGTATGACCTACAGTTATGTGGGCCGTAAACTTAAAAAGCGTGAGTACAGGACTTTATGGATTGCCCGTATTAATGCAGCCGTAAGAGCAGAAGGAATGACCTACAGCCAATTCATTCACAAATTATCAGAAAAGAATATCGACCTTAACCGGAAGATACTTGCAGATATGGCAATGAACGAACCAGAGAGTTTTAAAAATCTTATTCTTTCAGTTAAATAAATGAGCCACAACTTGTTTTAAAACCGATCCGATTTTTTTGGGACGGTTTTTTTTATTTAAAGAATATATCATTCAATTACATTTGTAAAAATTTTAAAGAAAACATAATATAAATTAATGAATAATAGTTACCTCGAGCTAGTTAATCAAACCTTCAATTTTCCCCAGCAAGATTTTAACTTAAAAGATGATTACCTGCAATATAACGACGTAGACGTAAAAGCATTGATTGATAAATATGGAACTCCTTTAAAATTTACTTACCTGCCCAAAATTGGTCAGCAAATAAACAAAGCAAAAAAAATGTTTGCCAATGCTTTTAAAAAGCATAAGTACGAAGGCCAGTATTTTTATTGCTATTGTACAAAAAGTTCGCATTTTTCTTTTATTGTAGAAGAAGCGTTGAAGAATAATATCCATCTCGAAACATCTTATGCCTACGATATAGAGATCATTAATAAATTGTACGAAGCAAAAAAAATCAACAAAGACATTTTTATTATTTGCAATGGCTTTAAACAAAAGCCCTACATAAGCCGCATTGCCAGGTTACTTAACACGGGTTTTAAAAATGTTATTCCTATACTTGATAATAAAGATGAGTTGAAAGCATATCGTAAATCAGTGCGGGTTCCCTTTAAAATTGGCATTAGAGTAGCGGCGGAAGAAGAGCCTACGTTTCCTTTTTATACTTCACGACTGGGTATGCGCAGCCGCGATATTCTTGAATTTTATGTAGATGAAATTGAAGGAAACGAACATAGGTTCGAATTAAAGATGTTGCATATCTTTTTAAACAAAGGAATAAAAGATGATATTTATTATTGGAGTGAACTCAACAAAATTATTAACCTGTATTGCCAGCTACGAAAAATTTGCCCTGAGCTTGATTCCATAAATATCGGCGGCGGTTTTCCGATAAAACACTCTCTTGGGTTTCGAGTACGATTACCAGTTTATGATTAACGAGATTGTGAGAAATATAAAGGTTGGCTGTAAACGAAGCAAGGTTCCTATGCCGAATATTTACACTGAATTTGGAAGCTTTACAGTGGGAGAAAGCATGGCGCATATTTACAGTGTTGAAAAAGAAAAAAAGCAAAATGACCGGGAAACCTGGTACATGATAGATTCATCTTTTATTACAACGCTGCCGGATACATGGGGCATTGGCGAGAAATTTTTAATGTTGCCCATAAATAAATGGAATAGTGAATATCAGCGTGTAACCCTGGGCGGTATAACCTGCGATAGCCATGATTATTATGATTCCGAAGAACACATAAACGAAGTTTTTTTACCCAAAATTGATAACGGTGAACCGTTGTATGTTGGCTTTTTTCACACAGGCGCTTACCAGGACCAGATAAGTGGGTATGGAGGTATAAAACATTGCCTGATACCTTCGCCAAAATATATAGTTCTCGAGCGTGATAAAAATGGAAAATTAATTGATTGGGTTTATGCAAAAGAACAAAGCGCTCAAAGCATGCTTAAGATTTTGGGATATAAATAAAAAAACCTCCCTGAAAACAGGAAGGTTTAACCAATCAACGTTTATTCAATAAAACTTAGTTAACAGCAATTTGCTTTGCTTCAACTTTAACTTCTTCTTTCTTGGGGATGCTTAAAAGAAGCAATCCGTTTTCATATTTAGCCGCGATGTTATCAGCAACAACTTTATCGTCCAAAGTGAAAGACCTCTTAAATGGTTGCAGTGTAAATTCTCTTTTAACCTGCTTTTTATTTTCATCCTTAACTTCTTCTTTCATATCAAAAGAAACAGTAAGTATGTTCTTGTCAACTGTTATTTTAAAATCTTCCTTGTTTCTTCCCGGTACATTAAACTCTAATTCGAAATTGTCTTTTGTTTCAGAAATGTTTACAGGGGGAAAATTAAATCCGGTGCTTTGATCCCGATATTTATCGGGAGCGGGAGTTTCATTTAACAGGTTATCAAAGAAACTATCCAGAGATTTCAATGATGGTTGGTTGAATTTTACGTATGTCATATGTTTAAATTTTTTATTTTCTCTTGTAAGATCAAAATAGATACCATTTGATTTTTGCTGTCAATAACAAATATTTTATAAGACACTATGGCGTGAAATAATTTATAGACCGACAAAATTTCACAAACGTTTACGAAAACATTGATTTATTAATATCTAACTACTGTAAATTTGCACTCTAATTTTTTTTCAAAATGTATCCGGAACAATTTGTAAGATCTATTAAACTGGTGCTGACTAATAATTCGGTACAAATAATTGCAAACAATCTTACTGCAGGTCCGAAGAGTATTGCTAATCCAATTTGATTTGAATATATTTTCTTTATAACCGGAGTTTTCTCATGATTCTATCCACTATCTTGCCAGGTAAAATAAAACAGGCAATCCATTTTTCTAATTTAAAAGGCTGATATGTATCCAAATTTGTACTATGCTATTAACGATTGGTTTGGATGGAAAATCAATGCTTTTAAAATTTTTTACACTTTCGGAATTTTTGTAGCATTATCTTTTATTGCTGCTGCCTACTTCCTAACGGTGGAGCTTAAACGTAAAGAAAAACAGGGTCTGCTGCAGCCACGTGAAGAAAGTATTACCGCAGGCAAACCCGCTTCAGTTTTTGATCTTATCATAAATGGATTGGTAGGTTTTATTTTTGGATATAAACTTATTGGAGTCTTTATTGCAAGCCGGTCGCAAAATATAGATATACAGGATTATATTTTTTCTTCTTCGGGTAGTTGGGCCGGTGGAATAATACTTGCGGCTGTTTTAGTTTATTTTAAATATCGCGAAAAAAGCAAACAAAAGCTTGTTACACCGGAAAAGCGGATCATAAGAGTTTGGCCGCACGACAGGGTGGGCGATATGGTTATTTTTGCTTTGGTGTTTGGAATTATTGGAGCCAAACTTTTTGATAATCTTGAAAACTGGGACAGATTTATACAGAATCCTATCGGTAATTTAATTTCACCAAGCGGTCTCACTTTTTATGGCGGGCTCATTTTTGCCGCCATTGCCATTTGTACTTATGCTGCTAAGAAAGGCATTAGTATTTTACACCTCACAGACGCGGCAGCACCCGCTCTTATGATTGCGTATGCCATTGGCCGCATCGGTTGCCAGGTGGCCGGGGACGGCGACTGGGGAATATATAACAGCGCATACATAAGCGATACTCCCGGGCATGTGGTTGTGGCAACGCCACAACAGTTTAACACCAAGTTGCAACAAAACACTACGTATTTTTTAAATGGATCTGTAACCGATCCTTCGGGCAATGTTGTAAATGTTACTGACAGGCATGCGGAGTCTCTTGATAAAGTGCCGCACAAAAGTTTCAAAGGCGCATCGTTCTTACCAAAATGGATGTTCGCATTTACTTATCCTCATAATGTAAATGAAGACGGGATTTTATTGAATGATTGCGAGGGCCGGTATTGCCGTGCTTTACCACAACCGGTATTTCCAACCCCTTTTTACGAAACGCTCACTTGCACATTGCTATTTCTCTTTCTCTGGTTAATTCGAAGGCGGATAAAAATTCCGGGTGTCATGTTTTGCATTTATCTTATCCTTAATGGTATCGAAAGATTTTTTGTTGAAACAATTCGCGTTAACACAACATATTCAATATTTGGTATTCATCCTACCCAGGCAGAATTGATTTCTGCTGCATTTGTAGCCACAGGTTTATTGGGCATATTAATTTTTAATAAGAGACATGCTGTAAATGCGAAGATTAATTTAGATTGAGATCATGAATTTGAAACGTTCATTAATGCAATCCAAAGAGGAACATCTCAAATAACCATAAAAAATAAAATTCCCTTTTTTTGAATTGATCTTTTCTGCCATGATATCACTCATATTTTTCCATGACACCCGTCACTAATTTAGGTTATTTATCCTGCTAATTTTACAGGTTTTCAATAGCTGCCCCAACCGTAAGAATAGACATTCTATTAGTATAATGTGCTATGCAACACAGTAAAAAATTAGTTGTGTAGTATTGTGAAACATAGTGCGCAAAGCAGTAAATCATGACCCGATTAGCTTTAACTATGTTTTTTTTATTAGCTGCCAAATTAATAACAGCCCAGGTTAATGAAGGCAGTATTTCAGGAAGTATCTCCGGTGGAAGTGATCAAAAACTCATAGACGCAGCCACTATATCTCTTTTTAAAGCAGCAGATTCATCGTTATATAAAGTCAATCTTGCTGATGAAAGAGGGAAGTTCTTATTTGAACATATTCCCTTTGGCAAATATTATCTGCTGGCCTCATCCGCCGGGCATCTTCAAACTTATAGTCAACAACTGGAGATCAATAATAACTCGATTGTATCAGCGGGAGTACTTCAGTTAACAAAGGAGATAAAGACATTGAAAGATGTAACCATAGTTGCAAAGCGGCCGTTCATCGAAAGAAAAATTGATCGCACAATAATCAATGTTGATGCGGTCATAACCAATGCAGGAACTACTGCACTGGATGTGCTGGAAAAATCTCCGGGAGTGGCGGTGGATAAAGATGGCAACATAAGCCTGAAAGGAAAGCAAGGCGTTTTAATAATGATGGATGGGCGACCTTCTTATCTCAGTGGACAGGAATTGGCAAACCTCTTGAAAAATATGCCTTCGTCAGCCATTGATCAAATTGAAATTATGACAAATCCTTCTGCTAAATATGATGCTGCGGGAAACTCAGGAATAATAAATATTAAAACGAAGAAGAATAAAATAAGAGGGTTAAATGGCAGTTTAAGCACGGGTATTACTCAATCACGATTTACTAAAACGAATAATAGTTTCAATATCAATTACCGTAACGGCAAAATAAATCTTTTTGGAAATTATTATTATTCTTATTGGCATGGGTTCACCGACTTATACATTCTCAGAAATTTTAGAAACACACAAACCAAGGATTTGGAAACCATATTTGATCAGCAATCTGATATGCGATACAGTGGAGAATGGAACAATTTGAAACTCGGAATGGATTTTTACGCAAATAAAAAAACCACGGCTGGTATTGTAGTTTCAGGAGTTATTAACCCGTCCCGAAATAGCGGTGTAAATACAAGTCTCCTGGAAGACGGAAATAAATTTGTTGATTCCATTGTGGATGCCACTAATTCGGAGAGGGGAAAATCTAATAATTTATCAGTCAATTTCAATCTTCGTCATTCGTTTGATAGCGCAGGGAAAGAGTTTACAGTTGACCTGGACTACCTTACCTACGACCAGGGAAGAAACCAGTTTTTTGAAAACAGTTATTTAAATGCAGATTATACTCAGCGCCGGCCAAATACACAATTGAAGGGTACTTTGCCGACCAGCATAAATATCTATTCAGCAAAAACTGATTTTACATTTCCGATTAAAAAGGCAGGGAAGATCGAAGCCGGTTTAAAAAGCAGTTATGTTGCAACCGATAATAATGCATTATATCAAAACAATTCTTCCGACGGTTATATAACAGATAACGGAAAAACAAATCACTTTATTTATAAAGAAAACATAAATGCGGGTTATATTAATTATGGCAGGCAAATTAAAAAATGGGGCATGCAAGCTGGCGTGCGTGCAGAAAATACGAATGCAAAGGGCCACCAGGCCGGTAATTCAACACGTCCCGATTCATCGTTCATTAAAAACTACGTGAATATTTTTCCTACTGCATATTTGAGCTATGAATTCAATAAGAAAAATACGTTCTCTTTAAATTATGGTCGCCGGATAGATCGGCCGGCTTACGGAGATTTAAACCCTTTTTATTATTTCCTTGATGAATACACTTACGTGGTTGGTAATACATTGTTGCAGCCTCAGTTTACTAATAATATAGAATTGTCACACACCTATAACGCTTTCTTTACCACAACAATCAATTATAGCAAAACAAACGATTTATTTACGGACGTTTTAAAACAAATTACCAGTGAAAGGACAATATTTCAAACCAAAGAAAATATTGCTTCCAGGACAAATTTGGGATTGGCTGTAAGCGCTTATTTTCATGTTACTAAATTCTTGACCACAAATATTTACAGTAACGTTATACGCGATAGCTATAAAGGAGCGCTCGATGGAGGATACCTTAGTGTACACAACATTACTTTTTTTTCAAACATAAGTAACCAATTAAAATTTAAGAAAGGATGGAGTGCCGAAGTCAGCGGCTTTTACAGGTCGAAGGGTATAGCGGGCCAGATAATTGTAGATCCTTTATGGAGACTTGATGCCGGCTTGCAAAAAGAGATACTTAAAAATAAGGGGACACTTAAATTAAGCGTCAGGGATATTTTTGCCACACAGAACTTTTCGGGAAGTGTAAAATACCAGGCCATCGACGTTTTGGTAAAAAACCGTTATGACAGCAGAAACGTATCGTTTACTTTCTCTTACAGATTTGGGAAGCCTCTGCAAAACCAGGAACGCCGGAAAACAGGAGGAGCTACCGACGAACAGAACAGGGTGAAGACCGGAGGCAATCAGTAATAGCAATGGGCGTAAATGATTGCTCCTCTCAGATACTGTTCGATAGGAAACGTCAGTTTATTTTTCTTAATTTATTCCATGAATCAGATAATATTGAACATGCTTAACTAACGTACACCAGTAATCGAAAACATATCATTTAAAAATCGTTATATTCTTTTCTGTAACTATTTCTCATTCACTTTCGTATTACTTTTTTGTGAACCGGTCATAAAGAGATTTTGCCTTCCATGTATAATTATGTACTATGCAAAACAAAGTACTTAGTTTTGTGATGTAATGTTTTAAACATAGTATCTTAAAAATTTTGACCATGACCAGATCAACTCTAATTATCATTTTTTTCTTAGTTTTTTCAAAATTCGCTTCGGCTCAAGCCCCCGACGGAAGTATTTCAGGAAAAGTAATTGACGGGGGCGACCAAAAAATTATTGACGCAGCGACAATTTCACTTTATAAAGCAAAGGATTCCTCCTTAGTTAAGATAAACCTTGCCGATAAAACTGGTAATTTTCTATTTGAGCATGTTCCGATCGGGAAATATTATTTATCAGCGACTTCCACCGGGCATTTTCAGGCTTACAGCCCGATACTGGAAGTTAAGGGCAGCGCAATTAACGCAGGAAGCCTGCAATTGGATAACAAGACGAAAACCCTCGCTGCCGTAAATGTAAGTGCGGCGATTAAAAAGCCATTTATAGAAAGAAAGATCGATCGTACCGTAATTAATGTGGATGCTGCAATTTCCAATGCGGGAACCACCGCACTTGAAGTATTAGAAAAATCTCCCGGCGTTACGGTTGATAAAGACGGGAATATTAGTCTAAAGGGTAAACAAGGTGTTACAATAATGCTGGATGGTCGACCATCTTATCTAAGCGGGGAACAGTTAACCAATGTATTAAAAAATATGCCTTCGTCCGAACTCGACCAAATTGAGATTATGACGAATCCATCAGCGAAATATGACGCTGCCGGTAATTCAGGGATCATAAATATTAAGACGAAGAAGAATAAGTTGAAGGGATTGAACGGAAGTATTACCGCCGGAATAACCCAGGCAAAATACACACGTACCAGTAACAGCATCAATTTAAATTATCGCAAGGGAAAAATAAATGCATTTGCTAATATTGATTATTCTTATTGGAAAGGGTGGCAGGATCTTTCTATCAATCGCAAGTTTCGCGACACACTCAGCAAGCAAATACAAACTATTTTTAACCAGGAAACTATAATGCATCATAGCTCAACCTGGCAAAATGTAAAAGTTGGATTGGACTTTTACGCAAACAAAAAAACGACGGCAGGAATAGTTTTTTCAGGATTTCTGAATCCTGGGAACAATAATGGGTTAAATACAACTTTACTGGAAGATTCACAGCAGGCTATTGATTCTATCCTCATTGCCGATAACACACAAAAAAGCAAATCAAACAATGTGTCATTAAATGTAAACCTTCGTCACAAGTTTGATACTACCGGGAAAGAGTTTTCAATTGATCTTGATTACCTGAATTATTATCAGAACAGGGATCAGTTCTTAACGAACCAGTTCCTCGATCCTATGTATAATCCAACGATGCCGCAAAGCGAATTGAAAGGTACATTACCATCCAATATAAATATATATGCTGCAAAAACAGATTTCACATTTCCCTTAAAGAAATCTGCAAAAATTGAAACAGGGTTAAAGAGCAGTTATGTTACTACAGATAATAATGCCCTGTACCAGAATAACACGCCATCTGGTTATGTTACTGACGAAGGCAAAACAAATCATTTTATTTATAAAGAAAACATTAATGCGGCGTATATAAACTACAGCAGGCAAATTAAAAAATTTGGAATCCAGGCCGGTCTGCGTGCGGAAAATACGAATGCCTATGGCCACCAGGTTGGCGATTCAACAAGGGCAGATTCTACATTTAATAAAAATTATGTAAATCTTTTTCCAACAGTGTATGTAAGTTATGAAGCCAATAAGAAAAATACATTTGCCATAAATTATGGCCGGAGAATTGACCGCCCTAATTACCAGGATTTAAATCCCTTCTATTACTTCCTTGACGCATATACATACCAGGTAGGTAATACACTGCTGCAGCCCCAGTTTACTGATAACATTGAGTTATCGCATACCTACAATAATTTTTTAACTACAACAATTAATTACAGTAAAACAAAAAATGTGTTTACGGAAGTACTTAAACAAATTACGAGCGAGAGAATTACATTCGACACAAAAGAAAATATTGCTTCAAGAACCGACTACGGGCTTGCAGTAAGTGCTTACTTTCCGATAACTAAATTTTTAACTACCAATATTTATACGAACGTTATTAGTGACACTTATGAAGGGGAATTAGATGGCGGATATCTTAAATTAAACAACATTACTTTTTTTGGAAATATTAATAACCAATTCAAATTTAAAAAAGGATGGAGTGCTGAACTGAGTGGATTTTATCGTTCCAAAGGTTTAGAAGGTCAAATAATTGCAAACCCAATGTGGCGTGCTGATGCAGGTCTTCAAAAAAAGATTTTGAAAAATAAAGGGAGCCTCAAATTAAGTGTAAGGGATATTTTCAATTCACAGGTTTTTGCCGGCTATGTAAATTACCAGGATATTGATGTGAGTATTAAAAACAGGCGTGATTCGCGGGCCGCATCGTTAACTTTTACTTATAGTTTCGGTAAGCCATTACAAAATCAGCAACGCAGAAAATCAGGTAGCGCTTCAGATGAACAAAACCGTGTGAAGACCGGAGATTAAGTACACCTAACGGAAACAAATACACGAAAAGGCTGCTTCAACCAGGAGTAGCCTTTTTATTTTTCCTTTATGTAAAGACAGGTTGAAATGTTGCTGCGGAATATTCCTTTGGAAATTCACCCTCCGTTAGCAGGTGCGAAGCAATGCTGCCCAAAGCATCTGAACACATTGCGGAATAACCGTTTCCACCGCAGGCAACAAAAAGCCCGTGATCATCCAGTGGGCCTATATATGGTTTTCGGTGTTTTGTAAAACTTACGATACATCTTTTTGTGAAATATTCTTTTGCCTGCAGGCCCGGAATAATTTTTAACAGTGCATCTTTCAATACTTCTAAATTAGTATCACTTGTTCCGTTTCTAAACCAATGCTGGATATCTTCGATGTTATCGAAATAAATATCTCCCGGCAAATTGCATCCCATCTTTAAATAATATTTTCCATCAGGATATTGAACCGGCTGAATTAAGTAAATATTTTTATAGGCAGGATCATTCTATTTCATACAATAATGAGGGAAGCTTTGATAAACGATCTGCTTCCTTTGCGGTTACTTTTGCCCAAAGCGTGGTTTCTCCTTTTAATGAAAGCGCCAATTTGTTTTTTATAAGATTAAAAAAATTAATAAATGCACCGGGACATAACAATATTTTTTTTGCCTTATAAACATTTCCATTTACGGTTTTTATTTGCAGGTAATCTTCTTCCGATTCAATTTCATTTGCAATATCGTTAATTACGGTTCCATTGTTTTTTCGAAATAAATTCAATTGGGCTTTGATCAATAGTCGCGGATTTATATAGCCAGATGGTGATTTTTCAAATATCCCTTGTGATGACGCGGGGAAATTGAAATCACTAAAAGTTTTTTGAATTGCTTCACCATTTTCAAAAAAATCATATTTCAATTTAAACTGGTTGGCTTGCTTTTCTATTTGTTCAAGATAACTATCCATACCTGCAGGATTTACGTAAAGGCAACCAACTCCCGAATGAAAAGTAATTCCACTTTCTTGTTCAAGAAAATTATATTGACTCGAAGATTGAAGATTAAGCAATGTCCATACAGGATCAATTCCAATAATTCTCTGAACCCGTCCCTGGTCATAATGGCTTGAAAATACAATTGCTTCGTTAACATCAGGATGCTCATCAGGTCCTATAACAGCGACGTTTTTTTGAGACTGGCTTAGATACCTTGCAGCGGCCGAACCTATCAGCCCTTTACCTATTACAATGCAATCGAAAATCATTTTTCAAATTAGGAATTTAACCCTTAAATAAATTAAGAAAAATATTATAATATAAATTAAAAAAATAGTATTTTTTCATGTCTGAAGCCACGATTACTCATCTTAAATTTCAAAAAAATGAAAAAAGAAGTTTCCAATCAGGCTAATGAACGCCGCGATTTTTTAAAAAATGTTGCGACCGGCGCAGCCGCATTAAGTTTATCCATGTTTGCGCCTCCATTTAAATTATCCGCTTCACCACATGATCCGACGCAACGATGACGCAGATGCATGGTTCAATCAGCTCGACAAAAAAGGCAAACACAAAATTGTATTTGATGCCGTAGCGCCAAATGAAACGCTCACTTTTGCATGGCCAAAGATTTACCAGCTAACCAATACAATGACAGGCGCAACCGAAAACGACCTGGGTATTGTTTTAGTACTGCGCCACGAAACAATTGCTTATGCAATGCAAAGCAGTCTTTGGGAGAAATACAAGTTTGGTGAATCTTTTAAAATTAATGATCCTGTTACAAAAGCGCCCTCAACAAGAAATATGTACTGGCAACCAAAAGAAGGCGATTTTAAAGTGCCGGGTATCGGTAATGTAGAGATAGGTATTAATCAATTGCAGGATCACGGAATTATGATTTGTGTGTGCAACATGGCGTTGACGGTACTTAGCGCCGTAACCGCAGATAAGTATGAAGATGGATGCCAAAACTGTATATAATGATTGGAAATCCGGTGTATTACCAGGAATACAAATTGTTCCTTCCGGTGTATGGGCTGTCGGCAGAGCGCAGGAACATGGATGTGCTTATTGCTATGCAGGTTAATTATATTATAGGATTTAAGATATGAACTATACGTGTATGCCACTCCGTTATATACGGGTTAGTCTTGTTGTATCATTAATTGTAAACTGTGAGAAGTCGCTGGCATAGTTTCTGTTATTAAATAAAAAGGTTATCTTGTAGTATCCTCGTTGTCACACTTCGGCTGATATTGTTTACACCTGTTCGTACCCGCTATATATTTATTCATCTTTAAAAAGTTTTAACATGAGAAAAATTTATGGTGGTATTATTTGCATGCTTTTTCTATTTCTAACTTTTCCAGGTATGTCACAAAAAATGACCTGGACCACAAAATCAGATGAGGCAAAAAATCTTGCAATGAGCGGTGCGAAACACATGATGAATGCCGAATTTGCTCAGGCTTATGATGATTTCACCAATGCAGTAAAGCTGGATCCTGATTTTACAGTTCCGCTAGTTTTCCTGTCTAATCTTAGCAGGGGAGCAATGAGAGATACTTACGCCGAAAGAGCTCTTAAAAGTGCGAAAGACAAAACTGAAGGTGAAAAATTGTTTGCTTCTTTAGATGATTCTACCCTCACACGGGCAAACAGGCTGGAGGTTTGGTCAAAACTTCATACCATGTTCCCGGATGGTGCCATGATCGGACATTTTTATGTGTTAACACGGCCTACCGCTGAAGAAAGATTTTCGGCTGCCCAGGATTATATTAAGAAGTTTCCGGATGCGCCCGGCATGTATAATAACCTGGCATATTTATATCTGCAGGACAAAAAAGATACTTTAATGGCGAAACAATATTTTGAAAAATATATTGCCATGTACCCGGATGGCTGTAATCCCTACGATTCAATGGGAGAATTTTATCTTGACACCGGCGATACTGCGAACGCTGAAAAATATTACACGTTGGCGTTGGAGAAATATCCGTTTAACAACAGCTCTATCGACGCTTTACAAAAAATTAATGACGCAAAGAAGAAATAACTGTAGCTATTGAGGAAAGAGTATCTAAAAAAATAAGGGCTTCTTTTGGCCCTTATTTTTTTAGATATGCAATGCCAAATTTGGGATTCATTTGGTACCATTCCATTCACCGTAAAATTCTTCAAGAAAAAGTTCCATAAAGCGATGTCTTTCTTCAGCTAATATTTTTCCTGTATCAGTATTCATCTTGTCTTTTAGTAACAGCAGTTTTTCATAGAAATGATTAATAGTCGGTGCGTCACTTTTTTTATAAACATCTTTTGTCATTTGCAAATCAGGAGGTATAGAAGGATTATATATTTCCCTGTTTTTAAACCCTCCATAATTAAAAGCTCTTGCAATGCCAATTGCACCAATGGCGTCTAAACGGTCGGCATCCTGCACTACAGCTAATTCAGGCGAATAAAAATCTGTTAGTAAAATTTCCGCCTTTAAAAGAAATATTTCTTATTATGTTCTCAACATGAACAATTATTTCTTTTTCTACAGAAAGACTTTCAAGAAATTGTTTTGCTTTTTCCGGGCCAATATTTTCATTGCCGTTATGAAACTTGGCATCCGCAATGTCGTGCAATAATGCGGCGAGTTCTACAATAAAAATATCTACCTTTTCAGACTGGGCAATCAATTTTGCATTTCGCCATACTCTTTCAATATGCCACCAATCATGACCGCCCTCTGCTCCAGATAATTCTTTTTTTACGTAGGCTATCGTGCTGTTAATTATTGAGTCTTTGATCATTTTGCAAAAATATGAAAGACTACTTTCGCATCTTCTTTGCCCTGTTTTTAATACTGTCAATTACCGGCAATGCGTCTGGAGTGAGATCAAAATAAATGATGGCGCCTGCATACAAAGCAATGAATACAATGCTTTTTAAAACCATTGCAAGAAAGCCATGGAAATTCATAAATGTATAGTAACATATATAAAAGCAAATGGCAGCAATGATAATTGCATAAAGCGTTTTATAACTGAATGGATGCATCTTGAATTTTCTCTGCAAAAAAATAATCCGGATAAGATTGTAAATAGTAAATGATATTACGTAGGAATAACCGGCGCCGATGATGCCAAAATGTTTTACAAGCAGGTAGCTCAATGGTGTTATTAGTACAAATAAAATGATACCGCTCAGCAAATCGAATCGCCAGAAAATGGAGGTACCGATGATTTGTGCGTTTACGCCTGTTCCCAAGTCAATGATTCGTGCCATTCCCAAAAAGAAAAAAATCCATTGCGATTGCAGGTAGGCGGGTTTAAGATTAAACGTTGTTACAGCATCAATATAGTTGAGCCATACCACTAAAAAAATACCTAAAGAAGCAATGAGAAGATTGATACCCGATCGTTGATAAATGCGGGTAATTTTTTGGTAATCCTTATCTTTCCATGCCTGGGAAAGTG
The DNA here is from genome assembly GCA_963756945.1 of uncultured Chitinophagaceae bacterium. Lineage (GTDB taxonomy): Bacteria > Bacteroidota > Bacteroidia > Chitinophagales > Chitinophagaceae > Ginsengibacter. Next base: position 140,174 of record CAVWQJ010000009.1, on the reverse strand, counting down.
CAGGTACGGATGCAGCAATGGCGCCTCTTTGCGGTGCCTGTACCAAACCTGCCACGTTCGCTTCCAAGCTCAAAAATTCCAGCCGCCGCCGTACCCAATACTGACATGATAACCAACGAATCAATAAACTGGGCTATCATAAGTACAGTGCCGCCAAAATAAACCAGCGACGCTAACGAAATAATTTTTTTGTAAAATTTTTTGGTAACCCTGCTTACTGAAAATGTGAGATACAATTCTTTTTTCCATATAAGGTATAGGAGCAACGCCAAAGCAATAATACCGTAGGTACATGCATATAATTTAATAAAAGTATCAAAGGTATTGATGACTTTAAAGCTTAGCAGAAAAATAAGAAGCGTAGTTAATAAACGAAAAAGTACTTCTCTTAAGAATGTTGTAAAGATTGATTTTCGAAGGTTCCATGCAAATACTTCCAGTATAGAATATACCAATAGCGACAGTCCGAATGGGAAAACCCAGAAATAGTATTGAATAAATTCCGGGGAGTGAGCGCCGAATTTTTGTACTACCAGGTTCTTTAAAAATAATGCCGGCAATTATTACAAAACCAAATCCAATAAGGCTTGTAAGAAGCGCCCATGTGAGCAAATCATTTTTCCTTTTTGGCAGATTGTCTTTGTAATAAGGATAAAACTTATAGATCACAGAAATCATTCCCATATTGGCGAACGCAAACATGAGGTTGCCTACTGCAATAAAAATTGTGGATGCTAATCCGTATTGAGATGGCGTGAACGGGGAACCTTGCCTGGTAAATAAATAGGTATTGATAAACCCAATAAAAAAGCCAGCGTAAACAAAAACCGTTGAGATGATACTTTGCCTTCGTATCTGCGACATAGATAAGTTTAAGGCACTAAATTATTTTAATTAATTTGATTTGTATAGATATAAAATTTTTCATCCACTTTCAATTGTGCAACGTTCAATTTTAATTGTTGCATCTTTTCTTTTGGATAGATAAACTGAAGCGCTCCCTTTGCATTATAAATTTTAACGGGCATGTTAAAGCCGGGAACTACATTAGTCCAGCGATAGGAAAAGGCACCATCTTTTATTGAATACTCCAACGTTGGAATTTTAATAGTACGTAAATATTGGTCAAATACTTTAGAGAAATCTATCTTGGATGTTTTACTAATATAGTCTTCAATTTGCTTGCTGGTAACTGTTTGGTGATAGAATGTTTTATTTAATCCCCTTAAAATATTTCTAAAAAGTAAATCATCATTTATTACCTGGCGAATGGTATGCAGCATATTCGATGCTTTGTAATAAATATCTATCGGCCCATCTGCGTTTACGCCATACGGTGAGATGATAGGTTTTTTGTTTTCAATATTCTTCCTTATACCAACTTCATATTCTTCCGCCGCTTTTTTACCAAACCAGTATTCCGTAAAAAGATCTTCGCTATAATTAGTAAATCCTTCGTGTATCCAGCTATCGGCAATATCTTTTGAAGTGATGTTGTTGCCAAACCATTCGTGGCCACTTTCGTGTACAATAATAAAATCCCATTTTAGGCCAACGCCGGTTCCTGAGAGATCTTTGCCTAAATAGCCATTGAGAAAATGATTACCATAGGCCACAGCGCTTTGATGTTCCATACCAAGATGCGGCGTTTCCACCAGTTTATAACCATCTTCATAAAAAGGGTAGGGGCCAAACCAATATTCAAATGCCTTCATCATTCGCGGTGCTTCTTTAAATTGTTGTTTGGCTTTTACCAAATCTGAATCAAGCACCCAATAATCCATAGTTAACGGGCTTTTCAGGCCATTGTAGATTTCGCCAAAATGTGTGTACTTGCCAAGATAGGGTATGAAATCATAATTATTAATGGGATTTACAACAGCCCATGTTGTTGTCGTGGTGCTGTCACCGTTATCAATTTTATTTCTCATCCTTCCATTGCTTACCGCAATTAAATCGGATGGAGCAGTAATATGCATTTCAGCGCTGTCAGGTTCGTCGCCCTGGTAATCTTTACATGGATACCAAACACTGGCGCCCAAACCCTGGCAGGTTATGGTTATCCAAGGGTTATTTTGTTTATCTCTTGTCCAGGTTATACCGCCATCCCATGGAGGTCTTACAGCGATTCTCGGTTTGCCATGATAGTAAATAGTAATCGAGTTTTTATTTTGTAAAGCAGGTATTTTCTTTTTTAAATTAGGAATGTCAATATAATATACATTGCCATTCCGTTCGAAATCATTGGAAGCAAGTTGAACCATATTGCCGGTAATAGAAGTCTTTACACTATCAATCACCATTGGCTCCTGCAAATCAATCTGCATAACTGAACCAGGTTTTAAAGCTTTAAATGAAATAATATTAAAACCACTTATTGAACTATCCTGCAAATTAAATTTTACATGTAAATCATATTTCGTAGCGTCCCACCAACTTCTTCCCGGGCCGTTACTTCCACGCAAAGTGTCTGCATGCGTGTAATGCTGGGCAAACAAAGCGTTAAAAAAAATGAACATACAACAAAATACTGCTACTATCTTTTTCATTTACTAAATTTATTTTTTTCTAAAACAAAGATGGAGTTAAAAAACCAAATGCCTTTGCCTCTTATAAAGTTATTAAAGAGAAATGTTCATCTTATTTTAATAACTATTTTCTTGTTTGCCCTCTCATCTTGCAAACAACATAAACGAGACAAAAATATTTTTCATTACAATGAACAATCGGGCATTGCCACACTTGATCCTGCATTTGCAAAAAATCAATCTATCATCTGGGCGGTACATCAAATATATAATACACTTATTCAAACTGATGACAGTTTGCATTTGGTTCCATCGCTTGCTAAAAGCTGGGATATTTCTGCAGACAATCTTACATTCACTTTTCATTTACGCAATGATGTTTTTTTCCAGGATAATGATGCCTTTTTAAATGGCAAAGGAAGAAAGATGATTGCCGATGATGTCGTATATAGTTTCAACAGAATTATTGATCAAAATACTGCGAGCAGTGGCGCATGGATTTTTAATAGTCGGGTTGATTCGCTACGTCCTTTTACCGCAATTGACGATACTACATTTAAATTGAAATTAGCAGCGCCTTTCCATCCTATACTTGGCATTTTAAGTATGCAATATTGCTCAATTGTACCAAGAGAAGTTGTAGAGAAATATGGAAAAGATTTTCGCAGGCATCCATGTGGTACCGGCCCTTTTCAGTTCGTTGCCTGGGAAGAAGGGCAGGCATTAATTCTGAAGAAAAATCCAAATTATTTTGAAAAAGACAATGCTGGAAAACGGCTGCCTTATCTTGATGGAATTAAAGTTTCCTTCTTTGAAAATAAAGCCACGGAGTTTTTGGAATTTCAACAAGGCAGGCTCGATTTCATTAATGATATTGATGCCTCGTTTAAAGATGAAGTAATTACTAAAGAAGGTGCGCTGCGAAAGGAATGGAATGGGAAAATCATCCTGGACAAACATTCTTATCTCAACATTGAATATCTTGGCATTTTGAATGACACGTCCCTGGAAATCGTGAAAAATTCCCCACTTCGAAATCTGAAAATACGACAGGCTATTAATTATGGATTTAACCGCAGGAAGATGATGCTGTATATCCGTAACTCGATCGGAACTCCTGCGGAAAGCGGCTTCATTCCTGCAGGCCTTCCGTCATTTGATTCTACTGCGATTATCGGCTACCGTTATGATCCGGGCAAAGCATTGCAATTACTCAAAGACGCAGGTTATCCCAATGGTGTTGGGTTGCCCGTAATCAAATTGCTTACCGTTCCTGTGTATGCGGAATTTGCAACTTATATCGCAAGCGAATTACAACAGGTAGGAATTAAGATTCAGGTGGAAACTGTACAGAAAAGTTTGTTGTTGGAGGAAACCGCGAAATCTGATGCTTTGTTTTTTCGCGGAAGCTGGATAGCCGACTATCCTGATGCAGAAAATTTCCTGAGTGATTTTTACGGAAAAAATCCGGCGCCGCCTAATTATACACGTTATAAAAACCAGGCATTCGATAAATTATACCAACGGGCTTTGGAAGAAAAGAATGATTCTTTGCGTTATAAAATTTATCAACAGGCCGACCAGTTAATGATAAAAGATGCGCCGGTTGTGCCTCTTTGGTACGACATGGTTATCCACCTTCTGCAGCCGTATGTAAAAAATTTATTACCTAATAGCCTTAACCTGCTTGAACTTAGAAAAGTGCGATTAGTTGATTAATTTTTGTTATAAGTTAAACTGCGAATAATCTAATACGTTACAGATAATAAATCGTAGATTACCGCGTTAATTTTTTAATTTAATTATAATGTATATCCTGTTTTCTTTTTTGTCATTGATCCTTTTAGCTCCTTTCAAAAATTCTTCTTTACGTTTTGCTTCTTATCAAATGCATAACCTTATAGGAATGGGTGAAAAACTATCATCTTAACGACCTGGCATCCAAAGTAAACTCCAATATTCAAAATTATTAAATAGAAAATCTTAAGAAAGATGGTTTAAGTAGTGCGCCATTGTACTGCTTGTGTCGATTGCTTAACCTTGTTTTTTGCAAAAGATTCAAAATATTTAATAAAACCTTTTAAACTACAATGACCAACAAAATAAAATTTGCCAAAACAAATGACCTCGACTTTTACTCTACGCTCAATAAAAGAGTAGATGAATATTTTACAAATAATAAAATTTCTAAAAATGCCAATTGGGTAATGGTATTTAAAACTTTTTTTTATTTAACAGTTTTAACAACAACCTACTTCATACTCATTTTAGGACACAGCACTCTTGCCATTCAATTTCTATTATGGATCATCCTCGGCTTTTTTACAGCTTTTGTTGGATTGAATATTTCGCATGATGCCATTCATGGCTCATTATCGCGACACAAATCAGTTAATAAAGTTTTAAGTTATAGTTTCAACATCATTGGGGCCAATGCTTATTTATGGAGCATCATGCATAACATCGTGCATCATACGTACACGAATATTGAGGGGCACGATGAAGATATTGAATCAGTGCCGCTGCTACAGGGTGTGCCCTCATCAAAAATTAATGAAAATACATCGCTATCAATATTGGTATGCGTTTTTATTTTATGGATTTGGGTCCCTGGTGTGGGTTTTTATTAAAGACTATAAAAAATTTTTTAAAAAGAAGATTGGTAATTACGAAAATAAAAAGCACCCGCGCAATTGAATATTTTAATTTATTCTTTTTCAAAGCTGTTTATTATATGATATTTCTTGTGTTGCCGCTGATATTAATTCATGCATCATGGTGGCAAATATTGCTGGGATTTTTTGCCCTGCATTTTTGTGAAGGAATTACAATGGCAGTTATTTTTATGTTGGCGCATGTTGTTGAAGAAACCAGTTTTCCATTGCCCAACGAACAGGGTAATATTGATAATTGCTGGGCGATACATCAATTATACACAACGGCAGATTTCGGCCGCGATAATAATATATTAAGTTTTTTCTGCGGTGGTTTAAACTTCCAGGTAGAGCATCATTTGTATCCACGCATTTGCCATGTTCACTATAAAGAAATATCAGTGATTGTAAAGAAGACAGCCGAGGAATATGAACTGCGGTATAATTCAAATCCAAGTTTTAGAGGTGCTATTTTGTCGCACATCAGGTTTTTAAAGAAGCTTGGGAGAGATGAAGTGGTGGCTGTTGCAGTTTAATATAGCTGCGTTATTTAAGGTAAAATAATAAACTTACAATAATTATATCTTTTCGAACACAAGCCTGAAATGATCCATTGTTTCATTTTCGAAACAAATTTTGTTAGGGCTTATTTTGAATACCTGCACCTGGTGGCGAAATTCTTTGTCAAATAAATATTTGGGAATCAGCGAAGCATATAACGCATATTTTTTGAGGTTAAATTTTCTGAATTTAATGCGCCATCTTTTAATTGTCTCGATATAATCAAGCCTGCCGCTGCTTTTAGAAATCAATTTAAAATAAGGTTCAGCATTCTTTATAACCTGGCCTTCTCCATAAGGCAACCACGATCCTGGGAATTGTTTTACCATTAAAGCCATTGCATAAGAAGGTGAATCTTTTGGAGCATCTACGCTTACTTCTTCCAATGGTATCATATTTTTGCTGAACACCATTGTCTGCATATAAAATCTTCCTCCTTTTGGTAACAAATCATTCAATTCTTCAAAAAAATTATGATACACTTCATCCTGTTTTCCATCTTTATATTCTTCTATTGAACAGAAATGCTCCATACCGCCGATACATGTTATTGCATCAAAAGTTCCAAAATCTTCCGGAGTAATTTTTCTGCAATCCATAATGCGAACATCCAATCCATTCTTAACGCATGCAGCAGCCTGCCCTGATGATAGAGTAACTCCCATGCAATTAGCGCCACGTCCTCTTATGTATGTCAGGAACGGCCCCCAGCCACATGCCATATCCAAAACTTTTGTGTTATTTTTTATGCCAAGGCTATCTGCAATAAATTTGTGCTTATTTTTTTGCGCTTCCTCAATCGTCATTGAAAAATCGCCATTAAACATTGCTCCGCTATAGTCCGCACTTTCGCCCATGCTTAGACGAAATATTTCATCAATGGTGGTATAGGTAAAATCAAGATCGTTTTTATTTGCCATTGAGGATTTTTTTTATTGAGGCTGCAATATATCACAACGATCCCATATTGAGGGGCTTTTTACAAGTACATTGATATATTAATCAATTGTTATTCTTATACCAGCCTGTGGTATAAGCATGTTGGTTCTTGAGCTGTTTTGCAAGAATGAAACATTGCCAGTTCCATCAATGTATGGATCAGTTAGATACCTGGCATAAGACCCATGAAGGTAGGCGCACTTCAACTCAAGGCCTAATGCATCTCGCCTGTTTAGCGAAATGTCGATGCCGCCTGCAACGCCTATTGCAAATGCCCAATTCGCTTTCGAAGAGTTTGAATAAGAAGGGCTATAATTACTATAGTAGCTGAGTTCATCGACAGTAACTGTAGAGAAAAAAACATTCCATCCCGCGGTAAAATCTACAAAAGGTTTTATCAAACGGTGTTTAGAAGTTTGGATTCTGGTAACAAACATTAATGAAAAAATATCGCTCGTGGCGCTGACCTGGAAGTCGTCATAATATCCGTAAACATAACCTGAAAAATATTGGTTGGCTCTTGCCTTTTCCTGTATGCCTAATTCAATTCCAAATCTTATAGGCGTACGATAGCTCGGCCTGAATAAAACATTGGCACGTAATCCATAGCCGGCATCAGGGTTCACTTCCTTATAATCGTTTTGCGGAATAGATAACTGCCCATCGATAGATGTAGAAAACTTTTGTGCAAAACAAAATGCATGAATTGCAGGAATAAACAACAGCGTAAGTAAATATTTCATCAAATGTTTTTAAGGCTTGAGTTTATCGGCAAAAACTTTTTTTATTTTATCCATCTTTGGTTTTATGACAAAATAGCAATACGGTTGCGAACTGTGATTTTTATAATAGTCACGATGATAATTTTCCGCAGGGTAAAAATTAGTTAAAGGCTCAATAGCTGTCACGATAGGTTTATCAAAAGCGCCGCTCTTTTCAAGCTCCTGTTTATATTTTTCGGCCTTTTCTTTTTGTTCGTCATTGTTATAAAAAATCACACTTCGGTATTGAGGTCCAATATCGTTTCCCTGTCTGTTTAAAGTTGTGGGGTCGTGGGTTGCCCAAAAGACTTCCAATAATTCATCATAGCTTATTACTTTGGGATCGTATTCTATTCTCAGCACTTCAGCATGGCCGGTTTGTTTGCCGCAAACCTGTTCGTAGGTTGGGTTTTCAACATGGCCGCCACTGTAACCGCTGCTCACTTTTTCAACACCTTTCAGTTGCTGAAAAACGGCTTCCGTGCACCAAAAACATCCATTACCAAAAGTGGCTGATTCAAGTTTTTTATTATCTGTCATAGATTGTTTTAAGGAAAATGCAAAGATAGGTTTTAAGATTTTAGGGTTAAAATAACCCCTTTCCTAAACATTATTATTTTATGAGTTTTAGAAGAGATTTCAATTCGCTGTCAGGAATGTTTTCGTCTTCGGATTTATCAAAGATGGATAAAAGAAAAACAGACCTATCTTTAATCTGGACATAAGTTATCACTCTTGCTTCGCCACTTTTCCCTTTATTTTTTGAGGCAATCGCAATGCGTATTTTGTAACAATCGTTTCCGATCGATACGCCTTGCATCGGATTTTTTTCCAATTCATTCAGAAGTCGGGAATATTCAATTTTTAAAGAAGGATATTTTTTTGAAAGCCGTTTTAATTGCTTATCAAATGGCGGTATAGAAAATATTTTATAACTCATCCAGCAGTTCTGATGCAGGTCTTGGCTTAAGTTTCCCCTCCTTTGCTAAAGACATATTTTCTACTGCTTCTTTTAATTCTTCAAGAACCTGGGCGTGATGAGGTGTAATTTGCTTCGCTTTTACAAATGAAAGATTATCTAAAAGTTCTAATACAAATGGGGCTTTTTTATCTTTAATTTCTAATAAAACTTTCATGTTATTTTTTGAATACCAAATTTAAGAAAAATATTTCATGAGATATTTACCTTAGTATTTATTATTAAAATACTTGATTCCCAGGATTTACTTTTGTTCGTTAATAAAAAGGCCATTTGCACTAATTCATGAAATTATTTCCTTCTTCCGCGATACAGCAACTTGAGTTTGATAAAATAAAAATGTTACTCTCCGGCCATTGCCGTACTGAATATGCAAGAGATAAATCAGAAAATTTGCGGATTCATACGCGAAAAGAATTTATTGAACCACAGTTGCAACAGGCTTATGAATACAAATTACTTTTTCAAAACCATTTGCATTTTCCTGATGATACGGTATTGAATCTTAATAAAGAGCTCAAGCTGTTGAGTATTGAAGGTTCGCTGCTTGCAGGCTACCAGTTTTTGTTGATTAAAAAACTCACTGCGTCTATACAACAAATTTTTCGCTGGTTTGATAATGACCGCCGATTGGCCTTCCCTTTTCTTGCAATAGTCATAAGTGAGACTTATTATGAAAAAACAATTGCACTGTTGATCGACGAAATTTTGGATGACGATGCAAACGTGAAAGACAATGCTTCGGAAGAACTTGCAGAAATAAGAATGCGCCTTTATAAAAAGAGAAATGAATTACGCAGGCTTTTCGATCGTATTGTAAGCAGGTTGAATAAGCAAGGTTATCTTGCTGAAATTGAAGAAAGCTTTATGAACGGAAGGCGGGTGCTTGCTGTGTTTGCAGAGCAAAAGCGAATGATAAAAGGAATTTTGCACGGGGAAAGTGATAGCCGCAGAACAGCTTTCATAGAACCGGAAGAAACAACAGGATTGAACAACGAAATATTTTCATTGGAGAATGAAGAACGCAAAGAGGTGCACAAGATATTACAAAGGCTCACTTCAAACGTTCGTGTATACTATTCATTGCTGAGTATTTATCGTACTGTTTTGGGCGAATACGATTTTATAAGGGCCAAAGCGAAGCTTGCTATAGAATACAACGGCAGTATGCCTGCGGTGCATGATAAAGCTTTCCTCAAACTGGTAAACGCATGTCATCCACTGTTGTTTATTTATAACGAAAAACAGCAGAAGCCAACCATTCCTGTTAATCTAACGCTGGATGATACCAACAGAATATTGGTTATCAGTGGACCAAATGCTGGCGGAAAAACCGTGACCTTAAAAACTGCCGGGCTTTTACAGATGATGTTGCAAAGCGGTTTGCTGGTTTCGTGTAGCCCTGAGAGTGAGTTTGGTATTTTCCGCCAACTAATGATACATATTGGTGATACGCAAAGTCTCGAGTTTGAGTTGAGTACTTATTCATCGCACTTGATGAACATGAAATATTTTATGGAAAACGCCAATGGCAAAACCCTGTTTTTTATAGATGAACTTGGTAGCGGCAGTGATCCCAATTTGGGTGGAGCCTTCGCCGAAGTAATCATGGAAGAACTGGCAAAGAAACATTCGATTGGTATTGTTACAACGCATTACCTCAATTTGAAAGTAATGGCGAATAAAGTTCAGGGAATAATGAATGGCGCAATGGCCTTTGATGAAAAAAACTTAAGACCTCTATATAAACTGATCGTTGGAAAGCCAGGCAGTTCCTATACTTTTTCTATTGCTGAACGAATTGGTTTGCATCCTTCTATCATTAATAAAGCAAGAAAACTGGTTGATGAAAATCATTTCAGTCTCGATAAATTATTGAACCGAACAGAACAGGATCTGCAGCAGGTGCAGGCCGAAAGAAAAAACCTTGATAAACTTTTAAAAGAAAATGAAAAGCTGAAAAAAGAACTGGAACATGTGATGAGCCGTGAAAAGCACAGCCAGCAAATTGAGCTATTAAAAAATCAGAATAGATTGAGTGAAGAAAAGCTGGCATACTTAAAAGATATGGAACGCAAGCTTAAAGCCATTGTAATCGAATGGAGAAGGACTGAAGACAAAAATTCTCTGATAAAGATGATTCAGTCTCTTCTTTTTAAACAAAGAGAAAAGAAAGTGGTTGAGAGACAGCAACAGAAAATTGATAAAAAATATATTGAAACAACAGAACCCGTTAAAGAAGGCGATAAAGTAAAAATGATTGCCAACAGGCAGGTAGGTGTTGTTACAAAAATTCGCGGCAAGAAAGCAATTGTTCAGGTAGGAGCAGTGCCGATAACAGTTGATGTAAAGGAGTTGGTTGTGGTGAAAGATAAAGTAGCTGAGGGTTTATAAAAAAATATAGAATCATATTTTGTTCACAATGTTTATCGTTCAATAGGGCTCATAATTGCCCCGACTCTTTAGGTCGGGGGAAATAAGAAAGGTTTGACGGGCTTTAGCCACATCTCTAAAAAACACGGGATGGATTTTGGCTAAAGCCGAAGGATAAACTAATTCTTGCCCCGGGCTGAAGCCCGGGGCTATTGATCCGATAAATATTGAATTTGCGAACTAAATGCATATTTCTCTAAAACAAAATAATCGTTAAATTATATCAACATGAAAATCGCTTGTTTATTCGTTTTGCAAATTGTTTTATTTGCAAATTGTTTTGCCCAATCCCCAAACAACAAATCCCTGTTTGAATTTGATAATAACAGTTCAACAAGATGGAGCAGCCCGGAAAACAGGAACGGCATAAAGGGAGAAGGCGGTAAAGAAAATAATAAAGCGAAGGGACATCCCTATGATACCATTGCTGCTGGTCAATCTTATTCATTATTGGACATACAATCTCCGGGCATTATTAACAGGATGTGGATTACCATCAATGATCGTTCGCCTGAAATGCTTAGGTCTCTGAAGATTGAAATGTTTTGGGACAATGCATCGAAACCTGCCGTGTCTGTGCCTTTCGGCGATTTCTTCGGATTGGGTTTAGGCAAAACGATAACTTATGAGAATGCTTTATTTACGACGGGCGAAGGACGCTCTTTTGTTTGTTTTATACCCATGCCTTTTAAGAAAGCAGCAAAAATTGTTGTTACTAATGAATCCAATAAGACATTAAGAAACATTTTCTTTGATGTTGATTATAGTTTATTAAAAACATGGAATGATGATTATTTATATTTCCATGCTTATTGGCATAGAGATACTGCAACTACGCCGTCGCAGGACTTTCAAGTTCTGCCACATGTAAATGGAAAGGGAAGATTTTTGGGAGCGAGTATCGGCATTAATGCAAATCCTTTATATGGCACATCATGGTTTGGTGAAGGCGAAGTGAAAATGTATCTCGATGGAGACAAAGAATATCCAACGCTCAACGGAACAGGAACCGAAGATTTTATAGGCTCAGCCTGGGGACAAAACAAATTCATCAATCGATATACAGGGTGCACGATTGCCAGTGATTCATTGCTGCAATATGCATTTTACCGCTTTCACATTCCTGACCCGGTTTATTTTAAAACAGGATGTATGGTTGCATTGCAACAGATTGGCGGTGCTTCTACAGATAGTGTTGCAGCATATCAAAAAAATAATGCTCCGTTAATTGTTGTGTCAACAGATAACGGCAAACTGTACCCGCAGTATGATAAGAGCCATCCGCTTCAATTAAATGATAACTCGCCAAAAGGCTGGACAAATTTTTATCGCTCTGATGATGTTTGTGCAACTGCATATTTTTACCTGGATACACCTTCTGATAATTTGCCGGATATACAGGCGGTTGGATTGCGTGTTTATAATCTTAAGCAATGAAAAGCTGCCGGAGATATCTTAGTTTAGGCGTTTGCGTTAGGCCTGGTACAGTCTTCAGACACTATAGCAGAACAACCACATATAAACGGCTGTTATTTTTTATCGTACTTAGTTTTGTATCCTGGATTTATCGGCGGTCTTAAAGCGTTCGGATAATTATAGTCAGTTTTAATGTCAACAGAAACTTGCTTTACCTGTTTGAAAATCTCATTTGGATTTTGAATTGCCTCCCATCGGTCATAAAGTTTTGTGGTAGTTACCTCATTTGTTTCCATCCTGCCACTAAAAAATTTTATAAAATTTCATTCCCTCAATAGCATGTTTCGCCATGTATCTTTCCCGTTTTACGCTCTTCCTTTTTCCGGAACACAGCACCAGTTCCATCAAATGTATTTTAACAAATGCAAGCGATAATTTTTTTTCAGAAATAAATCTACATGTCTCATTATAGAAATTTCATGCTTCGGTAATTAAGCTTTTAAGTTTTGACGCATATTAACAAATATTGTTGCCTTCTGGTTACTTCATTTATCAAAACTTAAAAAATATCAATGAAAAAATTTCTAATCTTTTTTATAATGATGATGCTAAGCGGAGTATTAGCATCTGCGCAAAGCCATGTCGTTACTGGCAAAGTAGTCGACGACAAGGGCAGTCCCGTTAGCGGCGCTTCTGTAATTATTAAAGGAACTTCTAAAGGCTTGCCAGCCAATGCTGAAGGCGTTTTCTCCATAACAGCAAAACCAAGCGATGTACTGGTAATTACCGCGGCCAACTATGGCAGGAGTGAGGTAAGAGTGGGGAATCAAACTAATGTGGACATAGCGCTAAAACCGGCCACTGGTGTAATGGAAGAGGTTGTTGTAACAGCTTTGGGGCAAACAAGCAAAAAGGCTAAACTAGGTTACGCCACTACTACTTTTACGAGCGAAGCTATCACCCGCACAGCTAATGTAAATGCGTTCGACGGGCTGGCAGGCAAGGTGCCTGGCGCTGAAATATCTAACACGGGTGGACCGGGTTCATCTACAAAAGTTGTACTAAGGGGTTATGGTGTACTTACAGAAGGAGGCAATCAACCCTTATACGTAATAGACGGAGTTCCTTTAACTGATGCCAGGTTGAGTGCCGGATCCAATATTTTGGCGGGGGCTAATAACGTGGGAACCATCGGACTCACGGGGCAAAACGATTTCGGTAACGGAGCCAATGACATTAATCCAAATGATATTGAAAGCATTACTGTTCTTAAAGGCACGGCTGCTTCATCCTTATATGGATCTGCTGCACGTAATGGTGCTATTATGATTACGACTAAAAGAGGCAAATCAGGTAAAATCAGCATTGATTTTGCCGGGTCTGCCAATTTTAGTAAAGTGGGTAAACTACCCACTTTACAAAGCACATTTGGGCAGGGTTGGAATGCTTCATTTATTCTGGGAGAAAATGGAAGCTGGGGACCTCGCCTGGATGGCGTGGTTAGGCCGTGGGGTTCAATAGTAGATAATTCCCAATTAATAAAACCATTCTCAGCTATCAAGGATAACATACGTAATTTTTATACTACGGGAATGGAATTGAATAATACATTGGCTGTCTCCGGGGGAAATGATAAATCCACTTTCTACTTCTCTTATGGCAATGTGGAAAGTGATGGGGTAATACCAACAAAGTCAGACTACCTCGCCAGAAACAGTTTGTCATTAAGAACCAACAATAAGTTTAAAAATTTTACGATCAATACCTCATTTAATTATGTAAATAAAAAGGTGAATCAACCTGCAACAGGACAGGGAAGTGCAGCAGGTTCTACTATTTTCCAGGATATTTTACAAATTCCGGTAGACCTGCCAATACACGATTTCAGCGATTACACCAATAAATTTTTTGATGTAAATAGTTATTTTACTCCTTATGCAGAAAATCCATATTATGGTTTGCACAACAATAGCAACAGTCAGACGTCGGACCGATTCTTCGCAAGTTTGGATATGAATTACCAGTTTACGTCGGCTCTTTCGGCGCAACTGCGTGTAGGCGGCGACGTTGAAAATGCCCGGACTTTTGCTTACAATGCAGTAAATGCGCCCGACCCTGGAAGTTGGAACGCAGGTGGCAACACTGAAGGCACAAGTCGGACACCGGATGTGGGTTCTGTTATTGAGGGCAATAATTATGTAGGCGGCATTAACGGTGATTTTATTTTAAAATATAACAGGGACATCAGTAACAATTTTAATCTCGATGTTATAGGAGGTGTAAACTTTAACCAGGCGGACACCAAGAGCGGTTTTTCAGCCATTACTAATCTCCTGATTCCGGGATTTTACAATCTTTCCAATTCAACCAAGCAGCCAACTACCGCTGGTGCCCGCAGTCGTACAAGATTACTCGGCGTTTACGGCCAGGCGACGCTTGGGTATAAGAGCCAACTTTATGTAACATTAAATGCCCGTAACGATTGGTCGTCTACTTTGCCAATTGACGCGAATCATTTCTTTTATCCGGGCGGGAACTTATCATGGGTTGCCTCTAACAGTTTTAACCTGAAAAGCTCACCTATATCATATCTGAAGTTCAGGGCAGGTTATGGCAAAACTGGTACGAGTGCGCCGGTATACTCTACAAACCCTGTACTAATAGCGGGTTCAGTGCCAATACCGTTTGGCAATGTTGCCTTTCCGTTTAACGGCGTTAGTTCATTCCGTATTCAGAATGTCATAGCTAATTCTAAACTGAAAGGAGTAATTACCACTGAGTCTGAGTTAGGAATGGATATCCGGTTCTTTAACAACCGAATCGGTTTGGATGTTTCAGTGTATGATAAATCAGCCGACGGCCAGATATTAAACGTGCCCATTTCTCCAGGATCAGGTTATACTGCTTTAACGGAAAATATCGGGCTCATAGATAATAAGGGTATTGAACTTTCCCTTGACGTTAAACCTGTTTCAACGAAAAATTTCACATGGTCTTTTAACTATAACTATACCAAAAATGTGAACAAGGTTGAGCATTTAACCAACGGCCTTACAAAGGTTACCGTTTTCGGTCTCAATGGTGGAGTGGAATTAGATGCAGTGCCGGGCAAAACGGCTACAGGCATTTATTCATTCGGTCCGCAAATGACGCCGGATGGAAAAGTAATAGTGGCTGCTTCCACAGGGAAGCCAATTCCAACAACTAACAGGATATATTATGGAAATGCCGAAAATGATTTCTCTATGGGCTTTTCCAATACATTAAGATTTAAAGAATGGCAGGTTAATTTTTCGTTGGATTACAGGCAGGGCGGCGTTTTTTATAGCAAGACGGCAGAGCAGCTTTTGTTTACAGGCGGGGGAATTCCAACTACCTATAATGATCGGAGGCCTTTCATATATCCAAATTCAGTTGTTCAGAACGGAACCGATGCGCAGGGTAAGCCAATTTACGAGGAGAACACCACTCCAATTACAGAAAACAACCTGCAGGATTTCTTTCCGGAAGGAAATAACCCCGCCCTGGCTTATAGTAATGACATAATCGACAGGTCATTTTTAAAGCTGAGAGACGTTTCAATTTCGTATGCGCTGAGTGAAAAAATTGCCTCAAAAATCAAAGTGCATAATTTATCACTTACCATTTATGCAAGAAATCTGCTCTTGTGGACACCACAATCAAATCTATATATTGATCCGGAAGCATCCAACTTTGGTAATGACCTTACCAGCCAGTTAGGTGAATTTGAAACAGCGCCGATTTCGAAACAATTTGGTGTTGCCCTAAAAGCAAATTTTTAAAAACTAATTATTACTAAGATGAAATTATTTAAGAATAAAAAAATTATTGCAGCAATTATCGTCAGTGTATTGTTCGTAGGCGAAGGTTGCAAGAAAACCTTTGACATTAACCATGATCCAAATAATCCTTCATTAGATGTGGGAACTCCAAAGATTGTTTTTCCGGTGTCTGTAATGGGTGTTGCTGCAGTGGAAGGAGGAGACCTTGCATTGGTTGGGGGAATTTTGGGCGAATACCTTACTCAGGCGGCGGCGGCCAACCAGTACAAAATTATCGATCAATATGACTTGAAGACTCCTGATTATAATGCCCAATACACGACATTATTTTCTTATGGGTTAAAAAATCTGCAGTTTGTTATTGATAAGGCTGATGAAGCTAAGGACTGGAATTTTTACCTGATGGGTACAGTAATGAAAGCATATGCCACCGGTATATTAGTTGATATATACGATCAGATTCCTTATTCTGAAGCATTGAAAGGTACCGGTAATCTTACACCACATTTTGATGATGGCTATACAATTTATGAATCTCTTATTGCAGGTATCGACACAGCGTTGAATAAAGATTTCAGTGCCCTTTCAGCGATTGATTTGAGAGCTACCAACGAAGGTAACGTCGACCTCCTGTTTGGTGGCGATATTGAAAAATGGAAGGAATTTGCCAATACGCTGGAATTAAAGCTTTACCTGAGAATGATCAATGCCAAGCCCGATGAGGCTAAAGCAGGAATAGAAGCGATATATGCGAGGAATGCTAAATTTCTTGACGTTGATGCAAAAGTTACCGGATTCAGCGATAATCCCAGCAAATCTAATCCTTTGTACGAGCAAAATATCAGGCAACTTAACACCGGTACTAACCTCGTAGCAAGCAATACATTTTTAAAATACCTGCAAACAAATAGTGATCCAAGATCTGTTGATTATTTTGGGGCAAGTGCAACTGGTCTTGACCAGGGAGATTTTCTTAATCCATCTTCGGCAGCACTTGGCGCTTCGATATTTAAAGAAAGTCCCCTTGATCCCGTAGTATTTCTCTCTGCTGCAGAATCTTACTTCCTTCAGGCGGAAGCAAGGGAGCGCTATTTTTCAGGAAGTGGTACAAAATCCCTCTACGATAACGGTGTTTTAGCAGAGTTTGCTGCGTGGGGCCATGATGGTAGTTCCTTTGTGGCACCAGGGGGTGCTTACGAGTTTCCCGCCGGTACGCCCGCTCAAAATATTGAAGCGATTTTAGTGCAGAAATGGACATCATTTGCTTACGGAGTTCACTTCATTGAAGGATGGTTTGAAAGAAACAGAACAGGACTTCCTAAAAGCAGTCCTGTATATTCAACCGATCCTTCATGGGTGCCGGGTGAATTTGTAGTTTCAAAAAATTCAGTGCTGGGAGCGGGACAGTATCCAAAACGATTGGTATTTCCGGATGCTGAGATATCAACGAACCCTAATACGCCTGGCACAGGTTCCTATAACCATGCCCGTATGGTGGGGCTTATAATTTTTAAAACTAAAAACAATTAAAAAATGAAAAAAAGATATGGACTTATGTTGATTGCTGTTATCGCTTTATTTACATCCTGTGAAAAGGATTCAATAATTAGTAATGATAAACAGGTCGGCATTTCAAGAGTTACCTACTATCCCAATTTTGAAATGACCGGTGACACAGTAGTCTCAATAATAAAAGGTTCAAGCATTTACCGATCCAGGCGTAAAAGCGACAGCCGGAGGTGCTGATGTCCCGGTAGTAGTAACAGGTTCTGTGGATGTTTCCACGGTCGGGCTATACGTTTTAACTTATTCTGCAACCAATGCTGATGGCTATAGTGGTTCGGTAACCAGGACTGTGGTCGTTATTCCTGCAGCAGAAACTACCTGGCGTGGATTTTTCAGGAACTTATATGGCTGTTCCGGTAGGCACAACCCCGGGGCCGGCGCAAATTTCCAAAGTGGCGGAAGGAGTGTATTACAGCACTGATATATGGACAGGTGGTGCTGTTATCCCCGGTTATTTCATTTGCCTTGATGGCACCACTATCAGTGTTCCGCTTCAAAATACCGGTTATGGAAGAATGCTAACGCAAACGGATGGAACTTATGTAAACGGATTAATTACATGGGCAGTTACCCTTCTTGACCAGGGACCATTTACAGCCACCAAAAAATGGCAAAAACAATAATCACCTATAACTCCACATAAAATGAAAAAAATACTTCTAATATTAATAGCGGTTGCAGGAATAACTGCATTGAATTCATGTCAGAAAACAAAAGAGGCGGGCGCAACTTCAGCAGTAAAAGTTGCTAATGAATGGTGGGTAACGTTAGACCTGGACGGAACGCAAGATGTGTACGGAATAGGCCATTTTACAATTGCAACTTATAATACCTCAGCCAATGATAATACAATATTTATTGATGATTATGAAAATGGCTGGGATGTTAAATTTAAATCTACGGTGGATTATAAGACGCTAACCTTCTCTGCAATGGGAGCGCAGAATGAATACTATAATATAACTGTAAATCAAACTGACGGCAAAATACTTCCCAAAGCCGGTCATTCCAAATCTGGTAACGTCGCTGATAGCATTCATATGAAAGTGGAATTTTCAGATGATCCCGGAACTATTTATGAGATGAACGGGGTTGAGAGAACAAGATTTCCGGAAGATGACTATTAAGAATTTTTATTTGTAGTAAGGATAGGTAAATAAGGTTACAATAATTGTGGCCTTATTTCATTTATATTAATGTTCAAATAATTTAATAATAACTTACGATTCACTTTCACGTTAATTAATAAAATGGTTCCATGAAAAGTTTTTATTTTATTTTGTTTTCTTTAATGATTACCTGCCTTGCATCGGAAGCTCAACAAAGTGGGCCTTTAATTTCACAAGCAGACACATTTTATACGAATCAGGACTGGCAGGCTGCGGCAAAGGCTTATGAAAATGCCTTTGCAAAAGGTGAAACACAAACCGCCCTTTCAACAAACCGGCTTGGCTTTTCTTATCTTAGCCTCGGAAAGTATGATCTCGCTATTAAAAATTTTGAACTCTCATTAACCAAAAAGCCATTACCTGCCGGTGAACCAATTATCCGCTCGAGGCTCGCGAGAGCTTATGCGGCCAATAAACAAAAAGATAAAGCCCTGGAGCAATTAGACAGCGCTATCGTACATGGCTACTCGAACATTCCTGAATTGGATACGACGACGGAATATAATAGCATGAGAGATGATGCCAAATTTAAAAACTTAGTTTTGAAAGCCACAGATAAGCTATATCCGTGTTTACACAATGCCCATGCTCGTGAATTTGACTTTTGGATCGGCGACTGGGATGTATATCCTACCGGAGGTAATCAAATTGTGGGCTCCAGCAAAATTGAAATGGAGGCAGGAGGTTGTTTTATTCTTGAAAACTGGACTGCTATCGGATATCCGAATACAGGCAAGAGCATGAACTTTGTTGACCCAAAAACGAATAAATGGAAACAGGTTTGGGTTGGCTCCGGTGGGGCCGTAACTGAATACATAAACGGAGTTTATAAAGATAGCATGATGGAATTTGAATCTTCTTCAACTAACGCACAGGGCAACGCGAAAATAAGGTTCAGGTTTTTTAACCAGGGATTTAACCAGGTAAGGCAATTCCAGGAATCATCAACAGATGATGGAAAAACATGGAATGTCAATTATGATCTCACTTATGTGAGGAAGAAGAAAGGAGATTAATTTCCGTCAGCCCAAATTAAAAATTGTGGAAGTATATGGCTCCATGAATTGTAGTCGTGCGTGCCATCAGCGTCTTCGGCATAAACTACATCATCCGGCGGACAAACATTTTTCTTTTTGATTAGATCAACCAAATCTTTAGTATCATCAATTGCATCGATAATTCCGTCTTTATCGCGGTCCGCTGTTTCTTCTTTTCCTCCGGCGTAAAACCAATATTTTAAATGAGGCCGTTTTCTTGACGACCTTATTTTATTAATGATGAGCCTGTCTTTATCATCGGAATATGTGGCATCGTTAGCATCTTTATCGCGATACCAGAAAGAACCCGAGAATACGCCGACCTTATCAATTTTATCAGCATGATCCCACGCAACATCAAATGCAGAAAGGCCTCCTAACGAGCATCCTGCGATAGTTATTGAATTAAATTTTCTAACACCTGCTTTCTTTTTTATAAAGGAAATTAATTCACCATCGATAAAGGCGCTATATTTCTCTGCGGATATTCCGTTGTTTTGGTAATCCGGGTAACCCGCAACGCCGTATTCCTGCATTCGGTCAAAGGCATTAATGGCCACTATCAACAACGGCTGCAGCAGTTTCTTTTTGCTGAGACTATCAACAACTTCTTTTATCCGCAATTGCTCAATGTCCTGCCCGTCGTTTAGCAAGAGAAGGTTAAATGAATTTTTGTCTTTAGGAACCGGTGTACTTAAGATAGTAAGATCAATGTGTTTTTGAAGGTGTCGTGAATAAACAGAATCTTTTGTTTCTTTTATTTTATGATGACAAGAGGTAAACGCAGCAATAAAAAAAAGAGATGTTAAAAATTGATATGAATATTGTTTGATTTGCATTTGCTAATGTATTAAAATTTGGTTTAAAAATTTTAAACCTTACATTTGCAATCCAAAATCGCGAAGTAGAATAAGATCGCAGTATTGGATGGAAAGAACGAAAACAACAAAAAGTATTAAAAGACATATCGCGAAGTAGAGCAGCGGTAGCTCGTCGGGCTCATAACCCGAAGGTCGGAGGTTCGAACCCTCCCTTCGCAACTAAAGCCTCAGTAATCTGAGGCTTTTTTGTTATTCAATAGATTAATTTTGCGGAAATTTATGAAATCGGGCTTTGTAAATATTTTTGGTAAACCAAATGCTGGTAAAAGCACATTGCTTAACGCATTGATGGGAGAGAAGCTTGCCATCGTTTCGCCAAAAGTTCAAACTACAAGGCATCGTATTAAAGGAATACTAACAGACGAAAAGTATCAAATAATTTTTTCTGATACGCCTGGTATTATTGAACCAAAATACAAACTGCATGAGAAGATGATGAAGGCTGTGAAAGATAGTTTGGAGGATGCAGATGTAGCCTTGCTCATTGTTGATATAAAAGATGACCTAACGGAAACAGATGAAATATTTTCGTCTTTATCTTTAAAAGTACCGGCAATTGTAGTGCTCAATAAAATTGATTTAGCCGATAAAAAAAAGATTGAAGAAGCAAAGAGTTTTTTTTTAGAAAAAAAATATTGTAAAAAGGTTATTATTATTTCTGCATTGAAGAAAGCCGGCATCAAAGAATTATTGGATGAAGTAATTTCTTTGTTACCTGAGGGTGAACCTTTTTACCAGGATGATAACCTGAGTGATCTTCCGATGAAATTTTTTGTTGGTGAAATAATCAGGGAAAAGATCTTTTATCTATACCAGGACGAAATTCCATATCACGCCACGGTGCTCGTACAAGAGTTTAAAGAAAAAGCAACACTTACAAAAATAGCTGCAGATATTATTTTGCAAAGAGAAACGCAAAAAGGAATCGTGTTGGGGGAAAAAGGAAAAATGATTAAAGAATTAGGTACGCAGGCCAGGAAAGATATTGAGGCATTTATCGGGCAGAAAGTTTTTCTTGAGTTATTCGTGAAGGTGCGTCCAAAGTGGAGAGACAATGAAATACAATTAAAGGAATACGGGTACTAACTATGTACGATGTACGATGTTGGATGTACGATATAACAGCATTCAATGGCTTAGAAGTTCTTAAACACATCGCACATCGTACTTCTTACATCGTACATTCAATTGCTTAATTTAGCATTACTTTAAAGCACACACATGAATTCATTTGGAAGAATTTTCAGGACAACAATTTTTGGAGAATCGCATGGCGATTTTGTAGGTATAAGTATTGATGGTTGCCCTGCGGGAATCAATATAACAGCGGCTGATTTTTCCGAAGATATTGAAAGACGTAAGCCAGGAGCAAGAGGTACTACACCAAGAAAAGAAGATGATATCCCACAATTTATAAGCGGCGTATATAATGATAAATCTACCGGTGCACCCCTTACTATTTTATTTAAAAACAGTAACACAAGAAGTGGTGACTATGAAAAGCAAAGAGCCGTACCAAGGCCAGGCCACGCTGACTTTGTAGCGCATAAAAAATTTAATGGCTTTGAAGATTTTCGTGGTGGCGGCCATTTCAGCGGAAGACTAACGGTAGCCATAGTCGCCGCCGGAGTCGTTGCCAAAAAAGTAATTGCTTCACTTTCACCTGAAAATAAAATTGGCATCCATTCAACTATTGTTGAGATAGGCGGGGAAAGTGATTTGGAGAAAGGATTGCAAAAGGCAATTGATGAAAAAGATTCTGTGGGTGGAATAGTTGAATGCCGCGTAAATAATTTGCCAATTGGTTTGGGAGAACCTTTTTTTGATTCGGCAGAATCTGTGTTAAGTCATGCAGTATTCTCCATTCCTGCGGTAAAGGGAATTGAATTCGGTGCCGGTTTTGCGGCGGCAAAAATGTTTGGAAGCCAACATAACGATGCAATCATAAACGCAGATGGAACAACTGCAACCAATAACTCCGGTGGTATTTTGGGCGGAATAACTAATGGTAACGAAATAGTCTTTCGCATTGTAGTTAAGCCAACTTCGTCTACGCCCAAAGAGCAGCAAACTTTAAACACGGAAAGTGGCAACGTTGAACCTTTTTCTGTAAAAGGAAGACATGATCTTTGTATTGCTTTAAGAGTGCCTGTTGTATTGGAAGCTGTAACGGCGATGGTCATTGCGGATTTGATGATGGTTGAAAAGAAGTGATAAGTAATAGGTGATAAGTTAAGCCTAAATAGGGACGATTCATACCTGATAACTCATAACCCATAACTTACAGATGCACATCTTCAATAAAGAAAAATTCAGAAGTTTCATTTCTCAATAAACTAATAGAAAGAATATCAAATTGAATTCGTTTCCATTCGGGATATAGAAACAGAAATTCCTCCGACGCATTAATAAGATTGGTGACTTTCTTTTTAGTGACATCATCTTCAGGATATCCAAATTTTTTTGTTCTTCTTGTTTTTACTTCTATAAAATGCAATATGCCTTTCAAAGATGCAATCACGTCAACCTCCCAATGACTATGGCGCCAGTTTTTGTGGAGGATCACAAATCCATTTTTCAATAAATATTCTACTGCCATTTGTTCTCCAAGCTTGCCTGTAGTGATGTGATGTGCCATTTTACAATTTAGCAAATTTAAACATAGGCATAACTTTTGAAGGGTGCATTTCAAATTGTCGCATCTAAGCTGCAACATTAAGTTTTGTTTTTGTCAGTTGAACAATTTTATTCCAGTCATTGTTTTTCCTCACTACTCTTAGGTTAAGCATATTTTGAGCGCCGTTGCAACTCCATCTTTGACCTGACTGTTTCATTCGTTTTTGCACCAGGGTTCTATGAGTCGATTCTATGGCTCCCGATCCGATTATTCCGCAACCGGTTTTTTGATATTTGGGATAGTCCATCCTGTTTTTATTAGTAGTATAGTAGCTTATTAATTGTTTGGCTTTTTCGGTGTTGTTACCTTTCCTTTTTATATTGCTTATTACCGCTTGCACTTTGCCTGTCAATAGCAATTGTTTTTGTTTATCGGTCCATAATTTTTCTTTTGCTTTATCAGTAAAGATAGTCGCTGAAAATTCATGTAAATGTTCACAAACATGATAATAATCCAAAATGGAAACTGCCTGCGGAAAAGCATCTTCAATCCAGTTTTTTATCCACGCTGCTCCATCTGAAACAAACACCAACCGGCTGCCTAAATTCCCATATTTATCTATTAAGTTATCCATAATTTCTGTAAACTTTTTATGACTCCCTAAATAAGCTGTGTATTGTGAATTGCTTATCCAGCCTGGTTTTACTTCGGCATGTATACAATCGTTGCTTTTAAATATCCTTCCTGCTTTTACTTCACTCCACCCTTGTTCCCTGGTCAGTATCATCGAGCCATCTACTTCTATATACAAGGCTTCATCTTTTTTAACCGCAGATAAAGTAGCCTCTTCATTTACTGCTGAGCCAACTGCCTTTCCATAATAATCAGTTACCCTGTAAATTTGTGTTTCACTTACTTCTATTTGCAGCATTTCTTTAAGAACTTCATTGCTTTTTTCATAGCTGTCTAACTGGCCGCAATAGGTCATCAATTGTTGCATACGCGGACTTATTTGAAAACCATTTACTGCCTGGCTAAAGTAATGGCTTTTGGCTATGGTTATTTCCCCGAAAACTGTTAGAGTTTTTTTTCTCCTGTCGCCAGGAAGATCACTGATATTTTTCTCTAAAACCTCTCGCCCCATCTTTGCCCAAAGCTTTATAAAATCATTTTCGTAATCATAAAAATTGTCAATTTTGTTTAATGTGTTCAACTCATCATAATGTGAGGACATGGCTTCTATTAATTGTTCTTTTGTCATAGTAATGGGTTTTTGTGCCTCAAATTTACTATTTGTTATGCGACAATTTGAAATGCACCCCTTTTGAAAAGTTTTGACCTTTCCAAAAGATTAACTGAATGCTGCCAGTATTTTGTTGATAAACCCAATCAATAAAAAAATTATTATTACTTACTTTTGCCGTAAATAATAATAGATATGAAAATCTCAAGGCAGGTTCTAATTAGTTTTCTTCTTTTAATAGTAATTGCTTCTTTATACCGGATTATGCCCGGAAGGCCTTATGGTTTTGCCCCACAATGGGCGATGGCCATTTTTGGCGGAGCGATTATAAAAGATAAAAAGCTTGCTTTTATACTTCCGCTTTTATCTATATTTATTTCAGATGCGTTGTACGAAGTTTTATATAGAAATGGAGTAGGCAACATAAGTGGGTTTTATGAAGGCCAGTTGACGAACTATATTTTATTTGGCCTGATGACTTTCTTCGGGTTCTTAATTAAAAATTTGAATGTTGGAAGAATTGCATTGGCATCTGTAGCAGCGCCGACGACTTACTTTTTGTTATCCAATTTTATGGTGTGGGCAAGCAACTCTCCTTTGGCAGGATTGGGAAGGCCAAAAACATTTAACGGGCTTCTTCTAACACTCAATGATGGTTTGCCCTTCTATGCCTGGAGCATTGCAGCAACCGTAATTTTTTCTGCGATATTATTTGGAAGTTATTATCTTATTACAAAGCCTTCTTTGCAACCTGCTTCAAATCCGATCAAAAAATAATATAAAGCTGAAGAGGCTTATTATTTTTGTATGGCTTCATATCCTTCATCAACTAAAAGATTATTGCCATCTGCAGCTTCTGTTGCCAATATATCACATCGGTTGTTGTAAAAATTTTCTGCATGGCCTCTTACCCACTTAAAATTGATGGTATGATTTTGCGAGAGGTCATAGTACCGTTCCCACAAGTCACGGTTTTTTATATTGCCTTTAAAATTTGTTTTAATCCATTTCTTTAGCCAGCCTTCCATAACAGCTTTTACAACATAGCTGCTATCCGAATAAATAACAAGGCTTAAATTATTTTTTTTCAATGCTTCGAGTGCGGCAATAACGGCCATAAGTTCCATGCGATTATTGGTAGTAAGCCTGTAACCTTGTGACAATTCTTTTTTATGGCTGCCCCACAGCAATACAACGCCATAGCCGCCTCTGCCGGGGTTTCCCCGCGAAGCACCGTCAGTGTAGACTTTTACGATGCCC
Organism: uncultured Chitinophagaceae bacterium; assembly: GCA_963756945.1. Taxonomy (GTDB): domain Bacteria; phylum Bacteroidota; class Bacteroidia; order Chitinophagales; family Chitinophagaceae; genus Ginsengibacter. The sequence continues at coordinate 114,327 of CAVWQJ010000009.1, read as the reverse complement.
GGTTGTTCATTCATTTTTTGGTATATCTTTTAAAGCAAATTTCATTAACAGCCTGCAATTTGGATTATTATAAAGATTATCTACAGCAATTATTTTACGATTGCTGATAATTCTTTTTGTGAAATTATATTCTTTAAAATAAATGGCTATCATATTCTGCATGTTTTCAGGAATTAATGATTTTTTAATAAGTATCCGATCATTACTTATTTTTTTTAGTGCTTTATAAATCATTTCCGAGCAGTACATTTTATCATCAGTTTTTAAATCATATTTTTTATCAAAATGAATTTTGTTTACATAGTAAGTATTTAGTTCTTGCTGGAAATTAAGTTTTTCATTTTCGCTAAGATCATAACGATATAGCGCACACGATAAGTTCGTTCTCTTGTTAAGAAATGAATCTATCGGATCGTAACGAACAGAGTCTGCACCAGGAACCACATCATCCGGGTAAATATGGCAAATCATTTTGGCATTATTATGTATAACTACAATACCGGCATGCGAATAAGAATGGTCAGTAGCTGAAAGATAACGGATGTGGTCACTGATAAAATCATCGCCGAGCCGCACAACAAGATCGCCGGTCTGGCATATTTTTTTTAAGCCATTAATGTGTTGTTGGATGGTATCATTAGCAACTTGTATGGGAATAAGAGAAACAGGTTTATTGTGCGAATTTTCATTACAGGAAATGATAACCAGAGATAGCAATAATATAATATGACGTGGAATTTTCATAGAGTTTTTACCGGATGCCGGAATAAGAAAAGAACATAAGCGCAGTAAAGAAGAATTTTTAAAATATTAATTACTAACAAATGCAAGGCTATCAATTCCAACAACGCTTGCATAATTGGGGCCGTTTACTCCTGCATCTGTTCCCATATATCTGAAAGCAATTCTTGCATCTTTTACAGGCGTATCAAGTCCGCTAACGGTAATTGAAAAATAAGTCCATATAATAGGAAATCCACCCAAATCATTTTCTATATAAGCAGGGTTGATATCCAATAACAATTTGGAAAAATTTCCTGTTGAAACAGCGCTATTGCCTATATCAGGTGTGGCGCCGGTTATATCGAGAAGTACCTGCAAGCGATCCATGGTATAAACTCCATATTGCCTGTCGTCTAAAGCTCTTGCCCAAAAAATTATTTTATCCCCATTTTTAATATTGAGTTTTGGAGTTATAAGCCAGGTACTAATATTTCCCGAAAAATTCACGCTAGATGCATCGCAACTTATAAAATCGTTAGGAGACGAAGAAGCGGAGTAGGCAGGAAAGCCAATAATTGGTACCGGAAATTTTGAAGATGGCGTCGCTTCGTATAGCCCCTGTCGCCAACCGTTAGTACCAACCGGGTCGCTGTTATTTTTGAATATCCATCCTTTGGCCCGCAAATCGGAAACATTGGTAAACTCCTCAACAAATGAAGAATTTGAAGAATCTATTGGAGGCGTTTCCGTAGCGGTTTTGTGTAGTTTATCTTTTGCGCAGGACATAGCAATGATAATTAACAGTAAAGAAAATACGCTCCAATCAGGTATTATTTTTTTGTTCATCATTTATTAACCTGGTTTATTAATATCCTATACTTTTATAAGCAACAGAATCAATCCCTATGCCTGAGGCATTCCCGTTTGAGCCGCCGTTAGTAACATAGTAGCGGAAGCCAAATCTTGATCTTTGTGCAACATCAAGTCCGGTAACAGTTATTTCGAATCGTGTCCATTGCGATGGGTATGCGAATACGTCAGGATGAATTACACTACTGTAAATAAGATTTGGATTTATATAAAGCAATATTTTTGAAAAACTTCCATAACCAAGCCCTTGTCCTACATCAGTACTATCATTTGCCGGATTCATTCTTACCTGTAAACTATTTCCGAAATCGGTTGTATCGTTTAGTCCGTTGTATAGTTGCCAGGCTTTTGTATAAAAAATTATTTTATCGCCATTCTGCATAATTATTGAAGGCGAAATCAACCAGTTGCTGATAGTTCCCTGTTGCGCAGAAGTAGACAGGTAATCCGCTCCTATAAAACCTGCGTAGTTACCCTTGTTAGAATAAGCATTAAAAAAGGGTGGAATGCTCCCGCCGTTTTGCCATACGCCGCCACCTTTTGGAAGACTTGTATTTATAAATTGCCAGCCACGGGCAATTGCTGCCGAAGCAGTATCGAATTCTTCAACAAACGACTGATTGGGCACAGCTGGAATTTTTGCAAGGTAACCATCGTCTTTGCAGGAAAGAAATAGCATCACAATTGCAGTTAGGATAGCAAGAAATTTTGTTTCAATTGAGGCTCTCATGTATCTGTTTCCAGGTTAACTCTGGTAATAATTGATATGGAGTGAAATTAATATTTTTTTCATGATTTGCGGGGAATAGTTTTACACTAATTAATAAAACAATAGTAATATTTACACCTGGAAAACTCCTGTCTTAAAAGTATTTATTTCTGCGTTATTATTAGCTGCATTCAGGTTTTCTGAAATGATACTCCTGGTATCCATTGGGTCAATTATTGCGTCTACCCATAATCGTGATGCCGCGTAAAAAGGCGTGGTTTGCTGCGTGTATTTGTTCGTCATTTCTAACAGAAGCATTTCCTCATTTTCCTTTGTTATTTCCTGCCCTTTCGCTTTAAGAGACGCCACTTCAATTTGTAACAATGTTTTTGCTGCCTGCTCACCGCCCATTACGGCTATCTTAGCAGAGGGCCATGCATAAATAAACCTCGGATCGTATGCTTTGCCACACATCGCATAATTGCCGGCTCCATAAGAGTTTCCAAGTATGATGGTTATTTTGGGGACCACTGAGTTAGCTACTGCATTTACCATTTTAGCGCCGTCCTTAATAATTCCACTATGCTCGCTTCTGCTTCCAACCATAAAACCAGTAACGTCCTGTAAAAAAATTAACGGAATTTTTTTCTGATTACAATTCATTATAAACCTAGCGGCCTTATCTGCACTATCATTATAGATAACGCCGCCCATTTGTAATTCACCTTTTCTGTTTTTTATATTCAACCGCTGGTTAGCAACAATACCTACAGCCCAACCGTCTATTCGTGCATATCCACACAAAATTGTTTTTCCATAACCCTCTTTAAATTGTTCAAACGAGCTTTTGCGTATGGAATCATTTTCATTTGAAGCATTGGAAGGTTCGGCATCAACTATTCTTTCAATTATTTCAAGCATATCATAGGGCTTTGTATTTCCTTCCGGAAAAAAGCCATAGATTTCTTTAGTATCTTTTGCCGGTTGTAATGATGTCATGCGGTTAAAGCCGCCTTTGGGGAAATCTCCAATCTTACTCAATATCATTTTTACTTCATCAAGACATTCTTCTTCTGTCTCAAATTTATAATCAGCAATGCCGCTAATTTCGGTATGGGTTACTGCGCCGCCTAATGTTTGATTATCAATATTTTCACCGATGGCCGCTTTTACAAGATACGGGCCTGCTAAAAAAATGGAACCATTGCCCTGCACCATTAAAGTTTCGTCACTCATAATTGGAAGGTATGCCCCACCTGCAACGCACGGTCCCATTACGGCAGCAATTTGTGTGATACCCATTGCACTCATTTTTGCATTGTTGCGAAAGACGCGGCCAAAATGTTCTTTATCGGGGAAAATTTGATCTTGCATTGGAAGAAAAACGCCAGCACTGTCAACAAGATAAATCACCGGTAAATTGTTTTCCATAGCTATCTCCTGCATGCGAAGATTCTTCTTGCCTGTAATAGGAAACCATGCGCCGGCCTTTACGGTTTGATCATTTGCAATAACGACACATTGTTTGCCACTTATATAACCAATACCTGCCACGGTTCCGCCAGCAGGGCATCCTCCATATTCCTCATACATTCCATAACCGGCAAATACACCAATTTCAATAAACGGTTTATTTTTATCAAGGAGGTATTGAATACGTTCGCGGGCTGTTAGCTTATTTCTTTCTTTCTGCCTGGCAATTGCTTTTTTACCGCCACCCTCTTCAATCTTAGATACTAAATTTTTAATGTTACTTAATGCAAGCTTCATTACATCTTCGTTCCGGTTAAAATCTATATTCATATTAATTCAATGTATGTCAAAACTAAAACTTTAAATTTTAGTTTATGTAAGAGGGGAGCACTTGTAAATATGAAAGGCTTGTATTTGTTTAGTAAACACAGTTATGTGCTGCTGGTTGTATTACAAAACATTTATTCGGCACTTGAAAAATTGACTCAAATAGCAAAATAAATAAGGATGCTTATTAAGGCGAGTATGATATAGCTGCCAACATCCTTAATTGCAAAAATTATGGGATCAACTTTTGGCAAAACAATTTTAATCTTTGAATGAATTTAGGTTCCAAGTTACCCATGGACAGGTATCAAAAATGAAATTCCTTCTACTGAAATTGTGGCGCCGAATTATTTATACTTATAAATAATTTTGGTTGAGGTTATTGAAACTGATAAATTTACATATCAATATCTTGTATTAAGCCACTCTCTTAGACGCTTATCTTCTCACTATTTTTTTGATGATTGTCCTGATATAATTTGGATTCGAATTAGAATCTGAATTCAGATAATGTGGACTTGAAAAGGTCAGCGGACGTTTCTTATTTAAATGAAATTTTGTCTTGCTGAGTGAATCAGGTATCATAGGAAACAATATCTAAAAAATCTTGATGAATAGCGGAGCAACAATCATAACCGGCGCCAGGGCTACTAATCAAAGTGCAATTAGCTGGAGTACAAATGGAACGGGAACATTTACCAATGGAAACACACTAACACCTTCCTACACTCGAGGCAAGGCAGATAGTACAGCAGGCAGTGTGATCCTGACATTGACTGCTTTTGGCAGCGGTTCCTCCGGTAACGCTACTTCGGCTAAGACCCTTACAATTAATCCAGCCCTAAATGCGAATGCTGGTCCTGATAAAGTATTGGATGCTAATTCACAGGAAATCTTGATGGGAACATCTTCTTCTGGAGGTGCATCTTTTAACTGGACGACAATCAATGGAGGAGTAATAAATACGTCGACGAACCAGGCAACAATTACCGTTGGTTCAGCAGGTTCGTACATTTTAACCGTAACAATTTCATCAGGTTGTTCACAAACGGATACCGCTATTGTAACAAGTAAACTACCAAGTATTATGGGATCGGAGTTGGAATCTGTTTTTGATAACCATAATCCCAATTCTCCGGGCCAGCCTTCCCCGTTTTTTTCGATTACCCCTGACGGCTATATAACGATAGATATCATTGTATTGGCCGGTAATTACAACACTGTATTGAATCTTTTGCAAACTGCTCCTTACGGATTAAAGGAAATAATTACTAATGGCGCCAGCAGCTTTATAATAACAGGGAAATTTCCAATCGTTAATTTGCCAAAGCTGAATATGTTAGGCAACCTCATCAATTATTGCAGGCCTTATTACCTGGCTGTAATTAATAATGGTCTCGTTTCGTCTGCTGGGGATACGACTGAGCGTTCCAATTTGGTGCGCAGCGGTTATAATATAAATGGAGTTCGTCAGCACGTCATGCCTCTTGTAATATTTTCTTTTTTGAGAATAACTGGAAGGTGAACCCGAACAGAATAACCAGTAACGCTCCAATAACGTTCAACCACAAAAAAGAAATAACATCTGCCTTATAAATAATAATGATGAAAATTTCTGAAACAACTGATGCGTAAAAAGCTGCATTCGCCTTGATTCGCTTAAACCAAAATGCTACCAAAAATATCCCGAGAATTACTCCATAAAATAACGAGCCAAGAATATTTACGGTTTCAATTAGACTGTTGCCGAGATTACTGGCAAACTCCGCAACTGCTATGCTAAATAAGCCCCAGGCAAGCGTGTATAATTTTGAAAGACGGTAATCCTGGCTTTGACTGAGTTCTTTTCGGACAAATTTTTTATGAATGTCTACAACTGTACAGGATGCCAACGCGTTTAAAGCAGCAGCAATGCTTCCCCACGCGGATAAGAAGATGATTGCTATCAGTAATCCGATAAGTCCTTGCGGTAAATAATCCAACACAAATCGTAAGAAGATATAATTGGTATCGTTTATTTCCTGGGCTGGCAACGCTTTGGATAAGATATTTTTATATGCTGTTTTTATGGAAGCTTTTTCAGCATTATTGTCGGGCTGAACTTTCGCATAATTCATTTCCAGAGCAACGAGCGAATCTTTATAAGGAGTTTTTTTTGCAAGTTCTATTTGTGTCTCGTTAAAATAAATGGGCGCTTTATGAAACTGGTAAAATGAGAACACCAATACACCCAGTAAAAGAATTAAAAATTGCATCGGAACTTTCACCATGCCATTCATTAATAACCCGGTTTTACTTTGCCGGTTATTCTTCGCCGTTAGATATCTTCCTACCTGGCTTTGATCAGTTCCAAAGTAAGAGAGCGCTAAAAAAAATCCCCCGATTATCCCACTCCAAATGTTGTATTTATCTTTCCAGTCAAACCCATTGGCATTTCTTCCTGAAGTTATAATATTCATCTTGCCATTTTTGCCGCCAATATGCAAAGCATCTATGAAGCCGGTGCCTGAGGGCATAAGATGAACAACAAGATAGCCGGCCAGAAACATTCCTGTAAATACTATTATTAATTGTAACTTTTGAGTATGGGCCACAGCCCGGGCGCCACCGCTTACTGTATAAATAATTAAGAGGCCGCCCATGATGATATTGGTAAAATAAATATTCCATCCAAGTAAAGAACTTAATATGATTGAAGGAGCATAAATGCTAATACCTGTTGAAAGGCCTCTTGATATTTGAAAAAGAAATGAAGTGAGCGTACGTGTTTTAAGATCAAACCTGTTTTCCAAAAATTCATAAGCCGTATATACTCTTAGTTTATTGAAAACAGGAACAAAAACAATACATATAACGATCATGGCTAAGGGCAGGCCAAAATAATATTGCACGAACCGCATTCCATCAGTATAAGCCTGCCCCGGTGCGCTTAAGAATGTAATGGCGCTTGCCTGCGTTCCCATAATACTCAACAACACAAGATACCACGGCATATCGCGGTTGCTTAAAAAATAGCCATCAAGGTTTTTGGTGGTGCGGCTTTTATAAACACCATAGATAATAATGGAGGAAAGTGACACAATCAATACTATCCAATCAATATTACTCATACCGCTTGCAGCTTATGAAGAATTTAATTTTATTAAGAATATTCTACAAAAACATAATGAGCACAGAGGTGACTACTTTGCGTTCTTAGTGTCTTTGTGGGATAAATGAATTACATGCCGTTAAAATAAACTGAAAGAAAATAATACAATGCAATCTGAAATAAAAGGAATGCGAGTACAATCACATACCATCTGTTCCAGTATTTTTTTTCAGAAGACATCATATCAGCAATTTTAGTTTATGAATGATTCTTATTTATTTTTTGGTAACGCAATTAAATTAGCCATTAGCCTGTAAGCCCCGGGAACTCCTGCAGGCAACTGCCGAAAGAAAACAAGACTGGCGTATACGAAATTACCTTTGCCATATTTTGCGATAGCAAGGTTGCCGTTAGTTTGGTCTTCGTCCGTATCATGCATGCCTAACGGTGTTTCATAATGTGGATCCAAGGTTGTTGCCTGGTAAGTACTTCTTTCCTGTACCCAACCTTCAAAGTCTTTTTCGGTTATTTTATTTGGATAATTTAATGCAGGGTTATCCGGCAATAAGAAAACTCACTTTGGCATCTTCTTCCGTAATTCTTGAGCGTGAGCTGATTTGAAAAGGGTAGGGACCAACCGTTATATTCTTATCACCCACCTGGTTGCTTTTCATGTATTGCACAATCATGTTGCCGCCATTTTTTACATAGCGCATCAGCACATCGTTTTTATCGCTCAGGTATTGGTATAAATTATAAGCCCTTATTCCGGTAATGACGGCATCATATTGTTTCAGATTTCCATCCGTAATATCCTTCTCTGATAAATTAATCACGTCATATCCCATCTCTTTTAATGCATCAGGCACTTTATCTCCGGCGCCTGTTATGTAGCCAATTTTCTTACCAATAATTTTAATATCAACTTTTACCAGGTTTGCCGTGGCGTTCGGAAAGTAAGTAATGGTAGGAATGTGATTGTAAGCTATAATTTTCGTGTAGCCGTGGTATTTACCATCTGCAGTTTTTAAACCAATTTGTTCGGTTGTATTCGTCTCACTTGATTTCGATGTGAAAGTTCCGGTTTTATAGATTTCCGCATCTTTAGAATTGTAAGTAAAAGAAGGATTATCGTTTGTCCAGTTTTTAGAATATTCCTGTACAATCTTATATTCTTTGTTTTCGTTCGTATTCGATTTCAAATGCATGGTTGCCTTGGCCGGGGCTTCATTCATTGAAATAAAATTGTCTTGCGTATAGTTCAGCTCAATCTTTGGCAACACCGGTATCGGCTGATAGGTATCGCCTTTTACAGGGTCAATATATCTGTATTGGACAGGCCTTTTAATAACAAAATCTTCCCCATCAAGATTTATAGTAAATGTTGCCTCAAATGATGGATCGTTCCATGCTTTACCAATCAGTGTTTGATCACGCACATCAAAAGTGCCGCCTTGCAACGGATATACGAGCCAGTAGGGTTGCGATATCTTTTTATCATCTGCTACCGCTAAAGTTTTATTGATGTTTATATTTTGATTGATGGGTAATGTTGCTGAAAATGATGAATCAAAATTTTCAACACTTATATTTTTTAAAGATGCATTTACATCTTCTCTTTTAATTAAATTAAAATTGATGCTTAAGCTGCCGCCTTGCACTACCTGCGATTGAGATGATGTTGCTTCAACATATAGCGCACTGCATTCAACAATGATTTGTTGCACTTCATCCAATTTTTTATTTCGCCAGTTACCTTCAGGCAATGCTTTAATTGACTGGTATAATTTTACCAATGCAGGCACCGATAAATCAGGCTGGGCAATATTATACTTACTAATGATTTCATTAATCATAGTTTCAATTGCTTCGCCTCCGGGTAACCTTTTCCAATCGGTAACAATTCCATCCATCAAATCATTTTTTGCAGGGTCGCCACCAGTCGTTACAAAATATTCGTAGGATTCCCCTCTTCTTCTTGGTCTTCCTTCGCCCTGGCTTTTATGCATTGTTCTCGCTTCGCCGCCCAATTCACCATAGCTTTTTCCTATTAAAGGATTGTAGCCACCGATGTCAATTTTTAACTGGTCTTCACCAGTTGTATTATTACCGCCGAAATTATAAGTATTCCATAAAATCCGTTTTGCCTGCCATGGTTTTACACCATACTTAAATTGTTCGGGAAATTTACCAGGATCTGAGGCAGCGGTGAACGCTTCCTGTGCTAAAATCGAAGAAGCCGCATGGTGGCCATGTCCGGCTCTTTTATCCGGGGGAAATCTTTTTATAATTACATCGGGCTGATATTTACGGATTACCCAAACAACATCACTTAAAATTTTTTCTCTGTCCCAAATGCGCAATGCTTCGGCAGCGCTTTTGCTAAAGCCAAATTCATAAGCCCTGCTAAAATATTGTTCAGCGCCATCAACTTTTCTCGCTGCTAATAGTTCCTCAGTTCTTATCAATCCTAACTCTATGCCTTGTTCATCGCCAATTAAATTTTGTCCGCCATCACCTCTTGTTAAACTTAAATATGCGGTACGATAAAGTTTTTCTTTGGCGAAATAAGGAAGAAGTGCATTGTTCTCATCATCAGGGTGCGCTCCAACGTAGAGCACAGAAGCGAGAACATTTAATTTCTTTATTTGTTGAAAAATTTCGGATGAGGTGTAGGTTTCAGGTGATTGAGCAAAAGAAAAATGTGAAAAGGTAATTGTGAAAATAAAAAAAAGAATCTTGCGCATAGTGTCGAAATTATTTTACGAAAATAAGGGAATGTAATTTTGGAATAGTTCCGTTTAAATAAAAAGATATTAGAATGACTGCTATTTGCCGGAATCTATTTTACGGTAATAACTTTAATTTCGATTAAATTTTATTCATGAAAAAAATTGTTGTATCGTCAATTCTGGCAATTGCTTTATTTTCTTTTCAATTGATCTATAGCCAGCCTGCCAGGATAAATCCATTTAAATACGAAACTAATAAAACAGTTGTTTGCAAGAATGGCGCTGTTGTGTCGGCCCATGCATTGGCAAGCGAAGTAGGAGTAAATATTTTAAAACAGGGTGGCAATGCTGTTGACGCTGCGATTGCGACACAACTTGCTTTGGCGGTTGTATATCCCGGGTGCAGGTAACATTGGCGGCGGTGGCTTTATGATAATACATTTAAAAAATGGTAAAAACATTTCCATCGACTTTCGTGAAACGGCGCCTGCGGCGGCATCGAGGGATATGTATCTCGATGCTAACGGTAACGCACAAATGCACTTATCGCAGGATGGTTATCTTTCTGCCGGTGTACCGGGTTCCGTAGCAGGAATTTTTGCAGCTATGAAATATGCAAAACTTCCTTTTAAAAAATTAATACAGCCCGCTATTGATCTTGCAGAAAATGGTTTTGCGATTTCAAAAGCACAGGCCGAAAGTTTTAATGAAGCAAAGGATGATTTTATAAAGTATAACTCAGCTATTCCTGTTTTTGTAAAAGATGTGCCCTGGAAGGAGGGAGATAAATTAGTGCAAAAGGATCTTGCCAAAACTTTAAAGCTAATAAGAGACAATGGAGCAAAAGGATTTTATGAAGGCGAGACTGCCCAACTAATTGTTGAAGAAATGAAGAAAGGGACAGGGTATCATATCAGAGCAAGACTTAAAAAATTATTCAGCAAAACTAAGGGAGCCGATGACTTTTAACTATAAAGGATATTCGATTGTTACCATGCCATTGCCCAGCAGCGGCGGAATTATTCTTGAACAATGTTTAAAGATGAGCAGTTATGAAAATCTTAGCGATATGAAATTTGAAACGCCACAAGCTGTGCAATTAATGGCGGAAGTAGAACGTCGTTCATTTGCTGATAGAGCAAAATATTTAGGGGATGCAGATTTTGTAAAAGTTCCGGTAAAAACTTTAGTAAGTGACGCATACCTTAAAAAAAGAATGGAAGATTATAATCCAGGCAAAGCCGGAAATAGTAATGATATAAAAGAGGGAATGATTGATATAGAAAAAGAAGAAACCACACACTTTAATGTGCTGGATAAAGAAGGCAATGCGGTATCTGTTACAACCACTTTAAATGGAGGATATGGAAGCAGAACAGTTGTTGCAGGCGCAGGATTTTTATTAAATGATGAGATGGATGATTTTAGTGTAAAGCCTGGTGTTGCCAACATGTATGGAGCGGTAGGCGCAGAAGCCAATGCTATTGCTCCGGGAAAAAGAATGTTAAGCAGTATGACGCCAACAATTGTTCTTAAAAATCACAAACCTTTTTTAGTTGTGGGAACTCCCGGCGGCACAACGATTCCTACAAGTGTTTACCAAACAATTGTTGATATTATTGATTTTAAAATGAAGCCACGCGATGCAGTTGATAAGCCTAAGTTTCACCAGCAATGGTTGCCGGATGTAATATATGTTGAACGAGGCTTTAACGAAAATGTAATTGACGCATTGAAAAAAATGGGTTATACAATTTCAATAAGGGGAGCCATTGGCAGAACAGAAGTGATAATGGTTCAGCCCGATGGATCGATAATAGCTGTTGGCGATAAAAGGGGCGACGATTCAGCAGCGGGTTATTAATTGTTAATCAATCTGTAAACAGCGTTTGAAAATTCAATCAAAATAAATGTAGGGAAATGGTTTATAATTACTTAATCTTTAACGTGGCATTGATTTGGCTGTAGCAGGGGTTTGATTATTTTTGCCACTCAATTTTCTTCCCTGAAAAAAGTTTATAAAATATCTCTTAAAATCCTGCTCGCATTTTTTGTGCTGATATTGGTGCTTTGGATTTTATTGCAAACAAGTTTTTTTCAGAATTATCATTATCAGGCAGAGTTACCCATCGTCTCTCCAAAGACCTCAAAACTACGGTCTCTATTAAGCATGTTGATTTTGAGCTTTTTAATAAAATGCTTTTGGAGGGAACATTGGTGCTTGATCACAACAATGACACTTTGTTGTATGCGGGCGCTGTGAAAGTGAGCATCACCGATTGGTTCTTTTTTAAAGACAATATCACGCTTAAATACATTGGTCTTGATGATGCAATTGTAAATTTGAATCAGGAAAGATTCTACCTGGAATTACCAATTTTTGGCAGATTATTTTTCGGGCCCGAAAAGCACAACGGATACTTCTGCCAATACTATTGAATTGAATTTGAAAGAGATTCAATTAAACAGAATTAAGATATGGCAAAAAGACGAATGGAAGGGAACCAATATCCTTGTATCGTTAAACAAATTAAATTGTAATGCCGATACATTTGATTTGACCAGGAATATTATAAGTGCTAATACAGTGAGTATAGATCATCCTCTTTTTTCGCAGTATGATTATGATGGAAATGAGCCGGAAGATACTACAACCTCTGTATCAACAGCCGAAGAAAACAAAGTCAACTAAAGACTCGCTTGAATGGAATACTGACGGTTGGAAAGTTTCTGTAAAGAATTTAGAAATAAGTAACGGCGGACTTGCTGTTGAAAAACAAACCGTAAGGCCAGTTTATACTGAAGGGTTCGATGATAAGCATATTGTTATTTCAAACATTAATGGTTCGTTTAAAAATTTCACTTTTTTGAAAGATACTTTAAGAGCCAACATCAAGCTTTCATGTAAAGACCGAAATGGGTTTGTAATAAAAAACCTGGCGGCCGATTTTAAGTTTACGCCACACCTGATGGAGTTTAATAAATTTGATCTTGTTACCAATAATAGCCACCTGACCAATTATTATTCCATGCGGTATAAAGATTTTAATGAGGACATGGGAGATTTTATTCATAGTGTAACACTTGAAGGCCATTTTGATAAAAGTGAATTAAGCAGTGATGATCTTTCTTATTTTGCCCCCGACGCCGCTACCTGGAAAGAAAATTTTGTATTGAGCGGAATTGCAAAAGGAACGATCGATAATTTATCAGCAAAAAAAATAATAATAAAAGCCGGGCCTGATAATTACCTGGAAGGTGAAATAAATTTACATGGGCTTCCTGATATTGATCAAACATTTATTGATTTTCGGTCGCGGGAGTTCAGGACAAGTTATAACGAACTGGCACGACTAATCCCTGACCTTAAAACTATAACCAATCCTAACTTAAGTGCATTCGGCCATATAAAATTTACCGGAAGTTATACCGGATTTATTCGCGATTTTGTAACTTACGGAACGTTGACAACAGATATTGGCACATTGCAATCTGATGTTCAAATGAAGGTTCCCTTTGAAGGAAAAGCAGTTTATAACGGCACAGTTTCAACCAATAATTTTCAATTGGGCAAATTCATAATGAACAGCCAGATCGGCAAAATTGCATTTAACGGTAAAATAGACGGGAAAGGATTTAATGCAAAAGATGTTGATATCGGAATAGACGGCAGCATCAGCCGCGTTGAATTTAACGGTTATCCTTACACGAATATTATTGCACACGGAAATTTCAGAAAGAAATTGTTTTCAGGAACGGCAAGTATCGATGATCCTAATGTTAAAATTGATACACTTACGGGATCAATCAACTTTAGCAGGCTCGATCCTGAATTTAATTTGAATGCAAGTGTTGGCCGCCTTAATCTCAAAAATCTCGGATTTACTAATGATAGTATTTCCTTAACCGGAAATTTTAATCTTCATTTTGCCGGAAGTAACATTGATAATTTTTTAGGATCTGCAAAAATATACAATGCTATTTTGCTTGATGAAGATCAGCATTTATCATTCGATTCTCTTGCTATTAATTCATCAATCGACAACGGCAAAAAATATTTATCGGTTGAAACAAATGAATTAGAAGCTACGCTAAATGGCAATTTCAAAATTCTTGAATTGCCCGATGCTTTTCAATTGTTTCTTAACAAATATTATCCTGCTTATATAAACAAGCCAAAAAAGAAAATAGAAAACCAGGACTTCACTTTTTTAGTTAAGACAAAAAATGTGAGCGATTATGTTGCTCTTATAAATAGTAAAATAAGCGGATTGAATAATTCTATTTTTATAGGGAACATTAATGTTGCGGAAAATATATTAAACATCCAGGCAGATGTTCCACAATTTAATTTTAGCAATATCAGTTTTAATGACATTCATTTTACAGGGACGTGGAAATGAAGATACGCTTGCGTTTAATGGGGATATTGATGATGTGGTAATAAACGACAGCCTTCATGCGCCGGGAACAAAAATCAGGGTTATTGCCCATAACGATATATCGGATGTAACAATAAATACTTCCGCTAATAAAACGTTAAATGCCGCAGATCTTTCAGCAAAAGTTCTTACAAACTCCTATGGCTTTAAGCTGATGTTTAATCCTTCAACTTTTACTATAAATGAAAAGAAATGGACCATAGCCAAAGGCGGGGTGCTCGAACTCAATAAAAATAAATTATTCGCCAGTAATGTAAAGTTCAACCAGCAAGGCCAGGAAATAAATGTATCAACAGAACCTTCCCATGTGGATTCAGGAAACGACGTTTTGGTTGGATTAAAAAAATTGGAGGTAGGCGATTTTGCTCCTTTGTTTTTTAAAACGCCAAAGATAAATGGATTGATGAGTGGAAACATTCGCATTAATAATCCGTTCGGCAAGCTTGGCCGTAAACTTTGATACAAAAACAGAACAGTTTCGTTTTGAAAATGATTCTGTAGGATTGATATCGACAAATGGCGAATATCTTTCTGGAACCGGCGCAGTAAAGGTTCATGCAGTTTCAGATAACAGTTTATATAATTTTTTGGGGGACTTTGCGTATTCACCTAAGGATTCCGGCAGCAATCAACTGGATGGAACAGTTACGCTCAATCATTCGGGAATACATGTTCTCGAAAAATACCTTAGCGATATCTTTAGTAATATTTCCGGAAAAGCCACAGGCGTATTGCATATTTCGGGTACCGCGGCAGATACAAAACTTACAGGAAGAGTGTACCTTGACAGCACCACAATGACGGTGGACTATACGCAATGCCGTTATATTTTAGAAAATAATTCTGTATTGACTTTTAATCCCGATGAGATCGATCTTGGTAAAATTATAATCAGGGATACGCTAAATAATACTGCTACCGTTACTGGAAAAATATACCATAGCTTTTTTGATAATTTTTTCTTTAATGATTTGCATTTAAAAACAGATCCAAAAGGAAAGGGGCCGGCAAAATTTGTGTTACTAAATACAACTTCAAAAGATAATAATGAGTTTTATGGCAATCTTATAGGTGAGGCAGAAATGTCATTGAATGGTTTTGTTACTGATATGAAAATGAACATCAGCGGCCAGCCAACGGATAGCAGCCACATTTATTTACCCACTGGCGAAACGGCTGAAACAGGCTCGTTGGATTACATAGAGTTCACAAAATTTGGGCACGAAATGAAAGCGGACCTTAGCTCCCACAAAAGTTCGAATATAAAAGTTGATATGGCGATTACCGCAAATCCCTATGCGAAAATTGATGTGATACTTGATGAGGAAACCGGTGATGTAATAAAGGCGCAGGGAAATGGTAATCTCAATATAACTGCGGGAACAACCGATCCGCTAACCATACGCGGAAGGTATGATATAGAACAGGGACAATACACTTTTAATTTTCAAACGTTTTTGAAAACGCCATTCACACTAGAACAAGGATATATTGAATGGCAAGGTGATCCCTATCTTGCCAATCTCAATATCGACGCTGTATACAGGGCGCCCAAGGTTGATCTGAGCAATATACCTACCAGTTCAGGCCGGTCTGCCACAGCCAAAGGCGATGTGGATATTATTTTTAAACTAAGAGGAACACTCAAAGAACCTGTGCCATCATTTGAATTTCAATTTACATTTGATAATCCATTAAAATCCGATCCTATAGCTAATGAATATTTAAAAACTTTTCAGTCGGATCAAAACGAATTAAACAGGCAGGTAACATCTTTACTTCTGTTCAATACATTTATGGGCAGCCAGCAGGGTTTGCTTACCGGCAACAATACAGGAAATTTTGTAACAAGAAGTGTTGGCCAGCTATTATCTTCAACGCTTACCACTTCACTTAATTCGTGGTTGAAAAAACTGCTGAACACAAATTCGGTTAATCTTTATACTAATATCAATACGGCAGATTTCAATTTTCAAAAAGGAGGTACGCAAAAAGAAATTCAAAACGTTGGAAACTTTGGTGTAAACACGGCGTTTCTTAAAAACAGGCTACTTGTTAATTTTGGAGGAAACGTAGATTATAAACTTGCGCAAAGCGCTACCAATTCAAACTCTAATTTTTTGTTTACCCCTGATGTTTCTTTTGAATATTTAATTTCGCCCGATGGAAGATTAAGAGTAATTGGATTTAACCATAGCGATGCCGACTTAGGCGACATATCCGGAATTACCCGTCGTAACCGAACAGGTGTGCAGCTTTCGTACAGGCGGGAGTTCGACACTTTTACTGAATTTTTTACCAATCAAAAAAGAAGAATTAAAAAACCTGTTGCTGACACAACTTCGAAGTTTTAATAAAACATAACTCAGAGGTTTTGAAAACCTGTGAGATATTATTAAATTTTGCCCGTTTGCAAAATATTATGACCCAGTTTATCTCTCTTGGTAGTCAGATATTTTTTGTTGTGTGAATTAGGTTTTATTTCTATCGGAACAATTTCAACTATTTCCAGGCCGTAGCCAAATAAACCGGCTCTCTTCCTTGGGTTATTAGTGATCAGTTTTATTTTTGAAATTCCGAGTTCTCTTAAGATTTGTGCTCCTACACCATAATCTCTTTCATCCATACCAAAGCCCAATTTTAAATTTGCTTCTACGGTATCTAATCCCTCTTCCTGTAATTTATACGCCTTCAATTTATTAACTAAGCCAATTCCTCTTCCTTCCTGGTTCATGTACAACACAACACCCTTTCCTGCCTCTTCTACCATCTTCATTGCAGCATGTAACTGATCTCCGCAATCGCATCGTAATGAACCTAAAATATCTCCCGTCATGCAGCTCGAATGCACTCTCACCAACACAGCCTCATCTTTTTTCCATTCACCTTTTTTAAGCGCCATATGTTCTTCACCTGTATTAAGTTGCTTAAAAGCTATCAATTCAAAAGTGCCGTATTTAGTAGGCATTTTCACTCTTACATCTTCTTTAATAAGTGTTTCTTTTTTGAGGCGATAGGCAATAAGGTCTTTTATTGAAATAATTTTTAGCTGATGTTTTTTAGCAATAAGCTTGAGTTCGGGAAGGCGTGCCATGGTGCCATCTTCATTCATTATTTCCACTAAAACCCCGGCCTCGCCATGGCCGGCAAGTTTAGCCAAATCTATAGTCGCCTCAGTGTGGCCGGTTCTTCTCAAAACGCCACCGTTTTTTGCTCTAAGAGGAAACACGTGACCAGGCCTTGCGAGCTGTTCAGGTTTGGTCTGAGGGTTAATTAGTGCCTGAACTGTTTTTGCACGATCATGTGCTGATATTCCCGTTGTGCATCCGTCACCAATAAGATCAACACTTACTGTAAACGGTGTTCCATGTAAGGCTGTATTATCATTTACCATAAGTACAAGTCCCAGTTCATCACATCTTTTTTCAGATAAGAGGTGCACATATAAGTCCACGGCCATGTTTGCTCATAAAATTGATGATCTCGGGAGTTACATTTTTAGCAGAAGTAATAAAATCTCCTTCATTTTCCCTGTCTTCATCATCCACTACAATTACCAATTTTCCATTTTTTATATCCTCAATTGCAGCTTCAATTGTATCTAACATAATGTCTATTGTTTTTTGCAAAGATAGTTGAATGAAAATCCTTACTGCTCACTGTGTGTGAAAATTGCTTAAATCGTAAATGTTCACAACGTCTTAATAATTTATTAATATATCGAAAGCAGCTTTTGCTTTCAATAGGCTGCCTTGCAAATGTTAATAACTGTTAACAAATCACAATCACAAATATCATTTTATTTATTTCCTTTGCGGCTAAAACTAAAACTCTAATCATGAAACTAAGAAGACTCGTATTATTTCTAATTGTTGCTCTTATTTCCGCTTTTTCCGTTAGCGGCCAGGTTACAACCAGCAGCATTGTTGGTTTTGTAAAGTCAGATGCGGGAACTCCTTTGGAAGGTGCAACTATTACAGCAATTCATCAGCCTTCAGGTACCAAGTATCAAACAATTACAAAAAAAGATGGGAACTTTACTATCCCGTATGCCAGAATTGGAGGACCCTACAGCATAACGGTTGGGTTTGTTGGATATGCGCCTCAAACTCTTAATGATGTTTCATTAAATCTTGGCGAACCATTTTCTGCGGACATTACCTTAACTGCTAATTCAACAGTTTTAAAAGAAGTGACAATAACAGCCAGTGGCAGAAGTGCTGCGCGGTCAAAAACCGGAGCAAGTACTGTATTTAATTCCAGGCAAATTTCAACACTGCCCTCTATTTCAAGAAGTATAACAGACTTTACAAGGCTTACTCCGCAAGCGAGCAGTGGCAATAGTTTTGCCGGAAGAGATGGCAGATTTAATAATCTCCAGATTGACGGCGCTAACCTCAATAACAACTTCGGGTTATCTACTGACCCGCAGCCGGGTGGCGGAGCAAGCCCAATTTCTATTGATGCTTATGATGAAATTTCAGTAAACATAGCGCCGTATGATGTCAGGCAATCTGGTTTTACCGGAGCGGGTTTAAACGTGATAACAAAGAGTGGAACTAATACTTTTCACGGTACTGCTTATGGATTTTACCGCAATGAAAAATTCAATGGCAAACACGTAGGGGATGTAGATCTTACTCAAACACCACAAAAAAATAAAGTATATGGCGCAAGCCTTGGAGGACCAATCATAAAAAATAAATTATTTTTCTTTGTAAATGCTGAATGGGAGAACAAATCGGTCCCTAACTCAAACACTTATGTTCCAACAGGCTCCAGCGCTTCAGGGCTTCTATCTGCTGCTCCAAAAGACTCACTTGATAAATTTGCTTCTGTGTTGAAGTCTAAATATGGTTATGATGCGGGAACTTATGACAACCGGCCAAATTATGTTACCAAGAATAGAAAGTTGCTTGGCAAAATAGATTGGAATATCAGTGATAAACAGAAATTAGTATTTAAATATAGTGATTTAAAGGATCTGATCAATCGCCTTTAAATGGTAGCAGCGTACCAAATAGCGGCGTTGGTGGATTTACAATAAGAGGGACCTCGGGAGCACTCAGTAGATTGCCCAATAACAGAAACAGCAATCAATCCATAGGATTTTCAAATTCAGATTATGGGACCGATCATATTGTTCAATCCGGAACTGTTGAGTTAAACAGTAATTTCAATAGCAGGTTTTCAAATCAGTTATTACTTGCATATACCCACATTGATGATGTGAGAAACAGTCCCGCTGGAATATTTCCTACAATAGAAATTTTCGATGCAGACGGCACAGTGGCTGGTGTAACCAAAGGGCGAAACTATATGAGTGCAGGTACTGATCCTTTTACAAGAAACAACGAAGTGGTTAACAACGTTGCCGATCTTACCGACAACTTTACTTTTTTTGCGGGAAGGCATACATTGACCGCAGGAGCAACCTATGAATACCAAAAAGTGGGAAATGCATTTATGGCCGGCTCCGAAAGCTATTATATGTACAATGATTTGAATGATTTTGTAAATGATGCACCACCGGCATATTTTTCGTACACATATTCTTTAGTTCCGGGACAACCGAAAGTCTTTTCAGCTAATCTCCAACTCGGTCAAATAGGAGCTTATGTGCAGGATGAATTTAACATCAATAGTAACTTTAAGCTTACGTATGGAATAAGGGGAGACGTTCCAACTTATCTTAAGCAACCGCTTTCAAATCCAGCCATTGAAGCTTTGCAATTTCCTGATAAGAATGGAAACCTTACCAATTATAGCACCGGCAAATGGCCTAAAGCAAATATTTTATTTTCGCCACGAGTTGGTTTCAGATGGAAAGTCCCTGACGAAAAAGGACTCGTTTTGCGTGGTGGTACAGGAGTATTTACTGGCAAAATACCATTTGTATTTTTAACTAATATGCCGAGCAATAGCGGCGTATATCAAAATGGGGTTGTTCTTAATCAGGCGGCTGATTTGGCAGGTATCACTTTCAATCCTAACCCTGATGCCTATGTTTCTAAGTTTCCTTCAACCATTACGGCTAAGGCGCCGGGAAGTTTTGTGTTGATTGATCCTAATTTTAAATTTCCGCAGGTGTTCAGAACAAATTTTGGAATTGACAAACAACTTGGTAATGGCTTTACAGCTACGGTAGATATTTTGTATACCAAAGATCTGAATGCAGTAAAAATGCGTAATGCCAACCTGATAGCTCCTTCCGGAACTTTATCAGGTGAAGATAACAGGCCGTATTACCCTACTGCACAGACTGGGTAGTTCAAAATTTGTTAACCCAAGTGTTGGTTCAGTTATCATTCTCGAAAATACTAAAAAAGGATATTCTTTTGCCAGCACTGCGCAGTTATCGAAAGCATTTGCAAACGGATTTTATGGATCAGTTGCTTATACCTATACATTGGCAACTGAAGTAAGTCCTAATCCAGGTTCACAAGCAACTTCAGCATGGCAATCAATTATAAATAGAGGAACACCCAATAATGAAGAACTTTACAATTCGGCCTATTCAATTCCTCACAGAATAGTTGGTACTATTTCTTACAGGAAAGAATATGCGAATCACTTTGCCAGCACCCTATCTCTTTTTTATGAAGGGTCAAGCACAGGCAAGATTTAGTTATATAGTTGGAGGTGATGTTAATAAAGATGGAAACAGTTCATCTGACCTGATGTACATTTATGCGAAAGGTTCTGATGTTCCATTTTGCAGATTTCAAAAATTCTGACGGATCAGTTAAATACTCCATTGCTGATCAACAAGCAGCCTACGATCAACTTTTAAGTAACAGCAAATATCTCAGAAAGCATGCGGGCCAATATGCCGAGAGAAATTCAGCATTAACTCCATGGTATAATCGTATTGATGCAAGATTTTTGCAGGACTTTTTTATTACTGCAGGAGGCACAAAACACACGCTTGAGTTTAGCGTTGATTTATTAAATGTTCCAAATTTGCTTAGTAAAAATTGGGGGTTGAAAGATCTTTACACCATCAACAATCCTCTCTCTTTAAAATCTATCGATGCAAACGGAACGCCGGTCTATAATCTCGCAGAGTTCAATAAAGCTTTAATAACAAAACCTTTTTATACAGATGTTTCTACCTTCAGCACATGGGGTATGCAACTTGGATTGAGATATATATTTTAATGATTTGTATATTATACAGAAAAATGCCCCGATTTTCGGGGCGTTTTTGTTTAAGTAATTTTATTAAAATCAGATTATACAAATTCAATCATTAAGCATTAAAATGATATTACGAAGCTTCCGCTAAAGGTTCTTGTTGCGGGAGCGACTGCTGTCTTTTCATATTCAGTTTACCGTTGTATTGTGCTCCTAATTCAATTTCAAGGGTATCGGTAGTAATGTCTCCATTTACATAACCGGACTTTTTTATTTCTAATTGAGTGGATTTTATATTGCCATTTACGGTTCCGAATATTACCGCCGATTTAGTGATTAAGTTGCCTTCGATGTTTCCTTTTTCTCCTAATATTATTCCCCCTTCAACATCTACATCTCCTATTATTTTTCCTTCTATCCTAATCGCTAAAGTGCCTTTCACCTTACCGGTAAAAATAAATCCTTCACCAATTATGGTTGAAATTTCCTGTTGGTTAATTTCCAGTGTCTGTTGTTTGTTATTTTTTTTAAACATGATATATTAGTTAAGGGTTAAAAAGTTTTTTGGATCAATTTTTTCGCCGTTCTTATGCACTTCATAATGCAAATGCGGCCCTGTTGAGCGTCCGGTAGAACCGATATTGCCGATCTGCTGGCCTATTTCAATCTTCTGGCCAACACTTACAAGAATTTTTGATAAGTGCCCGTATAGTGTTTCAAAACCATTGCCATGTTTTAGCATAATACAGTTTCCAAAGCCACCTCTTAAACCTGCAAATTCAACTTCGCCTTTCGCCATTGCTTTAACGGGAGATCCCCACGTTGCTCTAATATCAACACCCTTATGTGTTTCCACTCCTTCTCCGCTAAATGGATTTTCGCTATGCCCAAATGTAGAAGTGATTGCTCCCGGATAAGGATAACCCAAAGGCGTATACGAAATATTATAGATTATTTTCTTAAGGTAATTTTCGTAAAAATCGCTTATCTCGTCTGTCGATATAATATCATTATCTTCCTCTCCGCCTTGCGGCTACTTTCATGGGATGATTTGATTCCCCGTGCTTTTAAATATCCATTTATGGTTGAAAGTTCTTTGTCAATATTGGTAAACTTTTCGCTTGATTGCATTGGTGTCTACCTGTGCAATTGTTACGTGCATTGTTGCATTCTTTTTGCCAGTGCTTCACTGCAATTTGAATCTGCTTCAATATTATTCGATGTTAGAAATACGATAGCTCCTATCAACCCCAAAAAAACAAGCAACACTAAGGCGAGGTATTTCTTCCAGTTTAAAATTAGTTTGCTTGAAATCTGCATGGGCTTAATACCCTGGGCATTCTTGTTTACGAACAGGACGGTGGTTTTCTCTTTTCTTGGATTCATTATTGCCAGGTTAAAATAAATAATATACTGGATTGCTTAACTTGGATAACTAGTATATTGAATTTGAATATCAACTACGCTGTTTGTAGCGATATAAATAATAAACGGGAAAATAATTATTTAATTGCCCGTGTGGAAAGGTTTTTTAAAGTGCGTTTTGTACTGAAATTAATCCATTGATAATCAATATCAATCTACTATGACTTTGCGATTTAGAAAAATGTCGGCTGTGTCATATTTTAAAGATCGATTGCGAATAACGCACTTTCAACTATTCAATCAACACTTGTTCGGCCTTCTCTTTTCTCACTTTTATCATGCTGGTGTTCTTGGAAAACATTAATCCTAACATCATTACTAATGCCGACAATACTATAACCTGTATCACGAGAGATGTATTGACAAGCGTTATATTTTCTGCCGGCAGAATTTTTAAAAAAAGGAGAATGGTAATGAGGCCCCTCGGTGCAACAAATAATAATGGCACTACAGGCAATCTCATCAGTCTCAGCATTACGGCACGAAAAATAAATATTGCCGCCACAATTATTACTGCCCAAATAATTGTCTGGGGATTTAATATTTCTGATTTTTTCATCAGGTAACCAAAAAGCAGGAAGAATAACGCTCTTATTAAAAATGTTATTTCAACTATTAATTCTTTGAATTTGTGAACTTCTTTATCGAATTCCCTAGGCCGTAAAATCTGTATCCATTTAAACTGTTTTAATTCATCCAGGTTGCCCAGAAATAAGCCCGAAGAGAAGAATAAAAATAAGCGCAGGTAAATGGTAAATTTCTGAAATGGCATAAATTAATATAACCAGTAGAATTATCGGTACAAATTTTATCTGGTGTTCTATTTTACTTAGCAGGTAGGATAACCCTATAGTAGCAATAAGTGATATTACTGCAATCATTAACAGTTGTAAAGTAAAACGGCCTGCAGATTGCAAATTAATAACACTGTTGAGCGCAATAAAATTGAAAAACAATACACCCAAAATATCGGAAAGACTGCTTTCATAAATTATAAATTCCTTATGTTCATTGGAAAAATTCTTAACACTTGAGATGGCGACAGCACTGCTGATTACGCAAAAAGGAATTGCGTTCGTTAAGCTTATTTTAAATGGAGCATCTTCAAAATAATCAAAGAGAAATGCCAACAGGAAAGACAATGCCAGCATTGATACCAAAGCAACAACGAATGATTTTCCTATTAAAGTTCTTTTAGACCTGTCGTATTCAAGTTCCAGCGAACCTTCAAGTACAATTAATATCAGGCCTATGGTTCCTAAAAAAGGCAGCAAATTAGTAAGATCTGGAATATTAATTTTCATCAATTGAGATGCCTGCCGCACAATTGATCCGAGAATTAATAATAAAAGAACCGAAGGAATTTTTGTTTTTGACGAGGTAAGGTCAAATACATAGGCAATCAGCAATAAACCACAAAGCGTTATAATGACGGGGATTATCATAAGTAATTTTACTGTTTGTGCTAACTGTTACCACTACACGGTTATATTTTGAATTACCAATTGTAATGTTTTGTGATGTGCAATTGGATGTCTAATGTGAAAATTATTGTTTTAAAATTAGGTGAAACCACTCAAATATCTTTTTTATTTCATCAACCCGATATTACTTTATTGTAAATTATCCGGGTACTTTTTTAAAAGTCAGTTTGTTGAAACCAACAAGCTGCAACCCCTTATATCGCTGACATCCCTGCGGCCTAACACTTCAAATGATCCATCGCGGTATAATTTGCCAACATCGTCAGTTGCTATAAAACAACACGAATAGAGATTGGCAAGATCTATCACATTTATTAAACCTGCTGATGGCTTAATTGCTGAAGGCATGCTGTTATTTCAAAAGGATCATTTTCATCTCTTACTAATATTTTCATCCATGGCGGACACTGAAATAATCCTTTTCCTTTAGAATATGCCTGCGATAATAATTCTGTCATCCCATATTCTGAATGTATGTTTTGTAATCCCATCCGTTGTTTTAAAAAACTGTGAACTTCTTCACGGGTAATTTCTTCCCTTCTTCCTTTCATGCCACCTGTTTCCATAACCGTTGTATAATTAAGTTTCATTGAATATGTTTCAGCAAATTCCAGTAAAGCAAAAGTTACACCAATTAATAGAGCGCGCTGTTTTCTTATTTCATTATGAAGCAAAGTCTGGTAAAGTTTTTCATGATTGTGGAGATAAAATCCACTATGCGAATGATCACTTATTTTTATAAGATGGTCTACCATTGTGATCAAAGATGAATTCTGCCTTTCGAGATAGCCGGGCAGTAAACCAATAATACACCAGTCTTCAGGCCCTGCCATAAAAAAGTTTAAAGCCTTTTGTAAAGCTTTCTCTATAAACCGATAATTTTTTTACAAAATGCCTGCTGGTGTTTTCTCCGGTTGTGCCGCTGCTTTCAAAAATAATTTCGGGATCAAAGTTGGAAGTGGTAATGTTATTGGATTTAAAAAATTGAATTGGTAAAAAAGGAATATCTTCTATCCTGGCAACCTTTAGAGGATCTATATGTAAAGCGTCTACGTATTTACTATAAATTTTGTTATGCTGATATTGCAATCGGAATATTTCCAAAGCCATTTGTTGAAAATTATAATCGTTGGCAGAGAAAATTTTATCTTCCCATTTAGATATTTCTAAAAAATTATTCAGTTTTTAATATTTAATTTTGAACAATTAAAACACAAAGATGCGTTATACCCTTTTATTTTTTGTATTGATATTTATTTCTCGTCTCCTGTTCCAAGAATAAATTTTCCTCGACCCCTTCTCTAAAATTCAAATCTGTAAATACAACAGCAACTTCATCACCAGGGAGTTTTAAATTTTACTTTATCCTTTACCGATGCCGAGGGAGATTTTTCTGATAGTGGCAGTTTATATATTCAATTTAAGCAAACTATGCTCCCAATTGCCTGTACTAGTCAGTGATGATTTTGCAACTTTTACATTGCCTGTTTTTCCAGCCACTAAAGATCAAAAGGAACGATAAATGTGTCTTTAAATTATGGCGATATAACACCTCAATGTTCACCCCAAAATGATACTACTGTTTTTCGTTTTGTATTAAAAGATGATGCCGGCCATGTAAGTGATACAGCGTCTTCTCCTACAATTATTATTTATAATTAAAGTGTTGGCAAAAAAGCTTGCAGAATTTATTTTATTCAGTAGTTTTTTTATTGCAACCTGTGCAGTCGCTTTGTGTATAGAAACAAACTTGTTATTGCACTTGCCACTTAACCTGATTAGTTTTTATTGTTTTGTTTTTGGCGCCACGCTTGCTCAATACAATCTTCATTACCTGGTAAAAACTACGGCTGTCAAAAATTCTCAAAGGCTGGCCTGGTCATTAAAAAATAAATCTCTTCATAAAGTTCTTTTAGGCATTGGCGTTAGCCTTATTCTTTTTAGTTTTTTAAGTTTTCGTTTACATCATTTCATTGTGGTGGGTATTCTTGGCCGTCATTGCTTTTTTATATTCATTTCCGGTTATTCCAATTGGCAACAAAAAGCGAATTAAAGATTATGGGTTCATTAAAATTTTTACGCTTTCGCTGCTTTGGACAATCGTTACTGCTTGGTTTCCGGTGGTAAATTTTTCTTTTGATAAAAATATTTTTGTGTTTGTTTTTCTCCGAAGATTTGTCTTCATGTTTGTGCTTTGTTTATTGTTCGACATAAGGGATATAGAAGTTGACAAAAAAGAAAATATCAATACAATAGCCGTAATTCTCGGCAAAAGGAAATCTTATTACCTGGCCTATATGTCGCTCACCCTGTTTATCATTTTTTCGGTTTTTCAGTTTTATTATATTGAAGACAAAGCGGCGCAGGTTGCGATGATGCTCTCTGCCCTGATAACTTTTTTTACAATACAGCTTACAAAAAAGATAAATTCTGATTTCATGTACCTCGCTGGTATTGATGGTATGATGCTGGTGCAGGCACTGCTCGTTTATCTTGTCGGTTTAAAGTTTTAAATTGCACCCTTCATTCTAAAAAAGAATATTTATTTTATGGCTAAAAGCAAAAAAGAAAAATCATTAATAAACGAACAATCGCTTGATTTTTTAAAAAGTTATATCAATACACCTTCTGCTGTGGGGTTTGAAAGTGGTGGCCAGAAAGTCTGGCTTAATTATATAAAAAATTATGTTGACAGCACATTTACCGATGCCTACGGAACGGCTGTAGGAGTTATAAATCCCGATAAGACTTTTAAAGTGGTGATTGAAGCCCATGCCGACGAAATAAGCTGGTTTGTAAATTACATAACACCCGAAGGATTTATTTACTTAAAAAGAAACGGCGGAGTTGATCACCAGATTGCACCTTCGCAAAGAGTTACAATACATGGCAAAAAAGGGCCGGTAAAAGCTGTGTTTGGCTGGCCTGCCATCCACACAAGGTTTGGTGGTAACGATAAAGAACAGCAACCTAAAGTTGAAAATCTTTTTCTTGATTGCGGAGCCCGAAACAAAAAAGAAGTAGAAGATCTTGGTATTAACATTGGATCTGTGGTAACATACGCTGAAGGCTTTGATGAATTATCTTATGGAAATTTAATTGGCCGTGCATTTGATAATCGTATCGGTGGTTTTATAATAGCCGAAGTAGCACGGTTGTTAAAAGAAAATAAGAGAACGCTTCCTTTTGCCTTGTACATAGTTAATGCGGTTCAGGAAGAAATAGGGCTGAGAGGCGCCGAAATGATTGCCCGTAAAATTAAGCCCGACATCGCTATTATTACCGATGTAACACATGATTCCAATACACCCATGATAAACAAAATGATTGAAGGTGATTGTTCCTGTGGAAAAGGCCCGGCACTGGTGTATGGCCCCGCAGTTCACAACAAACTTTTAGGCATTATAGAAAAGGTTGCCGAAAAAAATAAAATCCCTTTGCAGTTGAGAACTGTAAGCCGCAGTACGGGCACCGATACAGACTCTTTTGCTTACGCAAATGAGGGCTGCCCGTCGGCCTTGATTTCAATGCCGTTGCGTTACATGCACACTACTGTTGAAATGATCAATAAAAATGACGTGGAAAATACCATAAGGCTTATGTATGAAAGTGTATTGACGCTTACACCTAAAACTAATTTGAGTTATTTTTGATAAATAGATCTTAAAAAATTAGCAGCATGATCAGAGAAACAATAATACCCGAAAAAAATGAGATCAAAATTTCTTTACCAGATAATTTTGTAGGAAAGCAAGTGGAGTTGATTGCTTTTATCAATGAAGAAATAGAGATAAATCGTAAAAAAAAATCAAAAAGGCCTTTTACTGTTATGAATGTAAAAGTGAAAAATTATAAGTTTAATAGGGAAGAAGCAAATGAAAGATAATAATTTCATTGATAGCAATATTTTAATTTATGCTCATACTATTCAGGATGAAAGAAAAATGAAAATTGCCCAAAGTATTCTTTCCTCAGATCAGGTAATTATGGCCAATACCCAAGTAATAAATGAATCAATTAATGTTTTTATTAAAAGATTTAAAATTCCTTTAAAAGATATTCAAAAAATAATTAATCAAACTTTCTTATATCTTCCTGTCAGAAATGTAAATGATGTAACTATTTTATTAGGATTAAAAATATGCGGAAAATATTTATATTCTTATTACGATTCCTTAATAATTGCATCTGCTCTACAAAATGAATGTTCTGTTTTATATTCTGAAGACTTGCATCACAATCAGAAAATAGAAAAATCTTTGACCATCATTAACCCATTTATTTAATGCAAATAAGAAACAACTGGACAAAAGAGGAAATAGCAGAGATATATAATACTCCCTTTGCTTGAACTTATCTATAAAGCGTCTACTGTTCACCGTGAGTACCATGCAACCGGTGAAGTGCAGGTCTGTACGCTTCTTTCCATAAAAACCGGAGGATGTCCTGAGGATTGCGCTTATTGTCCGCAGGCCGCCCGTTATAATACCGGTGTAGATGTACAGGCGCTTATGAAGAAAGAAGAAGTTTTGGCTTATGCAGAGAAAGCTAAAAATGCCGGCTCTACAAGATTTTGCATGGGTGCTGCGTGGCGTGAAGTGAGAGATAACAAAGACTTTGACCGCGTTCTTGAAATGGTTCAGGGCGTAAACGAATTAGGAATGGAAGTTTGCTGCACAATGGGGATGCTTACAGAAGACCAGGCAAAAAAATTATATGATGCAGGCTTGTATGCATACAATCATAACGTTGATACTTCTGAAGAACATTATGCTGATATTATTACTACACGAACCTATAATGATCGTTTAAAAACTTTAGGGAATGTTCGCAAAGCTGGTATAAGTGTTTGCAGCGGTGGCATCATTGGCCTTGGCGAAACACATGAAGACAGGATTGGTATGTTACACACTTTAGCAACTTTGCCTTCGCATCCGGGAAGTGTTCCCGTTAATGCATTGGTGAGAGTGAAAGGAACGCCTTTGCAGGATAATGATAAAGTTGATATTTGGGATATGATAAGGATGATTGCTACTGCAAGAATAGTTATGCCAGCGGCAATGGTTAGGTTAAGTGCAGGTCGTGCAGAAATGAGTATTGCTGAACAGGCCCTTTGTTTTATGGCAGGTGCCAATTCCATTTTTTCAGGCGATAAGTTACTTACTACTCCTAATCCCGCATTTGATGAAGATAATGCCATGTTTCAGTTACTGGGATTAAAGCCAAGAGAAGCATTTAAAGATGAAAAAGTTTTGGTTAATTAATTAGCTGAATTAGACGTACAGTTAGCCGATATTAGCTAATATGATTGATAAAGAAATTCTTTTAAAGGCTTTTCGTTTAATGTGTACTGCTAAAGCAATGACAGACACTTATGAAGCCAACCGGCAAATCTGCAAATATGTTCACGCTACTTCAAGAGGCCACGAAGCCATTCAACTCGCCACAGCATTTCAATTATTGCCATGCGACTATGTTAGTCCTTATTATCGCGATGAAAGTTTTTTGTTAGGACTTGGATTTTCACCGTATACTTTAATGTTACAATTGTTGGCAAAAGGCGAGGATATTTTTACAGGTGGCCGGGAATATTATTCCCATCCTAATTATCGCGGCGGAGATAAACCAACCATAATACATCAAAGCAGTGCGACGGGTATGCAGGCCATACCAACAACAGGTATTGCCCAGGGCCTGCAATATCTGGAATTTATAAATTCACCTCTTTATAAAAAAGGGAAAGATGGAGAATCACCAATTGTAATATGTTCTTTGGGCGATGCCTGTTTAACAGAAGGTGAAGTGAGTGAAGCATTTCAATTTGCTGTTTTAAAAAAACTTCCTATTATTTATTTAGTACAGGATAACGATTGGGGCATAAGTGTAAGCGCTGCTGAAGCACGAACAATGAATGCTTCAGAATTTGCACAAGGCTTTAAAGGTTTGCAGCGTATAAGCATTGACGGTAGCGATTTCTTTCAAAGCTATGAAGTGATGAAAGATGTAGTTGAAAAAGTTCGCGAAAATCGCCAACCTTTTTTGGTACATGCCAAAGTTCCTTTATTTGCGCATCATACAAGTGGTGTACGAAAAGAATTTTATCGGTCAGTCGAAGACCTTGCAGCACATGCTGAACATGATCCGTTGCCCAAATTGAAAAAAAGCTTATTGGAATTGGGTATCGATGTAGATGAATTAAATGAAATTGAATCTCTTGCAAAAAGGGAAGTTGCAGAACATTTTAAAAGATGCTGTTGGATCGCCGGAACCTGATCCGGCAAAAGTGGAAGACTACGTTTTTGCGCCAACGTTAGTTACCGAAGAAAAAGGTGAAAAAAGCCCGCCAGGCAAAGAAAAAATAATAATGGTTGATGCGGCTTTATTTGCCATTCGTGAAATTATGGAAGAATACCCGGAAGCGGTTTTATATGGGCAGGATGTAGGACGCAGGCTGGGAGGCGTTTTCAGGGAAGCGGCAACTTTAGCCGAACAGTTTGGCGATCATCGCGTATTTAATACTGCTATCCAGGAAGCCTATATTATCGGTTCAACTGTTGGAATGTCTGCAACCGGTGTAAAGCCAATTGTTGAAGTTCAGTTTGGGGATTATATTTTTCCCGGGCATCAACCAATTGGTGACAGAAGTTGCAAAAAGTTGCTATCTCACTTGTGGAAAATTTCCTGTGCAAACCGTTATTCGTGTGCCTGTTGGCGCTTATGGTGGCGGCGGACCTTATCATAGCGGAAGCATGGAAAGTTTACTTCTTTCAATCAAAGGAATTAAGATAGCTTATCCGTCAAATGCGGCAGATATGAAGGGACTAATGAAAGCTGCATTTCTTGATCCTAATCCCGTTATCATGCTGGAACATAAAGGCCTCTATTGGAGTAAAGTTCCAGGAACAGAAGATGCAAAAACTGTTGAGCCCGACCGCGATTATGTATTACCGTTAGGTAAGGGTAATATTGTATTGCAGGCCAATGAGGAAAAAATAAAAAACGGAGAAAGCTGCTGCATTATAACTTACGGAATGGGCGTTTACTGGGCCAAAGAGGCTGCAAAAAAATTCGATAACCAGTTAGAAATTGTTGATCTGCGGTCATTATTTCCTTTAGATGAAAAACTTGTCTTTTCAACAGTAAAAAAACATGGCAAATGTTTAGTGTTGACGGAAGAACAACAGAATAATTCCTTTGCTGAAGCGCTCGCTGGAAGGATTTCAAAAGAATGTTTCCGGTTTCTGGATGCACCTGTTGAAGTATTAGGCGCTTTGAATTTGCCTGCGGTTCCAATGAATATACATCTTGAAAATGCCATGTTGCCCAATGCAGAGAAAGTTGCTGGCGATTCTTAAAAAAATTCTTAATTACTAAGTTTAATTAAACTGAAAATAAAGAAGGGC
The DNA here is from genome assembly GCA_963756945.1 of uncultured Chitinophagaceae bacterium. Lineage (GTDB taxonomy): Bacteria > Bacteroidota > Bacteroidia > Chitinophagales > Chitinophagaceae > Ginsengibacter. The sequence continues at coordinate 82,511 of CAVWQJ010000009.1, read as the reverse complement.
AATAGCAGCAATTGACATCAATAAAAAAGTTGTGATGCCGAGAATATTAGAAAGAGCGCTATTGGTTTCATCTCCCATAATCTTTTTATTATTACAAATGTGCAATATTACGCCTACCAAAACCGGCGCCGTTATACCGTATACGACCGAAGTAATAAATAAAGCCTGGAAAGGAGTAATCTTTGTAGCGTTAATAAACAAGCCGACCAGCAATGAAAATATTATCGTGATATAAAATCCTTTTGCTTCGCTGAATTTTTTATCAAGGCCTTCTTTCCAATCAAAAGTTTCTGCAAGAATGTAAGACAATGAGCCTGCCAATACGGGTATCGCAAGCAGTCCTGTTCCTATTACTCCTGTTGCAAATAGGAGATAGGAAAGATTGCCAGCCAGGGGTTTTAATGCCATGGCTGCCTGTTCTACTGTATCAATTTTATGAATGCCTGCATTAAATAAAACGACTCCGGTTGTAAGAATAATAAAGAACATAACTACATTAGAGAAAAACATTCCGGTAATAACATCCGAACGCATTTTCCGAAGAAAAAATTTATTAACAATTATATGAGTTTCCTTTTGAGCCTGGCTCTCCGCTTCCATATTTGCCTGCCAAAAAAATAAATATGGTGAAATAGTTGTGCCTAAAATTGCAACGAGTATTTCGCAAAATTCGCGGTCGAAATGGATTGTAGGTACGAAAGTATTTTTTAAAACAATACTCCAGTTTTTGGTTACAATAAATGGAACAATTATATAAAGAAATAATACTACACACAACCATTTTAAAATTGCTGCCAGTTTTTTATAAGAATAATGTATGATTATATACATAAGTAATCCTGTAAACAAAAGACTAAAAGCAAACGAAGGAATAGCCGGAAAAAGAAGATTAGAAACAGCGCCCATGCCTGCAATGTCAGCGCCAATATTAAGTGTGATGGCGGGAAAACTCAAAACCAACATTACGTATAAAAGCCTTTTGGAGTAATGTGTTTTAATAACATTTGTGAGGCCATTACTTGTTACCAAGCCAATACGTGCGCACATTTCCTGGATTGCGGCCATTAATGGAAATGTAATCCATGCCGTCCATAACGTTGCCAATCCGAAACCTGCACCAGCCTGCGAATAAGTGGCAATGCCGGATGGATCATCATCACTTGCGCCGGTTATTAAACCCGGCCCAAGAGATTTAATATAATCCTTAAAGTCAGTTTCGGTTTTTTTTATTGAATTCATGCAACTTTATTTTTAAAGCATAATTGTCTCAAAATCTTCGCAACTTAAATTATTTAGCACTCCTATTTAATTATATTTGGCTGATTTTATTTTTAAATTTAAAATAACGTTTTAATTGATTGATAAAAATACAAAGACAGAAATAAAATTCCTCGAGGGACCGCAGGACAGGTGGAAAGATTTTAAATATGCTCAAAGTGTTTTTTTCGAATTTATAAAAGGTTTCAGGGCGTTACATTTTGTAGGACCATGTATTACTGTTTTTGGCTCTGCACGTTTTAAAGAGGATCATGAGTATTATCAGCAAACAAGAAAACTTTCGGGCGAGATTGCAAAATTAGGATTTACAATTATGACGGGAGGTGGCCCTGGCATTATGGAAGCTGCGAACAGAGGGGCAAAAGATGTAGGCGGTAAAAGTGTTGGTTGTAACATAGTATTACCACGGGAACAGCATCGTAATCCTTACCTTGACAAATGGGTTGACATTAAATATTTCTTCGTTAGAAAAACATTGCTGATTAAATATTCTTACGCCTTTATAGTAATGCCGGGAGGCTTTGGGACATTGGATGAATTTTTTGAAGCGCTCACACTGGTGCAAACAAAAAAAATAAACACGTTCCCTATTATTATTTTTGACAAAGATTTTTACAATAAAATCCTGGAGCACAATAACCGTATGTGTGAAGCAGGAACCATTTCAGTTAATGATGAAAGACTTTATCTTGTAACAGATTCTATAGAAGATACAATAACATACATTAAAGAGAGAAGTATTATGGCATTTGGATTAAAATATATGCAACCTAAAAAACCTTTTTGGGGATTTTTTGAGAAAGGAATACGAAAGATTTCAGAATCTTTTAAATGCAGTCGAATAGCGCCGACAAGTATTTTTAAATATTGAATAAAAACATAAAAAATACAACACTATGATAAATAAAATATTTCCTTCATTTATTTTTTGCGCATTGTTTTTTGCCGCGTGCGTAGCCGCACCTAACTATAATGGCTACATGCAGCCGGTTTATATTGCCCCATCAGTTGGATTAGGAACTATTATAGCTGTAGTTGTTTCCTGGAGCAGAAACAAGTCGATTCCCTGGGCCATAATTCATGGCATATTGGGATGGTTGTATGTTATATACGCATTGCTTGTTAAGCCGAAATAAAAAAAATTCTTTTATTACAGCGCCCCCTCTTTTATTTTTGTCAACCTAAATTGTAATAATGTTTAAAAATAAAATAGAAGTAATTACAAGTGGAGGTGATAATGTAACTAAAGATTTTTTTTAAAAAATGGCCAATTGGTTAAGTAAATATATTTTTCGTTCATTGCTTTTTATTACCTTTTAGTTTTTAAGAATTCCGTAACAAAATTTGAATGCCTTTAATAACGCTCACATCAGATATAGGACGACAGGATTTTTTAACCGGAGCCATAAAAGGCCAATTGCTTCAGGTAAATGACAGTTTCAATATTGTTGATATATCGCATGAACTTTCCCCTTTCAATTATCCGCAGGCAGCTTATGTGTGTCGCAACGCTATAAAAAATTTTCCGCAAAATACTTTTCACATAGTGCTGGTAAATCTGTTTGATAAACGACCCGATCATTTACTGCTGATTCAACATAACAATCAATATATTGGTTGTGCTGATAACGGATTGATAACAATGATACTCGAAGAAGTTCCGGAAAAGATTGTTGCACTTCCTTTTGCGTCCTTCTGAAAAAAAGAATACGCTGTATTGCGCTGCTGTTTTTGCCAAAGCATACCAGCAAATTCTTGATGGAAAAACCATGGATGAAGTAGGAGATAATAGCGTGTCGATAGAAACTAAAAACCCATTGCGGCCATTACTGGGGCCAAAATTTATTGAAGGGCAGATCATCTTCATCGATAATTTTGAAAACGTAATCATTAACATTACTAAAGAAGAATTTGAAGAACAACGCCGCGGAAGAAGTTTCAAAATTGTTTTTAAAAGAGATGAGGTAATTGAAAAGATCAGTGAAACTTATGCCGACGTACATGAAAGTGAAAAGCTTGCATTATTCAATTCAGCCAACTATCTTGAAATAGCCGTCAATAAAGGAAATGCAGCAGGTTTGTTTGGGCTTGAAGGTTATTCAGAAAAAGTAAATATGCAAACGCAGTACATGCAAAACCGGTTGTTATATCAAACGGTGAAGGTTTATTTTGAATAATAGTCTATCAATGAAGAATAGAAATAATTTTCATTTTGTATGAATAGGAAAAACTTTCTTAAAATATCATCCCTTTCACTTGCAGGTTTGTTAATCACAGATTTTACAAAAGCCCGTGATAAAAAAAATCTGCTTATTCAAATGCCTGACGCAGTAGAAATACTTTCAGATGATGCATACATTTCTCTGCAATCATCTGACAAGCAAAAATGGATATATAAAGATGTAATTGTTGAATTGAAAAAATTGGATGACAGAATTGAAGTGTATGTTCAATCACCAACGATGCTTTTAAAAGAAGTAAGGCTTTCATGGAAATATGCAACGGCAAATACTGCATCAATTTTTGGAGATGCGTGGGAAAGAACTTATGGAGATATAAGTTGGGGGAAAATAAATGTTTCAAAAAAATTGCCCTGGTATTGCGTTGCTCATGATGATAATAGTACAATTTGCTTTGGTGTAAAAACGGGTTGTAATACTTTTTGTGCATGGCAAATCTGCCAAAGAAAATTTGCAATTAACACTTGACACAAGAACAGGAGGTAACGGTGTAGCGCTGCATGGCCGAACGTTGCACACTGCGGATATTGTAACCACAAAAAATGAAGGAAAAGAAAATGCATTTGCGACACTTAGAAGATTTTGTACGCAAATGTGCGACAATCCACGTTTGACTGAAAAACCGGTCTATGGCATCAACGATTGGTACTTTGCTTATGGAAGTAATTCGGCCGCGCTGATTTTAGAAACTACTTCCTTGATGGCAGCGCTGGCAAGCAATACAGACAATCCACCTTTTTCGGTTATCGATGCAGGTTGGGCGATTAAGTCTCCATTGCTACCCGACGACTGCTGCTGGGGTGATGATTTTTCCATATCCAACAGCAAGTTTGGTGATATGAAGAAACTCGCGGATGATATAAAGAAAATTGGAATGCGGCCCGGATTATGGACACGCCCTTTATGCGCACGACATGATGATAAGAAAACTTTATTAGCGCCGTCTATCCCTGGCCGTGATGATCCAAAAAATCCTATACTTGACCCAACCATTCCGCAAAATATAGAACGAATAAAAAATCTTTGGAACACGTACAGGCAATGGGGTTTCGAAATGGTAAAACATGACTACAGCACTTATGATATTTTTGGAAAATGGGGCTTTCAAATGGAAAAGGGAATGACGACACCGGGATGGCAATTTAATGATAACACAAAAACCAATGCGGAAATTATTTTGAATTTATATAACAACATTCGTGAAGCTGCGGGCCCGCTTTATTTAATTGGGTGCAATACCGTGAGCCATTTATCAGCGGGCATATTTGAGCTCAATCGTATTGGTGATGATACCAGTGGAAAAGAATGGGACCGCACAAGAAAGATGGGCGTTAATACACTTGGTTTTAGAATGGTACAGCATGAAACTTTTTACGAAGCCGATGGAGATTGTGTTGGGCTTACCAACGAAATACCATGGAGTAAAAATAAACAATGGATGGAACTGCTTGGCCAAGAGTAGTGCGCCGCTTTTCATTTCTGCGCAACCCAATGCGGTTGGTGAGGAGCAAAAAGAATTTATTAAACAAAGTTTTATAAATGCTGCCAGACCTCAGCCTGTTGCAGAGCCTGTCGATTGGCTTACGAATCCATTGCCGGTCAAAATGGAAATTGGATAGCCAGGAAGTAGATTTTGACTGGAGTTAGGTTGCCATATCTATTTCTTTTTCTCTACCAATAATCTCTCGCAAACAACATGACTGAATGTTTCATTTTGTTTATTCCCATAACTAACTACCATTGATTTATCAAATGCTTCAACGGATTTTATTTTTATTTTCAATCCAAGATGAATTTCCCTGTTATTGAGAAATTTCAAAAATTCTGATGAAGTATTCAATATGGCAGAAAGGTACACCGTTTCACCGGCCTTGCAGTCGCTTAATTTATCATAAGCCTTCCAAACCATTTTACCTGTTTTATCAGGGATAGGTGAGCCGTGAGGATCGATTTTTGGAAAACCCAATAGCTCATCCATTTTTTCAAAAAAGGCCGGAGATTGAATATGTTCAATCTGTTCCGCAATATCATGTACATTCTCCCAGCCGAAATTCATTTTTTCTACCAAAAACATTTCTGTTAGCCGGTGTTTTCTAATGATGAGGCCGGCTTCTTTTTTCCCCTTTCTCAGTAAGTTGAACCGGCTTATAACTTTCATAGTGAATTAATTTTTTTTTGGCCAGCTTTTTCATCATGCTGGTTACTGTTGGCATTTTTATACCAAGGCGTTTTGAAAGCTCGTTTACATTCACTTCTGCATCCCCCGTTTCATTCGTAAGATTATACAGCGCTTTCAGGTAATTTTCTTCTGTAAAGGAATTGTTCACGTTTGAATTTTTAAAACTTTAGAACTGAAGTAAATAAATATGATCGAAACTCAATATAACACTTTAGTTGTAAACTGATCTAAAAAATAAATAAATCTAATAAATTTGTTAGTATCGTCTAACTTTTTACATTTGCATGTAAAATAATTAATACGGACTAATGAAAGGCATCTATATTTACAGGGTTATTTTAATCGTGTTGTCTTTACTTGCAAGCAGCGCATATCAATGCACAGGCACCTGTTATAAGAGGAACTGTAAAAGATGCAGGTAACCCTACAGCCGATTGCGTCCTGCAGTATCACGATTGCCGGTTCTAAAACCGGAACTACTAACAAATAGCTATGGCAAATTTAATATGCCAATACCACGGGATTTATCAGGTCAAAAATAATTGTATCATCTCTTAATTACAGTAATGATACGATTCAACTCGAAGCCGGAAAGAATGACTACACGATTTTGCTGAAACCCTTAGCGAGATTTTTAAATGAAATTATTGTAACAGGTGTTTCAAAAGCAACATTGGAAAGAGAAAATCCTATACCTGTTAATACCGTTTCTTTAAAAAAAATCGAGCTTACGGCGCAAGCAATATCATTGATGTGCTTGTGAAAAATGTACCCGGGCTCAATGCTGTGAAAACGGGCCCAAATATTTCAAAGCCTTTTATTCGCGGCTTGGGTACAACAGGGTATTACTTTGTATGATGGCGTGAGACAGGAAGGGCAGCAATGGGGAGATGAACATGGCATTGAAGTAGATGCGTATAATATTGAAAGGGGAGAAGTGATAAAAGGACCCGCCAGTCTCATGTATGGCTCGGATGCATTGGCAGGTGTGGTAAGTTTAATTCCTTCCATGCCTCATGAAAATGATGGCAAAATTCATGGTAAAATATTGTCGGAATACCAGGGCAATAATGGTTTGTTTGGAGAATGGACTGCAGGCTAAATTATGCAAACAGCCATTGGGCTTATGTATTGCGGGGCTCTTATAGAATGGCAAAAAATTATAAAAATAATATTGATGGAAGAGTGTACAATACCGGCTTTCGGGAAAGTAATGCATCAGCAACTATCAAGTATACTAACGGTAAAGGCTATTCTGATTTGAACGCTACTTTGTACAATAATTTGCAGGGAATCCCTGATGGCAGTCGTGATTCACTAACGCGAAAATTCACCAAACAAATATATGAGGGATCATTGGATGATATCAAAAACCGCCCGATTGTTTCGGAGGAAGAATTAAATTCTTATAAACTAAGTCCCCTTCACCAGCGAATTCAACACTATCGAATTTATAGCAATAGTCATTATGAATTGGGTAAAGGCGATATAGATTTTCTTTTGGCATTTCAACAAAACATAAGAAGAGAGTATGATCATCCTACGGAACCTCAACAACCCGGATTGTTTGTGAGATTGAATACGCTTAATTATGGATTACATTATAATGCTCCTGAAATTTTAAACACTGCTGTTACTGTTGGAATAAACGGAATGTACCAGGATAACAAAAGTAAAAATGCAACTGATTTTCCTATTCCGGATTATAATCTACTGGATGCCGGAGGCTTTGTTTATGCGAAATGGAAAAAAGATAAATGGACATTGAGCGGCGGTATAAGATATGATATCCGGCACCTGAGGGGGAATAATTTTTATACCAGAACTGATTCAACAAATTCATTTAGCAAAGAAGTTTCGCCACCCGATACTGCGGGCGCCTATTTACAATTTCCGGCTTTTAATAAAACATTCGGAGGAACCTCGCTTAGCCTGGGAGCGACTTATGAAATAAATAAAAACATCAGCCTGAAAGCCAATATCGCAAAGGGTTACAGGGCGCCCAATATAACTGAATTTGCTTCAAATGGACTGGATCCGGGCGCTCATATTATCTACTTAGGCAACCGGAATTTTGTGCCGGAATTTAGTTTGCAGGAAGATATTACTGCTGAATTATTTTATAAAGATGTTGATGCAACCGTTAGTATTTTTAATAACAACATTCAACATTATATTTATCTATCTCAATTAACAGATGATAATGGAAATGCTGTTACAAATGCACAGGGCGACAGAACTTACCAATACCAACAGGCATCGGCTCAATTATTTGGTATGGAGATTTCCGGGAATTTTCATCCGTCTTTTATAAAAGGATTTTCTTTCGACAATGCCTTTTCTATAATTTATGGTTATAACAGGAAAATAAATTTTAAGAATAAAGGAAATGACGGTGAATACCTGCCATTAATTCCTCCCGCAAAATTATTGAGCAGCATTAGCCAGGAAATCAAAATGAGATCTGAAAAAATTCCCTCGGTAAATTTAAAAGCAGAGATGGAATATGATGCAGCACAAACTCGTTTTCTGGCATTAAATAATACCGAGACAGCAACTCCGTCTTATATGCTGTTTAATTTTTCATTGAATACTCAAATCAATTATAGCAAAAAGAATGTTCTTTCGCTCCAACTCGAGGTAAACGATGCATTCAATACGGCCTATCAATCCAGCCTGAGTCGCCTTAAATATTTTGAATATTATTCAGCCTCACCAAATGGCCATACCGGTATGTTTAATATGGGAAGAAATATCTGTATAAAAGCAATTTTTTCTTTCTAATAAAGTATGCTTATATTTCTGCTGCTTAAAATTATTAGTACAATTATTGTTATTGCGAATGTTGATGGATATTAATGAAGCATATAAGCTGATCATGCAAAAGCTCACTGAATGGATGCAGGGCTTTGTGAAGATGTTGCCGAATATTTTACTCGCCGCGGTTGTATTGGTAATCGGACTTTTTTTAGCGAAGCGAATTAAAAAAATTGCTGCGAAGCTTATTGCAAGGGTTTCATCGAATACGACACTTAATAATTTATTTACGTCGATAATTTATATCTTCTTCATCGGCATTACCTTATTTTCAGTATTAAGTATTCTTCAGCTGGATAAAGCAGTTACCTCTGTTTTGGCGGGCGCAGGAATAGCTGGTCTGGCACTCGCTTTAGCGTTCCAGGATATCGCGGGAAATTTTATTTCCGGTATATTTATTTCATTCAGGCGGCCACTGCACATCGGTGACATTGTAAAAATAAAAGACTACATGGGCAAGGTAGAAGAAATAAATCTTCGTGATACGACCATCCGTACCTTCCAGGGCGAAATGGTAATTATTCCCAACAAAGATGTATTTCAAAACCCTATTGAGAACTATTCTTTGCTTGGCAAAAGAAGGTTTGATCTTAATATTGGTGTTTCGTATGGCGAGAATTTAAGGAAAGTAATGGAAGTAACTTTAAACGCAGTGAAAGGCATTGAAGGCTTATCGCAAGAAGATGAGAGCACAATGTTTTACCAGGAGTTCGGAGATAGTTCAATAAATTTTGTGATCAGGCTGTGGGTTAATTCTACTGATCAGCCAACGTATCTTCAGGTGGGCAGTGAAGCAATTATGGAGATAAAAAAAGCCTACGATGAAAATAATATTGTTATTCCATTTCCAATCCGCACATTGGATTTTGGAATTAAAGGTGGCGTTCCTCTAAATGAAATTTCAATAAATACTGTAGGCCAAAAAGATAAGATATAAAAATTAATTCTTATGATTATTGACAAAAATGGATTTATCCACCATGTTTATTTCTGGTTAAAAAATCCCGAAAGTATCAACGATCTTAATCAGCTTACAGAAGAATTGAAAAAGCTTTCCGTTGTTTCAACTATAAAGAATTTTCATATTGGTAAACCGGCGGCTACTCATCGCGATGTCATCGATAATTCTTACAGTGTTTCGTGGTTGTTGCTTTTTGACAATAAAGAAGACCAGGATATTTACCAAACAGATCCGATCCATTTAAAATTTGTTGAAGAATGTTCGCACTTATGGAGTAAAGTAGTGGTTTATGATACGATCTATATCAATTAAACACCGGATGATGTTAGCTGGTTATTGTTAAATCGTGTGACATTATTTTTACTGATTACATTATTACCATAAATATGAATTGCATGATGCGATTTTTTTTATTAATTTCCAATTCCAAATTCAACGATCCTGCTAAAAACAAACACCTCTTATTTTTAAATTTCTTTTCGCCACAGAAATTTTTATCCGGTATCCTTTATTGAATTATAACATTATAATCAGGTAAGATGACTACTGGTAAACCCCCAACGCGAAAACCGGTTACTGCTGTAACCTATTTAATTATATCTGCTGTAAGCCTTGTTGCGGCTATCTTCATTGGATATTATTATTTTCATTACATGAAGCAGAGCGGCACCGAAAAAATGGATGACCGCGTTTTTTATCTTGTGCTGGTACTCTTCGGCATGGCAGCAAGTGCGCTCATTTTTGGTATTATGAATTCCTATGCTTCGCTAAAAGGTATTCAGTCAAATGTTACTTATAAATTTACGGGACCGGTTGTAGGAGTTATACTTACAGTGTTGGGTGGCTTTATGCTGCCGAAAGGTTCAACCGATCAGTTTCTTTCTATTCGGGTTTTTGATCAGGACAAGAATCCGATAACGAGAGGCAATGTAACATTATCATTTCCTCACTACCAGCGGGATGCATCGATAAACGAAAAAGGCATGGTAATATTCCCCGATATACCTTACGATCAGTTACGCAACAAGATCATCATAAATATAGTAAGTGACGGATATAAAAGTGTGACCGTTGATACACTGCTTGCCAATTTTAATCCTATTGACGTTACGTTAAATCAATCTAAAGTTATTCGAATATCCGGCACCGTTAAAGATGCTGCTGACCGCCCGATCAGGGATGTAGAAGTAAGCGTTGATGGAACACCCTACTTCGCAAAAACAATTAACGATGGCAGCTTCGAAATACCAATCCCCGATTACCATTTTGGGGACAGGATTACACTAATTACTTCCAGCCCGGCATATGAGGATAAAGCAAAACAATTCGAGATTAAATCAGGTGAAAATAATATTGAATTTGTATTAAACCCCATACCAGTCAATACTGCTAAACCCAAAAGAAAATGAGAACAACTATTTTTATTACTGCGCTGTTCACATTATGGTGCAGCGCATTAACTGCACAAGATGTTATAATTAAAGGCACACTCCGCTGCATGAATAACGGCATTGCAACTTCAACAAGAGGCGCGGTTAACATCATTATTATACCATCTTTTAACCCGAAGGCTGCAGTAGCAACAACTACAACGCCGCAAGGTTTTTTCCAGGTAAACACAGGTTGGGACGCAAAGGATTTGAGAGACAAAGATGTTTCATTATACATTATTACCAAATGCAGCAGCTGTAAAAGGGTAGAGCGCATATTTATTTCGGAAGACCTCGATAAACGAAATACTGATCCAACGAAATTGTATGTTACAGTAAAGGGTTGGAAGTTATTGGAGAATTGCCAAAATGCTGAACTTCCGGATATACTGTCGGAGCAATTGTTAGATTCGGCTCATCGATTGCCTCCGGAAGATATTAGCGGGAAAGCGCCTGGCAGCCCGGCACTCGGCCCGGTTTCTTTTATAAATTTATTTCAGAAACTGGTTACTGCGGCCGCTACTGCGAATGTCGGCTTATTCAAAGTAACTGCTATTTATCCGGGAAAGATTAAGTATGGAATGTTTCTGCATTCTTCTCCTATGACTAATACTGACAATACCGGTTTCAATTTTGCACCTTCACGTAACCTTTCAGAAGCTGTTTATTGGAATGCCTCTGCCATTGCTTTCACCAGTAAACCAAACAACGTTAGCATGCTCGCTAATTTCAAGAATAATATTAAGTTGTCTGGTTATTACCAGGTCACTAAACAATTTTTTGTAGGATTAGGCGGAATCTATACAAAACAAGATCAGACGCAGACAAATGGATGTTATTGGGATAGGAGCTTCCAATAACGGAAATATCTTTACCGGCGTAAATCACAAGGAAAAATTAGAAGAGTTTGCGGCCTTTATAGCTCCCGTATATAAAATAAATAATAAGGCAAGCATAGGTGTAAGTATTAAATCGATCTGGCAAAAATTTAATAATCCTAATCTCGTTGCGATGGAACAGGATGGGAGCGACAATACTGCTTATAATTTCTTTATGGATGATAGCATTAAAAAGCAAAGTATTGATGCCGATATTTCGTTCAGTTATAAAATAAACAGCTTTCTTCAGGCAGGCGTTTCCGTTATGAATGTTGCGGGAACCAAATTATACGCGGATCAGTTTGTAACTGATTCGGCCAATCAAACTTATGTAAACCAGCGGTCATACGGTGTTGGCTTGTGTTACAAAAGAGGCAGGCTCAATGTTGGCGCCGATGCCTTGTTCACCGATAACGAATTTTATGATGCTTCCGTAGGTGTCAATTATGTACCGTTTAATAACGGATTGATTGCTGCGGGTTATGCTTTCAAACAACAAAGTTTTTCGGTTTCATTTAAGTTGAAGCATTTCAAAATTGCTTACATCTATGATAATAATCTTATAATAAACGAAGTGAGAGTCTCAAAAAATAAAGCTTTTCGATGGGAAGATATATTCGGGTTTTGTGTTTGATTTTTGAGACAATCACCCGATGTATATTCCGCTTTATAATTCAATTCTGGTTTCCTTTATATTTCTGGCAAGGCCTGAAAGTTTTTCATTGGTGTTTTTTCCACGGCCTTGCAATATAAAAAGCGTATAACCCACACTGTTATCGTTATTCCTGAAGAGGCGGCCGTCCATCTTATTTAGATTTATTTTGCATGGCTGATTTAAAAAATTTACCGCTGCCGGTAAGTTCGTAGTTCCACGAACTTAATAATTGTGGCCCCCATTCGGGATCAAAATCCCAGGCCAGCCATCCAATGCCGTTGCTTTCAAGATATTTGATAATACGTGTTCCATAATTTTCCGCTCCATCTTCCGGGTCGCCTTTGCGAACGGTAAAACCTAATTCTGTGGCGATTATCGGGTAGCGCTGCGCAGCAAAACCAAAGTCTTCTTCCCATTTAGGTTCCCATGGTTGCGTGCGTTTATTAGGATAAGGATGCGTTACATAACCAATTCCAGCAGCATTAATAGGTTCTTCACGCAAAGGTGCCAAATCATAAGCCCAGTCGAAGCCGGCCACTAACGGTATCGTCTCGGTATCGAATGACCTTATTAATTGAATAATGTTTTCATTTATCTTTTTCCATTCTGTCCAGCTAATGTTACCTAATTTCCCACGATAAGTTGTGGGCTCATTAAACAATTCATAAAAAGCAACCGTATTGTTTCCTGCAAAATGTCTTGCTATCATTTGCCAGAATTCATAAGTTTCTTTTCGTGTAGTATTATACATCGGGTTTTGGAAAAGTTCCATTTCAAGATTGCCAATGGAATGCCAGTCGATATCGATGTATACATTAAGATGAGTACACCAAGCTCACAGCAGAATCTAGCAGGGACAGGTATTTTAGTGGAGTGCGTTCTCTCCACGCCACCGGATGCACGGGAATGCGAACCAACATTACGCCCATGTCCTTAACTTTTTCAAAGAGCATTTTATTCCAGTGGCCTTCATGATCTATTTTATCCGGGTCGGCTATGGAAACGCCGCGAAATAACACAGTATCCCCTTTTGCATTTATAAATTTGTTTCCCTTCACAGAAATCAATGACATCATTTTTGCTTTTGGATTTTTTGCAAACCGAAAAGGGTAACCTTCTCTCCACCAGGGACGGTTATTATTGTCCGCGGTGTTTTGGGCCTGTGCATACTGCAGACTAATAGTTAAAATTATTAAAGGGATGGAGTGCCTTACATATTTATTTAGAAGAGACATGCGGTATCTATTTTTTTGTAAAGAGTAGTAAGGTAAAAATAAGATAGAAGTAATTATTAAAAATCTTGTTTGATTTTTTTCAATAAGTATCGCTTGTCAAAAAGGAACCCTTTAAAAATTTAGTGATAATATCTATGGTTCAAAGTATCTTTTTGATAATAGCCACAATTATCTTTCCAATAGTAATTACCACGAGGCCAGCCATTAGAACGAAAAAAGAAAATATTTGCGGAGATAAATAAGATGATAGCCAGTATAGACGCTACTTTTGAAATGGCAGCCAAAGCTGGCTTTTTTGAAAAATTGCCAAAAATATAGCCTATTACGAATACCATGCAAACCGCAAAAAGTATTCTTATTAAAATGATTATTCCAAACATAGTTGTAAGTTCTAATTGTTATAAAATTTATTTCAATTGATTTACACAAAGCTATCTGGCAGGTGAGCCACGAATTTTGAAGAATAGATAAGAACAGAAATTGTTTCGACGAAAGGAGAGATTGGGGAAACCTGGTATTAGCGGTTTGTAATTTTTGATAAGTTTTCCTTATAGAAATCACTTACGGGAATTTCGTGATTACCAATGGTAACGATGTCCCTCTTAATTATACTAATATGGTCGGCGTTGATGATGTAGGATTTGTGTATCCGGCAAAATTTATCAGCGGGTAATTTTTCTTCCATCGCCTTTAAGGTCATTTTAGTAAGTACAGGTTTTGATGTAGAAGCAAGATGTATTTTAATATAGTCTTTCAATCCTTCGATAAAAAGAATATCACTGAATAAAATTTTTACAAGTGTGTATTCTACATTTACGAAAATATGATCATGCGCCTGCTCACTTTGCAAACCATATTTATCCAGCCCCGGCTGGCGGGCATTTTTTAAATCAAATAATTCTTTTGCTTTATTGCAGGCTTTTAAAAATCTTTCAAACGAAACCGGTTTAAGCAAATAGTCAACCACATTAAGATTATAACCTTCAAGCGCATATTTTTCATAAGCCGTAATTAAAATAATCATAGGTGGTTGCTGCAAAGTTTGTATAAACTGTAAGCCGCTCAGCTTAGGCATTTGAATGTCGAGAAAGATCAAATCTATTTTTTCATTTTGTAAAACACTGGTGGCTTCTATTGCATTTTTGCATGCTTTTACTAATTGCAAATAAGGCACCTGGCTTATATTATCAACAAGCAAATCAAGCACTAACTTTTCATCGTCAACAGCAATGCAGCGTATCATTTTAATTGAAGTGTTAAGTGAATTTGAAATATATGATCGTGAGTTGAAATGTATAGCGAGTGTGTATCCGGATAGAGTAACAGCAATCTTGATCGCACATTTCCCAATCCAATGCCCGAACTTTCATCTTTAGTTTCATTCTCCCAAAATTTATTTTTTACCCTGAAGTCCAGCTTACCTTCTTGCACATCCAGCTTTATTTCTATTGAAGGTTCATCAACTCCTGTACCATGTTTAAACGCATTTTCAACAAATGGAATTAAAAGCATTGGCTCAATGTTTCGCTGCATTTCTTTTTCAGCAATGTCAATGTCTGTGTTTATTAAAATGTCATCTCCAAATCTTAATTTTTGCAGTTCAACATAACCTTTTAAATATTCAACTTCCGTCGCCAGCAATACTTTTTTTTCATCTGATTCATAAAGCATATACCGCATCAAATCAGATAGCTTCAACAAAGCAGGTTCCAGCAGATCAGATTTTTTCCTTGCAAGAGAAACAAGGTTGGTTAATACATTAAAAATAAAATGCGGGCTTATCTGGGAACGTAAAAATTTTAATTTAATTGATAATTGTTCGGCAACTATCTCTTTTTGTTCTTTATCGTGTTTTATTTTATTAACTATAAGCCTGTAAATAGTACTCACGATTAAAAAAGCAACTGTCGGAAAAAAGATAATCCGATGCGACCATTTATCTAATACAACTTCAGGATACCATGTTTTTATCATGAACAGTTTTAAATAATAAGAGCAAACAATTACAGCCGCTATTAGTAAAATATAAAGCCACCATTTTTTTCTATTAAAAAATAAAGGATATAAAACAAATGCGTTCAGGTAAAATAATCCTATATGATAAAGATTGGTGATTATAAAAAAGGAACCCGGTAAAAAATGCGGAGAAAAATTCCTGCTGTCAATAAAAAAATGCGGTAAAATAGATATCAGGCTCCATACGATTATATGAAGCAATGCATTTGTATATTTTGAGTTGAACCCGATAGCTGTGGAATTTAAGAAATGAAGTTACCACTGAAAGCAGGAATAATTAAGTTGCAGAGACAAACAGGTAATTTGTTTCTGCAAGACAGTCAAGAGAGAAGACCAAAAATATTTCGAATGGAGATTTGCCTTTTGAACCGCAGCCGCAGTCGCTGTTTTATTTTGTCTTAATATATACATCAGTGTGCATACCACCTTTCTCATCGGTGTAACTTGATGTGCACTTAACACCGCCGCCGGCACTTAATTCAAAAACGAGCGTACCCGTCATGCCGGTTGGTAAACCGGGAAACCGAAATGTATTATTATCAATGTATTCCAGGTCTTCTCCATATACTTCGTTTTTAAGCCACAATACTTTGTTCTTTACAAATAATTCATTGCTATCTTTTTCATTTTTTTCATTAACATATTTACCGGCAAGTTTATCCATGCTTGCAGGTTCAATAGCGAGCTTTACCGCCATACTAACGTCAAAGGATACCTTTTTTGTTCCATCAGTTTTGGTCTGAACATCTAAAATTCTTCTTTTAGAATTAGGAGAAGCGGCGTATGGATCTCCGGTAATATGACTGTCTCCGGAAAAATATAATTGTGTTACCAAAGGCTGGTATCCCTCAGCGGTAATCATCAAGTGAAAATGTGCAGGCCGCCAATAATCGGCTGCTGCCTGGTAAGGCACCGGTAGAATAGTATTGAATGAATAATTTCCATTATCGTCTGTGAACGTGGTGCCGCGGTACCGGTATTCATCCGTTGTATTGTCGTATACGCCTTCACTACTGCAATGCCATAATTCTACCTTTGCTTTTTTATAAGGGGTGGTACAATCATCATGTTTAATGATGCCACTTAATTCCACCGGCGTTCCAGGTTGTCCTTTTATAATAAAATTATTACGCACGGGGCTATTGGGTCGGTAGAATGGCCCGAGTATGTCAGATGTGGTTTCGCAATCGCCTACATACTGTTTACCATTAAAGTAAATAAATCCTGGTGTACTTATGGCTATTGCGCCAAGAGCTGTATTTCTTATGAAAGATCTGCGTTGCATAAAATGAATTAAAGGTGAAGAAAAATAACTATTTCTGCAGGTGTTAAGTCATTTCAAGCAACAATACAAGTTACGTTGTTTGTTGAATTTAGCAAGTGAAAAGTTGCTACCGGATTTTTTGTTCACATATCAATTTTGTTGAAATCAGTTATGGTCAAAAAAGCCAATAATTGCGAAAGCCCCGTCATTTGATTTACTGCAGCTGGCAACCTTCCTCCATTCACAATCGTTATTCTTATTGCATTACAGCGATTTGAAATGAATCTATAGTGTTGCTTTCTTCGACAAATAATTTCTAAACTTTACATTACTTATTTTATGAAAAAAATGTTACTTGCGTTATGTTGTTTTATCAGCATGCAATCTTATGCCACAACATGGACCGTAAATGTTGATGACTTTCAATTTTCCCCTGCAACCCTTAATGTTACCGTGGGAGATGTAATACATTTTGTATGGATTAGCGGAACACACACGACCACGTCAGTTTCAGTACCCGTTGGAGCAAACTCATGGAACTCTCCAATAGATTTGAGCAATCACACTTTTGACGTTTCCGTTATAACAGCAGGCACCTATTCTTATCAATGTAATTTTCACGCTTTCCTTGGTATGACAGCAACTTTCACGGCATCAGGTGCCTTGCCGGTAACGCTTTCTGCATTTAATATTATCACAAAAAATAACAGCCCGCAGGTATCGTGGTCAACAGCTAACGAAATTAATGCCGACCATTTTTCAATTCGGAGAAGCTTCGATGGAAAGAATTTTAAAGAAGTGGGCATCTTAACCGCAAATGGCACGTCATCGTTGGTAAAACAATATTCGTTTACTGATAATAAATTGCCATCATCAATTACCTATGCCTATTATGAACTGGCAACTATTGATAAGGACGGAGCGATACAGCTTTCACCTATTAAAATGTATAAAAATAATTTGGCAGTTCCCAGGCTCATCTTATTGTTATCGCCAAATCCGGTTGGGTCAATGGGGCACGTAACACTTCAATATAACTCAGACTCGAGGGGTATCATGAAAGCCGCCTTAATAGACATGAAGGGCAAAACTATTTTAGAAACAACGCTTTCTTCTGAGCCCGGAATAAATAATGGACATATCCATTTAATGGGTTTAGCACCGGGAATTTATACACTTCATTTTATGCTTAACGGAATGAGTGAAGCGTACAGGTTGGTGAAAGAATAAAGAGCTGGTTGCTCTAACAAATTATTTGAAAGGTTTTACATTAACAGAGAATAATACCCCGGCGCTGCTCAGTTTTATCTTGCCAACACCAATGCCGGTAACCGGCAGCTTTATGTATGGCTCTGCTGATAAAGAAAGTTTTTCGTTGATCTTGCGTTCATAGCCGGCGGAAAAATCTATTATTGAAAAGTAGTGTTTGTTTTTATTGGAGACTGAATAATTATCGGTGTAAATAGTTCCTGAAGGATATTTATACAAGTAATTGTAAGATTCTTTCTTCATAAAATAAGAAGATAATCCTGCAGATACAAACCAACTGCCTTTTTTTGTACGGGCAAAATTATAGCTTGCCGTAAGGGGTATTTCATACACTTTACAATTTGCGTCTACGGTTTGCAGATAGTTGTTATAAAAAGAACCTCGGGCATAGTAGTCGTTGGCGCCAACTGAGTATATTTTTTTCGAAACAAAAAAACCTGTATGCAGGGTAAATCTTTGAGAAATAGCATAGCCTAACCGGAGTCCATATTGCAAAGTAATTTTTCCAGTGTTATTTAATTCTACTGCACTTACGTCAGGGCCAAAACCGGCGCTGATTATCCAATAATGTTTAAAATGATCGTTGCCTTTTTTTACAGTCGTGGCAATTACCTTATTTTTTGTCGTGTCTTCTTTTTTGTTATTGCCTTCAACGTTATCTGGTTTGCTGATGTTAAGACTATCCGCCTCATCTGTATTCAGAATATTATCGGTAGTGTTAGCCGGTACATCTGTTTTAATAACTCCTGCGCCCATTTCTTCTGATGTCTTTTCCGGGGCTGAGTTTACCGGTGAATTTCCTGTTATTGCAACGGTGATATTATTATGCTCATTTTTAACTAAAGGAATGTGTTGAGAAAGCGATGGATTTTGAATATAACTGTTACCAGTACCCGTAATTTTATTAGCGGCCTTTTGAGGGGATAGATTATTTGTATTACGGCCGGCTTGAATTTGCGCAGTATTCTTTTGGTCCTCTGTCACAGGTTGCTTTAATTGATTTACTTCAGGCAATTTTACCGCCGATGTATTTTGCACTCTCGACGCTGAATTTGCGGAGATTGGAGCGGTTCCCGGATTTTTAAATTTGTATGCTACATAAATTCCTATGATCGGCAGAAGTGCAAGCAGTATCAGGAAAATAATTCTTCTTTTATTCTTTTTTTGGGGAAGATGTTCGTCAAGCAGGCGCTGCATATCAGCCCATGATGCTTCGTCATAAGCAGGCTGATAGCGCTCCGAGGCTTCCTGTATCTTTTTTATTATTTCGTCATCATCCGGCATTGTTCACTATAAATGTTTTATTACTTTTTTTTAAAATTTTTTGGAGTTGCACTTTTGCCTTAAAAAGATTAGACTTGGAAGTACCCACAGCAATTCCTAACTGGCTTGAAATTTCTTCGTGGCTGAAACCGTCTACAATAAACATATTGAGTACGGTTCTATAAACGGGGGAAAGGCCGCTTATGGCATTTATGATTTCCTCATACGACATAGCATCAAGTGCATTCTCTTCCTGTGCCGGTATGTACATAAGGCTGCCATCCCCATCTGAGGTCGTGTTTTGTTTGTAATATTTCCTGTTATGATCAATAGCAGTGTAAATAATTATTTTTCTTATCCATCCTATAAATGAGTTCATTTCATTTTCATAAGATGGTTTGTAGCGATTAATTTCTTTGAATATTTTAAGAAAGCTATCATTGTAAATTTCCATAGCATCTTCCTTCCTCTTGGTATAACGTTCACAGATAGCCATACCATAACCATAGAAAGAGGTATACAATTTTTTTTGGCTCTCCCTGTCGTTCTCTACGCAACGCCTGATATGTATTTTCAGATCTTCAGCGGATATCAATTGATATTAATTTCACTTGTATTATCGAATTATTTTCCTGTTAAGTTGCCTCTGTTAAGATAAATGTTCTCCCTCATAATTAAAATTTTTCCGATATAATTTATTCGGTTACAACCAATGTGGCTTTCATGCCGGAGTGGATGGTGCAATGATATGCAAAGGTGCCTGGTGTGTTGGCGGTGAAGCTAAAACTCGCGCCGCTTGCCATTGTACCGCTATCGAAGGAAGTTCCATCGTCGGACGTAACGGTATGTGCTACACCATCATTATTTTTCCAGGTTACAGTTGTACCCGCCTTTACTGTAAGTGTTGACGGTGCGAATGCCATACCAACGATAGATATTGAATTGCCGGAAGGCGGGGGATTTGAGCCACCGGTTGTGCTCTTGGCTTTGCTGCAAAACCAGTTTAGTAAAACGATGAAAATAGCGGCTGTAATAAATACTACAATTCTTTTTTGTTTCATGATAGGGTTTTTAAATTTTAAATAATTCCGGATTGGCCTTGTGCTGGCTTGAAGTTTTCAAATTTTAAAATAATAGGGCCGGATTAAAAGAAAAAGTCAAGGTAACTTTTTTGATGACTCCGCTTTATTATGATTTAAATCGGATATATCTGGTTGAAAGTTGCTTTTGGTTGAAAAAATATTTTATTGCGTTAAGGGCCAAATACCCAAATCAATCTGATATTATCGTTATCGTTAGTTTACTGGCGACACTTTTTTTATAGCAAATTCTTGTCAGAAACAAAAACAAGGCTGAATATGGAATAAGCATGGACTATCAACCCCTTCAATAGTTTTGTATATTTACTTATGCATTAATTTTTTAAAATGTATCGTTACCAACAAAAGATGCTGCTGAGCCGAAATGGGTTTCGAAAAAAAATCGAATCTTTAGGTACTGCTTCAGAAAAACAAACGTCTTTTTTCGGTTTAATCATTTGGGCAATTAGCCTTTCCCGCCCATATAAGAAACTCGTTATAGTTATTTTGTTAGCAATGTTGCTCGAAACATTGATTGGCCTTGCAACTCCATGGCCACTGAAAATAATAATTGATAATGTAGTTGGCCATCACGCGTTGCCCGGGGCGCTCGCATGGATGGATACTTTCTTTCCTGCTGAAAAAAAAATACAACTGGCAGCAGTTGCAGCTCTTAGTTTCATTGCCATTACTGCCATTGGCTCGTTCGCTGGTTTTGTTGACCATTATTATAATGAAAAGGTAGCCCAATATGTGGCAGACGATCTGCGAAAAAAAATGTACCATCATTTGCAGCATCTCTCACTTTCTTATTATGATTCACATCAAACAGGCAAATTATTAAGTACTATAACGGCAGACGTTTCTACCATACAGGATTTTGCCTCGTCAACTCTTTTAAACATTCTTGTTGATTTGCTCACTATTGTTGGAATGGTTGGAATAATGTTTTATCTCAATTCCGACTTTACGCTCGTTGCACTTGCTGTTACTCCTTTCCTGTTATTTTTTGTCGCCCGTTTTAAAAAATCAATGAAGAAGGCAACACGCGAGGTTCGTAAAGATCAGAGCAATATGTTTGTTGTAATGCAGCAGGGACTGGAATCTATTCGTGCAGTAAATGCGTTTGGCCGCCAGGACTTTGAAGAAGACAGGTTAAAAAAAGTAAGCCAGGAAACTATGTATGCAGCGCTCAGGGCACGGAGAGTAAAATCAGTTCTTTCACCGGTGGTGACGATAACTGTAGCGGCGTGTACTGCGTTTGTGCTTTGGCGTGGGGCAAGCCTCGTTCTTACTGGTGCGATGACGGTGGGCGCACTTACTGTTTTTATATGGTACATGAGCAAGTTCTTCAGCCCGGTGCAGGACCTCGCTAAAATGACGAGCACGGTTGCGCAGGTAACAGTGGCGTTGGAACGAATACAAGCCATTTTAGATACAACAACTATCATCCCTCAAAAACCCAACGCACTAAAACCGGGCAAGTTGAATGGCGATATAACTTTTGAGAACGTTTGTTTTTCTTACGATCCGGAATCCCCGGTATTAAGCGATTTTGATCTTTCTATTAAATGTGGCCAGCGTATTGGAATTTGCGGGCCAACAGGAAGTGGCAAGTCAACAATCGTTAGCCTGATTGCCCGTTTTTATGACCCTACTAAAGGACGTGTCTTGATAGATGGTACAGATATTTCCGACTATACCCTCGATGGACTTCGAGAACAGATTGGTTTTGTGTTACAGGACACCGTACTTTTTTATGGATCCATTCGCGAAAATATTGCTTATGGAAGGCCCGGTGCAACAGATGAAGAAATTGTTGAAGCTGCAAAACTTGCCAATGCGGACGAGTTTATTACGAAGATGCCTCATGGCTATGACACTTTGGTTGGAGAACGAGGCGTTACCCTTTCCGGCGGACAGCGGCAACGTATTGGTATTGCACGTGCGGTGGTGCGTAATTCACCAATTCTTATTTTGGATGAACCTACTGCATCACTTGATTCTGAATCTGAAAAGATTGTAATGGAAGCTTTGGAAAAATTGATGATAGGTCGCACCGTAATTATAATAGCCCACAGGCTAAGCACCATTCGCGATGCAGATAAAATTATCGTTCTTAATAAAGGGTTGGTTGCGGAGCAAGGTACGCATGACGAACTTTTAGAAAAGGGTAAAATATATTCGGAACTGTACAATGCACAGTCATGGACAAATCATTCATTACATAAAGCAGTTGACTAACTTGCAGCGTTGACAGAATAGATTTGTTTTAACGACTTGTATTCTCCTTGTAAATCTCCGGGCTTGATATTATAACCAGGTATGTTAAGAAGTTACTTTGTGTTCTTTGTGTCTTTGTGGGAGATTTGTTGAATTAATATTAAGCAGTCACTACATTGATTATCAGAATATAAAAATAAAAACTCATGTCTCACCGATCCATTATTGTTTTACCCGATGATACAGGCCAGGAAATTTTTGAAGCTATTGAGAGCGCCAAAGAATCGATATTAGTAAAGATGTTTCTCTTTTCTGATCCCGGCCTTATAAGTGCACTGATAATAGCGCAAAAAATCGTGGAGTGAAAGTTAAAGTAATGCTTAACCCCGCCAGGCGCAATGGCGAAGAGGAAAATGAAGATACCCGAAAAGAACTGGAAGAAGCCGGCATTGAAGTGCGTGATAGTAATCCTGAATTCACCATCACTCATGAAAAATCTATGGTTATAGATGATCGCATAGCATTTATAAAATCACTAAACTGGGAAACCAAAAATCTAACGGAGACGAGGGATTATGCCATCATCACCTATCATCCTCACGAAGTAAAAGAAATTATTTTGTGCTTTGAAGCAGATTGGCATCGGCAAAATTTTGACCCGGGAGAAAATATGAATCTCATTTGGTGCAGCAATAATGGCCGTACAAGAATTGCAAAATTTATTGACGAAGCAAAACATACGTTGTTTGTGCAGAACGAAAGATTCCAGGATTTGGTAATCATTGAACGCCTCGTTCATGCCGCAAGTCGCGGTGTAAAGGTGCATGTAATGGCCCGTCCGCCTCATACGCTTAAGATGGATAAATTATTAGAAGGCGTTGGCGGTTTAAGGATCATGGATGATGTTGGCATTAAAATACACAAACTTAAGTTTTTGAAATTGCATGGTAAAATGTTGCTGGCAGATGGTTGCCGTGCAATCATTGGCTCTATTAATCTTACGCCGGGTAGCTTTGATCACCGGCGTGAACTTGCCATAGAGGTACATGATGCCGATGTAATTGAAAGGCTTCAAAAAATTGCACATTACGATTGGGAAAATTCTCATACGCTGGATCTATCTGACCAGGGCCTTATCGATGATCTTGAAAATATGCCTTCAACGGGAGTTGCTAAACTTGTACTTAACGAAGAAACTATACACGAGAAACATCACAAGCACAAGCATAAACATAATCACAAGGATTGAACAGGTGCTTTGGCAAGTTTTAATTCCACCGCACAATTATAAGAGCTATGCTTTTGATGTAAAATTTTTCTCTTTAAAAAAATCATTTATCAGCAATTTTTTCTTTTTTTGAGTTTCCATAATTAATGTAATTTGAAGTTTGCAATTCCTGATCTTCGTCTGTCAATATTATATAATTTTCCATGCGTAAAATCTTTCTCATTCTTATTGTTTGCCTGATCACAAATTATGGCAGGTCTCAAAGTGTAATACAACGGCCAAAACTTGTAGTGGGAATAGTAATTGACCAGATGCGTTGGGATTTTTTGTATCGTTACTATGATCGGTACCAGGAAGATGGCGGCTTTAAGCGTTTATTAAACCAGGGGTTTTCCTGTGAAAATACTTTTATTCCATATACACCTACCGTAACTGCATGTGGCCACACGAGTATTTACACCGGTTCTGTCCCCGCAATTGATGGAATCACCGGCAATGATTGGTGGGACTATGATTTATCAAAGCAGGTTTATTGCACAGATGATGATAATGTAAATACAGTGGGCAGTAACATCGACGAAGGAAAAATGAGTCCGCACAATTTACTGGTAACAACAATAGGAGATGAGCTTCATCTTGCCACTAACTTTCACAGTAAAGTAATTGGCATTGCATTAAAAGACCGGGCTGCTATATTGCCTGCGGGCCATAGTGCTAATGGCGCCTATTGGTACGATTCATAAAACGGGTGACTGGATCACTTCATCATATTATATGAAAGATTTACCCCAATGGGTAAAAGAACTGAATGCAAGAAAATTGGTAGATGGTTATTTTGCGCAGGACTGGAATACGCTCTATCCGTTGAACACTTATACGCAAAGCGCTCCCGACGAAGAGACTTATGAATTCAGGCCTTTCGGTGCAGCAGTAAAAGGGTTTCCTTATAATCTAAAACAGTTTATTGGGAAAAATTATGGAATACTTCCCGTAACTCCTTATGGAAATACGCTTACGATGGAAATGGCTGAGGCAGCTGTAACGGGTGAGCAATTGGGAACAGGCACAACTACAGATATGCTCGCAGTTAGCTTCTCAACTCCCGATTATATCGGGCATACATTTGGCCCCAATTCAGTAGAACAGGAAGATGATTATTTAAGACTGGATAAAGATTTGGGAACTTTTTTTCAATTCCTCGACAAACAAGTTGGCAAAGGTGAATATCTTGTTTTTCTTTCCGCCGACCACGGTGTAGCACAGGTTCCGGAATTTTTAAAATCGCATAAAATTCCTGCAGGAAATGTAGATGATGCAGGCCATAGTTGAGGGACTTAATTGCTTCATTAAAGAAAAATTTAAAACCGACAAGCTCGTTCTGGGCTTGTTCAATTACCAGGTGTTTCTTGATAGAAATCTTATGACCACGCAACGTATAGATAAAGATGCTGTTTATAAAGAAGTGATAAATTTTTTAATGCAGCAACCCGGCATCTTAAGGGCATTTGCGTTGGATGGATTGAGTGAAGTGACGTTGAGTTCAGAAATAAAAAAAGTCTGTGGCAAATGGATATTATCCGCCGCGAAGCGGAGATGTTCAGGTTATTCTGCAACCGCAATATATTGGTGGCCAGGGAAGGGGTGGCACCACACATGGCGTATGGAATCCTTATGATTCTCACATTCCATTATTATGGTATGGATGGAATATCCATCCGGGCAAAACCAACAAGGAATTTTATATGACCGATATTGCTCCAACTATTGCGGCAATGCTTCATATTCAAATGCCAAGTGGTTCCATTGGTCATGTGATCGAAGGAGTGTCAAAATAAAAATATTTTCGTTTACGATTAAACGTTATATCAACGAACTAAAGTGCCAGGCATTACCTCTTGAACCAAACGAAAAATCATCAGCTGCAATATCCTTAACGGGTATTTTATATTTTTTCAAATTATAAATACAATATTATGAAGGCAAGTTTATCGTTCCTCTTCCTGATATTTTTATTACCGGCCTGCCTGGTAAAGGCCCAATCTTTTTCGAGTAGATAAAGCTCAGTTTTTTAACGACACATCCATTTTAGATGCGACTATAACAACTAATCTGGGCAAAATGCTTGGGCGCAAAAAAGAAGGAGAACAGTTTGGCGGAATTTTCACAACCGTCACTGCCAGGAGGAATAATTACCAATATCCCTGTTGTTCTTGAATTCAGGGGCCATTTCAGAAAGGAATTCTGTTACATGCCACCGCTTGAAATTAATTTCAAAAACGAAAAAGATTCGGGATTTTCTGCATTAGGTTCTCTGAAGTTAACAAGCGAGTGCAAAACTTATGGTGAGTTCGATCAATATTTATTAAAAGAGTATCTTATTTACAGGATTTATAATTTACTTACAGATATGAGTTTTCGTGTACGGCTGTTGAATTTAAATTTTACAGACAGCGCAGGGAAAAAGAAGCCAATTACCGAACATGCATTTCTAACAGAAGATATAAAAGACATGGCTAAAAGAAATGATTGTCGTAATTGGAAGCACAGGAAACTATTTGCCGCCGACGCTGATCGCAAGCAAATGACCATAGTAGGCATATTCGAATATATGATCGGCAATACAGATTGGGGAGTTGCGGTTAATCATAACACCCGCTACATTATTTCAAGAAAAGATTCTTTGGCCAGGCCTTATGTTGTTCCATACGATTTTGATTATTCGGGATTTGTAAATACGACTTATGCCATTCCGGATGAAAAACTTGGCATTGAAAATGTCCGGCAAAGGCTGTACCGCGGGCTTCCACGAACCATGGAAGAATTAAATGAAGCGTTGGATATTTTTAAAAAGCAAAAAGATAGTATATATAGCTTAATAGAAAATTTTGACCTGCTTACTCCAAAAAGCAAAAAAGAAATGATCAGCTACCTGGACGATTTCTATGACCAGATCAATAAGCCGCAAAAAGTAAAAGAAATTTTTATTCAAAATGCGGTAAGTGATCAATAGAAAAATCTCTTTTCTAAATTCTTTCTTTCAATCGAATTTATTTGAAAATTTTCGTGGGGGATTCTCGCTGTTGATCTGGAATTTTGAACTGTAAGACGGGTTATTTTTAGCAATATGCAGGAGTTAAGCCTTAGGTGACAAAACGATGTAAATGAGCATCCTTTTCCTGTATCTTTATGCTATTAAAGAAGCTTGTTTGTATATGAAGAGACTCTATTTTCTATTGCCACTTTTATTTCTCTTTAATTTTTCTTTTGCACAAAAGAAAAGCAAGGTTACTGAAAATATTCCTGTCGATAAAACATTTGTAATCGATAAGAATCTTTCCGATTCTGAATTGCTTGATCTTGTTCAAAAACAAACTTTCAAATATTTCTGGGATTTTGCAGATCCTGTTAGCGGCATGGCAAGGGAGCGAAGCAACGTAACAGATTATGGCCCGGAAGTAGCGGCAACGGGTGGAACAGGATTTGGTGTTATGTCAATTATTGTAGCGGTTAACCGGAACTGGATTACCAGGGACACTGCAGTGAATCGCTTGCTGAAATTGACGCGGTTTCTTATAAAAGCCGATAAATATCACGGTATTTTTCCGCATTGGCTAAATGGCGAAACGGGTAAAACAATTCCATTCAGTTCAAAAGATGACGGAGGTGATGTTGTTGAAACTTCTTATTTAATGGAAGGTTTGCTTTGTGCCCGTGAATATTTTAATGGAGATAATCCCAAAGAAAGACAATTGAGACAGCGCATAACGTGGATGTGGAATGATGTTGATTATAATTGGCAAACGAGGGGAGGAATAAGTGTGTTGTATTGGCACTGGAGCCCCAATAACGGCTGGGCGATGAACGCAGAGATACGGGGATGGAATGAATGCCTGATTGCTTATATTCTTGCATCATCTTCGCCTGAACATTCCGTTGAACCTGTGGTATATAATCGTGGCTGGGCGGTAAATAATTATTTTAATAACGGAAAGAAATATTACGGCTATACGTTGCCGTTAGGGTTTGACTATGGAGGGCCTCTTTTCTTTGCACATTATTCATTTTTGGGACTTGATCCTCATGGTCTACAAGATAAATATGCAAATTATTGGGAGCAAAATCAAAACCATACCTTAATTAATTATTCTTATTGTGTTGACAATCCAAAGCATTATAAGGGATATGGAAAAGATTGCTGGGGGCTCACGGCCAGCGATAGTTATGTAGGTTACGCGGCCCATTCGCCTACAGACGACCTGGGAGTGATTTCGCCTACCGCAGCCCTGTCGTCATTTCCTTATACCCCGGAATATTCCATGCAGGCATTAAAGCATTTTTATTTTGATCTTGGGCGATAAAATTTGGGGTGAATATGGTTTCATCGATGGCTTCAGTGAAACCAAAAACTGGTATGCAAAATCTTATCTCGCAATTGATGAGGGTCCGATTGTTGTGATGATTGAAAATTATCGAACCGGATTATTATGGAAGCTGTTTATGAATATTCCGGAAATACAAAAAGGGTTAAAAAGACTGGGATTTGAAAGCCCCTATGTAAAGTAGCTGAATTAATATTTCTTAATTTATGATGGCTTGAAACTGAAGTCTACATTATATTTTTCCGTACTGTACCTGTTACCTGTTTATGCAAATGCACAGTTAGGAGCGCCTATTGTTAATATAACTTTTGGCGATGCATTTAAAAATCCCGGGCCTCCCTTGCCGGCAAAAAATACAACATTCAATTATTCAACAGATTCATGCCCGCCTCCGGGAACCTATACAATTACCAATTCGCTTTACAGGTGCATTGCCCTTACGAATGGGACGCAGTATTGATAACACTCCTTACAGTAAGAATGGTTACATGATGTTAGTAAACGATACAGTAAGCCGCAGCAGCTAAACTACTCTACGTTGACACTGTTAAGGCGGCCCTTTGCCCCGGCACACGCTACCAGTTTTCTGCTTATTTTCTTAATGTTGAAATACCTGGTTATTGCAGCTCATCCAATGTCGCATCTTCCCCAATTTACTTTTAATATTGAAACCACGTCAGGACAAATTTTAGCAACGGGCAATACCGGGCCATTGCCATACAGCTATGTTCCTCCTCCGCCGCCAACCCCCATAACGCCTAAATTTCATTTCTTCGGAATAAATTTTACAATCCCTGCTGGACTAAATAACCTGGTTTTAAAAATCAAAGACGATCCTGCCGGTTATTCGCCCTGCGGCTATGCGTTTGCGTTAGATGATATTCAGTTTGCAGCAGTGGGCCCTGCTGCAAAAATTGCTTTTGCAGATGATGTCTATGATGGGTACGAACTGGTAAAAGCCGCTTGTTTCCAGGAAAACAAATCCATTCCATTTAAAGGTATGATTGAAGCGCCGGGTTTTATAAATCCCGCAGTGCAATGGCAACAAAGTATTGATGAACGGAATTACCTGGACCGATATTCCGGGAGAGACTAATCTCACATTTACCAAAACTTTTTCAGTTCCGGATACATTCTTATTCAGGTTGCGGGCATCGGAAGCAAATAAGATCGGTAACCCAAATTGCAGCGTTGTTTCGAATACACGGCGGGTAGAAATAGATGGGCCGCCTTCGGTTGACAGCGTTTCAAATAATTCGCCGGTGTGTGTCGGTTCCAATCTTCAATTCAATGTTTCCGGCGGAGCAAGTTATGTGTGGACAGGCCCAAATGGTTTTTATGACGATGTCGCGTATGCGCACATTTATCACGCAACACTTAAAGATAGCGGGACTTATTATGTACAAATAAAATCGTATGGCGGATGCGTGGCAACTGGTAGCACGCATGTTACGGTACTTGCTACCGAAGATGTGACTGCCGGTACATCTCAATCCATCTGCAAAGGAAGTACAGTTCAACTGACAGCCACTGGTGGAACCACTTATTTATGGTCACCGGCTACCGGCCTCTCCAATCCAAACATTGCCAATCCACAAGCATCGCCGCAGGTAACTACTAATTATACGGTGACTGCCAAAAATGATTTTGGATGTGTCGACACTGCTTCGGTAAAAATTACTTTACTAAACAGTGTTGCAGTAAAAGCAATAATTGCCAGCCCGAATTTTTTATGTAAACCTTCAGATAGTGCAACATATAAAGATGCAAGTACAGGCGATATTGCCACCTGGACGTGGGATTTTGGAAATGGTATGAAAAGCACTTTGCAAAACCCTCCTGTTCAAAATTATTTTATTGAAAGTAATGCAACATATTATAGTGTTCGTTTAATTGTTGCTGACAGTTCAGGCTGTGCGGATACTACATTTCATGTATTGAAGGTGGAGAACAATTGCTATATAACAGTTCCAACTGCCTTTACGCCTAATGGTGATGGATTGAATGACTACCTTTATCCTCTGAATGCGTATAAGGCTACGGACCTTACATTCAGGGTGTTTAACCGGTATGGACAACTGGTTTTTGAAACTACAGATTGGACCAAAAAATGGAATGGAAACCGGGACGGCTATCCGATGCCTGCTGATGTATATGTGTGGATGCTGACTTATACTGATCCTTTGGATAAAAGGATTTCTTTAAAAGGATCAACATTTTTAATAAGATAATATCAATGCTTTCAAATTGAAATATTAAAACAAAAAACCTTGATAAAACTATTGCTTTTCTTTGCCTTATTATATTCTGCATCTGCTAATGCACAGGAACATTTATATGACTATACTTTGTTTACCAATAGCCGTATGCCTGGCAATTATTTTTTCAGTAAAATATCTTTTCAATCTCCATCCTTCATAAAAAATATAAACTACCGGTTAGCAGTAAACGAAAAATTATCCAATACTCCCGGCAACTCGTTAGAACTTCAATATGTGAATGGTAAAAACGGAAACTGGAAAGCAAATATTTTTAGAGAAGATATCAGGGGACAGGATCATTTTAAGCCTGCTAAATTTCTTTCATTTAGTATTTATTGTACCATCCTTGGTCTGCAAGAAGAACTCCCTCAAGCCCATCTCATTTTCAATGACAGTTCTCTTTCTCAAAAAATTAACTTTTGCAACTGATTTTATTAATCAATGGTCTTCTATTTATATCCCTGTTGAATCATCTTATAAAGACTTTAATTTCCTGAGATATTATAGGCGTTCAATTTTCACAAAACGGTGAAGATGGAAATAAACATATCATTTATATTGATGATATTGAATTTTTGCCTGGAGCGATAGATTTACAAGTTACTACCAAACCTCATATTCTTGCTGTGAAGGCTATGCGAAACATGTGGATATTTCATGGAAACCTTTTAATGATGAACATGTAAAATTTATAAAGATTTATCGTTCAGAAAATGGCAAGACATTTATTCCTGTTGGAATACAATCGCCATTGGTTGATCGCTATGCAGATTTTACAGGAATTACGGGTAAGCGATACAGTTATAAAATAACTCTTCTTGTTATCAATATAAAGAAACAAGGTTTTCGAATATTGTGTCTGCTGCAACTAAAGCCATGACCGATGATGAATTGCTTACAATGGTTCAGAAAGCCTGCTTTAGATACTATTGGGAAGGCGCAGAAAATACAAGTGGCATGGCGAAAGAAGATATTCCCGGGCGTACCGACATGATTGCAGCAGGCACTTCAGGCTTTGGCATCATGGCTTTGATTGTTGGTACCGAAAGAAAATTTATTACCCGAAAACAATCACTAGAGCGGTTCTTAAAGATTACTTCGTTTCTTGAAAATGCAGAAAAATTTCATGGAGCATTTCCTCATTTCATTGACGGCCCACAGGAAAAGTAGAGCCTTTTTTTGGCAGCAGGGATGATGGTGGAGATTTGGTGGAAACATCTTTTTTAATGCAGGGGCTGTTAGCTGCAAGAGCATATTTCAATAAAGATGATGGGGATGAAAAAACGATAAGAGAAAAAATAACAACCATCTGGCAAAACATTGAATGGGATTGGTATCGGCGTTATCCTGACAGTAAATATTTATACTGGCATTGGTCGCCCGATAAGGCATGGATTATTAATCATCGTTTAACAGGCTGGAATGAAACCATGGTTACTTACTTGCTCGCTATTGCATCTCCCACACACAGTGTTCCTGCAAGTCTTTATTATAGTGGCTGGGCCAACCAGGACAGCAGCGGGCAACAATACAGAATGAATTGGGGCGGAACAAAAGATGGTTCGATAGTATACTAACGGCAATACTTATTTTGGTATAACATTAAAGGTTGGTGTTTCTGATGGCGGACCATTATTTTTTACACATTATTCGTACATGGGCTACGATCCGCATTTAATAAACGATAAATATACTAACTACTTTACCAATAATAAAAATATAGCATTAATCAACTACCGCTATTGTTTAAAGAATCCAAATAATTATAAAGGTTATAGCGATAGTTGCTGGGGATTAACTGCTTGTGACGGGCCACATTACGTATTCGGCAAGCGAACCCGTAAATAGCAGGAGATCATGGGACAATTGCACCTACGGGTGCAATCAGTTCGTTTCCTTATACACCTGTTCATTCTATGAAAGCTTTAAAAAATTATTATTACAATTATGGTAAGTTTTTGTGGGGGGAATATGGTTTTCGTGATGCATTCAACCTTACCGAAAACTGGTGTTCCGATATTTATATGGGATTGAACCAGGCGCCAATGGTTGTAATGATTGAAAATTACCGAACAGGATTAATTATGGAAATTATTTATGAGTGATTCAGGATATTAAAAAGGGATTGGAAAAATTGAAATTAGAATCGGAAAAATAGTAACAAACTTGGAAGACTTTTAAGTCTTGTCTCTCGCCCTTGGGAGAGGGGTTGGGGTGAGGCTCACAATAAGAAATATAATATGCTTTATAAAATTATTTTCACTTTTATTGCTGTTGCTTGTAGCACATTTTTATCTGCGCAAAAAAGCAACATACACAAAACTTATCCCGATTCAATCGCCCCCGTCGGTATCATCAAAAACTTATCTGACTCGGAATTACTCGATATTGTACAACGACAAACCTTTCGTTATCTTCTGGCACTATGCACATCCCGTTAGTGGCCTTGCGAGAGAAAGAGATAATACCGTTAAAGCAATTATTATTGGGATTATATTAATGAAGCGGAGGATCATTCCTAATTTCAGCAAAGGAACTTTTGGTCCCGAAGCCTGCGCCATTGGCGGAACAGGCTTTGGAATCTTTCAACAATTGTAGCGGTAAATCGAGGTTGGATTGGCAGAGATACTGCATTAAGAACGCCTGGTAAAGATTGTTGATTTTTTAATTAAGGCTGATTGCTTTCATGGCATATACCCTCATTTTATGAATGGAACAACCGGCAAAACAATTCCTTTCGGAAGGTTGGATGATGGCGCGGATATTGTGGAGACCTCATATCTGTTTATGGGCCTTTTATGCGCTAAAGAATATTTTAATGGTGATACAGCGCTTTGGAAAAATATTTTAGAAACCGGATTGAAGGAATGTGGAATGTTGCAGACTGGAACTGGCACAGTCATGGCGCCAATAGATATTTATACTGGCATTGGAGCCCGGCAAATGATTTTGATATGAACTTTCCGGTATATGGCTATGATGAAGCTTTAATCACCTATATCGTTTCTGCTTCCTCTCCGTTTCATCCAATATCAAAAGAACTGTATGAAAATTCCTGGGTAAAAAGCGCTTCCTGGAAAAACGGAAAATCATATTATGGTATCAAGCTTCCGCTCGGTAACTTCGAGTATGGTGGACCGTTATTCTTTGAACAATATACTTACATGGGCATTAATCCCAATGGCTTAAGAGACGAAAATGGAATTGACTATGCTGAACAAACTAAAAACCACACACTCATTAACAGGGCGTATTGTATTGATAATCCGAAAAAATTTAAAGGTTACGGTGCCAGACTGCTGGGGACTAACTGCCGGTGATAGCTATAAAGGTTATGTGGCCCATTGCCCGCAGGATGATCGCAGTGTAATTCAGCCAACGGCTGCATTATCATCGTTTCCCTACACTCCAGAATACAGCATGCAGGCGTTGAAACATTTTTATTATGATCTTGGAAATAAAATTTGGGGGCCTTATGGTTTTGCCGATGGATTTAGTGAAACAAAAAACTGGTATGCAAAAACGCATCTTGCAATTGACGAAGGCCCGATTGTGGTTATGATAGAGAATTATCGAAGTGGATTAATTTGGAATTTGTTTATGAATTTACCTGAAATACAAAATGGATTAAAAAGACTTGGGTTCACAAGTTCTTTCATTAAAAAATGATTTATGGCAAATAGAATTTCCCGCCAACAATTTTTGCATAGCACGGCCATGGCTGGTGCAGCAGTTTTGCTTTCATTACTTGAAAGCTGGGCAATAGCCGAAGACAAAAAACTAAAAGTCGCTCTGATTGGTTGTGGTAGCGTAAGCAATCGTTATTTACCGCAATTGTTATCATCAAAGCTCATTGAAGTGGTGAGCCTTTGTGATATTAAATATGACAGGGCACTGGCTCAAAACAAACAATATAACGTGAACGCACAAACGTATCCTAACATTGAAGCAATGCTTGCAGGAGTACCCTTCGATATGATGGTAACAACAACCGATATGCAGGTGCATGGCGAACTGAACAAAAAAGCGCTGATGGCTGGCAAACATGTTTGGAGCGAAAAACCAATGGCAAACACCTACGCAGAAGGCAAGGCACTGCTGGAGTTAGCCAGGAGTAAAAATATAAGATTTTGGGGCGCACCTGCTGTGGTGGATAGCCCTCAATTTGCATTTATGAGCAAAACGATTCAGGAGGGAAAGTTGGGTCGCTTGTCAAGTGGTCATGGTCAATACGGGCATACCGGTCCAACATGGTCGGCTTTCTTTTACGAAAAAGGTGGGGGTAGCATGCCCGACCTTGGGGTATATAATATGTCAACACTTACAGGTTTGCTTGGGCCTGCAAAATCGGTAATGGCGATGACAAGCATTGTAAATCCTGAGAGAACTGTTGATGATAAAGGGAAAATAAAAGTTGAGGCCGAAGACAATGCCCACTTATTGTTAGAGCATGATAATAATGTTATCAGTCATGTAATGTGTGGATTTAATTATTTTGACCCACACGGGCATGATGCAAAGGGCCAGTCCTTGCATTCCATCCAAATTTATGGAGATAAGGGAAACATGCGATTAATTGGTTATGATCGGGAAACGAGTGGCGTTATGCTTGATACATCATGGACTGAGCCCGCACAACTTTATGCAACAGAAAGCGAAGGATACGAATGGCAGGAAGGTGCACGTGTAACCGGTGAAAGCATTCTAAAGAAACTTGAGCCAAGAATAAATGTAGAACATGCCTTGCACGTACTCGAAATTATAGAGGGAGCAAGGAAATCATCAGCAACGGGAATGAAGATAAAACTGGAAAGTAAATTTCCCTGGCCAATGGTGTGAAGAAATTAATGAGCGTTTTGAATTTTATAAAATTTGTAAAATCTTTTTATCAGAAATAATATTTTTTAACTATGTCACAATTTCAATTAACCAAACAAAACATCGCCGACTATGAAAGAGATGGCTATGTAATTATCAAAAATTTTCTTCAAAGCGAAGAAGTAAATAAATTGTATAGCAATTGCAACAGGCGATGATACATTGCAAAAACATGCATTTGATTTAAACGATCAATCCGGTAAAAAAACCAAACTCACTTTGTGGTACACACCCGGCAATGACGCCTATGGCTTGCTTACAAAAAGTAAACGCATGGTGGAATCGGTTGATAAATTAATGGATGGCGATAGCGCTGTTTGTCATTTTCACAGTAAACTCATGCAGAAAGAACCAAAAGTTGGCGGCGCATGGGAATGGCACCAGGATTATGGTTACTGGTATAAAAATGAATTTTTATTGCCTGATCAAATGATGTCTGTAATGGTTGCCATAACCGATGCCAACAAAGGCAAACGGTTGTTTGCAGGTAATAAAAGGTTCCCATAAAATGGGACGCATTGAACACGGATTTGCCGGGGAACAGGTTGGTGCATCACAACATTATGTTGATCTTGCCTTGAAAACGATGGAACTGGTGTATGTGGAAATACAAGCGGGCGATGCATTATTTTTTCACAGTAATTTGTTGCATCGTTCAGAAGCAAATCTTTCCGATAAACCACGCTGGTCCTTAATTTCAGTCTATAACAGGAGTGCAAATATTCCATATAATGAACCATCACAATCAAGTACGGTTCCTTTGCAGGCTGTGCCTGATGAAGCATTAATGACATGGGAAACAGAAGGCATCGGGGCAGAGCGCAAACTTTTTGGAAAAAGAAAAAGATGAAGCTTTGAAATAATTGCAATTTTATTGAAGTATTCTCCCACCGCTACTTATTTCATGGTTATTTTTACATTGCGAACGCGATATGACGAATTATAGTTCAAATTAAATTTCATTCTGAACAACAAATCGATTTTATTCTTATGAAATTAGCAATTCTAGGTTCTGGCTTTATTGCACGCTTTTATGCAGATGCATTGGTAGCGCAACGCAGAAAAGATGTCATTACGATGGTGTATAGCCGCACTGAAGCAAATGCAAAGAAGTTTGCTGAAGATTATAATAGTTCCCAACTATTCAACAAGTATTAAAGAATGTGTTGAACATAAAGATGTAGATGCCGTAATCGTTGCCTTATCAAATGATATGCATCTGGAATCAATACTTGCCAGTGCAAATGCCGGCAAGCATGTTTTATGCACCAAACCACTTGGCCGTAATGCCAAAGAAGCTTTGCAAATGTTACAGGCTGTCGATAAAGCAAAAGTAACAGGCGGTTATCTTGGAAGATCTTTGTTATACGCCTAAATTTTTAAAATCATTGGCCAGTATAAAAAGCGGAACTGTTGGTGAAGTGATTTGGGCAAAAAGCAGGGAAACGCATCCCGGTCCACACAGTGATTGGTTTTGGGATAAAGAAAAATCCGGCGGTGGCGCTATGGTGGACCTTGGCTGTCATTGTATAGAGATTAGTAGAAATTTTATTGGGAAAAATTATAAGCCAGTTGAAGTGATGTGCTGGGCCGATACCCGCGTTCATCCTATAGACGCAGAAGACAATGCCATTGGTTTGGTAAAGTATGAAAACGGCGCTATTGGCCAGTTTGAAGTGAGCTGGTCATTCCGTGGCGGAATGGATTTAAGAGATGAAGTGATGGGAACCGAAGGAACCATCTGGACCAATAATTTTTTGCGTACCGGTTTTGAAATGTTTACTACGGGTAAGGGTGGCAGTTATGTTGCCGAAAAAGCTGAAAGCACAACGGGCTGGTTATTCCCCGTTGGCGATGAAGTACATGAACTTGGTTATAACCACATGTTTACTGATATGTTTAATGCAATTGAAAACAAAGTACAGCCGGCTGAAAATTTTTATGATGGTTATATAGTAAATGCAATTATTGATGCCTGTTATCTTTCTGCAAAAACAAAAAAATGGGAGCCTGTTATAATTGAAGATTGGAGAGGAGTTGCTGAAAAAAAGGAAGCCAAACAAATGAATAAGTTATGATGAAGATCATTATTTAATTAAAGAAGAAGTGCTTCCTTCGGGAGCAAAAAAAGTTCATCATAAAAAATAAAAAGACTGGTTCTATTGAAGTAAGGATAATATGTTTGTTTAATTAATGAATTAGCCCTCCGCAAATAGTGTCCCTCTCTATTCATCGGGATGAGAGCCTGTCCCGATAAATCGGGAGGTTGGGGTGAGGCTCAAATAGCATGATATGATAAATTTCTTTCTAACTAAATTCAACAAAAAACTTCTATTAATAATTGGAATTCTTTTTTCATTCCAAATTGCATCTGCCCAACAAAAAACATATTGCAATCCCGTTAATATCGATTATGGCTACACACCGATTCCAAATTTTAGTGAAGGGGGCCGCCACAGGGCAACTGCCGATCCGGTGATTGTAAATTATAAAGGCGATTTTTATTTGTTCTCAACCAATCAATGGGGTTATTGGTGGAGTCATGATATGCTACACTGGAATTTTATTTCAAAAAAATTTTTACGTCCATGGAATTCAGGGTATGACGAACTCTGTGCACCGGCTATCGGGATTATTGGTGATACTATGATAGTTTTCGGCTCAACCTACACATCCAATTTTACTATCTGGATGAGCACTAATCCCAAAGCCAATGATTGGAAACCGTTGGTAGACTCATTTGAAATTGGTGGTTGGGATCCTGATTTTTTTACGGACGATGATGGAAAGTTATATATGTATAACGGAAGCAGCAACAGGTATCCGATATATGGAATAGAATTGAATCGCAAAACAATGCAACCGATCGGAACAAGGAAAGAAATGTATTTTCTCGAAGACTGGCGTTATGGCTGGCAGCGTTTTGGTGAATATTATGATAATACTTTTCTCGATCCTTTCATTGAAGGTTCATGGATGACGAAACATAACGGTAAGTACTACCTGCAATATGGCGCACCGGGCACCGAGTTTAGTGGATATGCCGATGGAGTGTTGTTGGTGATCATCCTTTAGGGCCTTTCACACCTCAATCGGATCCGCTTTCTTTTAAGCCGGGAGGCTTTGCAAGCGGTGCAGGACATGGCTCAACATTCCAGGATAATTTTCAATAACTGGTGGCATGTATCTACTATTTCAATATCTGTGAAAAATAATTTTGAAAGAAGAATTGGCATATGGCCCGCCGGGTTTGATAAGGATGATGTAATGTGGTGCAATACTGCCTTTGGCGACTATCCTCATTTCTTACCGGGCAGGGCGAGGTTGTCAAAGCCCCTCCTTCGGAGGGGTTTGGGGAAGCCGGTTTTACGGGATGGATGTTGCTTAATTATAAAACACCGGTCGAAGTTTCGTCTACCCTTGGCGGTTACCATGCCAATAATGCTGTTGATGAAAATATTAAAACCTATTGGAGCGCTGCATCAGGCAATAAGGGCGAATGGATTCAAACGGAACTGGGAAGCCTAAGCACCGTAAATGCCATTCAAATAAATTATGCTGACCAGGATGTTTCGGCAGATCATCTCGGTAAAATAAATGGAGGTGAACAGTATCATCAATATAAATTGTATTATTCTTTAGATGGGAAAAAATGGAAAATACTTGTTGATAAAAGCAATAATAAAACAGATGTTCCTCATGATTATATTGAACTGGAAAAACCGGTGCAGGCAAAATATATTAAACTGGAAAATATTCACATGCCCACGGGCAAATTTGCAATAAGCGGTTTCAGAATTTTTGGAAATGGGAATGGAAGTAAGCCAGACACGGTTCAGAATTTTATTGTACTTCGTACGGAAAAGGATAAACGCAGTGCCTGGATAAAATGGCGACCTGTCGATAATGCGTTTGCTTATAATATCTACCTCGGAAGGCACCTGATAAATTGTACAATTGCATTATGGTTTACGAAGCCAATGATTATTGGTTAAAAACAATGGATCGGGAAAAGCCTTATTATTTTTCAATTGAAGCAATTAATGAAAATGGAGTTTCAGTAAGAACTAAAGTTATTAAAGTTGAATAACCTTCGACTATAAAACATCAAATCCGGTAATTGGTAATAATGTCCCTCTCCCTCGGGAGAGAGCCTGTCCCGATAGATCGGGAGGTTGGGGTGAGGTTCTAAAATTTAAAATATAAATTAAGTATAATGAAAAGAACGATTGCGTTTCTTGTGTTTGCTTTTATCATGTCGTTTCAAAGCATAGCACAAGTCAACGATGCGAAGATGAATACATTCATTGATGCTCTCATGAAAAAAATGACATTAGATGAAAAGATCGGCCAACTGAATTTACCCGGCTCCGGCGATATTGTTACCGGGCAAGCAGGCAATTCGGATATAGCCAAAAAAATTAAAGAAGGTGAAGTTGGTGGTTTATTCAATATTAAAATCTGAAGCAAAAGATACGTGCCGTTCAAAAGATTGCCGTTGAACAAAGCCGCTTAAAAATTCCATTGATATTTGGTATGGATGTTATTCATGGTTATGAAACTGTTTTCCCGATTCCATTAGGTTTATCATGTACTTGGGATATGAATCTCATTCAAAAATCTGCGTCTATTGCTGCCAGTGAGGCAAGCGCAGATGGAATCTGCTGGACATTTTCGCCAATGGTTGATATTGCCCGCGATCCCCGCTGGGGCCGTATTGCAGAAGGTTCCGGCGAAGATCCTTATCTCGGTTCACAAATTGCAAAAGCAATGGTAAGAGGCTACCAGGGAATGGATCTTACAAAAAATAATACCATCATGGCATGTGTAAAACATTATGCCTTATATGGCGCTGCAGAAGCAGGACGCGATTATAACACCGCTGACATGAGCCAGCTTAGAATGTTTAATGAATACCTGCCTCCTTATAAAGCAGCAGTGGATGCCGGTGCAGGAAGTGTTATGGCTTCTTTCAACGAAGTGGATGGTGTTCCGGCTACTGCCAATAAATTTTTATTGACCGATGTATTGCGCAAACGTTGGGGCTTTAATGGTTTTGTTGTTACCGATTATACAGGCATAAATGAAATGGTAGCGCATGGCATTGGCGACTTGCAAACTGTTTCTGCAAGAGCATTGATGGCAGGCATCGATATGGATATGGTAGGAGAAGGATTTCTTACAACGCTAAAAAAATCTTTGACAGCAAGGAAAAGTTACCCAACAACAAATTGATTTTGCCTGCAGAAAAATATTGGAAGCAAAATATAAACTGGGATTGTTTGATGATCCTTATCGGTATTGCAATGAAGAAAGAGCGAAAACGGAAATATTTACGGAAGCAAATCGCAAAGTAGCAAGAGAAACTGCAGCGCAATCATTTGTGTTATTGAAGAATAATAATGTATTGCCTCTGAAGAAATCAGGAACCATTGCATTGATAGGCCCGTTGGCAGATAATAAAGAAAATATGCCCGGAACATGGAGTGTTGCTGCCGATTTCTCTAAGGCTGTTTCTGTTTTGGATGGTTTAAAAAATGTTGCGGGACCCGGCGTAAATATTTTATATGCAAAGGGTTCTAATTTATCAGATGATACTCTATTTGAAAAAAGAGCAGGCATGTTTGGAAAATCATTTCAACATGATAACAGGCCCGACGCAGGAAATTATTGATGAAGCATTGGCTGTAGCAAATAAAAGTGATGTAATTGTTGCAGCATTGGGTGAGTCTGCAGAAATGACGGGTGAAAGTTCAAGCAGGAGTGACATCACGATTCCCGAAGCACAGGAAAATTTATTAAAAGCATTGGTGAAAACCGGTAAACCGTTAGTACTGGTTTTATTTACCGGCCGGCCACTTGGCCATTAAATGGGAGCAGGATAATGTACCTGCTATTTTAAATGTTTGGTTTGGTGGAACAGAAGCGGGTAACGCTATTGGCGATGTGCTTTTTGGCGATGTAGATCCTTCCGGAAAACTAACAACTACATGGCCGCAGAATGTTGGACAAGTTCCTTTATATTATAATCATAAAAATACCGGTCGGCCGCTTGGTAAAGGAAAATGGTTTGAGAAATTTCGTTCCAATTATTTAGATGTTTCCAACGATCCGGTGTATCCTTTTGGTTATGGATTAAGCTATACAACTTTTAATTATGGAGATATTAAACTAAGCGATACCTTACTCAAAGGAAATAAAACACTTACAGCGTCTATAACGGTGACGAATAGTGGCAATACGGAAGGCAAAGGAAGTTGTTCAATTATACATACGAGATGTTGTTGGCAGTATTACACGTCCCGTAGAAGAATTAAAAGGATTTCAAAAAATTGATTTGAAAGCGGGAGAATCTAAAACTGTTTCATTTAAAATAACTCCGGAAGATTTGAAATTTTATAATGGTGATTTAAAATATGATTGGGAGCCGGGTGAATTTGTAATTATGATTGGTGCTAATTCCAGGGATGTTAAACAGGCAAGTATAAATTGGATAAAATAGATTATGCAGGTGTCTGGCCACTTTAGTGGCCTGGCACCTATGCAGGTCGTAACATAAATTATTATCCAAAAAATTCCCGGAATATTTTTTATAAATTAAAATCTATGACCAAACACAAAACAATTTTTAATATAATTTTCGGGGCACTCTTCACAATTCTTTTTGCATGTTCGAAAGGTTCTTCTTCGGATGGAGGAACGGTTAATCCACCGCCGCCACCGCCTGCGGGTACAAATGATGTTGATTTCTGGCTTACGAAAAATGATCAGTCAGTTTTATTACAAAAACAATCAACTGTTCTCTCTTTTGGAACAATCGCCAATTCCAATGCTAATATCGATGTCGATACGACACAAACCTATCAAACTATTGATGGATTTGGATTCACGCTAACCGGTGGAAGTGCTTATGTTATCAATCTGCTTAATGCAACCGATAAAACCAATTTGCTTGAATGAGCTTTTTGGTAACGGTGCTAATTCAATTGGAATAAGTTACCTGCGTTTAAGTATTGGCGCATCCGATTTGAATGCGTCTGTT
Organism: uncultured Chitinophagaceae bacterium; assembly: GCA_963756945.1. Classification (GTDB taxonomy): domain Bacteria; phylum Bacteroidota; class Bacteroidia; order Chitinophagales; family Chitinophagaceae; genus Ginsengibacter. The sequence continues at coordinate 39,936 of CAVWQJ010000009.1, read as the reverse complement.
TTTAGTTATGATGATCTTGCTACCGGCCATACAGATATGAACCTTGATAGTTTCAGTCTTAGTAAGGACACCGTAGATCTTATTCCTATATTAAAACAAATTGTGGCAATAAATCCTTCAATTAAAATTATAGCGACGCCATGGAGCCCTCCTGTGTGGATGAAAGATAATAACAGTACTATCGGGGGAAGTTTGCAAACACAATATTATGATGTGTATGCAAAATATTTTGTAAAATACATCCAGGCAATGAAGGCTAACGGCATAACGATAGACGCAGTTACCCCGCAAAATGAACCATTGAATCCCGGCGAATAATCCGAGTCTTTCAATGACAGCACAGGACAAACTCAATTTTATTAAAAATAATCTTGGTCCTGCATTTCAGTCTGCAGGCCTTACAACAAAAATTATTACTTACGATCATAATTGTGATCATCCCGATTATCCTACCACGGTATTAAGCGATCCTGCGGCAAATGCATTTATCAATGGTTCTGCGTTTCATTTATATGCAGGTGATATCAGCGCATTGTCAACTGTACATACTGCATTTCCGGACAAAGCATTATACTTTACCGAGCAATATACTTCCTCAACAGGCAACTTTGGTGGTGATCTAAAATGGCATTTAAAAAATGTGATCATTGGTTCCATGCGCAATTGGAGCCGTGTTGCATTAGAATGGAATTTGGCGAATGATCCCACTTTCAATCCGCATACGCCCGGTGGTTGCGATCAATGTAAAGGTGCGTTAACGTTGGGTGGAACCATAACCAGGAATGTTGGATATTATATTGTTGCACATGCATCAAAATTTGTTCCGGCGGGTTCGGTGCGTATTGGAAGCAATATTACCGGAAGCCTTCAGAATGTTGCATTTAAAACACCTTCCGGGCAGAAAGTTTTGTTGGTTGAAAATGATGGAGCTTCGGATGCAACTTTTAATATTCGCTTTAACAATAAATGGACTGCAACTACTTTGCCGGCAGGCGCAGTAGGCACTTATATATGGAATTGATTTATTCAAAAATTTAATTTACAATACATGAAAAAACTTTTTTTAGTTTTGATTTCGCCAATAAGTTTTGTATTTGCTCAAAATAATACTGTTACGCATTAAGGCAAAAACATTTAATACTGCCGGAAAAAAAGTAATTGTATATACAACGGCTGATAATACCTCTTACAGGCTTTCGGCTACGGACACGGTTGTGTTTAAACACATGGGGCAGCCTTTTGAAACACAGGTTTGTGTGTTTGTGGATCCGGCCAAAACTTTTCAATCCATACTTGGAATCGGCGGTGCATTAACAGATGCATCCGCAGAAACATTTTCCAAGCTACCGAAAGATAAACAACAGGAATTACTAAAAGCCTATTACGATGTAAATAACGGTATTGGTTATACGCTTGCAAGAACCAATATTCAAAGCTGTGATTTCAGCAGCGGCAGTTACAGCTATGTAAAAGAAGGTGATAAAGATCTAAAAACATTTAGCGTTGCACATGATGAACAATACAAAATTCCTTTAATTAAAGATGCTATTGCAGCAGCAGGTGGCAAGCTTACTTTATTTGCAAGTCCATGGAGCCCGCCGGCATTTATGAAAGATAATAATGACATGTTACATGGTGGAAAATTGCTGCCTGCCTATTATCAAAGCTGGGCAAACTTTTATGGCAAATTTATTAATGCATATAAAAAAGAAGGAATACCTGTTTGGGGAATTACGATACAGAATGAACCCATGGCAAAACAAACATGGGAGTCCTGCATTTATACTGCCGAAGAAGAACGTGATTTCTTAAAAAATTATCTTGGACCAACCATGCAAAAAAATGGCTTGGGTGATAAAAAAATAATTATATGGGATCATAACCGTGATCTTATTTACCAGCGTGCGAGCACCGTGCTCGAAGATCCTGCAGCAGCAAAATATGCATGGGGCATAGGTTTTCATTGGTATGAAGACTGGAGCGGCGGCGACCAGGTTTTTGATAATGTGGAAAGAGTCCATGAAAGTTTCCCTGGCAAGAATTTAATGTTTACGGAAGGCTGCACGTTTCCTTTTAAATTAGAGCAGGCTGGTGATTGGAAACTTGGCGAGCGCTATGGCCGTTCCATGATCCATGATTTTAACGATGGAACAGTTGGATGGACAGACTGGAACATCCTGGTGGATGAGCAGGGAGGACCAAATCATGTTGGCAATTTCTGTTTTGCTCCTGTAATAGGCAATACAAAAACCGGCGAGCTGATTTATACAAATGAATATTACTACATTGGCCATTTTTCAAAATTCGTAAGGCCCGGCGCTAAAAGAATCAGTGCTGCTCCAAGCAGGAGCCCGTTGCAAACAACAGCGTTCATAAATAAAGACGGAAAAATTGCTGTCATTGTAATGAACCAGACTGATCAGAAAATTGACTATAACCTTTGGGTAAAAGGTGATGCAGCGGCGGTAACAAGTTTGCCGCATTCAATTGCGACCCTGGTTTTTTAATTGACAAATACAGGGAATTATTTCTGATAGTCTTCGTCGAATGCAAAAGTTTTGTCAACCTGAACCTGTCGAAGGTCTGTCGAAGGCCTCGGAGGCTGACAGAGTTTCTTTGCATTCTGAAAAGCCAATGAATAATCACAAAATGAAAATTCCATTACTTCTTACGTTTTGTATCCAGCTATTCTCAAATTTATACGCTGCCGATAGCATAATTGTTTATTCGCCGAACAAGAACATATCAGTTTCCGTTCAATACAAGGACAAAGTCACCTATACCATAAGCTATGCCGGTGAAATGATTCTTTGGCCATCTTTGATCGATCTTGTTTTGGAAAATGGGCAAAGGCTTTCCAACGATTTGAAACTTCAGAAAAAGTCAATTACTTCTTATAATGAAAAAATAATTTCGCCCGTTCCGGAGAAAAGAAAAGTGATCATTGATAATTACAATGAGCTGACGTTAAAATTCCGAGAGCCTTATACAATATTATTTCGCGTATATAATGATGGTGTTGCCTACCGGATCGTAACCCGGTTTAAAGATTCAATCATTGTTAAAAATGAAGTTGCGCTTTTTAATTTCAGCCTAAACAAAAAAGTTTTATTACCCATCGTAGAACCGAGGAAAGATGAAGACCGGTTTCATACTAGTTTCGAAGAATTATACCAGTTAAGATCGATTGATAGTTTAAGCGATAGTATTATCGCATACTCGCCGGCGTTAGTGGGCACCGGTGATGAAATTAAAATTGCGATTACGGAATCTGATCTCGATGATTATCCTGGCATGTTTTTGGGCGGCACAAACAACACTGCACTGAAAGGTGTTTTTGCTCCCTATCCCTTAGAAGAAAAGATGACCGATGCCGATTTTTCGCAGGCAGTAGTTACAAAAAGAGCTGACTATATCGCTAAGGTGAAAGGCAACCGTAGTTTACCCTGGCGGGTATTGATGATTGCAAAGGAAGATAAAGATCTCCCCTCAAATGATATTGTTTACCGACTGGCTTCGCCATCAAAATTGTCGGATGCTTCATGGGTGCATCCCGGCAAGGGAACGGATGAATGGATCATCGGAATTAATTTGTTTAATGTTTCTTTTAAAACCGGGGTAAACACCGCGAGCTATAAATATTATATTGATTTTGCAAAGCATTTCGGCTTTCAAAGAATAATGATGGATGCCGGATGGAGCAATTACAAGAATTTATTTGATATAAATCCTGCAATTAATATGGATACCTTATCTGCTTATGCAAAAAGTAAAAATGTTAAGATAAGTATGTGGACGCTTTGTTCCACGCTTGACAGGCAATTGGACAGTGCTCTTGATCAGTTCAATAAATGGGGAGTTGATTTTATTATGACAGATTTTATGGATCGTGATGATCAAAAGATGGTGGATTTTTATACACGTATTGCAAAGGCGTGTGCCAATCATAAAATAATGATCATGTTTCATGGAGCTTATGCGCCAAAAGGGTTTAACCGAACGTGGCCCAATGCAGTTACACGTGAAGGTGTTCTCGGTTCTGAATATAATATCTGGAGCGATAAACCATCGCCGGAGCATGACCTAACGTTGCCGTTTACACGAATGTTGGCGGGCCCCATGGATTATGAACCCGGATTGTTGGATAACGCAACCAAAGAACAATTCAGGCCCATTGATAAGAAGGTTATGAGCCAGGGAACACGCTGCCACCAGCTCGCGATGTTTGTTGTTTATGATAATCCAATGCAGATCTTCTCAGGTAATCCCTCGCAAGGTTTATTGGAACCTGGGTTTATGAATTTTCTCGGAAGCATTCCAACTACATGGGATGAAACAAAAATTCTCGATGCAAAAGTTTCAGATTATATCATTACAGCAAGAAAAAAAGTTAACGACTGGTATATTGGTGGAATGACAGACTGGACAAGCCGTGAATTTACATTATCATTGGATTTTCTTGATGAAGGGGATTATACTGCTGAGTTATGCATGGATGGCGTAAACGCAGATACGTATGCATCAGATTATGTAATAAAAAAATTTGTATTTAAAGAAGGCGAGTCATTAAGAATAAAGATGGCGCAGGGTGGAGGGTTTGTGTTGAGGTTGGTGAAGAAGTAACCCTTTTTATGTCCCCTCAATACTTCCCCACTTCAATCTCCCTTCTCCAACATAAATATTTCTTCAACCGTTTTATTAAAAACCTTTGCAATCTTTAGCGCCAGCACAGTCGATGGCACATACTTATTTGCCTCCATGGCATTAATGGTTTGCCTGCTTACCGAGACTTTATTTGCCAGGTCCTCCTGCGTCAGGCTCTTAATGGCCCTTTCTACTTTAATATTATTTTTCATCGGGTACGGTTTTGGCGTTTTTATGTAAGATGTAATTAAACCTTATAATAAATATAATCAGCACGGTGAACATATTATACACCATTACATCCAGGAAGGGGCTTCCGTAAACGAATACAAAAGCAATCAGTAATAAAATATAACTAACACATACGGCCCAGAGTAAAGACGACAGCCGGGTTTCTGCAATGAATTCATCTTCATTTTTCTCTTTTGAAAAACTCACCAGCATGGCTCCAATAATAAAGAACGAACCAATTAATGTGTTGGTAATATTTGCATCGCTTACAGCAAAGTATTTGTAATTATCATTAATTCCATCGCTGGCAATTGCAAATACCGGCGCATGAATCCACGCTTCTCCAAACTCGTGGAAAGCCAATACGATGCCTAATATGGTTGAGGGGATAAGGATGATCCAGCCGATCCTTTTATACCTGTTTGGCAATAATAATTTATTTGACATGATTGAAATGTTTTTACAAATGTAAAGTCTATTTTACATATAGACAAATATTTTTTACATTTTGTAATAAATGCTTTACTAATTTCTGAAACGTGCAATTCTAAATCAGTTGAATAGCTATATCTCTTTTCAATTGAATTTGCAGTTAGAAATTCAAATTGATCAGTTTCCCTGCATTTCCGAATCCCTGTTGATCTTTCGGTATTCCAAATAGGAATATATAACAGGTATCATAACCATCAGGAATATTCCGCTGAACATTACAACAGTTGCGGCTGTTTGAGAAAGAAAGAAAACAACAACCGCCAATATGATACCACTGTAAAACCAGATTTTTCCACCCAATTCATGGGTTTTGCGCCACACCACATCATTCGATAAAGTCCATGGTGTTCTGATTCCCACAAAAAAATTGGAACGAACCGTGCGCATATAATTGCCGAGCAATGCGAAGAACAAAAACATGATCGAAAAAAAGCCACCCATCTGCAAAGGTTTGCCACCAGACGTTGTTTGTGTAATGAAAATAAAAATGCCAACAAAAAACAAATGAATCAGCAACCGGATATTCTGGTAAGAACTTCCAAAAAAGGCATAGTTCTTTTTACGCGGATCGATACGCGGCACAAAAAAAAGAATGAAATAAATAACCACGTTCATTACTGGCATCAGCAATAAAGCAAATGCCTTTTTTGAATAATCATCCGCTTCTCCATTTACATTAAAATGCGTGGGCACCCATTCAGGAAGTTTGTTCCATGTTATTGCAGCATAAACAAATGGTAATAAAAGAATAATCCAGATTATTGCCTCCTTTTTCCAGTTAACCTGTTTCATGGTTGATGATTTCAATTAAAAATTATTTTTTCTTTTTTGTTCCCAGTTGATAGATCCATTTCAGCAGTTCATCCAGTTCCGTTGTATTGATTGAATATGTTATGAACTGGCCCTGCTTTTCAGCCGCGACAAGATTTGCCCGTTTCAAAATATCCAGGTGATGGGAAATGCTTGGCTTGGAAATATTAAATGCGTCGGCAATTTCACCTGCGGTAAGATCTTTCTTCTTCAGCATGTCAAGTATTTTTCGTCTCGTCGGATCACTTAGCGCCTGGAAAAGATGGTTCATATTTTAATTAGATATTTAGACAATTATCTAAATACGAAGATATAGATTTTTATGAATGATCCAAAATCCAAACATCCGCAGATTTTTTATTCAGGATATTTTTACAACTTATTGTAATAATGCCCGCAATTGCCGCTAAATTTTTCGGACTTCCCGGCTCACCGGAAATTTAACCTCAGATAAATATTTCCAATGGTTTGTTCGAACTAAATAAAACATTTACTTTGGAATCGGATTCCGAATGGGTGATTGTTCTGAAAATTATTCAATTAATAATTTATGGAAAATCTTATCAAAACCGGTCGTGCTTTTTATGGTGTGGGTATTATGGGGATTGGGGTGCAGCAATTTATCTACGGCGATTTTCGCCCGGTGTTGCTGGAGCAATGGCCGTCCTGGATTCCGTGGGTAACAGTATGGGCCTGGCTTGCAGGCGCCGCATTGATAATAGCAGGAGCAATAATAGCAATTGGCAAAAATGCGCCAACGACTGCGCTTGTTTTAGGGATAACTTTCCTGTTTTTTTTCCTTGGCTTTCACGTTACCTACCAATTATTCGTTAGCCCGTATTCTTTTAATTTAGGCTCATGGACAAACCCATTAAAAGAACTGGCGTTGTCGGGCGGAGCATTTATCGTTGCAGCTTCTTATCCTAACGGTAAAATTAATATTGATAAATCTCTTCGTTCACGCCTTGCCGATATCTTCATTCCCTATGGCCGAATTTTCTTTTCAATAATGATGATCGTGTTTGGATATGATCACTTTCTGTACACGAAATTTGTGGCAACACTTGTTCCTGGAGTGGATTCCCTGGCATGTTTTCTGGACTTATTTTGCCGGAATTGCCCTTATGGGTTCGGGTATTTGTATCATGTTTAAGTTCCAGCTAAAATTGGTTGGGATGTTACTTGGAATAATGCTTTTTATTTGGTTTGTAATCCTGCATATACCAAGAGCCATTGCAGATCCTAATATTGATAAAGGTAATGAAGTAACCAGCGTATTTGAGGCTTTAGCATTTAGCGGAGTCGCATTTTTAATTGCGTTTATGCCCAAACGTAAGGTCTGGTAACCTGGGGCTGATGTAACCTTACTTCTCTACATCATAACTTAATGCAGCTGCGCCCAAAATGCCGCTATTTTCAAGGTCAGAAACTTCAATCTTTAAGTGCTCAACTGCCTTTTGAAACCCAAACGTTTTAATTTGCTGCCACATTGTTGTGGAGAAATATGGAAACGCATAACGTACGGAACCGCCAATAACAATTAACTCAACATCCAAAGCATACAACATCATTTTAATTGCATTGCCAAGATGTGTTCCCATCTCCTCATACATTTTAATTGCAGTTGCATCTCCTTCTTTAGCATTTTTAAAAACTTCTTCGCCGTTAATTTGATAAACGTTTTCGAAAAACTGCCCGCTGGCATAATACTCAACTGTTTTATCTAAATAATCAATCATTCCAAATTCTCCGGCGCCGCCGGTCTTTCCGGCATATAATTTTTTATTAATGATAAGACCAGAGCCAAGCCCTGTACCAAGCGTTAATCCAATCAATGAGTGATATCCTTTGCCTTTTCCAAAATAATATTCGCCCAGAGCAAAACAATTCGCATCATTTTCAACATATACCGGAATTTTATAACGCTCTTCCATTAATTTTTGTAAAGGAATTTTTTTCCAGGATGGAATATATACAACATCATAAACCATTTGTTCTTCGGTATTTACAAGCCCCGGCACACCAATTCCTATCGATGTTATTTCATTATTAATTAATCCATCCGTAAGATCAAATAATTGTTCCAGAACTTCGTCTGCGGTTCCCCGTGAGTTAATGCGTTTTGAAATAATATGGGTCAGTTCATTGTCGCGAACAAGCCCTGCACGCACATTAGTTCCGCCCATATCAATTCCGATAATATTTTCGTTAACCATGTTCATTTCTTGTTATAAGTGCAGCCGAATCTTTATCTAAATAAATGCAAATCTTTTTATGGGTAAGTAACAATGTGGCTGGTAATTGTGGCGATGGATCTTCCTCAAAAATCTTCTTTATGATCGCTGATTTCTTGGTTCCATTTGCTAATAACATTAAAAAGGACGCTTCCAGTAACGTAGCAATTCCCAATGTCAATCCCTTAGTAAGCTGCTGTTCATTTTTAAAATATTTTTGCCCCACTACCTGTGTCATGGCATCAATATCGGCAATGTGTGAATGCAGTTCCGGCGGCGTTCCAGGTTCATTCATACCTACATGCCCGTTCATTCCAAGGCCTAAAATAGCAACATCAATGCCTCCGGCTAAATGAATATAATCTTCCACGCCATCACATTGAGCCTGCGAGGTTTTTAGATCGGCCATCAAAAAAAATGATTTTATCTTCTGCAATTTGCAATGGACGAAATAAATCATTGTTCGAGTGGTAGCGGCAACTTCCTTCATCGGCACCATTCATTCCCATCCATTCATCGAGCCCAATAAAATGCCAGTTGGAAATATCAATATTTTTATCCTTCACTTGTTTTATTAATTCCTGGTACATGCCCCTGGGAGTATCTCCCGAGGCAGTGCAAAGCAAAGGGTCTTTAAGAGGTTGAATAAATTCAAGTAAATCATGTACGCATTTTTCCGACATGCTTCTATAAGTTTCACCAACTGCTACCTGCATCGCTTATTTATTTAACGGGTAATTTTATTGCTGAACAAAGTAAGATGTTTAGAAGGAAAACACATCACTAAATTATAAAATTGTATTTTTTTTATTTGTCTCAGTATTGACATATATTTTTTAAAATTTGCATTAACTTGACCGCCAATTTATGATGTAAAATTTTACGATGCCTGGTGATTCACTACATATAAATATTAATTCCGGCGGTTTGCAAAGAAACACTTTTGATGCAATAGTTATTGGTTCCGGTATCAGTGGTGGATGGGCCGCCAAAGAACTTTGTGAGCATGGATTAAAAACTTTAGTTCTCGAAAGAGGAAGGAATGTCGTGCACAATAAAGATTATCCTACCGCTACCATGAACCCCTGGGAATTTAAGCATCGCGGGCAGATGACTGAAAAATTCAAGAAAGAAAACCCTTTAATAACACGGGCTGCGGGGTTTGATGAATCAACGGCACACTTTTTTATAAAAGATAACGATCACCCATACGTGCAGCAAAAACCTTTTGAATGGATTCGTGGTTACCAGGTTGGCGGTAAATCATTAATATGGGGAAGAGCTTGTCCGCGTTGGAGTAGATATGAATTTATCAACCCTGCAAAATATGGATATGGAATTGAATGGCCGATGGGTTATGATGATATTGCGCCATGGTACTCCCATGTTGAAACATTTGCCGGCATTTGCGGAAACAAAGATGGAATCGAATCCATGCCTGATGGTGAATATCTTCCACCTTTTGAATTTAATTGTGCCGAAAAAGATATCAAGCAAAAATTAGAATCGAAATATAAGGACCGTTTTTTGATCCAGGGCCGTTGGGCGCAATTATCAGAGCCTAAAGACATTCACCTGAAACAGGGCAGGGGGCAATGCCAGGCAAGAGATCTATGTATGCGGGGATGCCCGTTTGGCGGCTATTTCAGTTCCAACTCTTCCACACTTCCATGGGCTGAAAGAACCGGAAATTTAACAATAAGGCCCTTCTCAGTTGTGCATTCAATCATCTATGATGAACAAATGCAAAGGGCAGTTGGCGTAAGAATTATTGATACCAATACAAAAGAGAACACTGATTATTTTGCAAGAATAATTTTTGTAAATGCATCTGCATTAAATACGAATCTTATTTTAATGAACTCGACATCCAATCGTTTTCCAAATGGCTTTGGAAATGATAATGGATTGTTGGGTAAGTATGTTTGTTTTCAAAATTATCGCGGCTCCGTCGGGGGCGATGTAGATGGTTATTTGGACAAATATTATTATGGACGAAGAACCGCGGAATGTATGGTGCCTAACTTCAGAAATATTTATAAAAATGATATGGATTTTGTTGGTGGCTACATGGCATTTACGGCTTGCTATCGTACAAATGAAAATGCCGGAAATGTGCCTGAACAAATTGGAGGGATTTATAAAGATGCATTAACGGAAGCAGGCCCATGGGGAATGTATATGTATATGCAGGGCGAAACGATTCCTAAAGAAACCAATCACGTTTCCTTAAGTAAAGAAAAAAAAGATGAATGGGGAATTCCTTTGCTGGAAACGAATGTCGATTATGATGATAATGATGAAAAGCTGCTGAAAGATTTTTTAACGCAGGCAAGTGAAATGTTGGATGCATGTGATGTAAAAAATATCTCGCAACATGACAATCATTGGGCGCCCGGCAGAGATATACATGAAATGGGTGGATGCAGGATGGGCAAGGATCCTAAAACATCTCTGCTTAATGGGAATAACCAGTTTCATAATTGCAAAAATGTATTTGTTACCGATGGCGCCTGCATGACAAGTACCGCCAATCAAAGCCCTTCCATTTTATACATGGCGCTAACAGCAAGAGCTTGCAATTATGCTGTTAGTGAAATGAAAAAGGGAAATTTATAATCAAAGTTGTTTAGATATTTACCTTCGATTGTATTCTTTGCAACTTTAAAACCTTTGTTTCTTTACCGGAACTACTGTTTTTTAAAAAAATTATATGAAAAATACTGTTTGTTTATTCTTTATAATTCCTGCCATAATAATTGCTTCTACCGGCTATGCACAAACGAAAACTATCGATCAGAAAGTAGATTCAGTATTGAAACTAATGACACTTGATGAAAAGGTTGGCCAGATGAACCAATATAATGGAGATTGGGCCGCAACCGGGCCTATTACTAACGATGGCGACAAACAAAATCAAATAAGAAAGGGAATGGTCGGTTCGATGCTCAACGTTACAGGAGTAGAGCATACCACGCAATTGCAAAAGATCGCCATGCAATCAAGATTAAAAATTCCTTTGTTATTTGGACAGGATATTATTCATGGATACAGAACAACCTTTCCTGTTCCACTTGCAGAAGCTGCTAGTTGGGATTTAAAAGCGATTCAATTATCAGCACGTATTGCTGCAACAGAGGCGGCTGCAAGTGGCGTGCACTGGACATTTGCGCCTATGGTCGATATTGCCCGTGATCCGCGCTGGGGAAGAGTCATGGAAGGAGCGGGTGAAGATCCTTACCTCGGTTCGTTGATTGCAACTGCAAGGGTGAAGGGTTTCCAGGGAAAAGGTTTTGGAAACACGGATGCTATAATGGCCTGTGCAAAACATTTCGCTGCTTATGGTGCAGCTATTGGCGGCCGTGATTATAATGCAGTTGACATGAGCTTAAATACGCTTTGGCAAATTTATCTTCCACCGTTTAAAGCAGCGGCCGAAGCAGGCGCCGCAACTTTCATGAATTCATTTAATACGCTTAACGGAATACCTGCTACCGGTAACGCATACCTGCAAAGGGATATTTTAAAAGGCTTGTGGAAGTTTAGGGGATTTGTGGTGAGTGATTGGAATTCTGTTGGAGAGATGATTCCGCATGGTTTTGCAAAAGATAATTATGACGCATCCTTTAAAGCAATTACTGCGGGAAATGATATGGATATGGAAAGCCGGAGCTACATACAAAATTTAGCACAGCTTGTAAAAGATGGAAAAGTAAAAATTGAATTGGTTAATGATGCAGTGAGACGAATATTGAAAAGGAAATTTGAAATGGGGTTGTTTGATGATCCTTTTAAATTTTCCAATAAAGAAAGAGAACAGCAGCAATGGGATAATAAACAAAACCTGGAAACAGAAAAACTAATGGCGGAAAAAAGTATTGTGTTGCTGAAAAATTCCGTCCCGCAAGGCGGGATTAATCAATTATTGCCATTAAGCAAGACTAACGTACAAGGTAAAACGATTGCTTTGATCGGGCCATTTATAAAAGGAATAAGAGATAACCTTGGCTTCTGGAGCTATACTTGGCCTGATGACTCTGCGAGAATAATTTCTGTTTGGGAAGGAATAAAAGGTAAAGTAGGAGAGGGTACAAATCTTATATATGCAAAAGGATGTAACATAAATGATACATCGCACGCAGGTTTTAATGAAGCAATTGAAACAGCAATGAAAGCAGATATTGTTATTATGAATGTAGGCGAAGCTGCGGATATGAGTGGTGAAGCCAAGAGCCGCAGCAATATTCATTTACCGGGTGTTCAGGAACAATTGATTAAAGCTATTTATGCAACAGGAAAACCATTGATTGTAATGATCAATGCCGGGCGGCCATTAATTTTTAACTGGACTGCGGATCATGTTCCTGCCATCATTTATACGTGGTGGTTAGGTACTGAAGCTGGTGCTGCAATCGCTGATGTTTTGTTTGGTGATTATAATCCATCGGGAAAATTGCCCATGAGTTTTCCAAGAGAAGAAGGGCAGATTCCTATTTATTATGATCATTTTAGTACTGGAAGGCCAGCAAAAAATGACAGTGATCTCAATTATGTATCCTCCTATATTGATTTACCGAACAGTCCAAAGTTTCCTTTTGGATATGGATTGAGTTATACAACTTTTTCTTACAGCGATATTAAACTAAATACCAGCAAATTCAAGCCTGGTCAAACGTTGACTGCTTCGGTTGTCGTTACAAATTCTGGCAAATATGATGGAAAAGAAACGGTGCAATTATACATTAGGGATATGGTTGGCTCAGTTGTAAGACCCATAAAAGAATTAAAAGGATTTCAGCAAATATTTTTAAAAGCCGGTGAAAGCAAAACAATAACTTTTAAGATTACAACTGATGATCTCAAATTTTATAACAACGATCTTAAATATATTTACGAACCCGGTGATTTTAAATTGTTCATCGGCACTAATAGTGATGATGTGAAAGAAGCAGATTTTACATTGTTGAAATGATTCCGCAAAGAATCTGAAAATGTCAAATTTTAGTTACAGATTTATTTTTTTTGCGGAATTGCGCGAGCCGACTATAGTTTTTAAACCTTCCTGGAAAAGTATATCAATAGTTGCTTCTCCCTTATTATTTTATTTCTCAACATATTGTTTCAAACTTGTACCGATAATGTAAGTCCATCCTTTTGCAAAGCTCTCTCTTGCAAAATCGGCAAGGTTGTTCGGAAAAGTTTCAATTCCTTCATGGGTGAGTTTAATTCTTGTTTCTTTTCCTTCCCCGAATAACTCAAATGTTACAACAGAACTTCCCGGGTAATTTTCATATCGCCAGCTGTACCTTAGTTTATGGCCAACGACCACTTCGGTTACCTTGCATTTATGCAGGTAACTTTTTTCCGGCGAGCCACCGGTAAATTCAAATTCGAAGCCAACTTCCGGCTTAAATGCAGCAATATTGAAATACCACTGCTTCATTTCATTAACATCAGTTAAAGCCTTCCATACTTTTTTGATAGGAGCATTGAGAGTTCGTTCAATTACAAATGGTTCCTGTTTCATTTTTTTAATTTATAAGTTTTAGACTTAGGTTTTTTGGCCAGGAATTTTTCAAGGCTGTTTAATTTGGCATTCCAGAAATGCCTGTATTGTTCTGTCCACAAATTCACTTCCTGTAATGGTTGTGGCTGCACATCGCAGTATCGTTCCCTGCCTTCCTGCCTTATGATGATAAGGCCGCATTCCTGCAGTATCTTTATGTGTTTCGAAATGGCAGGCCGGCTGATATCAAAATTTTCAGCAATACCATTTAGCGTTAATGATTCATTTATTAACAGGTTGATGATGTCGCGTCTTGTGGGGTCAGCAATTGCCTGGAAAACATCTCTTCGCATATATGTAACGATTCGGTTACAAATATATAGGAAACCATTTGGTTACGCAAGTATTTTAATAAATTATTTTGAAAAAGCGAGGTTGGGATGACGCGATAAATCCGGGCAGAAAAACATATCAATAAATCTTTCAACTTTATCATTTCAGGTATAAAATGTTGTTTAATACGCAAAAAGTATCAAGCCTTTTTGCCTTGGAGAGAGCCTGTCCCGATAAATCGGAGGTTGGGGTAAAGCTTTCTATTCACCCATACTCTCGTTATCCGCAGTTTTACTGCTGTTCAAAACCATTTTATTTATCGTTGCAATTTCATCTTTCGTGAAATATCTCCATTTACCAGGCCTCAATCCATGCAGTGTAATATGCATGATGCGCACTCTTTTTAACGAGGTCACTTTATAATCCAGGGCGGCGCACATTCTTCTGATTTGCCGGTTAAGCCCCTCCGTTAGTATTATGGTAAATCGCTTGTCTCCCTCCTGTTTCACAAAACAATTTTTAGTAACGGTACCGAGTATACGAATTCCATGGCTCATTTTATAAACAAAATCTGCGGTAACAGGTTTATTGGTTGTAACAACATATTCCTTTTCATGGCTGTTGCCGGCACGAAGAATTTTGTTTACGATATCGCCGTCGTTGGTTAAGAAGATCAAACCTTCCGAAAGCTTGTCCAGCCTGCCGATGGGGAAAATGCGGCTTTTATAATGGATGAAATCAATAATGTTCGAAGGGTCTTTCAAATCCGTGGTGCAGGTAATTCCCTTTGGCTTGTTTACCATGATATAAACCGGCGCAGGTTTTCTCTTAAGTGATTCGCCATCTATAAGTACGATATCATTTTCGAATACCCGGTTCCCCTTTTTCGCTGTTTTCCCGTTAATGCTTACCCTGCCTTCCTCTATATATCTGTCAGCCATCCTCCGGCTGCAAAATCCGGTTTCACTTATGTATTTATTGAGGCTGATATCCATTTGCTGCAAAATAAAGCAGTGAAATTAAATTTTCTCGGGGTGTGTTTGTTGATTTATGGGCTTGACGGCACCAGGTTTAAACATAACGATTCCCGTTTATCCCTGAAACGATTTGCTGGTTTTCAAAAGGTTGAAGATTCCCCTCTCCTCATCAGTTATTAGAAAATTTTATACTAAGTATTGTTTCAAATTGAAATAAATATTACCTTACATCGCTTTAGACATAAAGCAATATCTCTCCAACACCTGTGAATGTCTCTTTAACTCTATTTCCAAAACTCAAATAAATTTCCTGGTTTTCGGGGGAAGTTTACCGATATTTTTCGAATCCAAACCTAAATAAAATCTTCTTCTTTGGCCCACTATCCGGTAGACCATTTTTATTTACCACAGGAAAAAGCAGTTACTATTTGTAACCAAGAATAGATAGTGTGTATGAAGAAATTTTACTCGACATTATTGTGCAGCCTCTGTTTCTTCTGCGGAAGTTTTGCGCAAACACTTATAGACCCAATTCAGGGCGGTGGATTTGACCTGGGAAATACGTTTGCTGGCAAATGGCTGGACTGTTGTGAATAGCTACGGCAAATAAATGGGTAGTTGGTTCCACTACGTTTAACAGCCCACCCAACAGTGCCTATATTTCAAGTGATGGTAACGTAGCCAATTATAACTACGATAATACTACTGCACATATTTCTCATTTTTACCAGCAAGTAACCTTCCCGGCAAATGCCACTAACATAGTACTATCTTTTCAGTTAAAGGGTAATGCTGAATTGGATTTTGATAATTTCATCGAGCAGGATGGCCTGGAGGTATACGCTGATCCTTCATTAGTGCCCCCTGTTGCTGATGTTTTACCGGATATGTGAGCGCATTACAAATTTATCA
Source organism: uncultured Chitinophagaceae bacterium (assembly GCA_963756945.1). Classification (GTDB taxonomy): domain Bacteria; phylum Bacteroidota; class Bacteroidia; order Chitinophagales; family Chitinophagaceae; genus Ginsengibacter. The sequence continues at coordinate 23,797 of CAVWQJ010000009.1, read as the reverse complement.
ATATAATCCAAGCGTGACATATACAGGCAAACCCAAAATTTGAATGGTTTGGCCGGTCAGACAGTATTGCTTATTTTCACCTGGTTAAATAACGGGGATAGAATAGGTTCAGAGCCCGCCCGCCTCTGTCGATGATATAAAACTAACTTATTGCATCGCAAATACTCCTTATACCGTTACAGGAGGAGGAGGTTATTGTCCCGGGAAGCCCGGGAGCTAATGTAGGATTATCTGGCTCTGTCGTGGGCATTGACTATCAATTGTACAATAACGGTATTGCTGTTGGAAGCCCGGTAGCGGGAACAGGTTCTCCAATTGATTTTGGCCCTCAGCCGTCGTCGGTGGCCCATATACAGTTAAAGGAATGTCTGGTTCCTGTACTATATATGCTGGGCAGCGTAAGTGTTTCACTTTTTCCCCCACCTACGGCATCCGCAGGAAGTAATACTCCTGTATGTGAGGGGGATCAGCTTAAATCTCACAGCAAGCGCCGGAACTTTTATAACTGGTCGGGGCCCAACAGCTTTACTAATACGGGTCAAAATCCTGCAATTGCCGGTGTAACTACCGCAGCCACGGGAACGTATACCGTAAACGTCATTGATGCAAACGGATGTGCCGCCACTGCTACAACTGATGTGGTAATAACTCCTGCTAATACCATCTCGCTTTCCTCCGCAGCAGGTACCGACGGTCAAACTAATTGTATTAATACGCCGATTACCGATATAACTTATGCAACGACCGGCGCAACGGGCAGCAACATTTACTGGCTTACCGCCAGGTGTTACCGGCAGTTGGGCTTCGAATGTAGTAACGATTACCGGCACACCAACCATCTGCCGCGGGAAGTCCCTTTAATTATACAGTTACCTTAACAGGAGGTTGTGGAAATACATCGGTCAGTGGCTCAATAACAGTAATCACCGGCAATACGATAACACTTTCCTCTGCAGCAGGAACCGATGCACAAATCGAATTGTATTAATTCGCCAATTACTGATATAACCTATGCAACGACGGGTGCAACAGGAGCAACATTTACAGGCTTGCCAGCCGGGTGTTACCGGCAGTTGGACTTCAAATGTAGTAACTATTACCGGCACACCGACAACCACCGCCGGAAGTCCGTTTAATTATACAGTAACCCTAACAGGAGGTTGCGGAAATACATCAATTAGTGGCTCCATAACAGTAATCACCGGCAATACCATAACGCTTTCCTCTGCTGCCAGGAACTGATGCTCAAACTAAATGTATTAATAAGCCATAGCACGATATAACTTATGCAACGACAGGCGCAACGGGAGCAACATTTACCGGCTTGCCGGCAGGAGTTACCGGCAGTTGGGCTTCCGATGTAGTTACGATTACCGGCACACCAACCACTGCCGCCGGAAGTCCGTTTAACTATACAGTGACCTTAACAGGAGGCTGTGGAAGCTACTTCGAGTAAGTGGATCCATAACAGTTAATCACCGCTCAATACGCATAACGCTTTCCTCTGCAGCAGGAACTGATGCTCAAATCCAGTTGTATCAATACGCCGATTACCGATATAACTTATACAACAACCGGCGCAACAGGTGCAACATTTACCGGCTTGCCAGCGGGAGTTACCGGCAGTTGGGCTTCCAATGTAATAACCATTACCGGCACACCGACCACTTCCGCCGGAAGTCCGTTTAATTATATCAGTGACCTTAACAGGAGGTTGTGGAAATACATCCATTAGGTGGCTCCATAACAGTGATCACCGCTTAATACCGTGACGCTTTCCTCTGCTGCTAGGAACTGATGCTCAAATCAATTGTGTCAATACGCCCGATTGCCGATATAACTTATACAACGACCGGCGCAACAGGGTGCAACTTTACCGGCTTACCGCCGGTGTTACCGGCAGTTGGGCTTCTAATGTAGTTACGATTACCGGAACACCAACCACTGCCGCCGGAAGCCCGTTTAATTATACAGTAACGTTAATCAGGCGGTTGCGGAAACGTAACAGTATCCGGCTCTATAACAGTAAATGACCAAAACACGATTACACTTTCCTCAGGTGTTGGCACGGATGTGCAAACTACTTGTATCAATACGTCAATGATCGAGTATTACTTATGCAACAACAACAGCAACTGGGGCCACCTTCAGTGGTTTACCCACGGGAGTAGCCGGCAACTGGGCCAGCAACCAAGTAACTATTAGTGGAATACCGCTTGTATCCGGTACGTTTAATTATACGGTAACCTCAACCGGTGGGTGTGGTAACACAATCGCATCAGGTATTATTATGGTAAATGCTCAAAATACAATCGCACTTTCTTCTGCTGTCGGTACGGATGCACAAACGCCGTGTATCAATACACCAATTACCGATATTACGTATGCAACAACAACAGCCACCGGAGCAACATTTAGTGGTTTACCGGCGGGAGTCACGGGAATCTGGGCTGCTAAATAGGTAACTATTAGCCGGAACACCAACGCATCGGGAACATATCAATTATATGGTAACTTTAAACGGCGGTTGCGGTAACATGCCGCAACTGCAGGCACCATTACGGTTAAACCCCTCGCTACACTCTCTTTAACTTCAGCGCCAGGTACCGATGCGCAAACGGTTTGTAACGGATCACCCGTTACCAGTATTGTGTATAGCCTCAATAACGCTGCAGGAGCTACCGTTACAGGTTTACCAACCGGTCTTACCGTAACACCCGGCGCGCGGAACACTCACCATTTCAGGAATTCCTTCACAAAACGGCACGTTTCAACTTTAACGTCAAAACTACCGGTGGCTGCAGAATTGCAACGGCAACAGGCAATATTACTGTTCAACCTGCTGTTGGTGGATCAGTCAATTCAGCAACTCCATTTGCGGCGGCGGAAGTGGTTCAATTACGCTAACCGGGCAGTCGGGAACGCTTATCGACTGGCAATATTCAACTGATAGCACGAGTGCCGTTTGGACGTCAGTTGGAAACGCCAATAATCCACAGAACTTTAGCGGTATAATGGTACCAACGTTTTACAGGGCAGTGGTGAATAATACCTGCGGCAATATCTATTCTTCTATCTGCCACTGTTGCCATCCACAATTACTGGACAGGAGCTACGAGTACCGATTGGAACACCGCCACCAACTGGTCAGATGGGCTGGTACCATCCACCACCTGTGTTCGGACGTCTATATCGCTTTACCCAGCCATAACAGGCTTCCTGTAGTAAATGCAGCAGTGCCAGCTATAACCCATTTGCATATATTAGGCGGTGCCACCGTTACCATCAATGGCACGGGAACCCTTACCATTGGCGGCACGATAAGTGAAGTAAATCCGGGCATCAATCATAGCCCGCAACGGAACGATAAATCTTAATGGAGGTATTGCGCAAACCATACCGGCATCCACCTTCCTCAATGATGATTTAAATAAGTTAATCATCAGCAATACCAGTGCATCCGGTGTTACGCTGGGCGGCAACGTAAATATTTATGAGTCATTGACCTATAGTGCTTCAGGCACCAATTTAAATACCGGTGGCTATCTTACGTTAAAATCAACACAAGCCCAAACCGCGTGGGTAGGAGATATGACGGGCCATACTATCAACGGGGATGTAACAGTAGAGCGGTATATAGCCACCGGAACGGCATCACCCGACCATACCGAGGGCATGGGAATTCCTGGCGATACCCACCCATGGGCTCAAACGATCCATCAGTCATGGCAGGAAAACTGTGCAGCGCAATGTTGCATGTATTACCGGGTTATGGCACCCAGATAACCGGCCCGGGCACAGGCATGGATGTCACCTATGCTGCCCCTGTCAATGAAAACCTATGACTATGCAAGCGATAATTACATAGGCGTATCGGGAACCAATATTCCCATCTATAATCAAAAAGGATACTTTATCTATGTGAAAGGCGACCGTACGGTGAACACGCCGTTTTTCACGGCCAATGAAACCGTATTGAGGACCAAAGGACCCTTGTTTACCCCAACACCTGCGGCCAATAAGCCACCGTCCACCCTTGTAAATGCCAACAGTTTTGAATCAGTAGGCAATCCGTATGCTTCAGCCATAGATATGAGGAAGATAGGCAGAACAGGAGATGTATTACCGGTCTTCATTGTTTGGGATCCAAGATTGGGCAGCCATAATGGTTATGGTTCCTTCCAGACGTTCTTCCAACTGGATCCGTCTAACCCTAATAATGATTACATATCTACAGTGCCCGGCGGAACTTATGGAGCGGTTAATAATTACATCCAGAGCGGGCAGGCATTTTTGGTACAAACCCTTCCGACGGGTGGCAGTACGGGAACAGTAACTTTTGATGAATCAGCAAAAGCCGGTGGAAGCACAATGTACTATTTACCACACCAAACCCGGTATCACCACAGGTGAGTTACTTACATACTTACTTTATACCAGTTAAATACCGATGGAAGTGAAGTGCCGGTAGATGGAGCCGTGGAAAGGTTTAATGATAGCTACAGCAATGGCATAGATGGACTGGATGCCCGCAAGTCAATGAACAGTGCCGAAAACCTGTCCATTAAAACAGCAGGCAAGCTGCTGGTAGTAGAAAGCAGGCATACCATAACCCAACAGGATACCATCTTCTTCAACCTTACCGGAACCAGCGCCCGCGGCTACCGTTTCCGTTTCGATGCAGAGAACCTGGATCCATCGGTGCAGGGCTACCTGGTAGATAGTTATAGCCATAGCCGCACGCCGCTAAACATGACAGGCACCACGGATGCAGACTTTACCGTAGCCAATGTTACAGGTTCCAATGCAGCCAACCGTTTCATGATCGTGTTTGAACCATTGAAAGCATTACCGGTAACCTTCACATCCATTAAGGCCTACCGGCAGGATAAGAATATTAATGTAGAATGGAGAGTAGATAATGAAGTGAACATGAAGCAATATGAAGTAGAAAAATCAACCGACGGCAACACATTCACCGGTATCGCCCAACAAAAACCAACAGCCAATAATGGCGGATCAGCAGTGTATGTAAATGCAGATGCCAGCCCTGTAACAGGCTTCAATTATTATCGTGTTAAGAGTACAGACATCAACGGTAAAACAAGTTATACCAACGTGGTGAAAGTAGCAATGGGTACTATTAAACAGGATATCAGTATTTATCCCAACCCGATTACCGATGGAATGATCCACCTGCAGTTCCTCAATGAACCCGCCGGTAAATACAAGATCAGGCTGCTCAATAAACTGGGCCAGGTAATCCTGCAGAAACAGGTTACCCGTGCAGACGGTAACGGAACAGAATTGATTAAATGGGATTATAACCTGGCGCATGGTATGTACCAGTTGGAAATAACCCGGCCCGATGGCTCGGTGAAAGATATTAATGTGATGTATTAAGGATTATTTGTTTAACAGCGCACTTCTGCGTATACCGGCTATTATTTATATGATTATACGATACCATTATTTAAAATAAGGCGTATACTAATCAGAAGATATTCAGCTATCATTCGATTCATAGCATCGAATAAGTAGCGAATATGTATCGAATACATAACGGCAACATATCGTAAATGTTCATGAGCAAACAGACAGTGTGTAAATAATAAAATGCCACCCGGAATTTAATATTATAAAAACTCGCTTTTTAGAGATTTTTTATGGTCTAATTCTTCGCTTTTGAAATTAATCTTTAAAAATGTTTTGTTAAATAAAAAGTTTTATCTATTTTGTAACCCAATTCGAATTTCGAATTTATTTAATCTGTGTTTTCCAACATCCTCTGATCAAATTCACCTCCCCTAGATAAAAATTTATTCCCAGCTTATTTTTCATACGAACTATGGATTATAATACCTGGAACATCCATCGGCTTTCGATATTGTCCTGTCGCTGACGATTATAATAGTTACGCAGTAATTTATCTGACCTATCCTCCTGCGAAAATCCAAAGCTAAAGGCTTCCGGGTAATCAAAACAATGCTTTTCCAATTTCTGTAATCAACCACTGGTTTCGATCCCCCACGTACTATATAAAAATTGATTAATTAACTAATTGCTCCGTATGAGTAACATTTTTTACGAACCGATTTTGCGGATCCCTGCGCTAATAATTTTGCCTCTTATCCTGCTGATACAGGCATTTACAATATTCTGTGATACCAACTTTTGGCAAATGGTCATCCTTTACTGAGCATCTTCAAAAAACTCCCGGGAAACAAAAAAAGAATTGATGATTTAAATAATTATATAAAAAACAACATCCTGTTACTCAAGATCTGAAACGGCGATTAGGTAGGATGGATAGTTGATAGAATAAGCTGGGTTATTTAACAAAAAAATTTATGAAAATCATTTACACAAAACACACCTTATGAGATTTTCTGCCTCTGCCGCAAGAGCTTGCAAAAAGCTGCTTGCAGTTGCCATTGATATTTGTTGTGCAAAAGCCACGGATGGTGAATGTTATGGAGGGAGAATAATTACCTATGAAACCATCGCTTCATCCGGCAAGAGTGTATTATGCCACAATACAACATTAAATTCCATAACTTATTATTTTGCAAAACTGAAAGCTGCAAGCATTTATGCATGTGCTGCATTGTTGCCGGTGGCGTTCTTCTTATCTGCGCAGCCGACTTATGCATCAGTTACAGGCCCGGGTTCTGCATGGCAATATGTTCGTAAGATAACATTAAGTCCGTGCAACTCCCGCAGCAAATTTCCAGGTGAAAATTACACTTACATCATACGGTAACATAAAAACAAACGGAGATGATCTTCGATTTTATGATATAAATAATAATGTATGTAATTACTGGATCGAGTTATGGAATAACGGCGGTAACTTCAATTATATGGGTGAAAGTGCCAACATACCGGAGTAAATAGCTCTTTCATGTATTATGGAAATATTGCTGCACCTGCAGTTAGCAATGGCGCCAATGTTTTTGATTTCTTTGATGATTTTACAACAACCCTGGGAGCAAGCTGGCAACAATAACAAGTGGAGGGTCGGTGACTCAATCCGGTTCTACTGTTACTTTAGTCAAATACAAATGGCAGGTACTGTATCTCTATCTAACGCCTCCCTGTTCACACCTTCCTCAACCTCCTTTTTGATCGAGACAAAGCATCACGAAGTGGGCTATAACAGGAACAGGTTGTATGCCACAACCGGTACATTTGGCGGTTCTCCGGTTGCTGTTGGAGATTATGGTTATTTCTCCACTTCTCCAACTGCTCAAACCAGCGCCCAGGTTTTTTGGGATTCATTTCCCGGCGCTACTTCCGTTAACAACAGACACTGATTATCTTACTCAATGGCAAATAACTGACGGTTCAACTTACAATTGGTATACTAAACTTATTCTACGGGTGCAGCAGTTACAAACGGCTCCAGAACCACTACTTTTGGATCAAATATCAGGTATATAAGCATAAGTGTTACCGAAGTTGCAAGCACTTCCACAATTGTTGACTGGGTAAGAGTCCGTAAAGCATCTGCATCATTTACCGATCCGACTGCAACTGTAGGAACCCAACTCAATAACCTTTCTGCCAGTACAACACAAACAAATATATTCTGCAACGGGCAATCAACAGGCACCGCTACTGTAAATGCGGCAGGCGGAGGGGGTGGCTATACATATAGCTGGAACTCTTCTCCAACACAAGCTACACAAACAGCAACCAACTTATCAACAGGAACTTATACAGTAACGGTTAATGATAACCAGGGATTGACGACTTCAGCATCCGTTACTATTATATTTCAACCTTCGGTTACCGCTTCGGCAAGCAACCCAACTAACATAACATGTAATGCTGCTGCAGATGGCACTATAACTATATCAGCCGGTGGCGGCACAGGCCCTTATTCCTATTCGGTAGATAATGTTCATGATATTAATAATCTTATTTGGATAACGCCATCGCCTGCTGCTAATCCTTATATATATGGAGGATTGCAGCCGGGCGTAGCCTACAGAATAAGAGTAAAAGACAATACACGGATGTATATCAAAATAATGAGTAAGAATAATTTAAAAAATGAAAAAACAAAGACAGAATAATATGATATGAGAAAATTTTTACTCCATATACTACTTATAGTTTTCTGTTTCGTTTATGCGTTGACGTTATCAGCGCAAAATTTGGGTATTAGTGCACCCGGAAGCACTGCTTATCCGCAAACAAATATTGGAAACACCCTTACTGAAAACAGTGCGAATGCAGGAAATTATCTTGATATTTAACCCGGTTACTACAACTGTTCCTCTTACTGCTATTGCGATAACGAACTGTACGGCAGTGCAAGCGGAAACTATTAAGCGTTACTATTTACAGTGATAACAGCGGAAACTCCCGGAAGCAAAGCTGTTTACTGAGGTTGCGGGTGCTGTATACTGCCAATACACTTTCAAATATAACTATTCCAAATATCTTTTCTGCCCGCGGTAACCTACTGGTTAGCCTTTGATATGAATTCCGGTTGCAGCAGTGCTAACTATATAACCAAAAGTACTGCAGTCACGCGTTCATGTGAGGAAATCCGTGGCCTTAAACTTATGGTACCGCTTTTCCTAATAATCCTGCTGTCGGTAATCTTGCCGCCGGCAACCAGGATCATATTGCTTTTACAGGCGTTCCTATAGAAGGCTATGCAAAAGCAACCAAGGCAACACTTGCTGTTAAGACAGCTTTTAGTTCAATGAATTTTTACACCCATGCTGCCGGAAATGTGCGGCTTGCAATTTATTCCGATAATGGAAGCGGTACCGCTCCTTCGGCTAAGCAATGGGAAAGCGGCGATATAACAATCACCGGACGGCCAACCAAAATTAACAACGGTAAATATCAGTTCGGGAACACCAACTACTCTTACGCTCAATGCCGGAACTTATTGGCTTGCATGGCAGTGGAGCACCACAACCAGTGGGCCTTCCTATACAGCCGGTAGCGCAAATACAGGTAATGCCATTATTCAAAATTATGGCGCTTTTCCTGCCTCGTGGACAGGCGGAACAGCATCAACCGAAAACTGGACGATATATGCAACTTTTTGCACGCCGCCAACAGCTTCCGTGACTGGCCAAAGTAATATCACCTGCTTTGCCGCCAACGATGGTACTATAACGGTTACGGCTAGTGGCGGTACAGGACCTTATACTTTTTCAGTGGATAATGGAGTGAGCTACTTACCACCAACAGGAACCAACATGCGGCTATTTACAGGGTTGGCTCCGAATAATCCCTATAAAATTAGGGTAATAGATAATATAGGATGCGAATCAAAATCAATTCAATAAAATAAAATAAAAACAGAAAAGAACATAAAAAGAAGGAATAATTTTTAATGAAAACAAAAACGTTACATATTCAAATTCGCATTGCAACATCGATGTTGTTAAGCATGGGGCTTATGCAGTTTTCTTATGCAATTGTGGGGCCGGGTACTGCATGGCTATATGTACGTAAGATCACCTTTAGCCCCGCAACTCCCGCAGCCAACTACCAACTGAAAGTAACGATTCCAGCGGGCCAATACACACACATAGGTACCAACGGGAATGATCTCCGCTTTTACGATATAAGCGATAACGCATGTAGCTACTGGATTGAAACATGGAATACCGGCGGCATTTCTACCATTTGGGTGAAAGCGCCCGTTTCCGGTACATCAGCTCTTTTCATGTTTTACGGAAATGGCGCTGCAACGGCCGCCAGTAACGGAACTAATACTTTTGATTTCTTTGACGATGGTTCTTCCTTAGCAAGCTGGACAAACGTAAATGCGGCAGTTGATAATACAAATGGGGTTCCTGTTCCTTCTTTCAAAGCAACAGGCACTCAATACGCTTATCGCGATATTGGCCTGACTGCAAATAAAATTCTTGAATACAGCGACTATGTTATATCCGGAGCTGCCGATTTAAACAATCTTTATTTCCTCGCAAATGCAAGCGGGGTCGGCCAAATGTTCAGGTTGGATTCACGGGGATCAGGTAATTATTCCGGTTTCGCTTCTGCCGCCAGTTGGACTACGTGGAACGCTCCAACAACGGCCACTGCTACGCCCTCAGCGAATACCTGGCATAGTGTGAGGATTGTAATAGGCGCTACTACTGCAAGCGGGTACATTGATGGAACCGCTTATGGAACGTATACATTCGCGAACAATGGCGGCTATATTGCCGTTCACGGCGATGGCGCTACCGTAACCGGCGGCAATTATGATAACATCAGGGTTCGCCGGTATACGGCTACCGAGCCCGTGCCTGCGCTTGGCAGCGAAGTAAGCAACAACCTCAATGTAACAACTACGCAGGTAAATGTGCTTTGCAACGGGCAGTCAACCGGCTCTGCAACAGCAACGGCAACCGGCGGCGCGACACCATATACTTATAGCTGGAACAGTGCTCCGATGCAGAATACCTCAACAGCGAATAACTTACCGGTTGGCGGTTATACGGCAACTGTGACCGATAACATTGGCCTTACTGCTGTTGCCACGGTTACTATTGCATTTCAGCCGTCAGTTATTGCTGCTGCAAGCAACCCAACCAATATCACCTGCAATGCTGCCAATGACGGCACTATAACCATTTCAGCAAGCGGTGGCACAGGCCCCTATTCCTATTCAGTAGATAATGATCATGATATAAATAATCTTATTTGGGTAACACCATCGCCTGCTGCCAATCCCTATGTGTATGGCGGCTTGCAGCCGGGCGTTGCCTATAGGATAAGAGTAAAAGACAATAACGGATGTATATCGAAATAAAAAGCTAATAAGAACATAATTAATAATAATGAAATCAAATTCTAAAATGATGAAAATAACGAAGACCCTGCTTACATCCGGGGTATTCATTATTGTATTTATCATTGGGAATTTGTTTTTGGTGCAAAAAAGTTTTGGACAAGCCGGGCCTCTAAAACTTAAGGGTTCTGGCGGCACAGTTACTGAAATAACTGTTAGTGGCACCGTGTACGAAGTGCATTCTTTTACTGCAACAGGCTCATCAACCTTTACGCCTCCTTCCGGCGCAGGCTCAGTTGAATATTTGGTTGTTGCCGGCGGCGGCGGCGGCGGTAATTCTACTGACAGGACTGGTGGTGGGGGTGGTGCAGGAGGAGTGCTTAATGGTTCTTCTTATGCAGTAACCGTCCAGGGGTACACAGTTACAGTCGGAGCTGGGGGCACAGCAAATACTGCTGGCAGTATTTCTGTTTTTGACATATTAACCGCCATTGGTGGTGGCAGAGGAGGGCAAAGCACTAATCATGCTGGTACAGGCGGCTCTGGTGGTGGCGCATATCATAATGCGGCGGATGCGGGAGCAGCAGGAACAGCGGGCCAGGGTACTGCCGGAGGCATCGGGTAATGATAATGTGAGTAATCGATTTGGCGCCGGAGGTGGAGGCGGACAAAGCCAGGCAGGCGCAACTGGAGTACTGGGCCAGGCTGGAAAAGGCGGGGATGGTTATACATCTTTAATATCAGGAACTTCTACAGTTTATGCAGGCGGCGGCGGTGGTGGATATGAGAGACGTTCGGGCACCAGTACTGATGCCGCTGGTGCTGGTGGTTCTGGCGGTGGTGGTGCAGGAGCTTATTCTACTTCAAATTCATACTTCTGTAAATGGAACTGCGGGGACCGCTAATAGAGGTGGTGGGGGCGGAGGTGCAGCCGGAGGCGCCGGCGGGACCGGAGGTGCTGGCGGATCAGGTATTGTAATCATTCGTTACAAAGCGCCCACCATGGCAATTACAACGCAACCTTCAGTGATAGTTCCCACAGGAACCAATTTTGCGCAACCTGTTGTAATACAGATTCTGGATGGAAACGGAGTTGCCGTACCCGGGATTGTTGTAACGGCCTCAATTCAATCCGGAACAGGAGGCACGCTGAGTAATAATACAGCCACTACAGACGCAAGTGGCAATGCCACTTTTACCAACTTACAGCTATCGGGTCCGGTAAGTAATGCATACACCGCTTAACTTCCAGGTTCCGGGGTCAGCTACGGCGGTTGTATCAAATATTATAAATATTTGCACTAATCCCATTGTCCACGTAACCGGTCATTCCAATATTACCTGTAATGGCAATACTGATGGCACCATAACGGTGAAGGCAAGCGGCGGCGCAAGCCCATATACATTTTCAATAAATAATGGAGCATTATAACACAGGCAGCAGCGCTGACGAGAATACGTACAACGCACTGGCGCCAAATACACCTTATCAAATAAAAGTAAAAGACAATAACGGATGTATATCAAAATAAAAATATAAGGAATAAAAAATATAACGAAATATATTTGAATTAAACATGAAAATATTAACACAATTATACGTAAAAGAAATTAAAGGGTCTGGTAATTTATATTAGGTACCTATTTACTTTTTACAGAGGTAAAGCTATGGACAGAGTCAAATATTTAACCCAAGCGAGTCCATAACGTACCGGCAGGTGTTACAACTTTAGTAGTTGAAGTCTGGGGGGGCGGCGGTGCCGGTGGCGGATCTACGTTTGGTGGTAACGGCAGGCAGGCGGCGGAGGCGGCGGATGATGATGCATTGCAATGCAAATTAATCTTACTGCAGGGAACGACTATATTAATATCTAGTTGCAGGGCAAAAGGTTGGGACGTCCGGGCAACTGAAACGATGGAAATTCATCAACTATTACCGGGCTTTGGTACGTTTGCAATGGTGTGCAGCTGGCGGAGCGGTGGTACCGGTAATATGGCAGCGGCGCACGTGGCAGGAGGAGCTTTCGGGTGGATCGGTTGCATGCTTCAGGTGGCAGCACCCGTACGGAGGTTCAGGAGGTGCGGGCAATAATGCACCTGGATATGCAGGTATCAGCTCTGGTGACAGGTGGCAATAGGCGCTCCAAATGTAACTCCGGATATCGGTGGCATGGGGGAGCGCCTATTACTGCTAATTGGCCACAGGTAAATACCGGATCAGCACCGGGAGGAGGAGGAGGCGGAGGCAAGAGTTCAGGACTTTCTGGAAATAACGGAGGCATCGGCGGTGCTGGCCAGGTGGTAATTATTACTGCTTACACAGTTTGTTCCACCACCAGTACAACTGTTACACCGTTCATGCAATATCAGTTTAAATGCAACAGCTGTTCCCTTTAACAGCTACCGGTTCAAATTTATTATGGTTCACAACGGCCGGCCGGTAAATGGTTCTCAACTGGCGCCCAATCCGGCTACAACAACAACGGGTACCACTTATTATTATGTATCGCAAACGGCAGGGTGTGGGAGTTGTCCCGCAGTGCTCAAATTGATGTAATCGTAAATGAATTACCTGTTTCATCTGCTACCAGCACTAACATAACCTGCAATGCCGCTAATGATGGCACTATAACGGTTACGGGTAGTGGCGGAACAAGCCCTTACTATTTTTCAGATGATGATGGAAGCAGTTTTTATCCCTCACTGCCAGCGACTGGAACTGCAAACTGGACATTTACAAATTTAATTCCCAACAATCCCTATAGAATAAAAGTAAAAGACGCGAATGGATGCATGTCAAAATAAAAATTTTAAACAGGCAAACAGTAACAATGAACGGACATAACAATATTATAAAGCAAAAAGAGGCCACGCAGGCGAAACGCAAACTTAAGCAAGCGGCTTTTGCGCTGGCCCTTAGTTGGGTTACATTGTTCTTTGCTCAAAATGGTACGGCGCAAGGTTCACAAACTTTTTCCACGGCAGGGACTTTTACAAACGGATTTACAGTTCCTGCAGGTGTTTACAGTATTACCGTGCAAGTATGGGGCGGCGGCGGCGGCGGCGGACAGGATGCAGCTAATAATGGTGAACCGGGCGGCGGTGGAGGCGCTTATGCCAGCAGTATTCTGCCGGTCACTCCTGGTGTCCAGTTTACAGTGGTTGTTGGTGCGGGTGGAACACCCACAAATGGTGGGGGGCAATCGGCTTTTGGTTCTTTGGTAATTGCCCTGGGCGGCGGGTCCTCAACAACAACTGCAGCAGGAACAGGCGGACAAGCATCAGGGAGCACAGGAGATGTTAAGCATTCCGGTGGTAATGGTGGAATCGGCAGCGGCAACACCACTGGCACAGGCGGTAGTGGAGGAGGCAGTTCTGCAAGCGCTGGCGCAGACGGAGTCACTGGTTCAAATTTCTCAGGTACCACAGGGGGAGCAGGCGGGAACGGGCCTGACGGAGATGGTGGAAGAGGTGGAAATAACGGCGTAAATAACGATGCCCAGCCCGGAACAGCCCCTGGTGGCGGTGGCGGTGGAAGAGGAGATACAGGCGGATCATCTGCGTCCGGTGCTAAAGGAGAAGTTCTTATTACCTGGGTATGCCCTGCAGCAACAATTTCTTATGGTTCTTCTTTTCTATGTACAGCTAGTTACCTCCGCTCCGGTAATTATTACCGGAACAACCGGCGGAATATTTTCAACCGTTCCTGCAACGGGACTCTCTATAAATGGTTAGGAGAAATAAACCCTTCTGCAAGCACTGAAGGAAATTATACAGTTCACTATAAAATAGCAGCAAGTACAGGTTGTACTGCCATGGAGCCACTGCAGCGGTTGCCATTCACAAAACACCAACATCTACGGCAACGGGTACTAACATAACCTGCAACGGAGCAAGTGACGGTATCATAACGGTTACGGGTAGCGGCGGCACAAGCCCCTACACTTTTTCGATAAACAATGGAACATATACAGCCGGCGATACGGGAGATACGAAAATTTATAGCGGCCTTTCGCCTGATACACCTTACCAGGTAAAAGTAAAAGACACTAATGGATGTATATCAAAATAGATCAATAATATAATAATAAACGAATGTTGAGATCAACTAAGCAAATAATGACAATAGAAAAACTACTCAAGTGCGTAGTATTCGCTATTGCATTGCTCTTTTCGAATTTGTTTTTATCGCAGAATAGTTTTGGGCAGGCTGGTCCCGTGACATTAAAGGGTTCCGGCGGCACGACCATTACAGAGATAAATATCGGCGGAGTCTTTTACGAAGTACATTCTTATACAACAACAGGCTCATCAACATTTACACCTCCTTCCGGCGCAGCCAGTATTGAATATTTGGTCGTTGCGGGCGGCGGTGGTGGAGGCAGCATTGATGGAACAACATATTCCGGGAGCGGTGGTGGTGCTGGTGGCATGCTGACAGGATCAGTAGCTAGTGCAAATTATAATATTATTGTAGGTGCGGGTGGGAGTGCCGGCACTGCTTCTGCAAATGGAGGAAATGGTGAAAACTCTTCAATTGGAAGTTTAGTAACAGCAATTGGAGGAGGTGGCGGGGGCTCTTTCATTAGCGCAAACGGGAATGGCCTAAGCGGAGGTTCCGGAGGTGGTAGCAGGGGATCTGGAGCAACGGGAGGTTCCGGAACAGCGGGTCAGGGAAATAGTGGAGGAAGTTGCAGTGCTGGCTCGGCAGGTGCGGGAGGTGGTGGAGCAGGGGCTGCCGCAGCTAATGTAACATCAGGCGGTGTAGCAACTGCCGGTGGCATTGGTTTGCAAAGTGCAATAAATGGCATTAATACGTATTATGCCGGTGGAGGCGGCGGTGGTGGCAATGCTGCAGCAAATGATAAACCTGGGCGGATTAGGAGGTGGTGGAGCGGCTGGTGTAGCGGAACTGCGAATACAGGCGGTGGCGGCGGCGGTAAAGCGTACTCAGCTGGTTCTGGCAATGGTGCGGCTGGCGGTTCCGGCATCGTGATCATTCGCTATAAAGCGCCAACTATGGCCATTACAAACAAGCCTTCGGCAACAGTTCCCAGCGGCTCTAATTTTGCACAGCCCGTTATAATACAGATATTGGATGGAAGCGGCGCTGTTGTATCAGGGAATTGTAGTAACTGCCGCAATTCAATCCGGCACTGGCGGCACGCTTAATAATAATTCAGCAACTACCGACGCAAGTGGCAACGCCATTTTTACCAACTTACAGCTTACCGGGACAGCCGGCAATGCATACACTCTTAATTTTCAGGTTCCCGGCTCGGGAAGTATGGTTGTAACAAATACCATAAGTATTTGCACTAATCCCGTAACGCTTCCGCAACCTCTACCAACATAAGCTGCAATGGCGCAGCCGATGGCACCATAACGGTAACGGCTAGTGGCGGAACAAGCCCTTATATGTTTTCAGTGAACGATGGAATTAATTACCAGGCCGCAACTACCGGCACTGACGTAAGCTTGTATGATCGGAGCCTGGCACCTAATACACGCTTATAGAATAAAAGTAAAAGACACAAATGGATGTATATCAAAATAAAAAATTAAGAATAAAAATAAAATGATGGAATCAAATTTTATAAACGAACAAACTGCAACAATGAAACAACAAACATTTCAGCCAATAAAAAACCTGGCAAAGCCTCTTTCTTTTATAAAACATTCCATCATGGATGCAATCAATACAGCCTCCGGGTATAAACAAAAAAACAAACGTATGAACACAGTACCAAAACTATCAATTAGCGGATAACCTGCCTGATTCTTTAATAGAAGGAAGGGCTCAATATATAACCACTACTATTAAACATCATAATAAGATTTCATTTATGAAAACATTTATACGTAAATCCGGAGTATTCGCTATTGCATTGCTGATTGCGAATTTATTTTTAATGAGTAATGCTGTTGGGCAAACAAATACATGGGATGGTTCTGGAGGTGCCAACTGGAACATTGCTTCAAGTTGGTCTGCAAATCATGTTCCAACGAGTGCAGAAGATGTAGTTATTCCGAATAATTTCACCGTCACCGTAAACACTGCCGCTGTGTGTAAAAGCTTTACAATAAGCAGTGGCGGTAATGCCAATACTGTTACGATTAGTTTGGACTAACTCCCTAACCGTGACTGATGCTGTGAGTATTGGTGCGGGGACGGGAACTGGCGATAATAAAATTTTAGCGGTTGGTTCGGGTATCTTTCGTGCGCTTCTATTACCGTTACAGCCACAGGTAATTCTAACAGAACTTCAGGAGTGACATTATCTACAGGAACAGTAACAGTAACTGGCGATATTACCATGGGGAGTACCGACGATGATTTACCTTTACTAGTGCCGGTTTACTGAAGGTTGGTGGAGACATGAGTGGTGGCAACTTTACAGCCTCCTCAGGTACTGTTCAGTACTACGGAGATGGAACGGGAGGCACCTCTGCTGCCCAAACAGTGGCGGCTTACGCTTATAATAATTTGACTACATCTGGAAGTGGTACAAAAACTTTAGCCGGTACGGCTACCTTAACGGTAATCTAAACATTGGCACTGGTACCACTTTAGATCTTGTAACTTTTACGGCAAACAGAACCGCAGCGGGTGGCACACTTACAGTTGCTAACGGAGCATCGTTAAGAATTGGCGGAACAAATACATTCCCGACAAATTATAATACGCATTCAATTGGCGCAACAAGCACGATAGAATATTATGGAACAACCCAGGCTGTAGCAGCACTTAATAGTGGACAGAGTTATGGCAACCTGATACTTTCCGGCACAGGCACCAAAACATTTAGTGCTGCACGTACCATTACTAATAATCTATCTATCAACAGTGGCTCAGTAGCTGCGTTAACCGGCACTTCGTCAGCAGGATCCATAGACACTAAATGGAAATGGAGCTGCATCCGGCTCTTGTGGGGAAGTACAAGTTCAGCAGCGACACATAAGAACAATACCTATTTTTCGGGTACTGGAATTGTGAATGTTCCGCAAATAGCTGTACTGCCCCAACTATAACATTAGGCACCATAAATGCCATCTGTTCAGGTTCATCGACTTTTACAATTCCTTATAGCAACAACCGGTGGAGCTGACCAATATAGTATTTCCGGCACCGGAATTACAACGGTTACAAATGGAGCCTTAGGAACTGCTCCTTCCAGCATTACAGTTAACCTGAGTTCTCCAGGCATCGGGAAGCTCAATTCCATTTCTATTAACAGTTACAAACAGTACAACCGGCTGTGTATCCAATAATATAAATAGTTCAGTAACAGTTAATATAGTCCCGGCCAGCCAACTATAACTCCCGGTGGCCCTCACGACTTTCTGTGCAGGGAATAGTGTGACTTTAACCTCCAGCGCAGCTACAAGCTATTCGTGGAGCCCAGGTGGAGAAACAACTCAATCAATTTCCGCAAATGCAGCGGGTAATTATATCGTAACAGTAACAACAGGGGGACGTCCTTCTGTTTCCGTCTGCAGCTACAACTGTGACAGTAAATCCCTTACCAACAGTTAGTTTAGCTGCCGGTTCAATATGCATCGGAGGCTCTACAACTGCATCTCCCTCAAGTGGTGGTACATGGATGAGCAATAATCCCTCCATTGCAACGATCACGGACGCCGGAAGAATAACTGCCGGCTCCATAGCCCGGTACAATAACGTTTACTTTTACTGAGAGCGGGCCTAATGGTTGCGAGCACAACGTCTATGTCGGGCCTGCTGCTGGCGATCGGGACGTCGGTCGCGAACTCACTCACCGGCGACGACCCGAAGGCGTTGTCGGCCGTCACGCCCGGCGCGGTACTCGTGACCTCGCTCCGAGGCCCGTGAAGGTGTACGACGTCCTGCCGGCGCCGACATGGTCGCCGGCCCCCTCATCGCCAGGTGCACCGTGTAGCCGGTGATCGGCGAGTTGCCGTCGTACGTCGGGGCCGCCCACGACACGGTGATGCTCAGGCCGGAGGCCGGTCGCCGAGACGGCCTGGGGCGCGTCGGGCACCGAGGACGCCCTGAGCTCGAGGCCGTCGATCGCCCTCCTCGAGGGTCCTCCGCCTGGGCGGCGAACTCCTCATCGGTGGCGCCTCGCCTGCGTGAGCATCGCCGTCGAGTCGGCCAGCGCCGCACTCAGGGCGTCGTGCCGACCCGCCTGCGTGTAGCGCTTGAGGACGAGCTCCTGGGCATCGCTCACCGCCGGCCACCAGCGAGCGCTGGTCACGCGGCGCCAGCTGTCCACCGGCGAGCTGCAGGTCGCGCAGCGCGGCGCTGACGTCCGAGGCCACGGCCGTCTCGTCCGCGAGCACCTCCTTGGCGGCGGTCATCGCGGTGGAGAAGGTGCGGAAGTCGACGCCGACGTACCGCTCCGCGTGGGCCAGCTCCGGCTCGTAGCCGTCGTACAGGCCGCTTCAGCCCGGTCTTGTCGACGCCGTAGTTGAACGTGAACGAGTCGAGGTTCGACACGAACGGGTGGTTGCCGTCGGGCACGGTGGTGCGCAGCACGAGGATCACCTTGTGCGTCCCGCTGATCGCGGTCGGCAGGGTCACCTTGGTCGTGCCCGCGTTGGACCAGCCCGACCCCGTCACCGGGAGCGGCACCGTGACCACGGGGTCACCCTCCTTGGCATCGAGGTAGACCTCGATGCGCGAGTTGTTGCCGCAGCGCGACGAGTTGTTGACGTAGTGCACGGAGACGGAGGTCGCCGTGTCGGCGAACGCGAGAGCCGTCGTACTCGAGCACGTCGCCCTCGTGGGTGCCGCCGACGTCCGTGCCCGAGGTGCCGTCGCTCCAGCTGAACGACTCCGTCTTGAGCTCGGGGCCGGTCCAGGCGGTGCGGCTCTCGAACTCGACCTTGAGACCGTCGGACTTCGGGGCGTCGGGGACGACGAACCTCAGGTCCCCGAAGTTGCCGACGTAGGGCCGGTCCGCGGTGTACGTGCCGTGCATGACGATGTAGACGTCGTGCGTGCCACTGACGGCGGGCAGGTCCACGGTGGCGGTGCCGTCGGAGCTCCAGGCCGAGCCGGTGGCCGGCAGCGCCACGTTGACCAGCGGGGTGCCGGTCATCGAGTCCAGGTAGACGTCGATGTTGGCGTCCGGGGCCACCCGGCCCGAGTTGTTGATGTAGTGCACCGCGAGCTGGGTCGGCGACGTGGCGAGGTCGACCCCCGCCCAGCGCACCCAGTCACCGTTGTGGGTGTTGGCGATGGCGGTGAAGCTGCCCCCCGAGCCCGTGTCGGTCTCGGTCTTCATGGTGCCGCTGCCGACGCTGACGCTGGCACCACCCCAACCGGCCCGCCCGTCCGGGGTGAGCACGACGTTGTTGTCGACCGGCGCATCCGAGCCGGACTGGGCGAACTGCATGTAGTCGACGTTGGCGACCCAGTGCTTGGCCGTGTCGGTCGCGGACGGGTTGGGAGCCCGCGAAGACGAAGTAGACCGTCGCCGGCGCGGCGGCCATCAGATCCGCCACGTTCGACAGGTCGGCCGTGGCCGTGGCGGGTGCCGAACCCCGACGCCGTCGGCGGGATCTCGACCGTCGCCAGCAGCGGTCCGTCGACCGCGCCGAGGTGGACCTCGACCGCGGCGTTGGCGTAGCCGTCGGCGGACGCTCCGGAGTAGCGGACCTGGATCTGGTCCGGGGACCTGGCCCTGGGCGAAGGAGACGGCGTTGAAGCCGATCCACGAGCCGGGACGGACCCCTCCGATGCCGGTGGCCTCGTCGTGCAGGTCGGCGCCACCCGACCACGAGTCGTGCTTCTCGGCCTCGAGCCTGCGGAAGCCGCCCTGGCTCAGGACGAGACCGTCGACGGCGGCGTTGAGGACGGCGTCGGCGTTGTTGATCTCGTCGTCGGTGACGTGGCGTCGGCCAGGACGGTCCGGGCGCTGGCCCGGGCGGCGACCAGTGCGGCGTACGTCGAGCCGTCGTAGTTGCCCGCGACGACGAGACGCGCCTCCTCGTAGTCCGCGCGCAGCTGTGCGCGCCAGTGGTCGGTGACCAGGACGGCGAACGGGTCGAGCATGGAGAGGCCGGTGCCCGTGACGGACCCGGCCGCGACGCCACTGAGGGCGCCGTCGGTCAGCAGCACGGCGAACTTGGTCTTCGCGAGCCTGGGGCAGGGTGCCGGCCACCCGGACCGCCAGGGTGGTGCCGCTGGTCCGGACGGCCGTGGCCGTGACACCTGTCGGGAGTCCGGTGACGTCGACGAGGCCGGCGGCGGCGAGGTCGGCGCCGGCGGCGCCCGCGAACGCGCGCCCGGGAGGGTCATCGTGATCGTGCCGTCGACCGTGCCGTCCGCGTCCGCGGTGTGCGTCGCCGGTCGTAGGTCATGCCGACCGTCGCCCGGCTGCTCGCCCGCGGTGCTCAGCGAGTACGCCGGGGCCGTCCGTCCCCCAGTCCGAGGGCGGAGCCCATCGTGAAGCCGAGCTCACCGTTCCGGCCAGGATGTCGTAGTCGACCCAGGTGTTGCCGAAGGCCTTGCCGTTGAGCTTGGCGACCTGGATGTAGTAGTCGTCCGGCGAGACGCCGTCGCGACCGATGCCGAACGTCGTGCCGGAGGAGTGGTGATGCGACGTGCGGGAAGAACGGCGTGCCGATCTGGTACTCGACGAGCCCGCCTCACCGGGTACAGCCCGAGCGCCGCCGCCACGAACGTCGCCGACATCGCGCCGGTGTCGTTGTCCATGGTGGGCAGGAAGCCCTGCGGGTCGTTCTTGTAGACCTTGGTCTTGATCGGCGGGGTGAGCTCGCCGCTGCCGCCGGCGGTCCTTGCCGTCGGGCCCGGTGGCGATGTATCGGTTCCATGTCTCCTTGGTGTAGATGTCGCGCACCCAGTTCTGGGTCTTCGCCGGCTCACCGACGTAGTTGAAGAGGTAGGGCGCCTGCAGGTCGATCTCGTTGGCGTTCGAGTGCAGCATGCGCGTGCCGTCGTCGGGTGCCTGCTCGCCGAACATGTGGCTGAGCGCCGAGAGCGTCGCGTCCTCGCCGCCCATGGCGGTCGATCATGCCGGCCATGTCCTCGGAGCGGTACCAGTTGTACTGCCAGAGCGTGCCCTGGTAGAGGTTGCCGGCCTCGAACGGCTCGGGTCGCGTTGGCGAGTTGCCGTCGGCGTTGCGGGAGAGACCGAGCCGGCGTGCCGTCGTCGGCCGTCCACGCGCCGCTTGAGGACGTTCTTGTAGTTGCCGAGCGGGCGGCGTACGACGCCGCGTCGTCCGTCTTGCCGAGCGCGTCGGCGATCGTCGCGAGCGCCTGTCGTCGTACGCCGCCCCGGTCGTCCGGGATCGTTCGCGATGTAGCCGTGCGACTGGCTCGCCGTGTGTAGGCGTTGGAGGTCGCGACGAGCGCCGGGTAGGCCTCGCGAGCCGGTCGAGGTGCACGCCCTTGGAGACGGCATCGGCGATCACGATCGCGGCAGCGCTCGAAGCGCACGGTCGGAACGGAGTGCATGGGGCTGGACAGCGACCCTTGCCGCGTCTCGCGACGTCGGCGTAGAGGTCGACGAGCGACTGCGCCATGTCGCGGAACACCTCCGGGTAGCCGATGGCGAGGACCTCGTACTTGCGGAAGTCGTCCCAGGTGCCCCAGCCGTCGTAGTGCGTGTATCCGTCGGCCCGGTGGATCTCGCCGTCGAGGCCCCGGTAGGTGCCGCTCGTGCTCGTCGCGTTCATCGGCGGCCGAACATCCGGTACAGGTGCGTGTAGAACAGCTCCTGCAGGTCGCCGTCGGGGTCGCTCGTCGCAGCCGAGGTGACGGCGACGCTGCCCAGGATCTCGTTCCAGTCGGCCTTCGTGTCCGCGCGCACCTGCTCGAAGCGATCGCCCGTCTCGGCGGCCAGGTCGATTCGGGCCTGCTCGGCGCTGATCGGCGAGATCGCGACCTCGAGGCCGACCTGCTCGCCCGCGGCGAGTCGAAGTCGACGACGGCACCGGTGTCGGTGCCGGCCTGGTGCGGTGGCGTGCCGAGCTCGTCGTCGCCCCAGGTCTGACGGTGGTCGCCGCTGGGTGGTCTACGTCGTAGTACAGCTGTAGTCGTAGCCGTTGAAGTGCCCGCGATCGCCGCCGAACAGCCCGCGCGGCCGTCGTCGAGCTTCGTGACGTCGACGCGGAGCCGGTGCGGCGGGTGAAGTTGTTGCGCAGGTCGAGCGACGAGCGAGGCCTGCCGGCCTGCGGGAACGTGTACCGCTCCAGGCCGGTGCGGATGTCGGTGGTCACCTCGGCGAGTGATCGTGCCCCGGCGGTGCCTGCAGGCCGACCTGGTAGTAGCCGGGGTCCGCGTTCTCGGCGTCGTGCGAGAATTCTGCGCGTAGGTGCCGGTCGCCGGGCCGCGCGGTGTACGTCGCGTAGGTCGGCACGACGAGCAGGTCGCCGCCGCCGCCGGATCCGCCGACGCCGTCGAGGTTGGTCTGGGTGAAGCCGGCGATCTGGTCCTCGCGTAGTCGTAGCCCCTGTGGGTGCGATTCGGGGTGGTCATCGGGTTGACCTTGGCGATGCCGTTCGGCACCTGGGCGCCGGGCAGGTCCTGGCCGTAGTCGCCCTGCGGTCGAGACGAAGGGGTCGACCAGGTGGTGTAGTCGACCGCCGAGGGGGCGGCGGTTGCCGCGGCAGCGGCGCCGGCGCCGACGGGCGCAGCGGCGAGGGCGGTCGCCGCCAGGGCGGCGACGACGATCGAGGGAATGACACGGGTGGTGCGCGGACGACGTGAGCGCGAGATGGGCATGCAGTCGCTTCCTTGGGCAGGTGGGGGTGGCGCGGCGGATGGCCGGACAGGAACCTACGGTCGAATTCGAACGTTTCAGCGTCCGAAAAGGCGTTCCCGGGCGACGTACGTCTGTCGCGCACGTGAATGACTCGACGTGACGGCCCGCCGCGCCACGCACCGAGGCCCTGGCCGGTCGGAGGCGCCACACCCGGGCCGGGACAGGCGAAGACCTCCTGCTCCGCGATCTCGGGCACCAGGAGGTCTTCGGGTCGGGCACCCCCAACGGGATTCGAACCCGTGCTACCGCCGTG
>CAVWQJ010000008.1:0-382762 GCA_963756945.1 uncultured Chitinophagaceae bacterium | reverse complement strand
GTTTCGTGATAACCATTGAGTATGGACATCTGCTCGGCATTATCAGCCTTAGGTTCATTTGCGCCGGCAAATATAAGGTGCTCATCAAAATCACGCATGGTTGTAGCAATCTGCTCCCAAATCGCCTTTTGCATCGCATTAACGGAATCTTTCTTTATCGCATTGACATTATTTTCCAGCCAGCCCCAATCCCCGTGAACATTCAGTATCACATACATATCATTAGCCACACACCATCCAACCACTTCTTTCACCCGGTTAAGCCATGCCGGGTCAATTTTCGCCTTTGCCCGATCGCTTAAATGACTGTAAACCCAGCCACAGGGAATCCGTACAGCATTGAAACCTAAACTTTTTACAAATTTCACATACGATTCGGTCAATTTACTACTCTGCCAATCACCTTCGTTTGGGGACTCCATGGTATTACCAAAATTTATTCCCATTCCCGTATGCATTTTTGCCGCCAGTTGCACGGCTGTGCTGCTCATTCCGGTTGCATCGGGTGCTTTGGGGCTTGTGTTATAAGACGGGTAGAGAGTAGGCGCTTGAGTAACCTTTACCCGCCTGTTCTGGCCATTTGATGCGCTTATATCTAAATAGCCTGAGCGGCTGGCTCCTGTACCATTTTCGCTTAAGGTTTTTACCTGGATTGTGGCGCTGCCGCTGCTGCCCGTTGTTTTATCTATTTGCAACCACGAAGAAAGGGGGTTATTGACACTCCACGCCGCGTTAGATGATATTGTTATATCTGATGCTCCCCCTTCGGCTGGAAGAGCAATTGCATCTGGAGAAACTGATAACTCGGCTGCGACACCATTATTTTTTTTACAAGATATAAGCGATAATATCGCCATAAGAAAGCCAAAAATGATAGGAGTAGTTTTGATATTATTCATATTTAAAATTGATACTTTTTATATATTTCTGTGAGATAGGAACGAACTAAAATTCAAGGCCCATCATCATCCTGTTTTTTGGTCATTGCGCAGCGACAATATAGTGCCGCGGCATACTGATCCTTGTTTGTTTTAAAGAACAGCCTGTGGAAACAGGCCGTTCTAATAATTGCTAACTATTGATGCTGTATGTACTTATTTTATTTTTACAACTCTGAAATTATCAAAGCCACCATAAAAGCCGGTAGAAGTAGCTGATGCGGCGTAATTCTTAATGCTTACAGTGCAACCCGTTTTACCGGGGCCTAATAAATTTGTGAGTGAGGTAAGGGGAGCTCCCCTTCCTTCACCAAGTGTAAGATCGCTTTTTAGGAACCTGGATAGCGGGATAGTAACAGTTATCCAACCTTTGGTAGTATATGCCGATGTAGTAGTTGAAGAAGTTTTCCAGGGCTCGTACAGTGCTATATAAGAATCCGTGAAACCAGTTTGAATACGAAGTGAACCACCGTTCCATGAATTGGGAATATTCATTTCAAATTTCAAAGCCCAATTACCAACCGTGTCATTTAAATTAGCAGCAGGCACCCACAATGCATCCCCGATGGGTATTAGGCTATTACTTGTACCAGCAGCCAAAGGGCCATCTTTTATAGAAATGAACATGCCTGTGTTACCGGTCATTTCAGGGCAATCTGATATCCATCCCCCGTTACTCACTACAGAAAGATCTGGAACCACCCCACCATTGCCATCCAAAGGCATCTCCCCATTCAAAATTTGCTAATACGCCGGTTGTGGGACTATTAACGTACTTAACATTATACATATTATTAACATCATAAA
Organism: uncultured Chitinophagaceae bacterium; assembly: GCA_963756945.1. Lineage (GTDB taxonomy): Bacteria > Bacteroidota > Bacteroidia > Chitinophagales > Chitinophagaceae > Ginsengibacter. Next base: position 381,017 of record CAVWQJ010000008.1, on the reverse strand, counting down.
CAGTAGTAACAGTACCATAGGCTGTTGTAATTGATGCTGGTCCTGATTGAGATAAAGAAGGTAATTTAAAGCCAACAAAACTTGCATCAGAAGAAGTTACAAAAGAAGTTATAGTAGCACCTGAAAAAGTAAATGTTTGAATATTTTTCAAATAAGTACCATACACATAAACAGAATCGTCAGTATTGGCATTTTCGTTGGAGATACCGGTAATTGTAGGTGTAGCCACTATTTTAAAAGTATCCCTGCCACCTTTTGTAATTAACAATACCTCGTCGGTAGGTGTTTGCGCCGGCATAAGAAAACCAAGCATGGTACCATCGAGATTTGATGCGGTCTTTGCGATGGCGTTTCCCGCATAATTAAGGCTTTCAACCAACACTAAATTGGTTCCATATAAAAAAACAGAATCTCCCGGGTTGGCGAATACGTTGGATATTGCCGAAATAACCGGTACGCCTGGCCCCAATTTAAAGGAAAACGTAGTTGTACCTGTCGTTGTTGTATATTCTATCGTATAGAGCTTGCTGGCATCAATTGTTGAAAACATTATGGGCGGTATTTGCACTACTGCACTATTGCTAGAAAATAAAGTGGCGTTAAAAGAAGCAGGTACGCCATTAAATTTTATTTGAATTGCACTTTGCAAATTCTGACCTGTAATAACCACCCACTGGCCATCTGCTACAAGACTATTTAGCGCTGTGTCATTTGGAGAAGCTTCATAATTAACAACTCCTGTAATTACAGGATTTTGGTCTATATTCTTTTTACAGGCAGGCATAACCAATATCAATGCTATCATAGCAAACAATAAAAGAAAACCAGCATTTATTTTATGTATTTTTTTCATAAACATTTATTTTTTATACTTATTTTAAATAAGAACATTCATTAAAAATATTTTACCGGTGCATCGGCCAATTTTGGATTTGCAGTTAACTCCGTTGCTGGTATTTGCAATATAAATGAGCTCGCTGTGGCCGGAAGCACAGTCACAACAGGACCATTGGCATCTGGTGTAGCAACTCCGGCGTCATAATTGAAAAAAGAACGGTTTTGCGCATTTAGAATAGACAACGCTTTTGCCGGCTTCCAATAAGAAAGCCTTACCATATCGCCCCAATATTGTCCTTCAAAAGCAAGTTCAATTCTTCTTTCACTAAGAAGCGTATCAAGCGTTATGGTTGAAAGAGGGTCAAGACCCGCCCTGGTACGCACTTTGTTGTAATACAACAAGGCATCGGCATCTGAGGTGGTAGTGTTGTTTCCCAAAATAGCTTCGGCGTATATCAAATACACATCGGCTAACCGTAGCGCAGCATCATGTTCAGGCGATGACCATAAATCCATAAGTGGCGAACTGTTATCTACATCGTTGCCAATTACATGTTTTTTCATACTTGATCCGGTAGCCTTATAACCGCCATTCGCCGCATCCAATTCAGGAAAGTAATCGCCGTTAACCATAAAGGTGGCTTTTCGTCTTATCGTATCTTTATCGGAATACAATAAATACAAGTCGTAAGTAGGTTTCATAGAAGCCCATGCCCCACCTTTTTTGGGCATAATGGCATTGGTTGGAGCATAGTTATTGAATGTATTACCAGCGCCATAACCGGTGCCTGCCTGCCATTGAAACGCAAATAACACTTCGGGAACATCGTTATTTTGTGCTTTAAACAGGTCGTAATAACTTGGGAATAATGTTTTGCCGCTATTCATGCACACATTTCCCGCATATTTTTTGGCACTGTCCAGGTAAGCCTGGTTGCGTGTACCATTGCCCCCTAAACCGGCCATCGTTAAATATACTTTGCTCAACATACCCTGCGCCGACCAGGTAGTTACTCTGCCGGCAACATCAGTAGCAGGTAGGTTTTCTACTGCATAAGTAAGATCGTTCGTCACAAATTTGTACACATCCGGTACTACGATGCGGTTAAGCAGAGGCTGATCAATCAGCTTGCTGTTGTCTTCCACAATAGGTACGGCACCCCAATGCAAAACCAAATTAAAATAGGCATATCCCCGTATAAACCTTGCTTCGGCTATCGCCGCATTTTTATCTGTCGCAGAAACCGTAGGAGGGGCATATTGTTGTATGCCGAGAATAGTATTGTTGCATTGGCCGATAAGGTTGTATAATCCTGTCCATGCATCCCGCACAAAACCGTTAGAAGCCGAAAGGTTTACCGCAAAAAGTTCATTATTATCAGTACCCTGGTATTGACCAGTAGTTCCGTTTCCACTTAAAACATCGCCAAATTGTAAAATGCCATTGGTATGCCAGTTCCAAGGGGAAGCCCCTCCGTAAAGGCTGGCAGTAGCCAATCTTATTTCTTTAGTAGATTGATAAAAATTATTGGAGGCAATTTGAGATTGCGAAGGGCGGTCGAGAAAACTTTTTTTACATCCGGCTACCGCCACAAGCAATAGCAAAGGGATGAATAGTTTATTTATTGATTTCATAAAAATAATAGTTTTTTACTTTGTTAATTTCACATTTACTCCAATGGTATATACTCTTGATTGAGGATAATAACCTCCATCATAACCAGCCTGAAGTGGATTCCAGGAACCAACTTCAGGATCCATACCAGTGTATTTTGTAATGGTAAATGCGTTCGATACGTTGGCATATAACCGAAGTGAATACAGATGCACTTTTGTCAGCATATTTTGAGGCAAAGTGTATCCTATGGTAATGTTTTTACAACGGATAAATGAAGCGTCTTCTAAAAACAAATTTGTAAAACGCAAATTTTCATTTGTATTATCGTTTCTCAGGCTCATAATAGTAGTATTGGGATTGGTAACGTATACATTATTGAAATCATTCTTGTCACCGGCAGGGTCAACTAAAGCAGTTTTGGCGTAATTTAATATCCCGGTAAAATAGTTGGTATTATTTAAAGGGTTCAGTTGGTTAACCGGCAATTGATTATACACTTTGCTACCAAGGTTTCCGCTAAAGAAAATGTTCAAATCAAAGCCTTTATAATTAAATGAGTTATTGAACCCAAACTGGAATTTTGGCTGTGGTGAACCTAAGAAAGTTTGGTCTCTTGTATCAATAATACCATCGCCATTTAAGTCTTTAAACATTCGGTCGCCATACCATATACCACCAAATGCATTTGCAATTGGGCGGGGGTTTCCTGATTGGTCGGCCGGCAAAGCATGGCTTTTAAAATCATCGGCAGTAGCAAATATGCCATCATAAATATAGCCGTAAAATGAGCCAATAGGTTGGCCTACTACAGTTTTTGAGTTTCCCGAAACAAGGCTGGCATCGTCGCCACCAGCACCTAAGCTCAATACTTTATTAATATTACGCGATACGGTGATATCGGTTTTCCACGAGAAGTTTTTGCTGCTGATATTGGTGGTTCCTACTCTGACATCAATTCCTTTATTGCTCATAGAGCCAACATTTACATAAGGGGCTTGCATTGCACCTGGCGAGTACCCGGTAGTAGTACCGGAATATGCAGGAAGTGGTACTTTTAATAACAGCCCATCGGTTTTACGATCGTAAACGTCTATTGAAAAATTCAATCTCCAGTTAAAGAATGCACCATCTAATCCAAGATTAGCATTTTTTGTTTTTTCCCAGGTAACATTTGGGTTTGCCAAATTTGATTGAAACTGTGCAGTACCGGATAAGCCAGTAGCAACGGTAGAAAGCTGGGTTACATAAGTATTGCTGGGGATTCCCTGATTATTGGTTAAGCCATAGCCAAGGCGCAACTTTAATTCATTAATCGGCATTTACCTTTTGCAAAAATTGCTCGTTGTTTATTTTCCAGGCAAATGCTCCGGAAGAAGTAGTTGCCCAACGGCCACTAGATGGAAATTTATCGGAGCCGTCCCGCCGTACATTTGCTGTAAATAGATATTTGTCTAACCAGCTAAAGTTAATACGACTAAAATAAGATTCTGAGGCGCCATCACCATAACCACCATTATTTCTTGCAGTAGAAGGATCGCCGCTGGAAATAGATTGCACATTAGCGGAAGGGAAATCTGACCGGCTGGCAAAAACATTTGCCGATTTACTCATATTACTCTCGTGCCCTAATAATACGTTTAGATTGTTCTTACCAAAAGATGTATTATAGGTAAGATAATTTCGTATAACGGTATAAATATTTTTTGAGGAGCTATACGAAGACGAAGTTGGATTAGGAGTAGTGTATTTTCCAAATGTAGTTTGAGGCTGAAAGCTCTCGTTTGAAGAAAAATCAAAATTGCCGGAAACCTCGTTTCTCAACGATATCGCTTTACTAAATTTTATTTCGGCATACGCATTACCAAATAGCTGGTACCTGTAATTCATATTTTTATTTATAAGCGCCATAGCAACCGGGTTTACCACGGGCTGCACCCATCCATCATTATTAGTAACGCCCCCCCAGGTACCATCAACATTTTTTACAGGAATATCAGGGGTTAACCATAAAGCACTGCTAATAACCCCTGCACTGGAGCTATTTACATTTTCAGCAACATTCGCCAATTGAAGGCTTGTACCTACTTTTAGCCAATCGGTTGTTTTATTGTCCAAATTCAACCGAACAGAATATCGCTTAAATCCAGAGCCAAGCGCAATTCCATCCTGGTCAAAATATCCCAGGGAAAATAAGTATTGAGTTCTGGCATCACCGCCGTTTATTGTAAGCGAATGATTTTGCATGGGTGCAGTGCCGAACAATTCATTTTGCCAATCGGTACCTGTGCCCAAATATTTTGGGTTGGCGAATTGAGGCCTGGTATCAAAACCCCACACAACTGCTCTGTCGTTAAGAAATGACGCAAGCTGTTGCAAATTAACAGTTGGAAGCTTTTTAGGTAGCTTCTGAACCCCATAATATCCGTCATACGATATCTGGGGAGGTGCTACGCTGCCCCTTTTAGTAGTAATTACTATAACGCCATTGGTTGCCTGCGAGCCATAAATGGCAGTGGCAGAAGCATCTTTTAATACGTCGATAGATTCAATTTCGGAAGGGTTGATGGTGTTCAGTGGGTTTGCGCCATTTCCAGGGTCGTTTGTTGGTGGAATAATAACACCATCAATAACATACAATGGCGAATTAGAACCACTGATAGAAGATGTACCGTGTATTTGAATAGATACTCCGCCGCCAGGTTGCCCGGAAATCTGCTGCACCATTACCCCCGCCACTTTTCCCTGTAAAGCCTGGTCGAATGTTGCAGGTGATGTTTTGCGGAGCTCGTCACCGGAAACAGAGGATATACCACCAGTAAGGTCCTTTCTTTTTGCTTTTCCATAACCAATTACTACTACGTCATTCAATTGAGACGCTGATTTCAGCCAGCCTCACTAGTAATAGTTGCCGTGTTTTTACCGATAACTACTTCTTTTCTCTACATGTCCTACCATTGTTATTACCAGCACTTCGGCGGTTGATGCCTCGATAGTAAACTTTCCGGTCTCATCAGCAGTTGTCGAACGATTGGTGTTTTTTACGATGATAGTTGCACCAGCAGCAGGGGCTGATGTTACGTTGATTAATAACCGTACCACTAACCCTTTTTGTTTGTGCATAAGCAGTTGTGCTTGCAAGGAATATGAAAATACCCACAATAGCAGCAATAATCGCAAGCGAATCGTTTTGGTTGATTTCATATTTATAAATGTTTTATTTGACTAAATTTTTATTATTATTTTTTTCCCTTTATAAAAATTTCTTTATCACTTTGTCATCAAATTCAAGGTTGTTGCGCCTTAGGTGTGATGATATTGATTCGAAAAATCCTTTTTGAGCAACATTCCCTTGAACGATCCTTTTCGGTCATCAATAGTAATTGTCTTTGTTGCTTCGTTGTATTTTATTGGAATAACAGAAAAGGCACCTTTTTCATAATTGTAGTTGGTTCCTTCATCTTCATACAAATTGAAAGAAGCATCTGCACCGGTATAAACGTTGAGTGTGATTGTGTCAGCGGGCTTTTCTGAAGTGTATTGCAGCGATGGGCCGAAGGGAATAATGGAACCTGCCTTTACAAAAACCGGCATTCTTTCATAAGGCGCATCTGCAATAATTTTTTGCCCGCCTGCATACCATTTACCGGAATATAGATCGTACCATCCGGCACATTTTGGCAAATACAACTGCGCGGCTTCGTTGCTTATATTCATAAACAGGATTGATTAGCAAAGAAGGGCCGAACATGTATTGATCGCCGATGTTTAACACGGCTGTATCTGCAGAAAAGTCCATCGCCAACCCCCGCATGATGGTATAGTCATTATGATAAGCTGCACCGGCTAATGAATAGATATAAGGCATTAACCGGTAACGCAGTTTATCATAGTAAAGAAAACTTTTATAAGCAGGATGTGTTTCCGGGGCAATATTGAATATCTCACGATAAGGAAACTGCCCGTGTGAACGGAACAAAGGAACAAATGCGCCAAACTGGTACCAGCGTGTATTCAACTCCCTCCACTCCTCTAAACTTTCCGCATTGGGTTTTTCAAATTTTTCAGGCACAACAAAGCCGCCGATGTCCATCGTCCAGTAGGGAAGGCCGGACATAGAGAAATTTACTCCGGCAGCAATCTGGTTTTTCATATCCCGCCATGTGGAGCCGATATCACCGCTCCATATAGCTGCAGCATATCGTTGCGAACCTGCAAAACCGGAACGTGTCAATAAAAACACACGCTTGTTCGGATCAGTCGAACGTTGTCCTTCATAAATTCCTTTTGCATTTTCTAAAGGATAAGCATTTAGAAATTCTGCAGAACTTCCCAAAGCAGTCGGCGTCATCAGCAACTTTCTTTCTTTGGGATAACGTTGGAAAGAATGTCCGGCTCGCTGGCATCCATCCACCAGGCATCAATTCCTTTGCTATATAGTTTTTTGTTGATCAGGTTCCAGAAACCTTTTCTTGCATCTTCATTAAAGGCATCATAGAAGGTAGAAACATATCCTTTGGCTATCCAATCTCTTTGCCGGTCGGCAATGTTTCTTTTATAAAGCCAGCCGTTTTTATCAAACTCATTGTAGGCGGGTATGCCTTCATAAAATTTTGGCCACACAGAAATCATAATTTGTGTATGGTATTTTTTATGCAACACATCAATCATGCTATCCGGAGAAGGAAACCGGGTTTCGTCAAAATCCTGGCTGCCCCATTGGTTTTCTTTCCAATAGCTCCAATCCAGGACGATATTGTCAATAGGAATTTTTCTTTTTCTGAATTCGTTCAACCGTAGAAAGAATTTCATTCTCTGTTTTGTATCTCTCACGGCTTTGCCAGAATCCCAATGCCCATTTGGGTACGATTGGAGCCTTGCCGGTAAGCGTCCGGTAACCGGAAATTACTTCATCCATGTTATTGCCATAGATGAAATAATAGTCAACCTGCTGACCTGCTTCGGAAGAAAAGCTAAAACTATTTTGCTCTTCCCCGGTTAATGGTTCCTGCCATTTTAATGAAAGGTAGGATTCACCTCCCTCAGGGGTCCATTCAATTTTAATGGGAATTTTTTCTCCTTTGTTGAAATAGAAAGGAATCAATGCAGGTGCAGGGTTCCACGCTTTTCGCCAACAATCCAGTACGAGCTTTCCATCCAGCCACACTTTAAGTGATCCGCCAAATGTGAAGTGGAACTGATGAATTCCGGATAAATTACTGGCAAGGCTTCCTTCCCAGGTTACCATGCCTGTGGCTGGCGTAAACGCTGCGGGAAGTTGGATCTTTGAGTCTCCCAAAAATTCCATATTGATACGGTCTTCAGCTCTTTCAGTTACTATCTCGTCCGGTTTACGCTTATCATTTGCATAAGAAGCCGTGAGCCATCCGGGTTCTCCCTTTTTTGAAAAAAGCTGGAGTGAAGAAAGGGGATGAAGCGGCCGCACATCCCCCGCTTTTGTAAGGGAATAATTGTCCCAGAGTATTCCGTAGTTTTTAGCTGATACAAGGAATGGAATCGCCACCTCGGTATTGTTCTGAAAGAAAGTAACCTGCTGGCCCCGGTAGTTCATAATGCCATCCTGGTGCTGGCCTAGTCCATACCATGCATCATCAGCAGTAGTTTGAAAAGTCTGGGTAATATTGTAAAAGCGCCTGCCATCAAATACTGCGGATTGAAAACTCCTTCCTCCTGTTGGTTTTTCACTTAATATTTTTTTACCGTTAAGGTCGCGGAAAGTAACAGCGCCTGTTTTCAGGTCGACAATAGCTGTTATCTTTTTAGTTTTGAGCGATCAGGCTATCTTTAGAAGGAATAGTGTTCCAGGAAAGATCAGGTCTTTTGCTATATACTGTAACCAGGCTTTGAATGGCAGCAATATCCTTTCCCGGCGCTGCAATTACTCTTATGATATTGTCTGAAATAACTTCAAGTTTGACGGCATTAGAAGTACCTGTAAAAATGGGATCGGTAAAAACAATCACTCCGTCTTCCGTTTGAATATAGGAAGGAGGGCATGCCGATAAAGCTCCAAAAACAGAAAAACAAAGGAAATTAAATAGCAGCAGTCGTAATTTCATATACAGCAATCTTTCGCATGATTTAATGCTGTAAAACTATTGCTGCGTTGATTAATACAGGGGATCCGTATGTTGCAAACTAAGGTACAAAATGTTGCAAAAGCCTGGTTTTCACCAACCATTCTCCGGTAAGGAGATATTTAAGCTTCATTTTCCTTTTTATTGGAAGCATATTGTGATGGCAAGATCTTAAATTCTTCTTTAAAAAATTTGGTGAAGTTCTTTGGGTTATTGAATCCCACCTCGTATGCAATTTCTGCAATGGACAGTCCACTTTTTTCCAATAACCGGGCAGCCCTTTTCAAACGAATAGAACGGATAAACTCGATTGGCGTCTTGCCGGTTAACGAAAGAATTTTTCTGTACAGCGTAACACGGTTCATAAACATGTCGCGACTGAAATCTTCAACCGAAAACTCAGGGACATCCATATTTTTCTCTACAACTTCCAACGCCTGCTTAAGGAATTTTTCGTCAACAGGAGTTATGGTTATCTCTCCCGGATTAACCTCAATTTGCTTTTGGAACCTTTTATGCAATAATTCCTGCTGTGCCAGCAAATTTCTGATGCGTGAAGCCAAAATTTCAAAAGTAAAGGGCTTGGTAATGTAATCATTGACGCCTGCTTTAAAACCAGCCAATTGTTTTTCCTCACTTCCCATGGCAGTAAGCAAGATTACCGGGATGTGGGCAGTGGCTGTTTCAGTTTTAATTTTCCTGGCTAGTTCAACCCCGTCCATTAAAGGCATCATAATGTCGCTCACCACAAGATCAGGATTCAACTGTTTTATTTTTTCCCAACCTTCTTTTCCGTTCGCGGCTTCCTCAACTTTATACTGCCCTTTCAGGTTGTCCTTTAAATAAAAGCGAAGGTCTTCACTGTCTTCCACCACAAGTATTGTTTTCTTCTTACCGCTTTTATGACTCGCCTCAGGAATCATCTGTTCAACTTCTTCTCCTGTTATTGGAATGCTTGCCGTCACGGAAGGAGGATCATAAATCTTTTTTGCAGGAAGTAAAACTGTAAAACAAGTACCTCGCCCCGGTTCGCTCTTTACGGTTATGATACCATTATGCAATTTGACAAACGCCTTCGTGATGGCAAGACCGATACCTGTGCCCTGGTTCACCATGCTTTCCGGAACATCGGTTTGAAAGAAACGTTCGAAAACCTTTTCATGCATTTCGGCAGGAATTCCAATGCCAGTATCTTTTACTTCTATTGCAAGCGTTCCATCACCTTCATTATTTACCGGCGGATTGTAGGTAAGATTGATGCTCACCATTCCATTGTCATCGGTATATTTAAAAGCGTTTGAAAGCAGGTTGAACAGGATCTTTTCAATCTTATCCTTATCAAAATAAATTTCCAGGCTATCAACATTAGAAGCGAATGAAAGCTGAATCTTTTTCTTTTCTGCGATATCCAAAAAAGAGTTGACTTATATCCTTGCTGAACACGATAATGTCGCCTATTGAAGGATGCAATTTTATTTCCTGAACCTCCATTTTTCTGAAATCGAGGAGTTGGTTTACCAGGTTTAATAACCGCTTTGCATTCCGTTGCACCAGGTTCAACTGCTTCTTTTGTTCTTCATCGGGAGTCTGTTTAATGATCTTTTCTAACGGAGCAATGATCAGGCTTAAGGGAGTACGAAACTCATGACTTACATTGGTAAAAAACTTTGTCTTTAACTGTTCCAGGGCATGTGCTCTTTCCGCTTCCCTTCGTTGATGTACCACTTCATAACGCATGTGTATCCTATCTAATGTAATACGCCGGATGAGTATCAGCAAGCCTGCAGCTATCAATGTATATATAATATACGCAACGGCTGTTCGCCAAAACGGCGGCTCAATGGTAATCTGCAAAGTCTTAACATCACTCCATAAACCTTCACTATTCAAAACCTTTACTTTAAAAGTATAATGGCCCGGATCGAGGTTTGTATAAGTAGCCCTCCGTTGGTTGCCATCGGCATACAACCAGTCCGGATTAAATCCTTCCAGCATGTAGGCATATTTATCACGGCTGCTATTGGCATAATCAAGTGACGCAAATTCAATAGAGAAAACATTTTCTTTATACTTCAAGTCGATACCTTGAAGGTGGGATAATGATCGCTGAAGCAAAACACGGTTATTAACCAATTCTCCGGGTTCAATTTTTTTATTTAATATCTCTAAATCTGTAAAAACAATTTTGGAATGGTAAACAGGCTTTTTAATTGCAGAAGGATTAATGATATTAAAGCCGGAAGGTCCGCCAAAAATCAATTCTCCCTCCTTTGTTTTATAAGCTGCCTTACTATTAAATTCCTGGTTCTGCAGGTTATTTAATTCATTATAATTGATCACTGAAAGAACAGTGCTGTTTTCTTTTTGTTCAGGAATAGCATTACATAAGCCGTTAGGGGTAGATATCCAAAGGCTTTGATGCCCGTCTTCAAGAATATTTAAAATCATATTATCGGGCAACCCATCAGCCATCGTAAATGTTTGGAAATTTTTAGTTTGCTCATTAAATAAAGCCAACCCTTCACGGGTTCCAATCCAAATTCTCCCGCTACTATCTTCTGAAATACACATTACATCGTTGTTGGTTAAACTCTTTTTATCATTGGAATGCTGATAGAAATCTGCGTGGCTGCCATTCACTTTCAAAACAGCAATACCATTAACGGTACCGATCCATAAATTCCCCTTCTTATCCTGGATAATGTCAGAAATAAAATTGGATGGAAGAATACCCGGCGTCCCTTGTTTATTTTGATAATGCTTAAACCGGCCGTCCTTTCTATCCAGGAGATCTAATCCGCCGCCCAGGGTACCCACCCATAAATTTCGCTTCCTGTCTTCCAAAATTTTCCATACATTATCATTAGCCAAACTGCCAGAATCAGCATCATCATGCCTGTAGTGTGTAAATTTTTTTCCGTCAAAGCTATTCAGGCCTCCAATGTAAGTCCCAATCCAAAGTATATTTTCACTATCAATGCACAAGCTTACGATCACATTACTGCTCAGGCTGTTTTTATTGTTTGGATCGTGCAGGTATTGTTTAAATGTATTTTTTTTTCTATCAAAATAAATCAATCCGCCGCCATTGGTCCCAATCCAGATATTACCCAGGCTATCTTCAACAAATTGGTTGACATCATTGTAGGGAAGGCTATTTGCATTTGACTCCTGGTGGTGATAATGCGGAAATTGAACAATATTGCTATTTAAATAATTGATACCCTGTTTATAGGTTCCCAGCCATATAATTCCAATATCATCCTTATAAATAGCAGTGATGGTATTTTGGCTGAGACTTTTGGGGTCTTCGGGATCGTTTAACAGGTAGCTTGTCTTGAAGTTGTTCTTTTTATTGATCAGTGTTACCCCTCCATGGTCCGTCCCTACCCATATAATACCATTATTATCCTGGATGACTTTGCTCACCAGGTTGGAACTTAATCTTGATGGAAATGAATTTTCATTAAATCGCCTGACTGAATTATCCTGGGGATGGAAAACAAAGACTCCAACATTATAGGACCATAACCAGATATCTCCGTCTTTGTCGACTGAAAGATCATACGAGATATTTCCTCTATTCAACTTTTGTAAGGCATTAGAGGAGACAATAATTTTATCCGATTTTATATCGTATTCCTGCAAAAATCCATTTTGATACACCAGCCACAGTTTTCCATCCCTGGTTTCCTGGAGAGAAGTAATTTTTGCTAAAGGATCGAAAACCGGGCTATGGCTGAACAATTTTATTTTTTTATCCTTGGAAGAATACATATATAGATCAAGATTTTGGTAAAGGAACCAGTATCTTCCGTCCCTTCCTTTTACAACATTTCTAATTTGACCAGCAGGCAAACCAAGTGATTGCAAATACTTATTATAACCACTATCAAATTTTTCTGCATCAGAATTGTAAATACAATAGCCACTGCTGGTTGTTACCCACATTTTTCCATTGGGGAGTTCGAAAAGAGAAAGGATATAATTATCATATGGCGAAGTGCTATCGTTAGGTTTCTTACGGTATATTTTAAAAGAATACCCATCATAACGGTCGAGCCCGGACGTAGTGCCAAACCATAAAAAACCCTCAGGATCCTTTAGTATGGCATTGACCTGGTTGTGGGAAAGGCCATTGTAAGTATTCAGTTTGGAAAAATGATAATATTCGCTTTGGCCAAAAACGGAAAGCGATTGTATCAATAAACCAATCCAAATAAGAAGACGCATTGCACCAGGTTTAACTTATGAAAATGTTTTCTAAATATCAAAACAAAAATCCTATTTTTATTTACATGAAATTCGGCAGTAAGTTAACAAATGAGCAGTATAAAGGATTTTTTTTGCAATAACAATTTGTAGAACAGAATCAATCAAAAAATGAGAAAACTGAAAACTATTAGGGCGTACTATAAATTTTATAATATTTACTAATATCTTAATTGCTAAGGAAGTTTTGCGGTTTAATGGAAAAACTTTTTACTTTTTGGCTTTTGGTTTGCCGCGAGTAAGCATATTTGACTCTACAAATCCAATTTCTTTTTTGTTTCTTCTTTTTCTTCCAGTATATCTTGTTCTGTTTCGGCTTCAGAAAGTTTCTCAAGTATCTGCTCCAAGAGATACGGGTATCCTTAATCACGACTTTCCCCGTTAATATTTTGGGATTAATTTCTATGTGCTGAAAGGTGTCCATATTTATCTACCCTCGTTAAATTAATCTTTATTTCAGAATTAAAGCTCTTGTTTTACTATCGGAGTTCAACATTTTTGTAAAATAAATTCCGGTCAATTTATTTAAATTTCTCTGATTAGTTTGAACCTTCATTCAATAATTTCTTTTCTAACATAATGTAGAACCCAACAATCTTCATAACGAATATACCGGGAGAAGACTTGAACCTTGACTGGAGACGCCTGATCTGATTAAGTTACCGCTATAGCATGCTGAATTTGCTTTAAGAATATGAGCTTTAAAAGAAAATCAGATGACGCCTTTGAAAACTGGACGGTTTATAACAATGTCAGGACATTTGATTATAACAGACTTTCCAGGTTATTGCTTACACAGTCAAGCATTGTTAAAATATTATATTTTCAAACTGCGACAACGCCGGATTTTTACCGTTAAATAAATAATATTGACTCTTTACACAATCTTAATGATGGTGGGCTTGTATTTGCAAGCATAATTTTATAATTTTTCATTCCTTCCATCCCCGGCATCAACTTAAATACAAACTTTATGGCACCTGAACAATTACTTGCTCTCTTAGAAACGATCACAGGCCATCTTCATACAACAAGTGAAGCAGAAGAACAAAGCTTACATACTGTACAGGAAGAGATAGCAACATCACTCGTAAACCAGGATGTACACACAGTCAGCAATCAACAATTTTCTTTTGCCGGATCTGATTTTTTCTTTAGGCAAAATATCGAAAGTGGACGGCTGGCTAAGATTGAAGACATTGTATCAAAAACGCTCGAAAAAAAAGAAGGCAACGATCTTCGAATTTTTGTTCGTGATGTTCCCGTAAGAACTACGCAGGTCAAGGGAAGTACGCCCGATTGGGCCGCAGGCGCAAGCCCTGTAAAAACAATTGGCCCGCTTTTGAATAAGGGAGGCAGAAAAATTTGGATCGATTTTTTTAAAGTTGAAAAATTAATTGCACTTTATATACAGGGACAAACTGCTCCAGTCATTTTATTTAACTCCGAATTCAGGGAAACGCTTGCTCAAAAATTATTGAATGCACATGTTGAATTGGTAAAATCATTCAACATTCTTCCGGGAAGTGTTTGGATAAATGCCCATGCACTTGCATCATCAGCACCCGCTGACAGGTTTATTGGTTTAAAAGTAAAGGGAGGAAGTATTAATCTTGATGCACTTCCTTTTTTACAGGGCACTCAGCTTACAGTAGCTTCTAATATTAATATAAACGTTGCATTGCAGCTTGATCAAAAAGCAGATCCAGATGCTGGAGTTAATTCACCTTACGGCAAAGACGCACGAAATGCGCAATATCAATTGCCGGCCACGTTTAATTTTACCTTACATGGTAATTCAAAAAATATTACAGCCATCAATGATGCATCGTGTACTGTGTATGGCCAGCCCATGCAATTTAACTGGGCGGGCAATCAAGCCACCGCATTCGAAGCATCCCTTAGCAGGGTTTTAATTCCATGGAATGCTAATGTGAATTCGTTTGAAGTGTCATTATGCGAAAGCCCTTTCTGTATAGTATCTGGTAATGCCGCTATTAAGCAAAGCTGGTGGGCTCTGCCTGCAGCAACTATAGATATTACTGCTCCCTTGCAGGCTGATAGCAATGGTGCTGTATTAATTCAATGCGATAGCGGCCTGAGAGTTTTATGGAGTGGAATGAAAGAGCAGGATTTGATTTTGTCGCAGCCTTATATATTGGGCGAACCCGGTCGCATTGGCATTACGGATTTGTTGAGTGACGGGTTGGGAGCACTACAGCACCTCGATTTATGGAAAGATCAAATCAATCCCCATGGAACTTCTATAGACCTTTTATTTCTTAAGGCAGCCCCATTCATTTTTAATACAATTAGCAAAGGAGATGAATTATTATTCACGCTTTGCAATGCAAATGTAAATGCTGACAGGCCCGTGAAAGTGAATGGTGAACCTTTTGAGATTCGTTCAAAGAATAGCGTATTGGCACTTGGCGCCAACACTTCTTTCCGCCTTATCTATTTGTATGATGATAATATTATTTGGGATAACACAATACCGGGCGACAAGATACCTGCATTAAAACTACAATCGATTGCATTGGAAAATGCGTTGTTTACAGTGTCCCCCGTCAACGGTTGTTTACTGTTTGGTGAATGCGATGAGCAATGGAAAAAAGTTACAACAGGAACTTTATTTCTCACCTTCGGGATGTATTCTTACCTGCCAACATTACCCGATCCTTATTTGGCAAATCTTAATGTGCTGCTCAGGCAATTTCAGGGAGGTGGAAGAATATTGGATGCGGCAGGATTAGCAGTGAATCGCACTGCCTGGTTATGGCTAATCTGCAATGTGAGCTATAAACCGATAGACGAAACTACAGATGATGTAAAAGTAAGTTTTCATTTTGGCGAAATGTCAACACAAGGCAGTGCCGGAGTTTTTTCACAACTTTCAGTTGCCAATAACTCAAATACACCAGCGTCGAGTCGGGCTTCCGGGGATGTTGCCACCGCGTTTGCCGCAGTGCAAATACCCAATTACCAGGGCACGTGGGATGGTCACTTTGGCTCGTTGGGAAATGATGCTTTTGCCCTTTTAGATGTAAGTAGCAATGCCAATCAATTAGGGGTAAGCTTTGGCATTACTACGCGTGGCCGTTTAGGATTAATACCAACAGGCAATGTTATCACTAATAATGATGGCACAAATACTGTTGCAACTACCGGGTTTCCCTTTATCGTGGAAGGCATGGAAGTTAAGGCACAAGGTCAGTCTGTACGTGCATTTATGGAACCACAGGTCGCTTGGGAACCAGTGTTCAATCTTTCGGCGCCGGACAGGGATAACCCAATTGATCCGAATTCCCCCAAGCTTCCTATGGACCCTGAAGTTGGATTTAAATATTTTGCTAATGATGGCGGGCCAACGAGAATTTTTAATAACAGTACCACACCGGTTGCACTGGCGCCAATTCCCCTGGTAAATTTTTTATTGGATTATTTCAAAAACGATCCTAAAAGCGTTTTGTCTTCAGCATTTACGTTACCATTCGGATTAAGGGCACTGGCATTTATGACAAAAGATCAACCCTGGTTGCCACGCCAAACTTCTAATCCTGAGATTGAAAATACTCGTCCTAAATTTCGCGACAACTTAGAAGGAGGTATCCAGGTAAGTATTTTTTCAGGAGACTTTAGTAAAGCAGTAGTTGACCCAGCCGATATTGACGAACCGATGTCACCCGGCTATACACTCCAGGTAAATAATATGTTGGAAACAGATGGTACTGCGAAAGGCAACAGTACACTTGGTCAGCGTGTCACAGAAATATTTAACAACGAATTTTTTATTACACCAATAGCGTCAAATGATATCAATTTGTCAAGAGGCGTTCCTGTAAAAAGGGTTGATTTTACGGGCTATGGCATTAATATGTTCAGCAACTGGCTTAGCCCTTCCGCCGCAATGGCGCAAACCAGCCAGGCAAGATTTGACATCATGCTGGGCCGTACTTCTCACGAAGTAATACAGGTAAAAAGTATTTTGTATCCGTGGGGAATACGGGTGGTAAGAACGATTACGTTATTCCGGACCAGCAGCGGATATGTGTACAGGTTTGACAGTGGATGGAAAGCTGAAAGTGATGGGAAGTTTGATTTCTCATATTCTTATAAAGACATTGCAAATGCCAATAAAACAGTTAATGCTCCTTATGAATTTCATCCGGGAATCATCAGCGGTTTATATAATGTAAGAAATATTAAAGATGCTCCATCAGTTGCAGAATTTAATACTTCTAATTCAATACCTAACGGTACTGTTTACCTGAATGGAGTTATCGGACAGGAAATTACAAATACAACCGGAGGCACACTTAATGAACCTGTAAAGTGTGGGGGTGTTTATTTCGATGCAGATATAGAAATTGAAAATGTAAAACAAGGCCATAAGAACGGCAGGGTAGTTTCTAAAAAAATATTAGGGTATGTTCAATTGGCCCCTGCCGGTAAACCTTTAAGCACTCAACAATTTATTAATCTTCTCACTTTGCAGGGTGGCAATATTGGGGCAGATATCGATTGCACTATTGATATCAATAAGAGTAATCAACAAATGCGCCTGCATTCTATCGATGTGAATACATCTTTTGATGCTTCTAATAATCCCATTTTTGTGGTAGCAGCACGCGGTAATGTATCATTGCCAAAAGATGGTAGCTGGAGCATGATTCAGCATAATGTAGGAACGGGTGAAGTAACACCTTTGCCAGACACCCTGCCGATCCCTTTGATACGAATTGGTAAATGGGTTAAGAATAAAGTAATTGATCCGAATG
Source organism: uncultured Chitinophagaceae bacterium (assembly GCA_963756945.1). Taxonomy (GTDB): domain Bacteria; phylum Bacteroidota; class Bacteroidia; order Chitinophagales; family Chitinophagaceae; genus Ginsengibacter. The sequence goes on along the minus strand of CAVWQJ010000008.1, from coordinate 363,414 downwards.
CAGTTGCGAATAATTTACTTCGTATAGCAAATCCCGCCGATATTCTTCGTAATGTCTCGGCAAACACTATCAATTTTGGTTACCTGCAAAATACCACTACTCAAAAAGCGCTTTTCCTTACACCTTCTTATGGATTAAATATTCCAACGCTACTGAGTAAAACGCCGCCCATATTTGCTGATGCATACCGTATGATGACCGGCAATGGGATTTTTCCAAATATAGGCGATGCTGTAACGAATTTTGGCAAGGCTATGCCAATGCTCAATGCCGGAGGTGTACAGGCATTTACAGAAAATGCATTAAAGGACGGGGGTAAAAAAGTGCTGGAATTATTAACAATAGATGCTAAAAAAGCAGGAGAGGAAGTAATACAACAAGGCCTTAGCTTATTAAAAAAAGGAGCAGGCGGAATAGACAAAGCATTGCAGTTTGATGTACCTGATTTTGATGTGCCGCTTGTAGATATGGATGTATTGAAGGTGTATGTTGAATACAAAACAAGTAAGAAAAATAATCCTGCGACCAATAACAGCAAATTAGACTTTAACGTTGAATCCTTTGCGGTAGACCAGGCAGAGCAATGGAAAAGCCGCATGAACGATCTCGCAATGGTAGTTGATCTTGGCCCTATGAAACGATTGATGACCATTAAAGGAAATTTCAATTCAAAGAAAGGAGTAGAAACCGGCTATGAAGGAGACATTAGCGGAGGCGGAGGAATTCCTACGCCGGAAGTAGAATTCAGCGATGAATTAAAACCTGTAATTGCCATCCTGGAAATGCTTGCGGCTCTTAGCACCGGAGATTATGCGGATGCCTTGAATAAAGGATTGAAGGTAGCTATGAGTAATGCAGGAGAAGTATGGGAATATAAATTCGAAGCAACAAAAGAGATTGGCCTTATTCGTTTTCCGCCAACAGCAGAATTGTACAACAGTCCGCAAACACCGCTTAAGCTTGAAGCTTCTCTCAGCCTCGGTGTTTATTTTGATGCAGCCTTGAAAGTTACAACCGATCCCAAACAGCTATTGCCAACTGCTGGCGCTTTCATACAATTTCATGGTGGGTTGCAGGTAATGTGTTTTTCATTAGGTGTGGGAACCATTTTCGCAATTGGCAATGTAGATGTAAGGATTGGTGCCGATACAAAAGTTGGTCCTACCCTCGATCTTAAATTTGGTTTTGGCGCACAGATAGTGGTTGGTTTCCCTGTTATTGCTAATGTAAGTGTAACGTTTTTGGTTGGTGCGGAAATGCATGCCGATGCGTCGCTTATAAAAGTTGCAGCGATATTGTATTTCCGCGGCCATGCAGACATCCTTGGTGGAATTGTGAGCATTACAATTACGATAGAAGCCAAAGGCATTATCGTAAGGCGCATTCCTGAAAAAAGGACGGATTGTTCGGCACAGGTAACCTTTGCTCTCGACATAAGTATTTTCCTAATAATCGATATAAGCTTTTCCAAGACATGGGGAGAAGACCGGCAGATAGCCGGTGCCGATAGTAAGTATGATTAAAAAAGAATGAGTAATGAATTTGAAAACCAATGGTTAATGCTCGTCAAGTCTTGTCCCTCTCCTTAGGAGAGGACATTGGGGTGAGGTTAAAAAATTAATTTAATTCATAATAAAAAGATTATGGAAGCTAAAAGAAGATATTCAACAATGGTATTCCCGCAAAAGTTTGATGGAAATACTTTGTCACTTAACATTGTATTGATACCTCGTAACCAGGATCCGTTTTTACCATTTCCTACTACGTTACCCGCTCCTGATGATTCAGCCATTGCCTTTGCCGATTTGGTTCCTGAGTTTGAATTAGCAATCGTTCGTGGGCTTGATGAATTTCCGCTCAGCAATGCTACAGCGCCGACAAGAATCCCAGTGAAAAAGACCATATCAGTAGAAACCGCAGCAAATAAAAAAGCAATTCTCCAGGCCATAGCAACAGATTTTGGCGGAAGGATTAATCATAACAATTCTGATAAAGCCAACAATATTATTGCAGAAGATGTGAGTGTAAAAAAATACCTGCCTGAAACGTATCGCAATGCTTTCAATTTTACCACACCACGCCACCCCAATGCTGTTACAGATGACAGTTATCATTGTGCGCTTAGAAAGGAAGCAACAAAGAAACCGAACTGGCAGGACACTGATGACGTAAGCTGGGGCCAATTGTATGCAAATATTCTCCGCCAGCCAATGCTTGCGAAAGCATGCGGCATGATTTATAGTTGTGAAGTTTCAGTGGCTGATGATCCAACGCTTTTTGAAAAAGGTTGTTACATCTATGCTGATATTATTAATGCCGATTATGCATCCATACAAACACAATTACTGGAAGATGTGGATGGCCCTTTTATAAAAAGATACGCAGCAAGAATGCCAAAGCTTATTGTTGCTGAGCCAAGGGCCGTTTTTGCGCCGCTTTTGTTCCCGGCGTTGTATAGAAAAGCCGCTGATGCGGTAGATCCCGAACCAAAAGGGCAATGGGATAAAATTTTCCAGGAAGTAAATGAATATAATGATGGTTTTGCAAAAATTATTCACGCCACACAACCTGTAAGCGGCAACTTATTAAAAGAAGCTCAGGATGGATTTCACCCTGTGAAAGATTTGGGAATCCGTCTTGCATGGGATGATGAACAAATACTCATCTGGTATATTCGCCAGTTGAGTGAAAATCCTGAAGAGCCCGGGACAAGGCTGGATGCACCTTTGGGCGTATTCGGCTATCGCATAGATGTAAAGGAAGATCTGCCGGGAGCAGATTGGCAAAGCCTGAATAAAGTGAAAAGCAAAATGGTTTACAGCATCCAGGGAACCAGTATTGGAAATACCGGTGATGAAGAAATTGAGCTGCCTTACCAGATATTTCCAACACAATTGGATAACGATACGAATGCGGCTTACTGGCTTCCTATGTATTATACGAACTGGATTGGTAAGAGCCTTGTTTTAAAAGACAGCGATGCAGTTTTAATATATAAGAATGACCAGGCGCTTGCTGGTCTTGATGATCCAACGCCAAAGCAGGTTCCTGCAGGCAAAGCGTTTGATGAGGTACCAGTTGATGCAACCTTGCTATACGGACATACGTATGATTTTAGGGTACGCATGATGGATATAAGTGGTGGCGGTCCTGTAGATGAAGCGCCCGTTAACATTGCGGCAGCACCAACTTCCTCGGTGCATTTTAAACGATACATAGCCCCTTCATTATTACGGATTGAAAAAAATGATGATCTTACTTTAAATAAAATTGAATTTTTTAACGAGACCATTGTAGCCGGGGATAGCCAATTTGATGCAACCCCATCTATTAATATTCAAAGGCCCCTATTAAATTATCCGGCTGTAGTGTTCACAGGAAAATACCAGGATGCAGGGCAAGATCCGGTGGCCCTGTTGATACAATCAGTAAATGCGCAGGGCGACAACAAGACACCTGCTATTGCAGATCCTGATGTAACAAAAGTGGAAATAAAAGTAGAAGTAGAAACCTTGCGCCTCGACAATTTACTGAGTGATAGTGGCAGAGAAAATTATGTTACACTTTATTCTACTACGCGTTCGTTTCCGGCTGGCTTTGATGATACATTAAATGTGCCCGTAACATTCCGCGATGTAAACTCATTGAATCTTGGAGACCTGGACGATCCTTTCAATGAAGTTACTATAAACAAGGCAGCTATTGATTTGATGGATGGCATTATATTGCCAACTGCAAGAAAAATAAGAGTGACTCTTCGTGGCATGTGTGAAGGTGATAGTTCTTACTTTGGGTTTACAAATGCTGCCAACCATGATCTTGATACCCGTTATGGGAAAACCACGCAGTTCCGGTTTTATAAAGAATCAACCGATGAAATTGATTTGTTACTGCCTAAAGCAAATGTTCCAATTGTTCAGGCCATTTACCTGCAGCCCGATCCGGTTGTATTAAACGATGGGACTTTTAAGTGGCTCTTTTTTCAAAAAGAACAAATTGCGCCGCAGCCTGATATGGTGCAACGCCTCGCCCAGGAATTAGGTGTAAAATCAAAAGGCTTGACCTTAACCGGCAAAAAAGGAGAACGCATCATCTTTGGTTGCAGCAGTAAAATAAGGCATAGTTTATCTCCCGATCAAAACAGCATAACCTTTGCATCAAAATCTGATCTTTCTAATCATTGGCTTGGTTGCATCGTTTACCATGTGAATCGCGACTGGAGTTGGGATGCGCTTGAAGACGTAGCTTTCACAATTGGAAGAAATAAGAAATTCAGACACGACGATAATGTTGATATGGAGCATCTGGAAGTGCTCGGTGATATTGAAATGAAGCACAGTGCATCATTTGAATCATTGCAGGCAGATACGTTTGGCTTTGTTGACCGCTCATCTTCTACCTTAATTTTTATTGATGCCATTGAACCAAAAACCGGTCTCAAAAAACAAGATGGGCAACTGAAATTTCCTGACGAAATAGAAGTTCAATATTTCATTACACCTTCTTTCAAAGTTAACCATGCAAGCGGTAATGTGGATAATACCCAAATCGATCCCTTGTTGTTGCCAACAACCATTATTCCAGCACAAGTGCCCAGGATATCAAGCGTGGGGATTGCTTTCTCTCCCTACATTAGAAATGAAAAATATAGTGCCACTGAACCGCGTCAACGGTATTTATGGATAGAACTGGAAGAGGCCGTATTAGATGCCAACGACACCTTATTCTGTCGGATGTTAGCTTATGCACCCGATCAACTCATCTCCAACAATGATCCTGAAATGTGGGCTGCGCCAGAGGAGCCGCACCTGCCAATAGATACTGAGTACATAAGAACGATTACTCCTAATCAGAGTGATGATCTGGCAGGCCTTAGTGCGATGCAACCCATGGAGAAAGCAAATGAAGATGATAATATTCATTACCTTCTTCCGTTACCTCCCGGCTTAAATCCTGAAAGCGAAGAGTTGTTTGGATTTTTTACTTATGAATTCAGAATTGGTCACGGGCATTGGAGCGACAGGGATGATAATTTATGGAGCACCGCTCAGGGCAGATTTGGAAGGCCCCTGCGCATTACCGGTATGCAACATCCTGCGCCCACATTATTATGCAATGTAAACAGGGATGATAAACTTTTGTATGTAAACGCACCTTATGCACAGGCTGTTTGGAATGGCAAAAATGTAACCAGTGATCCGCCAAGAACAAGCTTGTATGCGCTGTTGTATGCCCAGGTGAAACGGGCCGATGACCTTGATTATCGTAATATTTTGCTGGATGAAAAATTGATGACGTGGAAAAAAAATTTTATAGTGAAAGAAAAAATGCTGGTGCTTGACGAGACCACGAGAACAAATATTTTCAATGAATCGCTGCAATCTAAATCGGGAATCCAGTTGTCGAATATAGATACTTCAAAATTTAATTTTGATGAAGCTTCATTAATAAAGGCAGCAGGGATCGCCATATTTAACGATGCGCCGAAAACGGCGATGGGTTATTGGACGAATACAGAAATCGCCCAGTATCTGCTAATGCTTGGATTACCCGAGGACTCCTTGTTAAGCGTACTTGTGGTAGAAATTTTTGGAAATATTACAAACATACGGGAGCACATTAATAAGTTTAATAGGCCACAGCCGGGAGTTGTCGGAGGCGCAATATTCAATGCGCATAGCAATGATTCGCCATTATCAAAAATGATGAATATATCTCCTTCCGCCTTTGCCGCAGAAGCTTCATCAGGCACTGCTGCTCAAATAAATGATATACTATTGTCTGGAAATCTGGGCAATTTTAGGATACTACGAACTTCACCCTTAACAGAAGTTCCGTTTGTTTGTTGCCCGACTTGTTAGGGAACATGCCACAGGATTTAAAAGGGAATCGATGCCATGCAGTGCGGTAAGGCTACCGGTAAGTAAGTAGAATTTCAAATTCTACAATTCTATTGGAATAAGGCTGTTTGCCCTGGTTAATTGAATGCAGGGGTAAGTTAAAGTAAATGGCCGACCATATATGCGGTGATTGATGCAACAACCTAACGACGTAGGCTATTTGCAATTTCAGATGATACCTTGAAACCTGATTTATTGTTAACCTGGAATATCTTAAAAACTCCCTTCGGTACAGGCGTATACGCGTAACTGATAGTAATGTTACCAGGAAGCATCTCAATGAAGTACTCCGGCATGGTTTTTCTTACTCCGTGATGACGTAGAGGCTGGCTGCCCCCGAAGATAACATGATGTTCCGCCGCTGGAACCGGAAAAATCAAATAATGGAAAGTTTTTAATTTTGTTTCCTGTACAACCAAAAGCCCGAATTGCCTTTATTAATATATTCTAAAAATGATAACAGACAATCAAAGTTGTTCAAAGAAAATTATTAAATAAAATATTACTAAAAACCTCTGCGAAACCGCAGGCAAGGTTTTAGCGGCTATGGCAGAGCGTTAGCCATTACAGCACAAGTATAGCTAACGCACAAAGCCGCACTTCCACCCTCGCGCGAGCGTTACTTATTTATAGTTCGACGATGGGAAGGAGAGATATACTGGCGCCAGTTGGGCGAATTATACCAACTGCTTAAACTTGCCGTCCACCCTTTACGGATAGTGAAATTATTTTCAATGTAGCTGATGCCTGCACTTTTTTGTTCTTCCTTTAAACTCCGGGAATGTTCTATCAAAAAAATTTGCTTTTGCTAATACTAAAATTCATTAATAGCTTTAGCGGATTATTTAACCATTAAAAAAATTACTAATTATGCCAGATGTTTTTCAAACCGAATGTTATTTTCTTAGTTCAGAAATGGCTAAATTATGCGTAGACACCACGGATATTAAGGTTACCATTAAGGTAGTTTATCCGCCAGGTAAAGCACCTGAATTTACTATAGAAGCCAGTGGCATGACCGGTGAGTTGCAGGGAGGGGAGCCGATACCTGGTTGTCCTGTTCCGTGTCGGTAACACTATTTTTCGGAGCAAGTCACTTGCTCCTTTTTTTTGCCCTGCTACCAATTGCTGTTTTATTATTAAAATGTTTAGGTAATTGGGTATTTCCCGTGCTGCGTGTTTATTCAATCAATATATTAAATAGTAATTTTCGCTATTTGATTTCGATAACCCAAGATGTTTTTTAAATGCGATTATTTTTTTCCATATTGATTTTAAGAAGTTCGTTTTCATAATATGCTTTTCTACATGGACGATCGGGTAGCGTAAATGTTTTAGAGATATTAATTTTTTTCTTCGCAGTAACGATAATCTCTATTTTGTAACCTATGCTAACCGAAACGCATACCCTAAGAAATCTCACTAAGATTTATCCTTTATATACCCGACTTGTAAAAATCTGTCATTTGGTAACATCTCTTCTTATTAATACGGTGATGGGCTCACTGAAGTCCATCCTCCATCAATCACCAGGCTCTGGCCTGTAATATGCCCTGACGCAGGGGACACCATAAACAACGCCGCATTTGCGATATCACTTACAGTTGCAGGCTTGCCCATTGGTGTAATGCGGCTCCATATTTTTTCGTATTCCTCATCATGTAATGTTCGTTCCGTTAAAGTTGCACCTGGCGCAATTGCATTCACCGTAATTTTATAAGGAGATAATTCAATAACAAGGTTTTTTGCCAGCATTTCCAAACCAGCTTTGGTAATGGCATATGCCGCGAGATTTTTATGAGCCTGGTGCCCTACCACAGACGACATAAATAAAATCCGTCCGCCAGATTGCTGTGTCTTCATTTGTTTCGCCGCTGCCTGTGCAAGAAAAAAGCTGCCGCTAAGGTTTAGCTTCATCACCTTATCAAATGATTCGGGAGCGTATTCGAAAAAATCTGCAAAAAGCGTAATGCCGGCATTCGCAATGGCAATGTTCAAACGCCCAAATCTATCAACCGCTTCATTTACCATGCTTTGAATAAATCCAACATCTGAGGCATCGCCCGGCATTGCGTAACAAACTCCGCCTTCGTCGGTGATTTTAGTCATTGCTTCATTTGCCAATAATGTATCCACATCGTTCAGATATAACAGATACGCCATTGGCACATAATTGTCTTGCTATTTCGAAACCAATACCCTGGCCTGCACCTGTAATAATCGCTGTTTGTTTGTCGAAAGGTTTTAGTTGCATTATTATAATCTTAAAATTGATTGCGATAAAATTTCAGCAAACCCCGGGGGTATTCGCGATATCTAAAATTATAAAAGTAATGCAGCACATATCAATTTATTTTTATCGCACGAGATTACGAATAAGACCGTTATAAATACAATGGCAATGGTGTAAAAGCATAAGTTTTTATTCGGGAACCTTAGGCCTGACTGTACAGGAAATACCCGTTACCGTTAGTGTCCTGTTTTAGCATTTGCATTTACTTGTAAAAGTTCAGAAGTAAAATAAGAATTTGACAAAGTCATAAATGATCACACACAATTTTTCGCGACCGGGATTCGAACTGTGCCGACTTTTCTTCGTTGTGAAAAAATAATTTTGTAGCTTAGTCATAGTAATTTCTCATTGATAAATTTGGTTAAATAATACATTAAAACTAATGCCATGGCAACGGTAAAATTTACATCGGCGTTGGAAAGATTTTTTCCCGGTCTTAAGGAAATACCGGCAAGAGGAAGCACACTGCGGGAAATTTTGGACGAGGTAGAAGCGGGCTACCCGACATTGTGCAGCTATTTGCTTGATGAACAGGGTGGGCTGCGCGGACACGTAAACATATTTATTGATGGTGGTATTATAAACGATCGTGATGGGCTGAGTGATCCGCTTTCACAGGACAGTGAGATTTATATTATTCAAGCCTTATCAGGCGGTTAAACCAAAAACTGATCTATATGATATCGACCCTGCTGCTCGGTACCCGTAAAGGTTTCATCTCTTATCGTTTTCGCAATAACCATTGGGAAGTGGAAAATCTTTCTTTCGAAGGAGTGCCTGTTTCTATTGCTTATGAAGATGCCCGTTCGGGTACGTGGTGGGCTGCTTTAGATCACGGTCACTGGGGCGTAAAACTTCACCGCTCAAAAGACAGGGGCAAAACCTGGGACGAAGTTGCCGCTCCCGCTTACCCGCAAGGCGAAGAAATAAAAGATGGAGTGAAAGCTACTACACGTTACATCTGGTCTATTGCCAATGGCGGTAAATCATTTCCGTCGAGACTTTGGATTGGCACCGATCCCGGCGGTCTGTTCGTGAGCGCTGATGAAGGTGATCATTTCGACCTGGTTAAAACATTATGGGAACATCCAAGTCGCAAACAACATTGGATGGGTGGCGGACGTGACCAACCGGGTATACATTCCATTGTATTGGATCCGCGAAATGAGAATCATTTTTATGTAGGCATCAGCTGCGCAGGTGTATTTGAGACGCATGATTCAGGCGGAACATGGTATGTTAGAAATAAGGGTCTAAGAGCAGATTTCCTGCCGGATCCCCAATCAGACATTGGTCACGATCCTCATATTCTTGTTGCTGCCCCAACTGACCCGGATATCCTCTGGCAACAAAACCATTGTGGCATCTTTCGTTCTACCGACGGTGCCCGGAACTGGGACGATATCAGCCAGGCTGAAGGTCCTGCCCGGTTTGGGTTTGCGTTAGCTGTGGCCGATGACAATCCCCATCAGGCCTGGGTTTGTCCCGCTAATAGCGATACAACGCGTACTGCCATCAAAGGAGCGCTTTGTATTTGCCGCACAGACGATGGAGGCAAAACCTGGAAAAATTTGCGCAATGGATTGCCGCAGGAAAATTGTTATGATATTGTGTATCGGCACGCTTTGGCCAGTTCCGGTGATAGCGTTGCTTTTGGCACAACTACTGGTAATCTTTTCTTTTCGCCCGACAGAGGTGAGAGCTGGCAAACGCTTAATAACTATTTGCCCATGATATATTCCATTCAATTTGCGGACTAAAAGTTTAAGATCAATCTTTTGGTTAAATTTGTAAGGTATAACGACTTCCTTTCTTGTTGCAAATGAATTCTATCATTAGTGACCAGCCGAATAAATTGTTCTAAGATCAGGAAGATTTTATCCACAATGGATAATGAATCCGGATAATAAGCGTTGCTAAATTATAATCTCATTTTTTAATCAAAGCCCTAACCAATGAAAACATTTAAAATTGCCGCAGGTTTGCTTCTGCTTGCAAGTTCCTTACTTTCTTTTAAACCTACCGGCGAATGGACCAAGGTAACAACTGAAAATTGCAAAATATATTTTCCCAGCAAACCGACCGATCGTTCGGGTACCGTTAACACCGCCAAAGGAGATTTGAAGGTAAATATCTTTTCCTACAATGCTTTAAATGGTGGCGAGGACAATTTAGCCTATGTCCTTACTGAAACCGAATATCCTGACTCACTCATTAATTCGGATAATAAAGATAAACTGGATGCATTTTTTAAGAATTCCATTGATGGTATTGTAAATAATTTTCATGGCAAACTGCTAAGTGAATCCAAAACAGAAATTGAAGGTTTCCCTGGAAGGCAGGTTAAGTTAGATGTTCAACAGGGCAAGTCTGTAATCAATATCCGTTTTTATCTTGTAAAGAACAGGATGTATATGCTGGAAACCATCACTGCCGTCGACAAAGATCATAATTCATCCATTAATAAATTCATGAACTCTTTTGAAATAACAAGTTCTGTTAACGTTGATTCTGCAGGTTAACCAGGTTGTAGGTTGTAAGAATTAAATGCAGGTTGGGAATTCTGTATATATTCGTATCGTCAACCTTCAAATTGGCCTGGAGTCAATATCATCGAATTTTACAAGGAGTCAATCCTTGAGATGATGGAACAAGTGGAGATGTCAATACTTGTTCACTATAAAGTAAAATCAACTTAACCAGTTATTGCTGGTGTAATTTACAAGCCGTTGGTTACCACAAAAAATATTTTGCCACATGTAATGGTCAATACTGGTTAGTGGCGGGGCATCCAACTCTCTTTTGTTTTTTTCCGGGAAGAATTCCAGCTATCTGTTTGTACTTGTCGAAAAAATAACGAACCGTGTAGGTAATTGCGATGTAATAATAACCATCCTTATATTTCGGATTGCCACGGCCAATGCCTGACGCCGGGTATGGGCCGGGCTGAACCTCATCACCACGATAAGCCAGTTCAACAGCTTTGGCTCCTTTTGCATTAAGGAGAGCAGCTTCATCTACATATTTAGCGCTAACATCATCAAGATAATCAGTAAAGATTTTTCGGTAACCAAGTTCAATACCTAACCGCATGTCTTCGTTGAATGAATAAGCCGCTCCAATTCCAATAGGCACACTGAATTGTGTGAATTTATAATCTTTTATTCCTTGCGTAAAACCTTCACCTTCCGTGCCAAGTGATTGGAGAAAATATTTCCTACCGCTCGTATCTTTTGTGTATGGATTGAAATGATAGATACCAATACCGGCAAATATATAAGGTGTCCACCAGTGTTCATTAAGATTTAAAATACTATACTGGCCCGTTAGTTCCCAGTCTGCAATTTTTGAACTGAAATTTAAGTTTCTTCTTTGCATGGCGGGAGTGCCTTTTTTGTCATCAGCATGTAGGGACGTAAGCGTTAGATAACTTCTTGCGGCAATATGTTCGGAAAGGTCATACTGCACACCAATAGATCCCATTAATTTTGCCTGCGAAAGTGAGATCGTCTTTGCTTTCAAATCGCCCTCATAATTAGCGATGCCAAGCCGCCCTGAGAAATAAAAATTTTGGGCAGCAGCTATCATCGGTAAAAAACAAAAAGAAAAAAATAATTTCTTCATTAGAATAGAATAAGGAGATACTGAAATTAACTAACGTTTTTTTAGTTCTATTTATTTCAGTTGCCTTTGCACTAACTTGGAAAAGACTTTGTCGTTTAGGAAAAAAGAATGGCCTTATAAGAAAGTTCAATAGTTTCAATAAGCACTTCACTTTTTTCAGCATTCAGTTCGCTGAGCTTCCAACTTTTTGGAAAGATACTTTTTACGATGGTGCCGATTCAAGTTTGTTTCCATAGGCATGAATTAGTTTAATATTGGAAAATGTCTCCACCGGATTTATTATTGAACCTTCTGCGCTTGGAGGAGCCTCGTTTGAGGTATTGATAATGGCTCCAGAATTTTTGTGTTTCAGATCCCGAAACACTTTAAAAAATTTGCTGCTTTCCATTGAATGGTGTAAAGATCAGATCCTTTTTACAACCTGCGTTTTCATTTCTTCCAGCTCTCCCAAAATTTCGCAGGTATAAACCCCATAAGGCAGTTCATTCAATCCATTCCATTTATAAATAGATTGATTTTTCTCTGTCTTGATCTCAAGAGATCTGCAAATTGCGCCATTGTTATCTTTAAGTAATGCTCTAAAACTGGATTTTTTGGGTTCCTGAATTTCAATTACGAGGTCATTGAGGAAAAACCTTTGCCTGATCTTTAAAAACATAATTTCTTCGGTTGAGGTAAATTATTTTAATCTTTAGCCGTCTTATAAGATGCAACGGGATGTTTTCTGTATTAGCAGTCAGATTTCAGGGGAATAGAGCGTTTGTGAAATAAATAAAAGCTCTGTGGAAAAAATGTGAATAAAAATAAGATGTATATGGTGATATACCAAAATTTATTTTAATATTTTTTTCTTGCGGGAAAGTTACCCACAATTGAAAGCAAAATCAAATGGAGAAGGACTCATGGGCAGGGGCTCCCAAGGTGTGCGATTGCTTATAAACTAACCGCAATATGGAAATGTTTTTGCAAGCATTCCCTGGTACGTTTTTTATAATTTATTTCGTTCACGGCTTTATTATTAATAAAGTTGACATGGGGTGGGAGTAAATGGAGGTATGAAACCTGGTTTCACAATTGTCTGTTTTAACTATTTTCAATACGCTTAAGCCCCAGCATTATATTTTTTGTTTTTAGTTTCGGGTAGGCCTCGCCGTGATCGTTAGTATTTTTAAGTAAAATTTATTACAATGAATAGAAACAGGTTTTTTTCAATGATTGGTGTATCCTTATTGGGCACCCTTTTCTTTTCTTCGAAAGAAAAGCAGGATTTATTACTCCATAACGCCTGTAATGATCCTATAACACCTCCCGTGCCCGAAGGGCCTTATTATAAAGATGAAAACCTTAATCGGATTGATATTACAGAAAACAAAAATGGAATACCGATCGATTATGTATTTCGGGTGGAAGACAAAGACTGCAAACCAATACAAGATGCTGTTGTAGATATCTGGCAATGTGATGCCAACGGTCACTATTCAGATTTTAAAGCAGAAAATACAATTAATGAAACATGGCTGAGAGGATACCAGCGAACTGACAAAAATGGAATCTGCAAATTTACTTCTATATTCCCGGGGTGGTATACCGGCAGGGTAACGCATCTTCATGCAAAGGTTCATGTAAACGCAGAAACCGTGCTAACAACGAATTTCTTTTTCCCTAAAGAAATAGAGAATGAGGTTTATAAAGAAACATTATACCCCAGGGGGCCAAACCCGTTATCAATATTACAGGATTATGAATTGAGAGTAGATAAGGATACCGCCCGCCACGACACACTGGTGATGGATGTTACGAGGGGCGCAAAAGGCAATCTGATTGCATCGTATAAAATTGCGATCGTGTGAAGGTTTTATGATCTAACTCGTGTATGCCAATACAAGAGAGATATTTGTGTTTAACCAACAATTGTTAATTTATCGGGGAAAATATGTACGGTTATCAAACAATGATTCTTTGAATTATTCGTTTAAAATATTTAAAATAATTTCCTATGAACACCACTGAAATAAACCTGAATTTTAATAAAGCAGATTTAGAAGAAATATATTTCAAAAACAAGGGAACTAACATGCTCCTTTCGAAGATGGTAAAGAAGCAGTTTATTCTTTCTCTGATCCTGGGTGTCTTTTCTGTCACGTCGCTTATCTACTCCACTATATCTAATAAATCGTGGGGTGTTTTTACTATTATCACTTTAATATTTATCCTCATCATTAACCAATTGATCAAAAAAATAGCTCCCGAGCTGAAATGGGAAAGATCTATTAGAGATTTTTTAGATGAGCAAGCAAAATTTATTTCAAGAAAACTTACTTTATCAGAAAACACGCTTACGTTAAAACGGGATACTACCATTACGATTATGCGGTGGAAAGATTTTAAAAAGGTTGTAATTGATGATAAAGCAATTAGTCTTTATGGTGACGAAACATTTGTGTTTCCCAAAAAATCTATGAACTGGCATGACTTTGACATGTTAAGAAATGAAATATTGGCAAGAATCAAAACATAGCGCCACTACTCTTCGTTGTGTATAATAGTTATTGAAACTTTCAGCTATCGCTGCAACAGGTCTAATTCTATTTTTTAAAGATTAAATCTTTAATGCAACCAATAGTTTTTAAGACATTCTTTTTACAATTTCCGGCTTAGCAAAACCCGCCATATTCAGGATGTCGGTAGTTTCAGTTTTACACGTCAAAAAACATTACATTTATTAAATCTTCTTCTCACGATTGCATTTTTTAAAATAATTTAAGATGGAAGGTTTAATGATGAATTACCCCTTAACGGTGCCGTCGATACTTGATCACGGGTACAGGGTTTTTCCAAAAAAAGAAATCATAAGCATTTTGCCTGATAAAACGCGGCATAGTTATACGTATGCCGATCTTTTTAAGCGAAGCAAAAAATTAATGCATGCATTGGTAAACAAACTTGGCGTAAAAAAGAATGACATTATTGGAACTTTTGCCTGGAATCATTACCAACATATGGAACTGTATTATGGTATTCCCGGAAGTGGTGCTGTTTGCCACACCATTAATATCAGGCTTTCGCAATCACAAACTGAATTTATTATAAATAATGCTGAAGACCGGTATATTTTCATTGATGCATCTTTGGCGTCGGCGATTGAACCCATTGCAGCACTCCTGCCAACTGTAGAAGCATATATAATATTGAATGCGCCCAAAGGATTTACTACGAGCCTGCAACCTTCTATTGATTACGAAGAACTGATTGCAGATGCTCCCGATGATGCGGCGTGGCTGCAGGCAGACGAAAATGATGCCTGTGGAATGTGTTATACAAGTGGAACCACCGGACAGCCCAAAGGAGTTTTATATTCCCACAGATCGACTTATCTGCATGCACTCGTTATTTCGTTACCTAATTCCGCCGATATTTCATTTAATGACAGGATACTGGTTGGCGTTCCCCAGTTTCATGTAATGGCCTGGGGTATTCCATTCGCTGCTATCCTTGCCGGCGCGGTTTTAATTATGCCATCTTCACATCTTCAGCCGGCACCTTTTATTGAAATCATTCAAAAAGAACACGTCAATAAAGCAAACGGAGTGCCCACGATTTGGCTGGGTATTTATGCGGCATTGAAAAGCAACCCGCCTGTTTCTTTTCCATTGAAGGAAATTATGGTTGGAGGTGCTTCGGCTCCTCCAAGCCTGATAGAAAATTATGAGAAAGATTTCGGAATAAAGATGTTGCATGCATGGGGAATGACTGAGACATCTCCGGTTGGAACAGTAAGCAGGTTACAGCCTCAGCATGATTCACTTTCGGCCCCGGAGAAAATAAAAATTCGTGCTATGCAGGGACAACAGGTTCCGGGTGTCGGGATAAGATCGGTTCTGGAGAACGGCGAGATTGCTCCATGTGATGGGATCACCGCGGGAGAAATTGAGATTAAAGGAGCATGGGTTATTGATTCTTATTTCAAATCAAACAACCGGGAAAATTTTACTAACGATGGGTGGTTTAAAACCGGCGATGTAGGTGTGATTAACGGTGAAGGCTACATGCAAATTACGGACAGGGCAAAAGACCTGATAAAAAGCGGAGGTGAATGGATTTCGAGTGTAGCTCTTGAAGTGGCTATTATGGCTCATCCTAAAGTGAAGGAAGCTTCTGTAATTGCGATTCCTGATCCGCTATGGACAGAAAGACCGCTGGCAGTAATTGTTTCAAAAGATCATTCAGATTTTTTATCATTACAAGAACTGCATAATTTTTTATCCCCTTCATTTGCCAAATACCAGTTACCGGAAAAAATGATATTTGTAAAAGAGATACCAAAAACGAGCGTTGGAAAATTTGATAAAAAAGAGATGCGTCGCTTATACGCGGAAGGAAAATTGTGAGTTATCCGGTACTTCTAATTACTCATGGTCTCCACTAATCATTAGATCTTCTTATTTAAACTTCATCCACGATTGTCCCATAATCTATCAGCAATTCTTCGCCTTCGGTAATATCGCGGATCGTTTCAAAATAATTGCCATCTTCAATAGAAATGATATTAGGTGTGTCAGAATGATTTAGAAACAGAGACACGTCAATTGCTTTAAATCCTTTCTCGGGAATGTAATATTGATCAGCATCAAACAAGCAATAATTTTCCACTAACAGCCGGGCATGATCAGGCAAATTCTGCACGTCTGCATTTGAAAAGGTTATCCACTTATCATCCGGGTTTGGTGGGCTAAACATATCCCGACAGCCTTTAGGAATGGAGCGTAAAGCAAACACGCCAATACCGGCAATTTTGGAAGGTCGAAGCATTACATAAGTGTTGTTTATGAGTTCGTTGAGTAAAGCTGCTTTGGTAATCATGGTAGGAAGATAAGAAGTAAAGTATTTGCAGGTAAATTAAAATTAAGATTGAATGGAGAGATCCCGTATCGACTGCCGACAGATTAGTCCATTATCTTATTTTAAATCCAATTCATGTAAAAAAGTCTTAATAAATTGATAGATTATTTATCATTTTACCAAATAAAAAACGATTTAAAACGCTGCAATGTCCATATATTTTAGGAATTTTGCACTCCAATAAAAAAAATACAAAAAAATATGCCAAGTACATTGTTTGACAAGGTGTGGGACTCGCATGTGGTTCGTAAAATTGAAGATGGCCCGGATGTTCTTTTTATCGACCGACATTTTATTCATGAAGTTACCAGCCCTGTTGCATTCCTGGGGCTGGAAAGCCGCGGATTGAAAGTAATGTTTCCTGAAAAAACATTTGCTACTGCTGACCATAACACTCCAACGATTAACCAGCATTTGCCGGTTAAAGATCCTCTTTCAGCAATCCAGTTAAAAGCTTTGGAAGTGAATTCTGCCAAATATGGCATTTCGCATTGGGGATTAGGCAATCCAAAAAATGGTATTGTGCATGTTATTGGGCCTGAGAATGGAATTACATTACCAGGCATGACCATTGTTTGCGGTGATTCGCATACATCAACCCATGGCGCATTTGGGGCCATAGCTTTTGGTATCGGAACTTCGGAAGTGGAAATGGTTCTTTCGTCCCAATGCATTATGCAGCCAAAGCCAAAGAAAATGCGCATCAACGTAAATGGAAGGTTGGGTAAGGCTATCACACCGAAAGATGTTGTTCTTTATATCATTTCCAAATTAACAGCGGCGGGCGCTACAGGTTATTTTGTTGAATATGCCGGTGATGTATTTGAGAATATGAGTATGGAAGGCAGGATGACGGTTTGTAATATGAGTATAGAAATGGGTGCACGCGGCGGTATGATTGCTCCGGATGAAACGACATTCACTTATATAAAAGGAAAAGAGAAAGCACCGAAAGGCGAAGCTTGGGATAAAGCACTTGGCTTATTGGAAAACGTTAAAGACTGACGATGGTGCCGCGTTTGATGTTGAATATAACTTTGATGCAGCAGACATCGAACCCATGATCACTTATGGTACCAATCCTGGTATGGGAATGGGAATTACAAAACATATTCCAACTGCGGAGCAAGTAGGTGGCGGAAAATCAAGCTATGAAAAATCGCTTAACTATATGGGCTTTCATGAAGATGATTCTATGCTCGGTAAAAAAGTTGATTATGTTTTTTTAGGAAGTTGCACCAATGGACGCATTGAAGATTTTCGGGCATTTGCTTCAATTGTAAAAGGACGTAAGAAAGCCGATAATATTACTGCATGGATTGTGCCCGG
Source organism: uncultured Chitinophagaceae bacterium (assembly GCA_963756945.1). Classification (GTDB taxonomy): domain Bacteria; phylum Bacteroidota; class Bacteroidia; order Chitinophagales; family Chitinophagaceae; genus Ginsengibacter. Next base: position 345,369 of record CAVWQJ010000008.1, on the reverse strand, counting down.
TTCGCATGTTGTTGAAAAGCAAATTAAAGAAGAAGGCATTTTGGATATCTTAACCGAAGCAGGTTTTGAATTGCGCCAGCCCGGATGTTCTGCATGCCTTGCTATGAATGATGATAAAATTCCTGCAGGTAAATATGCCGTAAGTACCAGCAACAGAAATTTTGAAGGAAGACAAGGGCCTGGAGCAAGAACCATGCTGGCAAGTCCTTTTATGGCAGCAGCAGCGGCAGTTACGGGAGTTGTTACTGACCCGAGAGACCTGCTCTAACGATGTGGCATGTACGATGTAAAAGAATGAATATAGAAACTAAATAATCATATTTATACTCCGCGTCCCTCTCCTGTGGAGAGGGGTTGGGGTGAGGTAAAAAATCAAAAACAATGGCTTACGATAAATTCACGATACTAAAAAGCACGGCAGTTCCGCTGCCAATTGAGAATGTAGATACGGACCAGATCATTCCTGCACGTTTCTTAAAAGCAACAGAACGGAAAGGTTTTGGAGATAATCTTTTTCGGGACTGGAGATATAATAATGACAACTCGCCTAAAAAAGATTTTGTTTTAAACAACCCTGTTTACCATGGCAAAATTTTAGTAGGCGGAAGAAATTTTGGAAGCGGCAGCAGCCGCGAACATGCAGCATGGGCAGTTTATGATTATGGCTTTCGTTGCGTTGTATCCAGTTTTTTTGCAGATATTTTTAAGAATAACTGCATCAATGTTGGTATACTACCGGTGCAGGTAACCGAAGAATTTTTAGATAAAATATTTAAGGCCATTGAAGCAGATCCTGATACAGAACTTGAAGTAAATCTTCCCGAACAAACGATTACGATTCTTGCAACTGGAGATAAACAATCGTTTGCCATAAACGGGTATAAAAAAAATAACCTTACTAACGGTTATGATGATATCGACTATCTGCAGGCCATGGGAAAAGAAATTCAGTCGTTTGCATCAAAGAGTCTTTATTAAAATATTTCCAAGCAAACGTACATGCCACAATCACAACGTTATATTGAAATTATGGATACGACACTTCGCGATGGTGAACAAACCAGCGGTGTGTCTTTTTCCGCATCTGAAAAATTAACCATTGCTCAACTTCTGTTAACGGAAGTAAAAGTTGACAGGATCGAAGTTGCTTCTGCCCGCGTATCGGAAGGAGAATTTGATGCGGTGAAAAAAATTACCAAATGGGCCAAAGCAAATGGCTTCTTAAATAAAGTAGAAGTCCTCACTTTTGTTGATGGGGATATATCTATTCAATGGATGCAGAAAGCAGGTGCGAAAGTTATGAACCTGCTTACCAAAGGCTCCTTGAATCATCTAACCCACCAGTTAAGGAAAAAGCCTGAACAGCATTTTGCCGAAATGGCTGAAGTAATAAAGCTGGCGAGAAAGAAAGGAATTGAATGTAATGTATATCTTGAAGACTGGAGTAATGGCATGCGTCATTCTAAAGATTATGTTTTCCAGTACCTGGATTTTCTTTCAAAGCAGCCGGTTAAAAGAATTATGTTGCCCGATACATTGGGTGTTTTGATTCCTTCGGAAGTATTCGAATTTGTTTCTGAAATCGTGGAACGTTACCCGGGCATTCATTTCGATTTTCATGGCCATAATGATTATGATTTAGGGACTGCAAATGTGCTGGAAGCGGTAAAGGCGGGTGCTCATGGCCTTCATCTAACGGTCAACGGTATGGGCGAAAGAGCAGGTAATGCCGCACTGGCAAGTTCTATCGCTGTTCTTCATGATTTTATGCCCCACATAAAATTGTCAGTTGCCGAAAAATCATTGTATCGTGTTAGCAAACTCGTAGAGACATTTTCCGGTTTTAGAATTCCGGTAAATAAACCGGTAGTAGGCGAAAATGTATTTACCCAAACGGCAGGCATACACGCAGATGGGGACAAAAAAAATAAATTGTATTTCAGCGACCTGATGCCTGAACGATTTGGTCGCCAAAGAAAATATGCTTTGGGTAAAACAAGCGGTAAAGCCAATATTGAAAATAATTTGCAGCAACTGGGCATTCTTCTTTCAGATGAAGATCTTAAAAAGGTAACGCAAAAGATTATTGAGTTAGGCGATAGGAAAGAAGTATTAACACAGGCAGATCTTCCTTATATCATTTCTGATATTTTAGACGGTAATGCAATTGAAGCAAAAGTGAGTATCGAAAACTATGTGCTCACGCATTCAAAAGATTTAAACCCATCAGTCACATTAAAGATTTGCGTGAACGGCGAATGTTTCGAAGAAAATGCACAGGGCGATGGGCAATATGATGCATTTATGAATGCTTTGAAAAAAGTATATAAGCAAAAGAAAATCGAGTTGCCGCTACTGGCAGATTATGCTGTTCGCATTCCTCCGGGTGGCAAAAGTGATGCTTTATGCGAAACAATTATTACCTGGAGCCAAAACAATAAAGACTTTAAAACACGGGGATTAGATAGTGACCAAACTGTGGCAGCAATAAAAGCAACATTAAAAATGCTTAATACGCTTTAGTACCTTCATAATTTACAGATTCATCAATAATAAATTCAATGGCAACAAAACACATTTTAATAGTTCCGGGAGATGGTATTGGGCAGGAAGTAACGGCTGTAGGTAAAAAAGTATTGGATAAAATTGCTGCGAAGTTTGGCCACGTGTTTACTTATGATGATGCATTGATAGGCCATGTTGCAATTGAAGCAACCGGTAATCCGCTGCCTGATGAATCGTTGGAGAAAATGAGAAAATCGGACGCAGTATTGTTCGGAGCTGTTGGCCATCCAAAATACGATAATGATCCTTCAGCAAAAGTAAGACCGGAACAAGGTTTGCTTAAGATGAGAAAGGAACTCGGGCTTTATGCCAATATTCGCCCTATAAAATTATTTGATGAATTATTAGGAGCATCCAGTATTAAACCCGAGATATTAAAAGGCGCTGACATTTTATTTTTCCGCGAACTAACGGGTGATATTTATTTTGGTGAAAAGGGAAGAAAGAACAATGGTGATACGGCTTATGATGTTGCTGAATATAGTCGCTATGAAGTTGAGCGTATTGCCCGTAAAGCTTTTGATGCTGCAAGAACGAGGCGTAAAAAATTATGTTCAGTTGATAAAGCTAATGTTTTGGAAACATCGAGGTTGTGGAGAGAAGTAGTTCAAAAGATTGCACTGGAATATGCTGACGTGGAAGTTGAATACCAGTTTGTAGATGCGACAGCCATGCTACTTATAAAAGATCCAAGACGTTTTGATGTGGTTGTTACTGCCAATTTATTTGGAGACATTTTAACTGATGAAGCTTCTCAAATCGCAGGTTCCATGGGAATGTTGGCGAGTGCTTCTATAGGCGACGGCACTGGTGTTTATGAGCCTATTCATGGTTCTGCACATGATATTACGGGTAAAGGGTTGGCTAATCCATTGGCATCTATTTTATCTGCCGCATTGTTGTTAGACATTTCCTTTGGAATGAAGGACGAATCAGGCACAGTGATTAATGCCGTTGATAAAGTTTTGAAAGCTGGTTATCGTACTAAAGATATTGCAGATGCCACTACGCCTGCCGGTAATATATTGGGAACTGATAGAATGGGGGAGGAAGTGTTGAAATTTATTTGATAGCTCATTTATCTAATGGCATGTTGCGATTACTTAAGCTTCGCTGATTTTGCTTCTTTAATACACCAATGGCCAGCACAACTATCCAAAGAAGGAAAACCCCTATATTGATGCGTTCCCAAATACCTGCATATGGTGTTGGCAAATTTGCCTGAACCTTTGGCGCATCTAAAGCGGTTAAAGCACCAAATACAAGAAGAACTATTATTGTAGCGATGGAATAAAAGCGGAATCGCTTTCCGAAAGCAAATGCCCCGAATACCATTGCCGTTGTCATTATGATAACCGTTATCGCAGCCAACAACAGGTGCAGAGTATCGGACATCGTTTTACCGCCGGCCGCAAGTACCTCACGTTGATGCATAGGTGCAAATGGCCAGATGAAACTGACGAGCCCATAAATGAAGATCAATACTCCCACCAGGCGAAGCGACTTGTTTTCATCGGAAGATTGCCACACTTCCCATCCAAAAGCCGTTACCAATAGTGTATATATGATACCCAGCGAAATCCACAATGCTCTGGTAGGCGCCCCTACAGCAGATAGTTCGCTTACGGTTTGAGATACGGAACTATATCCGTAATAGAATACCGGCACAAAGATGTTCATAGCGACATATAGCAAAGAAGAAAGAATGCCGCAGAACAGTAATATTTTTTGCATTGTTTCATGCGTAGTCTTATTGTGCTTCGTTGCTGAAACGATATTACTTTTTGATGAATTTTGTGATGTAACAGAAAGGTTCATAACATAGCATTGAACGAAAGACTCAATAAAATCTCAATGCAAAGACACCGGGAAAACTCCTGCAAGTTGTAGTGAATATTTGAATTACGGATTGATGACCGTTAGTGTATTCTATGATTGCTATCAATAACCACCGCTGATGCTAAATGCTATGCACTGTTGCTAACCGGATCGTAGGTATGATATTGAACAAATCTCGGTGTGTTGCTTTTGTTAGGCGAGGCGCAATGCGGAAGCGCCTGGTGCCAGATTATGAAATCGCCTGCTTTGCCGCTAATTGGCATTGGCTTAAGTTGTTTGATTGCTTCATCTTCCGGCTTTGCATTTGGCGGAAGTTCTTTTAGCCAATTTTCTAATTTATTATGAAATCCAGGGACGCAACAAAAAGCGCCGCCATCTTCAATAACATCATTCAAATATAAAAGCCCCTGTAATTTAAAGGGTATTGGGAGAGTAAGACTTACGTCCCAATGAAGCGGGCTTCCTTTAAATTTAAATGTTGATGTTTCCGGCGGATTGAAACTTACCTTATCAATAACTTTATGGATGTTTGTGCTGCCATACAGTTGTTCAAATGCTTTGCGTATTACCGGCAAATTTCTAACAACCTCAAGTGAAGGATGATGATAGAACATTAGCATGAGTCCTCTCATTTCTTCATGATCCCGATACCAGGTTGCGGCATCATTTATATCCGCTCCTATAAACTCTAAAATGGCTTTGCGGGCTTCTTCACATTGTTCATCGCTTAAGGCTTTTGGAATTATAATGTAACCGTTTTCTTTAAAGAAATTAATATCATCGTCACTTTAAAACATCTTCAATCAACACTTCATTAGTTTCGGATGGTTTATCCTGTTGCATCCATTCAATAAAATTTTCTAACGATGGCTTTTGATGAAATAAAAATCTAATTGTTTCCTCCAATCCTTTTCCACATTCATAAATAGCATTTACCTGCTCATCCCACTCAGTGGCTGTTGCAACATGCCCATTATCGTGCACGTCTGTTGCCATAATTTATTTAGAATAGAATTGTCCAGATTTTTTTTCAAGATAAATATTTTAGAGAAGAACTTGTGAGACGAAAAGACATCAATTCCATTGTTATTCAGCCACGCTGTTACTTGCTGTACGTTGTTAGATGTATTTTTCCGGTTGAGAGAAGATTATAGAATTTAAATCGCTTTTCAACCATAAGAATTTATTCAATCTGAAACAATGATATCATATCTTTAGCAGATACTTATTTTAGTAAGGCGAAACATCATTTAAAAGAAAATTATGACGCCGGAAATACTTAGAGAAATCCCGCTGTTTGCTACACTCAACCCCGGGGAATTGCAGGACTTATTGAAACAATTGCACACGGAAAAATATGATGCCAATACACCCATTTTATGGATGGATGAACCGGGAGACAAACTTTATTTAATTGAAAAAGGCGAGGTTAAAGTTAGCTACGTTAATAAAGATGGGAAAGAGTTTCCGCTGGGTGTGCAGGGAGAAGGAACTTTTTTCGGAGAACTATCGTTGCTGGATAGTGGCCCTCACACCGCAAATGTGCGGACAACAAAAGAAACTACAGTGCTAACCATAGGCCGTGCAACTTTTTACAACTATCTTGATAAGCATCCTCAATTTTCACGCACTTTACTTGCAATAATTGTTGACAGATTGAGAAAAAGCACAACAAGCATGCGCGAGCAAATGATTGGTAATTATGTTCCGCCTCAGCAACCAGCTTCGTTTCGCAGATTTGTAGACCGAGCGGCAAGGTATGTATCGAGCGGTCGTTTTTTGATATTTGCAATTATTTTTCTTTCAGGATGGATTGGTTTTCAAACATGGTATCATCATTTTATTCACAAACGCGATGTGAGCTTTGCGGATAGCCCGCCAACTTTTTTCATTTTGGGATTCATACTCACGCTTACTTCTTTTTTGTTTACTATTCTTGTACTTACCAGCCAACGCAGCCTTGCAGAACAAGATAGGATACGATCGGAAATTGAATACCAGGTGAACCTTAAGGCCCAGGCAGAAGTAATGAGACTACAGCTCAAAATGGATGAAGTTTTAAATCTGCTGGATGAGAAAAATAAGATGATTGGAAAATAAAAAAGCTACGTCGCTCTTAATTCCCTCCCGGTTAATGTATGCTGCGAATTATGTATAACTGTTACGCTTACCCGATATAATTGGCAGATAAAATGTTGCGCAGTTGCCATCGCATTTCTATAAACGAAATGTTTTCAGTTTGTTACCCAGGCATGGAGTGGGAGATGCATAAGGTGCCCTATATGCTGTAATTACACATGCATTTATTATTTGTAAATAAGGGGTGTTTCAAATTGTCGCCGGTTAGTGGGGACACCAACCGGGGGCAGCTCGCCGGGGCGGTGTCTCCACCGCCCACAAGCAGTACGGCAATGCGACAATTTGAAATGCACTCAAATAAAGTTGTAATGTACCTGAAGGCGTTTGTTATGCTTTCGCTTTTACTTCAGTAACTATCAATGCCTGTACGCCATTTTTATCAGAAAAAGTTCCGGTTAATGTTACTTTTTCCCCTGCAAACTTTTTTGCTTCATCATAGGCATCCGCATTTTTACTGCCTTCAATTAAAAGATAAACTTTGCCATCATCAGTAAGAATGCCCATTGGAGCGCCGCCATTAATACAAGTGGCCGCACATTCTTTATGACCATCGCCGTGTGCACCTGAAGCCATATAACATTTCATATCAAGGATTTCTCCTGTCACCGTTTTAGTATCATCATTGTTAATGATTAATGATTGAAAAGATAAAAAGATAAAAGCAAGCAATCCTGCGCCAACCAGTTGTTTAAAAAGATTCTTTTTCATATAAAAGATTTTGAAGTGAAGAATTAAAAAAGAATACGGAGATTTTAAAAAGGCGGTATGAATTTAAGGAATTTTTATTGATCGTATATTTTAAATTTCTGAACAACGAACATTCGCGGGAACGATGATGGTAATTATTATGGAAATAGATAAGATTGATAAGACCCCGTTTTTTATATATTTTAGTGACACACGTATGAGGAGTCAGGCCGATGCGTAAGTGTTGTTACTTCTTCAATATTAATTTCAGAAATAATTTCATCGGGGATGTCAATAGAAAATTCAAATTCAGGAAGTCGTGACCTGAGGTTGTAAATCGCAGACAATGAATCAAAAACTTTCACGAAATCTCTCGCTATTTTAGGCATTGGAATCGTAAGAGTATGAGATGGGTTTTTATCGTCTTTGCCAAAGGGATAAATATCGGTAGCGGAAACAAAAACATTCGGAAAAATATCCTTAAGAGTAAGTGCGATGGCACAATTCTTTCCAACTGTCTCTACGTTTTCGTGAACGCCACACTCTTTACTGAGCTCCAGGATATTCTTAGTAACTTTTATTTTAAACGGAACCGGCATACTTTATCTTTTAGCTTCTTAAAGTTATGCCTTTTTTTAATTCATTAATTTGACAATAAGAATTATGAAATAGTTTGCTTTGATATTTACGATTTTTGATCATTTAAATGAAGAAAAAAATTATTAAGACGCGAAATACCAATGCACATTTTTACAATATTCAATGGCATAGGAACGTTTTATGGATCAGTAAGTCCGCTGCAAAATAAAGCAGCTATGTTTTAAGTTCCTCAAAACCAAACTATGAAAAACAATATCTACAAACCACGCATTGTATTAGTGATAATTATTATGCTATTATTGGGTTGCAATGGCTCCCATTCCACTCAAGGCAATGGTCGCTCTATGCATAACCACGGTGTTAATAACCGGAGTTATCGGGGCTATTAATTGGAAACCAGCAGCGCTCATTGTGAAGGAAGTCGTTTACCCGTTCATTTATTGGAAGCTTTTGGTTTTTGAAAGCCGGCACCTGCTATTGTGCTTTGCCGTTGATAAGGAAATATTGGCAATCAGCAGGATCAAAAAAGTTTTTTCAAATTAAGATGACCTTATCTCTTTGCAAAAATTATTTACGTGTAGTCGAAGCAGTTAGCACTAGCTCTGGTAAGGTTAATTCTTATTTCCTGTTTTCAAATTAGTCCTTAAAATTTAATATACCTCAATGTTTGAGATAACCGGACATGCCTTTGAATCAGTAATATTCACTCTTATTTTTTTTGTTTCTATCGGGTCAATTTTTAGAATTCTTTTATGACCGATAGTAGTTGCTACAGCAACCTGTTGCCACGCATTGTCTTTCCAAATTTCCACATTGAACGATTTTACCCGTTGCCCCAGTTTTATGTACTCCTGCAAAACAATGTATTGAATGGTTGATTTTTTTGGCAGGTCGATTGTTATACCGCCTTTTGTGGTTGCATCATCTGTAGCCCAATATGTTTCCTTATTTCCATCATTAATATTTGAAGGAGCATACAGTTTGCTGTTTCCGCGATAACTATCGGCCGTTACTTTTGCTTTGGCCGCCAGGTTGTTTGCAAAAACTTTATCCAACAAAGCTTTGAAGCCATACAAGGCTTTTACATCATTTGCATTGAATTGCCCTGTTCTGTCCGGCGGTACATTTAATAACAAGGTGGAACCTCGTCCAACGGATGTAAGATAGATCTCAAATAATTTTTCAGGAGTTTTTACAAGGCTATCTTCTTTTTCGTGGTAAAACCAGCCCGGCCTGATTGACACATCCACTTCAGCCGGTATCCATTGTTTACCATTAATGTCACCGCTGTTTAAATAACTTTCCATTCCGGCTTTGCCCGGATAAAGTGTATCTGCGTCTACGGTGTTCCAGTTAGTTTCTCCGGCAATGCCTTGTTCATTACCTACCCATCGTACACCAGGTCCCGCATCACTGAAAAATAAAATATTGGGTTCCATCTTTCCGTACCATCTTCAACGTAGTTGGCCAGTCATAATAGGTAGTGCGATCAATTTCTCTTTTTTCGTTGGCGCCACCATAGTAACCATCTCCGCCGTTGGCGCCATCGAACCACATTTCGAATACGGGTCCATAGTTAGTAAATAATTCTTTTAATTGATTCCGGTAATAAGTAATGTAAGCAGGCGTTCCATAATCGGCCCGGCTTCTATCCCACGGTGACAGGTAGACGCCGAATTTCAATCCATACTTTGTTGCGGCGTCTCTTGCTTCTCTTACAATATCTCCTTTGCCATTTTTATAAGGACTGGATTTTACTGACCTGTCCGTATATTTTGAAGGCCAAAGACAAAACCCATCATGATGCTTACAGGTTAATATCATTTCTTTAAAGCCAGTCTCTTTCAATGTTTTCGCCCATTGGCCGGCATTTAGCGTTGGTTGGATTAAACAATGAAGGGCTTTCATTTCCATACCCCCATTCTTTATCAGTAAAAGTATTAATGTTGAAATGTATAAAGGCATTTGTTTCCATATCCGCCCACGCTAACTGGTTCGCTGCAGGAACAGGATAAACGGGAGCCGGCGGTGTTACCCTTTTTACCTGCGCCAGCAAGGAGACCGTTAATAACATCGAAATACTAAAAAGCGACAATTGTTTTTTTAAGTTCATTATGTGTGATTGCGTAATTAATAAATATGATGAAGACATTTCCAGCTTATTTACAGTAAATCTAAAAATTAATACGATATGTTAGTGGCGAATATAATTACACCTTATGGAATCAATTGAGCTATTATTAACTATCTCATGTTCAAAATATTCTTTGGATGCAGGCCTCACCCCAACCCGTCTCCCCGGGGGCTACCTTACGGACACATCTCTAATTTTTATTGCCCTGCTCTTTAGAGCAGGGATAAAGGAATGAATATGATGGGCTTTAGCCCGATAATTTATTCTTTTTGGCTAAAGCCGATATGAATTTTACTACAATCCACGTCCTGAAGGGCGCGGCAATAAGTTTTCATGTACTCAAATTCTCAGGGCCTGGCTATCAAACACTTGTGTCCACAGTAGTGTCAGGGAGAGGGGCAAGGCAATATCCCGGGCTACGTAATTGTAACACGCACAATATATAATTGAGACTGCCAAATTGATTAACTAACCCTGCGATAAACATTCTCACCGAAATAAGGTTATGCGTTGAGCGTTAAGGCATTGATAAAATTGAAGAGCTCCTTTAGCACTAGTCGAATGAAGACTTGCCCCCACAAAACGGGGTAGGCTTGACTGTTAATTTCTCGGAGCGCAGTCTGGAATGCATCAAGGTTTCACAATAAGAAAAGAATAGCATATTTTAAATCACTGCTAATATTAAAAGCGTTTATGCTACCTCGTTATTCCTGCTTCGCAATAAGGAGATTGCCGCGGAAATAAGCTGAGCTCCTTTCATTTCAAACCTTTCTAAAAAAGCCCGCATATTTCCTCGCAATGGCGTAACCGGGGTGCCGCCGCCGCAATAACGTAACCCATGGAAACAAAAAAAACCACTTTACAGTGGCTCTTTTTACGAATGAGGCTTAGTTAAATAATTTATTGAGAAACACGATTTACAACAATACTTATCATTTGTTGTTGATTTGCCCCTACTGATACGGCTCTGCAAAAATAAGTAGATCCTTTGGTAAGGCCTGTAAAGGTGTAAGAAGTAGTGGTAGCAGGTATGCTCACCCAGCTCTCTTCTGCCAGCGTGGCATCAGTAGTGTACTGGAAGAGGTAGCTCGGCGCTCCCTGTACCCTTTTAAATTTTAGTAGCAGTTCGCCGCTGTTACCGCCGTCCAGCAACACCACTCTTGTTGGCGCCTTCAGGCTTACAGGTTGAGGAACCTTATTAAGATCTATGCCACTTTGTACTAAAATCCCTTCATCACCTTGTGCCGTCATGTTTACATAATCCGCTAATTGGCTCAGGAGTGCCAGCAACGATTGTTTAGCCTGGTTTTTCAGTACTACCTGCACCTTGCTTCTGTCTGCAGCCAGTTGCAACAGCTCGGCATAGTTGCCAAGGGCTGTATTAACATCTGCCAGCGTTGGAGTGGGTGTAGGGAATACGGCCACGGCATTAGCCATGGATGTGGTTACATTTTGTGCAAACGTAAGTAGTTTAGCGTCTGCAAATTGTTTAAAGGCTTTCACAACCTTTCTTACTAGTTTTTTCATAATATTTAAATTTTTTGATGAAGCCCCATTCGTTGTAAATGAGAAGGCTAAATTGCAGTATGGCGCAATACCCCGCAACCCCAAAATTCGGGTAAATAAAAGGGTCGGTATTTCGTTGCGCCAAAAAAAAGGCCGTAAACAGTGCATTCCAGCGTAAGGTGTTGATTGAAAATATTTTTTCAACGCCTCCAAAAAAGGCAGTTTATCCACATGGGAGGCATTGAAACCGGCTTCACGGGATGCCTGGCGGATCAATTAATACCCCTGTAATTACAAAAATCAGGGTATAAAATCCCGATTCTTAGGGTTAAGAATTATCTTTCTTAGGGTTAAGTACGACCGTTCTTAGGGTTAAGAATCATTATCCTTAATGTTAAGTATGACCATTCCTAATGTTAAGTATGACCATTCCTAATGTTAAGTATGACCATTCCTAATGTTAAGTATGACCATTCTTAGGGTTAAGTATGACCATTCTTAATGTTAAGTATGACCATTCCTAAGGTTAAGTACGACCATTCTTAAGGTTAAGTACGACCATTCCTAAGGTTACAAATCGTCATTCCAGGGTATAAGAATCGCCTTTATTATATATATAAGCAAGGCCATAGTAACCGAATACTACACCCGCTTATAGTATTGAATTTTATATTCTATGGTTTTTTAATATATTTGAATCTCTAATTTAAGCCTCAGGGTTTATTGCCCACCCATTTTAAAAGGGAGCTATGCGATTTGCAGCAACGGCATACACATGCCTGCACTTCGCCGGCTTGCTTTTTTGTAACAACGGTTTGCCTGCAGGCGCACTTACCATAGAGTAAGCGGCCGGCAACCCCGCGGGAACACTAAACTTTTTTTTATAGTAACCAAAAACGCTGCATGAGTGTATCCGTTACGGTATTAGTTGCGCATGATGTGCCCCACGTACGGCAGGCATGGAAGAATATGCTTCGCGGGCAGCGTGACCGCTACCATATAAAGGGCGAGGTTGCCATTACAGGCGACTTTTTGCAGGCTGCTGCCCGCCTGCAGCCCGATGTGGTGCTGATGGATGCCGGCATAGCGGGCGAGTGCATAGCCAATACCCTGCAGCAGGTGCGTGCTTGTGCTGCCAATACAAAGCTGTTTATTTGCTGGCGATATTGCCATGAACGCCTCGTGCGGCATATACCGGGGCAACCCGTGGCATACGTTGCCGAAGATGTTGCGCTCACGGAAATGCTTATTGCCCTGCAGCAACTGGAGCGGGGTAATACCTACTATTGCCGCATTACCGAAAAGGTGCTGAACCCGCCCCGTGTGGCAAAACCATTGCCCGAACACTACCCGCAATTGCTGTGGTGCATGCGGCAGGGCCAATCTGCTGAAGATATGACACTGGCTACACCCCTTAAGGTAAAAACCGTGCGCAGCTACATTAGAGATATTAAGGCACTCATTGGCTCCCCCGGCAAGGGCGCCCTTGAAAGATTTATGAAGAAGGAGGGGTTGTTGTGAGGGGGAAGATTGAGTTGGTGTTACTTACGCATTGGATGGTTTAGGATAATCGTGCGGTTTGGGTTCAAACTGATGTTGGTGAGGCTGGGCTACAAAACCATACGCATGAACACACAACATCGGCGGCCTGTTTTAGTCTTTGTAATACTTTAAATTTGGAGAAAGGGGAAGACCAGCATGGGCTAAGTTTCTGTGCGCCCAAGATTATTTTTCTTTCTCATTTCGCATAAACCTATTATATTTCTATAACTTTGCAAAATTAAAACAAGGGGTGGAAACCCCTCGTTTTGCATCAGATAAAGGCTACAGGTACTACAGTTTATGAGACTTTTCAGCTGTAACCGATGGACTTAGTTTTTTCGTCGATATTTCTCTGACTATTCACCGCCAATGAAATTATTTAAGTACCCTTTAGTACTTGTTCCCTAAAAAGTAATTATATTAGGCGTAGGGTCATTTTTATGACCCTTTTTTAATTCTTAATGCTTCAATAAACTTCTCTACTTTATCTAAATCTTCATCATTAAAATCAACAGGTAAAATTAATTTTCCAACTCTACTATTTTTCAAAGGAATAATTATGGGGTAAGACTCTGTTTGCTCCTTTGTAAATTCTTGATGTTTATTTACAATATGATTATCTGTTTTTTTATTTGAAATATCATTCAATTTAATAGGGAGTTTTTTGCTTTCCTCTTTGATTGAGTTATTTGTCTTTTCAACATTTTCTATATCTATTTCTCGATCTAACGTCAAGTGATTATTATCGTCTAATAAATTTAAGAATTTTAAATTATCTATGAATATTTGAGCAGCGTTTTCAGATGCCGCCTCTGCAATATTGTGATTTCTAAAGAGTATTGTTGATAATGCCGAAACACTTGGCACAATGCTGTTTTGAAACTGCACTAACAATTTCTTATACAACTCAGGGTGAACCAAACAATCTATTAAGGCCTCGGTTCTTTCAGTATCATCAATGGGTTTATAAATATGCAGAAATAATTCACTTGGCTTATATCCTACCTTAACCTTCATATCAATTAGACCGTACTGGGAAGATGCACATTGATTGAGACTGGATATGACTAATTGATACTTTTAAAACTTTTGAAATCTCCTCCCTTGCATTGAATGATAGTTTCCAAAATTTTGATGAAATTTTTTTGTAAATTCGGTACAAAAATCAATAGTATATGAAGGATAAGCACTACTTCTAACTCTTGGTATTTTTGACTTACTATTTTCGGGCTCTTGTTCTAAGATTCCCCCATTTATTACGAGATTCTGCATGTTTAATTTATTAGACAGTACAAATTTATAGATAAAATCTCTATTACCAAATTTTTATTTTTATTTTATTCTTCTTTGGAAACAGCCCTTTGTTTGTACAGGCCGACAGTTCAATTCAATTTTGACAATATTCAGATTAAAATGTAATATTTTACATTTTTAACTGTAACGGTTACAGATTAAAATTTATTTGCATGGTAATCAATGTATTATATACAAATTATAGAATAACTATTCTATGATAAACTAACGAATATCTCATTTATAATCTTATTTTATAGAAAATATGTTTAAAATATTTGCCCGGATTGGCGCAAGGTACTGTCAGAAAAACCAAATAAAACTGCAACTATTTTTTAAATAATTTTTACCCCGGGCTATCCTGAGAATGTTTAGATAATTAGGAACTACTATCTTTAGTTTTGCCCCACGCTGGCCTGAGTATGTTTAAAGAAGCAAATCCTCTTCATAGCCATCTCGTACTACATTTAAATAATCAGGGAGCGTTGTCGAGAAGCTCAACTAACGGTTAGGAGCACACTAAGAGTAGCAGGCGGGTAAAATCTCCAAGCTGGCCTTAGAACCTTTAAATAATTAGAGACTGCTGTCCCCAAGCTATCCGGAGAATGTTTAAATAATTAGGGACTGCTGTCCTGATGTTTTTAACTCAGGACATTTATTCAATAGTTATATCCTCAGGCTTTGAAATAATAATTTCAGGTTTGTTATTATATTCTTTTATCGTACCTGTTACACAAATATTTTTATCGCTATACATTGTCTTCAAGAGGCTGTTTAAAATTTGCTTTATCTCTTGCAAAAATTACAATGGTTAAAAGAGAGTTTGGATAATTTGCTCCAAGGTTTATAAACGATACTTTTTCCAATGATTTAACTCCATAAACTTTTGAGCATACAGTAACCTTTTGGCCCATGTATTTTGAAACAGAATCAATAGAGATTTTAGTTTGAGAAAATGTTGCTGAATAAAAAAATATGGTAAGAGCAAAAAGTATCAACTTCTTCATAAAATAAATTATGAAATGCAAGGTACATTGAAATTGAATTTTTGTTTTTGGATTTAATGTTTGTAAGTATTTAGTACCCTGGGACCGCACAGCTAACGGTTACGAGCACACTAAGTATAGCCGGGGGAACACACAACATCGGCGGCCTCTTTTTAGTCTTTGTAATACTTCAAATTTGGAGAAAGGGGAAGACCGACATGTGCTAAAAAGTTACCTAAGAACAGCGCAGGGCATGATTAAAAAGATGCTGTTGTCAATACTGTTTCACCCTGAGGATAAGAAATATCGCCATCATTTTCGGCAGTAATAAAAATTTTTGTAGGGTAATGGGGCGTAACTGTACTTATGGAGCCCGTCAATGCTTTTGAAAGGAATTTCTTTGAAGATTTTATTTGTCCTATATTTTTAATGTTGTTTTGATCAGTTTGCATCCAAACTACATAGGCAGACCTGGATGGAGTAAGGTCGCCCGGTGCAGCTAAATTGGAAATGCTAATACTGACATTGTAGTTCTTATTCCTGTCTTTTTTTATTTTCACAGTTCCTTCTGCTGCGGGAACGACCGATGACTTTGAAAAATGTATTTTTTTTGCACAACTACCCAACCCAATAATAAGAAAAGCGGCAATTGCCAGAACAATCAAATGGGAAGAGGTGTGATTATATCGTTTCATAATATTTATTTTAAAAGATTGCTACCACCTATTAATTTATATAAAGTTATTGGGTTCAGCAAGGATTTGCAATGACCGTCATCATGGTTGTAGCTGATCATTGTATTAGCCTTTGTTAGCCCCTGACCAACCATTTAGCGAAGGTATTTTGCCATCTAAATATTTCTAAGAGGCAAATTGCAGCTGTTAGTAACCCCGTAAAACCTACATGCTCCAAATGCATTGAATAAACTCGAAATAAAACTTTGAATTAAACAACCTTCCCAATCCGCCGGGGATTTAAATTGTATTTTCAAATAACCCGGTGTCATGTTAAGAGTTTAATAGTCATCTTACAGAGCCCCGGATTTCTTAGAATATATAAATTATGAAGTACAGCTGTCACCGCTCCCGTTAGTCTCCTAAAATTTTCTGAAATTATTAATAAACATATTTCCTTAGAAATTCACCTCTTCGTATATGAGTCTCTTTTGGCGACATTGCCACAATTGCTTAGTTTTAAAATGCGATAATGCAGACGGTGTGTAATCAGAAACCAACATAATCAAATGTGGAAATAGACCCTAACGCAAAAGATGTATTTGTAGAAAAGAATTTCTTTTCCCCAGGCTGTCCTTAGAATGTTTAAATAAATAAATCCTCTACCTGGCCATCTCGCACAAAGTTTAAATAATTCCAGCCAGCATAAGTGTTAACCCCCGTTCAAAAGCCCACATCACCCAGGTGAAAGTCATACACGGTCATGACTGTCATCATTTTTATTATTACCCTATACAAATATTTTGGCGACATATTTTTTATGCCAGGGAAGAAGCGGTCACTGAAGAGTATGTAGCTCTAAAAAAGATTGAAATAGCAAGTGAACCCGCTCTTCACAGGCGGAATATATTAAACACCGTGAAGTGCAGGATTCTATACTCAAAACTGTAAATATGGAAGTACATCATCACCCTCAACTGCATCCAAAACGATGGAAAGAATATTTTCTTGAATTCTTGATGATCTTTCTTGCGGTAATAATGGGCTTCTTTGCGGAAAATATCAGAGAGAGAATAGCAAACAAGGAAAAAGAAAAACACTATATGCAATCATTAACTGAAGATATTAAAAGCGATATTGCTCAACTGGATAACTATATACAATTCACAACAAATGTGCGCCAATATTGTGATTCTCTGCAGTTTATTATTTCGCATACGAATGTTTTTAAAAATTCTGACAGCTTCTATACATACAGCAGGGAATTAGCAAGATATATTCGTTTTTACCCGGCAGACCGCACAATTGCACAATTAAAGAATGGCAATATGCAATTGATCCGGAATTGGAATGTGTCAAATGCCATCAGTGAATACTACAGTAAAATAAAATTTATGGAAGAGGTTGACCAGGAATTGAATGATGAAGAACAGATCTACAGGCGATACTTAATAGCAACTTTGGATCTCTCAAGTTATGACAAGCTGAATCGCCCCGGCTCCTATATGGACAATGATGTGCAAACTCATGGTAATCCTGCTTTTATTTCACCCGATGCAGGAAAAATAAAAATTATGTACAACGAAGCATTTACCCTAAAAGCATTTCTTTATAATTGCGGACGAAATGCGACTGAATTGATGAAAGATGCAAGCGATTTGCTTACCTTGTTAAATAAGGAGTATAAATGATAAGAGCTGCTTTATTACTTCCAGCCGGCGTGGGGTGTTACTTTTCATTCGCAAGCCCACTGTTGGCGCCAGCATAGGTTAGCATCCGCTTGTGCTGCTACCAAAAATAAGTTTGCGTTTAGCTGTATCCGTTATGTAGATGGAAAATAAAAATATTGCCTAAAGGACTAAGAAAGTTTAACTTCATGATAAGTACAAGCAGACGCCATTGAGGTGCTAATTTTTTATTTGTTTGAATTATTAGGGAAATTTACACCAGTTCCAAAGAAACATTCATTCCTACTACCACAGTTAAATTAGCGGCTAATTTGTGCAGCACGTAATGCGCTATAACTGTACCACGGGCAATAAGCGCCAACTGGCAAAATACTTCTCTATTTTCCCGAATTGGGAAAATTTATCCCGGGCCCAAAAAAACACTCGTACGCCGAAATTTTTCCGTCTTTAATCGTAAAATAATCGCAGTTCCGCAAGAATTTGCCGGGTGTGGTATAACCGGTAGCGATTACAAACACTGTATCTCCGTTCATCATCAGTTGTTGCACGTCAACCCTTTTGATCTTGCCCGCGTTAGGCCAGCACCTTTCCTTTACGGCATTCATGTTGATATGATCATCAACCGGGCTGGAGAAAGTGAAGCCATCAGCGAGAATTTGCGTCATCAAATTCCAATCATTTTTCTCCCAGGCGATATACCATGCCTTGATAATTTTTCCGTTGGGTGTATTCTCGAGCCCGGCTGTTTGGCCCGTAATAATCTGGCTAAATCCCGTCTGACAAGAAAGGAGAACCACTGCCAAAAGAATTTTCCCAAAGAGTTTAGACATTTTCATAATTTTTGTTTTAGTGTTATGGCCAATGACTGGCTGTTTATTTTTCAACCTTGCGGGCTGTGCCTAAACCCTCTGTCATTTTCCTGAATTAGGGAAACTTACACCAGTTCCAAAGAAACACTCATTCGAGATTATTTTTCCATCTTTAAATTTAAAAAGCTCAGTGTTCCGGAATAATTTGCTGTCGTTGGTCCAGCCATTGTATGTTACATAAGCATCATCCCCATCAATAATAATATTTTCCAGGTCAAACCTTTTGGTCTTATAGGCATTAGGCCAACACCTTTCCTTGTATAGCTTCAAATTAATATGATCATCGCCAGCCGGGCTGGTGAAAGTAAACCCGTCAGCGAGAATCAGCTCCAGCATATGCCAGTCTTTCTTCTCATAAGCGGCATAATACTGTTTAATGGCTTTTTCATGATCCACACTATTTTGTGATTTCTGTGCTAAACTTGTATAGGAGCACATGGTTATCCATACCATGAAGAGGTTAGCAAAGATTTTAGTTATTTTCATAATTTATCTTTAGTGTTAAATGTTGCTGTTCGCTAAATGCGGCAGCTTGCTTTGTTAGTATAGACAACTTCACCATTGAATACCGGACATTCCCAATTAATTTTTTTTTTGGAAGCTTTGCTGTTGGGAAAAGGGGAGTGGGAAATTACTTCGGATCTTCCTTAATGCCCATTCGTTGAAAATACTTTTGAATAGAGATAGTAAGAATGGGCAATTTATTATAATAGGGATTTCGGTGCAGATCTGTCAGAATGCGAAAAGCTTTTTCATTTTGATGATTATACTGTAACGCCACTGCATAATTTATCTCGGCAAATGGGCTCGGATAGATTTTTAGTAACACTTCATAATATTTACAAATGGCTGCCCAATCCGTGTCTTCAAATTTCTGAGCAGCACAATGCACCCAGGCAATAGCAGCTTCTAAATGATATGGGGAAAAAGTGGAATCTTTTGACTCTGTTAATAACAGATGAGCAAGCTGTATCAACGAACAATCCCAAAGGCTTCTGTCCTGGTACTCCAATTCTACAGCGTTGCCTTGTGCATCAAACCGGACACCGAAACGGGCAATATTAAAAAGCATGAGCGCTTGCAATGCTTTCGTTTCGGAATTGCACACAGGGCTATCAAATAAAAATTTATTGAGCATGAGTGCATCTTCACACATCACTTTTCCCTGGCTTATCTTTTTCCCTGATTGTTTGTAGCCTTCATTAAAAATGAGATAGATCACTTTATGCACAACCGAAAGCCGCTCTGCAGAATAGCCATAGCGGCTGGATGATAAGATCAACGTCTCACTTTTTATTTTTTGTCTTGTGCGGTAAAGCATTTTTTCGATAGTCTCCAATTCTGTTCCAAACTGCAGTGCAATATTTTCAACTTTCAGGTTTGAGACATATTTAAGGGCTAATACTACTTGTGCTTTTGGAGTAATATGCGGGTGACAGCAAGCCATCAGCATCAGCAATTGTGCATCTTTAAAACCATGTTCAGAAATTTCTTCTGCTGCTACTGAAACCGTTTTGGCAAATGACAGATCACTTGTCTCAGACATTTTTTTTAACAGGTTGATGGATTTGTTCCTGCAGGTTTGATATAACCATCCGGCGGGGTTTTCAGGTATGCCCTGCTTCTTGCCAACGTGCTGCAGCTTCGGCAAAAGTTTCCTGTACAATATCTTCGGCCGACTCAATAGATAAACTCCGGAACCGCTGCAAGATCAATGAGATCAGTTGGCCGAACTTGCCTTTATAAAGAGCTTCGATGCATCTGCCGGTTTCATTCATTATTCACACCATATATTGTGGCAATCGGGCGAACCTCTCTTACAGCAAGGCCTTGTTGCACAAGTGGACAGGTCTGGGCAATGGCTGCTGCCTGTTCAATATTTTCTGCCCTGATAATTTCATAGCCCGAGATCCCTTCGCGGGCTTCAATAAAGGGCCCATCAGAAAGGATCAGGTCTTTGCTTACATAGCGGCCCTTTACCAGCAACGGTTCGCCCTTGATATAGTTGCCGCTTTCAATCAGTGAGTCAACCCACTTGAGCATCATGGGTATGTTAGCGAATCGCTCTTCATCCGTCATCTTGCCCATCTTGCCCAAATCTTCTCTTATGATCATCATAAATTTTTCCATGATGTTGCTGTATTAATTGTTTTTATTATAAAGTTTATTTTGATCCCGTCCCGTAAAATTAAGACAACGCAGCATTCAAAAACCGGACATTGAATGAAAACGAAATTAGTTCAGCGGGGCTTCCCCCTTCCTGGCGGGTGTCCCACCCGCCATTCCAGAATTTATATTATCTTAGAAATATTATGTCAACTGCCTTTTCATGCAGTTGTTGGTGTTCCCAAAACGTACCGAGCCATGCACAGCCACACGTCGCCGTTGTTGCGTGTTCGTGCAGATGGCTTTGCAGCTTAGCAATCACCAACAACTCTGAGGGAGTTATGAGTTAAACAAACCTAAACTTACATTACTTTAAATACCTTAGCAGGAATAAAATATCTTCCTAATTACAGAACATTATCCCGGTTTTGGCAAGTATCTCCCGGTTTTGATAATAAAATGAAGAAATCATTAATCATTTTTATTGTACTCAGTGTTTCAACATGTAGTCTTTATTCTCAAAATAAAACGATTAAAGGAAGGGTGATTTCTGATTTTTTTGAAATGATGCCAGAAGTGTCTATTATGATTAATGACACAGTTAATGTTGGCAGAACAGATTTAAATGGTTTTTTCCAAATAGATATCCCTGTTTATGTGAAAAAAATATTATTTAGGGCTGTTGGACTAGATCCACTAACTATAGAGCTTGTAGATAAATGTGATGAAGTAGAGGTTGTAATGATGTCAAGCGGTACTTATGATTTTATAACTCTCAAGAGGGTAGATAGACTTCGAATGAAAAGATTTAAGAAGCTGCCAGAATTACATAAAGAAGCATTTGAGAAAGGTATATTTAAAACTAATAGGGCTTGTTATACACAAGAGTTTATACCTAATTATAAGAAAAAACAAAAGTAAGGGTCCATCGTCAGACAATTAAGAACAATTATATTGCAGTCAATTAAAAAGTAACCTAACCCCAAAAAAATAAATAAAATGTTATACTGTACACCTTTCCTTTTATTTGATGGAAATTGTGCTGAGGCAATGACTTTCTATCATGAATGTTTTGGCGGTGAGTTGACGCTAACCAAACTTGGAGATAGCCCAATGAAAGACATGTTGCCACCTGAAAAGCACGCCAGGATTATCAATGCATATTTAAAAAGTGACCATGTTGAAATATCAGCCACCGATTGGATGGCTTCACCTGAATTTGAGCCAATACAAGGCAATACGTTTGCTATATTCATCATTGGAAAAACATATAACGAATTAAAAATGGTTTTTGACAAACTCAGGGACGGAGACAATAACGAAAGGCTACAGGAACTACACGAACTGCCATTTGGGATATACGGACAATTTTACGATAAATATGGTATTCAATGGATTTTTAAAGGAGATAAGGAAAAATAATTGCAGCCAGGTTTTTATTGAAAAATATGCCCGGCGCTTTATTCTTTCCACCACTTCAAAGGAAACTTAATATCTTTTACTGAGCCAACTATCAGATCGGGTTTAAATGCATAATTATTTAATTCCTGTTTCTTGGTAATTCCGGAAAGAACAAGAATTGTTTTATAACCCATTTGAACGCCACCTTGTATGTCAGTATCCATCGTATCGCCAATGACTGTGGTCTCTGATGTTTCTAAATTGATTGTCTTACGTGCGGACCGCATCATTACCGGGCTTGGCTTCCCTGTGCTAAAAGCTTTTATGCCTGTAGCTTCTTCAATCATCGCAGTGACTGCTGCAATACCAAGATTATTCCAACCAGGCTTTTTGGGAGAAGGATCCCTGTTGGTTGTAATAAATTTTGCCCCGCCTAAAATCATATCAACGGCACGTTGTACCATTTCTAAAGTAAAATTTCTTCCTTCTCCCAGTACAACAAAATCAGGTTCTGTTTCAACAAGTGTCAGGCCATTTTCGTGTAGGCTTGTCAGTAAGCCGCCTTCACCCAACACATAGACAGTGCCTTTGGGAGCCTGGTCTGCAAGAAATTTTCCCGTAGCCATTGCACTGGTATACACATGATTTTCCGTAACACTAATGCCCAGCTTCTTTAATTTACGAACGACTTCCAGTTTGGTGCGCTGGCTGTTGTTGGTCATAAAAAGAAACGGGATATTATTCTTAATTAAATAAGAAATGAATTCGGCAGCACCGTTAATCAATTCGTCCCCGCCATAAATAACGCCATCCATATCTATTAGTAATCCTTGTTTCATATTTTACTATTTTGATTACATGTTTACACCTGGTTTTTACAACACTCGAATTTATAAAGATAGTATATAAGATTACTTTTTTGAACCGGCAAACATTTGTAATAAGCAACTATTGAAGAATGCTGTTTAAATAAAAAATTTCTTTTCTAATGGTTTTGTATGGCTGCACCGGATCATTGTGCGGAAATCGAATAAAAAATCATAATATAGATTTAATATAAATCCGGTTAATTTGCGAAAAGCTTTATAATGAATTTAATCACCCTACTTGGCCTGCTGGCTGCATTTTGCACCACTGTTTCATTTTTGCCGCAGGCTTTAAAAACAATTCAAACAAAAAATACAAGCGGTATATCGCTTTCCATGTACACTCTTTTTACGTTTGGTACCCTCGTCTGGCTCCTATATGGATTGTTAAGCCATAACCTCCCAATTAGCATTGCCAATGGTATAACGCTTTTGTTTGCCACTATTATTCTTTCATATAAAATAAAATATAAATAAAACTAACGGTGAATATTGGTGAAATTTTTGATAATGAAAAGCAACAGCAATTTCAGATAAGCATTGACGGGGAATTAGCTACGCTTCAATATCGTTTTTATAAAAATGATATAGCTCTTATGCATACGCATGTTCCTGAAAATTTAAAAGGCAAAGGTTTGGCCACTGCTTTGGCAAATTTTGGTTTGGAGTGGGCAAAGAGTCATAATAAAAAGGTAATGGTGTATTGCCCTTTCGTTGGAAGCTATTTGAAAAAGCATCCCGAATATAATTTCCTTATTGATAAAAATTATGTGGGATGATTCTTTAATCTACAGATTGTACAGAAAAAACCCGTGCAGTTAATAATTGCGATCAACTATTTTAAATTGCAGCTACGCATAATAGTTACTATGACCAGTCAGGCCTTTATTTTTATTCAAATTTAAATACCCTGAATGAATGAGGCTTTAAGGTGATGGCAAAAGCGTTGGTACCATTGTCTTTTGGCTGAAACCACATTCTTTGCGGAGGGCGGGAAGTTCCCGTAAATGTTTCGTTTGTTTGCAAATCGGTTAACTTTTTATAGTCTTTAGTGGTAACTACGTTTATCTCTGTTGACTCCGGTAAAAATGATTCTACAACACAAGTATTGTTATCATAAACATATATACTAACGTTAGCGGGGCCTTCTATTTGCACCTTCATCTGGCTGCACAATGCTTTCCTTATTGTATTTAATGCTCCGGCGGGATAATGATAGAAATCAGCAAAATTATCAGGGATAGTTAATACATAAAATTTGCCTTTTGAATAATCAGCTTCATGTAAAATGGGCCAACCGTTCGGCCCGTCAATTGCTGAAAGCATTTCCCATGAATCATTGGTAAGGTAAGCGATCTGTGGAATTAAAATTGGCTTTTCGGATTGCGCTGTCTTGCCAAAGCCAACAATAAAATCTTTTACCAGCGCTTTCCTGTCAGTGTATCTTATTTCAGCAATATCTTCAATGCCCTTTCCTTGTAAAGCCCTTAATAATCCTGAAGTGATAATTACTGATTTGCCCTGCACCAATTGCTTTTTTATTTTGCTGACAATGTCTTTATCGAATGCGGCTTCTTCAGTTAATAAAATTACGCT
The DNA here is from genome assembly GCA_963756945.1 of uncultured Chitinophagaceae bacterium. Classification (GTDB taxonomy): domain Bacteria; phylum Bacteroidota; class Bacteroidia; order Chitinophagales; family Chitinophagaceae; genus Ginsengibacter. The sequence continues at coordinate 320,878 of CAVWQJ010000008.1, read as the reverse complement.
GTCATCAGTGGGGAATTCAGGGCGTTCATCCATTGGCAGCCCAATCATCCCCAAATAATTTTGTAAAAAATCTTCACCAACCGCATGGTATGGCCGGTAACTTTTTATCCCGATCAGGGTTTCCCAATTTACCCAGGAATTTGTCTACGGTTTCAAATGCATATCCGGCAGCCCTTGCAATAGTCGTTGGTTTGGCTGGCTCACCGCCATTCAGATTTACCGGTTTCATCATTTCATCAAAATCAAAACTGGTTTGTTGCCCCTGCCAGGGCGCACGATCAGAAGGAATGATGGCTCGGGATAATTGCGAGAAATCAAACAATGTTGTTTCGGGCGCTTTGGCAAAACAGGTTATCCAAAGTTGTTCTGCATAGCGATCAAAGTTGCCCATACCACCCGGGTCTACCCATCCACCACCATTGCCGCCGGGTTTAATATTTGAAAAATAACGGAATATATTGTAGCCAAGATATTGTTGTAAATGCTGAGCGCTAAAAACCGCATCCCTTGTTTCTGTGCCCGTATAGATGCCGTCAAAAATTGAAGGTTCTTTTTCCAGGTTAAATCCTAAGCCCTGGAAATGTTCGTACCAATTAGGAAACTTCACAATTATTTTTACTTTTGGATTTACCGCTTTGGCTGGTCCTACCACAAATTCTTCGCCGCATCTGTCATGAGATCGAGCCGGTATTGCGTCCAGCTTCTTGTGCCTTTATCTTTTATTGCGCCATCATCTTTACAATTGGTAAAAAAGAAATCATCCAGGATTACCTCATTAAAATTTTTAGCGGTGTATTCAGCAATTTCTTTTGCTCTTTTACGATCATCGGGATTGCTATAACAAAAAGTTTGAAAACGGTTGCGTTCGTTGATGGTAAAGGTGATACCTCCGGCAATTTGAATGCCCCTGTCTTTAAAAAATTTTTTGGCAATATCGAGCGTCTTTTGGTCAACAATTAAAAGATCACGATGTGTTTCAAGATATACCTTGTCTACTTTAAGCTGGCGGGTTATTTCATCCCAGATAGGTTTAAGATAACCAGTGGTATCATTCATTTTTTTTACTTCATACGCACGACAATAAATGGAAACTTTAAAGTTTTGATATTTTTGCGAATAGGCAGATACGTTAGTACAGCAGAACAAAGCAATACAAATAGAACGGGTGATTGTATTCATGGAATTTATTTAAGATTTATTATAGTTGTTGTCCGACTAAAGGTTTGATTTACCAGCGAGTAAAGCCTCACCCCAACCCCTCTCCCAAGGGAGAGGGCCGTGATCCTTGTCCCCAAAGTGTTTTAGCCGAATTATAAAATTTTTTCCGGACAATAATGATTTATTATAGTTAGAGCCTTCAGAATATTAACGCTTATCTTGGAGAACACTCTATCAGGTCATGCTTTGTGGAAGTAAAATCCAATAGCGCCAGCTTATAACTGCTGAATGTACTTTCACCCTCAGTTATCTTAATATTTGTATCAATCGGAGGGTTTTCAAATACCTGCATCTTACTGTTACAGGCCATGTTATCTCAACCTTTTCAATTGAGGTGGCATGCCCAATACCAATATGCTGCCGGAAAGGATTAGAACCGAAACTTCCGCCGGAATTTACATCCCTGTAAACGGATCTTTCTATATTATTTTCTTTAAACGTTACTTTTATTTTTGCGCCGATTGCTGCTTTATTGGAAACTGTTCCTTCCAATAAAAGATTTATCCAGTGATTATTGTTTTGGCCGGGGTTCAAATAAAATGAATTTTCATAGGCATCTCCTTTATATGCACCTCCCATTTTTATATAGATATCTTCATTGCCATCGTTGTTAAGATCAACAAAAGAAACGCCATGCCCTTTTTGCAAATTACCTACCCGTGCAGAAGTTGTAACATCCAGAAAACTTGTTGCCATTCATATTTTTAAACAACTTATTTGGAACAGCCGATTTTAAGTCGCGGATTGCCGGTTCCAAGATAAAAATCCAGGTAACCATCGTTGTCAATATCGCCAAAATTTGATCCCATTGCAAAAGCAATTTTATTCAATCCCACTTTTGCTGATACATCTTCAAAGGTTCCATCGTGGTTATTTCTGAATAAAAAAACTTTGCCGGCATTGTTCACGGCGCCTGTGTTGCTTCGGCTCCGGCATAGGAGGCAAGCGATTCATTAAATTCATAACCGCATACAAGAATATCAAGCCAGCCATCATTGTCATAATCAAAAAACCAGGTAGGAAAAGTGCGGGACCTGTTTTTGGTTAAGCCAGCCTGCTCGCTAACATCTGTAAATTTTATAGCGCCGTTTTTTACTGATTCATTTTTCAATAATATTTTATTTCCCTGTCAATGTTGAAATGAAAATATCTGTCAACCCATCGTTATTATAATCGCCGGAAGTAACCCCTTTTACATAATCAGTTATAGCGCAGTTAGCCTTGGCAGCTATTTCTGTAAAAGTTCCATTTTTATTGTTGATATATAATTCACATGGGTGGGTTTCGCCGCCCGGTGTTGTTTCATTTCCTATAAAAACATCCAGCCAGCCATCATTATTAAAGTCTGCCCACGTGGCCGTTTGCGTTGGGTGAAAAGAAAGCAGGCCGCATTCTTTTGTAACATCAGTGAACGTTCCATTGCCATTGTTCCGTAATAAAGAATTGGCCGTGTTTCCAAACTTCGCTCTCCATCCTCCCCGCAATACGAAAATATCTTTGAATCCATCATTGTTATAATCTGTTTGCATCATGTTCAAGCCGCCGGTCAAATACCCAAGTCCTGACGAATCAGATACATCTGTAAAAGTACCGTTACCATTATTCCTGTAATAACGCATCGGCTCAGTGAGCGACCAACTGCTCAAAACAATATCAGGATAATTATCGTTATTAAAATCATCGACGATGCATCCGCCTGCCATACATTTATAATTTAGGCCCGCATTTGCTGCCACATCTGTGAAAGGTTTTACAAGGTGCATGCTATCATCGTTGGTTATTTTTAAAAGGAATTGAGGCGGCACTTCCTGCGGGTATCCGCCAGTGGTCATATAGGCAATATTCATCAGCCATCTCGATTCTAAATCGCCGGGATTATCTCTTAATAAAGCTTTATATATTTCAATGGCTTTTTCCGAACCTGTTTTATTTTGATGCACACCGCCTTTTGAAATGGGGAATATGCACGACTCGGCGTTGTGCATGTTTATGCAATTCATCCTTTCGCCCAACCTTAAATAGGTAATCGCCAGGTCTTTCATGATCGGTTGTCGTTGATCAATGTACCCCCTGGGTATTTTATTCAGAACTTCCTGGAAAATATCAATCGCCTTTTGTTCTTGTCCCAACTCGAGCAGCGCATTTGCCTTATTGTCAAGCGCCGTTATCACCGCATTTTGATCAGTTGAATTATTTATTATAGAATCACAAAATTTCACTTTCGCTTCAGGAGCAAATGGATTTTCATGTGTGTTACTATATTTTTCTTCGGTTTTCAAAAGATCAATCATTGCCTGGTTTGGAAGCGCTTTGTGCTTGCATGAAATAAGACAGCAGGACAATATTGTAAGTAATAGCAAGGGTGGAGCGCAGACTTTCACCTGATGAAATTTTCTGTCATTATCCTTAAACAATAGCGATATGATAAACTTAGTTGCCATGTGCTTTATTAATGCCTGGATAACATAAATGGGTTATAAAATATTAAAATCAACTACCTGTAGGTTACTAAAAACCCGGCATAGAATTATCTCTTATTAACCCGGAATACCCGCATTGAATCATTGTTTACAGCGGCGAGTATTAATTTTTCTCCATTCGCTAATTTGATAAGTGCCATATCTTTTACATCTCCTTTTATAATAAAACCACTTTGTAAGGGAGGAATATTTGTAAATGTCTTTTTGCTGTTGCCGCGAAGAAAGCAACCATAAGAGGCATCATATCTTCCGGTCATCACGTCTGATTGGTAATCATTTCCGGCAAGTAAAAGATCTTTGTAACCATCACCATCAATATCATTGCAAATGATAGCATTTACTGGTGCAAATTGTGCTTCTACGGGTAAAGGATGTTGGATGAATTTTCCGTTACCCATGTTCTCGAACCAACAACTTTGTGTTTCATCGCATTGGAGTTTCAGCATATTATCTCTGCGCTTTTCCGTTAAAAAAATCGTCAAAAGTTGCGTCAGCGTAATCTTTGTAAAGGAGAAATTTCTTTTTTATACCAGGCACCTGCTCAGCAAACTGGTCGCGGCCGATTGCAGGGAACGATTGTTTTTTACCTTCTTTATTTTTTATGTAATAAAACATAATAGGGTCTACAGTGCCATTGCCATCTATATCTGTAGCAAACAATTGTATCGGTTCGGAAGGAGTAGCCCGGTATTCGCAATTCAAGCCAAGGTTCCCGGCTACGAGATCAATATCTCCATCATTATCTATATCGGTTGCAACAAGGCTTCGCCACATACCGTTGGTATGCGTGAGCCCTGTGGAATCGGTTACTTCTCTTAAAATTCCGTGATTATTTTTAAAGAATCTTATGGGCATCCATTCACCTGCAATCACAAGATCCAACTGCTTATCATTATCAAAGTCCGTCCACACAGCCGAAGTAACCATACCCGGTTTTTGTAAAGCCGGGCAAACCTTTGCAGTTACATCTGTAAAGATTCCTTTATTGTTTTGCAAAATGAAACTTTCGGGAGACAGGGGATACGTTTTGGAAACTCTTCCGCCGATAAATAAGTCAGGTTGCTCGTCACCGTTATAATCGCCTGCAGTTACACAACCCGCTATAGTTCTTACGTTCGTCAGGAATGGCATTGGGACTTCAACTTAAAATTTCCCTTCCCATCGTTTAGGTATAAACGCGGTTTATAAAAAGGAGAATTTTCTTCATATTGAACATCTCCTGAAGTAACAAGCAGATCAAGGTCTCCGTCGCCATCAGCGTCAAATAAAACACAGCCCATATCTTCCTCCATCTTGATGCTGTCAGTAAGATTTTTTGAAATAAATGTTTGTGCCTGGTTGTTGTGTAAATATTTTTCCTGAAAAATTAAAAGCTCCGCCAATAAAAAAATCTGTCAGTCCATCATTATTAATATCGCCAGTCGCTATAAACGGGCCTAACTGTGAATATTTGTGCGGAAGGAATACCTGCGTAGCAAAGTCATTAAAAATATTTTCATGATGTTGGTATAAAATGCCGGAAGCATCAGTAACATCCGAAAATAGTTGAGTTGGATTTGTGGTACTGTGATCTCGTTTTAGAGTTGCATTTTTCCATGAAAGAACCAGGAATGTATCAACAGGAATATCCCTGATGATTTGCTTTTTATTATCAGGCCAAATAGTTACTATTGAATCAACACGATTGTCATTGCCAAGGCCGAATAAGAGTTGCCGGTCCACTGTTGAAAAATAACCACGAACCGGATTTTCTTCCTGCATTTGAATCCTTCCATGATCATATACATAAACTTTTGTTCCGAATGCACGTGTATTCAAACTATCTCCCTGCAACTGCAGGCTTAAAAAATGATTTTGCCCTGGTTTATTTTTTTGATTTGTATTGTTGATAAACACGAAGGCCTCCTGGTCAATATTATTTACGACGAGGTCAAGATCGCCATCGTTATCAAGATCAACGTATGCCGCACCGTTAGACATGCCCGGTTTATTAATGCCGGCAGTTTCTGATGCATCAGCGAATGTATAGTTGCCTTTGTTCAGGTATAAATAATTAGGAAGGTTAACGTGATTTAATGAGGCAAGTTTTTCACGGATTGTTTTTTCCTGCTCCTGTCGTGTTTGGTTGCTGCTAAATATTTTATTGCTGAATGCCAGAAAATCTGCATCGATAAAATCACGCCCAATACCGTTTGTGATATGCATGTCTTTCCAGCCATCATTATTGAAATCTGCCAGAAGCACACTCCAACTCCAGTCTGTAGCTTCAATTCCTGCCAACTGTCCTATTTCGCTAAAAAAAGGAATGCTGGTATCTCCCGAACTGTAAGAACCATTATTGAGCTGAAGCATATTCCGCATAAATTCCGGCTCGTATCCCATTTCGCGTTCGGCCTGGTACCTTTCATAATTCATAAAGGAAAAAGATGTCTTTTTCCGTTCATTGGATTCCGGCAGCATATCCAGTGTAACAACATCAGGCAATCCATCGTCATTTATATCTGCTGCATCCGCTCCCATGCTGGAATAACTTTGGTGTTGTATTGACTCGCTTATTGTATTAGTAAAAGTTCCGTTCCGGTTATTCAGCCAAAGTTCATCATTGCTTAAAAAATCATTGGCTACATAAATATCGGGCCATCCATCATTGTTAAAATCACTAACGGTAACGCCGAGCCCATAACCATCCTCTTTAATATTCGCCTGCAAGCTTACATCATGAAAAACCGGATGGTTCATACCTGGTCTATTCCGTCATTTCTATAGAGTCGGTCATTAGCGGGGGACCTTCCACTTCTGTCGCGTGGAAAGATCGTATTTCCGTTTTTACTGCTTAACAGGTAATTTGCGAGATACATATCAAGATCGCCATCCTTATCGTAATCAAAAAAAACAGCCTGCGTGGAATTACCGGTATCGGCAAGTCCATATTCCGCAGCCTCTTCTTTAAATGTGAGGTTATGCTGATTAATAAATAAGAGGTTTTTTGCACGGTGCATCAAGTCTTTTCCAAACACGCAAACATATATATCGTCGTAGCCATCATTATTAATATCCACAATGCTAACTCCTGTGCACCAAACATCAGTAGTAAGGCCTGCTTTTTCAGTTATGTCTTCAAACTGATTATTTCCTTTATTGATATAGAGCCGACAGCTAACCTGGTTGCCGGTAAAAAAAATGTCTTTCAGACCATCATTATTAAAATCGCCGATACCAACGCCACCGCCCATATAGCCAAACTCATTAATGAAAGAACGGGAAGAATCGTTATCGTGAACATCGTTGCTGAAATGAATACCAGATGTTGCACTGTTAAGCTGCGTGAACAAGGTATTTTTTTGTTTATGAATACATGAGGTGAAAAAAGCAGCTAGTGCAAAATAACACTAAATAACTCCAATAGTAAGAACTCTCTTTCATGCAATTGCAAGTTATAATTTTAATAAATTCTATCTTCCGAAACGGCAATTATTTCAGTACAAATCCGGCAAAAAAAATAGAGGCTATTCAAATAGCCTCTATCTAATTGGAGCTATGTCAATTTATTTTATTAAAGGATTTGCGGCGACTTCACTTGCCGGAATTGGGAAAAAATCAACCTGCCCTGGTTTTGGATCAGGCCTGATAGATGGATAATAGCCTTTCTTCCTCCATCTTAACATGTCAATATTATTAACTTCCTCGCCAGCCAATTCTACAGCTCTTTCATGCATTACGGCTGCTATTGCCTGATCATGTGTGGTTAGCACGTTACCGGAGGCATATTTACGCTTGGCCGTGCACGCACCTCATTGATGTAGCTTGCAGCCTGGGCAGGAGTTCCTATTTCAGCTTCGCATTCGGCAAGCATCAAAAGAACATCTGCATAACGAATTACACGCTGGTTGATTCCGTCAGGGTGAAACCCATCATCAGTCCAATCCAAGTACTGAATATTTACGATATACTCTCTTCTGGCTCACGCCATTGTGATTGCTTTGAGCCACATTCATTCCGTCTTCAGTGAGAGCTACACCGGCGGCAGTGCCTCCCTTCGTTAAAATTTTGTCACCTGATTCATAAAAAGTAAATTTATACCTGGGATCATTAGGCTCAAACTCATTCAGTATCTTATCGGAAGGAACCACGTTGCCCCAAACGATACCATACTCCTGGCTTCGCATTATACTTCCGTCTGCGGTAGCACCTTCACCTGTGTAACCCCAATTGAAATTATCGTCCCCTTTATCAACAAACGCAACTTCAAAAACGGATTCCGAATTAAACTCATGCCCGGCGGTAATTTGCGAAGCTGCCAAGCTGAACGTCACCATCAAAATTGTCAGAAAAATTAGGGGTAAGGCTATATTTGCCATAATCCTGCAAAAGGGCAGTTTTTGCTGCTGTATAGTCGCCATTTTGCATTTGCACTCTTCCCAATAAAGCATTGGCTGCGCCCTTTGTAGCTCGTCCCTTCTGCGCAGCATGGCAGGTAATTTTGAAACTGCATCCGTTAAATCACTAATTATAAGTGTGTAAACGTCAGCAGCGGGGGATTTGCCATTATAGCCGGAGCTGATGTAACGGGTTCAGTATAAATTGGAATATCGCCCCATTGAGACACCAGTTCAAAATATGCCCATGCTCTTAAAAATTCAGCCTCACCAACTGTTACGTCCCTGAGTGCTGTGTTATCAGTTACATCAGGCGCTTTTGAAATAACAAGATTAGCCCTGTTGATCATTTGATAACAGCCATTCCATACACTTGTCATCACTGCATTAGAAGGCGAAGGAGAGGGTTGTTTTAGCAATTCAGCCCTGGGTGCCTCTAATTGGGCTCCCCCCGGTGCAGTTTCACTGCCTCGCATATCGTGAGTAAAAAACCATTCGCGGCCTATAAGATTGCCGGAACGCAAACTTGAATATACGGCGTTTACCCCGTTTTGCAGTTCCGCAGCAGTCTTGAAATAGCTTTCGGCAGTTGGGTTGTTCTTGTCAAGAACATTTAGCTTTTTATCACAGGCAACCATAGAGACTATGCACAAAATAGTTGCACTGATCAGCATTTTTATGTTTCGTTTCATAAATGTTTTTTTTATAAAATTTTTACTTAATTTTTCTTTTAAAAATTAGCCTGATACCTACCTGGTAACCTTTTGCCTGAGGATATACAGCATAGTCAATACCGTTGCTTAATGCTGCCTTAGAGTCATAGATATATTATTAAAGACTCTGTTTCCAACCTCAGGATCAAAACCGGAATATTTTGTAAATGTCAGGATATTTTGAGCTGATATATAAACACTGAAACTTTTAACAACTCCTTTTGAGATCGATTGCAATGATTTTTCCGGTATAGTATATCCTAACATTACGTTTTTCATCCGCAAGTAAGAGCCATCTTCAAGGAACCGGGTAGAAGCCCGGGCATTTTGATTTGGATCGGACGAAATAGCCCGTGGAATATCAGTATTTGTATTAGTTGGCGTCCACGCATTTAATACTTGTGTGCCGGCATTAAAGAAACGAATCATGCCTTCTGTAGCCGTGCGTGTAGCATTATATATCTTGTTGCCCTGTACACCCTGGAAGAATACGGTTAAGTCAAAATTCCTGTAATTTGCCGAAAGGCTAAGGGAATATGTAAACTTTGGGAAGAAGCTGCCTAAGAATGTGCGGTCTCGAAGGTCAATGGTATCGTTCCCATCTAAGTCTTTAAACTTGAGATCACCCGCCGCTGTCCCAGCAGTTTGGAAAGGATGATTTAGACACTTCATCAGGACTCTGAAAAATGCCATCCGTCTCCCAGCCATAAAAGGATTGAATAGAATGACCAACTGCTGTATTGGTCGCATTATAACCCTCGGTAAAGTCAGCATCAGATCCGGCTTCAATATTAGCAACTCCAGGTGCTAAAGTCAATACCTTGTTCCTGATAATGCTTAGATTACCTGTGGCATTCCACGTAAAATCACCTTGCCTGTCGTTATAACCTAATTGCAATTCAAAGCCATTGTTCCTCATAGCGCCGGCATTTGTTATTACGCTGCTATTTATATAACCCATTGAAGGAGGAAGAGGAACAGCCAATATAAGGTTATCTGTTTTACGCTGATAGTACTCTGCAGATAAAGTGAATGCATTATTCAACAAGCCTAAATCCAGGCCTATATTTATTTGTTTTGTGGTTTCCCACTCCAGTTCTTTATTTCCCAGACTTTGTATTGAAGAAGCAGGGCCAGTGGATAATGTATTGCCGAAAGGATAGTAGCCACTATTAGCACTTACGCTCGCTAACCAGGGAGTAGCGCCTAAAACCGCTCCGTTAAGGCCGGTGATGCCATAACCTGCCCGCAATTTTAATTCAGAAATTTTTGTTTGACTTTTCATGAAATCTTCCTGGTCAATTCTCCAACCTACAGAACCAGATGGGAATGTCTGCCATTTTTTACCAGGCGCCCAGTAGGAACCACCATCCCGGCGAATCGCTGCGTTTAGAAGGTATTTACCTTTATAATCGTAGGTTAAGCGACCAATATAAGATATAATGTTAAGATCCTGAGTTAGAGTTTGGACAGATACATTGCTTGCATTGTTCAATGTTTTTAGATTATTTGATGACTGGTTGCCGCTCGAATTTTCGTTTTTTATTCTTTGACCCTGGTACTCATAAACAGCAATTGCGTTAAAATGGTGATCGCCAAAGCTCTTATCAAATGTAAGTTGCTCGGTATATAGCTGAACAGCAGATATAGATCTGTTATTTGTGATAGTAGCTAGTATTGCACTTGATCCGGCAATTGTTCCGCTATCATTAAAAATAGGAGCAAAGCGGTAATCCAGGCCGTTGGCGTAATCCATCCCAAACGTTGAGCGGAATTTTAGCCAGTTGGTGAAATTTACTTCTGCATAAACTGTTCCTAAAATCTTCACGGTGGTTCTATTACCGGGATTTTTTACCTTTGCATCTTCTATTGGATTAGTCGGGTCGCCTCCATCCAGAACAGAGTTCACACCTCTAAACCCATCGGAAGTAGTAGGATCGTGTACCGGCATATACGGCATCATCCTTATAACGTTCAATAAGTTTGACCTTGAACCTGTTTCATTATTATCATACGATTGGTTGCCATAAGCAACATATAAATTCTCTCCAAAATTGAACATTTTACTGATCCTGTGATCCGAATTAATGCGGAAGTTGTAACGCTTATACCCTACGCTGGGTGATGTGCCAGTTTGATCAAAATAACCCGCCGAAGCATAAAAACGGGAAACATCATTGCCTCCGCTTACTCCTACATTGGTTTGAGTCATCGAGCCTTGCTGAAAATAAGCATCCTGCCAATCTGTAACATTGTTGCCGTAAGTTGCAGCAGCACCCTGGTATATTGGTGTACTAGCCCATGGGCTCACGCGCCTGTCGACCTTGCTTCCCCTGTAAGCAATCGCGTATTGATCAAATTGTTCAGGATTTAACAAGTTGAGCCTCTCTGTGACATTTTGGATTCCGTAATAAGAATTTAAGCTAACATGCAATTTACCGTCTCTTCTGCCTTTTTTAGTAGTGATCATTATTACGCCGTTGGTTGCCCTTGAACCGTAGATTGCTGCAGTAGATGCATCTTTCAAAATATCCACAGATTCTATGTCTCTTGTGTCAATGGTCGACAAATCGCCCGTGGGGAATCCATCCACAACATATAGAGGATTGGAAGCATAAGAGATGGAGCTGATGCCTCTCAAAGTAACGATTGGTGAACTTCCGGGGCTTCCGTTATTTACAACCGAAAGGCCTGGCACGCGGCCCTGCAATGCCTGCTGCACATTTACAACAGGAATTTCATTTAGCGTTTTGGTGTCAACGGTTGAGATGGCGCCCGTGACCGCTGTTCGTTTCTGTGTTCCATAGCCGACTACCACAACATCGCCGAGCACAGTCTCATTGGGCTTCAACGAAGGGCTGATAGTTGTTTCGGATCCAACAGCAACTTCAACGGGTTCCATACCGATTGAAGAAAATACAAGGACTTTGGCTTTGGCCGGAACTGAAAGGCTGTACGTGCCATCAACATCTGTAACGGTGCCAGTATTGGTACCCTTCACAACTACAGATGCCCGGTGAATTGGATTTCCTTTGTCATCGGTTACTTTGCCCGAAATCATTTTTTGGGCAGAAACGATAAAGGAAAGAAATAAAATGGGGATTGTCAAAAATGCCTGCTTTGCAGTGCAAATGCTTAAATTTCTCATACGCAAACGTTGTTTTTAATGTTAATGTTTTATGAAATTAGTAAAAATAGCCAGACAAAAAAAAATTTTTTAAACCGATTACATTTTTTTGTTAAAAAAATTGATTTTTTACTTATTCAATTTTAGTAGTCAATTATATTATGACGCTGAAAATAAGTTTTTGAGGAAACTGAATTCTAAATTTCAAAAATGCTTAAGTCAGCTAAAGTGGCCTATCAACTCTTTGTGGTATTATAAACTGTAGTAGGGACGATACTTTCAGACGATTGGCGTTAAAATGTTTAATTGGTAAGACACTTCATATATTGGCCATCCTTTATTTTATTAACTGAGTCGGGCAATTTTCCAGGCAAAGTATGTAATTCAAACAGGTGCCGCAAACGGTTACAAATTTTTTATTCAATTAATGACGCTTTTAAAATATTTTGTGTGCAGCGTATTCACGACTAGCCTTTGAATCTTCTTCAAAAAAGACAGTTCTGTAAGATTGTTTGAACATGTAGCGACGGAAAAACTATAGGTTGTTTGTTTAACGGCGAACATGCGGAGCCGATATCAAATGTCAAAGATTGATAACATGGAACTTTGAGATCTAAAATCATTGGCAAAAAAAAGAAAAAGACGTTAGTTAATTCACGATGATATTGCGGTGATGAATTTGACATCATTCATCTGTTCTGAAGGGCGCTGCCGGCAAACCTTCCTTATTAATTAAGTTTGGATTAACCGGATCATCTGCCCAGGCATAGCGCACATATTTTGGTGCAGGCACATCTTCGCTTGTTACAACTATCTTATCGCTGTCAATAGTTGCCTGTGCCCAAACGAATTTTTTATCATTGCCCGCTATTGCAAATTCCTGCGGAGCTTCGCTGTCATTGGTTGTTAAACCACTGCCTGTATTAGTGAATGAAATAATTACTTTGTTGCCTTTAATAGTTTGGGATTGATATATCGGTCCTGCATAAACGATATTTTCTGCGTAGGCGATTTTTTCTGCTGCTAATGCAAGCCTGTCACCAACTTCTTTCTTATGATCAGGATGTATATCGTTCCATTCGCCTATGTCAATAGCCACTGCCATGGCTGTGTTGGGAACAGATAATGATTTTGCCTGCGCTTCTCTGAATATTGCCCATTCGCTTTCCGAAGGCAAATAATTGTAGTCCATAAACCCTGGAAGCTGAACAAACAAAAATGGAATATTACCCTCTTTCCATTTGTTGCGCCAGTCGGTAATCATCGCGGGTTGCAGTTTCGCATATTCTGCTGGCCTGCCGGCGTTGCTTTCTCCCTGGTACCACACAAGACCTTTGATGTTATAACCAACCATAGGTGCAATCATTGAATTATACAAAGCCGTTGGTTGATTTTGCAATGAAATGCCAAGGCCACCAAAACCTCTTCGCGGAACATTTACATGCCCGACTTTATATTCCCAGTAACCGGTGAGACCGATTGTATCATTGCCCGCAATTAATTCGTAGGGTTTATCCGGAACAAAGCCTCCTTTGCCAAAATTGTTGGTAACCCGAACTACAAAAAGATTTTTACCAGGTTTCAAAATACCATCGGGAACCGGATAACGACGTTGCGGGTACATATAACCGGTAGCTCCGACTTTTTTCCCATTGATATATAATTCATCAGCATCTACAATGCGGCCGAGAAATACTTTTGCAGATACGTTAGTCATAGACGCAGGCACATCAATTTCCTTTCGATACCACACAACGCCATTCAGATTTTTTGCACCCTGGTCTTCCCAATAACCGGGAATAGCAATGCGATGCCATTCTTTGGGCACATAGGAAGGATCAAACCATTTTTCAGTCATGCCTTTATCTTCGGGATGCGGCATCGATCTTATTGCAGCAACAGCTTTGCGATTAGCTTCGTTAACATAAGCAGTGTCTTTATTTTTTTCAATTGTACTAAGTATCGAAGGAAAATCTTTGAAGCTTTCTTCGCTCATCATAGATTCAATAGGCACGCCACCCCAACTCGCATTTATGATGCCGATGGGCACGTGATATTTTTGATACAAAGTTTTGGCAAAGAAGTAAGCCACGGCTGAAAATTCTTTTACATCATCCGGGTTCGCACATTTCCATGAGCCACCTGGCAGATCTTTCTGTGGCCGTTGCAGGTTGGTTACATTGGGAACCCAGAACTGCCTTATTTCCGGGTAATTGGCGTTTGCAATTTCATCAGCATAACGTACATTGTGCAATTTCATTTGATGCACCATGTTAGATTGACCTGCACACAACCATACGTCCCCAACTAATATGTCATGCAAGACTATTTTATTTTTACCTGATATTTCCATGATATAAGGTCCGCCTGGTTTCGATGATGCCAACTGCAACGTCCATCTGCCGCTATCGCTTGTTACTGTTTTATAAGTCTTGCGGTTAAATTTTATTCTTACGATCTCGCCCTTTGCAGCCCATCCCCATACGTTTATTTTTGCGTCCCGTTGGAGTATCATGCTGTCTTCTATAAGCTGTGGCAGTTTTATTTGTGCACTTGTATAAAGTGTTGTAATCATACAAAAACAAACTGTAAAAAGTTTTATAATGAATCTCATTGTGATTTTATTTAATCCTATTAGCAAATTCAGTTGAACCATAACGGGCTAACTCAAAGCCTGAAACATTTCCCTTATCATCTTTTACAAAATGAATTTTAAGGAATGAGGACTTTATATAAAAATCAGTTTCCGATGCAGCCAGCAGCGAAAATTTTGTATCACCCGAAGATGCAGTAAGTGTATTGTTTTCTATTTTCATTTCTATCATCATTCCATTGTTCATTTTATAAGACCCGTTATATTGCTGAAGTATGCTGGGTGATAATTGTAAAGAAGGACGTTTGAAAACAAATTGAAAACCTCTTGCATAACCTTCGCCTTTTGTTCCGGAATGACCTGTGTTCTCTAAGACTTTGCTTTCAATTTTCAATAATGGATAGTGACGATCATATAAAAACTGTGTAAGTTTTTCAAAACCCGGCACACTCAGTTCAACACCGCCAACACACATAAATAATTTTGCAGCAGGATTGGATTTATTTGAATAATATTTTTTTTCATATTTATACAAAATTGAATTATCCCATGTGAATGCAGGGCTTGCTGCAATATAACGGTTAAACATATTCGAATGTGTAAAGAGAGCATACATCGTAAACAATCCACCAAGTGAGCAACCTATTAATGTTTTATCGGTTGTGTCAACGCTGTAATTGCTTTCGACAATGGGAAATATTTCGTTTTTTATGACAGATAAAAATTTTTCAGCACCACCGCTTTGGGGTAATCGCTTTTCATTTGTTGGTGTATAATCCCTGGCTCTTAAGCTGTCAGGATTTGGATGATCGCCGCCCCAGGTAATACCAACGATAATAACTTCCGGAATAAAACCATCATAATATTGCTGACCATATAAAGCTGTTAACAAAGGAAAGTCCCATTGCGAATCCATCAGGTAAACAACAGGATATTTTTCATTGCTGTTGGCGTAGCCGGCAGGCAATGAAATTTGTAAAACATATTCTTGTCCACTTACAATTTTTGAAGTTAACTTTTTCGTTTGTGAACCCGGAATACTTACTTCGGTTAATTGACTGAATGCAGTTGTTGTGAAAAGAAATAAGATAAATATGATTAATACTTTTTTCATATTATATTTTAGGATTTTAATATTGTTATTGTATAGTAAATTCCATGCGACAAAAAATTATATGCATTAGGGAAGCGCTTTCAAATCATTATAAGGATCGATCGTTTTTATAAAACCATTTTCATCATAACTAAGTTTAGTAACCTTGATACTGCGCAAGTGAGTAACACCTTTACTCAGGCTACTATCATGATAAAATAAATACCATTCATTAATGAACTGAATGATTGAATGATGTGAAGTCCATCCTACGACGGGATTTAAAATTTTTCCTGCATATTTAAATGGTCCATAAGGATTATCGGCAATTGCGTAACATATAAAATGTGTGTCACCGGTTGAGTAAGAGAAATAATATTTGCCGCTATACTTGTGCATCCATGATGCTTCAAAGAATCTTCTTTCGTTATCGCCTTGTAATAATGGTTGACCATCTTCATCTCTTATCACAACATCTTGCGGTACTTCGGCAAACTGCAATAAATCATCTGTAAGCTTTGCAACTTTTGCACATAAAGCTGGTTCATCATCATTGGGTAAATGTGCGGTCGGACTTTCCTCCTGTTCTCCGTTAAATATTCCGGTTCGCCAGCGTTGCAACTGTCCGCCCCATATTCCGCCAAAGTACACGTAACAACTGCCATCCTCATCTTTAAACACAGCGGGATCAATTGAAAAACTATCTTTAATAGCTTCGGGTTCTGCTTTAAAAGGGCCAATTGGTGAGGCGCTTGTTGCAACGCCAATTCTAAAGATTCCATTGTAATCTTTTGCAGGAAAGAACAAATAGTATGTGCCGTTTTTTTCATTCGCATCCGGCGCCCACATTTGTTTTTCGGCCCAGGGTACATCATTTACGTGTAAGGCTATACCGTTATCTTTTGCTTCACCGGTTGGTGAATCCATTGAAATAACGTGATAGTCTTGCATCGCGAAGTGACTGCCGAGATCATCAAACGCCTCACCGGCATTTACATCATGTGATGGATAGATATAAATCTTTCCATTAAATACATGTGCAGATGGATCTGCTGTATAAATGTTTGTTATCAGCGGTTGTGAAATTGCATTTTTATTCAGCTCATCAAAGTTGATATGTTCAATACTTTCTTCGGGCATTTGGAAGGCCTCCCCAAACCCCTCTGGTGGAGGGGCTTTTTTTGTAGTTAAAAATTATTATTGTACTCATAAAATTTTAAAGGGTTTACTTCAGGTTCCCTCTCTGGGGGCGGAGGGGGCAGCTCTTTTTTGTTCTAAATCGCTTTCAATTTGTACTTCCATTTTTTTGTTGATGGAATAGAAAAACAATAAACCTGCGCCGATCAAAAACGGAATGGCGGGATACACACTTACCAGCATTTTTGTCCCCTGTATTGCTTCAGGCGCTTGCACGGTACTGTTAGGTACATAATGGTATAAACCGAGAATCCATGTGAGTATGGCGCCGCCGAGGCTGAGCCCAACTTTTAATCCAACCATCATGGCAGAAAAAATAATCGCTGTTGCACGACGATTGTTTTTCCATTCGCTGTAATCTGCAACATCAGCGATCATTGCCCATAACAACGGGATAGTTAATCCATAAAAAAAGCCATGTAAAATTTGCGACGCAAACATTAACCCAACTGATGTTGAAGAAAATAAAATGAATGCTAAGATGAATAACGTTGATATAAATAAGCATACGCCAAACACATCTCTTTTACCATATTTATCTGCGAATTTTTTTGACAGGGTGATGCCAACGATCATAAAAATAATTCCGCCTGCATTAAATAAGCCAAAGCCTGCTGATACGGGATCTTCGCCAAAAACATTAAGACCGATGTTAGAAAGAAAATGAACGATGGGACTTACAAATTCGGTAAGACTTGTACGATCAACATAATTGTTGAAATAATAAACGTACGAACCACCTTTCATTGAAAGCGTTATAAACACAAGAGTTGTAAGCACTAACATGATCACCCATGGTTTGTTCTTAAACAAATCGGTTAAATCTTCTTTTACGCTTGATTTTTGTTCTGGCTTTGGAACAATGCGTTCTTTCGTTGTTAAGAAAGTGATCAGCAACATTATGGTCCCAATGATGGCGAGCCATGTCATTACTTTTTCTATTCCTTGCGATTTATCACCATGCCCTGCAGATTCTATTATGGCTAACATGAACACCTGCACAAAAAATTGCGCAAACATTACTGCCACGAAGCGATAGGATGATAAGCTGTTTCGTTCGCCCATGTCGCCGGTAATAACGCCACTGAGTGCAGAGTAGGGGAGATTATTTGCAGCATAGAAGAACAACAACAGCGTGTATGTAATTACTGCATAAATAACTTTTCCCTGGTAAGAAAAATGTGGTGTACTGAATGCGAGTAAGGCAATAACACCAAGCGGAATTGCAGTGAATAAGATCCATGGCCTGAACTTTCCCCACCTGGAATTTGTTCTGTCAGCTAATGCGCCGATGATCGGGTTAAATCCAAAGCCGGCAATAAGGCCAACCGTCAGAATTAATATGGAAGCATGCTCCGGCTTAAGGCCATAAATATCGGTGTAGAAATAAGCAAGGTAGGTTACCAGAGTCTGAAATACAAGGTTTGCGGCAAAGTCGCCAAGACTGTACCCAACCTTTTCAAGCACAGATAATTTTTGCGGTGTCGCCGCGAGTTTACTTGCGACGACTGCTCCTGTTTTTTCTTCAGGCAGTGATAATTCTTCTGTGCTCATATAAGTCGTTTTAATTTTGATTTTACTTATTTACAGATTTTGCAGTTTCAATAACACTATAAAATGCCTGCTTAGGCTGAAAATTTCTATCGAATAACAACGGATAATTTGTTCGGCCACGAATCGGCCAGCCATTCAACCATGAATGTCCGTCATTAACGCCCCAAAATGTAACCCGGCTTACATTCTTTTTATATTTTAAAAAAAGGCGAAACAAATCTGCGTAAGCTTTGGCCTGCATTTGTGCTACAGAATCAGGTAAGCCATTGGTATAGGGATTCATCTTTGCATTATTACCCGAAGCCGTTTTATTTACGTCCGCCGTTGCATTATCCCATGGATTGGGCAGCACACTTAAGTCCAGTTCAGTAAACATTACTTCGATGCCCAAAGCTGAAAATTCTTTGATGCTTTCTTCGATATCTTCCATTGGAACTTTATTGGCTCTCCAATGGCCTTGTATGCCCACGCCATCAATGCGCACACCTGCAGCCTGTATTTTTTTAATTAAAGCAATAGCACCTGCTCGTTTTTCGTGGCTGTTCGATGTTGTAATCGTTGTAATATAACTTTGAATGGGGAGATGCTTTTTGGGCGAGTCGAAAAGCTTCAACAATATAATCATCACCAAGTTTTTCTAAGAAAATGGAGTTACGCAAAGTACCGTCTTCATTCAATGCTTCATTCACTACATCCCATGAATACACTTTACCATCATAACGTGCAGCAACGGTATTGATGTGATGTTCAAAATATTTGCGGACTGAATCGGCATCCTGCATGTGACGCATGAACGAAGGCAACTGGCTATGCCAGATAAGATTGTGCGCATTTACTTTTATGTTATTTTTTTTTGCATAGGCAACCAATTTATCGGCCAAATCAAAATTATAAGAATCCCATGCTGGCTCTATGATCGCTCCTTTCATAACATTTTCAGGCGTTACAGCATTGAACTGTTGTTTAATTACCCTGTCGGATGCTGTATCTCGTTCTTCAATCTGCTGCGTATTTATTGCAGTGCCAATAAGAAAATCATTTTTAAATACTTCTTTTAAGGAAGGCGTTGTTTGTGCGGCAGCGTTTTGTACACCTGAGTAAAATAAATTAAATACGCACATAATCATAGCCGGTAAAACGAAGCGATATCTGTTAGTCATTGTCTTATCTGTTTTGATTATTGAAAATTGTTTTTCCCGTCCGGGACAATCCGGTTTTAATGCGCTATATTAAGAATTCAAACAATTCCAAAAGCGTTTTTATAATACAAGCATACCTTATATAAATCATTGTATTCGGCTATGGCGAAGCAATCTAACCCGACATAAATTTAACCTTAAGCTACCTTTTCATATTTTACTTGTCAAAGGCCGATAGCGAAATTCAATTAAACCAAATCTTCCTGCCAATATTGATAATAAAAGGAATGAAAAGGCTTGATAAAAAAGCGCTTTTTCTCATATAAAATAACAAGCTGGTTGACTGGCGCACTTACGTTTTCGTTTGTAAGATCCGTCAAAAATCCAATACTGAGTAAAAATAAAAAAAATATTGCAATCGGTTACTTTTTTAAAAAAACTGTTTATCTTCGGTAAATAATTGTCATAATTACACTCATAATAAAAATATTTCATAGCCGTTTCGTTTTTAATTGGCTGGAAAAAAATTAAGTTCATTTAGCGCATTTAAGTACACAACTTTTTTGCAATATCTCGGGTTAATGATTTCTCAAACTATAATCAAGTAGTGGAGGGGTGTTTCAACATCCTTCTTTTTTTTGCATAAAGCCTTGTAGAAGAGTTGCATAATATTGCTTAATTTCATTACCGCCCTTATTACTTTTTGCACATTTGGGTGCCAATAGGTAAATGAAAATAGTTGCCGGTTAATTTTGATTTTTCGGTTAAGCGTTACTTATGATTTCCGTTTGTACTTTTTAATGAAGATTCCCTGATAATTAGTTCAGATTTAATTACCACCGTGCTTGAGAGACTCAAATCCCATATCCCTTTCAGGTGGTTTATAAGGTTATGCGCAGCTACCTGACCCATTTCAAACCCGGGATAATTTATTGTGGTAAGTTTCGGGCTCACAACTTTACCAATGTTGTCGTTATTAAAGCCGACAATTGCAATATCGCGGGGTATTTGAATGCCAGCATCTTTCAGCACTTGCATTACAACTGCCGCACAAAAATCATTGGTTATAAAAATGCCATCTGGCAACGTTTTCAAGGATAAGATGTGTTTTGCAGCTCTCGTTGCATCTTCTTCTTTAAGGCCTTCAATAACTACTAGCTTTTCATCAAATTTTAAATTATTGTCTAGCAGCGCTTGTTTATAGCCACGCATTCTTTCTGCATACACATTTCTTTTTAAACTGGAAGTTACGATAGCGATCCTTTTGCAACCTTGCTCTATCAAATGCGCAGTTGCATCATGCCCTGCCTGAAAGTTGTTGATGATAACCTTGGCATCGTCACCTTTTTCAAAAACGCGATCAAAAAAAACAATTGGTATATTCTTGCTTTGAAATTGTTGAAAGTGCGACAGGTCTTCAGTATCGAAAGATAGGGAGGCAATAACTCCGTCAACACGCTTATTAAAAAGATTTCGGGCATTCACTTCTTCCAGCTTCACACTCTCGGCCGAATGAACAATTATGAGGTTATATTTTGCTTCACTGGCAATTTTCTCAATACCTGCCAATACCGAAGTAATGAAAGAACTGTTTAATTCATGGAGAATAACTCCAATGGTATGTGTTTTTTGGGATCGGAGGCTGCTGGCAAAAAGATTAGGACGATAACCCATTGTTTCTGCCAAAGCATTAATTTTCTTACGGGTTGACAGGCTGGTGGATGGATTATTTTTAAGTGCACGGCTTACAGTGGCTGTCGATACCCCAAGCTTATCAGCTATGTCGTAAATGGTAACTTCCTTTTTTAATTTCACGTTCCTTTTTAGATTAAGCTATAAAAATAAGATAACCTTTTAAAAAAAACTTGTGCAACCGATTACTATTTAGAAATAAATCGCTATTTTAGATTCGTTTTGCTTAAGTATTGTTAACGATTGCGGCCACGAAAGGTCACAGCCGGAAAATTTGCAAAAGGATTTTTTCGTTTTTCGTGGCATAAAAGGAGCGTATTAAGAGCCAATAACCATGTGCAAAGATGATCCGGCAGGCGGATGATTCCAAAAAGCAACTGCGAGTGAGACCGGCTATGCGCAAAATTCACATAGTTATAAACAAATTAGTTTGTGTAATGCAATGCCAAAAACTAACAGATTCTATTATCAATAGTAACTCTTGTGACAACTAAGTATTTCGTAAACATTAATTAAATTTTTGCTTTCTACAGCCAGGAAGCATATGATCAGGGATTGAGAACAATCCCAATTTTGCCAGAGGACTATTAATAAATAAATCTCTGGTTCTTAAACAAAAGGATTTAAAATAAAGAAGGTGAACTTTGCTGATCTTTATTATTTTAGCAAAGGCAATTATGTAATGGGTTTCAAATTTTTATAACAATCATAAATCTAATCATTAAACAATCATGGAAATAATCTTAGGAGAAAAGGAATACTTTAAAGGATTGGGCCAGGTAAAGTATGAAGGCCCGGAAAGTGACAACCCATTTGCGTTTCGGTGGTACGACGAGAATAAAGTTGTCGCAGGAAAAACCTTGAAAGAACACCTCCGGTTTGCTTGTGCCTATTGGCATTCCTTTGTAAATGAAGGAGGCGATCCTTTCGGTCCGGGTACTCACATTTTTGAGTGGAATAAAAAAAGTGATCCTGTCGAAAGAGCGAAAGATAAAATGGATGCGGCGTTTGAATTTATCACGAAAATGAATTTACCTTTTTATTGCTTTCACGATGTTGACGTGGTAGATTACACGACAGATGTTGCGGACAATGACAAACGCCTGCAGACCATGGTTGAATATGCAAAACAGAAACAAAAAGCTAGCGGCGCAAAATTATTATGGGGCACGGCTAATGTTTTTTCTAATCCGCGCTACATGAATGGCGCCTCAACAAATCCGGACTTTCACGTGCTTTCACATGCAGCTTCACAGGTGAAAGCAGCCATTGATGCCACTATTGAGTTAGGAGGTGAAGGTTATGTATTTTGGGGAGGCAGGGAAGGGTATATGACCCTCTTGAATACGAACATGAAACGCGAGAAAGAACATTTCGCACGGTTCCTGCATACCGCAAAAGATTATGCGAGAAAGAATGGATTTAAAGGCACTTTCCTCATCGAGCCGAAACCAATGGAACCAACAAAACATCAATACGACTACGATTGTGAAACGGTGATTGGCTTCCTGCGCCAGTGGGATTTGTTGGATGATTTTAAGATCAATATTGAAGTGAATCATGCCACCCTTGCTGGTCATACCTTCCAGCACGAATTACAGGTAGCAGCCGATGCGGGCGTGCTTGGATCTTTAGACGCGAACCGTGGCGACTATCAGAATGGCTGGGATACAGACCAGTTTCCTAACAATATAAACGAACTAACCGAAGCAATGTTGGTTTTCCTGGAAGCAGGTGGTCTAAAAGGCGGTGGTATCAACTTCGACGCAAAAATTCGTCGTTCTTCTACTGATTCTTCAGACTTGTTTTATGCCCACATTGGCGGTATGGATACATTTGCAAGAGCACTGATTACCGCGGATGCAATTCTTGAAAAATCGGATTTTAAAAAGTTCCGCAAAGATCGTTATTCTTCCTTCGACAGTGGTAAAGGGAAAGAGTTCGAAGAAGGTAAATTATCAATGGAAGACCTGCGTGCATACGCTATTGAAAACGGTGAACCGAAACAAATAAGTGGCCGGCAGGAATATCTCGAAAATATCGTGAACAGGTATATTTAATCAAATTAAAAGTATTTGATGCGTACACCCTCTGGAAAGTCTTATTCAGAGGGTGTTTTGCATTGCTTACGTTTACACAGAATAATGATTTCCGGCCAGGAAATTTATTCCTTCCAAAACATAAAATTTACAGGTAACGTGAATGCCTACACGAATTTTGACGGTGTTTTAAATAGCTTCTCGTTTCTTGCTATTTTATTTTTGATAAATTGTCTGCAGCTGTTGAAAGAAAAATATAGTTTGCGCAGCCCCCAACAGTTACTTCGTTTTCTCCCCAGAAAAATGGCCAGTCTTCTTTGTTTTCAGGAAAGTCCGGCTTTATCAATAAGATGCCGGGAACAATGCCGCCGGCAATGAAACTGAAGTTTGCCCTGTTATTTCCATAAGTAATTTTCTTTGATTTTGTTCCTACGGATGAAACAAAAGAAATGTTTGAATAAGGATGGCAACCGAAAATATAGTCAAGTCCTTTATAGACATACTCTGCATTCATTACATCAGGATAAAATTTATTGACGTAATAATTTGTAGTAGCAAAATTTACAACACCACCACTGCCGCCCCAACCGCCAGTTGCTATCGGCACACCATAAGGATTTTGTTTGGCGTAATCATCGCAAGCAGCCTTATATTTCACAACATACTCTCCTAATTTCTTTTTATAATCATCGTCCATGTATGGAACTGCCTGCAAGGCGGGGGCGATTCCAAATTGAACGAATCTGTCGAGCGCTTGCCAAACTGCATTTTTAAATACAGTTGCATATTGCTCATCTTTTGTTGTGATGTATAATTGTAAGGCAGCGGACATTTTAAGGCTGTTTCCAAATCTTTTTGAGAAACCTGATGTATCTGCTTTGCTTATACTGTCGTCCTCATTCCATAATTGTTTTGCATAGAATAAACTTTGTTCAGATAATGTGTCATCAAAACCTTTTAATGCACGACTTGCAGCGGCTAATGCAGCAGCGGTATAGTAATCGAGGAATGTTGTTCTTTCCGTGAAAGCCCAGCGATCATCCAAAGTGCCACTTGATTTGCCATCGGTTTCATAAGGTTTCAGGTTAGGATTATAAAGAAGATTATCTGTTTCATCAACCGCATCACCGAGATGATGATATTGGTGCAAATTCGGAACGACAATGCCCCTGACAGGATGACCAATATTCTTCACCTGCGCAACCATATTCAATGTGCCGTGTTCTATCTGTTGCAAAATATCAGGCTTGCCATCCGGCCGATGGATGTCAACATAACGTGTGGGATAATCAACAAAAGTTTCATCACGTGTGGGCTTAAATTTTTCCCACGTATCAACCAAACTCAACACAGCATCACAATGTGAGCCGGTTTGAATATCAAAATCACCGGCATCGAACCAACCGCCAACAGCCAATCCCGGAATATGCTCCAGTGGTTTATATTTCGTTTGTGTGGATGCGCCCATTCTATAGCCATCGAAGTGTTGATGATTCGTTGGCGCTTGTAAAGCATCATCTAAAAACGGAGCACCATGCCATACACGATAAGCTTCATTTACTTCCATGTGATCCATTTGCACGGGAAACCATACATCTAAAGTTGGATGCCAGAGATCATCATATACATTGGAGGCGATTGAAAAAGTATTTGTTTTCTGGTCGCCATATTGAATGAAATATAACCCCGGATCTTTTACTGAACTGAAATCAAACTTTGCA
The DNA here is from genome assembly GCA_963756945.1 of uncultured Chitinophagaceae bacterium. Classification (GTDB taxonomy): domain Bacteria; phylum Bacteroidota; class Bacteroidia; order Chitinophagales; family Chitinophagaceae; genus Ginsengibacter. The sequence continues at coordinate 295,936 of CAVWQJ010000008.1, read as the reverse complement.
TAGTTATAGCGCAAATATCTTCCCCAAACTTTTACATCGCCTTTTAATTTCTCCGCATATTTTCCGTCTGCTGTTACCTGCATTAAAGATGCAGTTTTTAAAGGCACATCATTTTTATCCAATTCAATAACGGCTGTTTTTTGCTGGCCAGGATTATAGCCCACCTGTGAAAATTCGATAACAGGTTTACGTTTCCAGTTTGGGATGGCATTTGGTTCAACATACCAGCTTAACACTTTTCCTGTTTTGTTAGATGGCAGTAAACTGCGCACGATGAACCATCCATTCTGCGCAAGATTGCGGCCGTCGAACAACATTAAATCTTCGTCTGTTGTCTCCGATTGGATCTTCACCATACGTTCAGGATCTTCGGGTGCGAGTACAAATGTTTTACCCGAAACGATCGGCGATGGAACAATGAATTCACCTCTGCCTCTGTCATCAAAAGTTGTATGGCCTGCGAACTGCGGTATCTTTTTGCTAATAGGTTCTATACTTGTTTGGCTTGAAGGATATAAAGGGAACGTTCCCGGTTTTCCATCAGCCAAAAATGTTTTTTCAAAATAAGCGGAAGGAAGAAATTCAAGGTTAAAGCCTGCGCTGCCTTGTAGCTTTTCCGGTAACGGCTTATCGAGATAAACACTTATCTCAATGCCATTGCCTTTACCCGTAACCGTTAGTCTTGAATTAAAATCGAACTCAGTATATCTCAATTCTACCTCGATGCTATTGTTTTGTTTATCAACTTTCCTGCCTACCATCTTTGGTATAAGGTCCCATTGTTCAGGTGTGTTTTGCAAACGCACTGCACCACCGGTTGCAGTTCTTACACCATGATGAATCATTTCGATACCGGAAGTTTTCTCATCGAAAAACATACCGTTATACTCGCTGCTAAAAACTAATACATTCACACCGCGTTTTTCAAAGTAACTCGAATCGTTTATTTGTAATTTTTGCGCTGATGCAGGCTTAACAATGCATGCAATGAATGCGAACATTGCCGATATAATAAAAACTTTTCTGAAGGCAATTGATGATAGCATGGAATTTCGTTTTAATAATTTTTATTTGAACTCATCATGACGGGAGTCCTATGAATTGTGTTTCACTTTTTTTAGTTTAATGGGAACGTCCATCACCTCTTCTCGTATCGGTTTTAATTATATCATCCAGGTTATTTACCGGACGCTCCAGATCATAAGGAATTGGCATGTGGCTGAATTGTTGAAAATAAAGCAGGCAGGCATCCTTCCACAAAACAGCATTCATTTCTTCCTCACGCAGTTTACGTTGCACTTGCATAAATCGTGTACTGTCTACCCAGGGATGGGCCTTATCCCAAATCATTTGAAACTCACGAACCTGGTGAACGCCCTTGTCATATTGATAGCAGAGTTCATCCCATAGCGTGTGTCCGCTTTTCATTTTATATTCCCATGGTAAATGATGAAACCAGAGCAAATATTTTTCAGGACAGGTATCCACAGTATTAAATTCCGATGTAAGCGGTTCATGATATTGACTTACAGCATCACTGCCTTTTGTGGTGCGATCAAAACCAATTCCGTCAGTACCTGCCTGGTGATAGTAAGGAGGTGTCCAATCCGGCCTGACTCCTTTGGGCGCCCACCAGGGTCCGGGACCGTAGTGCCCATTTGCAGACATAATATGATGTAGCCCGAGTGGCGTCATAAAATTTACGGCGGCTTCCCTGCTATCGAGCATCATCTGTTTTACGGGCTGAAGAAAATTCTGTTCCCAGCCCGACGCATAGTTCGTTGAACCTGATTTTTCACAGGAGTCGTTATAAAAAGTTAGCTTGATCCATTCGCCTGCTATCTGTTCGCTTTTTAATGTGTCATTCCATGCTAATCTTCCGAACGTATACCAGTTGGCTTGCGCAAATTGATTACCACACCAATTGGTATCCAATCCCACATTCGAAACACCCGCAATAGCCGTGGCTTTTTGAGGATAAATACTTCCATCTGTACAACGTGCTACCGTACTGCCTTTGCCCTGTTGATAAGTATCGCTCTGCAAACACTCTTCCCACATAGTAGATAAGAATACAAGATAAACGGCATGCCCAAGATATTCCTGCGTCACCTGGAATTCCGGCATTACAGATGTCTTCTTCATGGCGCCAAACAATGGACTGAAAGGTTCCCGTGGCTGAAAATCAATAGGCCCATTTTTGACTTGTATAATAACATTGTCCCTGAATTTTCCATCCAATGGCATAAATTCGTCGTAGGCCTGTTTTGCACGATCTTCATCGTTGGCGCTGTATACAAACGCACGCCACATAACAATGCCTCCAAAAGGTTTTAATGCATCTGCCAACATGTTTGCACCATCAGCATGTGTACGTCCGTAGTTCTGCGGGCCGGGCTGTCCTTCACTGCTTGCCTTTACAAGAAAGCCTCCGAAATCAGGAATTAAATTATAGATATCTTTTACCTTATTTTTCCACCAGGCAATTACTGCGGCATCAAACGGATCGGCAGTTTTTAAACCACCAAGCGATGCAGATGATGCAAAATTTACGGCGAGATAGATTCTTACTCCATAAGGCCGCAAAACATCAGCAATTGCCTTTGCCCTGTTGAGATAATCTGGTGTTAACATCAACGGTGATGCATTCACATTATTTAGAACGGAACCATTAATACCGATGGAAGCATCAGCACGGGCATATTCCTGCCACAGCTTTTTATCTTCTTCTGTAACCGTGAATGGATCTTGTTTGCGCCAGAAAATAGAGTTTCCGGCATAGCCACGCTCAACTGATCCATCGGGGTTATCCCAATGGTCGAGGATGCGGAATTCGTAGGATGGATTATCGATGCCATCTTTTGTTTTCTCACCTGTTTGCCGGTTACGTAAAAGTTCATAAACACCGTATAAAATTCCTTCGTCAGTATTAGCCTCGATAGCACTTTCGTTCAATTTAAATCCATCATCTTTTACAGCTTTATTTCTTTTTATAATAAATGATATTGCGGCGCCTGGTGCACCTTGCCAACCATTCTGCAATTCCTGGCGGGCAATGGTGAGGGTAGGGGAATTCTCCTTACATATGACATTTACGGGTAACGTTTTTTTATTGCGAAGCCAGAGTTGATGACCATCCTGTGCACTAAGTATTAAAAAAGAAAAAAGCAAAAAGAAGTTGGATATTATGATTTTCATTCGCATGAATATTTTAATCGCATCATATTCTAAAAGTAATTTTCATTTCAAATTATCATTGTAGCAGACAGTTGGTTTAAACCTAAATATATAATCCTTGAATATTTTACATAATCTGAGACAAGTCCTCTTGAAGATAATTACATTGATTTATACCTCAACTAACAAAGTAGAATTTGAAGAGGATGTTATATCAATTGCCGACACTCATATCACATTTATTAAACAATCTGATTGAACGAAAATAGGAATTTTTGGTAAAAAGTCTGCAATCGATTACAAGTATTTACTTTTTACTGATTGCATGGATATTCAAACTTTTATTTAAGAAAATGATTGATTATATTTCTTGCTCGTGGTGCTCACATTAGTGATTACAAGGTTGGCAAATAATAATGAATCCAGAGGCAGAAATACTCTCTATCAGGGTAAAACTTATTGTAATCAAATTTAATTCTTTGAAGCATATATATCAACTTCAATGCAATCAATTACAATATTAAATTAAGCTGGCATAATTGCTATTAGTGAAGTCTTATACTTCAAAATCCGGTCCCGTGTTGGCAACCTATGCCCGAAGATTTAAAAAAGAACATTCTCTATTGAAATTTATTGAAAATGGTAAAGTTTGTTGCTCTTTTGAAGAGACCAGGGAATATCTGTTAGCAATAATTTTTACGTAGAAGAATAGCTGCTCCTAATTTCATTAAATCTTTCTTTTGCCACTGCGACACAATAAGTTCAGATGTAAAAAACTCCTTCGATTGGAAGGAGCTTTTTTAGAATGAATTCGTGCATGAGGCTGTTAAGCATGTTCATGTGCCATTTCATCCATGACTTTCTTCATTTCCTGTTCGGAAACATCTTTCACATGGGTAGAAACGATCCACATGTAACCAAAGGGATCTTCAATACGGCCAAGTCGGTCGCCATAAAATTGATCCTCAGCAGGCTTGATTAATTCAGCCCTGTTATCTACCGCTTTTCTAAGGGTAGCATCCACATCCGGAACATAAATCCAGAGATTTACTGAATTACCTTTTAGAGTTTTTGGACTGCGGTTAAATTCAAGATTTTCTTCAGCTAACATAATAACATTATCACCAATGGTGATCTCAGCATGAGCAATTGTTCCATCTGGATTATTAAATCTCATTTTTTCTTTAGCCCCAAATACATTTACATACCATTTAATTGCTGCATCTGCGCCGCGAAATGCGAGCGAAGGAATTACGGTGTTGTAGCCTTTTGGCAAATAAGATACTTTGTTCATAGTTTAAGAATTTTGGATGATTAAAGTAGTAAAACGCACAATATTCCTGCCAGCATGATATTTTAATGTTTTTAAAACTTTAAATTTTCAGACATGAATGATACTTTACATATTTAAATCAATGCAAGCAAAAGGTATTCACTTACGGATTATCGTTGCCCACGGGGTATCTTATGTTGTTCATGCCCGTGGTCCGAACTGATTCTTCAATAAATCAAAATTTTCCGAATCAAAACACACAAATATAACCTTGTCAATTTTGTTATTATTTGAGAGAAATTCAGAAACTGTTTTAACTGATATTTTAGCCGCTAAATCCTTTGGAAAACCATATATGCCCGTACTGATATTCGGGAATGCTACCGTTTTACAATCATTATCTGAAGCCAGTCGCAACGAATTTTTATAACATTCAGCCAGCTTTATTTCTTCGTTGTTCTTCCCTCCATTCCAAACCGGGCCAACAGTGTGAATAACAAATTTTGCTGGTAATTTTCCTGCATTTGTAATTACCGCTTCCCCGGTTTTGCAGCCTCCTTGTTTTGCAACAATTTTGCGGCACTCTTCCAAAATTGCCGGCCCGCCGGCACGATGAATGGCTCCGTCAACGCCGCCGCCTCCCATTAATGAAGAGTTTGCCGCATTAACGATAGCATCAACTTTTATTTTTGTTATATCACCTTTTAATATTTCGATTCTTGAGTTCATCACTTAAAGCATTGCGATCATTATACCATGTCAATTTTATTATGTCTTAATCAATGTTCCCACAAAGCCACGGAGAACACTAAGAATATTGTTTTGTGATCTTGGTGTCTCTGTGGGATACCCGTCATTTCAAGGCAGCACAACACTATCTTAATTTATAATAGTAGGTCAATGCAAATTTCGTTTATAAATATTTTATATAGCTAAGAAAATATACATCGACTATTTTCATAATTATTCTCATTTTATTTTTCCTGAAACACTTTACTTTTATCTCATGCAAAGCAACAATTTAAAATCTCAGTTTTTATTGCGGGAAGAAATTACTTACTTAAATTTTGGCGCTTATGGCGCCTGCCCGAAGCCTGTTTTTGAAAGATACCAGCAGTACCAATTGGAGCTGGAACAGGAACCTGTACAGTTTATCACGATCAATGGAATGCAATACTTAAAAGAGTCAAGAGAGGCTTTGGCAGCGTATTTAAATTGCCATGCGGATGATGTAGTATATGTTACGAATCCATCTTATGCTGTAAATATTGTTGCGAAAAGTTTTCCTTTTAATGAAGGCGACGAAGTGCTTACCACTAACCTGGAATATGGAGCCTGCGACAGAACATGGAATTATTACTGTCGTAAAAAAGGAGCAAAATATGTAAGGCAAAAAATACAATTCCCATTGCGATCCAAAGAAGATTTTATTGAACAGTTTTTCAAAGGGCTCACTTCTAAAACAAAATTGGTTTTCATCAGCCACATAACAAGTAGCACGGGCCTACGATTACCCGTAGAAGAAATTTGCGCCATTGCAAAACAAAAAGGGCTTTTGACTTTTGTAGATGGTGCACATGCACCAGGACAAATACCAGTTGATTTAAATTCGATGCACATCTGATTTTTATACGGGCGCTTGCCACAAATGGATGCTTACTCCTAAAGGAAGCTCATTCTTTTATGCTGCCAGGGAAATGCAATCTATGTGCGATCCGCTATTGATTAGTTGGGGTTATAACAGCGCTGCTCCATCGCATTCGCAATTTTTAGATTATCATCAAACGCAGGGCACAAGAGACTTTTCGGCTTTCTTAACGATACCAGCTGCAATTAATTTTATGAATAAAAACAATTGGCCGGCTCGTTGCAGAAAATTGCAGAAGTATTACTATAGATAATGCTGATCGCTTTTGTAAATTGTTAAATGCCGGACCACTTTGTCACAATAAAGAAGATTTTATTTTTCAATTATATAGTACGCCAATAAGAACAAAACAACCTGAAGCGCTGCACAAATATTTATTTGATAAATACGAAATAGAGATACCTGTAATGACCTTCGAAGGTCAGAATTTATTGCGGTATTCGATCCAGGCTTTCAATTCGCAGCAAGATCTTGATGTGCTGTACAGTGCACTCGAAGATATCATCCATACCACTGATTTAATTGATGTGTAAAATGGCACTGAATGTTAGCTATAGCCTATTAGCTTATGATAAATAATTAAAACTTCATGATGCATGTCAGTTGTCGTGTATTACCACCGTTAGTTACTTTATCTCGTCGAATTCTTCAATCTCTTTGTAAAATTCTAATGCCTTCGTAACTGACTTTCCGCCGGCGCCTTTAATTAAAAACTTTACCCACTTTTTATTTGCATTTGCCAGCGTTATATTTTTGTACAGCCAGAGTGCGAGATAAGTAAATGAAGCCGTAAATAAAATTTGAAAAATAATATACATCCAACTTACACTTTGCGGAAACCATTTATTACTCAAAGTAAATGTTGTCCAAAAAGGTAATTGTAAAAACATTATACGCACATGCTGAAAGATGGATAATTGCAACCTCACTAATTTTTTCTGTATTTCAGTAATGCTTCCATCATAATTAATATTATTTACCCAGGCCAAATGTTTAATATAATCGTACAACGCTTTTACATTGATTAAAAATATTGCTGCAATTGATACGATAAAATAGTTTGCAGCAGATGAATAATGTAGAATGGCAAAGGATAAAGCTGCGCCCAATAACACCAGCCAAATAACGGCGGCTATAATTCCTGTTGCTTTTATCCTGATCAATGATCGCAGTGCAGACCTGGCTTTTTGGCTAATCGTTTCTTTTAAGATACGTTTGTTTATTGCAAGTGACTGATCAATCTTTTCATACTGTTCTTTCCATAAAAGAACAAAATTTGTTTCTTCCATAATTTATGTTGTTACCTGTGAAAATTTTTGTTTTAAAATTGCTTTTATTCTGCCAACTTTTGTTGCAACATTTGTTTCGGTGATGCCAATAATTTCTGCAATTTCTTTATGGCTTTTTTCTTCCAGATATAAAAGCATTAATGCCTTATCCAATTCTTTCAATTCATAAATAAATTGCTGCAAAAAGCCGATTGCTTCTTCTTTTGCGCCTGCATCATTTGTGTAAGCCAAATGCAGGATGCCTTCTGATAACGGGCTTGATATTTGCCGCATACGATTTTCTTTCCGGTAAAATGAAATAGCAACATTCAATGCAATTCTGTATATCCATGTGGAATATTTAAAGTGGTCATTATAATTATCAAAAGATTTCCATAACTGCAAAATAATTTCCTGCACGAGGTCTTTCCTGTCATCACGAACCTTGCAATAAGTATTGGCAATCTTATAAATGATGCCTTTATGGTCTTCTATTACCGAAAGAAAAATATCCTGTTTATTTGTTGAGGTCATTCACTCTATTTATTGCTTTACTATATTATTCGCAGCATTGTGAAAAATATCACAGTAAGTAAACTTTTTTTTACTAATTCCAAAGCGCAGATGTAAAACAGGGAAGATAAATATATCAGTGATATCATGAGTTTAAGGAATGGTCATTCGAAAATCGAAGCAATAGCTCTTTAGCTGGCGGGCAACATATTCCGGATAGCGCTGATTTTCCAGATTTTCTTTTCGGCAACAACTATAAAAGTACTCCACATTTTTCGCGTGGTGCCATCTGTATTTTGAATTTCGTATCTGCAATCAACAATGGCACATGATGGATTTAACATTCGAATATTTTCTATACGAAGTGTCCTTGTGCCCGGTCGGCTGCCCGAACTTTTAAGCATTCCCTTTACAGCAGCTGCGATGCCATTGCGCCATTCACCAGTGGAGACCAGTTGATCTACATCGCTGGTCAAAATTGTTTTCAACAGTGATGTATCACTTTTTTCACGGGCCATCGAGTATTTGTCAATTAAGGAACCAATAGCTTTTCGCTGGTGAATATCCGGCATGTTCTGCTGGCCATATAAAAAAAATACACCTGTTACATTCAGGAAAAGGAATAAGATAATATTTTTCATGATTGAAATTTTATGTGTTTTTGTTTGATGTTAGAGGTTCATCACTGTAACGGCTACACGCAAAATACAGCAATATTAATTCTGCACTGTGTAAAACGCCGGTACACTGTTTTTCTTTTATTATCTAAAGTAGTGAATGTTTTGCCTATTTTTTAACCGGATAGTTAATGCATCATAATTACCATTTCGTTGCAGGTCGCGTGGCTGCAAAAACATCTATACCATAATCAACGTAATGACAGCGGCCGGCATTAGCTGTCTGGAGATTTTAAAAGGATAATTATTTTGAGTTCGAATTATTTGCACATTAATTCTCTTATTCGCACAATTGCCGAAGAATGAGAAGTAGCGCCTAATTTCAGGTAAAGATTATTGATGTGTTTCTTCACGGTGTTTAGCGAAATAAAAAGTCTCGGCAGCAATTTTCTTGTTGGAATTTCCATTGTAGATTAATTGCAGTAATTGAAATTCTCTTTCGCTTATGGGAACCTTTAAAGACTTGTTGATGGTTGTGAGTTTTAATTCGGGAAAGTTGTGTTTACGTTTTTGCGCATGGTTGAATAAGGCAATTTCAAGAGCGCTATATAATCCTGCTTCGGTAAACGGCTTCACAATATAGCCTGCCGGTTCTGTAAACTTTGCGGTTGTCAGCGTTCCTTTATCTGAATAGGAAGTGAGAAAAATAAAAGGCATATCATACTCGTTGGCGATGGTTTCTGCAATATCGATTCCTTCCATTTTACCACTAAGGTTTATATCAAGAATGGCTACGTCAGGTGTGTTATGTTTTAGTTCATGTAACGCATCTTCCTTTGAGTAAACAATTGCAGAAACGGCAAAATCGTTTCGTCTTAATACATCGGCGATGTCTTCTGCTATCAACGGCTCATCTTCTACAATTAAAATACTTCGCTCTCTCATGCCAGAATGTTTTTATAATTTTTTATTTCGATATCTATTTTTGTTCCCCCCTCCGAATAAATTTTCATTTCTCCTTTCAGCTTTTGTAAAAAAGCATTGATCATTTTATAGCCGAAAGCATATTCTTTTTTTAATCCGTCTTTAATGTTTGTGCCAATGCCATTGTCATGCACACCTAATTTCAGCATTGCATTTTCTTCTTTTAAAATAATTTTTATAGCGCCTTCCCTGCCATCTGCAAATGCATATTTAAGGCTGTTGCTGATCAGTTCATTTAATATTAATCCGAGCGGAACTACAATATCAACATCAAGGTTGAGTGGTTGTAATTCTTTAATCAGTTTTATTTTTTCGGATTGAATGTTGTAAGAGTGGAAAAGATTATCGCACAATTTTCCAATATAATCGCGTATTTCTATTCCCGTTAAATCATGTTCCTGGTAAAGATTTTGATGAATGAGCGACATCGACTGAACCCTGTTGCGGCTTTCCCTTACCGCTTGCAGCGCCTGTTCATCAGTAATATAATTTGATTGTAAACTCAACAGGCTCGAAACTACCTGCAGGTTGTTTTTTACACGATGATGAATTTCGCGAAGCAACACTTCTTTTTCCTGTAATGATTTTTCAATGGCTTGTTTTTGTAAAGTAATTTGTTCTTTTTTCTTTTTGTTAGATGTGAATGCCATGTAAGCAAACACTGCTACTATCATAAACAAAACAGAGGCGATTATAAAATAATTCCTTTCTGTTTTTCTATGCGATGATTCAGCTTTAGTAAGTGCGTTTTGGACGTTTAGATTTTCAATTTGTTTTTCTTTTTCCGCAGTTTGATGCACAGCCGCCATTTCGTTTAGCTGGCGCAGGTTTTCTTCGTTCAGTAAATCATGACTCAGCTTTGCCGATGAATCAATGTATGCAAATGCGAGATTATAATTTTTAAGTTGCTGGCTCGTTTTTGATAGCTTGCGGTAAAACACTTCCATCCGCTCTTTGCGCTGGTTAAGTTTCGACAACTGCAGGGCTTTTAGAAAATAATTCTGTGCCTTACTATAATTTTTCCTGTTCAAAAAAATATCGCCCAACCCCTCATATGTTGTCGTCAATACGTCTTTATCATTATGAGCAAGGGCGTTTTTTTCTACCTCGTAAAATGTTTGCTCTGCAGCGGCAACTTTGTTCAACCCAAATAATGCAATCGCCATATTTGATTGTGAACCATAAATGTCTTTTTCAGCATGAATTTTTTCGGCAAGCTGCATAGCCTTATAAGCATAATAATAAGTGCTGTCAAATTTATCGGCGGCGTTGTAAGCACTGCTTATGTTGATTAAGGTATTCAGGATGCCCTGTTCATCATGCAATTCTTCTTTTATTGCGAGAGATTGCCTGTAATAATTTATGGCATTTGGGTAATCTTTTTTAGAGCGATAAAGTATACCGATGTTATTAAGCGATTTGGCTATATAGCTTTTATTGCCGGATTTTCTTCTAAGCGTCCAACGCGGTAAAATCATTGCGCAATGCAAGCTCATAATTGCCACGAACATAATAGGCGTTTGCTTTATCATTTATAACATTCGACAGTTTTTCTTCATTGTATAATGTTTCATAAATAGCTGCCGCCTTGCTAAGGTTAGATAAGCAGGAATCGAGGTTACCCGCATAATCATAACAAACACCTAATATGTGGTGAGACCTTGCCGTTAATGGTTCATTTTTTATTTTTTCAGCAATTGCCAAAGCGTTGCGTGCATACACCATTGCTTTACCTGTTTCATCGTCTATATATAAATTGGCGAGCTGAAGATTGGTATTGATCAGTACAGTATCTTCTTTTGAATTTTTAAGTACAGTATTTAATGAATCGGCGTTTTTATCCTGGGAAAAGATACCTGAAAAGGGAATACAGATGCATAAGAAGATAACCAATGTATACAGATGTATTTTCATAGCATTAAGTTACTTATATAATCTTAAAAATCACAGGAGCAATATTTTTTGATTAATAGATAACCGAACCGTAAAAATTACAACGATATTTATTGCTTCAATTGAAATTTTACCCCCATTAAATTTAGAAACTACCACCCGATCATTTTTATAAAAGTTGTATTGTGCTAAGATACGCTGCCATGTTTTGCGAAGTAATTTTTTAGAAGGTAACAGGAAAGGGTAATCGAAATTATTTCTTACCTGTATCTTAAAATGGTTCTGATGGAGTTTGGCCTTAACAAATTAATTTCTAATTCATCTTACTCACTCTTTTTACGCCGATATAATACATCTTCTCAATTTCCTTACGCATTAAAAAATTCAGCCTGATCTTCAGTAATATCAACGGTTTGCCAATCTGTACCAGGAAATACTTTCAAATTATTATTACCGTTTGTTAAAAACAAAGGCAGGTTGAAGCCTTTAATGCAATTGGCATAACGGAAAGAAACTGTTTTACCATTGGGCGTGATATATATTTCCAGTTGTGGTATTTGCGGATTTCTTAAATATTGGTCGAATACTTTGCCGTAATTAAAGTGGGCATGGTCGCTCATATATTTTTCTACCTGCAGAGAAGTAACGGTTTGGTGGTAAAAAGTTTTATTCAATCCACGCAAAATTTCTCTGAACAAAGAATCATTATGCATACTGTGCCTGATCGTTTGCAACAAGTTGGAACCTTTGCTATACATGTCACCGTTCCTGATGCTTATATCATCATTTACATCGTAATACCCAATTACAGGAAAAATGTTTTGTATCCCTTGCCTGCTTCCGACAGTATAATCGTTGCCCGCTTCCTTACCATAATAATATTCGGTAAATAATGTTTCGCTATAGCATGTAAAGCCTTCGTGTACCCACATATCGGCAATATCGTTGGAAGTAATATTATTGCCAAACCATTCGTGTCCGCTTTCATGTACAATTATATAATCCCATTTAAGTCCCCATCCGGTGCCGGACAAATCCTGCCCCAGGTATCCATTCATATATTTATTGCCGTAAGCAATAGCACTTTGGTGTTCCATTCCCAAATAAGGAGCATCCACTATTTTGTAACCATCTTCATAAAACGGATAAGGCCCCATCCAGTATTCATGCGACTTGAGCATCCTGTGTACTTCCGGAACCATGTGTTCTTTAGCTCTGTCAAGATTATAATTCAACACCCAATAGTTCACGTCGAGCTTTCCTTTTTCTCCATCATATACTTCACTAATGTTTACATATTTACCGATGTAAGGAATGATGTCGTAATTGTTAATCGGGTTCACCACTTTCCAGCTATAAGTTGCGGTTCCGTCATTGTTATTATTTTTCGAGTATAGCCTTCCGTTAGCAACGCCAGCTAATGTCGTCCGGAACGATCATTGTCAATGAAGCGCCGCTATCCGGTTCATCGCTTTGAATGTCTTTGCAGGGATACCAAACACTTGCGCCCAAACCCTGGCAGGCAACGCTCATCCAGGGATTGCCGAGACTGTCCCTGGTCCATACCCATCCACCGTCCCATGGCGGGTTAACTGCTTCCCGCGGCTTACCGTGATAATAAATCAATACCGAACCAACAGATGATTTCTTTTGGTTTGGCACAGCAACATGCCATACATTCCCATCTTTGGTGAAAGTTAATTTTCGGAAATCATTATACAGTATGCTGTCAATTATCAAGGGCTCCTGCAAATCAATTTGCATGAAAGGCGTCATGCTGTCGCTGGTTACCCGGTATTTAATTTCATTGCTGCCGCTAATTGTTTTAGAATCAAAATCGGGCTTAACAGTTATGGCATAATGTAAAATATTCCACCAGGCCCTTTCAGCGGTTATGCTTCCCCGTAAGGTATCAGCTTTTGTAAATTTGTCAAGTATGGATTTATTTAAATAAGCTAATAGCTGCTCACCTACGGCGGGATCGATTTGCCTGTAAACATAACCGCGGAAAAACCGGCCCATGGATGTATCAGCAACCAATGCAGCGGCAGTCACTCTTTTTAATTCACTTTCAAATACCTCATTTGCTCCATTAAATAATTTTATACTGCTGCCGATGAAGTAAATTTTTTCATCGTCAGTTAATGTTTTCATATTCTCAGTAAAAAAGTGCACATAGTTTTGATTGAGATCTCCGGAAGACTCCAGCTTTGCTTTTGCATATGCGGACAATTCAGTAATGCCGGCTTTTTTATAAGGTGGATACGCATCAGGTATGCTGCTGAAGACAGTATCAGCATGTTGCAAGTTTTTCCAGTCGCCTGTAATAAATTCACACATGGCGCTCATTCGTATTAAGAACACCTGAGCATTGATATCAGTAACATTGTAATGATTTAAAAGGCTGTCGCAATGCTTCAATTCAACAGCGGCGGTTTTTTGCATCCATGCATCTATTTTCTCTTTATTACCACTTTTCAGCAAAGCTGTTAAATAAGTATTTGCGGGTAAATCTTCAAATGAATTTATCTTTTTCTTGCTGCGCATATAATAACTGGCTCACAAAAATTACTTGTATCAAAAGGAGAATACTCTTTTTCATGCTGACTATTTCGCGGCAAAATAATTATATTTCGTTTAGTGCTCCGGTTTATCTTCAGGTAATTTCGATTTTACATAGTCCGCCTGTTCTGTTAGACCCTTAGCCAGCTTTTTCTCCTGCAATTTTTTTAATTCGTTATTAAAGAATACATCAGCCTGCGCACGAAATTGTTGTGGTATTTGTTCGCGGAAGTCAATGATTATATCAACGCCTTTTTCAAAGTTGTTAGTATTACTTACCCTTCCCAGGAAATTGGCAAAAGCCGGCATCATACTAACTTTGGCACCTCCCAAAGGCATAGCGTCAAAAACAGCAGCCAGGGAATCAAATTTATTTTCGTCAGTGTATCCAAATAATGCGTCGCGCAAAACACCTTTATAGGGCTGGGTCATTAATTTCTTCGCTTGTGTTTCGGCAGCAGCATCGTCAATGGCAGCCAAAGCTTCTAATGCGTATCCGGCAACTGTGTAAGATGAATCGGTTGCAGCTTTTATAAACAAAGGCTTATATGCAATGTTTTTATACTTGCTCAGCAATTCAATAGCCTGTGCTTTTACGGTTTTTCGCGAATCGTTTTTTGCAATGTTTACAAGATAACTTTCTACAGAAGTTTTCACAGTATCATTGTCGATGTCCAATGCGTCGAGTATTGCAGACCTGATGCGCCATGATTTATCCCCGAGCGCCTTTTCAATAAAGGCCAATGCTGTGGGATCCGTTTCATCTTTTGCGGCAAACTCAATAGCTTCCCGCCTGTCAACGTATGTGCCGGCATAATTGTATTGATAAATAAATTCTTTTAATGTCTTATGATCATTTTTTTCGCATAATAACATTTTATCACCGTCCACATTAATAAGATCTGGCTTGGAATTAACGGCAAAAGAAAACGTATCTGAAACATCGCTCATCCAAACATTGTATCTTTTTTTAGCGCCGCCTTCGTACACGTCAATGGCAAACGGAAGTTTAAAGGGATTCCCCGACTGAATTTGATTAATAAAAACTTTAACTGTTTTACCTGTTGCATCGTAGTCGTAATTAATATCCAGTTTCGGGTGCCCGTTACCGTAATACCATTCATTAAAGAACCAGTTTAAATCTTCGCCGGTAATTTCTTCAAAGGCAAGCCGAAGGTTTTGCGCCTCGGCCGATTTAAATTTATTGCGGGTTAGGTATACATTCAATGATTTAAAAAAGGCACTGTCGCCAACATAGTTGCGAAGCATGTTTAAAATACGGCCACCCTTGGGGTAGCTTATATTATCGAACACATCCTGCGGATCGTCATAATGAAAACGTACCAGGTCTTTTATGGTATCAGCGGGACTGCTTAAATATCTTCGCATAGAGCGGTTATTCCATGCGTCACCTTCATCTTTTCCATATTTGTGTTCATACCATAACGTTTCGCTATAGTCGGCGAAAGATTCATTTAAAGTAATGTTGGCCCAGCTTTCGCAGGTAACATAGTCGCCAAACCAATGATGAAATAATTCGTGTGCAATAATATCTTCCCATATATTTCCATCGGTAAGCTCCCTTGCATCCTGTTGAGCCGCCTCGGCGTGTAAAGTGGCTGAAACATTTTCCTGGGCACCTGCGACAAAATCTCTACCGGTAATTTGTGCGTACTTCGGCCACGGATAATCAACGCCTGTGATCCTGGAAAAAAAAGCAATCATTTCAGGCGTAAGCCCGAATATTTTTCTTGCAACAGGTGCATACTCTTTCTCCACATAATAACTTACTTCTTTGCCTTTGTAACTGTCTTTTATAACGGAATATTCGCCGACTGCGAAAAAAAGTAAATAGGGTGCAAATGGCAAATCCATTTTCCATGTGTCAGTGCGTGTACCATTGCCGTTAGTCTTTTGATTTATCATTAATCCATTGGAGAGGGTAACATATTTTTTGGGAACAGTCAATATAATTTCATCGCTTGTTTTCTGATTGGGTTTATCGATGGTGGGATACCAGGAAGAATTATGTTCCGGTTCGCCGAAAGTCCATATTTGAGTAGGCTTATTTTTTTCCTTCCCATCAGGGTTAATAAAATACAAGCCCTTATCGCCACGGCTTGGCCATTCGTGATCATTGGGCTTTGAAACATAGTCAATATAGACGGTATAGTTTTCATTGGCCTTATATACTTTATTCAGTGTAATGCGCAGGTTCATGCTGTCGTAAGTATATTTAAGTGGAATAGTTTTGCCTCCCGTCACCAGGGATACTTCATTAATGTTCATCGCCTTTGCATCAAGGTTCAAAGAATCTGTGGGATAGAAATGAGGATGCAGTGTGATCCATGCTTTGCCATACATCCATGCTTTGGCGTAATCAAACTTTACATCGAGTTTGGTATGTACCAGGTCATTGATTTTGGTGGCACTGGCACGGTATATTTTTTGCCAGTCTTCTTCCCTGGTAGTATCGGTTGTTTGTGCATTTGATTTTATAAAAATCAGTATCAGACTTAACCAAATTAGTTTTCTCATTGAACAATTTTTTGAATGATGATTCACCAAATTACAATTATTAATGAATTAATAAATTTCAGATGGGTGAGTGGCAAGATATAATTACGAGGATGTTTAACAGATTACGAATGGGATTACTTGTGTGCTTCCCTTCCGGACTTAGTTGCGGTTCTTTTTAATGTTTGAATAATTGCTTTGGTATTTTTTACAACATCATGTTCGGGCGAATGCTGCATTAAAATTCCAAAACGCGGATAAATAGTGGCCTATCTGAATTCGGTTGATTCACAAATATATCATTAGGCCAATAATTAGAATATTCAGAAAGAATGCAATTGTTTGGTGAAGATCCAAAATCATCTGGTATCATTTAAGATTTTAACCAGCCTACTAATTTATATCATCATAACCAACAACCTTATTTTACCTTACCCCATAAATATTAACTTTCAATTCTTTCATTTTTAAATTGATCGGCGTTCGTACATTGAATAGTGCGAGATTAAAAACTACATTCTTGTAATTTCTGTAATCATCAAGTGTAAACATATCGTTCGTAGAAACATGGTTCCAGTTCTTAGGCTGGTAATCATTTTTAGTCATTAAGACAATATCCCGCTTACTCCAATAAAGATACTTTTTATTCACGCCATTTCTATCGACAAGGGCTAAACGAAAATCAGGTTGATTTTCTATGCCCGGTGTTTGCAAGAAATACATCAGCAGATGTTTCGACGTACAGGTATTTATATTGCCTTGGAATAACAAAGTCAGGCATCAAACTCGTATCCTGTTTTTTTGTAAAAATAGTTTTTGGAACAGAGTCGTTAAAAGAGAAAAGCAATTCTTTCTTTCCGGGCAAAAGGTTTGGCTCAGGTGGATAAATCTTATTGCTGTCACATACGTAGGAGTTGATGATCTTAAAATTTTCCAGCAATCGGGTGATATGTTTTTTTATAGAATCGTTTTCAGTCTCGTCCATTAGTAATTCAGGTGTTAGCTTGTAAAGCTCTCCTTCAGAAAGCATGTAATCTTTATAAATATAATCATTGATCTCGCGGCTCCACGCCATAAAGGGCATAGATTGTACATTCCTGAATGATGCACATGTATCCAAAACATCTCCCAGCCAATTCACCTCTTTTGGGTTGTAGGGCATTTTATAATTATTTAAAACAAGAGCAGTAATAGTAGGTGCAAGATTGTTATGTGAATTAACCGAATAAAATTTCTTTGCTGCTTTCAGCATTGGCGAATAAATAATTAATGGCACATGATAATCGTCAATATTACCGGTTGAGGGGAAGGAACCAATGTGATGATCGCCTGTAATAAAAAAGATGGTGTTGGAATATTCAGGCCGCTTTGCATAATCAGCAAAGAATTTTTTTATACAATCATCTGCAAACATAAAAGTTACGAGTACAGTTTTAGTAGCTTTTAGTGTTCTTCTTATATCTCTTCGATACAACAATTTTTTTCATCTTCTCATCAAACATCTTTTCATACTCCGGCTTTTGTGCAAACAAATAAGGTTCGTGAGATGTAGCTGTATGATAAATATTTAAGTAGGGTGTTTTAGGCACAGAGTCCATTACTTCAAAGCTCCGGCTGAATAAAGCATCGTCGGGATAACCCATAGACCAGCCTCCTGAACCAACTCCCATTTCTTTATATTTTGGACCGAAGTGCGATAAAATAAAATCAGTTCCCTGCAGGCGGATATAACCGCCCATATTATCAAAGTCGGGGTTAAAGCCAATCATGAAATTAGTGCGATAGCCATTTAGACGAAGTATTTTAATCAGTGATAAATGATTAGGCATTACACTCATTAATGAGAAGCCACGCCTGCCATATGGGAGTGAACCCGAGATAGCAGGATGCGCGGCAAACGTCCCTGGCGCTGTGCTCAAAAAATTATCCCACACAAGACTTTTGGTTGATAACGAATCCAAAAAAGGAGTGAAGCTGGTAGCGTAAGCTTTGTCTCCGCTGAAGTCACGCGATAGTCCTTCCACCACAAGGATTACAATGTTAGGTGGCGTTTTATTAAGATTGAAAAAACTGCCCAATACGTCTTTGCTATTGTTTAAGTGCAACAGGGGATACTCGGTGCTTGTAAATTCAAAAGGATGTTCTTTTTGATAAAAGTCTATTTCGCTTTCAAGTTGTTTATTGTTCAACTTACTAACGGTATTGTTATCTTTTGTTTTGAAATAGTTGTAGCTATCTTTTATCCAGAAACTAAACTTATTGCATTCGAGGTAATAGCCTCCGGCTTTTGCGAAATTACTTTGTGTGGGCATCGCAAACCGAATAAAGAAAACTGAAAGCAGGCAAAGACAAATTAAAGAAACCGACAGGGACTTCTTTATAACCATTCTTTTAAATACCTGGTAATACAGTACAAAATATAATAGCGATATAAATAATGAAAGGGAATGTATAGCTTGAATCCCCCCGCGAGCATTTGTTTAGTGGTAGTCCATGAATCAGCGGCATTCCTTGTAAAAAATTCGTGATCAAATGGCCGTGTCCGTTCAGAAAAAACAACCAGCAAAGCCAGGTACATTATTATAAATAACGCATTTACAAAATGAAAAACAAAACGTGCTACACGCTTATTTATTAAGGATAAAAGCAATGAATGGAATGAGCATTACGCAACTATAAACTAAGGCAAGCCCATACATCATATAATAAACCGGCTAATTCGTATTTATATGCATTCGCAATAAAAAATTTAGATGCTACGGCGATGTATTCGAATATCCTTACCAGGCAAATTGTAACCGTAAAAGTAATGGCTATCCCCGACCAGGATTGAAGGACATCAATGCGTCTATAGGATATTTTATTGGACATAAGTTCTGTTCCGGCCTATGTTGATTTATCGCCATCAGCGGAGCAAATAAAGTTATTGAATAGATGAAATACTTGTGTAATAAAAGCGTAAGATCATTTATCAAGGGCTTCTTTAAACGAGTTGCCAGAATTCAAATCTTTTATCGCGTTCATGCAATTCGGCATGCGGAATTTCGTAAGCAATTATGTTTATATATAATCGTGTCTTTTAAAACGATGATCGACGACAAGCAGTTCACGCCGTTAAATCTTTTGTTGTCTCAACAAAGTATCGCCAGATGATCGCGGCAATTATGCTACCTAATACAGGTGCAATAACAAATAACCATAATTGGGTGATTGCTGTTCCGCCAACAAAAATTGCCGGGCCAATGCTGCGAGCAGGATTAACGGATACGCCTGTTACAGGAATGCCCACAATATGAATTAATACCAAACTTAATCCAATTGCTAAACCAGCAAAGCCCCCATGAATATTTTTTGTGGAGGTGGATCCGAAAATCACCAATAAAAATATGGCTGTGAAAACTACCTCTGCAATAAAACCAGACATCATCGAATAGTTTTGCGGTGAAGCAATGCCGTAACCATCTTGCCCTAATCCTGTTGTTGCCAAATCAAAGCCTGGTTTACCTTGGGCAATAAGTAATAAAATGCCTGCGCCGGCAATACCGCCTAAAACCTGAGAAATAATATAACCAATACTTTCGGATGCTTTCATTCTTCCCGCCACTACCATTCCTATAGTAATTGCCGGATTTATATGGCAGCCGGAAATATGCCCAATAGCATACGCCATGGCAATCACCGATAAACCAAATGCAAATGCTATTCCTAAAAGGCCGACACCGGTTGTACCATTGCTGCCGGCAATAACCGCACTTCCGCAACCCATAAGTACCAACACCATGGTACCTAAAAACTCAGCCACAAATTTGTTGTAATTGTTTTTTGACATAATCGTTAAGTTTATTTTTTGAAATACTAAATGTATAATTTAATATCTGTTCTTAATTCAATTTTCCATAATGCCTGTGTTAAGTTTATTGATGTCGACGTTTGTATTTCTCCAGGTTTATCAATCCCCAGATGGTGAGTATCATTTCCACAAGAAGTCCGGTAATAAAGGGGCTCGATGGAAATCCATCCAGCATCAAACTTAATATTCTTCCCAATACCAGGCTTCCCATGAATGCAATATTGGTTATTGTTGCTGTGAGCCAAAATTTTGATTTGAATATACCCAATGTCCAAATAGCTGTCATTCCAAGGTACAGCCCCATCATCGCCCTGAAAATATTTGCCAGGTCGTTATTCTCTACCTGAATGTCGAAGAACTTAAGTAGAACTATTTTTGGATAAAGACCATAGCCCAAAGCAACAGGTATTATTATAATAACAGAAATGACCAGGTGCAGATTTTTAATTACCCGATGGTTATTTTTTGAAAGGCTCATTTAGTTAATCTTTACCGATTTGCCACGGTTTATGTTTCGTTTCCAAATCTAAAACATTTTTTGGTCGACATGTGGAGGCGGTACCAGTACTAACGTTTAGGTATAGTCGTAATTTTAATATCCTTCATAGGGATTCGGGACTTCAGTACTATTCCTTTGTTGCGATTTATAGCCTTTGTTCCGAACAAAATTATGTATCCAGGTTCGTTGCACGGCAAAGGGTCGAGCGGGACGTTCTTGTGAGTATTGAACGGCAAGAGGGAAGATCCCTCTTACCTCCCTATGCAAAATTTATACTCTTAGCGAGCCGCGGAAACCCCTGGCAGCATAATAAGATTCCGCACCGTTGTGATAAACAAAGACAGTGTTGTAGCGACGATCACAAAAAATGGCACCGCCAAGTTTTCTAATATCGGGAGGCGTTAGTATCCAGCTAGAAGTTTTAGTATCGAACCGCCTCCCGGCGAGGCAGGATTCCTAGTTTCTGCAATTCCCGGTATTGTTCTTCAGTTAATAGCTCAATGCCCATAGCAGCAGCCATATCAACAGCGCTATCTTTTGGTTTAAATTGTTTCCTTGCATTCAGCGCCTCACGATCGTAACAAAAACTTCTGCGGCCATTGGGGCTTTCCGCAGAGCAATCATAAAAAATATATTCGCCCGTCTTTTTATCAAAGCCAACAACATCAGGCTCACCGCCCGTTCTTTCCATTTCATTGAGCGACCATAATTTTTCGGGTGTTGACCTCCAACTTTGCCTGCACTTTCGTCCATTCAAGACCTTTATGACGGTTCAAGTTTTTTCAAAACGGGTCTTAATGTTTTGAGAATTTCGTCAACTTGTTCTGCTGACAACTTGTTTTCTGATATGTTTTTTGTCTTTTTCATTTTAAATTTTTGATGAGTGTTATCTGAGTTCCAAATAAAGTTCGGATAACCTTACCTTAAAGTTTGATTAAAATAAAATTAATAACCTGGCATTCCGGTCTAAACATAAGGCAGATCATCTGCTTGCACATCAACATGATCAGGTTCTACATCTTCTTTAAATTGAACAGCTTTGATTGTCTCTTGACCAAGCAGAATAGCTTTTATTACTCTGTGCATACCATCCATAACCCGCCCGGTGTTGGACAAAATAATTGGATATTTTAAGTCTGTCTCCTGTACCAACTTCATATGTTCCGCAATTGATCGAAACGTGGGTGACTTTCCATTTTCGTCTAATCGCTCATTAAGTTCTTGTATATCGCTAAGTGTAACATCAGTAACGGGAAGACCTTCGCGAAAGTTCCACTAGTCTATCTACATCCCAGGCATAAAATCCGTTTTTTGAAGGACGAAAATAATATTGTTTTCTCATCGCATATACTAATCATTTAATCCTTTTCCATTGAGAATTTGCGGTATATATTTTTCAATCCTTGATACCCGGGTTTTGGATAGTTTAGGTTGAGAAAAATAAAATAGGTAACCTCTCTGCCGCCCTGGTGATAATGCATTGAATGCAGTTTTCAGCGACTTGCTTTTATTTAATTTATTTTGAAATTCATCAGGAACTTTGAATTCTGAGGTCTTCTTAAGTTTCACCTTCAGACCGGCTCGTTCTACCTCAATAGCTTCATAGATGTAAGTCTTCAACATGCGTTCCATCTTCGCTATTTCCTTTACGTTAGTAAATCGGATCTGTCGACCTGACTGCACATTCTCAGTTTGCTGAATCAGGATGCCGTTAGGATCCTTTAACAAAGCGCCTTTGAAAAACAGCAGCGCACAATACTCTTTAAATCCATGTATTAAAACAATGTTTCTTCCCTCGAAGGTGTAGCAGGCCTGGCCCCATTTTAATTCTTCATCAAGACCACAATCAAGGATGATCGTTCTTAGTTTCTCAAATTCTTTTTGCCACTTTGTTTCTTTATCAAAAAACCAATCGAGTTTTGGATTTGTTGCGTTCATCACTTAAAATAAGCAAAAATCCTGCCTGTCGGCTACACAATAATTTTTCTGCTTGCAGGTCTGAAACACCATGATACTACAGCTAAAACCAAAAGCAAAAACGAAGGCCATAACTCGTTAATGGAATCTCCCACTGCTAAATGCGATAATATCGCTCCGGACATGATGAAGAAAAAACCGGCGTAAGCCCATTCTTTTAGTAAAGGAAATTTCGGAATAAGCACTGCAACAACTCCCAGGATTTTCCAACCACCAAGTATCGTTAGAAAATAAACGGGATAGCCCAAATGTGTAATCATGTCAACTCCCCCTTGCCCCGCTTTCATTTTGATTAATTGCCCTGTTCCGGTTGCTACCATTCCCAACGCAAGCCAGAGCGTAGCAATCCAATAAATAATTTTACCTGTCTTGCCAGCAGGCTGATTTGTATTTGTCATGGTCTTTTAATTTAACCCGCGTGATGGAAATTTCGTTTGCTTAAAATGTCTTGTAACCTGTTATGCGCAAGGTTTATACCTTGTGCAAATGGCAACTTCAGCACCTGGTCTCTTTGCGTACCTGATTCATAAATTACATGCATGCTAAGTTTACTGGTGTCATCAGTGAGTTTTTCAAATTCATATATTTCAAGCTGAACGCCAAAGGGTGTATTCTCCATTTCAAATGTGCGTGTGATCTTCCGGTTCGGTACAAACTCATGTATTACACCATTGGCACGAAATACAACTTTTCCCTGCGGATCTGTTGTTTCCAGTTGCCAGCACCTTGTTTTTTACTTTCCAGTTTCAGCAATTTAGTTGTTGAATATTCATTAGACATCCATTGTTCAACAAGGTCCGGCTCTTCATACGCTTTAAACAATAATTCCAATGGCAAATCAAATTCCCTTGTAATTATTAAATCCTGTTTGCCGTCTTCGGCATTGATTTTTGTTTTCTGTTCCATATTGTTATTGCATCAATTTTTTTGCCGTAATTAGTTTTGAACAAGTCCGATGATGTTACTGTCCTTATCTTTTACACTTGCAATTAATCTTTCTCCTCCAACATTTTTTATGTTCTGGATGATTGTCGCACCGCCATCTACAAGAACTTGTAAACTATTTTTAATGTCGTCAACATGATAAAATGCTGCCACGCCTCCTTCCGGATTACCAGGGACTAAGCCGATATCCTGGTCATCAACTTTAAATCCAACATAATAAGGCTGCTCAGCATAGGGCTCAACCCCCAAAAATTTGCGAAATAATGTTGTTGACTGCTTTATGTCTTTCACAGGATAAAGAACAGTCTTGATGCCCTTATTCATATAGTTTTATTTTATAGTCCTACTCTTTTGGATTTTCGGTGACTCCCGTTTTTGCCGTGGTTTCTGCTCCACAATATTTGATGAATCTGCTATTTTTTGATTTTATATTTTTTCATTACAGTTTCTAATTTATTAAACCTATCATCCCACATTTTGCGGAATGGTTCAATAAAGTCAGCTATCTCTTTCATGTTTTTTGCATTGATATGATAATAAATTTCTCTGCCATTCTGCTCGTGCTTCAGCAATTCACACTCGGTGAGTATCTGTAAGTGTTTAGAAATAGTCGGCCTGGCTGTATCGAAGTTGGAGGCTATCGCACCCGCTGTGAGCGATTGCGAAGCAACCAACAAGAGTATCGCTCTTCTTGTTGGATCTGCTATGGCTTGAAATACATCCCGTCTTAAGTTCATTGTGTAGCTATTTGGCTACAAATATATGTGTAGTTATTTAACTACGCAAATTTTTTTTTGCAGAAAAATGAAAATTGAGGGGTTGTTTGTAAAATCTGAATAATTGCCAAACGATGATTTTACAGATGTCCAGGGGCAGGGCATTAGCGTTGCTGAAAACCGGGCACACATTACAAATTCAGTAAAATATATCTCCGTGTGCCCGTAACCGTTGCAAATCCTGGTATTGCCGGATTTATAAACTACGTTTTGCTGCTACTACTTCGGTTCAAAAGAAAAGGTTGACATACCGGTAATAATATTAGTGTATGAGGTGCAAGGTGCAGACTTAGGCCAGGGAAGTGCCTGATACTAACGTTAAGGCTTAACTGTAGTTTGAGTAGGCTGGCTGCGTTTACTAAAAGTTGAAGTAAAATAAGATCGCTTAATCGTTAATAGCTTCCATGGTTGATTTTGGAAGGCCGATTGCAGCCTGGTGATTTACTTCATAATAAAAATTCTTGCTAAAGCTGCCGACGTTTTCGTCGATAAAATCGTGAATAGCGCCTATGGATGGGGCTTCCCAAAGACAGGTACCGATTTGCATATTCATGGAGGGATACACGCGATGAAGCTTAAAGCCAAAGGGCAAATTTTCCCCGATGTTATTTGTAATAGACCAGAATTTTTCAGTATCCTGGATTTGATGATGAGCGATAACTAACATAAGTATAGATTTTAATTCGAAACATAAATCCTTTAAAACAAAAAAATTGAAGGGATTCCGGATTATCAACGCAGAATATTGAAATTTATTGTAGAAGATAGTTTTGTTGCATTGCCAACATTGGAAGAGAGCGTCTCAGACCGGATAATTTTGTTAATACATTTACACTATAAAGTAATGAGTAAAATAAACATAAAATAAACGCTTGAAAAATAATTTGATCACAACAGATTAATAAGTCAATACTTTTTTATTGCGAAAAATTTAAAAATGACTATGGAAATAAAAGTTATTAAAACTGATTTACAAGAGATAGAGGCGCTGCGCATCTTATTTCTTGACGAAAGCAATTTCCAGTTTGTTTACGACAAGTGTCACAAGTATGGTTGGGCGGATACTTATTTATTTATGCTTGATGATATAAAGGTTGGTTATGGAGCAATTTGGGGAAAGATAAACGAGAAGAGAGGAATGCTATTTTTGAATTCTTTATAATTGAATCATATAGAAAATTGGCCAATGCTTTTTTTCAAAACTGCACATTATATCAGGTGCTCCGTTTATTGAATGTCAGAGTAACGATGCTTTGTTGGCATCTCTTTTATTTGAACATGCCAAAAATATTCATGCCGAAGCCATACTCTTTGAGGACGATTTTCAAACCACCTTTACCATTGATGGCGTTATTCTCGAAAAAAAATCGAAAGAAGCCGATTCACACAGAGATGCACGCGAGTATATTTTAAAACAAAATGAAGAAGCAGTTGCCTCGGGTGGTTTAATGTTGAATTACAACTTGCCATACGCGGATCTGTATTATGAAGTAAATGAAAACCACCGCGGCAAGGATTTGGCAGCTATATGGTACAGTTATTAAAAAAAGAAGCCCATCTAATGGGAAGAGTTCCGGCAGCCCGCTGTAACATCAGCAATATGATTTCAAAAGCAACTTTATTAAAAGCGGGATTTAAAGTTTGCGGGTACTTGCTTAATGGCGAAATTAAAACTCTATGAAGCTAACGACCAAAGCATAGACGAAAATCGGGTGCATTAAAAATCGACAATTATTAACGTTTGATAATCATCAACTGATTACTGTATGCAAACTTTTCATTTTATTCAGCGACCATTTTTCCAGCCTGTTGGTTAATTCTTCTAACCTCACGGGCTTGGCGAGATAATCATTCATACCGGCTTTTAAACATTCTTCCTGGTCACCTTCCATTGTGTTAGCAGTTAATGCAATTATTATAGGTTGGTTTGCGAGGTTTTCCCTGATAACACGGGTAGCCTGTATGCCATCCATTTCGGGCATTTGCATGTCCATTAATATAATATCATACGGTTTATTGCGAGCCTGCCTCAACTGCTTTTGCGCCATCTTCAACGAGCACTGGCTTATAACCCAGCTTATTTAAGATGTGCGAAATTACTTTTTGATTTACCACGTTATCTTCGGCAACTAAAATTTCCAACGGATGTTTTTCGGCAAAATTTGCAGGTAATTTTTGCTGAATATTTTCCGCGGCAACTTTTGGATTATGCTGCGGTTGAAGCGCTTCCAAAATATGACGGCTTAATACATGTTGCCTTATAGGCTTGCTTAATATTGAATGAAAGAGATTCGGTTTCTTTACTTAAATCGCCACCAATTGAACTTAGCACAATAACAGGGATAGTTGGATATTGTTTTTTTACATTTTTTGCCAGCTCAAGTCCATTCATATTGGGCATTTGCATATCTGTTAACACAAGTTCAATTTGGTTGTCACCAGATAAATGTTCAAGGCACCTTTGCCAGAATCAACAAGTATTGGTATTAGTTTCCAAAGTTCGAGCTGGCTTTTGAAAATGGCAAGGTTAGTCATATTATCATCCACCACCAATATTTTTTTGTTTTGCAGATCGGCCATATTATATTGAGTATATGGATTAAGAACCTTTGTACCTACGGTAGTTTTTATTGTAAATGAAAATGTAGAACCTTGGCCCGCCATGCTTTCCACATGAATTTCCCCATCCATTAATTTTACTAGTTTTTCTGAAATGGTAAGCCCAAGTCCGGTACCACCATATTTCCTGGTAGTAGAAGAATCGACCTGGGAGAATGCGGTAAAAAGGCGATGCAATTTATCTGCCGGTATACCGATGCCAGTATCCCTTACTTCAAACTGCAAGGTCAAATTTCCTGACGCATCAGTTGTGAGTAAACGAACACCTACAAATACTTCACCTTTATGAGTAAATTTCATTGCATTACTTACCAGGTTCGTTAAAATTTGTCTTAGCCTTAAATCGTCTCCTACAATCTGTAAAGGAACATCATGATCAATATGGTATACAACATCAAGCCCCAATGTGGCTGCCCGGGAACTAAAAATATCCAGCACATCTTCAATACAGGCACGCAAATCAAAATCCTCATGCTCAAGTTCCATATTGCCGGATTCAATTTTAGAAAAATCCAAAATATCATTAATTACATTCAGCAGGCTTTCACCACAAGTAGTAATGGTATTTGTGTATTCACGTTGCTGATCGTTTAGTGGCGTTTCAGCCAAAAGTGACGACATTCCGATTACACCATTCATCGGAGTTCTTATTTCATGGCTCATGGTAGCAAGAAAAATGCTCTTTGCCTGGTTGGCCAGTTCAGCATCATGCCGGGCTTTTTCCGATTCGAGCCTTGCCTTTTGTTCTTCCATTGTAGAATGCATCAATTGCATTGTACGCTCTTCCACCTTTTTTTCAAGTGCTCTTTTCTGCGCCTTAATGGTGCTCATCCGCATTCTGTAAAATAATATGCAGCCCCCAACCACAATTAAAGCAACCAAAAGTTTGAACCACCATGTGAGCCAGAAAGGAGGAGTAATCGTAAGTGAATGCTTATAGTGCGTGCTGACCATTCGCCTTCATTATTGAGCCCTTTAACTTTAAATACATAATCACCCGGATCGAGGTTAGTGTACATTGCCGTTCTCTTGGTACCAACCTGGTTCCAGTCTTTATCAAAGCCTTCCAGCATATACGCGTATTTCTTTTTTTCTGCAGGAATATAATTCAACGATGCAAATTCAAAAGATATAACGGCGCTGTTATAAGGAAGCGTTACTGTCACCCGTTTCCGTTATATTTTTATTTACAGAAGAAGAATCCGTTTCTGTAATAGTAATAGGTGCTTTCTTATTGGCAATACGAAAATCGGTAATTACAAGAGGCGGATCAAAATTAGTTTCTTTTATATTATCGGGATTAAATTCATTGAACCCATTGATGCCGCCAAAATACATTAAGCCCGACCGGCTTTTGCAATAGGACTGTTTAAATTCATCTGATTGTAATCCATCGCCCACTCCATAATTTTTGAATTTTTTTGTTGCAGGATTGAATTGCGAAATCCCTTTGTTGGTACTTAACCAAAGATTCTTTTTTGAATCTTCGAGTATGCCAAAGATCACATCGTTAGGAAGACCTTCTTTAGTGGTATAAACTGTAAATACGTTTGTTTTTCTATCAAAATAATTCAACCCGTCATTGGTGCCAATCCAAAGATTGCCGGTTTCGTCTTCAAAAATGCAATTAGTGCTGTTATCACTGAGGCTATTTTTCTGATCATTTTGTTTGAACTGCGTCACCTTATTTTTTTTCCAGTCAAACAGATTCAATCCGCCACCATCTGTTCCTACCCACAGCATTCCATCCCTGTCTTCAAAGAGTGATAATATATTATTGCTGCTCAAATTAACATTCTCGTGGGTGTACCTTATGAAGCGATCTTTGTGAGGATCATAACGACACAAGCCCTTGCCCTGCACGCCTACCCACATATTATTTTCATGGTCTTTCAATATTACCCAGCCATTGTTTCCAATTAAACTATTTGTGTCTTTCGGATCATTTTTATATTGCTTATAGGTATTTTTTTTGCGGATTAAAAACAGTTACTCCATCTCCCCAGGTACCTACCCATATATTTTCATCTTTATCCTGCGCAACGCTTAAAACAAAGTTTCCGCAGAGAGATTTTCTGTTACCATCCTCATGTTTGAATTGAGTAAACTTTCCGGTATTTCTATTGAACAAATTTAATCCGCCGCCATCAGTCCCAATCCAGAGATTCGTCTTTCGTATCTTCATAAATGCTTAGTACATTATTATTACTAAGTGTATTGCCGGTAAGACTATGTTTGTAATGAGTGAACTTGCTTCTATCCGGGTCTATAAAATTTACGCCTGCATTATAAGTACCGATCCAGATATTTCCTCTTGGATCTTTATAGATGCAATTGATAGAACTACTGCTTAAACTATTGTTGTCAAAATCATCATGCTCGATAATTTTGAAATATTTCTGTCTTTGGATCAAATTTGCTAATACCGCCATTTTCCGATCCTATCCATAAAATACCATCATTGTCTTCGGCAATAGAAAATATCACGTCATCGCATATACTATTTGCGGTATTATTCTTTTTAAATGCACGAAACTTTCCTGTACTCCTGTTGAATAAATTTAATCCGCCACCGACAGTGCCCACCCATATATTATGCCTGCTGTCTTCAAAAACTGTCCAGATATTATTACTGCTTATAGAATTTGGATCGTCATCATTGTGCTGAAAGCTGCTGAAAGTTTTTTTCTTTTGGTCAAACACATTCAGGCCACCGTTTGTAGTAGCGATCCATATATTATGCTGGCTATCTTCTATCATGCCGGTAACACCGTTATCGCTTAAACTATGTTCATCATTTTTATTATTTGCGTAATGAATAAACCTGTTTCCTTTCGGGTCAAATACATCTATACCGGTTTCTGTACTTATCCATACTTTGTTATCGCTGGCAACAAGAAGATTTCCTAAAAAATTGCCGGAGATACTATTTGGGTTTGAAGGGTCGTGCTTAAAATGAGTAAATTGATCTTTTTGCCTGTTGTACCTGTCCAGTCCGCCGCCCCAGGTTGCAACCCACATATCGCCGTTTTTTGCTTCTGCAAGATCCTTAATATAATTATGGCTCAGGCTCCCGGCAACTTTTGAATCTTTATTGTAAACGGTTATATTATAGCCATCATACTTATTAAGGCCATCCTGGGTGCCAAACCACATAAAGCCATCACTTCCCTGCAAAATTGAAAGAACATTACTTTGTGAAAGGCCGGCACTTGTTTGCAAATGCTCAAACCTCAAATTCAGTGGTTTGAGACCATCCGAAAAACGGAATCAGCAGCAATAGAAGAAAAGTAAAAGGCTATTTTCATAATGTTTTAAACAGGCGGGCGGTCGGTGTTTAGAGGGCGCATCCCTGTTTGGATGTAAACACAACGAATATTTATAAAAATAATTGCTGTTAAGATGAAATATGATTACTAAAAGCAAAGTGGAAAGGGGAGGATGGATTTTTTTTAAGATGCTGAAACGCCTTTATTTATTAATTTTTACATCGGAGGAAGATAAGTAACAATGTGTGATGGTTGTATAAAGAAAATGTTTGTGACTTAAATTTTTTATCTGTTCCTGCGTGACAGCTTACTTCATTTTACTTTCAATCCCGGCCAAATCAATTTCATTTCCCAATTGCTGAAACCCGGGTTGCTGAATTAAACGGGTTTTGTCCTTAAAGCCATTCGCCACAGCTTTTAGTAAATCTTCCTGCGTTGCTTTTGCATTCTTGTTTCGTGCATTTAGAATAGCCGAGAAATACCAGGCTTCACTATTTGCAGGATCAATAAATTTATAAAGATTTACGAAATTTTGCGCTTCGGCATCCTGGTTGCCATTAATAAGCTGGTTACTGATGGAAAAGAATGCCAGAGACAAATATGCTTTCAATCGCTTATACATGGCGCCTTCAGCGGTAGCGGCCTTCGATTTTGCATCAATGTCGTTAATGGTCTTCATCCAATAATTCATATCACCCTGCTGAAATTGCTTTCTCATACTCACTCTTTAAATTCTGTTCTGTTGTAAACAGGCTTTTGTTTTGCCTGCCATTGTTTTTGATATACAGGATTATTTTTTAGTGAGGCATCTTTTTCTTTAAACCAATTAACGTCGCTGGTTATTCCATCGAGCATGTTTGCTGAAAGCTTGCATTCCTGCTCCGCCTTTAAAAAGTTATTTTGTTTTATGAAGTCCATCAATTCTTTTTTTGCTGTCAGCGATATAATTGCTGACAAAAGTATTGTCGACCGGAATTATTTTCTCCCGCATAGCGTCGAACTGTAAGCCTGCAAAAGCAATGTCCATAGTGCTTTCCGGCGCCCATTCATGTATGCCATCAAAGAAAATAATGCGGTGCCTGTGTTTGCGTTTGGTCAAGACCGTTAGCAATGGCAACAAGGTCTGTCATATTTAAATCGCCTTCACCCGCAATGGCAGTAAAACTGAAATTGAAATTGCCGGCATTCAGTATATCGGGCAGGCCGGCACCATTTGCTATCACTCCTTTTATTTGGTTCTGGTGTAAACCAATGTATGTTGCCACCTTAGCGCCGCCTGAAAAGCCACAGAGATAAATTCTATTCGCATTAATTTTTAATCGCTTCTGAGAATCATTAAATAATGTGTTCCATATACTTTCGGCAGTTGACCAATCGTTACCGTTTTTTGAATTGTTACTTCCTATTAAAATAAAATCATACTTGTCAGCCAAGTGCTCTGTATTTATCTAACGGTAATGAACCGTCGCCATGGGGATCGAAAAAATAAACAACAGGCAATATCTTCTTTGTTCCCTTTTTCAGGAATATACAAGGCATAAGATTGTTCGGGGTCAGCTTTGCAAATAACATGAGTAATAACTTTTCCCGGCTTCAAATGTGTCGGCAGCGGAGACAGCATTTGCAAGGGTAGTGTCAATATCATTACTATCCCCGGAAGCACTCCCGTTATTTTTTCCGGCGCAGGAGATTATGTAAAAGAATAGAATGAGTAATCTTACAAAATGAATTGCCTTCATAATTATATTATGCAAAGCAAAAATAATTTTATTTTGATAAGACTTTGTTACGGCAAGTATGATGGATCGCTATTATAACTCCGGGCATTTGGCCACCGTTCTTAATTTCCTTTTATAACTTTTATTGTTTGGGTTTCGTTTGATCTGGTAACAGTAAGTAAATAAATTCCTTTAGTTAGTTTGCCGGTTTCGTCTATGCTTAACTACGTTAGTACCGGCATGAAGAGATTTATTTTCTTTAATCATCTGCCGCCCGCTCATGTCAGTTAAAACAAAAGTTACTTTATCCGGCGACAAAGACTGAACTGTTACTGACAGTCATATCTTTAAAAGGATTGGGATTCACTGTTACAAAATTATTATTAAGGTCTCTTCTTAATTGAATTACTTCGCTATACTTAAAATTGGCATCCTTATCGGCAATTTTCAACCGGTAATAATAAATGGATGCCGGTTCGAATAGGATGTTATCGTCGTAAAAATAGCTGTTGTTTCCGATAGCTTTTGTTTTACTGATAGCTGTGAATTGCTGGCCATTGTCGCTTCGCTGCAATTCATAATAAACCAGGTTTTGTTCATTGTCAACTTTCCAGGCGAGTTTGTTTATTGCGCCATTATTTTTTCCTGTAAAGTTTATCAGTGTTACCGGCAACGGACCACTTTCAGGCACCTCAATAAATGATGAGCCGAGATAAGGATTCGCTCCATTAGCAATATCAAGATCTATTAATTTATTAAATGATGAGGTTTCGGGATCAAACGAAAATATAACTCCGGCATTATCGATACCACCATCATAAGTGGCGCCATATAATTTTCCATCAGTTGCCTGCATTAAATTGCCATATGGATCAGCTCCGTTTTCACCATCAAAATCATTTAATTTATTAAAAGTATTGTTCAGCGGATCTAGTGAAAACATTACACCATAATCAGCTGCACCACCCCTGTTGGTCAGCGCATACAGCTTACCGTTAGTTGCATTTATAAAGCTGCTGTAGCTAAACGCTCCGTCATTGTAATAATCGAAATCCTTAATCTTAGTATAGGCCAATGTTACCGGGTCGAAAGAGAAAATAACACCGGCACCCGTAGTATCTTCCCTGTGTATGTAGCCATGACCACCCTGGTTTGTTATGCCATATAATTTTCCATTGGCTGCCTGAACAAGGCTCCCATAAGGATTTGCGCCGTTCTTATAATTAAAATCGAGAAGCTTTGCGAACGACGAAGATGAACGATCAAAAGAGAAGATCGAACCAAATCCATATTTTCCACCGTTACATGCAAGGCCATATAACTTGCCATTAGCAGCTTGCATGAGACTGCCGTAAGGATTATCGCCGTCCCCTTTTCCAAAATCATTCAATTTTGTATAAATTGAAGTTGCCGGGTCGAAAGAAAACAGAAGTCCTGCATCATTAATTCCTCCTTTGCTGGTCATCGCATAAAGCTTTCCATCGGAGTCCTGAATAAAACTGCCGAAAGGATTAGCTCCGTTACTGCTGTCAAAATCCATCAATTTTTTATAAACAGAAAGTGCAGGATCAAATGAATAAATAACGCCGAGGTTATGGCTGCCTCCAAAAGGCGTCATTCCATAAAGCTTGCCATCGGCCCCCCTTAAAAGATGGCCTGATGGCTGTTGACCGAGTATATCTGTGCCAAAATCTTTCAACTTTATGTAAGCCCCTGAAGAAGGATCAAATGAAAAAATTACTCCTGCATTGGCTACACCTCCCTGGAAAGTAGTGCCATAAAACTTTCCATCATTTGCCAACGTCATATTGCTAAAAGGACTTTTTCCATCGCTATTATTAAAGACCTTTTCGATGATGTAGCTTGAGGTAGCAGGATCGTAAGGAAAAAATTACTCCAAGATGCCCATTTCCACCTTCCGATGTCATGCCATATATTTTGCCATCTGAAGCCTGCACTAAATTACCTAAAGGCTCCCCGCCATTTACGCCATCAAAATCATTGAGTTTAGTATATGTTAATGTTGAACAATTAAAAGAAAATAAAACGCCCTCATTATGGCCTCCTCCTTTGTAAGTCATGCCATACAATTTTCCATCGGCTCCCGTCAAAAGACTGCCGTGAGGATAGTAGCCACTCGCGAAATCGAAATCCTTTAGTTTAGCATAAGTGGAATTACCGGGATTAAACGAAAAGATTACACCGGCCTGAGCGCCGCCTCCGTTGGCGCACATTCCATATAACATTCCGCCATTACCTTGCACAAGATTACCTAGAGGAACTGCTCCATTTACATTATCGAGATCATTAACCTTCGTAACTGTGAGTGAAATAGGATCAAAAGAAAAAATGACTCCCAGGTTTTCATTACCTCCACCTGCCGTCATGCCATACATTTTTCCGTTAGCCGTTTGTAACAGACTTCCGGACGGATTTGCGCCTCTGTCATTATCAAAATCAAACAGCTTTGCGTAGATTGATGTAGCAGGATTGAAAGAAAAAATTACACCCGAGTTTATGTCTCCTCCAAACGATGTCATACCATATAATTTACCATCGTTCGCCTGAATGAGGCTTCCTGAAGGCTGCGCACCGTTTTCATTACTAAAATCATAAACAGTCGCATAATCCGAAGTTGCAGGATCAAAAGAAAATATTACACCTGCATTATTCGCTCCGCCGTTAAACGTCATTCCGTAAAGTTTCCCGTTAGACGCCAGTGTTAGTGAGGCATAGTAAGGATTGGCACCGGGATTTTGAAATGATCGCTGAACGGCAAGGTTGCTGGTAAGGCGATCATATTTATTAATTGTGCCACCACCATCTTTTCCTCCTCCGAAAGTAATTCCATATAGTGATTGTGATTTGACGACAGATGTGCCCGCAAAAAGCAAGATAAGAGCAAGTAAAATTTTTTTCATTTCTTTAGGGGTTTGAGATAAGAGAGGTTATCGATAATAGGTTATAAATTATTCATACACGCATACCTGTTACAACATTCAATGGAACATAATACCGGTATGAAATATCAGGATAATTGTAAACAGTTAGTTTTTTCGAAGGAAGTAAGGATAGTGTTAATCTGATTGACTTTTATCGAAAATCGCTAGACAATGTAAATCTATAATTCGCCTTGGTGGAGCATTTGCAATTAGACCCACAAAGTTAGGGCATAAATTTCTAATTTATACCAGGAATGGTCATATCATTTCCTGCAAGTTTTCCACAACCAAATCCACTTCTTCTTTTGTATTGTATTTACTGAAAGAAAAGCGCACGGTAATTTGATTGGGATTATTATTGATAGCTCTTATTACATGGCTTCCGGCATCGGCGCCGAAAGTGGAGGCGCTGCCACCACTTGCGCAGATATTATGAATGTTGAGATTGAAAAGAAGCATTTCAGATTTTTCTGATTTGGGAAATGCAGCACTTAAAACAGTATATAAACTATTGCCGGCGTAATCGCCATTGAAGTATACCGCCGGAATATTTTCCTGTAGCTTTTTCTTCATATAATTCTTAACGCCGCTTATATATTCCTTATCGGTTTCCTTTTCAGGAAACGATTCGTATTCTTTCACTTGACGAACAGCAATTTGAAAAAGAATTTTCCGGCTCTAACCTGACCCCGTTTCTTAGTAATATCTTTGAAAAAAATGCAGCATGGAAATAAAGCCACATCCCAACCACAATTTGTATTTGGAAACACTGCAAAGAATGACACCCGAACAGCGTTTGGCAAAAGCATTTGAACTTTCAGCAATGACCAAAGAATTGTTTTTGCAAGGATTACAAAAAAGATTTTCGGATAAAGAAGAATCAGAAATTAAGGAAATATATTTAGAGAGGATTGCGAAATGTTACAACCGAAACTATTAAATAACCTTTTAGCAGAAAAAGGGCATGACAATATCTCTGTTATTACAATAACATATAAAATAATTAAAAACAGTTCCTAACATACCGTCTCTTTCAAATCTTAAATCTTTTAATTAAATATTTTAAGAAAGAAATTATCAATGCTAATTACATTTAAGTTAATACAGTAGCTTATTCCACTATATCATTTCCTGCAACTTTTCCACAACCAAATCCACTTCTTCTTTCGTATTATATTTGCTGAAAGAAAAGCGTACGGTAATTTGATTAGGATTATTATTGATGGCACGAATTACATGGCTTCCGGCATCAGCGCCGGAAGTGCAGGCGCTGCCACCACTTGCGCAGATATTATGAATGTCGAGATTGAAAAGAAGCATTTCAGATTTTTCTGATTTGGGAAATGCAGCGCTTAAAACAGTATATAAACTATTGCCGGCATGATCGCCATTGAAGTACACAGCAGGAATATTTTCCTGCAACTTTTTCTTCATATAATT
The DNA here is from genome assembly GCA_963756945.1 of uncultured Chitinophagaceae bacterium. GTDB lineage: Bacteria > Bacteroidota > Bacteroidia > Chitinophagales > Chitinophagaceae > Ginsengibacter. The sequence goes on along the minus strand of CAVWQJ010000008.1, from coordinate 259,449 downwards.
CTTAATGCCGCTTATATATTCCTTATCCGTTTCATGATTGGCAGTTGCCAGTTCCAGCGCTTTTGCAAAACCAACAATGCCATATAAATTTTCAGTACCGGCACGCATATTACGTTCCTGGCTTCCTCCATTTATAAACGGATGAATTTTGATGTTCTCATTAATGTATAAAATGCCCACGCCTTTTGGTCCGTGAAATTTATGGCTGGCTCCGGTAATAAAATGCACAGGAAGTTTTCTTAAATCAAAATTATAATGGCCTACGGTTTGAACAGTATCTGAATGAAAGATGGCATTGAATTTTTTGCAAAGATTTCCAACGGCTTCAATGTCTGTGATATTACCAATTTCGTTATTGGCATGCATCAATGTAACGAGGCATTTTTTATCACTTTCTTTCAGCAATCTTTCAAGATCATTCATATCAATATGGCCGTTCGGTAATACTTTCACAAAGGCAACTTCCGCTTCACCTTTTTTACCAAGATATTCCACGCAATGTAATGTGGCATGATGTTCTATAGGCGAAGTAATAATTCTTTTACATCCTAAATCATGCACTGCAGCATTGATGGCGGTGTTGCTGCTTTCAGTTCCGCCACTGGTAAAAAATATTTCTGCGGGATGTGCATTTAAAATTTTAGCTACAGACTTTCTTGCATTTTCAATTGCCATTCTTGTTTCGCGGCCATAAGAATATATGGATGACGGATTGCCAAATTTTTCAGTGAGGTAAGGCATCATAGATTCCAATACTACAGGATCAAGGGATGTGGTTGCGGCATTATCGAAATAAATTCTATCCATTTGTTGAATGGTTAATTAGTTGAATATGTTAAATTGGTTTTTCCATAATATACAAAATAGTCCCTCCCCGTTTCGGGAGGGGTTGGGGTGAGGCTCTTTACATCGCCTCCCTGATATCATTCATAATTTTCTTGGCGATATTTTCGGCAGTGGTCTCAAAATTACTTTCAGAATAAATTCTTATGATGGGCTCTGTATTGCTGGTTCTGAGATGAACCCAGTCCTTATCAAATTCAATCTTTAAACCATCTTCTGTATTAATAGGATGAGTTTTGTATTTGTCTTTTATTTTCTTAAAAACTTCCTTTACATCAACACTGGTTTCCAATGCAATTTTATTTTTTGAAATAAAATAATCGGGATAAGTGCCACGTAGTTGATTGATTGATTTTTGAGAATGAGCCAGGTGCGTAAGAAATAAGCCGATACCAATGAACGCATCGCGGCCATAATGAAAGTCGGGAACGATAATACCGCCGTTTCCTTCGCCGCCAATTACTGCATTTACTTCTTTCATTTTATTCACCACATTCACTTCGCCAACTGCTGATGGGAAATACTCACCACCATGCTTATGCGTAATTTCTTTCAGCGCTTTCGTTGATGACATATTGCTTACCGTATTTCCTTTTCTTTTGCTCAGCACATAATCTGCAACGGCAACCAAAGTATATTCTTCGCCAAACATGCTTCCATCTTCACTTACAAAGCAAAGCCTGTCCACATCAGGATCTACAGCAATACCCAGGCTGGCATTTTGTTTTTTTACTTCATTGCTCAGGCTCGTAAGGTGCTGGGGAAGCGGCTCCGGGTTATGGTCAAATTTTCCATTTACTTCACCATTTAAAACAATGATGTCTTTTACACCCAATGCTTTCAATAGCGCCGGAATGTATATAGCGCCTGAACTGTTTATAGCATCAACAACAATTTTATATTTTGCTTTTTTTATAGCGGCTACATCAACCAACTCGTAATTCACAACTGCATCAATATGCTTTTCCATGTAAGAACTATCCCGTGTATAGTTGCCGGCTTTATCAACCGTTGCAAAAATGAAATCTTCTTTTTCTGCCAGTTCCAAAACTTTTTCACCCGCTTCCCCATTTATAAATTCACCATTTTTATTAAGCAATTTCAATGCGTTCCATTCTTTTGGATTGTGACTGGCCGTTAAAATAATTCCACCTGCAGCAGATTCATATTGAACTGCAATTTCAACAGTTGGAGTTGTGGTTATTCCGATGTCAATTACATCAAAGCCATAAGCCATAAGTGTATTGGCGCATAAGTCACTTACCAGTTCGCCGCTCATTCTGCCATCCCTGCCGATAACAATTTTTTTGTTTCCCCTGCGTTTTGAGCCACGCAGCAAATGCCGCAGTGTATTTTACAATGTCGGGTGGGGTAAGGTTTAGTCCTGGTTTTCCTCCAATAGTTCCCCGTATACCGGAGATGCTTTTTATCAGTGCCACGTGTTCATGTGTTTATGGCTGTAAAGATAATGCTAATTAGATAATGTGATAATGCGCTAATCAGCGAATGTATTAATGTATTCGCAGTCATTTCATTGGCTCATTATGCAATTGACTAATTAGCTAATTATGCTAATTATTTACATTTGCTTTATGAGCAGTAATAAGCCCTGGTTTAAAGATTGGTTCAATTCGCCTTACTATCATCAATTGTACTTTAAGCGTGATGAAGCTGAGGCTAAAAAATTTATTAACAAACTAATTGAATATTTGCAACCTGCCACAGGATCTTTTATGCTCGATATTGCCTGCGGCAGAGGACGCCATTCCAGAATTTTAGCTGCCATGGGATTTGATGTAACTGGTATTGACCTGGCAGCAGAAAGCATTAAGGAAGCTAAGAAGTTTGAAACTGAAAACCTTCACTTTTTTGTTCATGATATGCGACTGCCTTTCTGGATTAATTACTTCGATTATGCGTTTAATTTTTTTACAAGCTTTGGATATTTTAATACAAGAAGAGAACATGAGAATTCAATAAGGACTATTGCACAATCTATAAAACCCGGTGGAATTTTTGTGTTAGATTATCTCAACTTCATTATGTGGAGATCACTTTGTGCCTCAATCGAAATTAAAAATAGACGATGTGGATTATTATATTAATAAGTGGTTTGATGAAACTTATTTCTATAAAAAAATAATTGTGGAAGATGAAGCATTAAAGAAGAGAGTTGAGCACCAGGAAAAAGTTGTTAAATTCTCTTTAGGAGATTTTACAGACATGTTTTCTTATCATCATTTACAGATACAGGAAGTTTTTGGAGACTATAATTTCAGTCCTTTCCATATTAAAAATTCTCCACGAATGGTAATTATTTCAAAGAAGGTAAGTTAGTCAAATATTATTTCTTATTATTCACCAACATCCATTTTGCCGTTTCATACATTGCGGAAGTGAGTTGAGAAAGTCGATTACTTACTGAATCTTTTTGTGCAGGGGTAAGCGCAACTTCGACCAGGTCGCATCGGCATTAATTCTTCTTTTTTAATGCGCAGATTTTTTACAAAATAATAGTCGTTGGTAACAACGCCAATATTTCCTTCATCGTGATGAATTATAAATGCTGCATCCATTTTGTCTTTTGAATGCAGCACATCTCTTCCCAGTGTGGTATTGGTGTACGGCATGTGCAACATTCCTGCAAGTGTTGGCAAAATATCAATTTGGGAAACCACTTCATTTCTTTTTTGAGGAGTTATTAATTGCGGTGCATAGAATAACATCGGCACATGTTCATCACTTAATCGTCCTGATGTCCATGCTTCCGGGTACATTTGTGAAGCTTCTCCTTCAACGCCATGATCGCCTACAAAAACGAAGATGGTATTATTAAACCAGGATTGCTTTTTTCCTTCTTCTATCAATTTTTTAAAACAATAATCGGTATAACAAAACGATTGAAATTCCTGTTCTGATTCGAAGCCGTATTTTACTCAATGTATCTTCATTAACCATCCTTCTTTCAAAATCAGCATCTTCTAACGGTATCGTATAGGGGCGGTGATTGTCGGCTGTTTGAATGATTGCAAAAAAAGGTTTGTTCTGTTGCGAAAAAACATTTTCAGCTTCAAGAAAAAGATTCTTATCGCTGATTCCCCAAACATTTAACACGGGTGATTTATAAGAGCCTTCCTGGTACAGATGAAGGCTGTCAATATTTTTCACAAGCCCTTCAAAATTGTTGAAGTCACTATTGCCACCGAGAAAATAGAATTTGTTATAGTCAGTAAAATCATTAATAATAGTATGTTGGTTAACTGCCTCAGGATTGCGTGAGGAAAATTCAGAAAGCTGAACATCGGGTATGCCGGTAAGAATGCCAAAAACGCCTCTTGCTGTTCCAAATGTTGGAGTAAAACAACGGTCAAAAAACAGGCCGCTATCGCACATAGATTTAAAAAACGGAGTTGTGTTGAGGGGGTTGCCACTCATACTGCTTTTATACATGCTGAAGCTTTCGCATATTACCAACACAACGTTGGGCCTGCTTTCCAGCGCCTTACTATCGGGAAGAACCAGCCTGCTGTAATCTTTCTCAGCAATATTTTGAGCATCGAGCTGCAGGAAATTTGCAATCAGCGGGAAATAAGCTTTTGCTTTTGCATCTTCAAATGATGGTCGCCTGAACTGAAGCGTAGTAAAGAAATTTTGAAGTGGATTTAATGCGACATAAGATTTGAAATTATCATTCAATTGAAAAGCATCTTTCCATTTTAGCGGGCTAAGAGAAAAAATACCATAAAGAGACCAGCCTAAAAAAAGTATTGCCGCAGCATGCCATCTTTTTCTATATATAGTATTTGCATTCGCATTTCTTTTTAATGTTTGTACATGGGTTCTTTTGAAAACTTTTGCCATTAAAAAAACGGTAAGTGCCAGCGCAGACAGTATCCATACCATTGGATAACTTTGCCAAAGCATTTTAGAAGATGTAATGGGATCTTCAGCAAAATTAAGCGCACTGGCATTGATGCGGGTATGATTGTAACTGAAGTTGCCGAAATCGGCGCCGAAAAAAAAGAAAACAATTAAAGTAGTGAATGCGAGATAGTAAGACCAAAATCGTTTATTTCTTTCAGAATAAAAAGGAGAAAATTTCGGGTACACCGAAATAATAGCAATCGGCAATAAGATAATAGCAATCCACTTTACATCGTAACGAAAGCCCAGCCAAAATGATGGAAGCAAAGATGAAAAAGTAATATTTACCGGCTTGAATAAAAATACTGTAGCCACGCGGAATATCGTAAAAACTAAAACATAAATAAGCCACAACACAAAGATCCATTGAATAGTCAATGGCACATTTCGAATCAATTTGGCTTTAACAATCATGGCTTGAAAATCGTAAAGATAGTATTCATTGTAGAGCTAATTGCGGACTAATTGCATTTCTTTTTAAATTATTCAACATCATATAGCGTGCGGTTTCATAGTATGCCTGCGAAAGGTCTTTTATTGCTTTAAAGTCTTGTTCTGTTAACGGTGTCTTCGGCAAAGGTTCATTGCTGTTACTGTACCTGAAATCTTCTGTGCCGCTTATAAGATTGTGAACATAGCAATATTCATCCGTAACCATGCCGATTTGTTTAAGATTGGGATCAAATAAAAAAGCTGCGTTTTTAAAACGGGCAGTACTAACGGGTATAGTGTCAAATAGATTTTTACCAATAGTCGTGTTGGTATAACGGATATGCGCAAGTGCAGATACTGAAGGCAAAAGATCAACCTGTGAACATGTTCTGTCGATACGTTGGGGCGCAAGCAGCGAGGGGGCATAAAAAAGCAAAGGCACATGTTGCGTTGTTAATCCATCTATATTCCAGGCTTTTGGAAACATGTTTCCTGCATCGCCACGAATGCCGTGGTCGCCAACAAAAACAAAAATGGTATTATTAAAATATTTTTCTTTTTTGGCAGCTTCAATAAAAGTTTGAAAACTAAAATCGGTATAACGAAAAGCATTGAGTTCATCATTGCTTTCGAATCCAAATTTTTTCAAAGAATCCGTGGGATATTTTTTTATTTCGAATGTTGCTTTGTCTTCATCAGGAATCGTGTATGGCCTGTGGTTATCCGCCGTTTGAATTACAGCCACGAAGGGATTTGTTTCCTTCTTTAAAACATCATTGGCTGCAAGAAAAAGTCTTTTATCGCTTATTCCCCACACATCAATTGAATTGGCTTTATAATCTTCCTGTTCATACATGTGAAGTCCATCGATATTATTGGTAAGCAATCCTCTTATGTTGGCCCAACTTAAGCTTCCTCCAATAAAATAAAATTTATCATATCCCTTATAATCATTAATAATTGTATGCTCATCAACTGCAGAAGGATTGCGGCTTGCGGTATTTGGATATTCAACGTCCGGTATGCCGGTTATAACCGCCCAAACACCTCTCGCCGTTCCGTATGCTGGTGTAAAGCACCTGTCAAAAAAGATTCCATTTTTACACATTTCATTAAAGTAAGGAGTAGTATTCAGCGGGTTACCCCACATGCTGCTTTTATAAGCGCTAAAGCTTTCACATATAACAACAACAACATTGGGCGTTGTTCCTGCGGATGAAGGAGAAAAAGTTCTTTTAAAATTCAGCGTTGTGCTATCGGGTTTTTGAATACCAAGAGAGGATACCATCAACGGATAATATTCCTTCACTTTTTTAATATTGTAAGTGGAGTTTCTGAATTGAAGTGTACTCAAAAAGCTTTGTATCGGATTTAATGAGAGATTGGCCTTAAAATCGTCGTGAAAAGCAAACGCATCGCTCCACCGTAATGGATATTGATTCAACCTTCCGAAAATTCCAATTCCTACAATTGAGGCAAATACAATTCCTATCAAAAATTTAGAAAATCCTTTGCCACGATATAAAGACAATTGCATTTTTTTAAACCATCTTATAATAAGCCCGTATAGTAATACAACGCAGACAATTATTAGCAGTATTAATGTAACTACAGGATAGGTTTGCCAAACCATATTCATCGAAATTTTTGCATCTGCAGTGTAGTTCAATACGCTGGCGGCTAAACGCTGATGCAGATAATCGAAATGCTCAAAATCAACGGCATAAAGAAACACGAGCGAAACGGTTATTATAAAAAAATATGTTTTGAAAATTTTCCGTGAGATGTTGTTTTCAAAAGGATTGCAATTTTTTGTAGCAAAAAGCCATGTAAGAATTAAGGCAAATAAAATTCCGATGTAGACCAACGACGTTTTAGGCACATGCCCCTTCTTCATAAAAATAATGAGTAATACCATAATGATTATGGTTAACACTATTTGCACAATACTGCCAATTGTAAGATGTTTTTTATTGCTATAACTTAAATGAAGGTTGCCAATGAGGAATGGAAACAGAACGATGCCGCATACAATTCTTGTATCAAAATTTAACCCCAGTAAGAATGCCTTGAAACTATTGGCAAATGAATATTGAGAAGGCCTGAAGTGGTAAAAAAATACAAATCGCATAATCGTCATAAAGATCAGAAATGCAATTGCTGTTAAAAACATCCATTTAACCAGACGGGGTAAAGCGATTTTTTTCATTTAGAAAATTAAGAGACTGCAAATTTCTAATAAAGAAATTGAAAAAGATGATAAAGCAAATGTAAATATTTGGCAAGTGTTTTATGCAATGGTTATTTTTGTGCGAAGTGGTATTGATATAAATATAAAAATCTATGTTCCTGCCTGATGCGGTAACACGCTTTGATTACAGGTTATTTTCGAAAATTAACGGGCAATGGCACACGCCATTCCTGGATGAATTTATTCCATTTGTCCGTGAGCCCTTTGTGTGGATGCCATTTTATTTTTTTCTTATATTGTTTACGACTATCAATTTCAAAATAAAAGGATTGTATTGGAGTTTGTTTTTTATATTGAACGCAATCATTAGCGACTATGTAAGCAGCACCATTATAAAGGAAAATTTCATAAGGATACGGCCCTGCCACGATCCTGCTATTGCAGGCACAATCAGGTTTCTCGTTAGCTACTGCCCCGAGAGTTCCAGTTTCACCTCTTCACATGCCGTGAATCATTTTGCAGCGGCAATGTTTATATTTACAACGTTCAGGAAAGCAGTCAGCCCCAAATGGGCTTATCTTTTTTTATGGGCTTTATTAATTTCGTATGCGCAGGTATATGTTGGAGTTCATTTTCCGTTTGATGTATTTTGCGGCGCAATAGTTGGCTTAATACTTGGTTACATTCCGGCAAAAATATTTAATAGCAAAATAGGCCTGTTATCAACCTGAAGAAAAATATATGTTAGAATTTATTATTTTATTTTTTCTTATACTCCTCAATGCGCTATTTGTTATGAGCGAGATGGCTCTGGTGTCTTCAAAAAAAAGCAGGCTGGAGGCCAGCGCAGCAAAGGGTGATATAAGATCCAAAACGGCTCTCTGCTCTTAAAGAAAACCCCGATATATTTTTATCTACTACGCAAGTTTATATTACACTAATTTCCATTTTAACCGGTGTATATTCCGGCGAAAAATTCGGCAAGTATTTACAACCATATCTTGAGCGAATCGATTTTATTAAACCTTATGCCGCCACGATTTCAACGGTAATTATAGTAATACTGGTAACTTTTTTATCGATTCTTTTTGGAGAATTAGTACCTAAAAGGATTGCCATTATGCGTCCCGAAAGAATTGCCAAGCTTGTTGCGACGGCCTTTAAAAATATTAAGCAGTATCTCTTTCCCCATTGTATGGCTGCTGAGTTCTCTCAACTCTGGTATTTTTAGATTATTAAATATCAGGTATAATAAAGACAACCAGGTAACGGAAGAAGAAATAAAGGCAATGATAAATGAAGGAAGCGAATCGGGCACGATTGAAGAAGAAGAAAAAGATATTATTGAAAGAGTATTTCATCTCGGTGACAGAAATATCACTTCACTGATGACGCATCGTACCGATATTGTCTGGTTCGAAATAAACGAAGAACTTTCATCGGTAAAAGAAAAAATAAAAGAATTTCAACATTCCGTTTATCCCATATGCGAAAATAACATTGACGATATAAAAGGAGTCGTTTATGTAAAAGATATGTACCTGCAACCTGAAGCATCTCTTGCTTCACTTATGCGGAAAGCATTGTTTGTACCGGAAAATAATTCAGCCTACCAGGTACTTGAAAAAATTAAAGCCACTAAAATTCACTATGCTTTTATTGTGGACGAATATGGCAGCCTGTTAGGTATGATAACGGTAAAGGATATACTAAATGCAATTGTGGGAGAAATGCCCGAAGCAGAAGATGACGATTATGAAATTGTTGAAAGAAAGGATGGAAGTTTTTTGATAGATGCCCAAATTCAATTTTATAATTTTCTTACCCGCTTCGATAAAACGATATGGATTAATGAAGGTGAAAATGAATTTGATACCCTCGCCGGATTTATTTTACATGAGCTAAAACGCATTCCTGTCAACAGGCGATACTTTTGAATGGCGCGGTTTTACATTTGAAATAATAGATATGGACGGGCAGCGAATTGATAAAGTGCTCGTACATATTTCTGATGAAATAAGAGCGGAGATGGATTAAGAACTTGTTGAATGGTGAATAGTCAACGGTCAATAAGTCAATAGTCATTGGCAATCTCTATTTAATCCGGATATTGACCATTGACTAATGACTAATTATAAACTACTATAACTCAATTTCCTGATTAAGTCTGCAGGTAGTTTCGGAAGGTTTTTTCTTTCAATTAAAAAGGTAGAAAGCCCCGCAATGTCACTGAAAATATAATGACTGTTCAGCGCACCTTCCAAATAGCCGCGTCCGCTTGTATTGCCTGTTCCCATTCGCATTCCAATCATTCGCCGTACCATATCAATATGTTTGTGCCGCCAGTTGGCCAGTTGATGATCGGTTTCAATTAATGCATCCAAAATTTGGTAAGATGTTTGAAAAACAGGAAAATCCCTGTACAGCATAATGAATAAAGCAGCCCGCATGGCTTCTGCTGAAAACAATGATTGTTCTGTTAGTTTTTCTTCACTGGAAATATTTTTATTTTCAAAAAAGGCATTATCAAAATCATTTATTCTATTTGCTTCCTTTTCGTTTAGCCCATCTTTGTAAATATTCCGGTAATCGCTCCAGAAGGGATGAAGCTGATCTTCGGGACGGAAATTGACTTTGATATTTTCTCCACAAATCTTTTTCAAAAAACGGCATTCTTTCCAGCCATTTATTAATAAGTGATAAAAGACTTACAGCGCTTTCTGTTTCATTAATTGTATTAAAATCTTTTTCATTAAATCCACCTTCATTGGTGCGCTTGTAATAATTTTTATTATAGCGATGGTCCATCTGCAAGCCAAGCCTTGCCTCAATTAGCCTGAACTGTACGCTTTGAAAACCGGAGGCAGGAATTAACAGGTTCCTGAATTCCAGAAAATCGAGCGGCGTCATTGTTTCGAGTAGGGTTACCTGTTGGGTTAACAGTTCAAGTATTTTTATAATTCTGTTCAGCCGGTGGCGAACAAGATTCAAATCTTCTGAATTATCATCAATTTTTTCCTTCTTAAATACGCTCATGATGAAATCCAGTTCAAATAATATTTGTTTAAACCAAAGTTCATATGCCTGGTGAATAATAATGAAAAGCATTTCATCGTGTGCCGGTTCGTTCCCGGGTTTAAAACTTTCAGGATGTTGTGCGTTAAGGATCGCATCCAGCTGCAGGTAATCATTGTAATACATTGTCTTGTTTTCTGCCATAAGTGCTTATTAATAATTTCAAAATTAGAACGAATTATTTTGGAAGCCGTTGTTTATTAAAATGCCTAATTTTATCCGCTAATTAATTTTAGTTTTATTTAATAACTCAGGAAGTTTTATGAAAACTTATATGTCGGTTGCATTCAACTTTTTTGGTATTTGTAACCTGTTTAATTTTATGCTCTTCGGAATAGCTCAACTGCCCAAACAGGGGGTAATCACCTAAATACTTCCTCTGCTCATCCATCCTGGAGTGAACAAAGCAATATTTATGAAGTGAATTTGCGCCAGTACACGGCTTCATCATCAATAAAAGATTTTGAAAAAAGCCTTCCCCGTTTAAGAAAAATGGGTGTGGAAATTCTTTGGTTTATGCCAATTAATCCTATTGGAATAGAAGGCAGAAAGATGACGGAGGCAGATTTGGGAAGCTATTATTCAGTGAGGGATTATAAAGCTATCAATCCTGAATTTGGAACCATGGAATGATTGGAAACAAATGGTAAAACTTTCTCATAGTCTGGGGTTTAAAGTTATAATCGACTGGGTTCCCAATCATACATCGCCTGATAATCCATGGATAAAAAATCATCCTGATTTTTATAAAAGAGATAGCGTCGGAAATACTGTCTATGATGCCGATTACACGGATACACGAAATCTTAGTTATGACAACATGGAATTGCGGGACAGCATGATTGATGCCATGAAATTCTGGGTAAAAGAAACAGGCATCGATGGTTTCCGTTGCGATCATGTCGATCCCATACCTCTTGATTTTTGGAAGACATGTATTGATTCTTTAAAGAAACTAAAAGATGTCTTTATGTTGGCGGAAAGTGAAAACCCAAAACTTCATACCGTTGGGTTTGATGAAACATATGGATGGAGCGTGATGTGGGCGACGGTGGATGTTGCCTCTGGTAAGAAAACGGTGCCCCAATTGGATTCTGTTATCAATCATAATATTTCAATCTTCCCTAAAGATGCCTACCGGCTATACTTCACCACCAATCATGATGAGAACAGTTGGAATGGAACTGAGTTTGAAAAATATGGCGATGCATATAAAGCTTTTGCTGTATTTACCCAAACGATGTATCAAAGTGTTCCTTTAATTTATAGCGGCCAGGAAATACCTAATAAAAAACGATTGAAATTTTTTACTAAAGATCCTATTGTCTGGAATCAATATAAGATGGCTCCGTTTTACAGCACCTTACTTCACTTACGGAGGAAAGATCCGGCGCTGGCTGCGGATGCTTCCTATAAAAAATTGGCAACCGGTAACGACATGGCCATTTTTGCCTATGTAAGAGAAAAAGCAGGACGTAAGATTGCCGTTATTTTAAATTTATCAAATCAGCCCCAACAGTTTACTATAGATGATTCTTCAATTTTTGGTAATCCCTTAAATATATTTTTAGGCACTAAAGGAAAAAGTAAATGCAACCCATGTATTTAGTATTGAACCCTGGGGATTTATAGTTTATGAATACAATAAATAATAGTTTAAATAGTTTCCGAAGTGTGGTTCGCTAAAGCGAAAAATAATTCTATAAAATCTTAGATAGATTAATTGAATAAATTTATGGAGGGAAGTAAATCCACGGGCTCAAATAATCCAAATGCTCATTTACACAGGAGAAAAAAACATTCAAGACGTTCGAGGAAGAAAAAATCTTTTCTATATAATGCCATTAAGTGGGCGAAAAAAAACCCGGTAAAAGCTATTGCAATATTTTTTGGGATACTGTTAATCTATATTACGATATTATTTATTCAATACGCCAATAAAAATAAACGTAAAGAAAAAACGACATCAAGATAGAATGGAATAATAATTTGCCCGCAGTATAGCCAGACGTATCTGAATTTTTCTGAAGAGTCGTCCATTGTGCTACTTCACATACTTTTTATTTTCTGTAGCCTTAATAAGACTTCTACAGGAGTTAGTTGATTGAAATCAATTAAATGAAGAATAAATTGTTCTTTTAATAAGCATCTTTCCGGTGAGCGATTTTTAGAATCTCAATTATAAGTTCATTGTGTTGGATGGAATAAATTATCCGGTAGGTACCGCTGCGAATACGATATAGATTTTTAAATCCTTTTAATTTTTTATAGCTGGAAGGGAATGGATTATCACCTAATTCAATTATTCGGTCTCTAATAGATAATATTATTTCAAGAGGAAAATTAGCAAGTTCTTTCTCAGCTGATTTTTTTATTTTTAGCTGATACTTTGCCATTGGAAGTCTTATTTTTAACAATTTTTGTAAATGCTTTTTCAAAATCTACTGAAGGTTCTTCTGCTCTGTTTTGTGCATCCAGGCCATCCAGAAAATCTTCAATTTCTTCTTTGTAATTTTTAAGACTAATTACTACGGCAGTTTTTTTTCCTTGCTCATCAGTGATATAGTTAACGCCTTTCATTATTTTGATTTTGTACAAATTTAAATAAAGACAATTTCTTTTTCCTCTTATTTTTTTATAAAATTGACGCAGTCTGACCGCTATCGCGGTACCGACAGCTACTTCACCATACTCTTTATCTCCTGCAATTTTAATAAAGCTTCCACGGGCGTTAGCCGATTAATATCAACGGCTTCCAAAATTTTCCTGATGTCTTCAAATGTCTGCGAATGGGCATCAAAAATGCTTAATTGCAATTGAGGCGCTGCTAATAGCCTTAGATTTTCTTTGATGCTTTTTGAACCTTTTTCTTTTGCGTTTACGGTATCCGTTATAGTATCATCAACATTTTTTGATTCCAATTGCTTTAAAATTTCATTGGCTCTTTCAATAAGTGAAGGCGGCATGCCGGCCATTTTCGCAACATGGATCCCAAAACTGTGCGTGCTTCCGCCAGGAGCCAGTTTTCTTAAAAAAATAATTTTATTGCCTGATTCTTTATGAGTGATGTGAAAATTTTTTACACGTTCAAATTTATTTTCCAGTTCATTCAGTTCGTGATAATGAGTAGCAAATAACGTTTTAGGGCTAAACGCAGATTTTTGCAAATGCTCTACAATGCTCCATGCAATGGAAATGCCGTCATAAGTAGAAGTGCCCCGTCCAATTTCATCCAGCAAAATTAAACTTCTCGAAGTAATATTATTGATGATGCTGGCTGTTTCATTCATCTCCACCATGAAGGTGCTTTCGCCACTGCTCAGGTTATCGTTGGCACCAACCCGGGTAAATATTTTATCCGTCAGCGGAATCCTTGCCTCGTCTGCCGGCACGAAACTTCCCATGTGAGCCATCAAAGTAATTAATGCTGTTTGCCGCAGAACAGCGCTCTTGCCGCTCATGTTCGGACCGGTAAGAATAATGATTTGCTGCGATTGCGGATCAAGAAAAATGTCATTGGCAATATAACTTTCTCCCTGCGGTAAATTTCTTTCTATAACCGGGTGACGGCTGCTTTTTAAATCAAGTTCATAACCATTGTGCAGAATAGGTTTTTTGTATTTAAAATGTAATGCATTGTTGGCAAAGCAGGTCAAGCAATCAAGCACCGCGAGCACATGACCATTCAATTGCATGGGCGCAATATAATCCTGCAATTCATTTAAAAGGTTTTCAAAAATCTGCAATTCAAGCTGGAGAATTTTATCTTCAGCACCCATTATTTTTTCTTCGTATTCTTTTAATTCCGGCGTTATGTATCGTTCCGCATTGGTAAGTGTTTGCTTTCGCATCCAGGTTTCCGGCACTTTATCTTTATGGGTGTTGGTAACTTCCAGATAATATCCAAACACATTATTGAAACCTATTTTCAAAGAGGATATGCCGGTAGCTTCACTTTCTTTTTGTTGTAACTTCAGCAGGTGCCCTTTGCCGTTAGTAACAATATCTTTTAATTCGTCGAGTGAAGCATCAACTCCCGTAGCAATTATGTTTCCCTTGGAAGCGGCAACCGGCGGGTTCTCTATAATTTCCTTTACAATTTTATCAGCAATGTACTTACATGGGTTTAAAGAATCTCCGAGTCTTTTTAAATATTCGTTGGTAGATGCGTCACAAATATTTTTCACAAGGCTTATCAGTTTCAAACCTTTACTTATTTGCAGAACTTCTCTCGGATTTATTTTCTTTAAAGGGATTTTGCTAACCAGTCTTTCAACATCACCCGTTTGCTTTACATCCTGGCTAATTTTATTTTTTTCTTCCGGCGTTTTAATAAAATATTCCACCAACTGCTGGCGCTCTTCAATTTTTCCGATTTCTGTTAGAGGCATAACCATCCAGCGTTTCAACAGCCTTGCTCCCATGGGTGAAACGGTATTATCCAAAACTTTTAATAACGAGTTATTGACTTTCAACGCCACCGAGTAATTCCAAATTGCGAATGGTAAACCGATCCATCCAAAGGTGATCGGCTTTATCAATTCTTTGTAATGAAGTTATGTGTTGCAGATTAGGATGCTCCGTATCTTTTAAATAATGGAGTATAGCGCCGGCCGCAATAATGCCGGTAGATAAATCTTCAACGCCAAATCCTTTCAGGCTTTGGGTGCCAAAATGTTTTAGCAAACTTTCTTTCGCATACTGCTCTGTAAAAATCCATTCATCCAGTGAGTAAGTATAAAACTTGTTGCCAAAAAAACTTTTAAATTCTTTTTGATGACTTCTTTGGAAAATTACTTCGGCAGGGTTGAGGCTTTGCAATAATTTGTCAGCATATTCTTTATCACCTTCTGCAATAAAAAATTCTCCCGTCGAAATATCAAGAAATGAAATTCCTGTTTTTTCAGGCGTTAGATAAATTCCGCATAAAAAATTATTGTTGTTATGCTCAAGCAATTTATCATTAGTGGCAACGCCCGGTGTAACTAATTCAGTAACGCCTCGTTTAACAATTCCCTTCACCAGTTTTGGATCTTCCAACTGGTCGCAAATGGCCACCCGGTAACCTGCTTTTACTAGCTTATGTAAATAGGTATCCAACGCATGATGCGGAAATCCGGCAAGTTCTGAAGCAGTAGGAGAGGCATTATTTCGTTTCGTTAACGTTATCCCCAAAACCCGTGAAGCTGTAATAGCATCCTGCCCAAAAGTTTCGTAAAAATCGCCTACACGAAATAGCAATATCGCATCAGGATATTTCGCCTTGATCGCATTATGTTGTTTCATTAAAGGAGTATCTTCTTTCGACATTGATCGCAAACATTGTCCTTCTCGTTCGGAGAAGGGTTGGGATGAGGCTTTTAAACTATTTTTGCAAATTAATAGCCTTTTGATGAGAAAACTGAGTATGGATGAATTGAACCGCAAATCTGTTGATGAAGTAAGGCGTGCAGAAAAAATTCCCGTAATTGCATTGTTGGAAAATATCAGGAGCGCTTATAATGTGGGAAGTGTTTTTCGCACGGCAGATGCATTTTTAATTGAAGCCGTTTATATAACAGGTTACACGGCAAAACCACCGCATAAAGAAATTTCAAAAACCGCTTTGGGTGCGCAGGAATCTGTTGAGTGGAAATATTTTGAAAGTACAAAAATAGCAGTGAAAGAACTCAGGCAAAATAATTTTAAAATATTTGCCGTGGAACAGGTAGCTGATAGTATTTCGCTTGAAAGATTTTCCGAACTAAACATTGATAAAACTGTTTTTATTTTCGGAAATGAAGTCAGCGGTGTTGAGCAGCAAACTATTTCTTTGTGTGATGGCTGTATTGAAATTCCACAGTTTGGCATGAAGCATTCATTAAATATTTCTGTTGCTGCGGGCATAGTTTTATGGGAAGCCGTAAAAGCAAAATCCATTTAAAAATTTATTATTTAGAATCCCATTATGGTGAAGTCGATTAAAAATTATTTGTCTCTTGTAACTTTTGCCCACACGGTGTTTGCAATGCCTTTTGCATTTATCGGTTTTGCTATCGGGTTAAAGGCAATGAATTTCAATACTTATAAGCCCTGGTGGGAGCTATTGATATTAGTGTTGCTTTGTATGGTTTTTGCACGAAGCGCTGCAATGGCTTTTAACCGTTGGCTTGATGCGGATTTTGATGCCATTAATCCGAGAACTGCCGTTCGGGAAATACCTGCCGGAATTATCAGCAAAAGAAATGCGATGGTATTTGTTGTCTGCAGTTGCTTTGCATTTATTGTAACTACTTATTTTATAAATGCGCTGTGCCTGGTATTGGCGCCGGTTGCTTTATTTGTGATTTTGTTTTATAGTTATACGAAAAGATTTACTTCGCTATGCCATCTTGTGCTGGGGCTTGGTTTGAGCCTTTCACCTATTGGAGCTTATATAGCCGTTACAGGAAAATTTGCATTCGTGCCGGTATTATTTTCATTGTCGGTTTTGTTTTGGGTTAGCGGCTTCGATATTATTTACGCATTGCAGGATGAAGAGTTTGATAAGGTGAATCAATTACGCTCTATTCCTTCTATGCTTGGCGCAAACAGGGCTCTTCGCGTAAGCGAGTTTCTTCATGTTTTATCGTTTGCATCGATAATAGCTGCGGGCGTACTGGGAAAGTTTAGTTGGTTTTATTGGGCAGGCGCGGCCATTTTTGGATACTTTCTTTTTTACCAACACACGCTGGTAAAACCAAAAGATTTGAGCAGGGTAAACAGGGCCTTCTTTACATCAAACGGTATCGCTTCAGTTATTTTTTCATTGTTCGTTTTAATAGATATTTATTTTAATCTTCACACCTGAAATTGTAATGGCAAGAATACTGTGTATTGATTACGGGTTAAAGCGTACAGGCATTGCAGTTACAGATCCGTTACAAATTATTTCAACCGGGTTAACAACCGTTGATTCCAAAGAATTGATTTCATTTTTAAAGAACTATTTTCGACTGGAGGAAGTGGAATTAATTATCATTGGCGAACCAAAAAACCTGGATGATTCCGCCACACATGCAACACCGTTGGTAAATGCAATCGTAGCTAAACTGAAAAAGGAGTTTCCGCAAATACCTTTAAAAACTGTTGATGAGAGATACACTTCAAAAATGGCTAAGCAGGCCATGTTCGATATGGGCATGAAAAAGAAGGATCGCCGGAATAAGGAGACGGTTGACCAAATTGCCGCCACTATTATGTTGCAGGAGTATATGCAAAGCATTTCCTAAATAAAATTCATTAAAAGGCATCAGTAATTTCAAAGGCATTTTTTACTGTTTAAAAGCTTTAAATTTGCGGAAATTTTACAATAAACAAAAGAATTCATGGTTCTACCTATAGTGGCATACGGCAACCCAATCCTGAGAAAAGTAGGTAAAGAAATTACTCCTGATTATCCTGAATTGAACAAGCTGATTGAAGATATGTGGGAAACCATGTACAACAGTAAGGGGGTAGGTTTGGCTGCGCCGCAAATCAATAAGGATATCCGCTTATTCGTAATGGATAGTTTGCAGATAATAGCTAATCTTGAAGAAGATGAAAAGTGGGATTACCCCAATGATGCAGGTTATAAAGGAGTGTTCATCAATGCAAAAATAAATAGTATTAACGGCGAAGAATGGTTATATAACGAAGGATGCCTTAGTATACCAAAAATCAGGGAGGATATCCTGAGAAAGGAAGAGATTAGCATAACTTTTTTTGACGAAAATTTTGCACCGCACACCAAAACGTTTAATGGAGTTACGGCTCGTGTTATTCTTCATGAATATGATCACATCGACGGGAAATTATTTATCGACTATTTAAAACCGCTTAAAAAGAATCTTTTAAAACGTAAACTGGATAATATTTCCAAAGGAAAGATATCAGTTGATTATAGAATGTCTTTCGTTAAATGAGATATTTCTTTTGCAATTCGCTCCCACATTAACCCTTAATTTCAGGAATGGTTAAGTCTTTTTTTGTAACATTGGTCTACCTGGTGGCTTCGCTATTTCTATTTGGCCAGGATCAAAAAAACGATACCACGGTTAAAGTTGAAAATAACTATATAACCCTTTCCGAAATCGTTGTTAATAAAAAATTAGATGTTGCTTCTTTTATTGAAAGAGTTAAGAGCGATACTACTTTTTATAAAGCCTTTCGTAACCTCCGTGTAATAGGTTACACTTCGATAAATGATATAAGGATGCTGGGTAAGAATGACAAGATTGAGGCGTCACTGCTGAGCAAAATAAAACAAATCCGCACCCATAATTGCAGGAAAATGCAGGTATTGCAGGAAACGACTACCGGAAGTATGTATAACGCAAACGGCGATTTTAATTATTACACAGCTCAACTCTATGCGGGGCTTTTTTTTACCAAAGATTCTGTTTGCGGGGAAACCAACATCGTAAAAGGATTTGAATTTTCTACGAAGGGATTAAGCGGAATTGAAAAGCACAAGGAACAATTAAAAATGCTTTTCTTCAATCCCGGCAAAAAAATAAATGGGCTACCCTTTGTAAGTGATAAGACTGAAATATTCGGCAAATCAATGGCCGATAAATACGATATGTATATTGACTACCGAAATTATAATAATCTGCCCTGTTATGTATTTACTGTTAAAGCTAAAGGATGATAAAAAAAATAACGTAGTGATAGACGAAATGACAACCTGGTTCAATGAAAAGACTTTTGAAATTGTCGCCCGCAATTATTCTATAAGTTACGATGCGGGAGTTTATGATTTTAATGTAGATATGGAAGTACAAATGACAAAAGCCGGTGATCTTTTAGTTCCATCTGTTCTCAGATATAATGGCAACTGGAAAGTTATTTTTAAGAAGAGAGAACATGGAGTTTTTACTGCAACGCTTGTTTGATTTTGTAAGATAGAGATCAATAACATCTCCTTCGGTGATTTTTTTTTAAATATTAAATCCACAATAACATTAAGCAAAATTTACTCTTCTAATTGTTAAATTCTTAAACATCATTATATTAATTGCGCAAGGAAATAAATTCTTTTGCTTTTTGAATATCATTTTTGTTTTCCAAGTAGTCACATATTATTTCAACACAGGAATTGGCTAATGTTTTTTTATTTTCATAAGACTCTTGTTCCTGCCTAGTTCTCATAGATATTTTTCTAAAATTCCACATATAATTATTGACCAATTCGGTCATAAAAAAATCTAAATTAATATCATCCGGTTTTGAGATATAGTCTTCTTTATTCGGTTTGTTTTCAATTAATTCAATTCTCGCTTTGGCTTTTACTGTATCAATAGTTAGACGATATAAATTCTTATCCTTAATAAATTCGTAGTTAATGAAATATGCATCTGATGGCGTAAGTTTAAGGGTATACCAGATAGATTCTTTTTTATAAAAGAGATATTGTCCTGCTAAAGGCTTCCTTCTTGTTTTTAATTCCAATGCAACTTTCCAATTAATTTATTTTTGTTGTAGTCATATTAACCACATAAATCCAATCCAAGATCGATTTTTCTTCAGTAGCTTTTTTGATTTTTTTAAATAAGGAATTATAAAAGAAATGATATTCTATCCAATAAGGGTTTATTTGTTGAGATTCCCATAAATCCTTTCTATCCGGCGATCTCTCAATCATCATATCCATTGATTTCAAATGCATTTCCACCACTCTTTTAGCAATCCCCCTTCAAAATAATTTTCTTCTGTATATTTTTTTGAACTTTCAAACAAGAAAATAAAAAATTTAATATCATCAAACCAATCAATCAGCAATCCAAAAACCCAAAGAATTCCTTTACTATCAGCATAATATACTCAAGATTTCTATACGTAAATTCTTCAAGTTTTATTCCCATAGTTGGCTTGTCCTTCAATTCCTCAATTCTTTGATTAATTCTCATTTGATAAATAGTCATAAACATATTCAATTCCATAGGTTGTAAAAAACCCTAAATTTCTGTTCATGTGAAATATTAATAATTATAGATCTCTATTCACACTATACTTCCTCCACTTCTCAATCAACGCTTTCATGTCCTCCGGCAACTCACTTTCAAAATACATTTGCTTTTTTGTTGTGGGGTGAATAAATCCTAACTGTTGTGCATGCAATGCATGGCGCGGACAAATGGCAAAACAGTTGTCAACAAATTGTTTGTATTTAGTAAACACAGTTCCTTTTACAATTCTATCGCCACCGTAAGTTTCATCATTAAATAACGGATGGCCGATCAGTTGCATGTGCACGCGTATCTGGTGCGTACGGCCTGTTTCAAGCCTGCATTCAACAAGCGTTACATAATTAAATTTCTCTAAAACTTTATAATGCGTGATGGCTTCTTTACCATGTTCACCATCAGGATATGTTGTAAATAATTTTCTAAATCTTTGATGACGGCCAACGTGAGCATTGATGGTGCCTTCAGCTTCTTCAAAATCTCCCCATACCAAAGCAACGTAACGACGATGAACAGTGTGATCAAAAAATTGTTTGGCAAGATTTGTCATTGCCTTAGGTGTTTTTGCCATTACTAAAAGACCTGAGGTGTTTTTGTCTATTCGATGAACTAAACCGAAACGTGCGAGTTCGGTTTCGCTAATGTTTGGATTTTGTTGCTTCAAATACCAGGCGACCGCATTTACCAAAGTACCGCCGGGATTGCCACTGCCCGGATGTACCACCATACCGGGCTCTTTATTAATTACCATCACATCCTCGTCTTCATACATAATCGTGAAGGGAATGTTTTCAGGAACAATCTCTGAGCTTTCAGGAAGATAAGTATCGTAAATAACTATCTTATCGTTGGGCCTTACTTTATAATTTGATTTTATGGGATGCTCATTAACCAATACCCTTTCTGCCTCAATTGCCTGTTGAATTTTATTTCTTGTAGCACCCTCAATGCGGTTCATTAAAAATTTATCAATCCTTAACGGATCCTGTCCCTGAGCGCAAACAATTGTAAGTCGCTCAAAAAGCTCTTCATTCTCTTCATGTACTTCCTCTTCGTTCATTGTATAATAATTTATTACTGCTTGCCTGGTCAAAACAGGCTGTCAAGATAAGTTAAATGTGAATGATTTATCCCCTGATTAAACGGATGACCATAATGATAATAGCGAGCAAAAATAAAAGGATGGAAATACGGTTCATGCCATGCATATAGCCTATCCATTTGGAATGAGGGGCATTAGGATCTCGTTTTTTAATCCAGAGGTATTCAGCTATTTGTCTCCATACACCCATTGCTACCGGTTTTAGTTAACAAATTAATTGCAACATTATGCAACTTTTAAAACGCTTATTTCGTACCTGGATACAAATTTACTAATCAAAATGTTTTAAGGCATTGCAAAAATTATTGTTGTTAATGACATAAATCTTACATCCGTCATTTAGCTTAAGAGAGAACACGAAAAAAGTAATAATTTAGAACAATGAAAAAAGTAATCAAGAAACATCCTCTTGCCATTCGCTGGTTTCACTGGATTAATTTTCCTGTTATTGCTGTTATGATCTGGAGTGGTATGCTGATTTATTGGGCATACGACCCCTATCGCCTCGGCTGGGGCAATACAACTGTTTTGAAATTCTTTCCTCATTCCTTTTATAAAGCTTTGCATATTCCATTCAGACTTGCTGAAGGTATGAGCCTGCATTTTGTTTTTATGTGGATATTCGCCATCAACGGATTTATTTACGTTTTGTACCTTATTTTTTCCGGCGAATGGCGGCTGATTTTTCCTAATAGAAAATCTTTGAAAGAATCATTCCAGGTCGTCCTGCACGATTTGCATATAAAGAAGACTGCGCCTCCGCAAAAAAAATATAATGCGGCACAACGCATTGCCTATACCGGCATAATTATCATGGGGCTTGGTTCTTTGCTTACGGGGCTTTCCATTTATAAACCCATCCAGTTTCATGGCCTTGTTGCTTTGCTCGGTGGGTATGAGTGGGCGCGTGCGGAGCATTTTATTTTAACCATACTTTTTACTTTATTTTTTGTTGTTCATATTGTGCAGGTGATACTTGCCGGATGGAATAATTTCAGAAGCATGGTTACCGGGCTCGATGTATTGCCTGTTATTAAGGAGGTTGCATTGCAACCATCTGTTGTTAACAACGATAATGCGTTGAATCAGTCTAAAGCGCCTGTTGTAAATATTAACGAACCAGTGGAGTTTAAAAATGAACCTCAAAATGATAATACGATTTCACATGAGAATAAACCTAACGAAATAACGAATGCAACGGATGGTATTGAAGATGTGAATAATGATCTTCCCTTAAAAGATGATAAACCAACAAATACTAAAGAACACGACAAATGACGAACATGAATTATAAAGAAGAAATACTTATTTCAGAAAAAAAACTAAGAAGAAAAACTATTATTTCTTTTGCAGTATTCATATTGTTATTGGTGGCGGCCGTTTTTGCGTGGAAGAAACTTCACCAGGCGACAAAGGTTGCCGATGTGCCCAAACCCTTGCGTTCCGTATTAAATTATAATGAGAATTTTTTTTCTAATTTTTTAAGTAACAATCATCTTGCTAAATCGTATCCTGTTTCTGAAGCGGTGAAAAATGTAAGAGTAAACGGCAATGTTGGTATGGAAAATGATTTTGATCCATCCAACTGGAAGCTGCAGATAATACGCAACGCAGGTGATACTTTATTTATAACGCTCGATGAAATAGAAGCACTGCCAAAAACTGACATTGTTTTTGATTTTAAATGTATAGAAGGATGGAGCCAGGTTACACATTGGGCGGGTGTTAAGTTTAGCGACTTTGCAGCGAAGTATAACCTTACCGCACAAACGCAAATGAAATACGTTGGTCTTATAACACCCAATAAAAAATATTATGTGGGGATTGACATGGCCAGTATGATGCATCCACAAACAATTCTTTGTTATGAAATGAATGGTAAACCCTTACCCATGAACCAGGGATATCCACTTCGTTTAATCATTCCCGTTAAATATGGTATTAAACATCTTAAAAGAATTGGTACCATGTCATTCAGTAATGAGCGCCCGCCTGATTATTGGTACGAACAGGGTTACGACTACTTTTCGGGTTTATAAATGCGACATTACCTGTCTTACAAAGAAATTGATCACTCATAAAAAATTCTATTATGCCAGCTTACGTTATTGTAGATGTAAAAATCACAAACCCCCAATTGTATGAAGAATATAAAAAACTAACGCCTGCCTCCATTGCAGCCTGGCAGGGAAAATTTATTATTCGTGGCGGAGCAACGGAAACTTTGGAGGGAGATTGGCAACCCGGCCGCTTTGTTATGTTGGAATTTCCAAATGCTGAACTGGCAAGGCAATGGTGGCATTCAACAGAATATGCACCTGCAAAAAATATCAGGCAACGTGCTGCTTCCACCAATATGATTCTTGCAGAAGGTGTAACTCTTTCTTAAATATTTTTTTACTTAAGTTTTTCCTGTTTAATTTCCGTATTTAAACTATGAACACAACGGGCATTCAAAAATCTATACCGGTGGGCGCAAGAGTTGCCAAGGCAACAGTATTTCCCATCTTGCTTAGTATTAGTTTTTCGCATTTATTGAATGATTCCATTCAATCATTAATTCCATCTATTTACCCGATTGTAAAAAAAACATTCCAGTTAAGCTTTGCACAGGTTGGCCTGATAACATTTACTTTTCAAATCACGGCTTCATTATTGCAGCCATTTGTCGGTTATTATACTGACCGTAACCCCAAACCTTTTTCTCTTGCAATAGGTATGAGTTTTACGCTTGCCGGTTTAATATTTTTATCTTTTTCCAACAGCTTTGGAACTATATTATTATCCGTAGGATTGATAGGAGTGGGGTCTTCTATCTTTCACCCGGAAGCTTCTAAGGTTGCATATATGGCATCGGGTGGCAAGCGTGGACTGGCACAATCTATTTTCCAGGTAGGAGGAAATGCGGGCAGTGCATTGGGGCCTTTACTTGCTGCTATTATTGTTGTGCCTTATGGAAGATCACATATTTTATACTTTGGTGTTTTGGCGCTCATCGCCATTTTCGTTCTTATTACCATTGGTAATTGGTATAAGTCTAATACGCACCTTATAAAGCCAAAGCATAATATTGAAAGTGCAGATAACACACCTGCACTTTCAAAAAAGAAAATCACTTTCGCCATCGCCATTCTATTGCTGCTCATCTTTTCTAAATATTTTTATCTGGCAAGTATGAGCAGTTATTACACATTTTATCTCATTAACAAATTTGGATTGTCTGTACAAAACTCGCAGATCCATCTCTTTATTTTTTTAGCAGCAGTGGCTGCTGGTACTTTCATAGGAGGTCCGCTGGGCGATCGTTTCGGACGTAAATATGTAATATGGTTTTCAATATTAGGCGTAGCTCCGTTTACGCTCTTACTGCCTCACGTTAATTTATTTTGGACAAGCATTCTATCAGTTTTTATCGGCTTTATTCTTTCTTCTGCTTTCTCGGCCATATTAGTGTATGCACAGGAATTAATGCCTGGAAAAGTTGGAATGGTTTCAGGATTATTTTTTGGTTTCGCTTTTGGAATGGGTGGAATCGGCTCCGCGGTGTTAGGTGTTTTGGCAGACCATACCAGCATATTCTTTGTTTATAATGTTTGTGCGTTTCTTCCTCTTATCGGTTTGATAACGGGCTTTCTTCCGGATATCGGTGGCAGGAAATCCCTTCGTAAAAGCGCTTCATAATAAAATATTTTTAAAGGTATCTTGCCGTTACTATAAATTGCATTCTCATTAACGAGGTTTAAAAATTACTAATACTAATGGCGTTTATGGAAAAAGACCTGCATATAAAAAAATCAACGATAGCTGGCGCAGGCAAAGGCTTGTTTACAAAAAAATTTATTCCCAAGGGCAGCCGTATTGCAGAGTACAAAGGAAAAATAAGTACCTGGAAAGACGTAGATCATCATGAAGGTTTAAATGCTTACATCTACTATATCAATCGCCATCATGTAATAGATTCATCCAAATATAAAAATAATCTTGCCCGTTATGCCAACGATGCAAAAGGTTCTGAGAACGGCGGTAAATTAATGAACAACTGCCGTTTTGTAATTGATGAGTGCAGGGTATTTCTTGAATCAAAACGGGACATTCCACCAAGATCAGAATTGCTGGTGGGATATGGAAAAGAATATTGGGATATCATCCGCTACAACATAAAGCAGGCTGCTTTAAAAAAGAAAAAGACGGCTAAGGTTCGAAATAAAATTTGATGGAATGTGTTGATGTCCACCCAGAATTAACGTTTGATCCCTGCTATTTTAAGACTTACTTTTGCGGCCGTAAATTAATACATTAGCTAAATAATAATTTCGTCTTTACGGCTTTACATTCTCAGCATTATGAAGTACTATAAATTGATTGGTTGGGTGGCGTGTCTGCTATTAATACTAAGTTGTTTTATTCCTTTGGCTTATTATGCAGATATTCATAAAAATTTTACCGGCTTTTATTCGGAACAAAATAAGTACGGAAAGCCAGGGATTGTTTTTGTTTTTATCGCGGTTGTATCAGCATTACTTATATACCTTGATAAAATTTGGGCTAAACGGCTGCACATTTTTTTGTGTGCATTCAACATTGGGTATTTAATCAGAACATATATTCTTTTCGCTGGTTGCTATAATGGATACTGTCCTGAAAAAAAATTCGGAATTTATCTTCTCGTATTTAGTTGTATACTGCTATTGATTGTTTCTCTATTTCCTAAAATGAAATTAGAGAACAAGCCGGGTGTGTGATTTTAATGATGTTATATTGGATTATATGCAGAACAGAAATGTGACGATTATTCAAATAGTTCCAGTTTGGTTTTGGGCCGTTTATCATTGAGCCAGATGAAATCTTTTAAATATTTCTGGTCTTCAGGAATATCCTTCATCGGGTAAAACTTGCCTTTTATATCATTTACAAAAAGAACTTTCTCCAGGTCATCTTTTTTAAAATAGAGGTCTATAACGTCGCCGGTGGCACGGTTCATTCCAAGGTAGGCACTGTCTTTATCCTGCGCATAATAGATACTTTCGGCCTGAGAGCCTTTTACACGCATGTAGTCAATAGCGCCATTAATGAAATAGCCGTTAATTGTTTTACCCGCTATCTGGTTATAAAATCCCTGCGTGGTTTTATTTATAATGATGCTCTTGTCAAAAGCATACAGGTGTTCCGGCTTTTTATTTTTCGTGTATAAAAAAATAGTATCGCCTGTTATTTGTGAACGCCCGCTCCATATTACCGGGTCGTAATACAGGCGGAATACAGAATCCTTTGCTGAAAAGAAAAGGCTGTCGCAAACACTTTGAAGAGAATCACTAAATATTCTTACATGATGAAATGCCAGGAAATATCTTGACGAATCTGATTTATTCAACGTGTCCTTATTGCCGGCTTTTGATCGAATCTAAACTGCGAATAGGGTTGATAGTTATATTGTGATTAAGCGAATCGATGGCAGCCGAATCAACGTTTGCCTTAGCCGGTTTTGACAGTATCGGCAGGAGGAATTTCTTTTGCCTCATTTTGATTCTTCTTTAATTGTAAAGAATCAATTTTTGACGCGTATTTACGCAAAGCAATTGCCTTTAAAGAATCCCCGATGCAGCATTGCTTTTTGCATTCAATGAATCAATTCGTAAAGAATCTTCCGGTGCTTTTATTTTTAAAGAATCAATGAGATCCAGGGTTTTCTTTTGTTTTTGAAATTTTTTCCTCTTGCTTATTGTGGTTGGCATTTAAAGAATCAATTACATGGGCAAGACGCAAAGCAGAATCTCTTTCAGATAATTGTATCAATGGCTGTTTACCATGCAACGTATCTGTTTTCATAGTTGAATCTGCACGATTTTGCCGGTGCAAAGAATCATAGGCAGCGGAGTCTTTCTTGCATAATAAACTGCTCGTTTTTTACTGCCGTCGAATAACCGGAAAATATGGTGTCCGCCGCTACGTAAATGCTATCATTCTTTTGTTTTATTATCAACACTGGTTTTCTTGTCGCCAGGAATGAGTTGTTTTTTTTATTTAAAAATATCTGGTTGGCAAGAACAATATAACCGCCGGCGGAATCCCTGACAAGTGCATTTCCTTCCATTTGTGCATTGCCCGATTTATTATCCATCGCCATATTGTTGGCAACGTAAACTCTGCCGCTGCTGTCTTTTACTGTTGTGCGGCTGGTGAAAATTGCATTGTCCGATTTAAAATCGTAATTCCCCTGTGTGGTATATATTTCCGCTTCCGGGCTTTTTATATAACTGTTACCATTTAAATTGTAATTCTGCGACAGCATATTGTATAACAATGAGTCGGTTGTTACATGATTTTTAGGTTGAATCACAACAACATTATTTTTAAAATAAATATCTTTTGTATCAGCATAATAAGTTCCTTCGTTACTCGGTGATGGTGGTTTTGCCATTTATAACTTTTCCGCCGTTATGATAATTGCCTATGCCACTTTGAAGATTGTAATCGAGATCCTGTGTAAACAGCGTTGCTTTTTTATCAACAAGTTTAACATCGGTCTTCAGATAAGCTGTTTTATCTGTGCCGATGTATTTCAGATATTGCGCATAGGTTTGAACACTATCAGCCCTGGTTTATATGAACATTGCCAAAAGCTTCTGCTTCGTGCGTTGTTGGATTTATGGCAATGCTGTCAGCATCGAAAATTGTAGTTCCCTGTTTTACAATAGCGCCCCCGGCAATTGTTTGCATGGTAGTTGTAGAATCAATATAAATACTGCGCATGCTGGGGCCGCGTATAATTTCAAATTCCTTTACCGTGTCAGCATTTGTCTTAATGTTTTTGGAAGTATCGGCGGGCGGCGGCGTCACTTGCGCAATAGAAACAAAACTTACCTGCAGTAAAATAATAATTAAAATAATTCTTACTGGGGTGATCATTCTATTTGTTAACCGCTTTTAATGTATCGTCAATTAACGGCGCAGTCAGGTAACCACCTTTATCTTTTTTACCAAATACTGAAATGTTCACATAACGTTTTGGATGCGTTCTTACATCATCAAGAAGGATATTTAATTTATTTGCTGTTGATTGCAAGTTGTCGTACAGTTTTGTATCGTTCAAAAGTAAACCGAGCGATACCATCCTTGCTGTTAATTTTCTCTGAACCTTCTTTAAAATTATTTATAGCAACGTTTAGCGTATCCAGCGTTTTTTTCAAATTAATTGCCGCAAAATTGGCTGTTACGATTCTTGTATTTTCAAGGATGCTATCGAGTTTTGCGTTATTGGAACTGAGATTGGCGGTAAACGCATTTACATTATTAAGCGAACTTGCCAGTGCACCGTTTTGTGTATTCAAAATTTTCTCCAATGAAACTGCGGACAAAGCAAAGGATGCTGTTGTTGTATTTAAATTGGCAACAATCCCTTTAATATTATTTTTTGTTGCGGATCAAAAACGCCTGTAACCACATGAAGTACGGAGTCCAAGCGATTTTACTGAATTTCTTACCTCGTATAAAACTGGGTTAATTACTTTTAGCGCTTCATCAAAGGCGCCGCTGCTAAGTGTGGTGAGTACAGTATCGCCCTCCTTTAAATAGTTGGGAGAGTTGCCCAATTGAATTTCGAGCGTAGCGCTGCCACCGAGAAGATTTGGATTTATAACCGCAAGTGAATTATCCGGAATATTTACATCTTTTGTAAGGCTAACCGTTACAATAATTTGTTTCATGGATTTTCCGCCATCCAGGTTTTCAATTCTTCCTACCTGCAACCCGTTAATTACAACCGGGTTCGATTTTGAAAGCCCCTGCACATCCTGGTATTTGGCGTAGATGTAATTATTTTTTTTAAAAAGATTATTACCCTTCAGAAAATTAAAGCCCAAAACAAGCAGCACTATGCCCACAACTGCCATTGTTCCTATTTTAGTTTCATTACTGATTTTCATATTGTTTTATTTGGTAGTAAGCAGTTTTCTTTTCTAGGGTTAACGTGTTCAGCATTAAGGCATAACACAAATCGGCATTGCGAAAATAGTAAATCTTTATTGGCACACAGCCTGCAACACTTTAATAAAGAATTAGGGATAAATTGATTTAAGAATTATTAGCACGAATGGCTAATGTTCAATTACGGAAACAAGCCACGATTATTGCATCATTTTGTATTCATCGCATCGGCGTTCACAACTGTTCTGGCTTCTACCTGGGTTTTATATTTTATGAGGGCCCGGGTTATAGAATCGGCAATTTCCTGCTGGCCCTTTTCGCTAATAAGATATCTTTCATCACTCGTAGTTATCAATAAAACCCGTTTCAACCAAAACGGCAGGCATTTGTGTTGCCTGCAATACCCAAATACCTTTTTGGCGCTGATGAACACCAAGATCGGGACGACCCATACTATCAATATCTTCCTGTATGTCTGATGCAAGTTTGTAACTTCTCTTAAAATAATTCTGCGTATATAGCAATGCTTTCGCCTTCCATTCGGGGCTATCTTCGTTTATGCTCAAGTGTGCTGTCATTTTCATCAGTAGCAAAAAGTAAATCGGCATTTTCCATTGCCTTTATTTTATCTTCTGTTTTATGAGCCGCGAAAATCCAGGTGCTGGTGCCTTTTCTGTCGGTAGGTAATTTATAATATTGGCGTGTAGGAACAATGTGTGTATGTGGGGTTCTGATTTTTTTCCTGTTTTTTCCTTTGCCAACATATTTAACGGTGTAATAAGTTTCTTTGTGATGACCGATAATTCTCGAAGCAGTTCTGAGCACAACTGCGTCGGCATGGATGCATACAAAGAGATCGCCATGATAGTCATTGGCGATCTTTGCTTTTTCCCTTGGGTTTTGATAAATATCAGTTGTACGTGTTGGTATGATATTAACATCCGGCAATTCTTTCTTTAATTCTGCGACTAACTTTAATGCAATGGCAAGCGTTACATTTTTTTCCCTGGAGTTTAATGAACCTTCATATTCACTGCGGGCACCATCATCAGTTCCGCCATGCCCGGCATCCACAATTATCGTTTTAATTTTTCTTGACGATTGAGCGTTAACAGCAGCAGAGAGAAATAATAAAAATGCGAATAAAAGAAAAAAAGAAAGTCGGGGCTTAGGTATAAACATTTACTTACGTGGTTTTAATGGGATCAGTAATTTTTTGGATTTATAATCTTCACAAATCCTTAATGCGATTATCTCTATTTTTGTTTACTACTGCTATGAACATGATAAACAAAGTTAGCGTAAAATACATATTGGCATTGGTCATTTCGGCAAGTCTATGTATTCTAACGGTTCAAAGCAAGGATAAACATTTTTATTCTTTATCATTTCACACATTTTTAACTTCCTTCTCCGACACGACACCTCCGGCAAAGAAAAAAAATAATGCTGTTGACCAAAAGCTAAAAAATCAAAACGATACTTTACCAAAAAAAATTGTCCATGCATCGGATACAATTCATATCAATAACGTTGACTCACTTGCCGCAGATACTTCTATTTTAAAAAAGAACGCGGACACCCTGAAATTTGCCACCTCAAAAAATGCTCCTGATACCGTTATTGAATATACTGCTGAAGATTCTATGGTAGTAAGTGTTCCAGAAAAAACGATCACTCTGTATGGAACTAAAGCCACCACCCAGTATAAAGATAATGATCTCACAGCGCCGATTATAGCCATGGACCAGGAGACGGGTAATATTATTGCTTCTATAAAAAGAGACAGTACCGGTAAGGTTGTTTCGCTGCCAACCTATAAGCAGGGCGATTTTCAGTCGCAAAGTGATTCTATCAAATTTAATATGAAGAGTGGGAAAGGGCTCACTAAAAGCACCTATACAACGCAGGGAGAAATGTATGTTTACGGACAGACTATTAAAAAAATTGACAACAATGTTTTTTATGCAATGCGTGGACGCTTCACCACGTGCAATCTTGATACGCCGCACTTTGCATTTGTAAGTAATAAAATAAAATTCATTAATAATAAGATGGCCATTACAGGGCCGGTTCATCCTGAATTTGAGGGAGTACCTATTCCCATTTATTTTCCTTTTGGCATTTATCCATTAAACCAGGCGAGGCATTCGGGTTTATTACAGGCTACTTTTACAACCAATCAGCAAAGGGGCCTTGGGCTTGAAAACCTGGGTTATTACAAAGTAATTAATGAGTACTGGGATGTTATTTTCAGCGGAAGCGTTTATTCGTATGGAGGATGGATATTTAAGGCGAACCCGAGATATAAAAAAAATTACCACTATAGCGGGAACCTTGAATTTGATGTACAAAATTTTAATACCAATTTTAAGGGAGATCCTGACTTTGTTCATAACCGAAGTTATCATATTGCGTGGAGCCACAGCATGGATACTAAAGCGAGGCCGGGGGTAAATTTCGCTGCCAGCGTAAACGCAGGAAGCAGTAGTTATAATTCTAATGTTCCTGATAACCCGAATGTAAATTTCAATAACCAATTGCAGTCTTCCATTTCTTATTCCAAAACATGGAAGGATAAGCCGTTTAATTTAACGATAACGGCTAATCATAACCAGAATACCAATTTAAAGATCATCAATATTAACCTTCCCGATGTGGGGTTTAATGTTGCAACTATTTATCCATTCAGGAAAAAAGACGTGGTGGGCACGCCCAAATGGTATGAAAACCTTGGTATTGCATACAATGGAAGTGCGCAAAACCGCTTTTCATTCTATGATACGCTTGGACATATTTTCCAGCAAATTGCTGACACGCTTCAATTTGGATTCCATCATTCTGTACCCATCAGTTTGTCGCTTCCGCAGATTGGTGCATTTCAGGTAGGCCCCTCCGTTAGCTACGATGAAACCTGGTACCAGACAAAAACACGATATAGCTGGAATGCCGCCAAAGGGAGGTTAGACACTTCGGTACAGAAAGGATTTTATACAGCAAGGGATATGTCTTTTGGTTTAAGTGTATCTACCCGCATATTTGGGTTAATAACTTCTAAAAGCAAGAATTCAAAAATAGTGGCGATACGGCATGAGATTACGCCGACGTTAGGTGTAAGTTATAAGCCGGAATTTAATAAAAGCAGTTTTTATTATACCCAATATGATACTGCGGGCGATAAACAACAATTTTCTGTTTACCAGAGAAATAATATTTACGGCCCCTATTCTGCCGGTAGATTCGGCGGTCTCAATTTTGGTATAGATAATAATATTTCGATGAAGGTGCGCAACAAGAAAGACACAGGCGAAAACGCAATTAAGAAAATTTCGATACTAGACGGATTCAGCATTAGCGGCAGCTATAATTTCTTTGCTGATTCGCTTAGTTATCCTTTAAGCGACCTTCCCATTTCTTTAAGAAGTAACCTTTTTAATAAAATAAATATAACGGCAAGCGGCGTATTAGATCCTTATGAACTGGATGCCCAGGGCCGCAGGCTGCATACTTTAGTGTGGAAGCACAGATTATTAACGCTTGGGACGACTTATAAGCGGGAACATTTCTTTATCAACTTCTCTGCAGGGTGGGAAAAAAGACAATAAATCGAAAACCGAACTCACTTCTAATACCAATGGGATTAACGACCTTGGGTACACGCAGGATCAGTACGATGCTGAGTCGGCTTATATAAGAAATAATCCCGGCGAATTTGCAGATTTCAGCATCCCGTGGTCAGTGAATTTATCGTATGCCTTAACCTATTCCAAAACTTTTTTAATACCACAGGGATTTGTAAAAACACTTACACAAAATGTAAATTTCGGTGGCACCCTTGGAATAACAAAAAAATGGCAAGCTTCTCTTAATGGGTACTACAACATTACGCAGGGAGAGCTAAACCAGGTTTCTATTTCTTTATCAAGAGACCTTCATTGCTGGCAAATGTCAATTGCGGTTTCTCAAAGCCCGTTGTCCCATTTTTTCAGTATCAACATAAGTCCCAAATCATCCTTGTTGCAGGATTTAAAAGTGAACCGTACAAGAACATTCTATCCTTCATTATAATTCACATTTTCTATCATTATCTTTTAAAGGGAAGTCGATTTATTAACATGAGTTCGGGGCAATCTTTCTTTAAATCTTAGTAGAAAAGATTTTCAGTTTTATTTCAACCTTGTTAGCTTATTCAACTATCTTCTTCAATAAGTATGAACATCAGTCCCAAATCATCCTTGTTGGGCATTTAATAGTGAACCTATCAGGACTTTCTATCCTTCATTATAACGGTAACCCGTAGCCGCTAATGTTTAAACGGAAGGCGGTTTATTTTAATATGAGTTCGGGATAATCTTTCTTTAAACCTTAGTAGAAAAGATTTTCAGTTTTATTTCAACCTTATTAGCTTATTCAACTAGTTTCTTCAATAAGTATGAACATCAGTCCCAAATCATCCCTGTTGGGCATTTAAGAGTGAATCGCATCAGGACCTTCTATCCTTCATTATAACGGTAACCTTAGACGCTAATGTTTAAACCGAAGTCGGTTTATTTTAACATGAGTTCGGGATAATCTTTCTTTAAACCTTAGTAGAAAAGTTTTTCATCTTTATTTCAACCTTATTAGCTTATTCAATTATCTTCTTCAATAAGTTTGCTTCCATACAAGCAATATTCCCAAGGTTATTTATGAATTTCTAACGCTGAAGCTTTGTATTAATGGATTTCAATTCGATTATTCTTATCCTGAATTCGCGTTATTTTACATAACTCTTAATATACTGTATCCATGTTTTAATAAAAAAGGCGTTGCCTTTATTACTCATTTTGGCATCGGATAAGTGCATAGAGATCCTTACGTTTTCGCAGGTGGAAGTAATTACATAATCGATGCGCTCCCCGGTAGCCAGCATAATTGCTCTCCCCGTAAATTTTATACATCCAATTTCATAATCTTTTACTTTGCCAAAGGGAGGTTTAGATGAAAGTTTATTTTGGATATCTTCTAATGCTTTTAAAAATTCAGGCACAAGTTTTCTTTCAACGGGAAAACGATCATTAAAATTATCAGCAGAAGTAATGGTGTTTGAATATTCTACCGGCGCCGCAATGTGCTGATCAAGCAGAACATATTTTTGCGCCTCTGTAACAGCAGTAACTGAACACAAAAAAATAAGAAGCAGTGTTTTTCTCATAAAGTAGTTTAATAATGAATTATTTGTATTCGCCAAAGACAGACCGTAATGCGTCGGAAATTTCACCTAAGGTGCAATAATTTTCTACAGCGGCTATTACAACAGGCATCAAATTTTGATTATTTGTTGCATGATCTTTTATTTTTTTTATACAATCCGACGCGATAGCATTGTCTCTTTCCTTTCTTAGCAGTTGCAGCCTTTCTGTTTGCATCCTTCTTATATTATCGTTTATTTTGAAGGAGGATGGGGCCACTTCGTTTCCTCCGGTAAACGCATTTACACCCACAATTATTTTTTCACCTGATTCCACTTTTTGCTGAAACTTATAGGCGCTTGATGCTATTTCGTTTTGAATAAACCCCTGCTCAATAGCAGCAACGCTACCACCCATTTTATCAATTCTTTCTATTAATTCCCACGCTGCATTTTCAACATCAGCCGTAAGCTTTTCAACAAAATAGCTCCCGGCCAGCGGATCTGTTGTATCGGTTACGCCGCTCTCGTATGCAATAATTTGTTGAGTGCGGAGCGCTATAGAAGCAGCTTCTTCTGTTGGAAGATTCAGCGCTTCATCGTAACCGTTAGTATGGAGGCTTTGGGTTCCGCCAAATACTGCGGCAAGCGTTTGTACCGTAACCCTGCTGATATTATTTAATGGTTGTTGTGCGGTTAAAGTACTTCCGCCTGTTTGGGCATGAAACCGAAGCATCATTGCTTTTTCATCAGTAGCGCCGGCGTCTTTCATAATTTTTGCCCACATTCTTCGCGCCGCCCTGAACTTGGCCACTTCTTCAAAAAGATTATTATGCGAGTTAAAAAAGAAAGAAAGTCTTTTACCAAAAATATTGATATCAAGCCCTTTGTTGATGGCAGCTTTAACGTATGCCTTACCGTTAGCAAGCGTAAACGCTATTTCCTGAACGGCTGTGCTTCCCGCTTCGCGGATATGATAGCCTGATATTGAAATGGTGTTCCATTTGGGCAATTCTTTGCTGCACCACTCAAAAATATCAGTGATGATCCGCATGGAAGGCTTCGGCGGATAAATGTAAGTGCCCCTTGCCGCATATTCTTTTAAAATATCATTTTGAATGGTGCCTTGTATTTTTGACAGATCAGCTCCTTGTTTTTTTGCCACCGCCACATAAAACGCCAGTAAGATAAAGCCGGTCGCATTAATCGTCATTGAGGTTGAAATATCCTCAAGTCGAATATCTTTAAACAACGCTTCCATATCATCAATCGAATCAATTGCCACACCCACTTTTCCCACCTCGCCCTCAGACAATGGATGGTCGCTGTCGTAGCCAATTTGTGTAGGCAGGTCAAACGCAACGCTAAGCCCATTTACGCCTTGTGAAATAAGATAATGATACCGCTTGTTACTTTCCTCGGCCGTACTGAAGCCGGCATATTGCCGCATGGTCCATAACCTGCCGCGATACATATCTGGCTGAATGCCGCGTGTAAAAGGAAAATCGCCGGGAACTTCTTCAAAACCTTTGGGAGCCGGAGATTGGTATAAGTCAGTATAAGTATAAACCTTCTTTATTTCAATTCCGCTGTCGGTGTATTTTTTGTCGGCTTCTTTCATTTTTCAAATTAATAACCATTCTCATGAAAAATGAAATTGAATGGCTTACATTATTTTCTTAGCCTCAAAGTTAAGGGCTTCCAAAACAATATTATGAAGAGAGGCCTTCGGGTTGGTAATCAAAAAATCTATGATTTGCTTATTGAGGTCCATTGCCGAGGCCTGAAAGGGCATAGTGGAAGCCAACTGGTTCACCACATAAATATTTTGCTCTTTAAGATTGTTAACAGCCCTCCACAGTTCCGGCGAAACATATACCTGCTGACTTACATTATAATCGTATTCCTGTTTTATGGCATCTACCAAAGAATTTTGCATTTGCCGTGACGAAAGCCCGGCATTGGGAACACGGGATAATAAATTCTGAAGTGAAATTCTTTCAGCGAGCAATGTTAACCTTTCATAAGCCTGCAGCCTCAGTTTTAAAGTTTCAGGATTTGGCCCCACTCTTTCTTTAATATCTCTTTTTAAAGCAGCAAAATCTGTTATCATCCAGATGACGGCTAAAAATACTACACCAAGAAGGATAATGACTATGGTTTCAAATGTTGACATTGTGATAATTTAAGTCAAAAATAGTAATTCTCTTAAGAAAGGATTGTAAATTTACAATTGAATAACAACTATAATTACGGAACAACAAACGTTTGAAAAGAGAAGTTATTTTCATTGCAAATAAAAAAATATGATGGAAACATTGAACAAAACTCCTGTAACGTTCACAAACGGCGCTGTTAAGGAAATAAAACGCCTGATGGCACAGGAAAATTTTGATAAGGGCAAATTTTTACGGGTAGGGGTGAAGGGTGGCGGTTGTTCCGGCATGTCGTATGTACTTGATTTTGATGATAAAACAGAGAAAGACGAATATTTTGAAGTAGATGGTATTCCCTGTATAATTAACCCTGCTCATAGTCTCTACCTCGTGGATATGCAGATAGATTTTGAAGGTGGCCTTAATTCACGGGGCTTTACCTATAGTAATCCGAATGCGAGCACCACCTGCGGATGCGGCAGTTCATTTGGAGTATAATTCCAGTGTTATACGGAAGGTATAGAAATTTCAATTTTGCATCCTTGTTGAGGCGCTGAGATGATATTCAGTTTGCCGGAATAAAACTCTATCCGGCTCTTCATATTTGTTAAGCCAATGCCACCTGTAGATTTCTGGCTGGTATCAAATCCAACTCCATTGTCGGCTATGGTTAAAAATACAGTGTCATTTTCCTTTCTAAGCGTGATAAAAGCTTCGTTTGCTTTCGCATATTTCGTGATGTTATTCAACTGTTCCTGCACTACCCGGTAAAGCATTAATTCTTTTGTTTTATCTGCGCCATCTTCGGTAAATGATTCGTCAACGTCTAACCGGACTTGTAAGCCATTGAGTAAATTAGTGTCATTTGCCAGTATCTGCAATGATTCTTTTAAACCAAGATTACCCAGTGAGGGGGCTACCAGCGAATGGGATAATTTTCTAATTTCTTTCATCGCGTCATCTACATATTCGTAGCTTTTTTCGAGCAGGTTATCCTCCGTAGTATAATCGCCGGAGTTAAGCATACCAAGATACATTTTAACAATGGCAAGGATCTGGTTTACATTATCATGGAGTTCTCTGCCTAATTCTTTCCTTTCGTTCTCCTGCGTTTGTATGGTAATCTCATTTATGAGCTTTTGCTCTTTAAGCTTTTGCTCTGCCAATTCTTTTTCCAGCTTTTTTCTTTCAGTAACATCTTGTATGGTGCCCATCATTTTATCAAGAGTACCGTCAGCATCAAATTCAAGATCGCCGATGCCATAAACAAAACGCACTTTTTTTGTTTGCTTATTTATTATCCTGTATTCTTTGTCAAATCGTTGTTTTTTGCCAATCACTTCCACGACTAAATAATCCGTCATCATTGCCCGGTCTTCAGGATGGATAATTGACACCCAACGTTCAACTGTATGTTCATCGGCCGGTGTTAATCCAAACAGGCTATCCAGCACAAGGGAACCTTTCCAGATTCCGCTTTTAAAGTCGAGGACGTAGCTTCCTATTTTAGAAACTTGCTGCGTTTCATTAAGGAACCTTTCGCTTTCCCTTAATCGCTGCTCCACTTTTTTGCGTTCATCAATATCCATTGAAAGGATAGAGATTCCTCCCGCCACAGGCTGAATGCTCATTTTAAACCATCTTGTAGTACCATCGGGGAATCTAAATTCAGTTTCCAAAACCTCGGCACTGCGATTTTTCATACAGTTTTCAAGAACATGGAATAATTCTGTCTTTTCAATACCAGGATATTTTTCCATCATTGTATGGCCAATCAATTCATGCTGGGAATACCCGTTATGTTCAATTGCCGAACTATTCACAAATAAATACTTCCAGTCGCTGCTAATAATCTGTATGCCTTCCCGCATATTTTGGAAAAGGAACCGGTACTGCTGTTCCTTTTCAATTACTTCCCTGGTTTTTTCCTCCACTCTCTTTTGCAGTTCCCGGTTCATTTGCATAATTTCTTCTTCCAGTTCTTTTCGTTGCGTTATATCCGAGTGAAGAGCCAGGTATTGATACGGTGTGCCCGTTTCATCAACGAAGGGAACTATCAGGGAATGCAGCCAATAGCAGGTTCCATCTTTGGCCTTACTTTTTAGCTCGCCTCTCCACACCTTTCCCTGGTTCAGCGTTTGCCATATTTCATCCAGAAATTCCTTTGAATGGTAACCGGATTGAATAATGCTATGATCCTGCCCCAACAATTCTCCCCGGGAATATTTTGAAATATTACAAAAGTTATCATTTACATGCCTGATGATTCCTTTTTTATTGGTAATCGATACAATCGACGATTCATTCAATGCATATTTATATTCTGATGTTTCTTTTAAACTTTTGTTGAGAGCTTGTTCGGCTTTATTTCTCAGACGGATGTGGTCGTAAATCATTTTAAAGGCAACCAGCAATAGTATTACTGCTATAACCTGGAACACAGTAAATACCCTTGAAGAATTGCGAACGATCAGATCGTTTTGGGCTTTGTAATCCTTGAACATCTGATTTTCCTTCTGTTCAATAGCCGAAGTGAAAGACTGCACTTTTTCCAGTACTGAATCTCCCGCGCCTGCTCTGATTATTTTTTGCGCCGCATCAAAACCTGCCGTTCGTTTGACATTAATGAATTCATTCTGCGAGGCTAAAAAATTGCCGACATACCTGTCAAGCGTATCCACCATCAATCGCTGACCAGCATTATTCCTGGTTACCATCCTGAGATCCGAAATAATATTTTTTATAGTATCGCCAATATGGCTAAGGGTACGCCGGAACTTATCATCACCGGTGATAATGTAACCTCTTGTGATACTTTGTATATTGTTCACCTGGTCGCTAAGCGTTTCTGTAAGTAATATTACTTTATGACTATGAGTTAACCATTTGTCCTTATCGGCAGCAAGCTGGTTGTTCCTATCTATCGCGAAAAAAACAGTGCCGCGTACCAGGATGATTAGCACAAAAAAGACCGCTATCTTTTTTACAAATGAATAATGAATATAACCAAGAGCAGGACTCATGAAAACGCCAATGCATATTAGGATAAACAACAAGCCTGTAAGCATAGTTGTAGGTGCCCTCAGCGGAATAGCGGTTAAAAAGCTTACACCAAAAAGATGATTAAAAATTACCAGCATGCAGCCGGGGATCATTGCAATCAGCAGAACCTGCACCAGTAAATGATAGTTTCTTTTCCCCAGCAAAAGGAAAATGACTCCCAACAGCGTAAAATTAAGAGACACGATCAGGCTCATTTTTCCAGGAGATTTCCCGCTAATTCCTGCATGCGTTATATTCTGAAAGAACCCGTGAAGGTCAAAATGCCAGCCAAATATATACGATGAAAGAGATAATGCGCCGATTGCCAATACTACCAGGCTGCAAACCATAGCCGTGTAGTTTCGAACTTTGCTGCCTGGCTCACCATCGTGCCGGAGGTAAAG
This sequence comes from uncultured Chitinophagaceae bacterium, assembly GCA_963756945.1. Classification (GTDB taxonomy): domain Bacteria; phylum Bacteroidota; class Bacteroidia; order Chitinophagales; family Chitinophagaceae; genus Ginsengibacter. The sequence goes on along the minus strand of CAVWQJ010000008.1, from coordinate 219,219 downwards.
TGACAGGCCGGACAAAATAAAGCAGAAAGCCGTGTCCATTCTCATTACGCCGTATCCGGGTAACAAGCTTGTAAGGGAAGATATATTAAAAAGCCATCCGGCCAGAACAATACAACCAATTAAAATTGTTATAAAACTTGCAACCCTGTTAACAGGAGATGAAGGTTTTGTAATACTCATCTTTCCATAGATTTATCGGAATTCAAAAAAAGCAATTATTGAAATACAAGTTTACTTTTAGCAGCAATTAACTGCCAGGCAAAAACAAATGATACCGGCAGTAATTATTAGCTACTTTAAATCAATGATATATTCCAACGGTAATATGCATCATTTATTATTAGATTGGTATCTCTTGAACCCAGCCTTAGCTGGTAAAATCACAAATCCATTTTTTTATTTCTTCAATTTGGCTAAAAAACGACTCCCCGGAATTGGCCTCCCTGAAAACAACATCGCAAAAGCTTTCACTATTATCCTGTCACGAATTAACGACTTCTTATAAGACGCATCTTTCTTTTCACCAAAGATCTTTTTAGCTTTTGTTTGAATTGCATGTAATAACCTGTAATCATAAATAACAGGGTGCCGCCGAAGGCTTTCTCCATATTTTTCCGGAACACCTTCTGCAATAGCGGCGGCGCAAAGCTTGCCCGAAATTACTGACGGCAAAATTCCCTCACCGGTCATAGGTTGCGCAAGCCCGAGCGAGTCACCAATTAGAAATGCATTATCCCGTTGGCAATAGTTAAGATGATCTCTTTCGAAAATTATATAGCCGTGCCCTTTCATTTTATCCAGCATCGGCCTAACCGAAAGTGGTATCGTGCCGGGTTTACCATTGCCTTCAAAAAAAGCCCTGGCTTTCGCCCAAGCCGGCAATACCTCTCTCGATACTTTGGTACCGGTGCCCACATTCAGCCAGTTGCCTTTTGGTACATTCCACGAATAACCTTTCATGTCATCATGCAATAATATTTCCGGTTCCCCATCCTCACCGGCACGGGTAGACGCAATTTCTTCCGCGTTGCCTTCGAATTCTCTTTCCTGGGTTCCGCATTGAAGATTCTGTTTTTCCGGAAACACTGCCCTTGCCACGGGGCAATGCGTACCGCCGGCTCCTATAAGATACTTTGCCCGGTATGTATTGTCAATTAACCAATAACCTTCGTTGTCTTTTGTTATTTGCCGCACATTGTAACCTTCAATTGTTTCAACGTTGCTGCGCTTCAGCAAAAAATCATCAAATTCATAACGGCGTACAAAATACCCGTCGGATTTAATATTGTATTTTTTACCGCGGAAGTTAATGTGAACCTTGTTCCACTTCCATACCCCACGTGTGTATTCACCGGGTGTTAAACCCAGCACATCCCAGATAGGCGGAGACAGCCACCCGGCGCAAAGTTTTACACGCGGAAAATTATTTCTATCTAACAGCAAAGTGTGTACGCCGGCCTTCACAAGGTTGTAAGCGCAGGTACTGCCCGATGGGCCTCCGCCAACTATAATGGCGTCGTATGTAGTGGTGGTGTTCAATCAGGCGCCAATGTACGAATTATTTTGAGGAATGATCCGTAAGGTGGATATCAAATTATCGTTTTGATTTTGCAGGTTGGCCAACCTTAGAAACGAGTACTCTCCGGCCGCAACGATCTTATTAAAGGTTGGCAACCCATCCACTTCCCGTAAGTTATAGCAACAGCGGAAGTATTGCATCAAAATTAATATTGCTCTCCTCCAGTGGCGCCAGGGTTCTTTCCTGCAGAATAGTGCCCATTTTTCTAAGATCGAATTTATCCTGGAACTTTGAAAAAGAATTCCTGATCATTCTTATCAATTCATGCTTATCAATTACATCCGGCAGGTCAATAACATAAGAATCTTCTCCCACGTAATCCAGAATCTTTTCCTGTCCTATAACAAAATAACATAGTGAACCTGCAGGCTATTCCCTTTTTTGTCGGAGCTCTCTTCTTCATTACGTCCAAAGAAGTAAAACTAAGAATCTTGTCCGTTGCCTCGTCAAAGGTGGCCGGGGGATAATAATTCCATTCGGTAACAATAAGCTCCGTTTGTTCTATCATTGATTAAAATTATAATAATTATCTCTTCTGCTATTGCATGAAAAGGTATTAATATTTTGTTGCCTTATCATTGGTTTCAATTTAAAAAATAATTCCCCATAAAGGCATGAAGGTTACTAAGGATTATTAAACAAATTTCTTTGTGTTCTTTCTGTCTTTGTGGAAAACAATAAAAGGCTTATGTGTTTTCTTTGTGTTCTCTGTGCCTTCGTGGGAACCAACATAAATGTTCTTTGTGCCTCTGTAGGAAACAACACTTGCCCACGATAATTGTTATTCCGCAATACATATTATCTTTAACAACCTTATTATATTTGATTATTAACGAAACAAATACGACAAATTTATTATGAAAATAGCCACTTATAACATCAATGGCGTAAATGGGCACCTGCCTGTATTGCTTCGCTGGCTCAAGGAAACATCACCCGATGTTGCGTGCCTGCAGGAGTTAAAAGCGCCGCAGGAAAAATTTCCGGAGCAGGCCATAGCAGATGCAGGATATGAAGCCATCTGGCATGGCCAGAAAAGCTGGAACGGTGTTGCCATCCTTTCCCGCAGGGGTAAACCTGCAGAGGTGCGCCGGGTATTGCCAGGAGATGACGAAGATCTTCACAGCAGGTATATAGAAGCTGTGGTGGATGGTATTACTATTGTGTGCATCTATCTGCCAAATGGCAATCCTGCACCAGGACCGAAATTCGATTACAAAATGCGATGGTTCGAAAGGCTGACTGCCCACGCAGCCGGTCTATTTGCTTCGGGCGTGCCGGTGGTGGTAACCGGGGATTATAATGTGATGCCAACGGAGCTGGATGTTTACAAACCCGAGCGTTGGGTAGACGACGCGTTGTTCAGGCCCGAAGTGCGATCCGCATTTCAAACACTCGTATCACAGGGATGGGTAGACGCAATCCGGAAACTCTACCCCGGTGAAGTAATTTATACCTTTTGGGATTATTTCCGCGATGCATATAGCCGTAATGCTGGTTTGCGTATCGATCATTTTTTATTGAGTCCTCATTTGGATAAACGGCTCACCGCTGCCGGCGTTGACCGTAACGTTCGCGGCTGGGAGAAGTCAAGCGATCATGCACCGGTGTGGATTGAACTTGCCGAGGCATAAAAAGGAGAATGGGAATTAAATAGTCCGGGAGTACCGCATAATGGCAAACAGACAATGATGAGCCGAATATAACCGGACGATAAACTTATTTATTATTTACAGCGAAACACTCCGGTATAAAACAATATCGGCGGCCCGATTAATTTCTCATTGATCATTGTGCAAAAAAATACATTTGAACATATAGTTTTATTTTATAATTTAGCCGCCCGGCCATGACTTCATGGTGCTCACCTCATACTCTGATACCATCAGTAAAGTACCCGTTCCAAAACTTCGCAGCTAACGCTCATGCAGATCATTTATTAATCCATCTTACCTATGGATCCGTTACATTTAAAAAACAAGAAATCCCCGAATGCCGTGTTGTTACAGCGATATTCAGAATTTTTACCTGCACATTTTTCATTGCAGAAATGAGCCGCGATAGTTTGCAAATAAACCGCATCTGCGTTGGCAATGCATCAAATAAATAGAATAAAGCGGATAGATCGCGATGAATTTAATGGATGCATTTCAATTTATCGCCTGACTGAATTGATTCGATTGGTGTCCCACCAACCGGGACTAATTAAAGATGCACCCCTTTACGACTTAAAAGTTTTTTTCAATAAATAAATCTTGCTCAATATTTTTTAATAGTTAAATCGATTGAATTTATGAGATCAAAAATTCTATTACAACTCGGTGTACTTGTAATAAGTACATTGATATTTTCATCCTGCAAAAAAAATCACTTTCATTTCTGTGATGGTGATGATACCATTGTTGCAACCACGAAAGTATTTGCAACAGGCTTGAATAATCCCGAGGGGATTGAAATTTGGACCGGACGGGAATTTATACGTTGCTGAAGGAGGTATCGGCGGAACTAATACTTCAACAACATGCGACCAGGTCATTTCGCCTGTGGGGCCTTATACGGGAAGTGCGGATGGCGGCCGCATTTCAAGGATCAACCATGCAGGTGTAGTTAGCACCTATGTTGACAAACTGCCTTCCAGCCAAACCAGTCCTTTACAAGGCAGTCTTGTTAGTGGAGTTGCGGATGTGGCGTTCGTTGGCAAAACATTGTACGCAATATTTTCCGGCGCCGGGTGCTCTCATGGAGTTCCTTCTGTTCCGAATGCTGTAATTAAAGTGAAGCCTGACAGGTCGTGGAGCGATTGTTGCCAATTTAAGTGAATTTCAAATGGCAAACCCGGTGGCAAATCCTGAGGAGGATGATTTTGAGCCGGACGGTACGTGGTATAGTATGACCAATGTAAATGGAAACCTGTATGCCGTTGAGCCAAATCATGGCGAACTGGATATGATAACAACTCCGGGGCAGTATAAGCAGAGTCGCTGATATTTCTGCATCCCAGGGACACATTGTTCCCACGGCAATGGTATTTTACAACGGAAATTTCTACGTTGGAAACTTATCTCCTTTTCCCGCGGTGCCGGGTATTTCAAGTATTTATAAAATTACGCCCGGCGGACAGATCAGCGTATATGCAACTGGCTTTAATATGGTACTCGGGCTTGCATTTGACCAGGCCGGCGGATTGTTTGTGCTTGAAAATACTACCAACAATCCGTTCCCTACTCCGGGAACGGGGGATATTGTAAGAATAGATCCATCAGGATCAAAACAGGTAATTACCACGGGTCTTAATTTGCCAACGGGAATGACCTTCGGCCCTGATGGAAAATTGTATGTTTCTAACTGGGGATTCGGGCCACCAGCAATTGGAGGCGGCGAGGTTCTCCAGATCAGCTTTAAGTGTGATGAGATAAGAGGCGCCAAACAATAATAAAGCGGGTTTCAGATTGCTTGCAGATTAGATAACGAGGTGGCATGCCTGCCACCTCGTTTTTTTATATGAGGTTAAAAGCGTTTGTGCCAGGCAGTTAGTTGCGTTCTGCGGAAGACATACACGACGCCTCTCCCCCACCGCCTCTCCCGGCGAGAGAGGAACCGCTCCGGATGCCACGGCCCGAGGGTATCATCATTGCGAGACGCACTCATACACTTCAGATTGTAGAAACCTGCTGCAAGCCTGTCCTGAGTTTGCCGAAGGACGGCGATCCCATCATTAGTATAATAATGGCCATCGCCACCAGGGGTTAAAAGCGTTTATGCCAGGTGGTTAGTTCCGTTCCTCGATTACATAACCTGGAATTTTTCTCCGCAGTGAGGAGATTGTCCTCCGAAAAATAATGCGGCAGGCACGGAAAAGCCCTGAGTCATTTTTAACTCATGCGAGTTAGAAAATACCCGGTTAACCCCGTAACAATCATGTTGCAGTCGGGAACTATGGTCATGCCCATGCTGATTTTCGAAAATGCCCCATTCCCATCGTGGTCAATTTTCAATGAGCGCCCACCACGTTGCATTGCTCACGATATTTTATTATTTTGATGAACAGGTAATCCGGAAATTTGGTTCTCAAATCCGGGTTTAACTAAAAATTCTTCTTCATTTCAAATAGCATTTTATGACTAATAAAGCACAGGAAATTCAGATAGACGAATCCGGATTTCTAACTCCCGGCAAAGCAATAACCATATCAACTATGTCTTTGTTTATTTGGATAGTAACAGGCATTTGTTATAAGGCACTCACTTTTGTTGCTGCATGCGTAAACTACGAAGCGGTTACTTTTTTCGCTTCACTTTTACTTTCATGTGCCTGTGGCTTTTACCTGGTAAAAAAGATATTGAAGAATGCCTCTTTCGCTACCAAAATTATTTTAGGATTTGCCAATATATTATTGCTCTATACCTCTGCCAACGGCATACAAACAGGTTATTGCTTTATTTCAAAACCTGCATCGGGCGAAGTGCAGCAGTGTTCTCTTATTCCCTTTCTTATAGCAAGGCCATGGCTGCCCGATCTGTATACAAAAACGGAAATTGACTTGCTAAAAGAAGAAAACAAAAACCTTAAAGCGCAGAATACCGAGGGCCTGAATACATCAGAAATTGAATCGTTGCAACAGGAAAATAAAAAGCTAAGGAAACAAATTTCCCAAACACCCGGCACGGCAGGCTATATAAAAACCATAGAAGGTCTTACTGCAGAAAATCAGCGACTAATTCAGGAATTGGCAAAAACGAAAACCGCCGACAGTATGAGAATTGCAGAATTGACTGATAAAATTAATTCAGGCGGAAATCCTGGTGATAAAGCAACTATTAGTAAGCTTGAAAAAATTATTGCACAATACTCCGGGTTAAATAAGCGCTTAATTACTTTACAACAATTAAGGGAAAATGCCTGCATTCAAAGGGGTGAAGCAGCAGCCTTTAGAATGCTGAATGAAATGTGCGGAAATGATCCGGCTTCTGCAAATCAATTCAAAAATATTATTGCCAATTTAAGACCGGTGCAATAATTTATTTCGCGGCTCTCCTAACCCGCTATCCATGCCCGGTGGGGTTTCCAGTAGTTAAAAGCGTTTGTGCCAGGCAGTTAGTTGCGTTCTGCGGAAGACGTGCATGAAGCCTCACCCTAGCCCCTCTACCGGGGGAAAGGGGAACTGCTCCCAGCCTTTTAGCCGGATCTGATTTAATAATACATCTTTCAATTAATTTCATCGATTAGTAAAATGAGGGAGGAATATGTTCTATCATGACGGAAATAATAGTTTTGGAATGTCGATAAATTTCTCAGAAAACTAAATTTGGATTTGTAATGTCGTTGCCTAAATACATTGCATTGCTACAGAGATATTGTAAAGAAGAAAAAAATAAAGACGCAATTGCCCCGCTAAATGTCGCATTCAGCAGCTTTTGTTTTCAAAAGATGAGCTTAGTTTTGAAAAATAAATTAATGAACTATGCGTAAACTAATTATGAAGATGTCAATAACTGTTGATGGTTTTGTAGCCGACGTTAACGGAAAGGCTGACTGGATTTTCAGAAGCTCGGATGAAACTTCGAGAGCATGGAGCCTTGAGCGGAGCTATGACACCAGCCTGATTATTATGGGCAGAAAATCGTTTGAATCTATGGCCCCTTATTGGCCAACTGCGCCGGGGCCTTTTGCTGCACCAATGAACGAAATACCTAAAGCAGTATTTACCAAAAGCGGTTATAAAGGAATTAGTGTGGAGCCCAATACAAAACTGTCACCAGCCGCAGCTTCCTGGGCAGAGGCAAAGATTTTTGATGGTGATCTGGCCGAAGTTATAAAGGAACTTAAATCCAGGGATGGTAAACCTATTGTAGCACTCGGTGGCGCCGGATTTATGCGGAGCCTGATAGCGACAGGACTTATTGATGAATATCATTTGAATATTCATCCCGTGGTTTTAGGTGCAGGGATGCCAATTTTTAGTAGTGTTGAACTTCCAATGGATCTGAAATTGATTGAGGTAAAGTCTTTCCCGGGCGGCATTGTAGCACATGTTTACAACAAATAAAGTTTGTGTTAAAAAAAAATTAATCATTGCCGTCCATAGGTTGCGGTTATAGATTTTTCACTTATTGCAATGGCAGTGTCTGGCGTAGTTTCTAACTACTGCTATGTTAATCATAACCTGACGTATATCCCACGGAGGCACTGAGTCCGCCGCTAACGCGGAGAACCTAACCTATATGCATACCCTAAAGAAATGGTGCCGGCTCCTGTATTATTTTTACCATTTGCAGTACCTTTTTGAATATTTAAAAATCCATAATTAAATCCGCCTTCAATAAAAATATTGCTTTTACCTATAAGATAACTTATGCCCGCATTTCCCCCGATTCCAAAGTTGGTTTTATTTAACTGGCTTTTTATATCATCTGTAGCGTCGAAAGATTGCGCACTTTGACTGGAAACATTTGTTTAAAGGTGACGAAATGAAGATCATTATAACTAACGATATCAGGTAAAAAAAAGCGGCATTCGATTTCGCCCTTTTCTTAAATATCCAGCCCAACGTGGTGTATATTTATACACCAAACCAAAATGTATATGAAACTTTTCTCACTCTGCATTTGCCTTTTAATCAACAGTTGCCTTTCTGCACAAACCTATGCTATCAAAGCAGATTTATTAATTGATGGCAAAGGCAATGAAGCAAAAGCAAATCCTGTAATTATTATAAAAGGGAAACTAATCACCGATGTAAATTTTACGAACACAATTCCTGCAGATGCAGTCATCATTGATTTGAAAGGCTATACTATTTTACCGGGCATGATAGATGTGCATACACATCTGTTGGCCGATGGTGGCGATTATAATAGAGATTTGTACAATAATTCATCTGCACTTCGTGCAGTAAGAGCGGTTAAATATTTAAACATCGCTTTGCAAAATGGCTTTACCACGTTACGTGATGTTTGTACAGAAGGTGCTGGTTATGCAGATGTTGATCTGCGCAATGCTATTGATTCCGGTTATATTAGCGGTCCTGATATTATTGCTTCCGGCAAAGGCATTTCGGCTACAGGCAATTATGTTCCTTTTCAAAATTTGCAAAACTGGGATTATGATTTTCCTGCAGGCACCGCATATGCAACAGGTGCAGATGAATGTATCAAAATAGTTCGCGAAGAAATTGCGCATGGAGTTGACTGGATTAAATTATTTGCTGACTGGTACACACCAACATTTAATTATGAAGAAATTAAAGCAGTGGTTGATGAAGCAAAACGACAGCATATAAACGTAGCCGCCCATTGTACTACAAGAGAAGGCATAAAAATGTCAATCGAAGCAGGTGTTCGTTCAATTGAACATGGAATTCATTTTGATGATTCATTAATTCGTATGGCAGTTCAACACAATGTTTTTTGGAGTCCAACTTTAAGTGTGTTTGATTATTTTGGCACTCCACTCGATTCAGGTTATAAATATTTAAATCATGCATATAAACAACATTTAAAAATTGTGTTGGGTACAGATATCGGCAGCTTCCCCTGGACGATTAATGAAGCGAAAGAATTGGAGTATTATGTAAATGGTGCAGGGTTATCGCCGATGGATGCTATAAAGACTACTACACTTAATGCAGCCGATTTACTGCAAATGCAGAATAAAATAGGACAGGTTGCACAGAATTTTACTGCTAATATTATTGCCGTGAAAGGGAATCCTTTAGGTGATATTACGCTATTGCAACATGTAGCTTTTGTAATGAAGAATGGTAAAATTTATAAACAGCCGCAACAAATTAAATAAATTTCCCCACTGGCAACAGCAATGTCGGCAATACAGTCTATGCGCCATGCTGTTGTTAGAATGTTTAAATGATTAATGAGCACCGTGCAGAAGGATAGCCAGGAGAATTATTTACTTTTTATAAATTTCAAAACAGTTGTATCATCTGCTGAATTTACTTGGAGAAAATATATTCCTCCAGGTAAAAACCGTACATCTATTTTATTAGAAACAGCGTTCTTTTCAAAAATGTAAATTACCTGCCCGCTGCCATCAATTATTTTACAAGGGCCATCGCCGGTCTTGAGTGCAGGATCTATATACAAATAGCCCTGAACAGGGTTGGGAAATAATTTTATTTTCCCGCGGAAGGAGTTTCCTGTAATTACTGTTGCAGAAGATAAGCCTATAGCCGTGCCGGTTAGCTTATCATCAACGGAGCGGGCTGTCACTTTAAACCAAATCTTATCCCCATCGGAAAGTGAAGAAGAATTCCATTGGTAGCTCGTATCTGTTAATCCTTGCACAATAGGTGTAAACGTAGCTTTGTTATCTGTACTGTATTCGAGATCATAAGTAACGGGGCTGCCCTCATCAGCATTAAGAAGGCGCCACGTTATTGGCAAAGACGTATGATATTGGTCACCCGCAAATGCATTAAAAGATAATTGCGGATCGTGGTAAGAATGTAAAAGTTCCGCAAATCCAAAACCGGTTACCGCCTTGCCGTTTATAGTTCCTGAAATGGTGGTGGCTCCTTCAAAAAACCGAAAGGGCCACGTAACTTCATTATCATTATTTTTTGCAGAAATAGTCAGATCTATTTTATTTCTGTCGGATGTAAATCTCCATTTATTAGAATAGCATGCCAGGCTATCAGGCATCCATGTAAAGCCAAGACGCTCAATTTTAAAATCGCTGATGGTATATTGTGTTGAATCATTTACATAAGCTGATAACAGCCGGTATTTATTGTTGCCTGGTATCGTATTATTTTCTGTAAAAATGTTCCAGAGATTTACATCCATCCCGTTGGATAATTGCATTTGAAACCATTCATATTTTTCGCCGGTAAACGGGTTGAAGTCGCCAAATTGCCTGTCAATCCATGCCGTTCCGGTTACATCATCAGTTACCCCATTTAGCGAAAGTTTTCCCGAAACTTCGTTGCTGGTTTGAGAATAATAATAAGTGTAGTTGGAAGCGCCTTGCTCCAGGTAACCATCATCGCCCAAAATAAGGGGCCGTTTTAAACTTACATAATTCAGATCTAATGCCGCAAGGGGAGAAGCGGCATGTATGGCATACTCAAACGGAATGAATACATTATTTGCATCCGCTTTTGTGGTCCATGTTTCTTTTCCTTCGGCAGATATCAATGCACGAATATCCAGGTTTGAGGTAGACAGGCTGTCATATTTAAGCACTTTTGAATCCTGGTAAAATTGTCCTGTGGCTTCATCTGTAATATTAAGTATTCTAAAACCATCATAACCTAAGGCGGGATAATAAAAGTAGGTGAGCATATAGTTATACGCTTTCCCGGATGATCCTGTGAGATGCCCCGAGGTGTACCACCATTCAACGGGTTCTGATGTATGCCGCCCTTCATCTGCAGGAAAGGAGAGTAAACTTCCGGCGGGCTTATAAGGATATACCTTCCAGTCTTGTGCATGGCATGTAACGCCAGCATAAAAAACCGCTGTTAGAATGCAGCATTTCAGTTTCATGGGGCAGTAATTTTTTCTCAAAATAGTTATTGTAGTAATGAAATGCAATAATTAATACAACATTACATATTGATGCAGCCTGTAAATAAATTAGCACAGTCGAAAAACGGGTAATTCCCGCAAGGCAAAAAAAAGAAACCAATATCTGATTTATGCGATCGAAAAGAAAAGTATGCCATAGTCAGGGTACACCCCCAGCCAAACCTTATTTTTCCGCTCTTACAAGCTCAAATGCATGCCATTTTAATGTTTCGAAATTATCCAGGCAGCCACCCGGTGGAGGCAGCTTAACATAGCTGAAGTGATTTCTGTATATTGCGGAAATATCCGTTACTGCTTTTCTTCACTCTTTTTTAAGTTTAGGCTTACATCATTTCCCTGCACAGAAAAACTCAACGTTATCATATCACCGTTGACTTTGCCGGTAATGTGTGTCGTTTCACCCTGGATAGGAACATCAAACGAAAGCGTGTCTCCGTTGATTTTACCATTACTGATATCTGAAACCGAACCATCGGGGTGGGTGTCTTTACCCGTGAGAGTAGTTCCCTGAACCTTGAAATCGTAAGCAATATTATACTGATCCATAACCTTGCCCGTCCAGTGGCCGGTTATATCTTCTTGTGCACAGGCAACGGATATTGATGCAATGATACCAAATGCAAAAAACAGAATTTTCTTTTTCATATAATTTTCATTTATTGTTTTTGTGTATTTAAAAAAAGCGGAGTACACAGTTTGACTCTGAAGATAGTAAAATTATGATTGTATTTCTGTAGTTGTGTGCTTACGGTTGTATTTTTTTAAACATTGAATTTTAGTCCTGTTGTTGGTGCAAGGTGTGCCGCGAATCAAGTACCGAAAGATACTTGGTATAAAAATGTTGTATGAAAGATGATAATAGGTCTATTAAAGTCGCTGTGCAAGAGAGAATCTCCCTTCCTTGCGGGTATTCTCATCTCTGAATTAATGTTTTCTTACAATATTATTTCAACTGCCTTACCATCAGGTTAAGGATTCCCTTTATCAAACCTTTTATCCTCCATTTCTTTGTACTTTTGTGAGCGATTTATAATTGTATAAAAAATGGATTCGCCATGTCAAAGAAAAATTATCTCTCCCTCGTTTTAATTGTCGGGCTGTTGCTCTTCATTAACCCACATAGCTTTGCGCAATCAAAGATATTATCAATTGATTCGACAGCACCCATCTTCACTAGGCAAGGCTAGCCTGGCAGGCAATGAATTCGATTTTTCATTAAAAAAAGCTCTTGCAAAGGGACCGGTGGTATTATACTTTTATCCTGCTGCGTACACAGGTGGTTGTGATTTGGAAGCTCATACTTTTGCAGAATTCAAGGATAAATTTACGGCGGCAGGAGCCACCATTATCGGTGTATCAGCAGATGATATTCAGCGTTTGAGGTCCTTCTCATCCAGTCCCGATTACTGTGCAGGCAAATTCGCGGTTGCTTCCGACCCCGGAGGCAAAATTGCAGCAATGTATGGCCTGGAGTTGAAGCCTCCACAACCGGGCGCTAAAGATGTAACTGGTCAGCAGGTTACGCATGGCTTCATCCCGCGGACAACATTCATTATTAACAAGAATGACAAAATTGTAGCTGTCTTTTCATCAACGACAGATCATATATCGCCTGATGAACATGTAAAAAAGTCATTGGAAATTGTATCGAAACTGTAGTTTGAAAATTAGAGTTGGTTGGGAAATAATCTAACATCTTCATCTTTTCCCCTGCTGTTCTTGGGAAATAAGTTAACGTCACCTATCCGGCTGTTTTGCTCTTATCATTTCAAAATAATGGCATTTGCTATTTTCCGTTCGCCATAATGGTCAAACTTTTTATTGTCAGTAGGATGGTTCACGATTCCGCTGTCGGGCTCTCCCTTTATCCACATCGTAGTGGAACCGCCGCCATCGAGGTTGATGGCATTGGTACAGTCAAAGACTTTAAAAATTTGGGTAAATTCCGCTATCGTCATTCCGGCCGACTGTTCGGAATTACCATCAACGGTAATTAACAACAGGTGATTGTTTTTAGTTAACCCCGCTCCTGTGCGGCTGAATCTTTTGTCGTTAAAAGTATGTGGTATAAATTTTACGGTTTCCCCACCGAGGATTAACGGAGGCCCGGCGCTTATTATCGTTGGCATTTGAGTAATGCTTTTCCAGCCGGCCGGGGGACAGGAGATGATTCTCATTTTTCCTTCCTCGTCAATGACGATAGCGGCATCATCCAGTTCATCCAAAAAAAGATGATCAGACAAGTCTGTTCTTGAGGTATCAATTATTTTTCCGTTTATTTTTAAAAAGCAAACCGAGCCCCCGTTTTTGGTATGAAAAAAATTGCCATTAATTGCAGCAACTGCTTTTTCTCTTTCAGCCATTTCGTGCGTAGTTAATAAAACCGGATCCTGCCAGGCAATAAATGGTTTTATGGAAGTATCATCCAGATCAATATCCAGCAGGTTGATAAATTCTTTGCTTCCAAACAGATCTGTAAAGTACCGGCTTCGCCACGTAATATTTTCCTGAACCTGTTTTGAATTCCAATCTGCAATCTTGTTTATGGATTGGCTTTGGGAAAAGCCGGTACATGCACTCAATATAAGAGCGCCTAACAACCATGCAAATAATATTTTACTGAAGAAACCAGGCCTCGCCATAAGAAATATTCTTTTGATAAAGATAAAGCAGGCGAAGGATGCTTCATACTTTTAATATTCGCGATAACCCTTTTGATGTAGCAAGGAAAAAAGAATCAGAACTATTTTTCTCCAACCTGCAGGCACACAAAAATGAAATGCTTTTGGTAGCTTTACCATCGCAGGCATTTTTGCCTGTTTATTGTATTCAAAGAAAAATTTATGAAGACAGCGTTGCTGGCAATATTTTTTATTGCTGTTTTAAGTTCGTGCAAAATGATCTCCGGTAACGGGAATGTGAAAAAGGAAACACGCAATCCGGGAACATTTAATAAAATTCATTCTTCAGGCTCCGCAGATGTGGTAATAGCCAGTGGAAGTAATTGCTCTGTAACCGTGGAAGACGATGATAACCTATTGCCTTACCTGGAAACAAATGTTGAAAACGGAACTTTACAAATTCACTATCAACATGGAGTATCTGTAACCAATGACCATGCAAAAATTTATATTACTGCTCCCATATTGTCTGACATAACTACGTCCGGCGCTTCTAACATAACGGTGTCTGGTCTCTTGCAGAATCCTGATAAAATTTCATTTAATACAAGCGGCGTCGGAAATATTGAGGGGGAAGTGGATGCACCGGCCGTGTCGGCGACTATATCCGGCGCAGGTACCGTGAAGCTTCATGGGCGTACGAAAGATTTTGATTGCAAGCTCTCCGGTGTTGGTCATGCAGATTGTGGAAACCTGCAAAGTGAAAACACTACAGTAAGTGTTTCAGGCGTTGGCGATGCACATGTATTTGCCAGTGTTCACCTGAATGCGACTGTTAGCGGTACCGGAAGTGTGCATTATCGTGGTAGCCCGCAAAATCCTGAGATTCATACGTCCGGTGTGGGTAGTGTAACGCCTGAGAATTGAGAGACTGATATTCTCCAACTAGTCCCATGCTGGCCCGAGAATGTTTTTAGATAAATTTGTCTTTTCTGCCAATTTCGTGCAATGTTTAAATAATTGAGGAGCGCTGTCTTACGGTGCAAGCTCAGGATAGCACAACCAATGGTTGCGGATATACTAAGAATAGTGAAGGGCAGAAAGGCACATGCTTATATTTCTCCATCAACTTTGTTCACATCTTTAAAGCAGCAAACCCGTATTGAAGCTACTGCTACGTCACCAAGAAGTATGTAAAAAGTTGTTCTAAAATATTTGACAAGGCAAGCGGCATCCTCACCTTGTCCTGAGAATGTTTGAATTAATAAGGTAACTCTAACTACCTGGCGTACCCGAAAGTTTCAACGGATAGGAGCGCTATCACAAGCTGTCTTCAGCTTATAGCTTTTTATCTTTTGAATCTGCAATCTGGTTTACCTGCCGCTGCATTTTTTCAATTACAACGGCCAACTCTTTGTTTTGTTTTTTTAACTCATCATTCTGTTCCTGCAACTGTGTTGGTCTTTTTTCGAGCGCCTGTATAGCAACTAAACTCGCGCCCAAAAAATCCTTTTGATTAGGTTAAGAAAATGTTTTCATTCATCCTCCTCCCCATAATATGCATCCTCGCTGTTGTAGTATTGCTTTCGCCAGTTTTCCGCTATGTCGTCACTCAGACATTCCAGGATATCGTGCAACTCATTGGTCTTGCATTTCCATTCCGTAATTATTTGATCATTATATTTAAATACATACATGCAGTGGTCGCTTTCAACGGCCACTCTTACCAGTTCAATGGGTGAGTTTTCTTTTTCCTGTACCAGGTAGTAACATCCGGGCTCCAGTAAATCATACGAATACATTTCAGTCCTCCGTTTTTAGGGGTGATTAATATTTGCCGGGCCAGTAAGGAAATAACAGGTAGTGAGTAAAATTTAAGAGGTAGTGGGCTGCAACGCTAATTAGGCGCTTACGGCACAAAGCTAAGGGTTTTGTAAAAAGGTAAAAAATTAATGACTAAAAAAAATTGATTCTGTGTGGGCGTTTCCATCTATTTCACAAGCCCGCATCAACCATTCGTGAGAGCCACCGACCTGGCAGGGGCTTTCCTGGCCCATTAGGTTATTAGCTCTAAAGCAGGTGAACCCAGGATATTTAGAATGTTTAAATTATATAAGTAATCCCGTTATTGCTGCTCTTAGAAATCGGAATCAGCAGAAGAGCGTTTATTTAAATTTTTCTGTGACCTGGTTAATCGGTAACATATTTTTTTAACATCGGTTCTATAAATTTTCTCAATTCCACAGCCTGCTGCAAGCCGGCTATATATTCTTCTTCACTACCGCCTGCTTTTAAAATAAACAATTTTCTCAACGTTTTTTTTAAGGCACTGTTTTGGCGCAGTTCTTTTTCGTTGCTTAACAACAATACAGCCCAGTTCTTCAAAATAAATTTCATATTGTCTTCGCGGTAATTTTTTATCAACAGTATGTTGGCCAGTTTTGTTGCGGCGCCTTTTTCTGCAAGTAAGCGGTTCCCATTATATTTTTTGACGAGGATGCCAGCATAAGCACGACTTATATCAGTGGCATCAAAACGCACGGCGTTTTTCTGCAATACTAATTCCAGCCTGGAGTTGGCCAATGTTTTTAAAACCGGCACAGGGCTCCGATAGGTTTTGTTGAATTTTATTTTCACGTCTTCTGCTGTTGCCAGCTCCTGTTGTATTTTTTGAATAGGCCTGAACCCTAAATGGTAATACATCCAGAATGCGGCGGAGTGTATGCCGTCGCTGTTTGTTTCCCCAATTTGGTAAGGGTCAACTGTAAAGCGTTTTAAGCGGTACACTTTACGATGTAGTTCCAGTACCTGCTCAAAAATATATTTTGATTCGCCACCCCTATAATTATAAAAGACATTCAGGCCAATGCGGCCGCTGTTAAACAAGATCCATGAAGCAGCATAGGCTACGGGTAACCCGTTTTTAAAAACCACATATCCCATATAACTGTCTATGGGATGCCGACGTTCCCGCACCATACCCGTTAGTGCAACAGAAATTCCTCTTCGTAAATGATAATAAGAAACAAGCTTTACGCTTGTATAACTGATGGGATCAATTTCCCTGAGATTAGCCAGCATTATCATCCTGGCGTTGGCAATGATCTGTTCAGATTCATTATCTGTGAGTTTAACAGGTATGGGTGTAAAAACTGGTGTTTGTTTTTTTATTTCTTTTTTGATTAACGAACGGTGGTAGTAAAGCCTGGTTAACGATGGAGGCAGGCAGCAATACGATGTAAAGGTAATTTCTACATATATGCCGATTTTATTCCAGAGTTCATCTTTTACTTCAGGACGAATGTCGCTGCTATCGAAAATTGCAATCAACTGGTCCAGCATATCTTCATCCTGTTTTCTTAAATGCTGAAGCCAACCCCGCCATTCAGCATTGGCATCCTGGAAAATTTCTGATTCAACTTTTGGCATCACTACTTGCAGGACGAATCGAACCTGGTCATCATCCGCCTCAATAGAGCGAAGCTTAATTTCTTTGGGACGGATTTTTCTCAGCCATTTTACCAGCTCAAAGCTGAATGCTGCACAAAAGGTTGTATTGGTAATGCCGCTATTATATAAATGGTAACGTAAATTTTCATTTGTTATTAAATACTCCTGCAGTTGCTGTAATAATTGGTTGGAGCGTTCGTAAATAGTATTGTTATCAGGATAAGCGATGAGAAACTCGAGCCCGGCATAACAGTCCTGTACGGCTTTTTTGTTCTTTACAGTTTTAATATTAATGGTTTGGAGCAGTTGCATTTTTTCCAATGCAAATTGTTTTCCATAGCGGTTGCGTATGGAAAACAGCCGGGTGATTAATGCATCAGATGTGTTCATGCTTACGTCTTGCACAATAGAGTGCTTATTGGCATAAGGAAAGTTAAGTTATTTATTTTTTAATTGACGTTCCACATGTTTGAGCCCCGGGGCCCGAGCCGGCACAGGTGTTACCGCTATTTCGAAAGCCCAAACCTGACGGGGCATTACAGGCCTTATAGTTTTTGGGTTGGAGACAGGAGAAGATCAGGAGGAGTAAGTAGAATCTTACTTACTCGCCAATAACACGGCATCAAGGTCTTCGTCGGGTTTCGCAATAATTCGTTCTGTTGAACGATCCCAATCCATTCTTCGTCCAAGCTTATACGATAGTCCGCCCATGTGTGCTGAAATAGCTTCTTCAAATCCTTCTTTGATGGAGCAACTCGGCGTACCTCCATTCCTGATACAACTTAGCCACTCTCTTAAATGAAGGAATGTTGTGTCAACCCGTTTGCCGTTCCGGTAAGTCCACAATAATCCTTTATTAGCAAAATATTTTGAAGTGGCGGAGGTAATGGCATCAGTTCCATTAACAGCTGGATCATATTGATAAATTGGAACGTCTGTTTCGAGTCGTCCTTCTTTTATCAGGTCAGCATATTTGGTTGACCCCGGATCAGCATATACTGAAATCTGGTTCCCCAGTTCCATGCTGCCGTCATGACCCATTAGAACGGTTCCCCTGTCGTACTGATTACCGAGTGTTGCGCTGTACATGAATGTCATACCTTTTTCTTTTCCTGCCGGCTGGCTTGATCCCGTACTAAAATCCGGGTACTCCATATTCACCTGCATTACATCCGGAACATTGCGTCCGTCATGGTGGGTATAGATTCCCCCCGAAGCAGTTACTGAATTTGGAATTCCCATCTTCAGAATACAGTTGATCCGGTCAAAGTCGTGCGTCATTAAATCACCAGACAAACCCGACCCATACGCCCACCACTTACGCCAGCGAAAAAAATGCTCCAGGTTAAAAGCTTCTTTCGGTGCGTTCCCAAGGAACTGATCCCAGTCAATGGTTCGCGGGTTAGCGGTATCAGGTATATCATATTGCCAGGCGCCATTATCATCATTACGGTTGGTATTGGTTGCAACTAACGACACGTGCCCAAGTATATTCTTGGTGATAATGTCCTGTGCTGTTAGAAAACTCTGTGTTTGACGATGTTGGTGACCAACCGCGAAAACTGTTTTGGGATTTTTGCGAACCGTTTCGCGCAATGTATAGGTTTCAGAGACATTGTGCGTCATTGGCTTCTCAACATATACATGCACTCCTGCATTTATTGCTTCAATGGCGATGGGTGCATGCCAATGGTCGGGAGTAGCAATAACAACAGCATCAACTTCTCCGCTGTTTATCAGTTCGGTATGTGTGCGAAACCGTTTGATTTTATTATCACTCGTGGTGAAAGAGTCTAACGCCTTTTGAGCACGCATGTCAAAAATATCACAAATGGCAGCTAGTTTTATATTCAGGTTTTCCTGTGCCTTATACTCTGCGAGCCGGGCGTCTTTTGGATCTTTTGCCAAACGGTCCTGCATTTCTTTGAGCCAGGCGGTGGTAGCAAAACCCAGGGCACGACATAGCTGTTCGCCCCGGATGCCAAAACCGATAATGCCGAGCCGAACCGGCTTGCCACTCATAGCGCCTGAAGCCGGGGGCGGGGAGGCTTTAATGTTTAAAGTCTCGAGAAGAAATTTCTTTTCGCGTATTGCATCGCCTGCCAGTTTTGCACCTGAATACCATACGGCGCCAATAAATGGTATTCCCCCAAGAGTTTTTAAAATGTCGCGCCTGTTCCATTTTTTTAAAAAATTATTATCGTTTTCCATGATGATTAAATTAAATTCGTTTTTGCCTTATGCTTGAAAAATAAATTTTCTACGCCGAATACTGACGTCAAAGGGAACCCGTAGATTACATACAGGGCTGCCATCTCAACCAGGTTTTTGTTCACTATCCAATAGCTTCCTTCTGAAGGGCCTTGCGGCAAGGAAGGGAAAGGCGGATGTGCCAGGTAATACAGCAGTAACAACAGCATACCTCCAATGCAACCCCAACGTATCTTCAGCCCTATCAAGAGACTTATGCCCACGGCTATCAGTGCTGCAATATTTAAGGTGTCAATAACTGATATGCGGGAGGGAGCGGCGATCCATGCAAAAAAAGGCTTTAATATGGATGCGCTCAATAAATAACTTTTTGATGTCCATGATGGGTTATAGGCCTTTATAATCCCTTCGTATAAGAAATGCCAACCGATTAAAATACGAAGCAGAACCAGGCCAAAATTTTGTCCTGCTGTTAGTTTTTTTGCTATCATAATATTTGAGTTTTTTTGAATTTCATAAATGCATCTTTAACAAACCGGAATTTTATTACTGCCGGAAATCACTGATCCGGAAGCAAAAAAATAAATATTAAGGCATCACTTCTACGTTTTCCTTAAACGTTTCGGAAGTGTAGGTTTTCCAGGCGCCATTTTCATCGTAAATAAAAAAAACCTGCAGGTTTAATTCTTTATGTTCTGATAAAAATTGTTTTGATTTTTCCAACCCCATCACCATGAATGCTGTTGCATAAGCATCAGCGGTCATACAGTCTCCCGCAATTACACTGGTGCTTAGCAAATTGCTTTTTGCCGGGTATCCTGTAAAAGGGTTAATAATATGCGTATATTTTTTCCCGTCTTCGATATAATAGTTTTTATAATTACCGGAGGTGGCCAATGCCTTATCTTTTATCCTGACTTTTGCCTCTAATACTGTCCCATCGGTGATGGCTTCATTTGGCTGTTCAATGCCAACTGTCCAACAACTGTCATCTGCTTTTTTCCCTTTTGCTCTCAACTCGCCACCCACTTCTATTAAATAGTTGGTGATGCCTTCACTTTCGAGGAAGGATGCCAATACGTCTACCGTGTATCCCTGGGCTATTGCATTAAAATCAAGCATAACTTGTGGCATTTCCTTTACCAGTTTTTTGCCTTCCAGTCTCACCTTTTTATAACCAATATACCGGAGCAAACTATCCATCAATGGTTTAGTTATTTTTTCTTTTTTTGTAACGCCAAACCCTGAGGCATTCACAATTGGAGCAACTGTAATATCAAACAGGCCTTTCGTTTTTTCCGAAACTTCAATAGATTTTCTAAATACATCTGTAAAATAATCATCAACGATAACGGCGGTATCATTTTTATTTATCCTGGAGACGATTGAAGCAGGAACATAAGTGGAAAGGGATAAATCAATTTTCTTAAAAATAGAATCGAATGCTTCCCTGTAATTTGAATTGGGGCCAGCGAGATAGGTTATGTGGTAAGTGGTTCCCTGCGCAGCACCGGCTATTTTAATTGTATTATTTTGCCCCCGGTTGCAACTATTAAAGAGTAAAATTGCAACACAGGAGAGGAATATAAATTTCATTACAGATTATTGTCATTATGTTATTTGACTTAATAATTGATAACTTGATTTGAGCTTGCAAAAGAGGGGGCACACGTGCAGAGGGTGAAAATAATGCAGCATTGATGTTGACATCACCGGGGCTATCAGCAAGCATAGGTTTCAGAACATGTGTTGCAAATGCTATGGCAAGTTCCGGGTTCATTTTAATCGTTTTTATTTTGTCTAACGGTGACGTAACGGACCATATATTGGCTTCAGCGAATAGTGGATATTATTAATTGATTTGTTCAATTTCTTTTTAGCATCGGCCATTCTTTTTTTTGTTTACCTGCCTCGTTGGTGTAAACAAAGACCCGGATGCGGCCACAACTCTATTTCACGACTAAAAGAATTATTGTGAACAAAATTGATTTTTCCGGGACACAAGTTAGTTATGGTAATTTTTGCCAGGCATGACCCGGGACTATAATTTGCATGATTATAATCAGCATCGATCCCCGGTTTATCCTCAGCATTTAGTTTCCGCCCCGGCGTGCAGGTGTAACGAAGTACGTTTTACGTAAGATGTTTATAGGCGTGCCATGAATTATTGTTATGTCCGGCAAAGCAAGCTAATTGAAATTGAATTTTTATTTTAGATTTAACCTTTGTAAATCACCAGTTACAAACAAAAGACAGCGTAACTTTCGGTTGGAGTCTGACTAATGATAGTTGGGGGAACATCATCTGAATAACTAAATTTAAGCAATGAAATTAAAACAACTTTTAGTGCTGTTATTATTCTTGCCTTACCTGGCAACGATGGCACAGGAAAAAAGAAAATGGAAACAGCTTTTCAATGGTAGAAACCTTGATGGATGGATCGTAAAGATCAAAGGCCATGATCTGAATGATAATTTCGGAAATACCTTTCGGGTGGTGGACGGAAAAATGGTGGTTTCATATGATCAATACGACTCGTTTCGCGAGCAGTATGGTCATATCTTTTATAAAAGACCTTACTCTTATTACCTGCTGGCCGTAGAATATCGGTTTGTTGGCCAACAGGCAAAGGGTGGCCAGGCATGGGCTTATAAAAACAGCGGCATCATGCTGCATTGTCAACCACCGGCCACTATGCTTAAAGACCAGGATTTTCCTATATCTATAGAAGATCAGTTGCTGGGTGGCGACTCGACCGGGGAAAGGCCTAACTGTAACGTGTGTACGCCGGGGACTAATATAGAAATGGGTGATACATTAGTGACGGCGCACTGCATTAATTCAACATCGAGAACATTTCGCAATGAAGAATGGGTAAGGGCAGAAGTGTTAGTACTTGGCGATTCCGTTATTAAACAAATTGTAGATGGTGATACTGTAATGGTATTCGAAAAACCTCAAATCGGTGGCGGTGTTGTTAGTAATTATGACCCTGCAGTAAAGAAAGACGGTATGCTGCTAAGCAGCGGTTATATTTCCCTGCAAAGTGAAAGCCATCCCGTTGAATTCAGGAAAGTGGAGATCATTGACCTTGAGAAAAAATATAAGAAAGCCAAGAAGTAGTTTTATACTAAACGATTTGTCCATTCCTTGCGCAAGCGTAGGGTTAGTGCAATCGTCCGCTTGTATTTGCGTAAAAAGAGATTTGAATAACGAAATGTAAAGCATGCGGTTTACTTAATTTGTTTTTGGTAGTTGAGAATTAGTTTAAGTGAGTTATAGTTTATTATATGTTACGACTTGCCCCGTTAACGGGAAGCAGGCGCCAGTAACCAGCTTTTCGGTCTGTGATCTTTAATATAACAGTTAAGCATATTCGCAATTAATTCAGGACTTAAGTTATAAAGAGATCTGTGAATATACTTATGTGAAGTACTTGCAAATTTCATGATAATGATAAACTGTATTTTGTAACTTATGCTAGCAGCACATTTCACAGGAGACCTAATGTGGGTTTATAACAATAAAACACCCTAACAGCCCCCGCGTATTCGAATGTTTTAATAGTAAGGAATCGCTATCGCATCCTGGTAAGACTATGTGAACCAAAATTTTAAGGATAGTGTTTTAAATTCGCCGGCTGCAGTTTGTAAAATATCACGGAACAGCAACCGACAAGGGTGTGTAGTTTTATAAAACTTTAAATTTGCAGCATGGAATTAATAGCAAATAGAACTTTAAGTGCAGAAAGACTTTATAAATGGGCGCTGGGGCTGGCGAGCTTTACTATTGTTTATAATACTGTGGAAGGCCTTGTTTCTACCTGGCTTGGTTTTGAAGATGGGACTCTTTCTTTATTCGGCTTTGGTACAGATAGTTTTATTGAAGTAATATCGGGCTTTGGTATTGCCCACATGATACTTCGCATACAACAGAATCCTAAAAGCAAAAGAGATAAATTTGAAAGAACTGCTTTAAGAATAACTGGCTTTTCTTTTTATGCATTGGTTATCGGGCTGGTGGTTACAAGTATTTACAATATCTATATAAGGCATAAACCCGAAAGCACCTTTTGGGGCCTTGTTATTTCAATAATTTCAATATTAGTAATGTGGCTCTTACTTGCTTCAAAGACTAAGACGGGCAAACTATTAAATTCAGAGGCAATATTGGCCGATGCTGAATGCACGAGGGTTTGCATTTACATGTCTGTTATTTTACTCATAAGCAGTGCAGTTTATGAACTTACTTCTTTCACATATATTGACAGTATCGGCACTCTTGGGCTTTCTTATTTTGCTTTTAAAGAAGGGAAAGAATGTTTTGAAAAAGCAAACAGCGATAAGTATTGCTGTTGTAAACATGATTAAATTCAGCACCGTGCATTACCGCGTGGCGTTGCTAAAAAAAAATTATCGCAGAAAGATAAACTCAATTGTTTCTATCTGTTGGCGCACGCAGACGGTCAATGTCATTTAGTTAACCCAAACCAAGAAGGTGCCTCCTGAAATACGGAACATGGAAATAAAAGGTGAAGCCGTAGAGTAACGGTACCGGCTAAACGATAGTTAAGGTATATCAAAATATAAAAAAAATTTCTTTTTTCCCACGACAATTATCCCTGCTGACCAATTTAATTTTGTGACAAAAAAATCTGCCCTGCTTTCTAATTCTTTCACAAATTTCGTGGCCTTTCTATCATGCGGATACAGCACAAAAGGAGTTGTATCATATACAGGTTAAAACAGGCGTGCTGTGTTCGTGAGAAACCTGCTTGAATCGGTTGGTAGATATAACGAAAAGCCCAAACACGCTTTTTATCAGACACGGTTTTTCATTACCCTGCCGTCAACAGCCCAGTTGCCTGGCCCAAATGCCAGCAGTATAATGCAACCGCAAAGGACTGATAGCGGGAACTCCCAACCCGGCCCCGTAGGGGTGACAAAACCTGTATGATATGAAAATTTAGTCACGTAAATTGCCCCTAATAAAATGATTGAAAGTCCGGTTGCAGCCCACCTTGTTAAAAATCCTGCAAGAACCGCAAGGGCGCCCAAAGGTTCAACGATAGAAAGAAATTTCATAAGATTTGCCATCGCTGCCGACATGCCTTCCATGCTATGTGACCAAAAAAAAAATTTATAAAAACCGGCAACAAAAAATATTGCCGAAGTAGTAACTCTCAGCATGAGCAAGGCCAGATTTTGATTATTTGTGTATTTCATAGTCTGATAGTTTTTATAATGATAATCGTTGCTTTTTCTTCTGATTCCTTGCCATAATGATTAAAAAAATTTATTCAAACTGGCTGTTGCTTTTTCAATTTAAAACCGGCAATAATCATCCATATAATTCCCAGGAAACGTCCAATGGGCAGCAAAATCGATGCCGGTTCAAAAATCATGTTCAACATAGAAAGTACCGAGATAGCCGCCAGGATCAATCCACTCCACATGACCCATTTCGGAAGCAGTTTTGCCAACCCTGCTGTAACAGATAAACCCGCGATCAACAAACCCGACATTACCACGTTGCCTGTGCCGCCACTGGCAAAACCGAGCAACTGGATGCCCCGTGTGATGCCCGGTTCCGAAGCTATAAATGGCTGACTTAATATCCATGCACACAGGCCTGAAATCGCTATAAATATAGCAGCCGCAAAACCGCCGAAGGTGGCAATGTTTAATCCGCCTCTGTGTATTCCAAGGTTTCTTAAGCGGCTGGTAAAAAATGCTGTAAAGATGCCAAGCGGCAATGCTGACCAAAAAACGAATAGCGAATAAATACGTGTGGTGCTTTGAAAGGTCTGATAGTAATCCTGTGCCTTCTGCACAGGATCGTAAGGTGTAGGAAAGGAGGCTGCCGAAGTGCTGATAATATTAAATACCAAGCCTCCCACAAATAAAATAAAATATACAAGTGCAGGAATTCCCGGCGAAGGACTTCGATCCATGTTTGCAGTATTTTTTACTATATTATTTTCCATGTGTCAGGTTTTAATTTTATAAATAAGCGGATCTCTTGATACCTGTAAAATGCGTATTTCCAAAAAGAGAGCGCCATTAATTTTCCGCCAGAGGGCTGAACTGAATAGATGCCAGCTTCCATTCCGGCTGCTGTATCCATACTTGTGTAACACGAACGGCAAGTTTCACCGGCTCGTTATTGAAAGTTGCGTCGTTTTTCTGAACATCGCAGACGATGGCGGTTTTATCATATAACCTTACATTCATATCACTGGTTTCCAGTTTTTGATAGCTGAACTGTTTGTGCCGGTTGATCCACTGGCTTTTGTCAAGCACAAAACCTTTTGGCCCGATGCTCAAAAAGTCTTCTGTCAAAAGTTGTTGCAGCTTCTTAGTGTCAGCATGTAATTCTGCCTCGTCAAATTCCCGCTGTACATCACGGATCATTTCTTTTGTGTCATCTTCACCCGTCATTTCATCGGTGCGTGTTTCATCTGTTTTTTTCATTTTGTTTTTATTTTAAGGTTAAATATTTTTATTTTTTATTTCCGGTTTAAAAATTCAATGAGGGCAGCATTTAATTCCGCCGTTCGTTCCTGCTGAATGTAATGCCCGCAGCCTTCAAGCACGATTGTCTTTTTTAAGTTAGGAAGTGCATCTTTCATTGATTCCAGGTCGCCATATTTTACTGCAGCTTCTTCACCTCCTCCAATAAAAAGTACGGGTTGGGTTATTTTATTTTTATAAGTTTCTTTCAGTAAAGGATAGTCTTCATTTACATTGCGGTAAAAATTCAATGTTCCCGTGAGGTCGGTTTTTTTATAGGCATCAGCATAATAATCAATATCTTTTTGCGAAAGCCATGACGGCAGTTTTTTTGGTTCGGGAAAGCCATCTAAAAGTTTTGCATCTGCTGGCTTACTTGAAAATAAATTTTTCACGGTATCTGCCGGAGCGTCACCGGAAAATCCATAGAGAAAGAGCCTAAAAAATCTTTGTGGATCCTCATTAAATTCAGCTTCTGCGGCACCGGGCTTTTGAAAATAACCCATGAAGCTGAACTTATCGGTAAAATAGTTTTTCATTTTTTCAGGATCTCGTGGTTCCGGATAAAACGGGATGCTTAGCGAAACCACGGCCTTTACAGTTGCGGGATAAAGCATAGGCATAATCCACGTCAGGTTGGCGCCCCAGTCATGCCCGACCACTGCTGCCTCTTTGGCGCCAATGTGATCGATCAATGCTTTTACATCTCTGGCATGTTGGAACAAACTATAATCCCTCACATCAGGTGTTACTTCGGACTCGCCAAATCCTCTCAAATCAGGTGCCACAGCATGATAGCCGGCATTCGCCAGGGCGGTAAGCTGATCACGCCATGAGTACCACAATTCAAAAGCCCCGTGAAGCATAATGACAAGAGGCCCTTTCCCGCCTTCAGCATAATGATATTTAATTCCATTTATTGTTGCATAACTGTGCTTAATTTCTAAAGAATCCGTAATGTCTTTATTATTTTTCATTGTGTTCAGTTTTCAATATTTTAAATTCATCGAACATTTTCTATTTTAAATTTTGCCCTGAGTTTTCAAAAGACAAAATTATTTCTTACGGTTTGCCGCTCATTAAAAGAATAGACTATGCGCCAATATGAATTGACGAGCCCGGCAATTATGTAGACCAGTAAATCCACAAGTTTTATACCCGTCCTCAACTTAATCCCTGTTTATCTTTTATTTGTCTACAGACGTCGTTCTTTTCCCTACAGACGAAAATTGTTTTGTTTTGATAATCTTATTTAACGGTTTCAAATTTCCATTACATCAAAAAAAATAGTTTTGTTGAATTAACAGGTCGTGGTGTTAATTCTATCCGGCAATCATTTTTATTTTTGTGTTTCTTTTAATTAATTGATTATTAAAAAATTCATAAAGTGAAAAAAGATGTAATTGCCAAAGCGTACAAAGCATTTAATGCAAGAGATATTGTTGGAGTTCTTTCCCTGATGCACCCTGATGTAAAATGGCCGAACGGATGGGAAGGCGGTTATGTTTATGGACATGCAGAAGTAAAAGATTATTGGACCCGGCAATGGAAAGAAATTAATCCAAATGTATTACCCGAACGCATACACGAAAAAGACGACGGCCGGGTTGAAGTGGAAGTTCATCAACTGGTAAAAGATTTAGAAGGTAAGATTTTAGCAGATGGAATGACAAAACATGTTTACTCTTTTGAGAATGGATTGATTACAAAGATGGAAATTGAGGAAGCATAAAAAATCTTAACAACTATTTGGTTTTGCTTTCGCTGCATTTTGAACAATAAGATCAACAAGAATATCAATCACTTGTTCAGGAAGATATGGCCTCCATGCCTTTTATAATTCTGAACTACACCGGGATATTAGCGCTCCCGCTTCAATGATTGAAGATGTACCATTACTACTCAAACCTTCTTCCAATACATAATTGGGCCGGGCCTTGCATATTGTCCACTCCGCAGAGAAAACTGTTCTTCTACAAAGACCTTTTTTGTGAAACGACGGAGCATATTGATTTCACATCGATGGCATGAGTCCCGGAACCATCGAGGGCGCAAAGACGATCAGTATTCCAAGTCCGATAATTATCAACGCCAGAGGTACATCAATGGCCGCCTTCGGGGACAACAGTTTTTGGGCAAAGATGACAATCGTAATCACTACCATCCAGGTGATACTCATAATGCCAAGAGCTACCTGCATCAGCATAAGTCCAATGCTCGAACCCACACAGCATAATCCGAATCCGAATCCAGAGCCCATGTTTCCGCAACGCCGACGAAAAGTTTTCTTGAGTGGAGTAAGCTCATAGATACCTGCCGCAATCGTGATTATACCGGCGACGAGCGTTCCATGCGGCCGGTACAACGCATAAACCGGTATGCCGAAGAGGGCCCACACAGCGAGGTAAGATCCAACGAACAACAGTACTACGCTCACTTGACCAGTGGCATTGCCACGTCTCATGGCTGAAGGGGCGGCACCCGGTAGCATCATGGCCGCCATCATCAGTACCCACATGATAATAAATTTCGTGAACTGACCAAGCGATGTAGTAACACCCATATCCATCCCATTCATCTTCCGGACCGAAAGAATCCAGCATGCGGCAGCTAGCCCGAGTGTCGCGACCACAGCGACAGCAGTGGCATATGATTTAGTATTCGTCATTGCGGCGCCACCAAATTCCTTTTTCGTTTTCGTTGCGGCCAAGCGGCGCCCGATCGAGCCACTGGTACATGCCCCAGAGTACATCGAGTCCCCGCGAATAGGTGGAATAGGTGTGATAGACAATTCCATCTTCGAGTGCAAAAGCGCTCATACCCGGTCTCTCCCGTGTATATGTGGCTACATCAGTTCCAGTAGTAGCTGCGTTCTCTGCGACAGGATCCTCGCCACGTTTCGTCAATGAATCGCCGATGCCATTTTCCTTCAAAGCCGGCTCGCGGCGGTAATTGTATTCTACTTTCCCCTCTCTTTGTTGCTCTTCGGTGAGTGAAGCGTTGAAGTCGAAGTTGAAATCTCCGCCAAACGAGGATGCCCACGGAAATGTCCACCCCATTCGCTGTTTATAGGCCTGGAGCATAGCGAGTGGCGCACGTGATACAGCTCCAAGCATCACATCGTGATTGGCGAGGTGGATTGCAAAGCCGTTGAAACCGTCAGCGATTGCTGAGCAAGCGGGACAGCCCGCCGTGTAGTCGGGGCCAAACATGAAATGGTAGATGAGCAGCTGCGAACGCCCCTGGAAGAGGTCCACCAATGAAGCACTTCCGCCATCGGTCTCGAATCGGTATTCCTTGTCAATCCGTACCCACGGCAATTCCTGGCGTTTCTTTGTAACTTCATCGCCAAGCCTTGTTAACTCCTTTTCTTCCTTCAGCAACTTTAGCCGCGCCTCAAGCCACTCTTTACGAGTACCTGTTTTGTGTTTGGCTATTATTTTTTGCTTTTCCATTTTTATTTTTTTTTAGATTATGCTTCTTTTAATTTGGCAACATCTCAATTTCACCTGGCATAGGGCAATAATTCACGAGGTTCTTATTCTTACTCAAACCAATAATCAAGATGGGCCTCACCACCTTCACCAAGGTGAGCCTCGAAACCTCCTTCACCACGAAGTCCGCTTAGTTGACCGGTACCGGATCCGGGTATCACAAACCAGTTGCTTGTTACAATCTTTTTTTCAGTTTTACCAGAGACCTGGAATAAAAAAGCTCCTTCTTTTTTACCAATCTTACCTGTGATTCTTTGAATGCCAACGAAGGTTGATGATCCGTCTGCCTTGTTGGTTGCCTGCAAAGTTTCGACTACTCCATCACCTTCTATATCTCCGTTAAAGCGCTCTTCCAAATGGCCTTTCGCCAAAGTTGGTCCTTCCTTTGGCTCATCGTACACGGTAGCTTTATACTTATGTACGGCGGTTGTCGCTTTAGCATGGGTTACTTCATGATGTTTATTGTCTTCGGAATTATGACCGTTTTTCATAATCGTTTTTTAAATTTTGATGAATCTTTTCTTTTTTGATCTGTGCGTAAGCCTGGTTTAATAAAAAACAGCCGGAACTAATTCTCAGGCTTCTTCCAACACTTTTACGTCCAGCTTTTTCATTTTCATAATCTCACTTGTCACTCTTTCAGCTTTTTTAGGGTCTATCAATAATTCGGGCAATACTTCCGGAACAATTTGCCAGGACAATCCATACTTATCTTTCAGCCAGCCACAGGGGCCTTCTTCACCGCCAGCAAGGGAAAATTCTTTCCAGAAATAATCAATTTCTTTTTGGTCTTTGCAAAATACCTGCAATGAAATAGCTTCTGTAAATTTGAACTGCGGACCGCCGTTCAAGCCGGTAAATTCCTGTCCATCCAATTCAAATAGAACTGTCATTACAGTTCCCGGTTTTTGACCATGTATTTCTTTTCCTGCTTCACTGTAATGAGTTATTTTTTTGATGCCTGATTTTTTTGCAGCTCTGTTTCTTTTTGAAAAAATGGACACATAAAAGTTTGCTGCTTCTTCTGCCTGGGTGTCGAACCAGAGGCAGGGTGTTATCTTTTGCATAAGTTTCTTTTTT
The DNA here is from genome assembly GCA_963756945.1 of uncultured Chitinophagaceae bacterium. Classification (GTDB taxonomy): domain Bacteria; phylum Bacteroidota; class Bacteroidia; order Chitinophagales; family Chitinophagaceae; genus Ginsengibacter. The sequence goes on along the minus strand of CAVWQJ010000008.1, from coordinate 188,727 downwards.
AAAAGTTATAAATTGTTTGTTGTTGCCTTACATTGTTTTCTGCATTTAAAGTTTTGCTGCATGTTCTGTCGCTTTAGATATTCTCTCCACTTTTTTGTCTTTTTATTTCTGCTTCTGTCGGGTTATCCAGAGCAAATGAACCGACTGTAAATCGCCAGCCGATTGTATTACGTTTACACCGCATTAATAAGCCTCTTTGCCCAGCGATACTAGTTTTTGCTGTTTGTGGTAATAAATTAACATTCTATCTATTTTGCTTTGAATGTCATAATAAGTCCGCCTGTTGAAAGTTGCCGCGAGGAAACAAGCGTCAATGACCTTGAAGCTATACCCTTGCGGAACAATTGCCTTCCACTACCTAAAATAACAGGAGCCATTCCAATTCGATATTCGTCAAAAAGATTGTCGTTAATAAAAGTCTCAGAAAGGTTAGCACTGCCAAAAACATACATATCACCGCCACCTTGCGCTTTTAATTTGGAAATTTCTTCGGATGTATTTCCTTTAATTAAAGTTGAATTATTCCAGTCCACGGAGTTCAATGTTTGGGAACAAACCAGTTTAGGAATTTTATTCATGAGTTCGGCAATTTCACCTTTTTCTGTTTTCCAATAAGCAGCCATTCCCTCATAGGTAACGCGACCAAACACAAGGTAGTCCGCTGCTTTTAACTGTTCAATACTTATTTTTTCAAGTTCTGGTCCCCAAACTATTTCGTGAAAGGATAAGTCCCAGTTTTTGTCGCCTTCAAAATAACCATCAAGTGTAATGAAGTTCCACATTATTAGTTTTCGCATAGACTTTTGCTTTTTGTTAGTGATTAATTATGTTTACGATGCTTCTTCTGCCTGTGTGTCAAACCAGAGACAAGGAGTAATTTTCCGGGTGTTTTTAATAATACCATGATTTTTATCTTTCAATTATTGATGATTTATTAATACGATATCGAACTACGGTTACACTTTTGTTTACACAAAAATATATCCGCCAACTGATGCTGACAGGGTGTAATGGAGACATTCTGCATGGGCATTTGCGGCACTTTTCTAATACTGTATGTTTCACAATCTTGCAGGTAAAATCTCAAAATCCATACCGTCATTCATAGCAAACACCAGCAGCAGAAATTAGCATCCGGAAAACACTAACCAAAGTATAGAAGTTTTCGCATTTTATTTTTATAGTTATTGAAACATGCCGGTGGGAATTTTTGAAAACTTTTTATTTCTATTCTTAAACCATTTTTTTACAAAATGCCCTTTCCACATCCATAAGCCGGAGAGAACTAATAGTGGAAATATTATCCACCTTACTATCATTGCACTTACGGGTATTGAAGCCACCGGCCCATAGAGATACCCAACTATGGGTACACTTAAAATAATATGTACCCATCTCATAATTTTTCTTTCAGTAGATGCTTTCATAATAATTTATTTTCGCATTGCCGTAATCGTTATATTCTAAAATTCTATTTGATTTAAGTAGAATCTTTTTGAGACATGTAGCATGTATTGTTATTGTAATAGCTCCGGTGGTATAGCGCACCATGCATAAATGCTAATAGTTATGAATAATACTATAGCGACAACAGGCGTTATTTTAGATAAAGTAGTAAGCGTTTTATTTTTAGAAAACGAGGCAAAAATATAACCAGGTATGAAAACGATACATGTTATAAAAAGGATGCGAATTAAAATGAATCCGAATAACATTGTCAGAAATTTTAAGGTTTAAAAATGATAGTTAAATAAAACTTTTAGATAACTGTTTATTTACCCGGTAAAATTATTCCTGGCTATGGGTAATTTATTTGTAGAATAGACAATGCTGAAAGATGAATCGACAAGAACAGAACAAAAGAAGACTTACAAAGAGAGACGACCTTTTGTATTCGGCTCGTACTTATTCTTAAAAGCAGCCCGATTGCACCATCGTTAAAGCGATCCGGATAATACGTCTCCATCGAGCATGTTTAAAACAAGTTCTTTATAACTTCTTCCAATTGGAATTTGCTGGCCTGCAATTTCAACAGCAGTCGCTGTATAAGCATCGATCTTTTCGCGGGCCACAATGAATGAGCGATGTATGCGGATGAAATTATTTTTTGAAAGAGTTTCCATCATTTGCCCAAGTTGAAACCTGGTGAGAATTGATTTATTCTTCGTGGTAACTTTAATGTATTCTTTGATACTTTCTATGTATAAAATTTCATCGAGGTATATCTTTATTTTCTTTTTGCTCACATTAAAAAACAGATGTAGCCTGTCTGGTGAATCGCCGGGCACTGTGGCAATGTTTTCTTTTGAGGCATTTAAGGAATATTCATATTGCGGCCTGAGTTTATTTACTGCCATTAAAAACCTGCTGAACTCAATTGGCTTCAGCAGGTAATCCACAACGTTAAGTTCATAGCCTTGCAAAGCATATTCTCCGTATGCAGATGTGATAATGATCTGCGGAGGGTTTTTAATTGTTTTTATAAAATCGAGCCCTTTCAATTTGGGTAAATGAATGTCCAGGAAAATCACATCTATTTTTTTCTTTTGCAAAAGCTCCATTGCATACATTGCATCACTGCAGCTTTGCGTTAAATGCAGAAACGGCACTTGTTGTATGTAATCTTGCAATACTTCAATGGCCAAAGGTTCATCTTCTACTATTATGCAATTATATTTTTCCATGGCTCTTTAAGTTTACATTTAAAGTTACTTTAAAAGTTTTTTGCTGATTGTCTACATGCATTTCATAATCATTGTATATTAGTTCTAATTGCCTCCTTATATTTCCAAGGCCAATGGGATCATTTGTGTTCAGGATGTTTTTTTCATCTTCTTTATTATTCTCAATAATTAAGGTGAGTCTGCCTTTAAAAATCGTAAGCTGAATATTTATGAAAGAATCAAACCGGGTTTCGCTTACACCATGCTTGAAAGCGTTCTCAACAAATGGAAGTAATAACAACGGAGATACTTTTTGAGAATCATCATCTACTTCTTTTTTGAAAACTATATTAAGTCTTTCGTTGTATCGTATGCGTTCAAGATCAATATAATCTTCAATCAATTTGATTTCTTCCGAAACCGTTATAAACTCTTTACCAGATTCGTAAAGCATAAATCTTAAAATCTTTGACAACTTCATAACAACTTCAGGTGTCTTATCAGATTTTTTTCTTGCAAGGGCGTAAATATTATTAAGGGTGTTGAACAGAAAGTGAGGATTGGTTTGATTTTTTAAAAATTTTAATTCAGTCTCTAATTTTTCTTTGATTAAAAGTTTTTCCTTTTCCTTTCCGGCCAGTTGCAACCGGATTTGCCGGATAGCCACAGCAGCGCCGGATACAAAGCCCAGGTCCATTAACGCAAATAAGAAACTGGCTCCCTTGAAATAGGCAGGAGTTTTCACGATGCCGGCAAATAAAACCGCATAGACATAATAGACATGTATAGCTCTATATATGAGCAATGTTGCAACGATGGACAACACGAGATAAAAGACGTTTATTGCAACCCTCGTTCTTTCTTTTAAAATTCTATCGAGTAAAAAGTATAAAAGAAAATAGGTGAACAATATTTTGGGCAACAGGAAACTTACGCACACTTTAATTGCAATTATAATCCTGGCTTCATTTGATAAATGGCTTAATAAACCAGCGTCAGCCATGTAAGCCAATGCAACATCCTGTGCCAGGTAAACTATCCAAAATAATATGTGTGCCGATACTTTTTTCATTATATCAAAACTCGGCAAAATTACCTGCCATAGTAAATAATTTATAAACGTACGTTGAGACCAATAACATAATAATTCCCTTTGCAAAGAATCATAGCAACGGGAATTTGAATAGACGATGAGAAAATTTTGCTTACGATGTTTCTGCTTTCACAATATTCTTAGCATCCCCTGAGAAATACTTATTTGCAATAAAAGAAAGCGGTAAGCCTATCATTACAATCAATATGGCAATTGCCTTAATAATTTTATCAGCTTTCATATCTTTTACCGGGCCATGTGGCGCATTAGATATTTGGATGACTAAAAGGTTCATTATTATCCAGGTAAATATTCCATAGACAACACCTGTTAGTATTTTATTTTTGCGTAAAAAAACGACCCTTCCATAAAGCCAGAAAAAAAGAATGGTAAAGAAAAACGCAAAAAAATAATGGAATATAAAACCTGTTATGATCATCGCCGCTCCTCCCTTCAATGCAGGTTCGCCAAAAGCTCCGCTCGCTATATACTTTAGCACAAATAAGGGATTATTTCCTGTTGCCAGGTAGTAATTAACAAACGCTGATAAAATATCTAAAGTGCCTACGAGAAGGCCTGTCAGCAGAATCAGCCGGGCCAGTTTTTTTTCTCCATAGCGGGAAAATTTTATTCGCATAAGGTTTTGGCTTGTTTGGAAAATAATTAGTAAAAATAAGCAGAAGGCAAGTCAGGTTTACATTATCGTAATATTCAATTAGAACAAGATGCAGTTTTAGTTTGACTCGCCTCCTGCATAGGTTTTTGTAAAAGAATTATAGAATGTTACAACAAAATCCGGAGCAGTTTTTCCACTATGAAAATAAATACCCGGTTGATATTTTTATAACCAAATCTACCAATATCCGGCACTCATGGATAAAAAACTATTACAGCCGCTATTTGGTTATTTATATGGTGCAAACTGTATTTGAGGTGTTCTAACTCAAAGGCGTATTCGATATTATCAGTAGTGAGCCGGCAGTGCATAAAATACTTAATTGCAAATATAAAGTTGAAATAATAACAACAGCTCAATCGCGGACATTTGTGAGAACGAATTTAAATTGCAGACTTTCTGTTGTACTTGTGACTGGTCAATCAATTGATTTTCTTTTTTAAGAAAATTTTATTTAAGTTGTCCAATCTTTTAAAGCTGATCGTCATTTGTTTTTAAACACTTAAAATGTAAACAAAATGAAAGATTTCTTATTAGTATTCAGGATGAATTACAGCGAAATGCCTAAAAGATCGCCGGAAGAGATGCAGGCAAATACAAAACGCTGGATGGACTGGATTGGCAGCATCGCTGCGCAGAACAAATTAACCGATCGTGGTAACCGCCTGGAACCTTCGGGAAAGGTAGTAAAACCAAATAATGTAATCGCCGATGGGCCTTACACGGAGATCAAAGAAGCTATCGGCGGTTATTCAATCATCAAAGCTGAATCGGTGGAGGAAGCCACGGAAATTGCAAAAGGCTGCCCGGTGTTTTTAGTTGGCGGAAACGTTGAGGTAAGAGAAATAAGTGCAATATGAAATTACTCATCCCAATCTTTCATCTTAATGAAATTAGTGTGTGAAAGATTGGGATTGTGTTTGTTTGAAATTTAATTTGCTTTATGCAACAACAAGAATTAATACCGCATTTATTCAGAACAGAATATCGTAAAATTGTTGTCGTTCTTTGCAAACTCTTCGGCATCGAATATATTGAAATTGCAGAAGATATTGCCAGTGATACCTTTCTTGCTGCATCTGAATTATGGGGTTTAAAAGGTTTGCCTCAAAACCCGGTGGCCTGGCTATACACCGTAGCAAAAAATAAGAGCAAAGATTATTTTAAACATCATTCCATCTTCTTGCAAAAAGTAGCAAAAGAAATTACATACACCGCGGATAGATCAGTAGAAATTGAGATTGATCTTTCTGCGAAAAATATTAACGACAGTCAGCTTGCGATGATGTTTGTTGTATGTCATCCTTGTAACCCGGCTGAAGCCCAAATAGGTTTGGCACTGAGCCTGCTTTGCGGTTTTGGAACGGATGAAATTGCCAGCGCTTTTCTTACCAACAAAGAAACTATTTATAAAAGACTGCAACGTGCCAAACAAAAACTGCGTGAAGAAAAAGTTGACATAAAGCAACCTTCGCCGGCAGAAATTGAAGAACGATTACCCGCAGTTTTAATGACGCTGTATTTGCTTTTTAACGAAGGTTATTATTCTGCAAACAACGACGCGGTGTTGCGAAAAGATCTGTGTCTGGAAGCCATGCGTCTTGCTTACCTGCTTGTTGAAAATGAACAAACGAATAAACCAACAGTAAATGCATTACTGGCATTAATGTGCTTTCAATCTTCAAGATTTGATGCTCGTTTTAATGAGCACGGTGAACTTGTTTTGTATGAAGATCAGGATGCAAATTTGTGGAATAAAGAACTGGTAGAACAAGGAAAATATTTTTTAAACGAAGCATCCGACAGCAATACATTTTCAAAATATCATTTGGAAGCAGGCATTGCCTGCATGCACACCATACAGGAAGACACCAAAGAAAAATGGGAAAACATTTTACAATTGTATAACCAGCTTCTTATCGTAGAATACTCGCCTGTGGCGGCTCTGAACAGAACCTACGCACTTGCCAAAGCAAACGGAAAAAGAGAAGCCATTATCGACGCAGAAAAAATTAACCTTGCAGGCAATCATTTATACCACTCACTTTTGGGTTGGTTATATACGAACGTAGACAATCAAAAAGCTATTCTTCATCTGCAAACTGCATTGCAACTTGCTAAAACATCAAGCGATAAAAAACTTATTGCGGACAAGATCAGGAAATTAAATGAAGAACAATTTTTATCCTGAATCAATAATTCATTGCCCGCGACACGTCGTACCACATTGGAGCAATTCTTATGTTTAGCGTATGAGCCTTAAATATAAATTCCACGATAATGACAGGCTGAATTTTATTTCATCAACCTGATCCTCGTTTTAAAACGAGGACCGGTTAACTGGCTATTCTTTAATCGGTTCATAAAATGTAAGAAGGTTGCGGTAAAGATCTAAAGCGGAAAAGCCATTCTTTAGATATATCAATCAAAATATCACCAAGCGCAACGAGCGTTAAAGTTGTCGTTATATTGAATTTGAAGCGGCGATATACTGCGCCTATTTCTCATTTAAAAAAATCATCACAGTTAATTGCCCATTGGACCTGTTCACTTTTTTCAAAACGCACATGCACCTGGATTATATTATTGTCGGTTAATTTTAAGCTATAGGAATCATAATCACGGAATAGTACATAGCCGCCCCAGGTAAACGGATGTTCGCCAGGAACATAAACAGATACATTGTGTGAACTATTCAATGGACCGGACGATACTCCCGAAAGTGTTTTTGTATTTTCATCCCAACTTACATTCTCAATTTCCAAAGCACCTTGCAAAACGTGGCGATCTGTTGAAATAAATTGCGGTTTGCCGGACTTTTCATGCAGCGTCAGCAGCGTCACACTTCCCGGTTGAATAGTGACTTTTAAGGTATCTGTTACTCCGCCGATAAATTGTTGTTTCCAGAAATCAAATGCCAGGTAAGTCTTACCCGGATCCAACCATAGCCGATTTAGCGAAAATTTCTTTTCAACTGTGTCGGTTAAGCTTGCATTAAAAAAGCATGCAACAGTCCATTCAGCAAATGGCTTTTTTACTTTTAATGCGAACACCGATTGCATATCCGTATCGAAAAGATCAACAGGAATTGCGGCTTCTCCAAATGATGGAGTAATTTTTTTAAGCACCTCAAGTTTGTACTCATCAAGTTGTATAAGCCTGTCGCCGGAAATCATATTGCCACCGCTCATTGCAATAATAGTTGCTGCCGCTTCCGATTGCTGATTGTTCAGAAGATTCATACAAATATGGTCTGCGTCGTTTATCCGCGTTCTTTTATGAAAATAATATCGTTTTGCCGCAGCAGAAGCGCTGCATGCCGGGTGACGAAAATAGGTTTCCCATGCTGCACCGGCAAAACCATAATTTACATCAGATTCTATTCGCATACTATCAATTAACCCTACCGTTGTCGCGCCTGGTCCGCAATCAAGTATATGGCATTTGTCTCCCGCCGCATTTCGCATAATTTCCAAACCTTTGCGGTAAACCTGTGCGGAAGAAACTGAAGGATCATAATAATGATCAGCAGCTAAAATTGACCATGCCATGAAATCAATTTTAATCATCTCACAACCCCAATCGTTTGCTATAGTGTCAATGAGATCGTACAGCCACTTTGCTGCTTCGGGATGAGTGATGTCAAGACAATATCTTTTCGGATTTTCGTCTGCCGGTGGTTCTGCACCTTCAGGCCAGTTTCCAATACGTTTTAGACTGCCATCAGCATTTTTTAATAACCATTCGGGATGCTTTTGAAAAAGAATTGTTGGTTCAGAGATGACATATGGTGAAATCCAAATACCGGCTTTGAAGCCGAGGCTTTTAATTTTACCGGCGAGCCATTTCATGCCGTGAGGGAAGCGCACATTGCCTTCCCAGTCACCATGCCATCTTTGATATCCTTCATCAATCTGAACATATTCAAGACCGTATTGCCTTAAATGTTTCGATGCAAATTCTGTATTTAAGATTACCTCGTCTTCTGAAACTTGCGACAAGGTATAAAACCAACTGCACCAGCCGTTGACAATTGAATGAGTTCTTGCTCTATTTGCTTTACCAACTGCCGCCGCATAATTTTCTAACGCTTTGTATGGATCTCCTGCTATGTTGATCATCAAACGGTTTGAACTTATAGATTTTCCCGGTAGCAGAATTAATTGCGGGGCATAAACAGATTCCGCTATAAACGATATTTGGTCGGCAGCAGTTTTAGAAATTAATAAATTGCCCAGGCACAAATTATTTTCTACATACCCAAGCACGAGGCCTTCTTTCTCATAGCCACTGAACAAACCAGCATTCCACCAACTATGTATCGTTTCACTTTGCGATGAAATTGCACCATTAGCAAGTTTTACCCCTTTCAAGTCGCCTGATGAAATCGCATTATCGCTGTTTCCAAATTCATGTATCATGCCGGTATCATAATACATTTCTCCGTTGGTAATACATTTTGAAACCCCAGGCACATTTAATATACCGCCTTCATCTTTAATAACACGAAGTGGTTCGAGGCTGTTAATTAAAAGGTTGCGGCCTGAAACATTTTTACAAATGGCTTCAATAGTAATAGCTTCTAAATGGTCGTACAACGATAATTGAATTTCGAAGTTTAATATTTTGTCCAGGTCTTTGGAAAAGATGATTAATTTTTTTCCCTGTCCAAGTTGATCACTGAAAGTTGTTGAATGAAGAGTATGTTTATAGTTAGCTGATGTTATGGATCGTTTGCCGGTGTTTGCGTTTGCTTGTGCGGCAGGAAGGTTTACACATACAGTTCCACCGGTTATTAAAGGGTTTCCATTGCTTCTGAATATATTAATTGTTCCTCTCTTCCTGTTAAATGAAACAGTGAAATAATTATTTTTTATTTCATCGTTATCCTTGCCCGGTAGAAATTCTTTTGCATAAACAGGGGTTGCAATCGCAATTGTGGCGCCTGCAAGAGATACGGTCTTTATAAAATCACGGCGTTTTATTGAGCCATCCATTTTTTAATTCTCCTTTTAAGTTTTATTAGCAGGATGGTAAAGTTAATACTAAGAACATCATGAACTTTTGACAAGTAATAGTGAGTTACATGGATTTTTGTGAGATGAAACTATTGGTTTCATTAAGTTATAGTTTCTAAATTATTGTTGACATAATTTTATGCAGGCGAAATTCGTAAAAAACAAATCAGCATTTACCGCGGATCATATTATTTCTCAAACACCAAAGTTTCCGCATCAGCGCCAAGTTGTTTTAAGGCATCGAGAATACTTTCTGTAAATGGATCTGGTCCGCACACATAAAATTTTTGGTTGAAATCATTAATTTCTTTCTCCAAAAAAAATTTATCAATGCGCTTGTTATAATAAGCAGTATCGGGCTGATTGGTAATAATATTAATAAAATTTCTTCCCAACATATTTTCAAACTCATCTTTTAAAATAATATCATCTTCTGTTTTATTTGAAAACATCAGTATGTTATTTCCAATCTTATTTTGTTTATTCAGGTTTCTGAATATAGATATGAAGGGCGTAACACCTGCTCCGCCCGCAATAAATGTTCCTTCACCATGATACGCTATTGCACCCCACGCATCACTTATTTCAAACTCAGCGCCTTTTTCTATTTGGTTAAGATGATAAGTAAGTCCTTCGGGGTTAGTGTATATTTTTATAGTGAATTCGAGGTAATCATCGGTTGGCAAACAGGTAAAAGTGAACGGATGTTTATTGTCTTTCCATCCTTCTTTATTTAATGAAAGGTCGGTAGCCTGTCCCGGCGTAAAAGAAAAATTATCAGGTTTGGTAACACGAAATGTTTTTACGTTATGTGTTCTCGGAATTATTTCCTTTACAGTCACAATATATGTATCTGCCATAATTATTTTTTTATTCTATAAAGGTAAGCCTGGTTTATCACCAGTAACAAAGCATAATGGGAAAAAACATGCGAAATAATAAACCATCTTGTTATAAGTTTTTCAGCGTTCGGAAATACACCTTTTTTTTGCCTGCAATTCCATAAATCTTTTCAAATTCCATAAAAAATTTTTCCTCATACTTTAAACATTTAATAATGTTGAAAACTATCAGATGTTCCCTGCATAAATGGGGTTTCTCGTCAACAAATCGATGATGATAATCTTTTATAATGGCACAGTTTCCAATAGTATATAAATTCATATACATATGGCACAGGAGTTGCAAACTGGTTATTAAAACTATTTATAAAAAAACCTATTTACATGAAACACTTATTTGTTTTACTGATTTTTATTTCTTTAAAAAACGGATTGCAGGCCCAGGTAACTGATAGTACCACGATGAGGAGCGATAGTGCCCAGGCCAGCAATATGACTGATAGTGCCAGTGCTGCCAATATAAACTCACCTTCAACGTCGGCAGATTCTTCAAAGATGGACAGCATGCATACAACTATGTCTAACGGTACGGACAGCATGAGCAATTCATCAAACAATGCAATGAGTAATAGTAATAGTACCCCCGGTAATACGGGCGCTGTTCAAAATCCCATGAATGAAAAAGGGATGCAGGGCTATGCTGCACTTCCGGTAATGGAAAGCTACGTACCCGACGATGTTATGGATAAAATAAAATCCAAATACGGAAATGGAACCGTTATCTACGACATAACAGCCGTTAGAGCGTCAATGCCAACAGATTCTTCGTCCACGCAACAACTTCAACCTGATTCGGCGTCTGCTATGGCAATGAGTACTGTGCCGGTGAAATATAATTATGTGGTAAGAACCATTAAAGATGGCACGATACAAACGGAATGCCTGGCCGATGATGGCACAACTGTCGTAACGCCTGGTGAAATGAATAAGCCGCAGCAGTAGGAAAGAGAAATGCTTCTCCTTCCATTGAGTGGCTATGTTGTTATTTTATCAACCAATAGTAAATAGTTTGTTGGCTGGAAAAAGCGTGTAATGGTGGCTGTTATATGTGTAAGTAATGTTGAATGTTTTAAGGAAAATGTACTTGCAAAACATTTAGAATCAGCCGTTCGATTATCTCCTAATCGACACCGATGATATTTGTTTTTTAATGCTCTTATTTATTATGAATGTACCCATGAAATGAGAAAGCATAACCTTCGTTCATCCCCGAAAAAAATAATACTGCCCGGTATCAGCATCCCGGTCATAGCATTTTTTTTAGCCACCCGGGCAAACCGGCAATGGCTTAGTTAAGAATAATAGCGCAAAGTTTTCCGGACTTACAGACACTTTTCAAATCGCGAAACTTCTACCTTGGTTGTTTCCGCATACGGATATTCCTGGCGCAAACGGGAGAAGACCAGCCTTCATGAGTATTGACCCATGATTTCTTAAATTGGAGAAGGAGAAGACCTGCAATCTATTCTTTGGCAGGTTAGCTGGTTTCATCCAACCGGAAAGAGATCTTACAGATAAGGCCATAAGTAGTGATCTTGTTATCCTCTACATGTGCCTTAATATCTTTTACAAAAATAGAATCGATATTATGGATTGTTTTGGACGCTTCGGTCACAGCCTGCTGCAATGCATCCTCAATACTTTTTTCTGAAGAGGCAATTACTTCAATTACTTTTACGATTGGCATATCACAATAATTTTTGTGTAAATAAAATGTTGCCACAATTATAATACCCTTAATGTATGTCGGCACCGATTATGAAATGATACCTCATCAATCCGGGCAGCATTTATCCCCGAAAAAAGCCTCTTTTTTTAAAGAGGCCTTAAGATCTTTTTTATCCCCTTCGCCGGTATTACCCGCATCAGGTTCAATGGGTATTTCTCAGCTTTCGTTGTGAAGCACCCCGTTAGAAATCTATTCAGTATTCCATAAAAATTATACCGAAAAATTATAAAATAACAACACACGGTAAACCTTACATCAGGCCTTTTAATGGGGTAAAACGTCTACATATAAAAGAGAAATGTGTACAATTAGATTCTATTCTCTTTCATTTGCTAAGTTGAGCAATTTACCTTTGCTCCATGCTTTATATTCCAGTTTATAATTTTTTTGATTTTGTTTAGTCAGGTTTTTATCATCCAATGATAATAGTTCGGGGCTTCCGCCATTTACCCAGGCGGTATACCAATAATTGGCCACATCCTGTATAGAAAGACGCAATTGTTTTTCAACCATCCCATTCATTTCATTATTAAATTCCTTTGAATACGCATCAGAAAATACAGGTTGATTATAGGATAGAACATTATTGCCTGCGGTATCTTTCTTATACATGTTATTTGGGGGAAAACTTTTTCTTACTTTTTCTTCATCAGCCAATAATGTATCCTCAAGCGAATGCGTATGCGTTATAATATTCCAGGTTTCTGCAGCAACATCCGGAATATAACTGGCTTCGTGTGTTTTGAAGTTATAGCTATCTCCAAACATTTCAGGTATTTGCGATTCCCACAAAGCGTGCACGCCCTTCTGATTAGTAAGCTGGCCATTAAAATTTGATGCAGTATGCAATGGCATGTGAGCGTCACCAACATAATGTGCAAGCTCGGTCGATAAAAAAAGTATTTCCGATTTACTTCTTTTTTTAAATGCGGCAGTAAGTTTCTCCATAAGGTTTTGAATATACCACGGAAGGATACCTGCCTTATTTAGAAAAGCGCTATCGTATTTTGTGAACGCTTCCTGGGTTGTTTTTGGGAGATCTGCAATGGGTAAATGAAAATCTTCAATATCAATAAAATGCCGCGGGCTTTCGTTTCTGTCATTTAGAAGCCCTCTCCTTAGATCCGGCACTACTGCCCCTTCAGTTATAAAATCAATATGGTTGTAATAAAATTTTTGCATGCTGTCGGGTAAAGCAAAAACTGCGGCCCTGTTTATATGCTTATGCCCCCATGCGCCCCAGGCAAAAAGTAAATTAACGCCTCCAACAATTAATAACAGAATGAGAAAGGAAGAAATAAATTTAGACTTCAAAATATAAAAATTATGTATAAAAGTAATTTTGCAACGCGACAAATGTAAAGCCTAATAACGGTACTTTCTTATTTAAGAAAAACAGACTTATCGTGTTGAAAAGAAATAATATTCAATTAACAAAGAGTACTATTTAACGAGTACTTTTTATAACTGAATCAATAATCACTGGATGGTTTCGCAGGTTTCGCAGCGGGTTTTTTCGATTTGTCTTCGGCTCCTTTATTCAGTTTATTATCGATATCTTTTTCATCTCCGTTTTTTAGATGCGCTTTTGAAGTATCTTTTTTAAACTCATCAGCCATATTAACAGGACCTATTACTTTCTTTTCCGTTGAAGCAGGATTATTACCTTTTGTAGTTGCATTATCAAATTCTGATTCCACAGGAATATTGGGGGTAGTGGCTTCATAATCGCCTGCATCTCCATTTCCATTATCTTCAATATCGTTTCCCTGGCCTTCCTTTACTAAATTTGAAAAATTCTGATCTGCAAAAATGGGATCATTATTTAATTCTGCCGGCTTCTGAAAAATAGCCTTTGGATCAATTCCCAATTTTTTATCAGCATATACTTTCTGCATGAAATAAGCCCATTCGGGCATGGCCATATCATTACCACCGTTAGTCCAGCCATTTCTTAAGTGCAAAAACGGATCATCGCAACCCACCCACGCACCTGGCAAGAATTTGCGGCGTGTAACCCATAAACCAACCATCGGTATTATCATTTGTTGTTCCGGTTTTACCGCCCATATCGCTTGTTATTCCGTATTTCCAGCGCATAGCGCCGCCGGTTCCGTAGTCAACAACTCCCTGCATCATTTTATACATGGTATAGGCATCCACTTCGCTTATAACCTGTTTTGATTCTGATTCAAAATTCTGGAGCACATTACCATTTTTGTCCTCTATTCTTGATATAAAAATGGGTTCCGTATTAAAGCCCCTGTTTGGAAACATTGAATAGGCTCTCAACATTTCAAACAACTGGATATCCGCAGAGCCGAGTGCAATAGAAGGAACGATTGGAATATTACTTTTGATACCACATAAATGTGCAAACTCTGCGGTTTTTTTAGGACCTATGCGGCTCATGAGATCCCACGCCGCAACGTTAAGGGATTTTGCAAGACAATAAGCCATTGTTCCCCCAGGACCTTCAAAAGTTTTTTTGGCCAATGTGATCGCTTTTCCCCCGAGTTGCGTTTCCGGAGTAAGCCCTGCATCGGTGAGGGCAAGTGTATAAAGCAAAGGTTTAAAGGTAGAACCAACCTGCCTGTTAGCAGTTACATGATCATACTTAAACCATTTAAAATCTATGCCACCTACCCAGGCTTTTACTTCGCCGGTAACCGGATCCATTGCAGCAAATGCGGTCTGCATCATTTGTTTAAAATATTTAATGGAATCCAAAGGCGTCATCACCGTATCAGTTTCACGCTTTGAATTCCAGGCAAATACTTTCATTTTTACAGGAACACTAAATGATTTTCTGATCTCCTCATCTGTAACTCCCTCCTCTTTCATATACTTCCATCTCTCACTTTCCTTCATAGCACGGTTCAAAATATCTTCCTGTCCTTTCCATACATTCTTTGGCAATTGGCTGTTAAATTTCTTCTGCATGTTGGCCATATGTTTTACTACAGCTTCCTCAGCATACAATTGCATTTTAGGATCTATGGTTGTATAAATTTTTAATCCATCGCGGTAGAGATCATAATTTCTTCCTGTAGCAGGATCTGTATGGGTTTTACACCAATCAATTAATTTTTTAGTTAATACTGAACGGAAGTAGGGAGCGATGCCAAGATTTTCGTCAAGCTTTTTATATTTTATACCAAGTGGTTTTTTCTTTAACACTTCTGCCTCTGCACTGGATAATACATTATTTGTTACCATGCGGTCGAGCACTAAATTCCTCCTGTCTGTCGCAGCTTTTGGGTTTCTAACCGGATCATATTTTCCCGGCCCGCTCAACATACCAACCAAGCAATGCCGATTCATCGGTTGTAAGGTCTGCCGGGTCTTTTTGAAAATATACACGGGCAGCATTTCTTATTCCATATACATTTAACCACGATACTCTGTTTAGATATAATGCAAGTATCTCTTGTTTTGTGAAATTCTTCTCAAGCTTAAGAGCAACAATCCACTCCTTTAATTTATCCATTATTCGTTTACCAACCCAGCCGCCGCCCTGGCCCAGCATATTTTTAGCTAACTGTTGCGTAATGGTGCTTCCGCCTCCTTCACTGCCGAAGCCTTTTATAGCACGTCCGATGGCAATGGCATCAATGCCCGAATGGTCGTAAAAACGAATGTCTTCGGTTGAGATCAGTGCATCAATTACATGTTTTGAAATATCCTGGAAATCAACAGAGCTGCGGTTTTCAGCATAAATTTTACCCATTAATGTGGTGCCGTCGTTTGCATAAATTTCTGAAGCAAGATTTGCCTGCGGATTTTCAAGTTCCTGCAGTGAAGGTAATTTTCCAAACATGCCAAACCAGGCTAATGAGAATATAAGGATGCCAAGCCCGATTCCGGTTAAGACAAGCGTCCATAGAATTTTTACCGCGGGTTTTACTTTTGCCTTTTTGTCTGAAGTATTTTTTGTATTGCCGTGAATTTTGATTTTTCATTTTGTTTTCTTTATCCAGTAAAATGGGTAATTGGTATTAAAATTTACCCGGATATTTTTTATTCAGAAGATCGATATAATTCTGCAGCTCTTTGTTTTGTTTTAAGAGATCAAGATTTGAGCCAGATATGATGTAAAAAGAATATTTTGCTGCAGGCAGCCAGGATATTTCTGAAGGCGCAGCTCTTTTTAATTTGTCCATATATTTTATGGCAAGGTCTGCCGTTTCAAATTGCGTGAAGATTAATAAAGTTCTGTCTTTGTCCAGCGTATCTTTTGTAATATCTATTTTTTGATTATAAAAATTTTCCCTGTTGTACCTCGTAAGCGCATTTTTTGCTTCGGTGCTATAAACCGGATCAACCTTAGTAAGAACCATCATCACATATTGCTGAGAAAGCGGATCAATCATAAAAGTTGCATTTTTCACTATAGCCGGTGCTCTTTTAGAAGAATCGAGATACACTTTTTCAGGAGTAACGACTATATTATGAGGATTCAACTTAAGCATTCGGGTTGTGTCCTGTTGCATAGGTTTTGAAATTGTAGGATCGTCATAAACAATTATCTGGGAATCTTCTTTTACTCTTTCAACTTTTAAATTTGTTAAATAATTCTCAATAGCGCTTCTTCTTTTTAAGAACATCGATCATCGTTACCGCTTTTCCTTTTAAGGGCGAAGTTGGATATTGGGTAATTATCTGGTTCAAAATATTTATGGCCGTACTATCTTCTCTTTTACGGATGTAATAAACTGATTGGATGTAGAGTAACTGCGGGCTCCAGTAATTTGCACCATACATGCTGTCAGCCTTTTGTTTTTCAGCAACTGCTTTTTCAAAATCGCCTTCAATAAAAAGATTATAAATGTCTTCATATCGTTTTGTTGCGGCGGGATCTTTCTTTGATGGCTCCATTGCTTCGGGATGCAAAGCCAGTTGTGTGAATTTACTTTTATCAAACTTTTTAATGAGTAAATTTTTATAGTAATCCGCCATAGCCAGGTCGCCCAGTTTCCTGTAGCAAAAGGAAAGATTGAGATATAGTTCTCCTGCATACAAACTATCAGGGAATCGCTTTAATGAATTTTGATATGCCTCAATAGCGGCGCCATAATCTTCAAGCAAGGTTTGATAATCTTTACCTAATTGAAATAACGACTTTGAAACTTTCTTGTTAGAAATGTCTAATTTTTCTTTTGTTACAGGAACGTTTTCAAGAAGGCCCTGCACTGATAAATCAGTCTGCACCGGAATAGGCGGCGGGGCTAATGTTGAAATGGCAGTACTCAGCAGCGGATCACCATTATCAATAACCTGCGTATTGGTTGCGCTGCTGTCATCAGGATTTGCAAAAGCATTGGTGCTGGCTATATTATTAGCCGAAGCTGAACCCCGCCGCCAGTTATCAACGTTCTGGCGTTTACCCCATTTTCTCTTAAAATCGCTATAGCCCTGCGATTTTAATGTGGTGTTATAAAAATACCATTCACCATTTGTGCTATTTACATTTCCAAAAATGTCGCGGCTCGAATTTTTGGAATTAAAATAATCAGCAGCAGGATTGCTATACAACGAATCGCTTTCTTTAACGCCTTGTTCCTTCATTAATTTTTTTGACAAGTTTTTTCAAAAACGCATCACGGTCTGCCGGAGACATTGCGGCAATTGCCTGCAGGCTGTCTTCTCTTTCTATAATATTTATATTTCCAACAATTACCGCCAATGCATTTTTTCTATGCTGTATTTCTGCAATATCCCCAAGCGTTGTATCCGTCAATTGAAGACTATCATAAAATGCATAAGCATCTTTATACTTCTTTTGTTTATAGCTTATTTCTGCCAGGCTCAGGAAGGCTTTATTTTTTATTGGTATATTTTCCAGGTTGTAAAATGTGCTCTTCTTAAACAATGCAACTGTTGCTGTAGTATCGGGTTTTATTAGCGCCAATTGCGCTGCGGAGTAAAATATGATATCGCGGTAAGGTTCAAACTTATCTTTCTTAGCCATGTGCACTAAGGTTGCTATGGCTTTGTCAATCTCAGCAGGGTCGTTGCTCTTAAGCATTTTTGCTTTGTTAAGATTAGCATAGA
The DNA here is from genome assembly GCA_963756945.1 of uncultured Chitinophagaceae bacterium. Lineage (GTDB taxonomy): Bacteria > Bacteroidota > Bacteroidia > Chitinophagales > Chitinophagaceae > Ginsengibacter. The sequence goes on along the minus strand of CAVWQJ010000008.1, from coordinate 170,592 downwards.
TATCCATCAGCGGATCTGTGGTATGATGCATTGCCTTATCATAATATTCTGAAGCTTTATCTTGTTTTTTGGTAATTTCAAAAAGCTGGGCCAGCAAAAATTCTCTTCTTGCTTTGTCTTCCAAGTCAATCACATTGGGCAAAGAATTTTCCAAATGCGCCAAGGTGCTATCATACATCTGTTGCTTATAAAACCAATAAGCGCTCATTTCTTCAAGCGGAGGTTTTAAACGTTCCGGAAAAGCGGGATCATTTTGTAATGTATTTATGAGCGCCGCCGCATCGCCGGTTTGATCCATGTCTATCAAAGTGCGTATCTGCCATATAAAAGCATCGTTCCTGCTGGGCGGGCCGTGTAAAAACTTTATCTACAATATTCCGGTCTTCTTTACTGGAAACGCTGATAGCTTTGTTTTCGGCATTATCATTGGATCCTACTATAAGTTGGTCATCATCTTTTTTCTTATGCGGGTAAAGATTGTAATTGATAAACTGAAAAGTCATGAAAGCAGAATCATAATCTTTTCGCAGGTAATAAGCCTCTCCAATTAAAAGGTAAAAATTATCAACCCAGTTCGTTCGAAGGTCATGTATTAAAATTCCGGCTGTGGCTTTATAAATTACCGAATCAAGTTCTGTTTTTTGCGCTGAGGTATTCTCTAACGAATAACCATAAAATGGCAATAATTTTGTGTAGTCATCTTTTTCAGAAAGACGGGCTCTTTCAATAACCTGTTTTATTTTATTATTGGCATTATAAAAATAATTATAGTGAGAAACGGTATTTTGAATAAATCTGCGTGGAACTGTAAATTTCTTTTCGCCGGTTTTCTCTGATTTTAAAGTCTTTGTCTTAAATTTTTGAGGCTTATCTTTTTCAAGATCGATGGTTATTTTGCCTAATTGAGCATAAACCTCCGGCAGCAGAAACAAGGAAAATAACAGGAGAAAGAAAGACTTTAGGATCCGGGGGTTCATGAATATTAAAATTTTTTACAGAGGCGCCAATACTGAAATGTAGTTTACTTCTATATGAAACTTATAATTTGCAAAAATATTTTAAAAATACGGTTATTTTGAGCTATTATTCCAATTAATGAATGCCGGTAATTATTTTTTAACAACCTAAAAAAATGATATGTCCCTGCCGGGTGGCAATACTTCTTTAAAAAGACTGCGAAGCCGTTACAGGCTTGTGGTTATTAATGAAGATACCTATAACGAAATAGTAACTTTTAAACTAAACAGGTTGAGTGTTTATATAGCACTGAGTACTTTGTTTGTAATATTGGTGGGGCTTACGGTTGCGCTTATTGCTTTTACACCGCTCAAATTATATATTCCGGGCTATGGTGAAGCGCAGAAAGCAAAGGAATATGGCCTGCTGAAAATGAAAGCAGATTCTATTGAACAAAATCTGATAAAAAAGCAGGAGTATATTGATGATATAGAAAAAGTACTAAAAGGAAATGTTGTGCCACTGGATACCACTATGCTTAAAGTTAAAAAATATTGAAAAAAGCAGTGACTGATTTGCTGTAAAAATTAACGAATTGATAAATAACGACGAAGGCAAAAAACAATTACAACGCTATGCGGGGCTTGCTATGCAGTTTTTAGTAAGTATAGGTCATCGGCGTATTTATTGGCTTGAAGGCCGACAAGTGGCTGCACTTTTCCATTCCTTTACTGGTATGGCTCCTGCCTTTGCTGATCATTATTGGATTGATGTACAATATTTTAAAGGAAACCTCTAAAAAGAAATGAAAGAAATCTATAATAAATCTGTTGTCGTAATTGTATTGTTTATTTTAGTAAATGCCGCTGCATTTATTTTTAAAACTTTTTTGCACGAGCATGGTTTTGGAATTAAATTTTTATTAGCTGCCAACCTCCTTTTGTTTTGTTTAAGCATGCTTGCTTTTATTATACAGGTTGAAAGGGCTGCAATCAGTTAATACAAATGTTTTTATAAGAAGTGTCTATGCATCATTGCTTGGTTAAAATATTTATCGTAATAATTGCATTGGCTGTTTATCTTTTTATAACCAAAGGAAAAATAAACAGGCCTTCGGTTTTTACCGCAATGGGCTTATACATTTTATATACTTTTATAGAAGTAAAACAATTAATGAAAATTTCCCGCAGAAAAACGAATGCCTAAGAAAGAATCCCCCCTGCATCAATTGAACAGTTATTTACCCGACGGTTCCTTTGAGGATGTTGCAGCCTATCTTCATGAATACAAAGTGCACCTAACGGTTACCCGTGAACGTAAAAGTGTTTTGGGCGATTACCGCAACAGCCATTCCAACAGGAACCACCGGATAAGTGTAAACGGAAACCTGAATAAATATTCTTTTCTCATCACATTTCTGCACGAACTCGGGCACCTCCTTGCTTTTGAAAAATATGGCAACAGAATTCCGCCGCATGGCGACCAGTGGAAAAATGAATTCGGTAAAATACTGGCGCGGTTTATTTCTAAAAAGATTTTTCCGCCCGATATTGAAGCCGAGTTATTGCGAAGCCTTAAAAACCCATCGGCCAGTTCCTGTGCTGAAGATGGCTTGCTACGAATATTAAAGCGATATGATACCCACAAGCCCGGATTTTTTTTCGTGGAAGAGCTTCCGTTGAACAGCATCTTTAGAGTAAAAGGAGGCAAAACTTATAAGAAAGGAAATAAAGTAAGAAAGCGTTTTGTATGCCAGGATGTTGCCAGCGGAAGATTGTTTTTATTTAGTCCCGTTGCAGAAGTGGAATTGTGTTAAGATGCGGATGAGCTAATAAGAATAATGTTGTTTTAATTAAATGACTGCCGAATTCCAATGGAGAAAATTTGTTTTTGTCTTGAATAACTTGCTGAACGATTGCGGATGTTCAAAACCTAATTCGATATGCAATTTCACTAACAGATAAATCACGTTGTCGATAATTTTTCTTTCGCCCTTTCAATCAGTTTATCGTGTATGTGTTGTTGTGTGCTTTGTCCTGTTAATGTTTTCAACAATCCACTTAAATAATTGGGCGATACGTTCAATGTTTCGGCAATATGCTGAACAGTTGGCAATCCTTTGCTGATCAAATCATCGCTGTTGAAATATTCATTCAGCATATCTTCCAGGCGATTTAATATTTGTATGATTAGTGATTTTCCTTGTAATGAATTGACGCTGATAAAAGCGCTCAGCATAAGTTAATAACAATTCCAATTGAGCAATCATTACACCCTGGCTAAACTTATCGATGTTGGAATGATATTCCTGCTGAATGTTTTGCATGATGCCGGTAATTATTGTTTCTTCTTTGTCTGAAAGAAACAATGCTTCATGTACCGAATAATCAAAATATTCATAGTGCTTTATGGTTTTGGCTAAAGGTGTACTCCAAAGAAAATCAGGATGGACAAGCAATATCCAGCCCGAACGTTGTGAAGTCGAATTGTCGTCCACCTCAATTCCAAAAACCTGGCCCGGGGCAATAAAGAACATGATGCCTTCATCAAAATCATATTGTTGCTGGCCGTATTTAAATTTGGCACTCAAACATCGTTTAATAGAGATGGAATAAAAATCCAATACCCAGCTTGTCGATTTATTTTCATGGGAATGCGAATAGTTTCAAGGTTTACGACACTAATTAATGGATGCGCTGGTTTGGGCAATCCCCTGAGTTGATGAAACTCGTTTATAGTTTTGATTCTGTGAGGTTGGATATTTGCCATATTACAATATAATTATTATTGGTTAAGAAACTTCATATCGTCTTCGCTCAATTGTATTTCAGTTGCTTTTAAATTCTCTTCAAAATGTTGCAATGATGAAGTTCCGGGTATGGGCAATAACCAGGAAGAATGATGCAGTAACCATGCTAAGTTTACCTGGGCCTCGGTGGCATTCAGTTTCTTCGCAATAGTTGCAATCCTTTCATCCTTCTTAGGCATTGACTGGAATAAAGAGAAGTAAGGAATCAAGGGTATCTTATTTTCCTCACAAATGGTGAGTACTTCCTCTCCGCCCCGGGTTTCTCCTCCATGTGCCAATTGTATGGAAGTGCGTTGTGCATGGCCGTACATATTTTCTACAGTGGCAATATTTCCCATAGCCATTGCCGTTAGCAATTCATCAGCACTAACGTTGCTCACACCTACATGCAATATTTTTCCTTCTTTTTGCATCTCAAACATGGCCTGCATCGATTCTTTAAAAGGAACATCACCACCAGCTATAATCCTGAAATGAACAAGGGATATTTGTTCCAGTTTTAATGTACGCAAATTGTTATCGATACTGCTGCGTAAATTTTCCGGACGATTAAAAGGAATCCAGCTTTTGTCGGGCTTTCTTGCTCCTCCCACTTTAGTGCATATCACCAAATCGGCAGGGTAGGGATATAATGCTTCCGCTATTAAGCGATTGGTTACGTCTTCTCCATAGTAGTCGGCAGTATCCAGAAAATTGATGCCACTTTTAATACATTGCTTTAATATTTGTAATGCCTCAGAACGGTTTGCCGGCTCTCCCCAAATGCCTGCACCGGTAAGTCGCATAGTACCATATCCAAAACGTTTCACTTTTAATGGATTTTCGCTTCCTCCGGCAATTATTATTTCTTGTGTATTCATGTAAAATGGAATTTAAATTCGTTTATAGTGTTATTAATGTTTTTAGAAACTGATTGATCTATAAACATTGAAACTTGCGCCTTAGTTGAGCATTGAAGGTTATAGTGTGCTAAGATTCATTAAATACGGCTGCAAATTCCTTTGCAAAATCTGTTAAGCTTCACTTTTCCTAATGCTGGTTTGTTGCGATTATAATCTTCTGACAACACACCGCTACGCCTGCCCGCATTCATTTCCACAAGACCTTTGGCAATTTGCGGGTTCATTCCTGCAGCTATCATGTTTTTTAGCTGTTGTTCATCGGGAATAACGATCCATTTCAAACCAGGTTGGCCGATAGCTTCACCCAAAATCTTTGCCACTTCATTTGGAGAAACTTCATCGCTTGCAATGTAACGGATTTTCTCCAATGGGTCCTTTGGACTATTAAATGGTTGTTCAATTTCTTCAGCAATAACAGCCGGCAATATCCGTGGGCGAAACCCAGGGTTCTTTGTCATTGCCACCATAGTTTGAATGATGGCGTCCTTGTGTTTTTATAGTTGGTATAAACGCAAACATATTGTAGTAAAAACCAACGGGACGCATAAATTTAATAGAAACATCGTCAGGCAATTCATTCAAAATCTTTTCAACATTGTAATGAAAAGCAAGAATGCCATTGCCTATATCCGTATGTGCGCCAATGCTGCTGAGATGCACCACCCGCTTTACGCCTGATTGCTCAATTGCTTGTTTGTAGTTATTGCCAATTTGTAATTAGAGCGGCCATAAGGTCGAGATTCTGGTTCGAAGAAACTGCTGGCGCCATGTGTTTCCATAGCATAAACGATATCTGCGCCTTTGAAAGTAGCTGATAAAAAATCGGCGTCTTCTATTGTGCCGATAGCTGCCTTTGCACCAATGGCTTCGATGTCTTTTTGCCTTTCGGGATTATGACTTATGATTGTAACGTCATGTCTTTTTTCTATCAATGCTATCTGCCAGCGGCTTACTGATATGTCCTAAAGAACCTGTAAGAGTAATTTTCATTTTTCTGTTTATTTGTTGCTGCAAAGTTCCACAGCAATAAAAAAACAGAAGTAACCGAATCTATTTTTCTTGTAGTCAAAAATAAGAGTGGGATAATTTTTTAATAAAAGAATTGCTCTGATACGATCTTTCCGTCTTTCACCTCATAAAGCATTATCTCTTTCATTTGAATTCTCCCTAATCCTTGCAGGGTAATATCAACCTCTCGTCCTACAGCAAAATGATTACCACCTGCAACTGGTTCAGTTGTGGAAGCACCATGAAATGCCTCAATCTTTTTCACAAACTCTTCTCCTTTGTTGCGAACGGCAACTTTTCCTTCTGCGTAACCAAAATAGGGAGAATCGGGAGGGTCAGTGCTTTTCACATTTTCAGCAAAAAGTTCATCCTGGATTTCGAACCATTTTTCCTGTTTTGCCAGCTCATTGAAACGGGCCGCAACTTCCTGAGTTGTCATTATTTTATTGATTGTTGATGTTGTCATTTTATTTTTTTTAATGATTTAATTCAAATTTATTTCAACTTCTTCTTAAGTTGTTCAAGATACTTTGTCCATCCGCCCGAACAGGCATCATAACATTCAATTTCAGGAACCAAACCGTCATGGGTGAACGTTACCTTCGTTTTATTGTCCTCCATTGAAATGTCGAAGCAAATTTTTGTACCGGTCCATTCCCCGGTATCACTTAAAAAGCTAAGATTGCTATCGGTTACCAGCCAAACAATTTTTTTGTTGGGAATAAGTTCTGCCAGTTTTTGTTTAGAATAATGAGCGCCGCCACCGGCATGGAAGGTGAACTCATCATTAACCTTTTCACTTTTTCCTTTGATTGTTTCTTCATATTGACCAGACCACCATTGATCAATGTGTAACAGCAATTCAAAAACCGCTGCCGGTGTTTTTGAAGAAGTAAAACTATAAGTGAAGTCTTGAGTTGTTGTTGTCATTTTGTAATTTTTTTTTGAATGATTAATACAGCAAAGCTATTGTCTGAATATTACTTTGTTAGGGTGTAAAATGGACATTATAGTGGGTTGATTTGGACAAAACAAATATCTATCTTTGTCAAAAATAATTTTAATGCAACATCTCACAATCATCGTTCCCGAAGGACAGAACAACCTGAGCAGTATTGTAGGCCCTTATAAAATATTTACAAGAGCCAATGAATATTGGAAGGAAACCGGAAGAAGGGCATTGTTTAAAATCGAATTGGCGGGTATTTCAAAAGAAGTGGATTTCTATGATGGATTGTTTAGCGTGAAGCCACATATACACATTTCTTCGATCAGAAAAACCGATCTCATTATTATTCCGTCATTGAATCATAATTATCGAAAAGCCGTTAAGGGAAATAATGAGATGATTGAATGGATTGCGAAACAATATAAGAACGGAGCTGAAATAGCCAGTATATGTACCGGTGCGTTTATGCTGGCATCGTCTGGTTTGCTCGATGGTAAAAGCTGCTCTACACATTGGGCGGCGGCGGATAATTTCCGAACTATGTTTCCTGAAGTGAATTTGCAAACGGATCAACTGATTACAGATGAAAATGGAATTTATACTAACGGTGGCGCTTACTCGTTCCTTAACCTGATGATTTACCTGGTAGAAAAATACTACGACCGGCAAACTGCTATTTTTTGTTCCAAAGTATTTCAAATTGAAATGGATAGAAACAGTCAATCAGCATTTACAATTTTTACCGGGCAAAAATTGCACGGCGATGAAATGGTAAAAAAAGCGCAAACATTTATTGAAAGCAAGCTGGATGAAAAAATTTCAGTAGAACATTTGTCTTCTAAATTCTCTGTAAGCAGGAGAAACTTTGACAGAAGATTTATTAAAGCAACCGGAAATACTCCTTTGGAATATTCGCAAAGGGTAAAAATTGAATTGGCAAAAAAAGCATTAGAAACAAGTCGCAAAACAATTAATGAAGTAATGTATGAAGTGGGATATTCTGATGTAAAGGCATTTCGCGAAGTATTTAGGAAGATGACTGGTATGTCGCCGTTAGATTATAAAGCGAAGTATAATAAGGAAGGTGTTTCGGTGTGAGGAGAATACGGTTCAAATTTGTGCTGTTTTTGCAGTACTTAGAGTCGCTGTCGGGACCGATGTTGAACCGCAGCCGATGTTTACCACATCGCCCCTGCTATTGCGGATGCACTTGTTGGCTGGAGGCTTTCTTCTGGCGGCATTTGAAATCTTCCATTGCTTTTTTTAAGTCTTGCAAATATTGTTCTTTGTCTTGCAAGTATTTTTCTGATAATTCGCTACGTACTTTACGCATAAAGTCAATCGCATGAAATTCAGTTTCCATTTCTTTATTCTTCGTCTCCATATGTTACTTCTTTTGGTGTCCGTATGTCAATGGTTTGATAACCAAATTTAAGATTTATTGAGTTGTACTGCTTAATGCGAAAGAAATTAACCATGTGTCGAAAATTCCAACTCACTAAACTGTCCACTTTCAAAATACTTGCAATCGCAATATGTTGAGCATCTGAATAATATTTCTGTGTTAAAGCGCCTTCTTCTATGTAATGTCCGGCAAGCGTTAATTGTTCATTTGTTATTGTAACAGAAACTTAGAAAGAGAGATTTACATTCATTGTCGTGCCTTTTCAATTTATGCAGCAGGACTCCAATTGCTCTTTATCCCTTTGATGAATAAATATAAGATGATGGACAGTTCACCGAAGAAAAATGGAAACATATAAGGCTCCATCGCATTTTTAATTTCCGGGAATAGTACATACATGAGACTTTGTACAGTATAAGCAACACCTGTAATCAACACAAGCACTCCGATGATGCGAGGTATAAATCCTGATTTGTATGCCAATATTCCCATCGGGAAAAGCCACAGTCCCCAGAATACCTGCATCAACCCTGTTCCGGCAATGCTCGTCCTGCGAAAGAGTATGGCAAATTTCTGCGCCTCTTCTGCGGTGAGATATTTCATAATATCTCCTTTTAACACCAGGAGAGAGGATAAATCCAGCGCAGAGAGTGAGAAGCTGAAAGGAACCTGCACAAGCACAAATGCAACCAACAACCTGCAAAGATTGCGGTTTACATTCTCAAATAGTTTATAAAACTGCATTGCTAAAAAAATATACATAACATTTGTGATGACATTGACGGCTAAATCAAGGCGGAACAGAAACTCTTTGTTCACGATGTTTCGGCAGGTTGCCACATCGTCACCCTTCACACCAATCTGTGGCGGAACATACATAAGACTAAAGATTCCAAGAATTGCCAGAATGAAATACAAAAGGCCGGCAATCCGTGCCGTTCTTTTTAATGAGTTTGTTTCCTGAATCATAATTTTATTTATAGTTATTTTCAAGTTAGCAATACCGTTCAATCCTTGCATAAACTTACGGCAGGTATTGCCGATAGCAGGTTATTCAATGAACGTCCAGCCCGGAACAGCCGATGATTATATAATTTATAGATGAAGTTACTTACAAAAGATGATAAGAATTCCTTCTGCCCGACGAAGTCTTATTTGTTACTTGCCGTTTTTTGTCTTGAAGATTTAAAGTCAAATATAATTTTCAATTTCATTTTCAGTCAACATTTACTTGTCTTGCCCGTCTACTTTTTTTGCTTGTCTTTGTCTGAACAACTTACCAACGAGACAATGCGCGATAATATGAAGGCTGTTTATTTTCTACGCCTCTCATGTCTTTATTTTTGGTGGCTGTTTCGCAGTGGTTATGTTAGTCAGTGCTGCACATAGGTCAGTGAATTTCGTCAGTTTGGGCGCTTTTCCCCTCTTTGTCAATTTCGCCGTCAATAGATTTCAGAAAATTGGCGACGGCTAAATGCCGCTCATTACTTTCAGCTTCGGGCCATGCACTGTTGACTGCAATCACCAGTCGCCTCGCAGGGTCGATATGGATCATCTGGCCATAAATCCCTAATGCCTCGAAACTATTGCCATTAAAAATCCACCATCCGTATCCATAGCCCCCGCCGGGCCACAATGGCACTTGTATTTTGGTCGCTGTTTTAAACCAGCCATCGGGAACAATGGATTTACCATTGATGCGCCCGTCTTCGAGAACGAATTGTCCGAACCTTGCAAAATCAGGGAGCGTCATCTGGAGGCAACAACCTGCCATTTCCTGGCCGGTTCTATCCAGTCTCCAGGTGGCTGTTTGTCCATACCGTAAGGGATCCAGATCTTCGAGGACAGGTAGTGGGATAAGGTTTGATGGGTTGCTGAGCTGACAAGTACACCCAGCAGGTGCGTTTCACCGGTACTGTATACCCATTTTTTACCAGGTTCAGCCTCGGCCGGCAAACGTCGCATATAGCTTACCGTTGCATTCATACCCGGTTCTATTGAATCTGTAGAAAGCCTGGCAATGTCGCCATCCGGATCAGTATAGTTCTCGTTCCATCGTATACCTGTGGTCATGGTGAGGAGATGGCGAATCTTCACACTATCGTAGGCGCTCCCTTTTAAATCGGGGATATAGTCCGTTACGAAGTCGTCCACACTTTTGATGTAACCGTCCTTTATGGCAGCCCCCACGAGGGTACTCGTTACTGACTTTGCAACAGACAGTGACGACCATAGGTTAGATTTGCTGTGACCAAGAGCATAGCGTTCCAAACGGATCTTTCCATCCTGTAAAATGAGAAGGCCGGCTACTTTCTGTTCCCTCATAAAATCTTCCAGTTCTTTTTCTTTTTTTCCGCCTATGCTAAATGCGGTAATGGGCAAACCCTAGTGAAAGCTCGTGCACTTTACTCCCCTTCATCACTTCACGCTCTTCCTGGTTCCGTTGGGATGCGTTTTTTGAAAGTGAATCCGGGTTGGTAATGTCCTGCGCAAGAGAAGATGAAGCTGAGATAACTATAATGACGAGTAAGATAGTGCTTAGGAACGATGGGGTAACTGGTATGCGCATAATTTGACTATTGCCTTTGAGTTGTTCAAAATAACATTCAACCGATAAATGAGGTACTCATTCAAATATACTGAAACTGATTTTGAAAACAAGTTGAAGGCTCGTGTTTGCAATAGCCACTAACGGTTCGGGGCCTTGCGTTCGGGCGGGAAATCGAAGCACAAAAGCTGATGTAACTACTAAAGTTCAATTGAAAAACTACCGTTGAATTTTGCACTTTAGCCCGCCTGACGCAAAAACCCTTTGGCTGCCGTTTTTTGTCAGTACGTTATTCTATCAAGTACTTGTTGCCTTGTCAAATATTCGGCAATAATTGCCACCACCTATCTGAGTGATTTCTTTTTCGGAAAATCCCGTTTTTAACAATGCATCTGCAACTGCTGTCTGTTTTGTCCAAATAGATAGTTTCAACTTTCTGTCCAAATGAAATGGCAGAAATAAAAAGTGTCAAAATAAGAAGATTTATTTTCTGCATGATGCGAAGTGTCGTTTAAGCTTCAGGCAACCTGAGGGCCTTGTTGCTGGGCTGGAATCCGATAGCTATCGGATTTATTTCGTTCAGCCCACAGCGTTAGCCCAACTTGCATACCGACAGGCAGGTTGAAAAACTGTAGATGAAGGTATGCACAAATGCTGATTAATGAAGCCCTGCAGGAACTGCTGCTGATAGTATTACAAAAGATGAGGACATGCAGTTCAGCCAGCATAGTAGCAAGCCGCTTTGTTGTTGGCTGTAGTGCTTTCCTTGTGAAGTCTTATTTATTGAAGAAAACACTTACATTATTGTCCAGGGAACTTGTTACAATAATGTCTTTTTTGCCATCACCATCTATGTCATAAATAGTAATGCCATCCGAATAATTTCCAATTTTTTCTTTAGACGTCGATGATAATCCATTTTTATTCATATAATAAATAGTAAAGTCATAACTCTTATAATCAGCAACTACAATATCGTCAAAACCATCATTATTTAAATCTCCTGTTGCAACACGTGAAGGTCCTGTTCCTGTCGCAAAAGGTGAACCTTTCATTGGCATAAAGTTTCCTTTACCATCATTCAATAAAACAGTCAAGCCATCTTTGCCGGAATTAACATTTGCAAGGCTTGGAGAATTGATTACAGCTAAATCTTCATTCTTATCATTGTTAAAATCACCGATTGCAACACCAAACGGCGTGCTACCTGCATCGAATAAATGTTGAGTGAAATTTCCTTTTCCATCACCTGATAATATGGAAACGTTATTACCGTCAAGATTTGTTGTTACAATATCTGCATTGCCATCTCTATTAAAGTCAAATGTTCTTAATCTTTGGTAAGGATGTTTTCCAGTTGCATAATAAACCGGATTTGTAAAATCACCTTTTCCATCACCATCTAAAATTACAATGCTGTCAACCGCCCAACTATCTGTTGCAATGTCAAGGTTTCCATCATTATTAAAGTCGGCGGAAATAATTCCGTGCGTATGCGGCTTTACCTGCACGGCAAAGGGTGAATGTGGTGCAGGTTCAAACTGCCCTTTTCCATTACCCACTAAAACAGTGAAATATTTTTTTTCATGATTGGCTAAAGCTAAATCAAGGTTGCCATCTTTATTAAAATCAGCAATGTTAATATCATTCGGAAAATGTCCGGCATAAAAAGGCGAACCTGCTGACGGTTTAAATTTTCTGTTGCCTGTGTTCAGTAAAATAGTAACGCTGCTATCTTCCGCATTCGCAATTGCCATATCGGGTTTTCCATCTTTATTAAAATCGGCAATTTCAACACTCGCAGCACCTTTGCCTGCAACAATAGTTATTATATCAAAATCAGGTTTTTTGGTTTGAGAATTACTGCAACCTGAAAAACAAAGCAGAAATATTATGATTGTAAAAAAATATTTCATGATTTTTTATTTTGCGACCATACAAATCTGTCAAGTGTAAATTTATCCAATTCTGAAAAAAATATAACAATACAAATTAGTAATAAAAGAAAAGTATGAATTGCGTCTCCAAAGAGTTCGCCTCTTTGAGTAACGAAAGTTGCAACGGTCATATTTATAACCATAAAGATGCAGGCAATTCTTGTAAAGAGACCAATCACCAAAAATACACCACCAAAAAATTCAATTGTTTTTGAAAGATATGCGCTAAATAAAGGAAATGGAATATGATATGTGTTAAGAAAGTCAGCAAAGCCACGCATACTCGTGGGGTCATAAAAATTGTGTCCATACACAATGAAAATAATACCAGTCCAAATTCTTAAAACGCTAAGTGAGCTTGCCCAAAGTGAAGATGATTTTAATAATGTTTTCATTTAGCTTAAAGTAATTGTCAATCATTTTGAGGTATCAGCGTATTACGCCCAACGATAAGGCTTGCTGCTGTGTTGTAAATTTAATTACTAACCTGAGTTAAAAAATTAAATCTTTATTTCTATTTATAGAAACTTGCCGGGACTCTTTATGTACTTAAGATCTTGGCGGGACGCCAACAACAGCAAGGGGCTTTATTCATCACGCCCCGAACCGCTGTACAGCAGAATTACCGCTGTTGATTGTTTCAATGTCCAGCCCCACTATTGGTAATATCAATGTTAGGCAACTTTTTTCCAGGGTTTAACCAATTTCAGGAAATGTCAACCAAGGCATAGTGCTTTCCTTTTTTCCAAATATTCCATAGGTTTTCAAATGGTTTTGGAAGTAAAGATAAAATTGAATTAACAGTTTCCTCTCCTGCAATTGAAGGCTTCCCATTTTTAGTACAGTTTAAAAGTAGAATATTTTTCATTTCAATATAGTCTTCTGATGGGCGTAGTGAAGCGAAGGCGTAGCCGAAGCGGAACGGAGCCCATCAGAAAGGATTTGTTTTTCCCCTTTATTTTTTTCCCGGTAGAGCTTTGGGGGTAACCCTCCCAGGGCATCATGTGGCCGGTGGTTATTGTAATCATGTATAAACGTTGCCGTTACTTCCCGAACTTCATCCAGGTTATCTAACAGATAGGCATCTAACACTTTGCCCCGGTAGGTTCGGTTAAATCTTTCTATGTAGGCATTTTGTGATGGCTTACCTGGCTGTATATATTTAAAATCAATTTCATTTGCCTGGCTCCATAGTTTTGCTATCCTGGCAATAAATTCCGGGCCATTGTCCATACGTATCTTTTCAGGCTTGCCATACCTGGCTATTAAATGACTTAACACCCACAACACACGGCTGCTTTTTAGTGAATAATCGGTTTCTATAAAAAGTACTTCACGGTTAAAATCGTCTATCACATTAAATGACCGGAACTTCCTGCCATTGCTTAATGCATCGCTCATAAAATCTATACTCCAGGTTTGGGTAAAAGACGCTGGTACTTCCAACTTTTCTTTTATGCGTGCATACAGACGCTTCCTGGCCTTACGCTTCATTCGTAATCCTAATTGTTTATAAAGCCGGTATACCCGTTTGTGATTAATCTTATGGCCCTCCAACCGAAGACGGTCATAAAATTTCCAAAAGCCTTCGTCTTCCACGGTTTGCGAAAGATGCTGCAATAAGTGTATTACCGTATCATCATTCTTTACAGATTTATAATGCAATGAACTGCGACTTATATTTAGTATTCGACACGCCTTGCCGATGTCTTTGGGCCGCTCTTTACGGAGCTGATTTACGATCACTCGTTTATCGCAAGGCTTTAAAGCTTTTTTTCAATAATGTATTTTGCAACGTCCAACTCCATGGCCAGGTTGGCATACATTCGTTTAAGCCGGGAGTTTTCTTCTTCCACTCTTTGATCCGCTTAAGTTCAGATGCTTCCATACCTCCATAACGCTGACGCCACTTATACAAACTGGCTTTACTTACTCCGTGTTCACGGTTGATCTCTTCGGCACTTTTGCCGTTATCAAATTCTTTTAGAATGCCTGCTATCTGGGCAGGACTAAATGTGCTTTTTTTCATCTTTTACAGTTTTAAAATTAAACATTTTGTCTATTTTTAAACTGTACTGTTTTTGGGGGAGCTTACCCAATCTTACCGATGCCTTTTAAACTAAACTTATCAACTTCCTGTCTTTTGCGTCTGGCATGTTGTATGAGCGCCTCAAAGAGTTGTCCGGGATAATCAATGATTTCATCTTTAATCATTGTGTCCAATTTGAATATAATGCAATTTGAAAAGCCTTCTTTGGGATTGATAACTATTATTTCTGAACCACCTGAATATTTCCAGGATGTTTCTTTTTCCATTTCATCTACAAATTCGGCAAATAATTTTTGACTAAATGCCCACGGGATTTCAGTACCTCCCTGATATTTGCCAATTCCTATGTCTGCCATGTCTGGCACATCTGATGGATGCCAATACCCGCCGTACCCAGCACAATAAAAATGAATGTCTTCGCCGGTTCTGTAATCCAAATAACCAAAGCGGTGAATAATATCTTCAAAGCCTAATTGGCTAAACTTTGGAGCGAACAGAATACAGCATATAGCATTTGTGTTCTGTCTCATGTGCTCCTTGACGGCACTAAGATTAGGGGCTTCTAACATATCCTTCAATTTTTAGTGGTCAAAATAAAATGTTGCCTACGTTAGGGCTTGCTGCTGTGCCGGGCATTTATATCGTTTAACCCGCATCGTTAGCCCAACAGTTGAAAAACTATTGTTGAAGATAAGTACAAAAGCTGATTAATGAAAGTCCTGCCGGACTGTTGATGATAGCATTACAAAAGATGAGGATTTGCAGTTCAGTCAGCATAGCAGCAAGCCGCTTTGTAAGCTGCGGTTTGGGTCGTGTCAAAGCCAATCTGTTATTGAACTTTTATTTCCATTGCTTTCGTTCGATGTCTGAATTTTCACACCTTGGATTCCATCTCTTTTATAATTTCCATCTGGCAATTTTAATTTGTCATAGTAGCTGCCAATTTTAAAGTCTTTAAATAATTTGTCAACTAAGGTTTGTATTTGTTTTGCTTCCATTAAAGTGTCAGCAAACATTGAAGGTGTCCAATATGTTTTAAAGTCGTATTGCCTTTTGTTGGAAGTTTCAATGATGTATTCCGTTCCGTCGAAACCCTTTTGCCAACCTTTTATTTTGTCATCCGTTGGAATGCTTACAATGTTTAAAGTGTCCAACAAATTAAATATTGTTTTTGCTTTAAAACTGTCTAGATTGATTTTATTAGAAAATACCTTGTCTACTTGATAAATGCCTTTATTGTAAAGTTTGCGGTTATATCTCTGTGCATAATTTGTAACTGTTCCAAAATATTTGCTCCTGTCAACCGTCCAAATGTCAATAGCCTGAATCTCTGTCCAAAATCTAAAATGAAATATATCATTCGAGGTTTGAAGATTTGAAAGATTTAATTTCTCAGCTAAAGAATACTTCCATTTGAACCATAATGTTGTGTCGGTTTGACTCTGATGATTTCTGTACGTTGGAATATTTATAATTTTATTCTGTCCAAAAGCGGAGCCTGCAAAAAGTAAGTAAATTATATAAATGGACGCTCTCATAAAATTACCGCTAACATTTTACCATTGATATTTCCTAAATGTAATACTACAAAAAAAAACTCTTATCCATTTTCACCTATTTGCAATTATACTTTTTCAACTCCTCAATCTCCACTTCTTCCTCACTCAATCCATACAACTCATTTAATAAATAGTACGCATACCCGAAATATTTAAAAGCAGCAAGCATTTTATTGCAAAATAATATTAGCCGGCAATATCGTATAAATACACCCGGCGGCACCAGCGCATACTACCGTGAAAAACACCCGAAAAAATCCCGTGCTTTCACCCGTATTTTGTAACCCCGTCATTACTATTTTCACCGCAAAAACTATGAACTGTATTATTGCCAATTCAAGGGACTGCTCACGTGAAGGCATACTACGCTTATTTGCAGGATACTTGGCAGGTATATGCTGCGGCCTCTGCTGATGCATTGCAGCATACACTGCAGCAATGCGGTGAAGGATTGTTGCTCTATTATATTCCCTTTAGCCATGCAGATGCGGACCTGCTCCGGAACATTGGCAAAACATACAAGCGCATAAAAATAATAGCCTTTGTGGATAGCCACAATGCATACCACTTACGGCAATGCATACATGAAAAGATAGCAGCATGGATGAGCAGCAGCACGCCGCTTCGCCGGCATCTCCCTCGCCATGCACGCAGGTGGCTCATAGCCGCCCTTACTATTGCGATGAGATACTGCAACTGATGGAGCGCTGCCGCATTAAGCCCGGCTGCAAATCGCTGTTTAACAAAAAGGAGCTGGAGCTGCTGCATACATCGGGCAAAACTATACCACCAACGAAATAGCAGCGCTCTTAACAGCACCGAAAAGACGATCTATAGCATTCGCAAGCGCATGATGAAGAAGACAGGCACCCACAGCATTGCCACTGTATTGTACTATGCTATAGCGCATGGATACCTGCAATGCCACAGCAATAAAAAAGCCACCCCGCAGGTGGCCTTTTTATGAAAGATGCTTTGAAATAATTACTGTACCATACGGCTTTGAATATCGCTAAATCTTACCTGGTTACGGGTGCCTACTGCCACCACTCTAAACCACAGGCGACTTGCGCCTTTCAGGTTAAAGAAAATATAGCTGGCGGCGGTGGTAAACTCACTGATCCATACATTGGTGCCCGTGGCCGGGTCTGTTTCGCTGTACTGGAAGGTGAGGCTTTTAAAGAGAGGGCTGCCATCAACAGAAGCTGCAACAGAGTTAGGAACAGGTCCGTCCGTAAGCTGCAGGTTAGTGGGCGCAGGCATTTCCGGTGTTGGCTGGCCATTACCTTTTTTGCTAATTGAAAACCTGTGCTCTCCAGCATTTGCCGGTCGCCATTGGCCACGCTCATGCAATAGCGCCCCAGGTTCTGTAACCCGCTTATCAGCGCCAGGCGGGCAAGTGTTTTTGTGATTACTGCATTGCGGTCGCGGCTTTCGGCTGCGGCAGCGGCAGTGTTGTAATCGGTGAGCAATTGCTGTATATCAGTAATGGCAGGCACAGGGGTGGCGAAGTAGGGATTCCCCGTCATTGCGGCTATTACTGCGGCTGCAAAAGCAGCCAGGTCAGCACCTGAAAAATTGTTGAACCCGAGCACTAATACGGCCTGGGTTAATTGGGTCATTATGTTTTTTGCCATAAGATATTATTTTTTATTGTGATGGCGTATGAGCATCTTTCACGCCGTTAATAGTATATAAAGTGAAAAAAGGCCTGTTTTATTTTTTGAAAAATGACCCAATTTTGGCGCATTTTCCAGGCAATACCATTTCGGGAATGTTCGTTGGAAGGCACTTTTGCCTATGGAAAAATGAAATTTTGGATCAGAAGAACGTCTTCATGAATCAGATGAAGACGTTCATGAATCAGATGAAGGCGTTCATGAATCAGATGAAGACGTTCATGAATAAGATGAAGACGTTCATGAATCAGATGAAGACGTTCACGAATCAGATGACAACAAAGACGTTCATGAATCAGAGGAAGGCGTTCATGAATCAGAGGAAGGCGTTCAAGAAGATTTAATCTCGTTACAAACGAGGAATGGTTGAGGGTAAGACTCTAAGCACAATTTATCCCGTTTTCAGGAAACATGGCTAACGCATAAGGCTATGCGACAAAGCTTTCGTTAAACAACCCTTGTTATATGCCTGGACTAATAGGGGAAGACATACTGGCGCCAATGTGTGGGGGCGCTATGTAAATCTATTTTTCTTCCACAGTTATTGTCTTTTCGACAGTTGTATTGGAAATAGATTCGATAAATCTACTCCTTCCTTCTTTTGTGAAATCTTTATGGAATTGAAAGTTTGATAAAACATCATTAATTGTAAAGCAACCATTCCTAATGCCATAGTCGAAAAAGAATTGATAGCTCGAAATTATTGACTTTAACTCGCCTTCGTCTTTTATAATAATTTTAAAATTAATATCATCAATGAAGTTATCCCTAAATAGATCAAAGAAATCGTTTGAAAAATCTTTGTTATTTTTTGCATGATATCTTGAAATATTTTTTAACAAGTTGGAAGGCAACCTCAATCCATGACCAAAGCTGGTATTTATAGGAAAAAAAAGGCCTTTTAATATTGCATTGTCGAATTTGGTTCCTTCAAAGTCACAATTATAAAAAATTACCCCATCAAAAATAGTATCGTTTAAATAACAGCCCCGAAACTGACAGTCGAAAAATACAACTCTTTCAAATTCGCACTGCGAAAAATCATAGCCATCCACTCGCAAATCAGATACAAACGTGGAACTACGATTAACAGGAGACTCTTTTTCGCTACCTAGATAAAGGCCTTTAAATTGTTGTTTAAAAAGAGTTTGATTTCGATCTAATTCTTCATTAAGCAATTCTATAATAACTTCTTGCTCTATTGACCTAATAAAGGTATCCGTATCTTCTATAGTAAGATTGTTACCAATAATTAAACATAAAAATTTTGGTATATAAAGAGAATTTTTATAAAATTTATTTTTTAAAAGAGTTAACTCATTATCAAACAGATTTGTTATTTCAGAGGATTTAGACAAAACCACAATAGAATCGCATTCTATGATTTGTTTGCACAAATTAGATATTGCTTTAATCGTTTCTGAATTTATACACCAATTTACGATCAACGTTTCTGGAATATCTGTAGTTTCTTTTGCTATTCTACCCTTATTGTACCACTCATAAAATAAATGATCAGAATATAAGCTGGGATTATTTGTGTCAATTGAAATCGATGCTAAAAGTGGAAAAATCAGCTTTCTTTTTTCAATAATTTCCTTTGTTGGTCTTTCAGAAACGGTTTCCCTGAGTAATACTAAAATTTCAGAAAAAAATTGTGTCGTTTGTTGGGTCGGAACTCCAAGCATTAATTTAGAAATAACTTGTTCTATCTTAAAATTCCTATCTAAGGCAAATTTGATTATCACTTTTATGTAATATTCTGCCAGTAGTATCTCTGCAAAGGATTGGTGTTGAAAATGCAACACGTTGTTTTGTTCTCCAAAATATGAGTGCGATAAAAATTCTATCTGATTAATATGACTGTTATTATATCGTTCTAATATTTTTTCGTCAGATTCATTAGAATTTTCCTTTTCAATAATTCTGCACAAATCAGCTTTTTTTAATATCCCTTGCTTGCCATTTTGTTTTTCGTAACTCCAAAGGGCAGCGGTAAGATGTAAAATATTTCAGCTTCAAATTGCTCTAACAGAGATATTTGATAATTTGGATCATAAATATATTTAGCTTCTTTCGATAGCAAATTTAAAAATGAAAGATAAATTCCAATTTTTCCAGTTTTAGTAATATTAATGTTATTCGTAATTAACTTATAAATCATATAAGCAAATATTGGTCTTCTTAATTCACTTGCTGATAATGTCCTATTATTTAGAAGTAAGTCGTAAAAATCGACTCTATTCCCTTGGCTAATTTGGGTCAAAATATTTTTTATAACGCCATCTGACGAATTAATATTTGAAGAAAATTTAATTTTCGAGAGTGATTGAAAAATCCAATCATTAAACTGATTTTTTTTAAATCCATATAATGAAATGTAATGGCCTACGGCTCTGTTTTCAATTTCAATTGCATGAGGTTTATGTGAACTTATTTGATTATATAAAACATAGTCAAAGGGCCTAGAAGTAATGATTATCTTATTTGTTCTATATTTTGTTTTATCAAGATTTTGAATTCTTTTTATTGATGATATGACTTTCTCAATATTTGCGATACCTAAATCGCAACTTTCATCTAAGGAATCGAACAAGAAGCAGTACTTTTTACTAACGAAGTATTCAGAATTGATTTTAATTGCATATTGACTCTGCAAATAATCTTCGATTATCCCTAGTCTGACTTTCATGTGAATAGTTTGCGAAATTTCTAAGATTAAAATAGATCGGAATATATCCTTCTGCGGTCTCTAAATACTTACGGGCTAAATTAGCCGCGTAATTTTTGACAAAGGTAGACTTGCCTTTCCCAAAATCTGCCACAACAAATAATATTTTTTCTAAGTGACTATCCGAATCATTTGAAAAATAAATATCAATTAAATCATCTACTTTTAATAGGTCTTTTTCGATTCGTTCCAACTTAGCATTAGAGGACAAATAATCTTCAGTTTCCTCATGAAGGTCTTTGAATAAAGGTTGCCAGTAACCGAAACTTTCCTCGTACTTTAATTCTTCATCTGAAGAAAACCCAATTCTACTTTGACTGATACAATCAAGAAGCATTTTGGTTTCATTTTCTTCAAACCAAAATTTTTCGACAGTTTTTTTATGAGATTCATAATCATCTCCGAACTCAGAATACACAGTTTCTTCAATTCCATTATTAAAATCTTTTCTAAAAGTTTGTATAATTGTAATCGGTATTTGTAAGGATATAAATGTTTTGATGATAAACTCTTTTATAAAAACTACAGCAGGATGGTATTTTGGCTGAAATACAAGGACTGTCAGTTCTTTTTCCAATTTATCTATGTTTTCAGTCGCAAATTTTTCAACCCCCAATGTAACAGCCGCGAGATCAGAATCGACTAATTCGTTGGATTTAATCGTTTCTAAACTTTTATACGTTTGACTAAATGCTGCTTTTAAGTATGTATTAAAACCAAAACGTTCAAGTTTAGATTTCGAAATTTTTTTAAAATACTCGTTGATTAATGGTTTGCCAAATAGACTTATAAAAAAGCCAATAGTACCACTTGCATTGCTAATATTGTCCTTTTGTACTTGAATACTAATCAGTCCCTTTAAATAATTCCCAACGTTTGATATAAGTGAAGGAAGTGAATTTTTAATATTTTCCGCTGAATCTTTTTTCATATAGATAATATAGATTATTTACTTGTTCAATATTACAAAATTATCTGTTCCGGTGCCAACTCCGTAGATTTCGTATCTACGAAACACCTTATTGATATGCCCGTTGTGATAAGCATTTATAAACCATTTCCTGGTGGGTGTCCTCATCCGACATTTCGTGAATAATATTATCCCCGCCATGGTTCGGTGTGTCACGAATGAATAGAATTGATAGTTCTTTTCAATGCTGTATAAAAGATGGTAGCAGGCCTACCGCATACGCTGTACAGACGGGGTATGCAAACCACCTGAAGGTGCTGTAATTCAAAAGTTGTGGTGCTGAACGTTCAGGCAAAAGGTGTCTGTAAAGAGCATCAGGTGAGTGTAAAGAAGCTGAACGAAAGTAAACCGACCGAAGACATGTCGAAACGGCTACCTCGTTGTTAAAAGTATCGGTATCGAACCGATTGATACGATAACTGTAGCAGTTATCTGTTTACTGGCTACAGAACAACCGGCATTAAGGCGGCAGGAGCTTTACACAGGCTTTTATACGGAACGTGAGAGGCTTTCCGGTTGATGTGCTAAAGGCTTTGCAGGAAGTTTTGTGTTTTCGGGAGCGACTGTTCAATCAAATGATTCTACAGTTCATACTGCAACTCAATCTTGCTATAGGCAGGAGAAGCAACAGGAAGCGTCGGACGAAGCCATAGTAGTGAAGAAGTTCCTGTAATGGGAATGGAGCGAAGGGCTTCGGTTATCTGAGTCAGAATTATTTTTAAACAACTCTGATTAAAACGGAGGAAGATGAAGAAGAAAATGACAAAATCATTACCGGTAAGTAAAAGGATGGTGTATGATAGCTATTTGAAAACGGTGCAAAGCAAGGAAGTGCAGGCATAGACCGTGAAAGCATTGAAATGTTCAATGCCAACATGAGCAGGCAACCTGTACAAAATTTGGAACCGCATGACATCAGGTAGTTATTTTCCACCGCCGGTACGAACGGTATTTATTCCAAAGAAGCAAGGCGGATTAAGAGCCGTTGGGCATACCAACGGTAGGTGACCGCATAGCGCAGGGAGTAGTAAAAGATTATTTGGAACCATCAGTGGATGCAGTCTTTCACAACAGCTCATTTGGATACAGGCCAGGCAGAAGTGCGCATGATGCACTTGCTCAATGCCAGGCAAATTGTATTCAAAAAGCATGGGTGTTAGATGTGGATATAAAAGGGTTCTTTGACAATATCAGCCACAGTATTATGTTGGATTTGCTCGAGCAGCATACACAGGAAAAGTGGGTATTGATGTATGTAAAAAGTTGGTTGAAGGCAGGAGTAGAGCAGGAAGATGGAAGCATAACAGCAAGGACGAAAGGCACACCGCAAGGTGGAGTGATTAGTCCGTTGCTGGCCAATATTTACCTGCATCATGCTTTTGACAAGTGGATGGATGAAGCACATCCGTCAATCCTTTTGAACGCTATGCAGACGACATCGTTATCCATTGCCGCAGTAAAGAAGAAGCTGAAATGGTGCTGGAAAAGCTAAAAGTAAGGATGCAACTGTTTGAATTAACGCTGCATCCTGAAAAAACAAAGATTGTGTATTGCAAAAATTATCAGCGCCATGAAAAGCATGATAATGAGAGTTTTACATTTCTGAGCTATAGCTTTCAGCCAAGAACAGTAAAGGAGTAAATTTGGCAGAGCGAAACGCTTGTTGGTGTTTGGTGCAGCCATCTGCAATAATGCAAAAACGAATATCAGAACAGCAATCAAAGAAGTATTGCGGACACAATGGAGTACACTAACCTTAGAATGGTTTGCCGAGAAGCTAAATCCAAAAATACGAGGCTGGGTCAATTACTACACGAGGTTTAACAGGGATGAAGCACATGGCGTATTTTATTATTTGAATGAACTAATCCGTAAATGGATAAAGCACAAATATAAAATAGGAGCAAAAAGCAATTGTATAATAAATACAGGTTGATACAAGCAGAAAAACCATTGATTGTTTTACCATTGGCAGATTGGAATAAAAGCTTGATTTAGATAACAAGAGCCGTATGAAGGGAGACTTTCACGTACGGTTCTTTGAGCGGTTTGGGCTGTAATGCCCTTGCCTACTCGACTGTCCCACGAACCAAAATTATTTCCGTTAAATTATTATATTTAAATATGAATGTACCGGAGTTTCATGAATCACTCCTTCCAGTTTGGGTGTTACCTCTCTATCACAACATCGGCAACCTCTTTTTAGTTGTTGTAATACTTTAAATTTGGAAAAAAGGGGAAGACCAACCCGGGCCGGGCAAGAAGTTCAGGACACAACATTCAAAATATCGACAAAGAAAAAATGTGCAAGGTTCATAATTCTGTTGGTTGTTTAACAGCGATAAAAACTCATCTGAAGCGGCACAATATAAATGACTTCAATTCTTTAAACGAGGTATTAAATTTTCAAAAAAACTTTTCAAATTTAAGACAGCAAATCATTTCAAACCACGAACACCTGATAGAAAATGAAAAGATTACTCTTGCTGCAGAAATTGTACAGTTAGACAATGCGATTAAAACAGACAAAGCTCATTTTGAAAGCGGTTTTCTCAATGAGATTGAAGAGTTAAAGCAAAAGCTAATTACCTTATCCCCATCAACTGATTTGAATTTTATTAAACGATTTGTTAACTATAGAAAGCGTCGGGTTCATAATAAGAAACTTCGGCATTTAGAACTCAACTTTAATTATAATGTGAATGATGCAGTCAGGGAATTAGTTGAACAACATCAAGATAAAACTAATCGCTATCAATATATCACTATGCATTTTAGCAACGCTGTTAATGAAAGCTGTTTATACAGGATAAACGAACTTGAAAATAAACGGCGGATAATTGACGAAGTAAACAATTTAATTTATGGGGCGTTGGGCGAACATAAAGTTGTAAAAGAACTGGAGAACTTATCAGACGAAAATGTTTTAATAAACGACTTTGCTCTAAGTTTTCATCCTGCCATCCACAACCGGCAAGAAAACGATTATATTAAATCAATTCAAATCGACCATTTGCTTATTACGCCTTCGGGTATCTTTATTATTGAGACAAAAAATTGGAGTGAAAAATCATTGGCTAGTTTGGATTTACGTTCTCCCGTTCAACAAGTAAAACGAACAAACTTTGCACTCTTTAAAATACTAACTGAAGATATTTCAAGTAAAAGAGTAAAACTTAAACAACATCATTGGGGAGACAGAAAAATACCAATAAGAAACCTGATTGTATTGACCAATTCAAAACCAAATGAGGAGTTTCAGTATGTAAAGGTTTTGACAGTAAACGAGTTGCTTAGTTATGTTAGACATTTCAAGCCAATGTTCACAAGTGCAGAGACGGAAGCAATTGCAAGGTATTTGCTTAATTTAATTAAAAACAATTGACCCGGTTTAGTCTTCCAATAGTGGTTCGTGGGACACGAACCAAGGCGGGGGCGCCCTCGTATCCTTCACTTGTTTTTTAAATTGAATTCTGCAACGTAAAAACGATACCCCCGCTTTACTGAACGTTTGCTTATCAATTCTTTTAAAATAAAAGCCGGGATAGATACGCCAACGTAGTACAATTCCATTACAGCAATACCCAGCGGTATAAATAAAAGAATATTACCTGCACTGTCGTAATGATTTCCTTTTGTAGAAAGTGCAAGGCATGTAGCCGCAATTCCCACTCCTGCATTTACGGCAGTACTTATTTTAGCATAGCGTGCCCAAACGCCCACGCTAATAATAGAATGAACGTTAATTGAAACAATATCTTTTTTGCCAAAAGGTATCATTCTTACTTCATTATCATTAATAATATACAAGCGCCCTTTAACTTTTAAAATACTATTGCTTATGCTGTCTTTGTAATAAATTTTAAGTATTCGTCCGTTATCGTATTCACGTGTATGCTTGTTATTTTCAGCAACAAGGTAATTTGCATCATTATACGGAACATGCCTTTTATTTGGTTGTGACTTCGCAAAAAGGCAGATGAAACAAAGGATCCCGGTAAACAAAAATTTCATATGGAGCGGTTCGTTTAAAGTATTCGTAAAAGTAGGCTTTTCGGTTTGCAACTTATTATCTGATGGAACCGTTCGTTAATCTAAATTTATCTGCTGGCAACAAACCAGGTCATGTTTACGCTGATTCGTACGGCTTACAAAAGAAAAGGAATATCCGTGCAGCCTGAAAATAACAGTATGGGCTGAAGTCTTTGCATTTTCATTAACTTTTGCCAAGCGGCTATTCCCCCCGCCATGGTTCGTGTCCCACGAACCAAAATTATTTCTCGTTAAATTATTATATTTAAATATGAATGTACCGGATTTTCGTAAGTCACATCTTGAAATTGGTAAGATATATTTTTGGACGGCTACAATCAACAACTGGCATAAGTTGTTGGATGCAGAGGTTTTAAAAAATATCATTATTTCATCATTGGAATATTTAGTTAATAATAAAAAGATTGAAGTTTATGCATTTGTGATAATGCCGAACCATATTCATTTAATTTGGCAAATGATGGAAATGAATAATAAGGAAATGCCACACACTTCGTTTTTAAAATATACTGCTCATGCTTTCAAAAAACACTTGCAATTGAATAATCCTGGATTGTTAAACTTATATGCCGTGGAGGCGAAAAATAAATCTTATGAATTCTGGCAGCGGGATTCATTAGCATTTGAGCTTTTTAAAAAGCAAACTATTAAACAGAAAATAGAATACATTCATTATAATCCCACGATGCAAAGATGGCAGCTATGTAAAGAGCCTGCAGACTATTACTACTCGTCCGCCAGTTTTTATGAGAGCGGCGATATCCGTTTTAAGTTTTTAAAACATATTGGAACAGCAATTTAAATTTTCCAATAGTGGTTCGTGGGACACGAACCAAGGCGGGGGAATTTAATTTCAAGCCTGCAATATTTTAAAATAGTTTACGTTTATTATTTGTACAGCCCTTTTTTAATTTTTCATAAGATGAATTTTTAAGCTCTATAACTTTATAGGGCTTTTTTTATTTTTGTATTGTCCCGGCGGGGTTTTCACAAAATAAACTATCTGCTACCAGAACCCTTGTGTGAAACCCCGACGACGAAAGAACGCTGCACCCGTTTGCAGCCGAACTTCAAAGTAATATGGATTGGCAAAGTTCACGACAAAGCAAGAGTGGGCTTATTAAATTGATACAGTGTCCGGCATCGGGGTTTCCGGCAAGATTACTTTATATCAGTAGCCTATGCACGGAAAACCCCGCTGAGGCACGACTCGTCTGCCAGTTTTTATGAGAGCGGCGATAACCGTTTTAAGTTTTTAAAACATATTGGAACAGCAATTTAAATTTTCCAATAGTGGTTCGTGGGACACGAACCAAGGCGGGGGGTTTTATGAAACAGCTAAAGATGATCCGATTGCTATCGGATTCGAAGTAATTACACATTTAATGAATAAATTGTGATTGAATAATATCGGGTGGGGACACCCGCCATGAAATGGGAAAAATTTATATAATTACTACTCAACAGATGTATAATATAACTCTTGTTGGCACTATACATTCGGAAAATGGATTATGTAATCCTGATGAATTGCATAGAATCCTGGAAGGTATAAATCCTGAAGTGATTTTTGATGAACTGCCGAGCTGCGCATTTGATATGTATTTTAGCGACTCTTTTGATATTTATTATGCCAATAGCATTTTGCTTAACAGGCATCCTCCAAAGGTGCCTCTTGAAGTAAAATGTATCAAAAAATATAAACAAAACAATAATATTAAAATTTTTCCTATCGATATTGATATAAGACAAAAATTATCTGAACACCAAGACGAAATTTCCTTTATGTTTCTTACATTCTTTAAACACGAGGATTATAAAAAGTTAGACAATGAGAAAGACTCTTTAATAGCACAGGAGGGTTTTTATTATCTTAACAGTGATAGATTCTTGGAATTTTTAGAGAAAAAGAAGGTTATCGAAAAAAATATTATGGAATCTGAAATTCAGAAGAATAGACTACTTGATACTTACAAACTTTTTCAGGCAGAACAACACGATAATCGCGAAAACGCAATGCTTGAGAATATTTACAATTACAGTAAAGGAAATCAATATAATCAAGCTGTGTTTTTGATTGGTGCCGAACATAAAAAGTCAATAATGCGAAAAATTACAGAGTACGAAAAACTTTCAGAAATTAAATTGAATTGGACGATGTATGGAAACAAATAGAAACCCGCCTGTTCGTCCAAGTATAAAGAAAGTTCGCTGTCGCAGGCTTGGTAGCCTGGCTTTGCGTATTGGCTATGCCTGTGCCTTGTAAAGGGAAATTTAAACATTTATAAAATTTATTAACTTTCAATCACCAAACTCTACTACGATGCCCCTACAAGATCGCTGGAAGCAAGATAAAAAAGCCTGCATTGAATTACAAAAACTGAAAAAGTTTGTTGATTTTGTAGCCGCAATACCCGGTGTAACCAAAGAACAAAAAGAGAATGCCGAAGTTATTAACTGGCTCATTGAAAATATCGACAAACCTGAGACATACAAAAATTGGTGGGTACAAATTCAGATATGGTACGATGTAGATCATGAAATCGGCCCGTTACAAAAGCCCGAGGCTTTGGAAAGATATTGGTCTGTTTTATTCTCTGACAACGATCTTATGGTAGAAGCCGCTGCACATACCAATAGTCCAACACCACCTTACTATAAATATGGCAGGGATGGTTATCGCCTCAAACTTAATCTGGATCCTAAAAAGCCTTCAGCTAAACTTACAATCAGGAAGCCCATTGATGATTTTGTTGCGAAAGCCATGACTTATGAAAAATACATAACCCATAAAACTACCAAAATAGACATTGAATTGGAAATTAATGATATTGATGATTAAGGTTTTCCCACTTCCTGACGGGTGTCCTCACCCGGCATTTCGTGAATAATATTCCTGCCAGTGTGGGTGTTACTTCTCCTTTGCAAACCCACATCAACCAATCGTGAGAGCCGCCGCCTGGTTTCCAACCAGCGGCGAAAACATTTGTAACGTGCCGCATACCCGATAAGAAACAATATTGAACTTATGATCCCGCTGATCAGGAGAAGAAGCGGGGGCGTTATAGCATTTGAAATTTATTAGGTTTGAATGAGTACGTCAGCATTTAGCGTTTGTTCGGTCATGGTTCGCGTCCCACGAACCAAAATTATTTCCGTTAAATTATCCAAACGCAACTTGTTCGGTTTTAAGGAAGCGTGGCTAACGCACAAGGCTATGCGATAAAGCTTGCGCTAAACAATCCTTTCAATATGTTCGGACTAAATAGGGCCAATGTTACTTCTTTATTGTTCGACGTAGTGAGGGGGAGATATACTGGCGCCACCCGGGGGACACATCTTGGACCAAGAGGAGGCCAGGAGTATGAGTACAAACCAATTAAAACAGGTTATTGCCTTTGTTTTCCTGTCAGCGCATTAATTAATTTTCGTGTTT
This sequence comes from uncultured Chitinophagaceae bacterium, assembly GCA_963756945.1. GTDB lineage: Bacteria > Bacteroidota > Bacteroidia > Chitinophagales > Chitinophagaceae > Ginsengibacter. The sequence goes on along the minus strand of CAVWQJ010000008.1, from coordinate 141,599 downwards.
CCATGATGCACGATTTTCAATAGCACGCCAAAACTCGTCAGTAGCAACAGAACCATTAGCCTGTGTAACAAGATATAAAGGACCTTTATTATCGGGCACCAATTTTGGTAACCCATTTATGTCTATTCCTGTACAACGCCACCGTTCGATTTTCGTTATGTAATCCGGCCTCATCAATACTATAGCCGCCGGACTATCCCCATCCTGTTCCATGTATTTCGAAGGGTGGCGCGGATGATGTTTTTCAAGCATCCATTGATAAAACACCGTTTGTGGCAAGATACCGTCTTGAATTTCCTGTGAAAAGCGCTTCTTTGGCGTTTGTGAACAGGCCGAATGCATTGCCTGGTTGTATTGAACGTCTGTATCAGAATCAGAAAAAGACAAACACCTGAATTTGCTTATCACAATAGTCCAGGCCCACGCATCAAGTCCTGCATTATACGTTTTATTCAGCGCTCCAAAAATGCCGCTTACAATAATCCTGTTGGCAATAGCAGGATTTTGTAAATACGCATCGGCAACAGCCGTTAACTGCCCTCCTGTAACAACTACTAAAGGTTTTTCAGGAGTAGCTTGAAGAGCAGCATTAACAATGACACCTCCGCCAGTGCTATGAAGAGATTTAGTGTCTTCAATACGATTGGAAGCTGGACGTACTAAAGCAACATTTGGTCCGGCGGTTGCATCGGGCAAATTAATAAAACCACTTTTGCGGGCCTTATTAATTATTTGCTGCCGGCCCTCTACAAACAAATTGTACTCTACGCTGTCTGCACTGTATGTAGAAATAACTGCTTTTAACTGAATATTGCCCGCACTGGCCAAAGACAGCAAATATTCATCCGTATATACATCGCGATGATCGTCATTATCGTAAAGCACCGGATTGGTCCTGTCAAATGGAAGCACAGGTGTTTGAGGTAAGGAACGTGTGGCTTTAGAAAAAGAAACCACTAAAAGGAAAATACCAATTTCCAGTCCGGTAATTACAAAAAAATGCTTTTTGAAAAAACAAATTGTATTACGCTGGAAATTTAATTTGCCGGAAGAGCCAGGAGATAATTTCATAATTGCAGGTATAGTTACAATAGTCTAAATTAAGGCATTAAAATTCTGACTACAGCGGGAGTTTGTGAAAAAACTTTCGCCGCTCATCAAATATACATACTATGTAAATTACCCAAAAGCTGTATAGTATTTGAAGATATAAAACATGCAATACATACAAGGCAGCAGCCGACAATGGTTGGCCGTTGATCGAAGATTAGGCGGCGGCTCGCACGACTGTGGGGAACCCCGCTGGGAAAGTAAAGAATGCCCCACCCGTTTGCAGCCAAACTTCAAAGTAATATGGATTAGCCGTGTTCACGGCAAAGCAAAAGCGGGCTTATTAAATTGATACAGTATCCGGCATCGGGGTTTCCGGCAAGATTACTTTATATCCGAAGCCTGTGCACGGAAAACCCCGCTGAGACACCTGGGCCAGTACGGGATAAGATTCCAGGCACAACTTGTCCCATCTTCGGGAAGCACGGCTAACGCACAAGGCTATGCGACAAAGCTTGCGCTAAATAACCCTTTTATCTCCCTGGACCAAAAAGGGGAAAATATCAATTCCTGAGATTCTTATTTCAATGCGTCTGTAATATCTGCCGGGACAGTTACATTCTCTTTTTTACACAAAGCGAGGTACTTTCTTGCTTCGGGTTTCTTGTCTAAATTAACATAGATAACCAATAGTAAATAATGGCAGTCGCTTAAATAAGGACTGTTGGATTTTGCATATAAGGTTTCAGCCGTTTGTGTTTGAATCAACGCTTCATCGAGTCTTGCCATTGTAGCGAGTACCCTGCCGGTATTATAATATCCTTCGGGATTGGTGGGTTCTAATGTTGAAATCTGTTTATAATATTCCAGTGCCTTAGGCAAATCTTCTTTTTTTTCAGCTACCAGCGCCATGTTCTGCATGGCAGTAATACCAGAGGGAAAAATTTGTAACGATCGGCCCAGGTAATAAGATGCACTATCCAGTTCCCCGCTTTCGTAAAATGTTAAGCCAAGATTATTATAGGCATCAATGTAATTCGAATCAACGGCTAAAGCCATTTTGTAATTGCTTATTGCCCGTTGATAATCTTTTTTATCAAAGTAATCGTGCCCTTTGTTATAAAGGATTTTAGCTTTTTCTGAAGGGTCTTTTAAATTGGAGGAGGCCCCTGTCTGAATTCTTTCCGGCGATTGTGAAAAGCCGGTAGCAGTAATCAAAGGCAACATTGCGGAAAACATTACAGTTTTTAATTTCATCTTTCAAACTTATTTATTAAAAATGATGATTTAAACTATTCCCGCGAAATTTTTCTATCCAGGCATCTATTGGTTTCCCGGCGGGGTTTTCACAGAATAAGCTATCAGTTACCAGAACTCCCTTTGTAGCCCAGGTATTATTTACCGAAGCTTCTTTTAATAATATTGGTATCCTGTATCAGGCCGATTTTTATTACATCGGTGTTGGATAAATCCGGGTAAATATCATCTTTCGTATTAGCAATACCATCCAATCCTGAGGAAAACAATATGTAATTATTACCCACTTTTTTATAATTGAATAAAATCCGTTTGTAAAAATAATTGGGTTCGTATACGGGAAGCGATTTATCAAATAAATGTACCTGGTTTAAACTATCCGGATAAGAGCCTGATTTTGATCGATAGTACTCTATCGCCTGAACGGTTAGCCTTAGTTGCCTGCGAATAGCATATTCATCCATTTTTCTGCCCTTGGATACAGCTCCAAATATATTTGTAAAAGCAGCAACACATACAAAAATTGCCAGTGAAATATCTGCTATGCCTATTAAGTAAAGGATCCTGTTTTTAAATTTAATCCCTTTTAGTAAAAGTATAATGCCCGGAATGATACCGATAATTGGAAATAAGCCCAGCCACCCGTATTTATATAAGTTACTACCTGCATTATTTTTTTTAGAATCCATTTTTTCTTTGTATTTAAAAATACTTTGCATCGGCAAACTCTTCCAAAGAAGATCAAGTAATAAAAATATAATATCCTTAGTTAAGAATTGAGAATAGCGCTTTGTAATTATTTAAATGTTCTATGGATTGCAGGTTAAAAATCCAGGCACAACTTGTCCCGTTTTCGGGAAGCATGGCTACCGCACAGGGCTATGCGACAACGCTTGCGCTAAACAAACTTTTTATATGCCTGGACGAAATAGGGGCAAAAATGAAAGGGTTTAAGGGCTTTAGCCACATAACTAAAAATACCGGATATATTTTGGCTAAAGCCGAAAGCCAAAAAAATCTTTATGCTGCATACTAAAGCATGGGCTATTGATTTGCGAACTAAATGCATAATCCTAAAAAATTATTTACTGATTATTGCATTGTTCATAGCGTTAGCAACCATGAGCTCCAGGCGATTAAAGCTGCTGTGGCAAATGCGGTGAAATCATTACGCACTGAATAGGGTAATCATCCGTTCTAAGAGGTGTTCCAATACTATTTTAATTTCCGTTTATTACCTTAATACTTTGCGTTTGTTGTGATTTAATTATTGTAAGCAGGTAAGTTCCTTTTGACAATTTGCCTTCATTTATCTGCACAACATTAGTTCCCGGAGATAATAGTTTAATTTCTTTATACAATTGCCTCCCGCTAACATCAGTTATTATAAAAGTTGCTTCATCCTGAGCAAGTGATTGAACCGTTACCATCAATCTATCCTTAAACGGATTTGGATTTACTACAGCAAATCCATTTAGATCCGTTCTTATTTTTATTACCTCGCTATATTTAAATTTACCATCATTATCCACGCTTTTTAAACGGTAATAATAAAAAGATGACATCATAGCAGGTGTTTGATCATTATAAACATAAATGCTATTTCCCGTCGCTTTAATTTGAGAAATACCGGAAAAATTTTGTCCGTCAATACCACGCTGCAATTGATAATAATTAAGATTCTGTTCATTGTCAACTTTCCAGGTTAACTCATTGGTGTTTCCATTATTTTTACCTTTAAAACTTAAAAGTGTAACCGGTAAAGGGCCGGATTCTGATGTTTCAATAAATGCGGAACCGACACCTGCACCGGCGCCGTTGGCACCGTTATAATCTTTTAACTTAGTAATTGTAGAAGAAGAAAGATCAAAAGAAAAAATAACGCCATTGCCGCTGCTTCCTCCGGCAGAGGTCATGCCATATAACTTGCTATTACCCGACTGCATCAGGTCACCAAAAGGATTAGAACCGTTGGTACCATCAAAATCCTTCAGTTTCGTATAAGTAGAAGAAGAAGGGTCAAAAGAAAAAATAACACCATTGCCGCTGCTTCCTCCATATGGTGTCATGCCATATAACTTTCCATTGTTTGCCTTAATAAGGCTGCCTGAAGGATAAGCGCCACTGGTTTCATCGCAATCCTTTAGGTTTGTATAAGTAGAGGAAGAAGGATCAAAGGAAAAGAGAACACCCATTTCGCTGCTTCCTCCATAAGCTGTCATGCCATATAGTTTTCCATTCGTTGCTTGTATAAGGTTGCCCGTCGGATACGCACCATTGGTGAAATTAAAATCCTTTAGTTGTGTAAAAGTGGAAGAAGAAGGATCAAATGAAAAAATGAAACCGTAGCCGCTGCTTCCTCCACTATTTGCCATGCCATATAGCTTTCCATCACTTGCCTGTACAAGGCTGCCCCCTGGCATATTGGCGTTATCAAAATCCTTTAGTTTTGTATAAGTAGAAGAGGAGAGATCAAAAGAAAAAATAACACCGGCGCCGTTGCTTCCCCCGGTATATGTAGTGCCATATAACTTACCATTACTTGCCTGCGTAAGGCTACCCTGCGGATAGCTACCGCCGGCATGATCAAATTCCATGAGCTTTTTGTAAATGGAAGCAGGTGGATCAAACGAAAAAATGACACCATAGCCGAGGTTTCCTCCGCCGAAAGTCAACCCATAGAGCTTTCCATCATTCGCCTTTATAAAGCTCCCTGAAGGATTACTTCCGTTTTCGTTAGTCCCGAAGTCCCGCAGCTTTGTATAAATTGTCGCTGTTGGATCAAAGGAATAAATAACACCATCATCGCCGCTTCCTCCGTGTGCTGTCATTCCATACAGTTTCCCATTGCTTGCCTGCATAAGGCTTCCATCGGGAGAGGGATAACCGGCATCGGTACAGTTAAATTTCTTCAGGCTTGTAAAAATAAAAGAATGTGGATCAAATGAAAAAATAATGCCACAGAGATCACCTCCATGAGCTGTGGCGCCATACAGCCTGCCATCGCTTGCCTGGATAATCCCAGTGGGGCCGCCACCAGTTTGGTGATCAAAATCGTTCAGTTTTGTATAAACAGAAGAGGAAAGATCAAAAGAAAAAATAACGCCAGCGTCGTTGATTCCGCCTTCATACGTGGTGCCATATAACTTGCCATCAGTCGCCTGGATAAGGCCTCCACCATAAGGATAAGCGCCGTTGGTACCGTCAAAATCCTTAAGTTTCGTATAAGTAGAAGAGGACGGATCAAATGAAAAAATAACGCCATTGCCGCTGCTTCCTCCGGAAGAGGTCATGCCATATAACTTGCCATTACCCGCCTGCATGAGGCCACCATAAGGATAAGCCCCGCTGATACCATCAAAATCCTTCAGTTTGGTATAAGTAGAAGAAGAAGGATCAAAAGAAAAAATTACACCGTATCCGTTGCTTCCTCCATTATATGTCATGCCATATAGCTTTCCATTAGTTGCTTGCACCAGGCTGCCATGAGGATTCGAACCACCGGTATTATCAAAATCCCTCAGTTTTGTGTAGGTAGAGGTGGAAGGATTAAAAGAAAATATTACTCCGAGGCTATGGCTTCCGCCACCATATGTCGTACCGTAAAGCATTCCATTACTGGTCTGTACCAGGCTGCCATAAGGACCAGCGCCATTGATGCCATCAAAATTCTTTCGTTTTGAGTAAGAGGAAGAAGAAGGATCAAAGGAAAAAATAACCCCATTGCCGCTGCTTCCTCCAAGAGGTGTCATACCATATAACCTTCCATCGCTTGCCTGGATTAAATTTGAGGACGGAGCGAGGGCAATGCTTTCAAAAGATTTGGCAACTATTAAATTATTAGTAGCAGGTATAAATTCAGTAATAGTACCTCCGTTATCATTTCCTCCCTTTGATGTAGTACCATATAAAACTTGCGCCTTTATATAAAATATACAGGCTATAAAGTAAGTAATACTTAATAAAATCTTTTTCATGGCAGTTATTTTGAAATAAATTAATAGCCATTTTCTAAGTGGAAATAGCTAGCTTTCAGGGAGTAGTCGGGGCGTTTTTGGTTTAACAGAATCTGTTATCAACTTGCATTAACACCATTATTAATAAACAAAATTTGCGATGATAAAGTTATTGCTGTTGCCTGCCATAATTAATGACCCATGTCAGCGAGCCTAATGATTGTGATTGACGACAATAAAACCAGGCTATGAAGTACGATATCGAAATAAATTCCGGGATGGAATTAGAGGAATTACTGTTCCTTTTTAGGACAAGACAAATCATTACGCACTGAATAGATTAAAATAAGTGAAGAGCCCACTTCATGGCGGGTTTCCTCACACCCGGCATTTCGTGAATAATATTATCTTAGTTGAGTATAGAGCGTGTTTTTAAATATGCAGGTGAAAGAAAAAGTTATCAATTATAACATCAAATTTATTTCTGAATGCAGGTTTGCATAAACGAAGTTTCAGGAAACAGCTAAAGATGAATTCGATAGCTATCGCATTCAAGATAATTACACATTTAATGAATAAATTGTGATTGAAGAATGCGAGGTGAGGACACCCGCCATGGAATGGACTGAAATGAAAAACCTGTGTTAAACAAAAGCAGCCCGATTTTTGAAACAACATGCTTGTTTAAGCAGAATCAATAATTAATAAAACTATAATATGGAAAACACAAAAAAACCGGCGCAGGTAATACCGGCAAATGAAGGCGACGCTGTATCTGTTATCGGCGATTCTTACCGAATAGTTGTAAGCGGTGATGCAACCAACAATGACTATGCAGTTATTGACATGTTGGTGCCGCCCGGCGGTGGTCCCGGCCCGCATGCACATAAAAACATCCACGAAACATTTTATGTAATTGAAGGCGAAATAGAATTAACCACAGAAGATGGTGTAACGGTTGCAAAGGAGGGTTCATTTGTAACCATTCCAAAAGGCGGTATCATTCATGGTTTTAAAAATAAAACCAATGGTGTTGCACATTTATGGTGTATGGTTGTGCCCGCAGGTTTAGATAAGTTTTTTGAAGAGATTGGTGAGCCTTCAACGTTTGGCACATTCACGGCGCCACCGCCAATGAATGAGGTCACTGCAAAAAAACTAAAAGCCATTGCAGAAAAGTATGGACAGGAAGTTTTTCCGCCTGACTATTTGGAAAAGAAGAATGGATAAATTGTGATTGAAGAATGCCGGGTGAGAATACCCGCCATGGAAGCCAGCCTGGAGCCGTTGTTAGGCCTTGTGACCAACAACAGAGCGAGGCCACATACAGGGCCTGCATTTTAAATTTCCCTGATCTAAATTTTGTATTTTCATGATGCCTTAAAGTTTGAACATCATTCTCAATTTTTTGGCCCCTGTAAATTTTTCTTATTTTAATTACTTTGCTCTCTAAACATTTTATATGAAAAAACTAATTTCATTAATAGCATTCTGTTTGTTTGTTTTTACTTTTTTATTGTCTTTCGAAAGTTCTGCGCAGACACTGGAGGATGTTAAAATACAAATGATAAAAGATTGGGAACGGGCAAAGACTTATACAGTTGATTATTTGAATACCATGCCTGCAAACAAATATTCATTTAAAGCAGTTGACAGCATCCGAAGCTTTGCACAACAGATGCTGCACCTGGCCAGGGGCAGTTGTTTTCTTATGTCAAATGCTACCGGTGAAACACCACCGCCTTTTTCACTGTCTGATGTAGAGCAGAGTGGTACTGCGCAAAATAAAGATTCGGTGATGTACTATGTAACCACCAGTTATGATTATTGCCTCGCTGCTGTAAAAAATTTTGATGTAAAAAAATGGTTTGAAAGAAAGAAAACGATGAATGATGAAACAAGGTTTGCTTTAATGAATAAAGCATTTGAACACCAAACACATCACCGCGGGCAGACCACCATTTATATACGCCTGCAGGGAATAAAACCGCCAAACGAAAGATTGTTCTGATGATCTTATTCTACTTGACCAAACCCAACGCTGGCGCAGGTCTCCCGACCTGTGCCCATTTCCTGACGGGTTTCCTCACCCGACATTTCGTGAATAAAATTATCTTAGTTGAGTATGGAGAGTGCTTTTAAATATGCAGGCGAAAGAAAAAGCCCCCCGCCATGGTTCGTGTCCCACGAACCAAAATTATTTCCGTTAAATTATTATATTTAAATATGAATGTACCGGAGTTTCGTAAATCACATCTTGAAATTGGTAAGATATATTTTTGGACGGCTACTATCAACAACTGGCATAAGTTGTTGGATGCAGATGCTTTAAAAAATATCATTATTTCATCATTGGAATATTTAGTTAATAATAAAAAGATTGAAGTTTATGCATTTGTGATAATGCCGAACCATATTCATTTAATTTGGCAAATGATGGAAATGAATAATAAGGAAATGCCACACACTTCGTTTTTAAAATATACTGCTCATGCTTTCAAAAAGCACCTGGAATTGAATAATCCTGGATTGTTAAACTCATATGCCGTGGAGGCGAAGAATAAATCTTATGAATTCTGGCAGCGGGATTCATTAGCATTTGAGCTTTTGAAAAAGCAAACTATTAAACAGAAAATAGAATACATTCATTATAATCCCACGATGCAAAGATGGCAACTATGTAAAGACCCTGCAGACTATTACTACTCGTCCGCCAGTTTTTATGAGAGCGGCGATACCCATTTTAAGTTTTTAAAACATATTGGAGCAGTAATTTAAATTCTGCAATAGTGGTTCGTGGGACACGAACCAAGGCGGGGACATTCATAGATTTAAAAAGAGGAACACCCACATAGGCTAAATCCTACGATGCAAAGATGGCAGCTATGTAAAGAGCCTGCAGACTATTACTACTCGTCCGCCAGTTTTTATGAGAGCGGCGATATCCATTTTAAGTTTTTAAAACATATTGGAGCAGTAATTTAAATTCTGCAATAGTGGTTCGTGGGACACGAACCAAGGCGGGGGATTATTCAGCACGCAGGCTTTTTACCGGATTAATAATAGCAACTTTAACTGCCTGGTAACTTACGGTCAATATGGCAATAAATAAAGCCATAAGCCCGGCAATCAGAAACACCCACAAATGAATGGTTGTGCGGTATTGATAATTTTGAAGCCACCTATGCAATGCCCACCATGCAACAGGAAAGGCAATAATACAGGAAAGACAAACTAGTTTTAAAAACTCAAAGGATAAAAGTTTGGCCAATGTGCCAACGGAAGCGCCCAGAACCTTGCGTATCCCAATTTCCTTTGTTCTTCTTTCTGCGGTATAGGCCGCCAGCCCGAATAGCCCAAGACAGGAAATAAATATGGCGAGAACAGAAAAAACAGCGGACAGTTTTCCAGTCAGGTTTTCAGTTTCAAATAATTTATTGAAAGCTTCGTCTACAAATTTGTATTCAAACGGGTAACCGGGTGTACCGGCTTTCATTATCTGGTCTGTTTTTGCCAGCGCTTTCTCCAGGTCAGCTCCCGGTTTAAATCGGATAATCATAAGATTGGTTGCTTGCGGAAAGCACGCGATGATCACAGGTCCGCAGGGGGCGTACATGTCATTAAAAACAAAATCCTGTATTATTCCTACTATCTGTACTCTTAGTGAAAATGACTTCCTGGAAATATAACCACCTATCTTTCCCTCGGCACCCATTAATTTCGCCAGGGTTTCATTAATAACAACATTCTTAATTGTACCACTATCACTATCAATCCCTGGTTGTTGATAAAAATCTCTGCCACGCTTTATTTTCATTTGCATGGTAGCAATATATTCAGGGCTTACGCCCATGTCATTCACATCGACAGCGTTGCGTGGAGATTTGCCTTCCCAGGTATATTCATCCGATGAAGTGTATATATGCAATGGCTCAACCCAGGTCAATGCTGCATTTTCTACGAACCCTGATTGTAACAATTCATCGCGGGTAACAGAAAAATGATTGATTAAACTTTGCGGCACTGAAAGTTGGATCAAATTGTTTGTTTCATATCCCAGGTTCCTCGATTTTACATGTTGAATCTGTTGATAAATAACAACAGTGGAAATAATAAGTATAATGGATATGGTAAACTGTGCTATAACCAGGCCTTTCCTCATAAAAACGGACCCGCTGCTGTTTTTTATTTTTAGTCCCTTCAACACCATCACCGGTTTAAATGAGGATAGATAAAACGCCGGGTAGATGCCCGATAAAAGCCCGCATACAAATCCGACAATGAACAGGAAAGCAAGATGCCCGGCATTGAAAAAATTAGTATGAAGTTCCTGACCTATCAGGATATTAAAAGCAGGAATTGAAATGGAAATGATGATCATTGCCAATGCAACTGCCAGAAATGACATAGCTAAAGATTCGCCAATGAACTGCCTGATTAAATCAATTCTGCCGGCGCCCGATACTTTACGAACACCCACTTCTTTGGCTCTTTTTTCTGACCGTGCGGTAGAAAGGTTCATAAAATTAATACAGGCGATGAGCAGGATGAGGATCGCTATAATAGAAAATAAATAAATGTGTTGAATTTTCCCGCCATCCGGTTTCCCATCCGTAAACTGGCTATAGAGGTTCCAGTCATTCATGGAGAAAAGAAAGGTTTGAAGGGTAGAGCCTTCAACCTTTTTTGCCATATAATGCTTCAGCTTTTTATTAATATCGGTAAGGTTTGCTGCAGGTTCTGTTTCAACCAATGTTTCAGTATTGATTGTCCATTTGTTCCATTCAGAATGCAATAAGCCTTCAAAAATCGTAAATGGAGAAAGCCAGTTAAAATGATAGGAACAATTAGGCGGGAAATCTTTAAAGACACCTGTTACAACAAAGTTTCCATCTTTACTCCATGGTGATTCGCTTTTTGTTGTTAGAACTTTCCCAACAGGATTATTATTACCAAATAAAGCCCTGCACATCGTTTCACTGATAATAATTGACTCTGGTGATTTTAAGGAAGGATGATTGCCATAAATAAAAGTAAAATCCAGTATGGAAAGTATGGATGAATCAGCATACTGCCCGGATGCGTTTATACTTTTGTCACCGAAAACAAAAGATTGTTTCATTTCCCAATTGATGCGGGCAACATTTTTTATTCCTGGGATAGTATTTTTAATATCGGCAGCCATAGGTATCGGACAATCTCCAATGGTAGGGTTTTCGCCAACTGTCGTCTGCTTAACGGAGAATATAGTATTTCTTTTTTCAAAATTGTGGTTAAAGGATAGTTCATGCTCTACCCATAAAAATATCAGGGAAGCACAGGCAATGCCGGTGGCCAAACCAAAAATATTGAGAAAGCTGAATGTTTTATTTCTCCGGATATTCCGGAATAATAAGAGCAGTTGGTTATGTAGCATAGTAAAACCTTTATATAGTTAAAAATGCCAAACGTATCAAACCCGATACACTTATTCCCAACGTGATGCCAGTTCTCCTATATATTGAGAATTAACATTTTGCAATATTAGACTGCAGACAACTGTACGTTTTTGTTACAATAGATTGTCCGGTTTTGAAGATTTCGCCGCTACAATTAGTGTGCTCATAACCGTTAGCTGCGTTATCCTTAATTGTAATTAAGAACTTACGAACATTAAATCTATAACAAAATTCAATCTTAATAAGCCCGCATTGTTGAAGTGGCATGACTCTTATTCAGGCTTTGTACAGAACACGGGAAGTCCTTATCAGATGGTAAAAGAAAGGCACAATAAGGTTAAGACTGGTGGAATGTAAATTAAGCCTGAATGAAGAGAAAACGAAGATCGTTTATTGTCAGGATTATCGAAGAGTAAAGAAGAAAAGTTTTGGAAAGAAATTTGATTTTCCTGGCTTCACCTTCAAACCCTATCCTGTAGTTTTTTTAATGAATGAAATACTTTTACCAAACAGTAGTCATTTAAAACAATCACAGTTGAAATTGGGCTCCTAAAAAAATCTGGTAGTCACCTGACCCTCCCGAGCTGCTGGTATAAACTCCTGTTTGCTTTGTTATTATTTTGTCGAGCGCACTTTGTTTTACCGCGTGTGAAAGTAAAAAAGGAACATAAGCATAAATAGTTGCCTTTTTAAATTTATAAATGATACCTGGTTCTGCTGACAGAGTATAACCGGAGCGGCGTATCCCATCACTCTTTCCGAATAAATCATAAACCGGGGCACCTTCGTCTCGTATCCCTGCTGAAAAAGCCCAGTTTTTTAAATTAAAATTCATTCCTGCACGAATTGAAAATACGTCAATCACGCTAATATCATATGCTCCAAGCAAAATATTTGCTGGTGTCTGGGGCTTGCCCTGGGTATATTGTGTGCCGTTTATATCAGTGGGATTTGCGAGGTAATAAAAATTGCCATAAAGACTGAATATCTTTTTTGAATCAAGAAAATAATACGTGTTTAATTCTGTGATAATACCTGTTCCTCCGTCACCCAATTGTATAGACGGGTTAAGGATGGATAATATTCTTGTGGTATCATTCCGGTAAAAGTATCCTTGTTTCTTATAATCACCTGTTGGGAATTTAATTCCCAATCCTAATTGGATATTACCTTTTTGATTAGCAGAAGGTTTCAACAACCATTTTAAAACAGTGAATTGGAGATCGCCCATTCCAAAAGCACTTGTTGTATGCCTGGTTGTATTTAGGCCACCATGTTCTAAATCGGTAGTACGGCTGTTTGCTGAAATGGGAAAACCTAAATCAAGCGACCATCCATGAGGTAATAATCTCGTAACATCAAGATCCAGCGAAAAAGAGTTAATGACATTCTGATTTGCTGGAGGTGTTTTCAGGTCCACTTTTCCTTTATAGTCACGATAGGCTCCGAAGTAACGGCTATTGATGTTGATTTGCCAGTTAGATGTAGAAAATGAATTACTGGTTAAATTATATTGCCCGAGCCCTGAGACGTTGCGAACAATAATACAACCTTGTGACCAGGCAAAATTTGCAACAAATAATAAAGCAGTTGAAATGATGATAATCTTTTTCATGATTGTTTTGTTTATACTTGTTAAGATATTTTTTGTCATGCTCTAGAGTTCTTTTTATTCCTTTCTTTCCATTGGAGGGTGTCAAAAAAGACATATTTAAAAGTGCCTGTTCACGTTTTGCTTTGGGAGCCTGCCGATCGGTAATCCTTATGGCAGTATCCTTTTAAACTCAAACATTTCATGCTTGAAAATTTTTAAAGCTTATTCGGTTGCAATTTTTTCAGTAATATTTCTTTGCGGCTGCGGGATACATCTACAGTTGTTCCATCACTCATTAATAAATAACCGCCCTCGCCCCGCACATATTTTTCCACTTCGTTTAAATTAACAAGATAAGAATGATGAACCCTTGCAAATGAATAATCATCCAGCATTTCTTCAATTTCTTTCAAAGTACGGGAAGCCGTTATTTTTTGTTTATTCTTTAAAAACAGGACAGTGTAGTTGCTATCAGATTCGCAACTGATAATGCTTTCTACAAAAAGCATCTGAAGTCCTTCCATGGTAGGGATCGCGATTTTATTAACTGCAATAGTTGGATGACTTAATTTTTGCAAAAGAATTTCTATTTGCTGCGGCAGCGGATGAGACATACGGTTAACTGCTTTTTGCACAGCCCTTGTCAATTCTTCAGTATCTACAGGTTTTAATAAATAATCCAATGCACTAAAACGTATTGCTTTAATTGCATAATGATCGTAGCTGGTGGTAAAAATGAGTTCGAAATCTATTGAGGGTAATTTCTCCAGTAATTCAAAACCATTCATATTGGGCATTTCAATATCAAGGAAAAGAATCTGTGGCTTTTTTTCATTAATTGATTTTAAAGCACTGGAGGCTGAGTAGCAGATATCAAGCACTTTTACATCAGGGCAATAGCGCTCCAACAAAGTAGCCAACGCTTCACAACTATATGGCTCATCATCAACTATGGTTGCCGTTATCATCTAAAATTTGTTATTGCATTTCAGGAACTATTTCCGTTAAATCCCTGTAGTTCATTTTTAAAATCACTTTTGTACCCGCCGGCTTTCCATCGGCATCTGTTACATCTTCAATCTTGAAAAAAGTTTCTTCATAATTATCCCTGTTAAGATAGGCCAGGCGGTCTTTAGTAATTTTCAAGCCCATTGATTTTTGTTTCTCTGCGGATTTGCTTTTTATTTGTGCTGCTTTGCTTCTGCCAATGCCATTATCCGTTATTATGCAGGTTAAAATTTTTTCGTCTTTGTATAATTCAATCGTGAGGTTTCCCTGGCCTTCTTTATGCATCAAGCCGTGCCAGATCGCATTTTCAGCGAAAGGTTGCAGAAGTAAAGGGGGAACAAAAACATTACCCGCATCAATGGTGTTAACGAAAATAATTCTATACTCAAAAGAGTCTTTAAACCGCAGTTTTTCCATATCCAAATAAAGACAAAGCATTTCGAGTTCATCTTCAAGGCTAATAAACGGCCTTTTGGAATTGGTTAATACCGTACGTATGAGACGGGAAAATTTAGTAAGGTAATTTGAGGCGGCTTCAGTTTCATTTTTAAGAATAAAGCGATTGATAGAACTAAGACAATTGAAAATAAAATGCGGATTCATTTGTGCCCGCAACGCCTGCATCTCGAGCTCGGTAACATGTTGCTGAAGCTCTGCCTGTTTGCCCCGGCTTTCTAATTTTTCATTTTTTCTTTTAAGTAAAAGGTTTTTGTAAATAATAAAACCCGATAATGCAGCAATAACAAAGCATGCAATTAAAATCCATTTTAATAAAGATTGCTGTTCTAATTTTTCTTCTTTGATTTTATTTTCTTTATCAAGAAATGCAAGTTGATCTGCTTGTTTTTTAAAGTCCGCCTGTTTCTTATAATTAGAAAGTTTCCACAGAAATTGCTTGTGAACAATAGAATCTTTTAAAGACATAAACTGCTCCAGAAAAAAATAGGCACTGTCATTTATATGAAGGGCGCTATATATTTTGGAGAGTACCAGGTTTCCTTCAAGCACAAACTGCTTTGCCCCGGATGATTTGGCCATTGAATAAGTTTCCAGTGCATAAGAGAGCGCTTTGTTATTCTCGCCTGTTTTTAAATACGATTTGGCAACATCCATCATTACACGCATCAAATCCCATTTATCATTTCCATTCCTGAAACCTTCAATAGGTTTCAGAAATATTTTCAATGCTGAATCATATTCATTTTTCAGCAAGAGAGTTTCACCAAAACTAATGAGTGTCGTTTCATTGGTTGAATCTACGTGCAGAGATTTCTGAAGAAAGTAATAAGAAGTATCCGGAAGATTTATTAAACGATAGATGGTTCCTACTACCTCAAAATAAGTCCAGCTAACTCTAAAATTATTTGTGTTATGCGTATTTGCATATTGAAACCCCTGGTTGTAATAATTTAACGCATCTTCATAAGAGCCGGCCGCTTTATATAATTCGCCCAAATTAATATAAGATAATACCACGCAAACATGATCGCTCATTTTTTGTCGTAGAGCAAGGCTTTTACTGCAATAATGAAAGCTGCTATCATAATTTCCCAAAGTTGTATATGTCATCCCTATCCACGCCCATGCTTTCCCTTGCCCTTCCCAATCATCTAATTTTTTTAAATAAAAAGCAGCTGTCTTATCATACATCAACCCTTCTTCAAACTTATTCTGGGAATACAATGATTGTCCCAGCCACACATTGCACCATCCCAGCCCGTAGTCGCTTTTAAGCATTTCAAAAATACTTAGCGCTTGTCGTAAATATTTTTCAGCAATATTAAAATGTTGTTTGAAAATTTCAGCTACGCCAAGAAGCATAGTGGACGTAGCTTCTCCCGATGCATAGTTTATGGCGGTTGCTTCTTTATAAGCAAGATTTGCCAATCCGGAAATAGTGTCGCCAGCAGTCAGGGATGGCCACCAATATTCTATACCAATTGCATTCAGGCAATCTATCCTTTCAATGCCTTGCTTTGTTGCTAATATTTTTTTTAAGCTATCAATTTTTTTAAGGTCTGGGTGCTGCGCTAAAGAAACAGAGGCTGATAATATACCAATAAGAACGATCATTATTTTTTTTCTTACCAACATATAATTTGTAATGAAATGGTATAAAAATAATTGACAGCGGCGTTTTTTTTAAGGACAGCTTTAAAATTACTAAATAGCAATTTCATTAGTTTCTTTTTTTAAATCTAATTTTTATTTACCACCGAGATGATTGCTAATGCGCAGATGAATGCTGAGAATGACGGTTGGCTGGTTTTATTGAGCAGTTAGCAAAGTTGAAATTTCATTTACATAACTATATCTCTGAAACAGGCATTGTTGCCAGCTTTCAGTTCTTCTGTAAAAGTTTTTGATAGTTAGTTGCAATATCAAATTTTAATTATTTCGTATAAATATTCTTTTTCTTTGTTTGACTACTGTTTCATTTCAACAAACTATCATTCATTTCTCCAAGTTGCTCATTTGTACTTCTAATTTGTTTTGTCGTTAAATAATTTTATTGCGGCGGTTCATTAAAAAGTAATTCGATAAACAAATGAACATATAAAATCTTCACTATAAAATTCTTCTTTCGTTAACTACTAAAAACAAAATTTATGAAAAAAATGAAACTTACATCAATGCTTCTTTTCATCGGGGCATTGTTGATTATTTTTACCGGCTGCAAAAAAAATGATCATCCCGGTTTTCCATGCGATTCTTCGGGAGAAAATAATGCCGACCTGCAAAACGCTCAGCTTATAAAACTTGGAGCAGATGTACCTGCAAAGTGGTATGCCCTTGCTATTACATTATCACGCACCACGCCCAATCAAAATATCGGGCCTATAATCGCAAGAGCATTCGGTTACATGGGCGTGGCCTTTTATGAATCCGTTGTGTCGGGCCTGCCTAAATATCAGTCTATACAGAAACAGTTGAACGGGCTGCCGGCGTTACCTAAAATAAGTTGCGGGGAATTCTATTTTTATCCTGCCTGTGCAAATGCTGCGCTGGCTAATATGGTGCATCACATGTTTGGCAATACATCTCCATCTCAAAATTTTACAATTGATTCTTTGGAAAATTCATTCAACACTACGTTTGGGTCAATCATTCCAACAAATGTCTTAGACCGTTCTTCAGCATTTGGCAAGAGTATATCTGATGCTATCTATGCATGGTCTGTTTCTGATGGGGGAGACCAGGTTTATTTAGACCCATATCCCACCACTTACGTTCCCCCTGCAGGCCCTGGGTTATGGGTTCCTTTGCCGGGGCAATTGTCGCAGGTTCCGTATTGGGGCAATAACAGAACCTTTATAAAGGATAATGCCACAAACACACAACCACCGCCGCCTCCGGCTTATTCTATCGATCCATCATCACAATTATATAAAGAAGAATTGGAAGTGTATAATGAATCTATTAATCAAAATCCTGAGCATGCTATCATAGCTAAATACTGGGCTGCATTGCCCGGGCCGTGTGTATCAATTTCTATTTTAAGTTCTGTGCTTGCGGCTAAAAACGCCAGCTTATCTGAAGCCGCAGAAGCATATTGTAAAGTAGGTATAGCTACCTCTGATGCAATGGTTTCCTGTTATAAAACAAAGTATGTCTATAACCAATTAAGGCCGGAAGCATACATCCAGGCTAATTTTAATGCAACATGGAAACCTTTGCTCAAAACGCCGCCATTCCCTGATTACACTTCTGCACACTCAATACAAACAGGTTCTACGGCAAGAGTGCTTGCAGATATTTTTGGCGACAATACAACCTTTACTGATAATAGTATTAATGACCTGGGCTTTACGCCGCGGACATTTACAAAATTTTCTGATTATGCTAATGAAGTAGGGCTTTCACGCATCTATGGCGGCATACATGTTCGCAGCTCTGATTTTATTGGTTTGGAATGGGGCAATGTGGTAGGCATGCACGTGAGCGCACTTAAATTTAAAAGAAATTAAAGAGAGAAAAATTGTAAAATAGAAAAAAGCAGGCGACAAACACCGGCAAATAAAAAATTTAAACAATTAATAAGTAAATAAGATTGTTGTAAAGAAACTTTTTGCAGCAATCTTTTTTACTTTTTATGAACCGAAAAAATTGAATCAGCTGTATGCTTTTTTTTCCTGTGATCATTTAGCTTACCCGGTATCGTCTGGAATTTATTTTGATTAAAATTTCAATAAAAAAATCCGCCTTATGCGTTTAATAATTATTTAAAAATAATCATCCTAAAATAAAAACAGAAAACAAGATTTTCAAACCAAACTGCACCAATAGGAACCTATAAAATACCTGGAACAAAAAATTATTGGAGATGCTCATTTACTCGTTAACTATTAAACCAAAAAATTGGAGTTTGAAGGAGTGCTTTATGACACTTTTTAACTATTAAACCTTATAGATATGAAACGGGTATTAAAAATTGCAACTGTTATTTCAATGATGGGAGTATTAGTTCATCTTTCCTGCCAAAAAAAATTTTTGTGCCCTGACTGTAATAGCAACAAACCACCCGTCGCCCATGCAGGAAAAGACACAACAATTATTTTGCCCGTTGATTCTGTAATGCTTGATGGCAGCGCCTCTACCGACCCTGATAATAATATTGTCAGCTATGCCTGGACAAAAATTTCAGGACCTTCATCATTTAATATTGTAAATGTAAATGCTGTACAAACACAAGTTTCTAATCTTACAGAAGGTGTTTACCAATTTGAATTGAAAGTGACCGATGCTGGCGGACTGTTTTCAAAAGATACGGTGCAGATAACCGTTAATGCAGTTGTTAGCGCTGCTTGTGATAATAGCAACAGACCCACTATTAATGCACAGTTGATACCGGTTGGTACACTTTCACAAGCAAGGGCATTTATGGCGGTGGCATCGGCAGGGAATAAAATTCTATTTGCAGGAGGAGAAGATAATACGCACTCTTCAAGAGTAGATATTTATGATATAAGTACCAATAAATGGTCAACGGCTGAATTAAGTATTGCCCGTCATTATATTGCTGCTGTTGCCAATGGCAATAAAGTATTTTTTGCCGGTGGCGAAATAAGTGATGGGACGTTTCCGACCGATGTCGTAGATATTTATGATGTTTCAACCAATACATGGACGGTGGCTCATTTAAGCCTGGGGGGTAGCCATATAGCGGCGGCGGCAGTTGGCGATAAGGTTCTTTTTGCCGGAGGCATGGGTGGATTTGCGAGTGGCGAAGCCCGTGCGGGAAGAGTGGATATCTATAACCTTGCAACCAACACCTGGTCAACAGCCTCACTCAGCGAATACAAGGTTAGAGGGCATGTGGCTGTTACTGCGAATAACAAAGTTTACATTGCCGGTGGAACCACATCGTGGCAAGGTAATATTGTTTCGAATAAAATAGAGATTTATGACAATGCAACCAACACCTGGTCAACAGCAACGATGCAGGAAGCAAGATACGCTCCTGCAGGAATTGTAGCCGGCAACAAAATTTATTGGGGTGGGGGTGGCACTTGTTCGGTAGAGATAAGAGATGTCAACACCGGCAACAGCACCACTCAGTACTTACACCGATCAGCAGGATCGTCGAATGCCGTAGTGAAAGACAACAAGATTGTCTTCTTTGGCACCGCCGCTGATAAAGTTGACATCTACGACATAGCGGGTAACACCTGGTCAATTGGCGTATTGCCGTTCAGCATTGACTGGCTTTCCGTTATATCGGTGAACAATACTATTTACGCAGCCGGTGGATTAATCAATGGCGTCTACAACGACAAGGTTTGGAAACTCGAGTTTTGAAAATCAACTTTTATGAAGCCTATAATCGTAATGATTACTTGTTTATTAATAACAGTAATCCTTCTTCTTAATTCCGCAAAAGACAGAGTAGTCTTGTGAAGGCTGCAGGAGACTAACACGCCTTATATTGCGTCGCAGAGCCAGACTGCGATGATAACATAGATTCTTTTGAGGAATGGCTATACGTTAAGCCTAAATTATAACAAGTGATTGCAAAGAACTTTTATCAAACGGTGACAACATAGCCCCAACTTCCTGGCGGGTGTCCTTTACCGGACATTTCGTGAATAATATTATATTATCTTAATTGAGTATGGAGCATATTATCTTAGTTGAGTATGGAGATTGCTTCTAAATATGCAGGTGAAAGAAAAAGCTATCAATCATTACATCAAATTTATTTCTGAATGCAGGTTTGCGTAAGCGAAGTTTTATGAAACAGCTAAAGATGATTCGATAGCTATCGGATTCAGGATAATTACACATTTAATGGATAAATTGTGATTAAAGAATGTCGGGGTGAGGATACCACCATGGAATGAGTATTAAAGTCACCGGATTAATAAACGATAAAAAGGGCAAATCCCAATAGTCGAAACATATAATACATTTTGAGTAGCCCTGTTTAATATATCAAATAATTCTTCATCGTAACTTTAACTTGTTATGAGATTATTATGCTTCCTTTTCACTTCGCTGCTTTTTTTCTCCTGCAAAAAATCTAATGAATCTGCAATAAAATTACTGAGTAAAGAAGCTACCGGCTATAATGGCAAAGTGTTCACTACCGAATATGTGTATGATTCCCGAAACCGCATTGTTGCCATTAAGCAAGCTGAAAACAATGCACCAACGGCTATTGCTGTTAGTATTAGCTATAACGGCAATGAGGTCACTTTGATTAGTTATCCCAAATATGACCCTCTTTATAATATAACGAAGGAGGTGCATTTAATGCTGGATGTTAATGCCAGGCTGTTGAAAAGAATCGCATATACGCGTATGGCAAGTAGCCAAAATAATGATTCATCCGCAAAAAGATTTATTTACGACACACTGGCGTGTGAATATGATGCGGCAGGTTTTTTAAAAGAAACTAAAAGAGATTTGTACGATACATCATGGTCAGCGCCAGGTTACAGCGGGGCAGCGAGGGCAACTTTTAGCGGTTCTTTTACAACAGTTGGAGGAAATCTTACAACAAAAGATGATGATGTTGCTTTTACCCGTACTATCACCAATGCAGGCATTTCCACCCTAAGCGGGGGCAGTTCAGAATACCATACAGTTTTTGACAATACAAAATCGTATCCGAACAAAACTGATTTTAACAACGCTGCTGTACTAAATGAGTCGCTGGATTATTATGGAGAGTTGGATTATTATGGATGGATGGGGTACTTTGAGCCATTGATGGATGGACACTATAAAAATATGCCTGAAAAGACGGTAATACATCACGTAGACAAGGACCTGAGCGGCATAGTTTATTTTGATTACACCAGCACTTATGAAGTTGCAAGAACTTATAATCCGGAAGGCTTATTGTCGGCTGTTGATATATTAACTCCCGGTACCCCATACACGAAGCTCAGGTATTTTTATGGCAGGTGATAAACAAAATATTAATATATTTAGTTCTTTGCCTTATTTTCATAAGCGAAGTTTTATAAAACAGCTAAAGATGAATTCGAAGTAATTACACATTTAATAGATAAACTGTGATTGAAGAATGCCAGGTGAGGGCACCCGCCATTAAATGGGTAAACCTGCCCGATAATAAAAAAATGAAAAAACACGTGAAATTATTTGTTCTGTTCTTTATGTTTATTTTTTGCACCTCCTGTAAAGGACAAACCAAAACAGACCTGCCAACAAATACTATTAAGGCCGAAACCAAAGAGGTAATCACTTTCCACGGACCTGGTAGAAAAGTTTCGTATATTTATGAGTAAGCGACTATTACTACCAACATTAACCTTCAGCAAAAATGAACATCGTCTTACCACACACGATAGAAAATATCACAGGTGAAAAACTAACTTTTCTGCGGATTGTCGTTAAGGATGGAGTTGAATATCTTGAAACAGAATCTGAAGTTCAACCCAATGCCGGGCCTCCAATGTATGTTCATTATAAGCAAGATGAATCTATGACCGTTTTATCAGGAAAAATCGGATACCAGGAATTAAAAGGAGAGAAAAAATATGCAGGTCCGGGTGAAACGGTGTTATTCAAGGTCGGTGTTCCACATAAATTCTGGAATGCGGGCAATGAACCGCTGCGAATCTCGGGATATGTGAGCCCCGCCAATAACATGGTCTATTTTCTTTCTCAGATATATAGGTCAATGAATGAAAATGGAGGAAGACCCGGAATGTATGATTCTGCTTACCTGCTGGGCAGATACAAAACAGAATTTAGAATGCTTGAAATTCCAACGTTTGTGCAAAAGGTAATATTCCTTCTATTTTGTTTCTTGGTAACCTTAGGGGAAAGAAGAAAAAATTTACTGACGCACCAGATCCTTTGTAATTGAAATAACTCGTGAGAGCCGCAGCCTGGCCTGCCTGCCATACCTTCGGCAGGTAAACCGGCAGGCAGGTCTTTGACCAACGACCAACGATTGTAACGCCACGTTTTTATTTCATAAAAGTTTATAACAGCGGAAGTAATAGCTTTAATATGTTGATGCATTTTACCAGCAACTAACAGTCGGGGGCGGGGATAAAGAAATGATCACACACTATCGGTTGCTAAAACATCATATTGGAGGATATATATGTTTAATAATCAAAAAATGTGGCATTAATTCTGCATATTTAAAACTGAGAAGTTTTCAAATATTTTATTAAAAAGAATTTAATATACCTGGGATTAAAGGTGTTTCTTTGATGTTGTATTTTTATGCGATAATGGGCGAGTCAATTCCTAATATTAATAATTTTTTATATTTTTAATGCCATAAAGTTGTTCTATGAAAATAAATTTTACGTGCAAAATTGTAGTAATATCATTATATCTTTTTTCGCTATTTTGCAGCGTACACATTTACGCACAAACTAATGTACTCACTCAACATAATAATCTCGACCGGACCGGTTGGGATAGCACAGAGACTATCTTAAATACTAAAAACGTTGCGGTTGGTTCTTTTGGAAAATTGTATACGAGGCCCGTTGATGACGAGATATATGCCCAACTTTTGTTGATGAATAACGTAAACATTCCAGGCAAAGGAAATAAGAATATTGTTTTTGCAGCAACAGTTAACAATTCAGTTTATGCCTATGATGCCGATTCGGCAAACGTATCAACTCCTTATTGGCAAATCAACCTAACGCCTAATGGTAAACGCCCGGTGCAAAATACTGATGAAACCAGTGCCTGTAGTGGAAATTATAGAGATTTCGCAGGTAATATGGGAATTGTAGGTACCCCCGTAATAGATGCAGCTACCAAAACGATGTACGTTGTTGCAAGAAGTTGTGATTCGGCCGGATCCGCTTTTGTTCAATACCTGCACGCGATTGATATTTCTACCGGTGCAGAACGAGCTAACAGTCCTGTGCCAATAACGGCGGCGGTCGCAGGGACAGGATCAGGAGCTGTGGGAGGAACACTAACTTTTAATGCACAAAAACAGAACCAACGTTGTGGTTTGTTATTATTGAATGGCATCGTCTATATCTGTTATGCTGCCCATTGCGATTGGGGACCTTATCACGGGTGGATTTTGGGGTATGATAAAACATCGCTTGCCCAATCAATAGTATATAATACCACTCCGGACGGTAATAACGGAGGCATTTGGATGTCCGGTGGGGCGCCTGCCGCAGATCCTTCCGGTAATATTTATGTTTCTTCTGGAAACGGTTCTGCGGGGTATAATGGTAATTATACCGATCTCCGCAATAGATCAGAGAGTTCCTTGAAATTAACACCTCAAGCGTCGACGTTGTCGGTATCGAGCTACTTCACTCCCAATAATTATCTAACCTTAGAGGCTACAGATCTTGATTTTGGTGTAACTCAATTGATGCTGATACCTGGCACAAACCAGGCAATAACTGCCTGCAAGGATGGCCATATATACCTGGTTGACCGCGATAATATGGGAGGCTATAATGCTGGTTCAAATAATAATTTACAAACGATTAATCTGGGTACCAATGCCCACCTTCGCTCGGCATTTTCTTATTATAAGGGCAGTCAAAAGGAATTTATTTATTCGTGGAGCGAAAATGCTTTGCTGAAAGCTTTCCCATATAGCAGAACCCTGGATAAGATTGATGAGGCAAACACGATCAGCAGTGGTGTACAAGGTCCTGTGGGAAATAGCGGCGCTTTTCTTTCAGTTTCCTCTAACGGTTCAGTGGATTCAACTGCTGTCCTGTGGGCCACCTTTGCGGCAAGCGGTGATGCCAACCAGTCTGTGAGGCCCGGCATCCTGCACGCATTCGATGCAAATGATGTGACTAAAGAATTATGGAATTCATCTCAAAATATTGGAGACGATCCCGGTAACTATGCCAAGTTCAATTGCCCAACTATTGCTAACGGTAAGGTATACCTGGCGACATTCTCCAATCAATTTGTGGTGTATGGATTAACGGGAAATCCTATCGACACGTGCAACTCCCTTAATATCGCTTTAAATAAACCGGCATTTGCAAGTTCATCGGAAAATTCAACGAATACGGCTGACAAAGCTTTCGATGGCGATCCGGCAACAAGGTGGGGAAGTGTAGGACAGGCAGATCCCCAATACATTTACGTAGACTTAGGCACAAAATATGATCTTTGCCAGGTAGTCCTTCAGTGGGAAAGTGCCTTAGGGAAAGATTTCACAATAGATGTTTCAGATGACGCCGTCAACTGGACAACGCTGGCAAGTAAAACAAACAATTTCAGCCTTAGTAATTTTATTTCTATAAAAGGGAGCGGTCGCTATGTGAGAATGTTTGGAACGGCGAGGGGTACCCACTTTGGATATTCCTTATATTCATTTGAGGTATATGGAACCCTAAGCGCCGGCGACTGCGGAGTGCCCGACAGTCTTTCCATAAGTGATATCTTTGAAAATACGACAACGCTTCACTGGAAATCGACCGGGGCTGGTAATTATAATATCCAATACAAAGCGGTGACGTCCCCGGATTGGCTCACAATTTCTTCGGACACCAATATGCTTGTTTTAAATAATCTTACCTGTGGAACAGACTATTTATTTAAAGTTCAAAGTGTATGCAGCGCAACAGATACAAGCGTTTATTCCAATAGTGCTTCTTTCTCGCAGTTGGCATGTGGCAGCAATTGTGATCCTTTGCCTACACGTTGGACAACACAGGATATTGGAAATACCGATATACCAGGCAGCGCATGCTACACTCCTGATATTTTCACGTTAAATGGTTCCGGAGATGATATAGGTAATACCGCAGACGCGTTTCGTTTTGCTCAAAAAACTTTAGCAGGGGACGGACAGTTTGATGCACGGGTATTGTCTATGGATAATTCGAATGTGGCGAACAAATGCGGGATAATGATTCGTGAAACTCTCGCTTCCGGTTCAAAATTTGTTTCTATTGAATTAACAAGCGGTAGCGGAGCTTTGTTCCAATCCAGGTCTGTAACAGATGGAAATGCTACGGCTACCACTACAGCGATTAATATAGCACCACCCTACTGGGTTAGGTTATTTAAAACAGGAACAGTATATTCAGCTCAGATTTCTCCCGACGGGGCAAATTACACCACCGTTGGAAGCCCCGTAAATGCAGGCTTTGGATCCAACCCGGTATATGCCGGGCTTGCAATTACCAGCCATAATAACGCCGTTCTTTCAACGGCCCAGGTCGATAAATACGTATTTACGAGTGGCGTACTTCCTCTAACGTTGTTAAGTTTCGATGCAGCCCTTAACCTCAATCATAAGGTAGATTTAACATGGGCTACTACCCTGGAAACGAAGACGAATTATTTTGTGATCGAAAGAAGTAATTCCGATCACGATTTTGTTGCAATAGATTCCATAAAAGCTATGGATAACGGATCGTTTGCAACTACATACGATGCAACAGATGACTCCCCAATGAGCGGACTTAATTTTTACCGGTTAAAGATAATTGATAACGACGGTCAAGTTACCTATTCTGCCCTCGCAATGGTGAGAGTGAACGATTCGAAGGCGCCCGTGCTATATCCGAATCCGGCGAAGACCATCGTTCATATTGTACAAGGAACTGATCCTATAAAGCATGTAAGCGTTTATGATATATCGGGCAAAGCCTTACGAAAATTAACTGGTCCGTTCGCCGGAAACACCATAGAAGTTCCAACTTCCGATTTAATGAGAGGTACTTACATTGTAGAAATCACAACTTCGTCAAATATTTACAGAGATAAATTACTCATTCAATAAAAGGAAAAAAAATTAAAGGTCGCAATATTATTGTTGCTACCTTTTTATTATAATGCACCCCCAACTTTCATACATTGAATATTCAATAAAACAATTGATAGAAAATGTTTGATCGTTGGATTATTATCAAAGTGCCTGTCACCCTTACATTTCGCATTACACCAATGATTCTCCATTTCTAACGTTATCTGCATTAGTTGTTGTAGGTGCAATGCTGATTCCGTTACATCATAAAATTGAGAAATGGGTTATCGAAAAAATGATAGAAAAAAATAAGCGTATCAGGCTAATGGCGGCAAAGAAAATAATTGCTTCAATAGAAGGTGACATAGACAAAAAAGATATTTAAGAAGCACGAACGCCCCCAGTCCTGGCGCAGGCACAGCGTTAGCGCAAGTATCCTTTTGCTTGCATTAAAAAGAGGTTTGAGTAACGGAATGTAAAGCATGCGAATTATATCATTTGTTTTCAGTAAATGAGAGTTGGTTTAATTAGGTTATAGTTTACTATATGTCACGAGTGGATGCTCATAACGAGGGGGTATTATACGCAACTAAGAAAGAGGCAAAACGTTATTACTTCTTCACTTCAAAAGCAAGCAACACATTTCCTGCCGTTTCTCCAAATTGTGCATAGCCTGAATTTACATACAACATACCATCGGCCATTAGTGGTGCATAACTATCAATAGAACCGCCATTACCTTCTATACCGTTTACTGTTTCATATTTTTTATCGGTGTTATAATCCCATAACACATGTCCATCTGTTGTGGAATATGCTCTTATATGACCATCATTGCTTCCGGCAAACACAATACCCGGCACCACTGCAGGTGCAGCAGAATTAGCTGCGAGATAACTTTTTTTTCCTGCAACAGCGGGCGCTGCTTCTTCCCAAACTACTTTACCTGTAATAATATCTAATGCATAAATACCTGGTGAAGCATGCATGCTTGTATCATCAGGATCAAGCGCCAATGTATTATCAGCGTTTGCTGCATAAATGTTTTTCCCATCGGTTGCCATTCCC
The DNA here is from genome assembly GCA_963756945.1 of uncultured Chitinophagaceae bacterium. Lineage (GTDB taxonomy): Bacteria > Bacteroidota > Bacteroidia > Chitinophagales > Chitinophagaceae > Ginsengibacter. The sequence continues at coordinate 114,041 of CAVWQJ010000008.1, read as the reverse complement.
CAATGTATTCCTCCCAGTGCTCCACCTTTGCCAATTCTTGTTTGCCAGAGAAGAGTTCCATCATCTGGTGATAAAGTATATACCACTCCCGCTTTTTGTCCGACCATTAATCTTTGCTTTCCATCTTCGCCTGTTACTAAAATTGGCGCCATACCAAAATCAAGATCTCTTCCCATGTTGCCCGGGCAGTTAACAAGCACAGGACATGCGAGGTTCCATGCATCATGTTGTGTTGCCTGGAAATTCCAAACGAGTTTTCCTGTTGATATATCAATTGCCTGTATTGCATCGCTGGTATTTGTTGTAGGCAAAGTATAATTTTCACCTGTGCCTATGTATAAAAGATTTCTTTTTGTATCAACAGTTGGGCTGCACCAAACAGGTGCACCTGAAGGACCGTAAAAAGATTTGCCATTACTCTTCTTTCCCTGCGCAGTTGCCGTATCTGCAATAATGCGATGATACCAAATTATGTTACCTGTTTTTGCATCGAGCGCTGTTACACCGCCTGAAGAAGTACAACAATTATAATTAGTGTCCGCGGCTACAGCAACTTCAATTGAACTAATGGGCACAAATATTTTTCCGCCATATACTGCAGGCGTGCCGGTATTCATTGCGAGCGGATCTATACCTGCTCTTGCACTCCATAATATCTTTCCGGTTTTTACATCAACTGCATAAGCATAGGTTGAACCGTCAACAAAATATGCGGTAACATCATCAGCTTCTTTGTTCACTACAATACCACTTCTTAACCCGTTGGCTGCTGTTACATGCCAGCCAATCTTTCCGGTCTTTCTATTCAGTGCATACACTTCGCCTGACTGACTGCCGACAATTAACCAATCGCCTACAACAGCAGGTTTGCTGCGCACATCACTTTCATCAGGAAAAGCGAAGGCCCATTTTAATTCAAGCTTGCTTACATTTTGCGGTGTAATGCCGGCTTGTTGAGTTGTTCTGAAACCGGTACCTTCCAGATTGCCACCCCATCCTGAATAATCATAGGTTGAATCGTTATTATCTTTTAGTGAAAAATGCGTGTAGGCTTCATCAGGCATTACTACAGTCTTTAGCATTTTATTAGTGATATATTGTGCTGCGGCTTCTTTTTGTTCTTCAGTAAGCTTGCTTGCCTGTTGGCGCATATTGCCATTGTCCAGTGCATTTAGAATTACTCTTGGCTGCATTGCGGACAAGGCCTCCGGTGAAGGCGCTTTTGGATAAGCGGGATTTCCATGACATGTAACACAATTGGTTGTAAATACTTCTTTACCCATGGTTTTAATTGCTGCTGTATCTATTTTTTTATTGGCGGTGTTATGCGCTCCATTGTTACATGAACTAAAAGCAACGGAATAAATAACCGGTAGAAATAAATAAAGCTTTGAGCAGAGATCACGAATCATAGTTAAAATTTTTTGATGTGTAAGTGGTGGCAAGCAGAGATATTTCCATACTGACATAAAATTAATTAATACAAAAAACTTGCCTGCTTTATTTTTTGGTACCAGGTTAGCCCCATCAGCCGGTGGCGGTCAACCCATGCCCGATGGCTAGCAACAGAAGCCGGGAGGCTGGAACAGGTTTTCAATTGAAGTGAGCGACATAGAAAGTTATGCAGAAGCGCTGCAAAAGGAGGGAGTTCACTTTCGCAATAATATAGTTACCGGTGTTTATCAGGTTCACCCTTTTTATTGTACCGAACTCCTTTCCTAAGAAGTCTTTATAAATTCAAAAATATTTCTTACCCAATTTAAGTTATAGTAGATCGCCTCTTCTACATTAAGTACGATGCATTTATGATTTGCCTGGCATAACGGCAATAGCTAATCGATATAGCAATTAGTTCTCAAAACATATTTAGTTCCTTCTGTAACGATGAGTGCCTCGTGATTAAGTTTCTGTTCAAACAAGAGAGCTGTGCCGCTCCTGGGGTTTATCTTGACATTATACTTTTCAAAGTATGTTTCGCCTCCTTTGCAATTGTCGGAAAGATATAAGACGAGTGTTAGTTTTGAATATTTCCCGTTGCACTCTCTGTGGGCATCTGAATGGCGCTTAATAAAGTCTCCGGTCTCATACTTGTAGAACTCCAATGGCAAGGAAAAATCAAGAACATTACATTTCATAGACCCACGCAATAAATTGATTTCTTTAAATCTATTTCTTAACAATTCAACAATTGAAGTTTCGCCTGAAAATGTCTCCTTGTTGTGCCTTCCTTCTTTATATTGTCTCGCAACTTTAAAATTTGATTTTTCAATTTTATCAATTATCCAGTTGCATTGAATTGGTGTTATAAAATGCTCTATAATCCATATCCCATCTTCAGGATTTGTAATTTTATTTTTGCCCTTTTTAAATATTGAAAACATACTGCTTATGATATCAATTGGCCAAACATTCTTCCATTTTATCTAAGATACTGTCAATAACAATCTTCCTGCTATATTTACAGTATTTGGTTTCGGCGGTAGCGAAACTTTTATTCTCGTACAATTTATTACTTGGTGCGCCGCCTCCACACATCTTAAAATAATCGCAAGTCTCACTGCAAATTTTGATGCCGGCCATTATTTCGGAAAACATCTTATTAAATTTTTCTGATTGCAAGATGCCCCTGAAACTATCGGTATGTACATTGCCCAGATTAAAATTAATATAGTTTTCATCTTTCATACCTATCAGTTCGGGTGAAAAGGTGGTGAAGTTGCCGTCAGTGTCGAGCGTAATTATTTTTAGAGGCGCTACCATTTGGCCAAAGGGAAATTTATTTTCCCCGAAATCAGTTTTTAACAGCATTTCATTAAAGCCAAATATTTCGCGAATATGTAAGTAATTATCCTTTTGCAATTGCAAACTATATATGGTAGACCAGAAATTTCTAAGTTTTTGTTCCTGTTCCAATTGAATGGTGCTCTTTAAATTTGCGCCGTCTTCTTCGTCAATATTAAATCCAAGTGTGCGTGGACCTAATTCTCTAAAGAAGGTATATATCTCACTTGCATAATCTAAAGATATAGATGTGATAACGGCTATTGCACTAAATTCTATATCGTTTGCTTTCAAGAGTTTGATACCCTCCATTGTTTTCTCAAAAGTGCCTTTACCACTCCGGGTAAGCCTGTTTGCATCGTGAATAAATTGTGGGCCGTCAATGCTTACGCCTACAATCATTTTTGATCGCTTAAAAAAATCACACCAATCCTGGTTAATTAATGTTGCATTTGTTTGTATATGTTGATTTACATTATATCCTTCTGGAACAATACTTTTAAGTAATTCAGTAACCTTTTCATAAAATTCAATATTCATAGCGGTAGGTTCTCCGGCATGCCAAACAATACTAAATTCCTTTTTCACCAGATTTTCATCAAATATTTTTCTTACTGCAGCTTCAACCGTAGATAAAGAAATTTTTTTCTTGTTACCTCTATCAGGCAAATAACAATATTTACAGTCGATGTTGCAGAATGGGGAGCCTTGTATTATTAATAATTCAATAGGCCCAACTGGAATATTCATGATTTTGAAAATTAATAGTTACTCCATGTGTTCCAGGTATCCCAATTACTCCAGTTATTCCAGGTGTCCCAATTGCTCCAGTTATTCCAGGTATCCCAATTGCTCCAGTTATTCCAGGTATCCCAATTGCCAACATTCATTTCTTCAGTATTATTAATGCCGGATTTTTCGGGATCAATTGAACTCATCTTATGGTTTTTATCAAGGTACTCGATGAGAGTTTTGGATTGAATGCCCTGGATTTTTTTTGCATGTAATGCTTTCATAATCTTTTGAATTTTCGCCTCTATAGGTTTTTTTGGAGAAGCGACGTTAGCAGCGGATGCAGAAGATCCCATTAAAAGCCCTCCCATAAGAGTTGCGAAAATTTTTCTGAGTTTTGACATAACTTAAAATTTGAAAATGTTTGAAAAAAGATTGTTTGATTTTGGTATTTTGAAATAACCTCTTATTGCCAGGTTAACATCTAAATGTTTTGTTCCTTCCGTTGATCCGTCATGAATTATATTTTCAGTGGGTGCGATATATGCCTCGTACGGATTAATTTGAATCTTAATTACCGGGTAGGTATTAAATCTTTCAAAAAAAGTATGAAGAATTTCATAAGGATTTCCATTCCTGTCAATTTTCTTCATGTCACACATTTCAGCCATCTGATCAAATTGTAAATTATAAAATAACAGATATCGCGGGTCTTTACCTAAGTTTATACATATTCTATTCCTTGCTAGTTGCCGTGTCGCACTGTTTCTTTCAAAGCTATCCAGGTGCAATCCAATAAAAGTTTTTTCCTTTTGATTAAAAGTATTGTTCAATAAGTTGGCCTCGCCTAAATAAATATTATGAGGAATTGATGAGTTTTTCACATCGGCAAATTTCTCATAGTAATTTATAGTCTCATTAAGTATGTTTTTATAGTCATCGGTGGCGCATAGTTTAGCAGTTTCCTGGTGATTTTTACATTCAGAAAAATTCAGTTTCTTGAACTTAGCTGAGAGTTTAGCGGGTAACTTAACTATACCAACGGTTTGGTGACTCCGCAGGTCATTCCCTGTTACTGCCAATAGTCCGCTATCTTCTTTCGAGGGCTTTCGCCATGGTTTTTGAGGAATGAACGTTGGGCCTTTGCATGGTATGCCATTCAACGTTTCCACCCTGCAAACACCAGCACTCAAAGAAATTCTGTCCTGAAACTGTCTGTCTAAATATATCTTTAGCCCTGGCGTTATTCTCATAAGACCTTTATTAGTAGAGCCAATTTTTGATGGGGGACAATCTAAATTTAAAAAAAGTTTTCGTACCTACAAATTTTTTCTTCTTGTTTAAAATTTAAAATTAATCCCAAAGCACGGCCAATATAATAGCTAATCAACTCAAATGTCTTTTCAAAGATTGAGAAATAAAGCAAAGTAACCAATACTACATTTGTAGTACTCCTGCCAGTGTGGGTGTTATTTCCCTTTCGCAAGCCCACATCAACCAATAGTAAGAGCCGCCGCGGTTTGGTCTTTGAACAACGGCCAACACATTGTAACGCCACATTCTTATTTCATAAAAGTTTTATCACAGCAGAAGTAATGGCTTTAATATGTTGATGCATTTTACCAGCAACTAACGGTGGGTTTATAAATTGGAAGAAGGGGAAGACCAACTTTGGCTAAAATTATTATTTAATTATTCTTATAGATAAAGTTCCCCATTTAACTTGAGTATTTTGTTTATTGTGGCCATATACCTCAATAGTTATTGGTGTCCCTGGTATTAATCTGTCAAATATTTTTTTTGTTTCATTATTAAATTTATTGCCAGGCAGATTAATTATTTGCATTTCACTTGTATAATTTCCTTCACCCACATAAACAGTTGTTGATTCAATTGTAAACCATGCAAAATTGGGGATAATTGTGCTACTTTTTAAAATCTGATCTTTAGTAATGAGCAATATTGTATCGGAACAAGTTACATTGTCAAGACATAATTTAAAGTCTTTAGTTGTCAATTGGCAAGATGAAGAATATCCATAAAATATGAAACAAAGACATAGTGCATTATATCTATAAAATTGAATTTTCATTTTATGTAATAATTTCAGTTGTTCATTGTTAATTTTCTCCCTTGCCGTACCTCAATTCCAAGTCCTCTGTGCCCGGTTCTGTCCCGAGCTTGTAACGAAAGCCTGTACTAACGCTAATGCATGAACGACAGCCCACAGCCCCCTTTACTACTTCAATTCCACCACGGCAACTTCATAAGGTTGAAGCGTCATAGATGGTTCGGTTAATTGCTCATTAGCAATCGGGTCTTCACCGGTGCGCTCATTGACATATTGAACGCTGGCATCTTTTACATTAATTGGTAAGTTGATCTTTATTTCTTTATTGCGGGGATTAATAAAGAGTATCTTTTTTCCTTTCGCGGTGCTGAAAGCCTGGCAATAAAAATCACCGTGGGGAGAAGTGGCCACCAGTTTATCACTGGGGCCGAAATTGTCTTTTATCAATTTCAGTATCCAATATCTTGAGTTGGGTCTTCCTGTTTTCCAGTCCATCATACTTACATCGGGGTATTGCGTGGGATAGCCCACCAGCTGCGATTCCCCGGCTACGTCAATTCCCATTTTTGTTAATTCGAGAAATACATAAGCATACATAGAGCCAGATAAATTCCAGTAAGCCGCAGGAATATCTTCACCGGTGTCCGAACCAATGATCGTCCCGATTTCATTAATAGTGGTAATGGTTTTGGGTGAAAGCCTTTTGCGGATACTTTCTATAAAACGAACCTTCTCAAGGAAGGCATCGGCTTTATCAAAAAAAGCATATTGGTATTCTTCCAATGGTTCGTTATGGTAAGAACGGGTTCCATAAAAATGATAAGAGATGCCATCTAACGGAATACCAGGTTGATGATTTTTGCGATTGAGGAAATATTCAAAATGTTCCGGCCGGGCATTAAAGGCAAGCGACATGCCGATGAACTTTGTGGAAGGTGAAACCTTTTTCATTGCTCCAACTATTGCATCATACATCTTCGTGTATAGCTGCGGCGAAATGCTGTGTTCAAAATCGGGCTCATTCAAAACTTCCCAATAAGGTATTTTATAAAAATGATTTGATTTATGAAACTTGCCGAGTTCGTCGGTAAATCCGCCCTTGGTGTACCAGCTAATTAATCTTGCATAATAACCTGCTACTTCTTTTGCGGTAGTATCTCTCAAAACAGTTCCCTGGTTATAATTCCAAAATACCTGGTAGGCATCATCGGGATATTGCACGGGAGCATCGGTCTTCCACATCCATGCAGGGGTAGTGCTGAAATTGATTACTACGGAATGCCCGCTGGTAGCGTTCATCAGCGCTTCCATGGTGCTATCCAAATAAGTGAAGTCCCAAAAGGTTTCGGTTTTTGTTGGCGGCTTTAATTCTGCTACGGCCATTTTAGGATAGGGAAACCATGGAACATAACGGACATAATCGGCACCGAGATTTTTTAATGCTTTAAATGTATTTTCATGAATAGGCGAGGAGGGACGTACCATCGGGTTTTCTACTACCTGCAATGTGGGTGCGGTTTTGGAAACGAATATTGTTTTATTCCAATCAACGGATACACTATCCTGTGCATGCAGATTTTCCATTAATAAAAAGCAGGTAGTGATTACCGTTAGTAGACGTGTGGCGAAGAAATTATTTCTCATATGCTGATAGTTTTATTGTCCTGGTGTTGTGTGAACCTTAAATGCTTATCCCACAAACCTGCCTGTCAGACAGGGACACAACGGCCACAAAGTAATGTTTCCTTAGTGTTCTCCGTGGAGTTGTTATCCCACAAAGATCACAAAGTAACGTTCTTAGTGTTCTCCGTGGTTTTGTGGGGATATCAGTTTAGATTTAATGTTCCCGGCGCTGACAAACTTTATTACATTTTAAACTCCGTGGATCAGTTCTTACGCATCACTTTTTATTGAATCTATTTTGTGAATACACAAATTAGAAATCTTACACTGAGATAAAAAAAATATATTTCCGGACAGCAGCAATTCATGAATTACTGCCGTTAACAAAAGTTATGCACAGGTGCCACAGTGTATATAAATAGTTCAATTACCTTGCAAGCAAAAATCTATCTTGTTTAAATACATGTAAAAATGAACTATCGCAAATTTGGAAACACTGACTTACTCGTAAGTGAAGTTGGCTTTGGCGCCTGGGCAATTGGCGGCGCTGCTATGATTGGTAACACCGCTATCGGTTGGGGAGATGCCAATGACGATGCTTCAACAAAAGCTATTTATAAATCATTAGAGGTTGGTATAAATTTTTTTGATACTGCTGATATTTACGGTCTTGGCCATTCGGAAGAATTGCTGGGCAATACGGTGGGGAACAAAAAGGATATCGTCATTGCAACTAAGGCGGGCAATGTTTCCCGCAACAATCTTTTTACTTTTGATTACAGCAAAGAATATATTATAGATGCCTGTCAAAAGAGTTTGAAAAGACTGCGGCGTGAAACGATCGATTATTACCAGTTGCATACTGCAAGATTAGCGCACCTGCAACAGGGCGATTGTATAGAAGCCATGCAATTATTACAGCAAAGCGGAAAGATAAGATACTGGGGTATATCGCTGAATACTTATGAGCCTTTTGCCGAAGCAGATTATTTATTGGAAAATAAATTGGGAAGTGGTTTCCAGTTGGTATTAAATATGCTGAATCAAAAAGCTTTGCCAATTGTAAAGCAGGCGGGTGCGGCGGGCTATGGGATAATTGCAAGAATGCCACTGCAATTTGGATTGCTCACAGGAAAATTTGATACAGGCGTTAATTTCCCTGCTAATGATCATCGCAAAAAAAGAGTAACGCAAGATATAGTTGATGCCTGTAACCTCAGCCTGCAGCCGGTTTGGAACCTTTGCAAAAAATACCAGCTAACTAAAACACAAATGGCATTGAGCTATATTTTGAGTTACTCTGAAATATCAACTGTTATTCCCGGAATCAGGACGGCGGAGCAAGCAGAAAGCAACACTAACGGACTTGTACAATTAACAAAGGAAGATATGAAGATGATTGAGGAATTGGGCGCAACTGACTTCGTTGAATTAATGGATCTTATACGGCAGAAGGAAATTTAAAAGGAATCTTCTTTCGTGCCGTTTATCTTGTGGAACGGTGGTCGGCACCGAAGGTGAGACTGCGGGTATAAAACCATTATCTACATACCATCCGAACCTTAACTTGCGCAATTAATATTTTAAAATCATTTACTGAATTCAACGTCCGCTTACTCTCTCGTTATTGTCTCTGTTCTTTTCATCATCCATAAAGAAAAGATATTGCCTCTTCACCAGGCTATCAGCAATCATCATAAATACTTACTGCCAGCCGCCATTCAGAATCGCGAGTCTTATTGATGTAACATGTAATAAGTAAGTTTTTAAGTTCCCTCTTTTCCTCTTAGGAATAAAATCAATCGTGCAGATTTTTCCCGAATAGGCGCAAAAAATAAATGGAGAGGCATCAAAAAATAAATCGTGGTTCTCCAGCCAATGCAGAGGCAGTATGTTTACAGTACAGCATTTATTTTTTCACTTTTATAAAACAACATCATCATGTCAACTGTAAAATTCACCGGCGTCAATATTGCCGCGGCGCTGCTGGTCCTTGGTTTTTTCTTTCCATGGGTTTCTATCCTGGGCAGCGCATCCATGTCTGGTTTTTCAATTGTTAGTACAGGCATATCCCCCGGTATGCTCAGCATACTGATAAAAGGCATGGACCGGCTGCTGATGGTACTTATCCTGGTTGTGCCGCTGAGCGGCGCTCTCATACTGTATCAAAATATTTCGGGGAACAAAAAATTTGACCGATTCTACAAGCCTGCGCATTTTGTTCCGGCTGTTATACTTATTGCCGGATTAGCACTGCTGTATTTTAAGATGAAGCCAGACGTACCCGCAGAGAACTTTGGCGGTTACGACCCTACCGGGAGCATGTCAAGATCGTTAAGCGATCTTTCACCAGGCCTCTTTGATATCATGGGTTTTGGCATATATCTTAGCCTGGCCGTTGCCATATACCTGTTACTGGTAAGCATGGGCAAAGTGAAAGACAAGGAATATTACAAGCCAACAACTCAGGCAAATAGCTCCACCGTTTCAGCAGTAGATATGCCGGCAAAAGAAGAGGAAAAAATATAAGGCCGCAGAAGTATTAGAAGGGTCTTTTTTTTAAGCGGTGTCACTTCCCGAATGTATCAGGACAGTTCAGCAAGCTGAAAGCAATACTAACGGCCTCCTTCAATTATCAAAGAAAGTAGGAAGTTTATTGAGGGATTCGGGCATTACTGACTTTGTCGAGCTAATGAATTTTATACGGCAAAAAGAAGGATAGAATTACAGGTTTAAGTATTTAGTTCGCAAATACAAAACTAATAAATGTCCCAATATAAAGCGGTGGCCTCGTAGAGGTATATATTAGTAGCAATTTGTTTGACATTTTGCTACAAGTTCCATAGGAGCGATATGTAACATGCCGCCCCTACGGAGCTAACCGAAGAAATTGAATGCCTTTGTTACTACTAACATATCGCCCCGATGGGGCGTGTTGATGAAACTCTGCCAATAAGGTTTTGTGAAGTAAATACATAGTTTCATAAGATTAATTTTATTTAGCGTGTATCCCACGCCGGTAGTTAATATCTCAGCCGGGTCATCCGCCGGGGATCGTGCGTTCAGTAAGATGAAGAATGGAGCTAATTTTATCTTACCGCAGAGGCTGCTGAGAGACTCAGCTACGACATAATTTTGTTGAACCCGTGATATTTGTCTATCGCTACTCGTTATTATATAATAATGAAATTTTATCTCCGGGGTTTCTCATGCGCTTTTTTAGGATTTGCTGGTGAATCTCTTCAGGTTGTTTTACGCCATTAACTATGAGTGACTCGTTTGAAAGTTGAATAGAAAGATTATGCCTGCTGCTGATAACGTTGGCCTTTTCAAGATCACTGACGATATCTTCGGAAGAAGAATTGGGAGCCAATGAAACAGTATGGGCCATAGGTAGGGTGGAAGTAATAGCTGTAACTGTTGCCGGCTCTACATTAACTCTTGAATCTGTTGAAATTGCCGACAGCCTGGCGTTGACAGTTGTGGCGGTACTTGCGATAGCCACAGGCTCCAGGTTTACGGTTGATGTTGCTGATCACGGTTGGCTTAACAGTAATTGCGGGCCTCACGGTTACTACCGGCGTGGCATAGACGCTACCCGTTGTTTTTAGCGTATCCTTTCGTATCAATTCCAATTTCTTCTGCTGCAGTTCCAGTTGTTCCACTTTTTTCTGTAATTCAATTTGCTTTTTTTTGAGTTTTTCTTCTTTTCGTATAAAATCCTTTTGCATTTTTTGAGATTGTATTGACATGGCCGAATCATTTTTTTGCATGCGCTCTGCTTGTTTTTGCATTTGCACTTCGTGTTGTTCCATCAATTCTTTTTGTCTTACCATGTCGGCATTTGCCAATTCACTTTGTTCCTGCATTTTTTTGGAATCTGTTTCCATCGTTTCCGCCTGCTCTTCCAGTTTCCGCTTTTGCATGTCAAGGGTATCTGCCTGCAGCTTTAGCTTCATTGCCTGTTCCTTCATTTGCGTATGAATTTTTTCAATTATTGGCTGGTACTTTACATACTGATCTTCAGGAATTTTCTTTCCGTCAATATATAATTCTTTTATCTCGCTATGCTCCTCTTTTAACTCAACACGTTTGCCGTCTATATCTCCTTTAAAATTCATATTATAACCATCAGCACTTGTTTGCTTTTTAGGAATTGTGTCGCCAGGGTGTCTTTTTATAAGGCCATTGCTATTGCTTTCGACCATTGTATTTATTGACCTGTTTTCTGTTATGATTTGTGTTTTTACGACATTTCTTTTTACAGTCATGATTGTATCTTTTTCTTTTCCCGGGTTAAATGCCACGGTGGCAAGGCAGGTTATAATAATACCTGATGCCAGTACCAGTTTTTCCATAGTGTTAAGTGTTTTATTGTTATTGGTTATAATTCGTTTTACTCTGTTCAGCAAATGGTTTTTAGATCCCGCAAACGACGTTGCATATTTCAACCCGGCGTTATATTCCTGGAAGGCCACCAGTGCATGAATAAATATTTTTTTATCCTGGGTAATTGAAAGAGCCATATCATCACAACAACTTTCCCTTTCATTTTTTATTAGTGATGAAATCCATAGTACGGCAGGATTAAAGAAGAAAAATATTTCAGCAAACTGTTGCAGCAGGTTCACCAAAAAATCATTTCGTTTAATGTGGGCCAGTTCATGTAACAGTATCGCTTCAACTTCGTCCTGCGGTAAGTTATTTAGCAGGCCCATAGGAAATAGCAGAACGGGTTTGAGGTGACCAATAACCATTGGTACTTTGGCAAGGGACGACTGCAGGAATACAACAGGCCTTTTAATGGCAAGCTTCGCGGCAAGTTCAAGCAGCTTTTGGTTCCAGTGGTCGCCTGCTTCCATTATCCATCTTCTTTTCATCCGCTGTAGTGAATTTAATCCTGATACGAGCTGCAGGCATCTGAAAATGATGACCATTAACCAGACAGAAACGATAATGCCCGCATTTGCCCGGATGAGAGAGATGAATGCATCGAAAACATTTTTTTGTTCCGGCTGAATGTCACTTGCATCTACGGTTGCTGAAGTAACTGCAACATTCATTGTATTATTACCATGAGCAACAATATGTGTTTCATTAGTGAAAGCTGAATAAAATACCAATACCATACAAATGGCAAACAAGCCCAATAAGCCAGTGAGCAGTTGATACCTTATTTGCGGACCTTGTTTTTTTGTAAGTGTGATAATGATTCCTGCGAGCAAAGCCGCCAGGGCACCGATCCATAGCGAATGAACGAGCATACTGAAAACTGCGTGTATGCCTGTTATATTAAATAAATTGCCGAATAGATTAACTGACATAATCGTTTATTGAACATGTTTATTTATTGATATCCATTTTCTTAAGCAGTTCCTTTATTGCCTGCAATTCTTTTTTGTTTGTCTTTTTATTGCCGAGTAACTGCATAACAAGGCTGCTGGCCGAACCGTTATACAGGTTGTCTACAAACTTTTCAAGCAGCGCATTTTTTGTTTTCAGTTCGGGCTCGGCCGGGGAATACACGTGTTTCATACTGGTATCATCTCTTTTTAGCAAGCCCTTGTCCTGCATTATCTGCATCAGTTTCAAAGTGGAAGTGTACTGCACCGCTCTCGTTTGTTCGTTTAGCTTGTCGTTAACTTGTCTTACTGTGGAGGGGCCAATTTCCCAGAGCACCTTTAATATTTCCAGTTCCGATTTGGTGGGTTCAGCCTTTGGCTGATGATTGTCTTTTTTTTCTTTCATTTACTAAAGGTAGGAAAAATTTCGTACGAAAATATATTTAAGAATATTTTTTTTTGAAAATGGGAAATTATATAACGGCAATTGACAGGGGAATGCCTGTTGAAGAGGATGAGAATGGGCGGTAGAGTGATTAGGTATTTGATTCCGAAAGTAACTGAATACGGCAGTTGGTAACACAATTTTACGGAACGAATTCCACGGTATTGTTTGCTATGTTATCAACTTTATTATCAATTTTTTTTCTTTGACTTTTTTTTGAATCTGCGTATATACTAAACAGTTAGCAGTATTAGAATGCCACGAACCAATCGCAAAAATATAGTTGCATCAGGCCCGATATGAAATTAAGATCCTGTAAAATATTCTCTTCAGCAACAGAATATTCAACATTAGTAGAAAAATAGCCTGTTAAGGATAAACCCTGTTACCTTGTCGTAAGAAATAACCGAATAAAGGGATAAGATCGAAATGGACTTGAAAATATTCTGCTAAGATTAAATCAAAAACTTTTCCGGAATTCACGTCAGATTAAACTATGATATTCTTAAGTCATTTTTCCTGTACTTTTTTCCGTCTTCTATCACAATAAACCTTCCGAAGGAATCATTACTATTTTTCTTCTTTTAAATTTTCTGCTAATAAAATAAATAAAGCATACTGCGGCAATAAATATAATTGCTGAAAGAATTTCCCATTTGCTCAGGCTGGTAAGCAGCCAAATTATTGCGGCAATACCGATTAGAGGAACTATCAAACCGCCCGGTGCACGAAATGATTTACCGGCAGTATCCTGCTTTGTCGTTCTCATCTTCACCGTGGCCAGCGTTACCCCAAGGTAAACCAGCAATATTGCAGCGCTTGCCAGGATGGCCAGTTGCTTAAAGCCACCCGAAATTGAAAAAATAAAAATTAGTGAGCCATAGGTTGTAACGGCAAAATGCGGCGTGGCAAACTTACGATGAACCTTGCCAAGGAACTTCGGAAACATTCCGTCATTTGCTCCGGCAAATAGCGAACGTGGGGTTGCCATTATATCAGCACTAACACATCCAAAACAAGAGATAGCAGCAGTCATTAACAAGACGGTTGCTCCCATCGGCCCTACAATTTTTTCGGCTACGGCAGCAAGTGGCGCATCTTTAAATGAGACCATTTCGGCGCCGAGTACGCCCTGTGTTACGGTCTGCAATAAGATGTATACAAGTAATATTGTAATGCCTCCAAGGAAAATCCCCATCGGAACGGTACGTCCCGGGTTTTTGAATTCGCCGCTAACGCCAAGAGATGTTTCAAATCCTGCAAAGGCATAAAACAAAATGAGTGTGGTATCGCCAAATGTTTTGAGGGAAGGGATGTGTTGCCAATGCAGGTTCTCTGTCTTTACATAGGTGAAACCAAAAATAATAATACCAATAAGTGGTAATAATTTAATAACGGTGATCAGTTTTACGAAGCCAATACTTTGTTTAGCCCCACGCACATTTACCAAGATCATAAAACCAGTCAGTATAAAGAAGAATAAAGCCCGCATCAACGGATTTGCAAATACCGGAAATATTACAGCCAATGAATCAGCAATTACATTCATTAAAGCGGCGCTTCCCAAAATGCTCCACCCAAAAAAATATAACCAGTTAACAACATAAGCCGGGAAAATCACCGAAAGCAGCTTCCACATAAGCATACGAGCCCCCGCTTGTGGTAACGCGACTGCCAATTTCCGCATAGCAAAGCATAATAGCTGCCAGCATTATGCTGCAGAAAATATAACCGAATACCCCAAATGCTCCCATTTCAATACCAACGATTGCCGGCAGCACAAATATGCCTGCACCAATAACTCCATTAATAATTGAAAGGGTAAGGCCCGTAACACCTACTACGCGTTTTAATCCTTCATCTGTTTTTACTGGAGTCATTTTAGTTATATATTTTAATTAAACGGATTAAAATCCGTTTTTACAATATGGGTCGAGCCTACGGCTCTGCCACCTAGCCTTTACTAATGGTTTTCAAGAAATGCCAATATCGATTTTTATTTTGCTTCATTAGCTTTTAATACCCTTAAAAAATTTCCTCCTAAAATTTTATCAATATCTTTTTTACTATATCCCTTCTCAACCAATGCTTTTGTGATCAAAGGATAATCTGTTACATCGTCTAATTGCTGCGGCGTAAGGTTGATGCCATCAAAGTCAGATCCCAACCCAACATAATCAACACCCACTAAATTGATGATATATTCAATATGCTGAATAAGCATGGACAAAGGAGGACGAATATCGTTGGCTTCCTCCGCATACTTGCGATACAGGTAATCCATAGCATAAAATTCGCCCATGCCGCTTTTGATAAGCGAATCATTTTCTGCTGCATGTTTTTTAAAAAAGGCAATTTCTTTTTTATCAAAAGTGCTGTCAATAAAGCCGGGATTAAAATTTACCTGTATCACACCGCCGTTTTTTGCAATCGCTTTTATCTGGTCATCTTTTAAATTGCGTCTATGCGGTGTGAGGCTGTAAACAGAACTGTGTGAAGCAATAATTGGTTTGGTAGTAGTATGAATTACATCCCAAAAAGTTTGATCACCGGCGTGACTAACGTCAACGAGTATCCCAAGTTGATTCATGCGCTGCACCACTTGCTTGCCAAATTGTGTAAGTCCTTTTTTACCTTCGGAGTTTAATCTTTTCCCTATGGTAGAATCCGGGGCTGTTTCATCTGCTGCGCTGGTAGCCCATGAAGGCGAAATGTTATGGGTTAAGGTTAAATATCTTGTGCCACGTTTATATAATGAATCTAATTTATTCAAATCATTTTCTATCATGTGTCCGCCTTCAACGCCAAACATAGCAGCGATCTTATGTTGCTTCACCGCTTTTATCAATTCATCGTAATTAGCCACTTTCACGATTTTATCGGGATTGCGGGCCACTACGGCATCAAGGGTATCCATTTCCCTGTTAGCATAAGCAAACGGATTTTTTGCATCGCCGTCGCAATAAACAGAAAATACTTGTACATCTAATCCACCTTTTTTCCATCGGGCTAAGTCACTATGGGTTTTGCCGGTAAGGTCCTGGTCAAATACCATTCCTTCATCCGCAGCCTTCATTAAAATATCATTGTGTGTATCAACAACAATCGCCTTGCGATGAATTTTTTTATAGGATTGCGCCGCAAGGACCTGTGCGAAAAATAGGCCGATTATTAAAAGTTTTATTTTCATGTTGGTTGTTTTAATTAATCGCGATGGTGACAAATGATAATTTATTCTTTTATAACAGGTACAATTTCTTGCGTGCAAATATTTTTCAATTTATACATTTATTTACAGTTGCTGTTACCTGCCTTGCATTTAAACCAAAAGTATTTTGAACCCCATCGTACCAGTCATCATCAGTTGCTGCATTCCAATCAACGTATTGTTCATCAGTCATTGATGCCCGCCATTGTAAAAACGGCAACGCATCGGGACCAACGGGATGGCGTAATTGCCAGGTTTCACTTTCAGCAATTTCCAAGATTTTATCTGCAACCATTGAAGGAGGTCTTGGTGTCTGAAGAGAGGCTGCAAAGAGACCTGCAAAACGTTTTGTTTGCGGATAAATACAATCATCGCTAACGCTGATATCAGTAGCCATGTCGGTGCTGATAATTCCAGGTTCAACAATCGCAACTCTTATATTAAAAGATTTTACTTCCTGTGCCAGGGCTTCACTCACGGCTTCCAGCGCATATTTGCTGGCACAATAAGCGCCCAATGGAGTGGTGGCAATTTTGCCGGAAACACTTGCTATATTAATAATACATCCATTCCTGTTTTGACGCATCGAAGGCAACAAAGCCTTTGTACACCGAAGTACTCCAAAAAAATTGGTTTCCATCACATCTTTAAAATCCGCCATCGTCAGTTCCTCCACAGAACCGTGCCGTTCTATACCTGCGTTATTTACTAAAACATCTATCGGGCCATTCTGCTGAAGAATATTATCCATGCATTGCTTAACAGATTCATCTGAATTAACATCCATTGCTGAAATAGATATCGATAAAGATTCTTCTTTTATTTTTTGTTTTAGCAATGAAGCGTTATCCGGGATTACGCATTGTTGCAAAAACTTTATAGCCTGCTCTTGCAAATGCCAAAGCTATTTCCAGCCCAATGCCTCTATTGGCGCCCGTGATGATTACTGATTTCATTTGTTTAAATTTTAATTTGATGAATTGACATTGATATAGTATTCATTTGAACCATATATTTATTTCTCTAAGCTGTTGCATAAATGGTGTTTTCAATTGCCCCGATCTTTAGATCGGGGATCAAAATACAAAAAGCGTGGGCTTTAGCCCATCACTTAAAAACAAAGGAAATATTTGGCCAAAGCCGGAAAACAAAAAATCAATATTCCCCGATCTGAAGATCGGGGCTATTGATCCGATAGCTATCGGATTGCAAACCAAATATATATTCCTGGTCATTTAATCTTTTATTGCCTGTTCAATAAATGATTGAAAATAAGATTTATAAAAACCGGCGTAAATCAAAGGAATTAAGAGAAGAAAGAAGTAACCGGGGTATTTGTACTTTTTATCCATTTTTTTTGTTTGTATTATTTACTATTCCATTCATTATTTTTTCTATCTACATCGGGCATTACATTTTCGAGGATCAAGTATTACTTTATCTATTTTAGTTGTTGAAGGATATTTAAAAGTCCATGTGCCGCCCCGTTGCCATATTTCAACGGGCAATTTTATCGTTTCTGCTTTACCGTTAGTTTGAGTAATTTTTGCAATAACCGGCATGATCATTTTTCCTTTGTTCTCAATAGTGATCAATGCGCCTTTGGATGGATCATTGTCAACATAGCTAACGCAGTTATTGCCTGGTCAAGTTTCCAGGTGGTAAAAAACCATTCTTTCCAGAACCAATTCAGGTCTTCACCTGCTGCACTGTTGATGCAATGAAAAAAGTCGTAAGGGGTAGGATGTTTAAATGCCCATGCTTCGGTATATTTTCTGAAGGCATAATCAAACCGCTCTTTGCCCACGACAACCGTACGTAGTAAATTGAGGCCATAAGCCGTTTTGCCATAGAATTGATAATGTTGTTGTTCATCCATCGCATCAGATACGGTCATCAGTGGATCTTTATACTGCATGAACTGTTCATAATCCCGGGAAGCGAAAAAACTTTTATCAAAATAAGCCGTGTCATTTACATATTCTCCTTTATTGAAAAGATCGGTTGCTATATAATTTATATAAGTATTGAAGCCTTCATCCTGCCACATATATTTTCTTTCATTGCTGCCTACAATCATGGGGTACCAGTTATGGCCAATTTCATGCGCTATTAAAAACCATAAGCGGGCTTTGGTTTCTTTATAATTATTAAAGATGATGCCGGGATATTCCATACCGCCGGTTATGCCGGCATTACTAACGGCAACGTTCCAGGGATATTCGAAAAAGTTCTTGGAATATATTTCTATACTTGCTTTTAAATATTCTGTTGATCTGGTCCATGCAGTATCGCCCATACTTTCCACGGGGTAACACGACATAGCCAACGCTTTGCGTCCTGATGGTAAATTTATTTTTGCAGCATCCCATATCATTCCTCTCCCGGCGGCCCAGCCAACATCTCTTGTATTTTTCATAGTAGAAATGCCAGGTAAGGTTTCCTTTGGTAGCTGGGCGCATAGAAGGTTTCATGGCTTCATCAGCACCAATTATGGTAACAGTTTTATCGCTGTTTTGGCGAGCTGGCCAGTCTTTTTATTTCTTCGCTGTTAATACTTCCGTTGGATTTTGCAGATCACCTGAACCATAAATGATCATTTCTGCAGGCGCAGTAATGTAATAATCATAATTGCCATAATCGCAATAAAATTCTCCCAGGCCCATGTAGGGTAAAGTGTTCCAGCCTTCCACATCATCGTACACGCACATCCGTGGGTACCATTGCCCTATTTGATAGATGACACCGTTTTTCGTGTACTGTCTTCCAAAGCGGCCGGCTCCATCAAGTGGAATGGCGAAACTGAAATTTATTTTTATGGAGACCTTATCTCCCTTGGGTAACATGGGCGTATTTAAACGAACCTGCATTCTTGTGTCGGATATGATGGGTTGTACCGTATAGGTTTTTCCACCCTGGCTAATGGTTACATCTTTTATTTGATATCCACCGTTAGTTTTTCCCAGTACAAAAAAATAATCACCCGGGTAACGGGTAGCCGCAACCGATCTTGAAGAAGGCTTGAAAATATTTTGATCGAGTTGAAGCCATACATAATCCAATTGGTCAGGACTGTTATTGGTATAAGAAATAGTTACATCACCTGTAACCGATGTATCCTTTTCACTTAATGTTGCATGAATAAGATAGCTGGCGCTGTTTTGCCAATACAACGGCCCGGGTATTCCTTTGGCGGAGCGGAAAGCATTACCGGCAGGCGGATTAAAATTTTGGGTAAAAAAATCATGCGGATTGTAAGCTGAACTATCGCTTCCATTTTGCGCATATAAAATACAAACTGATAATAATTGCAAGCAGAGGAATACTATTTTTTTCATTTCGGGAAATTTTAGAACTGCAATGTATTATACTTCGGGTATCATTATTTTATCCACCTGTCTTTTCCTGGTGATCTTAAATAAATAGATTAGTGAAAGGGCGCATATAAATATCGCAATGTCCGCTATCTCTTTTAACTGTAATTGAACAATGAAAAAACAAAGCGCCACCAACGCTGCCATTGGAACAACAAGACCACCGGGAATTTTAAATGTGCCTGTTTTATCAATATCCTTTTTCAGCCTGAATTTTATAGTTGCCAGTACAACACCAACGTATAGCAGCAACAAGGACGCCGATACAATTATCGCTAATTGCCTGAATCCGCCAGAAACAGCTACTAATAGAGCAACTGCAGAGAATGTAATGATTGCATTGGCAGGTGTTGCAAATCGCGGGTGAATTTTAGCGAGGTAACGGGGCAACAAATTGTCCTCAGCACCCGCAAGAATCACCCTCGGAAATGCTAAGGGAAGAGAACTTAGAATGCCGAAAATGGCGATCAATGAAGCGCCGATAATTATAGTATGGCCAACAGGTCCTATAAGTTTATCTGCCACTGCAGCCAGTGGAGCTTCTTTAAAATTTGAGAGCCCGTCGCCTAATACACCCTGGGCAGCTAATTGAACAAAGCAGAAAATGACGATAGTTGCCAGCATGCCATAGAGAATTCCAAGAGGAGCTGTACGTCTGGGATTTTTCATTTCACCACCTATATTCAATGCGGTCTCGCCGCCGGCGAATGCAAAAAATAACACGAGCGACACCTCGCCTAAATTTTGAAATGACGGCAGATGGTCCATGCGTAAGTTCGATAATTTCGATCCCCAAAAACCCAATACAACCATTAGAAAAATCGGTACCATTTTTATTAGTGTAATTAATTTAATGACCTTCATTCCCTGTTTTACACCAAGGATATTTATGTATGCGGTGAAACCTATGAGTGCGATAAAAAGTAATGCTCTGTATAAAGGAATTTTGAAAATGGGAAATGCGACTGATAAAATATCGGCAAAACCATTTACCAAAGCAGCGGTTACAAATACCCCGACGCCAAACCAAAATAGTGTATTGGAAATAAAGCCGGCATAAGGCCCGAAAGCCTTTTCAATATATGCATATGAGCCGCCGGAGCAGGTTACCTGGCTGCTGATTTCTGCATAACATAACATCACCAATAAAAACAACAAGCCGCAAGCGATGTATGCGAAAATGCTTGCATTCCCGAGGACACCGGCAACAATTGCAGGCAATAAAAATATACCACTTCCAATGGTGTTATTGATAACGTTTAAAAAAATACCCCAAACGCCAATCTCTCTTTTTAAACCTTCTCCTGATTTCTTTGCAGCAGTGATGGTTGAAATTTTCATGTTTCGTTGTGGTTATGAATGTGAGCCTACAATTTATCTGATGCCTTATTATTTGAATTTTAATTCTCTGCTCCATACTTCAGTTGCCGGTTGTATTCATTCTCATCAAAACTTCCGTTGGATTCTGTAATCAATCCATTGCTATCAAATTTTAATATTTCAACACCACTGATATGCACTTTTTTTCCTGTGCCGTTTGGGCCGTCATTTTTCCCGGTTAATGTCCAATGAAATTCTACACCTTTTGATGTTGCTGGTAAACTATCACAAACCACCAACATATCGGGGAAGGCGTTCATATAACCTTGCGCCACCTTTGCAATGGCATCGCGTCCAACAGCAGGTGTTCCGTTGTTGACAATTTACAAACCTTCAGGCGAAAAAAACTTTGCATGTGCCGCTGCATTTTGGCCGGACCATGCCGCTGCATATTTTTCACCAAAATCTTTTCCAACATTTTGTTTCATTGTTTTTTCATTTTTTGTTATTGGGTGAAGTTTCTGACTTCATTTTCTGAGATGAATTATTACATCCGATACCGAATAATATGGCAGAAATAATTGCTATTAACAGGGAACGGGAAATGGCAGACATCATTTTTTATTTTTATGATTGACAATTCTGTTCAGGGCTGTATATTCATTTACTCACACTGATTCAAAGTTTCTTTTGCACCAATAAAGGCAATACCCAATTCCTTCTTTGCTAATGAACTGCTATATACAATGGCCGGCTAGTTAAGGGGAGGCTCGTTATTAAGCATCAGCGACATGTCAGAAATTTTATAACTTTCGTTGGCTATTAAATAATTTTTTCCATGAAGGCCCTTAGTGGTTGCTGCCTGGAAAATAGCTTCTGCTACATCTCTTACATCCACCATTGAAAACATGGTATCTGTAGCAAATAACATTTCCACAAAGGGATTGGGAGCTATTTTATTTTTTATCAGGTATTGCAAACCGATAGAAGTAGAATCGGGCCTTTCAGAAAGACTATTCCCAATTACCATCACAGGTGATACGGAAACAATTTCAAAAGGGAGTTTGGGGTTTTCGCTGATAAATTTCCTGACTTCCTGGTCTGCCAAAAATTTTGCCTGTGCATATGGATGATCGTCTTTACTCATGTAGGGAGTATCCTCTTCAGAAAAAATATGGCTGGCATGGTAAGTAGAAGGATGAAGTGGAAAAGAAGTGTTCCATGCAGCAACGGATGCAATAAAAATAACTTTTTTAATCCCTTCCGTTTTTGCAATTACCTCCAGGAAATTTCGTGTACCCTGTATCGTTGGTTCCAGCAATTCCGTTTGCGGATCTTTTACATCCAGTATAAAGGGTGTGCCGCCATGAACGACGATGTCGCAGCCTGTTACAAAATCCTCTATTGATTTTTTGTCTCTTACGTCTAAAGGAAGAATTTCCAGGTTATTGGTGGCGTTAGTAAGTGACAGCAAATGCTTGTACTTACTTTTATTATTGATATCCGTTGAAGAAACTCTTACGTCAAAATTCTCTTCAAGGAATATTTTAGTAACGTAGCTCCCGATAAATCCGGAACCACCGATGATGCCTGCTGTTTGCATGATATTTTTTTTATTTGAGTTAACATTTTTTAACAAAAGAAGAAAGTTTATTAAGGGTCATTTCATTCGTATAACCATTCAAAACAATTTACTAATTCGAAACAACCAGGTTTTCAACCGGGGAAATATACGGAATCACTTCATCATCATACTCTCCCGTAAGGGCATATTTCCCAAATATTAATAATCCAACGGAAGCCACCGGGGTAATGATCAGCATCATAATTAACCCAAAAATTAAATCATCCTGTTTGCCCGACATGATGTTGGGCAGGCCTAAATGAAAGACACCAAAATATGCCGTCACTAATCCTAATGCTATCCACACGATACCCAATCCTCGTTTTAGTTTATTGATTTTTGAAGAAAACGCCGACATAATCACAGACGTTTGCATGTTGTTTTCCCTGAGGTATAAAAAGCCAATGATGAGGCTTACCATCATCACTACAATTGGATAAGTCAGGCCGGCTAAATAGTAATCTGTTGTATGGTGCGCATTCGCTTTTTCTATTAGGTAGGTTGCGATAAGCGGCGCCATTCCGCCGAATATGCCAAGCCAATATGATAGGGCAAAGACAAAGAAGAATATCGAATTTTTAATGGAAACATTTCCACGAGGTAAGCGGCCAGTGGCCCATAGGACATTACAGAAATAATTGTCAGCACAAAAACCATTAATATAAGTTTCCATTTATCAGGAACAGTAACTGTGAAAGTTTTTAAAATTATCTGTTTTTATTTTTGTGCCGGCCGATGTTGTTTCTTTCTTCACTTCCTCTAACATGGTTCCATCACTGTATAAGAATGCCCGGTAGTGGTTGCAATGAGCGATTGCCCTGCCTTGAAACATTTGCTTTGTTACGTCAACGTGGAGTGCTGTTTTATTTTCTGTTTTATATTGAAGATTCGTAACCTGGTACATCTGCTGAAAAACCGGGCGAAAAAATAAGATACCCAACAACATGCTCAGGAGTAACAAATATTTGCGTCCAACCTTGTCCGATAGCCAACCGAAGAATACGCAAAAAGGAAGGCCCAATACCGTTCCCGTGACAACAATAGAATTTGACTGGTCATAATCAACCGACATGGTCCTTATTAAAAAACTCTGGGCATAAAAAATAGAACCCCAACTGATAACGCCTACACCAATCGTTAATCCGAACAGTGCCAATAACACAACTTTTAAATTTGCCTTATTTCCAAAAGATTCTTTAAGAGGATTTGTTGAATGTTTTGCCTTCCGCTTTAGCCCTTGAATACAATGGCGACTCCGACATGTTCCTCCTGATATAAACCGAGATAACTACTAATAGTGCCGATACTAAAAAGGGAATTCGCCAACCCCAATTTTCCCATGCAGAAGTTTGGATAAAACTTTTAGTAAGTAAAATAACTCCTATAGAAAATATGAATGCTACACCCGAAGAAGTTTGGATCCATGAGGTCCAAAATCCTCGTTTTGTTGTTGGTGAATGTTCAGCTACAAATGTAGCGGCGCCACCATATTCACCGCCTATTGCTAAACCCTGAAGAATTCTTAAAACAAGAATAATAATGGGCGCAGCAAATCCGATGGTTTCATAATTGGGTATTAAACCAATGCCAAACGTTGAACCACCCATCAATACTAACGTGACCATGAAGGTGTATTTTCTTCCAATAAGATCGCCTAAACGACCAAAGAACAATGCACCAAAGGGACGCACCACGAGGCCTGCCGCAAATGTGGCGAGTGTTGCAAGAAAGGCTATGGTGGCATTCTCCTTTGGGAAAAATTGCGTTGAAATAATAGTAGCTAAAGTTCCGAAAATATAAAAATCGTACCACTCAATAAGTGTTCCTACAGAAGACGCTGCAATGATGGGAACCAGGCTCCTGGTTTTTATATTTCTTATTACAGCAGTCATTTTGATAGTTAAATCTAATTAGATTGCCCGGTTATTAATATTTCATTTTCCAACTGATTACGACCTGGGTTACTAGCAAAGGAATTGTCCAGCAAAACCGAAATATCGTTCCCCTATCTCGCTTTATGCGCTTCCATATCTATCTCAATCAATTGGCCTTCTACTGCAAGTCCTTTCACTTCGAGCCAGGTGCCTGTCGGGAACTGCTTTTTATAAATTGAGTTACGGTAACCCAACACTTTTTCAAACTCCTTCATATCGGTTGTATAAATATTTTCTGCAAATACATCGTCAAAGGTGTAACCGTAATGCTTCAGAATTTTTTCTAAATCGCTATAACAATTTTTCATTTGTTGCTCCATGTTGCCGGGAGCTACAATAACGCCTAAGTCATCCATACTTACCGCTCCGGAAATCTTAAGATCGTTACCAATTTTTACGGCATGAGTATAACCATATTCTTTTTCGAGTGCCGGCCTCAGATTAAAATATTCGGGAGTTTCTATTTGCGCAACCTTTGGTTCGTCTTGTGCTGTTGCTTTAGAATTATCCGAACTATTGCAACTGCTCAGAACTGAAATGCAGATTAAAAAGCCAATAACTACATTTTTGTTTTTCATACATACATTCATTTTGGTTTTGATCGAAATATCGGGCGTTTTGAATCCATCAATATGCCGTGAACGTCGGACATTTAGATATGTGACAGGCGAGGAATATCAACGAAAGTTCATATAATTTTACACTGCAACCGGCATGGAAATGGTAACGGGCTCAATCACAGTGTGTTTATCCCTGGCAATGTCCCGCATCACGCCGGGATCGGCCAGCGTTGCCCGCAGTCCCTCCAGATCGTCTACATCGGCTACTATTACAACTGAGTTGGGATCGTCGGTGTCCTGGAATGTTTCAAAGCCGGGGCCGAATTTTGAGAATATGTCAACGCGGTCCTGGTGTCCCTTAAGCCATGTATCAAAGTTTCCAACTTTGTGGCGTAATACAATTTTCATTTTTTTAGTTTATTAATTTATGCTTACTCTATGCAGTTTTCGGCATCCCTGATGTCTTTAAATTTTTAGCATCATTGCCCGGTAGTTTCCACTTTAAATGTCGATCCATTGATGTTGCTTAGTTCAGGCTGATGTATGTTATTCTAAAAATCAAAAAAGACCCATTGTCAATAAGACAACTTTGGCAATGGGATCTTTAGAAAAACCACACACAAGAATCATTTTTTCTCAGGCACAGCCAGTGCATATTGAAAAGAATTTCTTCCTTTCTTAAAATTCAATTTTTATTCAATTTTTGAAAAATCTCCATAGATATACTCTCTCACTATTTTGCCATCTGTATTAAATTCATCAAACACTACCATCGGTGCACTCATTACTTTCCCTGTTTTCTTTGATTTCACTGACCAGTTCCACCAGGATTGAACGATCATTGAATTGTCTTTTACGTAATGCAGATAATCAGGATAGCCCACAGGAGTTTGTTTGATATCATCAAACTTATCGAAATCGCCCATCCACATTTTCATTGCATCTGCAATGGGAATAAATTTTTCCATGCCGGATGCCCACCACCTTGCGGTATCCGAGTAAATTGTTTTTAGCGTTGCCAGTCTTTGGCCAAATACGCTGCTGTGGCATTATTCACTACATCAATGTAAGGATGCTTGATGTAGAGCGTACCGTTTTCCTCCTGTTGGGAGAAGGCTGTTATCCCAATAAGGAATAAACTGATTGTTACAATAATTCTTTTCATGTTCGTTTGATTTAGGTTTATTTGTAAATAAAAATCGTTTAGCGGGATGTTATTCGGCGCTATTATAAAATTCAATTTGTGGTGCGCTTATCACCCCGGCATCAGTCATTAATTTTTTAAGGGCAGGGTCTTTTATTCTTGCTTTTGCTTTTGCGAGATCGGTGATATCAAAAACAATGTGCACCATGTTGGAATCATTAAGACCGCGGGCCAACACTACATCTGTCAATCCGTAAGTAGCTCTCGTCGCGGGGCCTTCTGCATCAAAAACTTTAAGCCATGCATCAAAGTCTTTTACTTTATGGGTAACAAGCACCCATTGTTTTTCTTTGGAGTCAGGATTGTACCTTATTACATGATATAAATTAAATTCCGGTTTTGAAATAACCCCAGCTTTATCCATCGCTTCTTTTAGTTTTGGATCGCCGGCAAACGCCATTGCTTTTGCTGTATCAGCAACTTTTAAAGCAATAAGGATTTTGTTAGGATTATTCATATTGCGACCTACAACAATATCCTCCAGGCCATTGGCTTTACGGTTTACACTGTCTGCATCAAAAAACGGCCTCCACTTAACGTAGTCTTTTACCGTGTGTGTTATTTCAGCTACATCAAATGGAGTGAATGCAGGAGTCCGGAGTTGCAGCAGTGCTGCTTGCAGATGTAGAATCGGCGGCCATTGCTGATGCATCATCTTTACTTTCTGTACCATTGTTGCAGGCAAAAAATGCCATTGAAATACTTAAAGCAAGTATTGGTTTAAAAAACTTTTTCATTTTTTGTTTGTGATTTAATTGTGATAATATTTATGTTAGAAAAATCATACTCTCGGGTTATTATAAGAATTAAAAAAGCCTATTTGATTTTTTATTTTTTTTCGAACTGCTGCATAAACCTGGTAAAGTCTGCGATGGTAAGGTGCTCTTTAATCTTTCCGTTTTCAATGTCGTCGATTGATATAGCGGTAAGATTAATTGAATTCCCGGATGGCGGCATTCCGTAAAATTCTGCTTTGTGTGTACCGGTGCAAGACCAGTATGTTGCCACCTTGTTACCTTCAACAAATTGTTGTTTTATGTTCATAACTAAATCGGGACAGGCAGCTAAAAAGGCTTTGTCAAAATCCAGCCACATTTCTCTGCATAATCTGCCGCCCATGGTGTGATTGATAAGGTCAGATGCTATGAAATTCTCAAACGATTTTTCTAAATCCTTGCGATTATAACTCTCATAAAAGCAGCTTGCAATCGCTTTAAGCTCTGAAAAAGGACTCATATTAATATTTTTTGGATTTTGCAAATTATATTAATCAGGTTCATTACTTAGGGAATGACTCGATACTCCCTGCTACTCCGGCCATCCTGTGGGAAATTGACACAATGCCCTTTTTCTTTTATAAACTTAAATGCTTTTATTAATGGATTAGCCACACCTTGGACGAATGGGGTTTATAATTGTCCGAATAAGGATTTCTAATTACCGGGATAAGAAGAGTTGCAAATTATAACTGAATAAAAAAGATACCGGGCGCTCAGATGAGTATTTTTCATCAGGCCACTCTATCCATTTTAAAATCGATGAAAACCCTCGTGCCATTTTTTGTTTCCTCCCGCATAGAGCCACTCAGTTGTTGCGTAAGAAGCGATACCAATTGGCCGCCGAAACCGGTTCCCTTTGTTACACCCGATTTACCTACGCCATTGTCGGAAACTTCAAGATGCAACACACCATCTTTTCTTTTTTCGAGTTTGATGAGCACTTTACCCTTGCTGCCTTTCGGAAAGGCGTATTTCAGTGTATTGGTGATAAGTTCATTTACGATTAGTCCCAGAGGCACCGCAGTATCAATATCAAGATCAAGTTTTTCCATAGCGCATTCTATACTTACTTTTTTATCTGCGCCAAATGTATCCAGGATGCTTTCGCTGAGATTCAGGAAATAATCCTTCATTTCTATAGCGCCGAGATTACTTCCCTGATACAATTTTTGATGGACGATTCCAATAGATTGTACCCTGTTCTGACTTTCCTGCATCGCATCTTTGGTGTTAGCATCATCGGATTGGGCAGATTGCAAGGCCAATAAACTGCTTACCACTTCGAGATTATTTTTTACACGATGATGAATTTCTTTCAGCAGCAATTCGTTCTCTGCATTTTTAGCGGCTAATAACCTGTTACTTTTAATTCTGTTTCGATAACCGAAATATCCAAAAACCAAAATTCCCGCCAGCAGGATAACAACACCAGCACCCAGCCACTGCACTTTTTTTTGTTGCAGAAATTTCATGCTGTTGCGTGGCGATCGTAGCTTCTTTCTTTTTTGTTTCGTACTGCGTAAGCATTTTAGACATGGCTGCATCACTTTCAACAGACGCAATACTGTCTCTTATTAAGAGCGCTTTTTTGTGGTAATCCAATGCCGATTTAAAATCTCCCAGTTGTTCGTAAATAGTGCTTACATGAAGATAGTTTTCTGTAATGTTGGAAAGATCATTATCCTTTTCCTGCAGGCGAACTGTTTCTAATTGATAGCCCAGTGCTTCCTTATAATTTCCCATTAGAAGGTTTACTTCACCAAGGTTTGCTATTGTTGCTGATATGGCGTTGGAATAATTTGTTTTTTTTGCAATAGTCAAAGCGGTTTGATAATCTTTAAGTGCTTCAGGGTAACGGCCTAAACGTTTTAACGCATTGCCGCGGTTATTGTAGAAATCTGCAAGGGATACTTCGTTAAATTTTTGTGCAAGGGCTAATTTCATGGCGCGATCGAAATAATCAAACGCTTGTTGGTTGTTTCCTGCGGCTATTGCCACATCACCGGCATTAGTAAGAGCATAGACCAGTTCGTTATCTAAATGATTCTTTTCGCAAATGTCAATTGCACTTTGTGCATATTTCATTGCTTCCTTAAGCCTGCCTTGCCTGGTAAGGTCTTCGCAAACCCTTTCATAAGCGCCGGCGATACCTTGTTGATCACCCAGTGTTTCCATTAGGTGGGATGCCTGCAGATCAGCCGCCATAGCTTTATCAATTTCTCCCTTCTTCTTATGAACCCATGCAATTTTGAATAATGTTGTGGCCTGCCCTCTTTTATTATCGATTGCGGTATAGCCTTTGATTGCCTTATCAAAGAAACTACTGGCAGAATCTAATTGCAGGAGGTTGGCATGCATTCTTCCTTCCATTTCATAAAATTCCGGTTGCCAGTTCTTGTCGCCAATCTTATCGGAAAGTTGCACTCCTTGTTTTGCATATAGTAATGCTTTTTGCAGGTCCGATCCAAAAGCAACATCCACCAATTGTTTCAGTATTTCCAGTTTCTGAGTATCTGCCTTTGCCGATGTAAGTTGAAGTTCGAGGCTGTCGTAAGGGTTAGGCTGGCTATAAGTAAGTTGAGCAGCAGTAAAAAGAATGCAAAATGCAAATATTTTTCTCATGGCCTGCAGGATTAGCTTTTAACCGTTAAGGTTATATTTGATTCAGTTTTATAGTACCAAGTTTATTTATAATTTTTGAAGATGTTGCATCAAATGCACTTTCAGGCTTTCACTTACGGGTATTGCTCTTTGCGCAATAATTACGTGATCTTCGGCTATCGCTTCCACCCGCTGCAGGTTTATATAATAGGATCGATGAATTCTCTGGAAAAGGTGATTCGCAAACTTTTCCTCAATTGCTTTAAGCGTTATTGAAAGTAGGTATTCTTTGTCGGTAGTATAAATGCGGCTATAGTTGCGGTCTGCTTCGATGTATAAGATGTCTGCTATCATTATCTTAACCATTTTTTCTTTATACCGTATAAAAATACGGTCGTTTAAGATAAAAGGCTCCTCATTGCGTGTATCCGTGTCAGTTATACGCCATATTTTGAGGAGCTGCCATGCGGCTAATAGTAAGCTCAATAGCTCTTTGCAGATCCAGCTTTTTAAAAGGTTTTGAAATGAATGCAGCAGGCCTCGTTTTCCTGGCCCGGTTGAAGGTGTCATTATCTGCGTTTGCAGTAATATAAATTACAGGAATCTGAAAATACCGTTCTATGCTGGCAGCCGTTTCAATGCCATCCATTTTTCCTTTAAGGTGCACATCGAGTAATATGATATCGGGTGTATCTTGTTTCACGTGGCTCAAAACTTCTTCACCACGAGGTAAAACGCCGGTTACTTCGTAGCCGAGCGTAGACAGGTACATGGATATTTTAGCGCCGATGATCATTTCATCCTCTACTACCAGTATTTTAATCAAATTATGCATCGCGTATTTTTTTGTTTAAGAACTAAAGCTTTTAAGATAACCTCGTTCTCCCTGGGAGTAGAGCTAACTCGCTCCGCATATTTTTAAATAAATTGAAAACCAATCTTTCAAGCAGTAAATAAAACCAGCAACTGATTTATCTCTATAGCCAAATACTAGCAGTGTAATTCATAAATGCCATCCTTGTTTGCGGAATGCACAGTTAGTAAGTGATGAAGTTACAAATTAAAATGAAACTCGTAATAAATAATGGTTCAACAGTTTGGAAGGGAATTAGGGAGGCAAGTGTACGGCCGGTAAGAAAGCAATTAGTAAATTAAATTATACATTTTCGCCATCGTTACCAGGTCAACAATATTTTCGCACTTAAGTTTCTCAAATATCTTGGCCTTGTGGGTTCCTATGGTCGATGTATGCAGGTTCAATTTTCTTGATATTTCCGACACGGAATCTCCATGTACCAGGTGTTGAACTATTTCAAACTCACGTGGCGATAACTTATCAAATTTATTTTCGTGGTGATCATCACTGAGTGCTTCCAATGCAAGTTTTTCCTGCAGTTCGGGGCTTAAATATCGCTTGTTTTGAAGTGCATTTTCAATAGCATTTTTAATCTCAGTCAAAGGGGCATCTTTATTTATATATCCCAGGGCACCGATCTTCAGATACCTTTTTGCAAACATTTCTTCCGGGCTCATGCTAAACATCAATATTCTTGAAGTTGGTTTAATGGCAAGTATATTACTTACGATATTAAATGAATCGGTATTTGGTAAGGAAATATCCATTATGATAAGGTCATAATTCGTGTGTTTAATTTTTTCAAAGGCTATGTCTCCATCATTGGCCACGTCAATTATAGAATCGGGCAAAAAATTTCCTATTACTATTTTTAAACCTGTAGTTATTACGAGATGGTCATCAACTATTAAAATATGCGGCATACTAATTGTAATCTTATAGTAACTTTATATAAAATCTCCCTGTCGGTTTTTGATTGGAAAGAATTTTTTTCTGTCCACGGGCTTTCAAATTCGAATAGGCGTCAATATCTTTGCGTGGCCAAACAAATAACCTTTTTTCCTAAAAACGTGTGGGGGTTACTTGTGGAATGTTTTTAGGAAAAAAGGTATATTTTACAGGCAAACGAAAATGGCTTTTTAAAGGATTAGATAAATTAACTGGTAAATAAGTTATTAATTAGCAATGGTTTCAGATAGTAGCTGAATCATCAATACAAAATTATCGTTATAAGATAACGAAGCCAACTGCGAAAATACACAGGCAATTGTTTTTTTCTTTTTTATAATTTCATAACAATTTAATGCCAACACCCGGAGAATATACAAAATCGTACATAACGGACATACCAGCAGACTTAAATAGTAAGGAAGCTCAATATTTTCGGAAGACAATTCCACGGTTTCCTGAAGAGGCAGTCTATATCTATTCTTTCCTGGAAAATAGAATGATTTATGCTGACGGATGGGAAGAAATCCTCGGCTATAAGGACGAGGAAATAACCATGCTTACTATTGTAAATATTACGACGCCTGAATATGCACCATTTTCCAATGAGCTGAATGATAAAGCATTGAAATTTATAAATAATGTATCAGAGGATCTTGAGAAATATAGCTTTACGATAGAATTGAAAAAAATCCATAAAAACGGCACAGAAGTTCCTTTGATTTCAAAGGTTGGAGTTTTTAGCAGCAAGAAAGGAATGGTTACTGCAATTATAGGAAGGTCGCAAATTAACACGAGCATTAACTTAGGTAACATAATGCGATATGCAGCCTACGGCCCGGATAAATCGGAATTTGAAGAGGAACTAAATAAACAATTATTTAACCATTATGCCATTTCCCACAAAGAAAAAGAGGCTCTTGCAATGGTGGCACAGGGATATTCATTTAAAGAAATCGCCAGCCATTTCCATGTGTCCACAGTCTGCAATTGAAAAAAGAATTATTCCTATGTACAAAAGGTTCAATGTTAAAAGTCTTACTCATCTTATAAGTTTTGCGTACGATAATCATATCTTAAAATAAGTGTCATAGGTCAAGTTATTAGTTCCGTTTAAGGAAGGTGTACTGAAAGAATATTTTTTTGATCAACACCAATATTTTCCAGCATTTTATGCCATTCTCCATATAAGTTTTTCCCCGAATCGCTGCTGCCCAATACCCAGATAGTATTTGTATTCTTGATGGCATTCCTGTTTTTTTCGTTTTGGGCAGAGTAGGTATCAACTAATTTTAAAAAATGCTCGGGGGAAATGAGGTCCTGCTTAATGGGATGCCCTGCGTTGATATCGTCAATAACTAATACGGACGATGAACGCCAGTTCCATAAACTTGATGGGCTTTCATCCTGGTCAAAAAAAAGGCTGAAGAGCTTCATGGCAGTAATATAATAGCAGGGTTTATGCTTTATAGATAACTCGGTGGCAATACCCACACTTATCCTTGTTTTGCCGCTATTCTTTGATCCGAATATAAGCAAGTGCATTCCATTATGCTTATTGTTCAAAAACTTATTTATGTTATGAATGGCATCCTGTCCTATTTGCACAGTCTGCCATTGGCTTAGCCTGAACTGGAAAGGATATTGGGGAATCTGCAAATACATTTTAGTGGGATACCAATAGTAAACCGGGTAAATGAGAAGGCCCGCTAAAATCAATAATATCGTAACCGAAGTTGATGAATAGTTACAAAGCGAGCTTGCGAAAAATGCGCCGAACCAGAAAAATCCTATGTCAGTGATGGTGTCAAAAGCAACATTTCCCCAGGCCGGCTGGAAAATATATTGCTGCGAGGACTCTAGCAAAGGCATTTTTTTTTTAAGTGGATTAGCTGACAATAGCGGACCCAGGAAGTTAAATGTCTCAAATATAAACCAGGCGGCAGAGATAAAAACCGCTGCCCTTAATGAAGCTGTGTCATTACTATAATACCGCGACAAAACGATATAGAGAATAAAAGTTGGAATAAATCCCAGATGAAATATGCCCAAATTGATTTGCCAGCCAGGTGTAAGTTAATGTTACCCCCCGATAGGAATCTTTCCCTATCAAATCTGCTTTTAATTGGTTGCGTATATCCCTGCCAGTTATTGTCTTATTCATGATATTTTTTTTAACTTAGTTTAAAAATGCCGGTTATTATAACACCTTTTGTACGATGAATTGTATACTACACACGTGCATTCCGCAAGTTTTTAAATATTTAATAGGAATTACCTGTGTCTTTTCGCAGGTTGGAGGCCTATGACTATAAGAATGTGAATAATTTTCTTATTTGTGTGGAATAAATCTTAATGCTTTTCTTTGATAAAAAAATTTGTTAGGTAGGCGCACAACCTGAAGAACTTAGACAGTTAATCAATGTTTTCAAATCATTCTCTGAATATTGCGGTTAACACCAATACTCCGTTTGACCCGTTTGATTTTGGCAATTTTTCTACTACTCTCTAATAGATGCAAGTTACATTCATCTCCTTTGAGATTTCTGTGTTCAACTAACTGGTATTTAGTTGAATTAATTTATTCTTTTTACATACTAAGAAGCTGTCTCGCTCCGTTAATGACAGTAAGCCACTGCGTTACCAGTGCGTTAAATAACGCACTAATAACGCTATCGGTTAGGAGCAGTCATGAATCATTCGGCTTCATGACAGGAATGAGTTTGTGATCAATACAAAAATAAAAAACACATGGCAAGAGTAACAGATGTATTTATGAGCGGCACAGTTGGCAACATTGTGCTATACCGCCGGATGGATAAAAATTGTGCCCGTGTGAAAAGAGAAGGCATTCGGCAAACCGCAGCCACCAAAATAAGAAGTGAAAATTTTGGCATCGCATCAAGGGTATCGAGTAATTTGAGAAAAGGATTGTATGCGGCAATTCCTGCACCAACCGACAGGAGCATGCAGAGCAGGTTCTCAGGTGCTATTGCCAAATGGCTGCGCCTGTCTGATGTGGATACTTTGCCATACTGCGATGCGGCACCTTACATTAACGGATTCCAGTTTACGAAGGGTGATAGTTTCAGTGAACGATTCAGGGTACCCGTTTCAGTTAGTCATACTGAAGACTAACCTTATAACGGTGAGCGTAAACGATTTTGTTCCTGTAAAAAAAGTATTCGCACCCGCAGGCACCGTAATGATAGAACTTGTGATAGCTGTTTCGGCATGTATGTTGAAAACAGGTATCGCCGTTGGCGGCGGTGTTCAGCGGATACAGGTGCCTTACAATGAAAATGCGATAACCGCGCAGGCACTTCAGTTTAAAATTCCTCTTCCCGCCGGATGCATTGTTATTACGGCAGCCTGGTTGCAATATTTCGTATTAAAAAATAACCGTATTTCCCGCTCGGAAAACCCTGCATTTATGCCCGCAGAAATTCTTAACGCAAAATATATTGCATAGAAAAGTCCGCTTACTATCTTATAGTAATTTTTTGAATCAACTATGGTTGATCAACACGCTGTTTCAGTCGATTACTTGCCGAAACATATTACGTGAGACCTTTTACAGGTGCGCATTTGAGATGGCTAGTGAATGCTACGGTGATCAATATAGTCCTGTGCGAGATTTTATTAATGGCAATACGATTTGATAATAATCGTTTATAACGATAATAACCACAACACCTAAACCTATGTCAACCTTTCGTGCCAAAGACGGGCTTTGCATTCTTTTTTGCACTGTTTTCTGCAGAACCGCAACAAAAATAAATGCCCAGGCATCCCAAACAGTAAGTGAAGTTATCACAACCTTTAATTCTTATTGGAAAAGTGGTTTCGATGCTGTTAACCCGCTGAAACCAAATACCAGCCATAATTTACTCGCCTTTACTTATAATGGAACCAGGTATTCAACGGGAGTTAATGATGGCTTGCTGACAGCACATGGCGATGGCAATTTTACCCCGGAGATATTTCATGCATTGCCGGTTTTAAATATTTCAGGCAGCGTTACCTCCAATACAAAGATTGCATTAGGACAATTGTATGATGGAGTTGATAACGGAGCTTCTAATCCTCCGCCAAAAAATAACATGGCTTATTATCTCACCGATGGTACAGGCGGCCTTGATCTCGGTACCGGTGTTGCCAATTTACCACAAGGCGATCTCAATTTTAATATAGCCAATATAAGTGCTTCATCCATAGGTGACGGAATCCCCGACATACTTATCACGCAAATTGCAGATCCTTCTAACGGAACTGACCGGTATGAATTTGACAATTCGTCGGATGCGCATCGTGGGACACACAATCGACATAAGTTTCTCAGGTATTAATGCGGTAGGCAACTGGACGGGTGATTTTTATGAAGCAAGCACGAACCCGATGGTGCTGACATCATCTTTTACCAAAAGTGATCGTCCGTTGAGATTGTGGGCTGCAGACTTTAGCTATTTTGGCATTACCAAAGACAATTATAATAGCATACAAAAGTTTAAAATACACCTTAATGGAAATAGCGATGTTGCTTTTATAGCATACAATGTTATTTCATCTAATATTACTTTACCGATTACCTTGACATATTTTCGTTCGTCGCAGCAGAATGGAAACGTATTGTTGACATGGCAAACTCAAACGGAGATTAACAGCGATCACTTTGATATAGAGTCAGGTGCTGATGGACAAATTTTCTCCTACCTCGGCTTCAGTTCCCGCTGCCGGTGCCAGTTCTGCGCCAAAAGATTATTCTTTCATGCAAAATGATGCAGCAGTCGGCACTATTTATTACAGGATTAAGCAGGTTGATAAAGATGGCAGATGTTTATACAGCCCGGTTGTAAACAGAAATAATAAGTAATAAACATGGCGAAATATTTATATATCCTAATCCTACTACCGGTATAGCAGTTGTTAAACATCCGCAGTCTAAAGTCGGAGATAAACTTGAGTTGTACTCACAGACAGGCATTAAGATTATTAACTCAAAATCTGCCAACGGGTAGCCGTGGAAACCTCAGTCGATTTAACATCTTACGCCAGAGGCAATTATTTTTTTATACTACGAGCTTCAGGAACGAGTGAGACCATTAAGTTCACACTCAAATAGTAAAACACATGAGGAGCTAACAGGTATACGATATAATAATATCTGAATAAAATGACATAGGCTCTCATTGTCATCTTTACCATCCTGCCATCTAATTTTACATAAGGAATTAGTCTATAGCTTTTGTTTTCAAAAGAATTATAAAAACGCACATTGACTGTATCAAAAGCGTACAGTTATTTCACCTCTTTTTACTCCTATTCGTTGAAAATCATTTGAATAGATTAACGGCATCGTCATTGTTATTGTTTGTGCATACGCAATGTTCTTTTTTAATTAATGATTTCTTATGGTAAAGAACTTTTTCAAAATCGCATACCGGAATCTTCTTCGCAACAAAGGATTTTCATTTATTAATATAAGCGGCCTGGCAATAGGAATGGCAAGTGCAATGATTATTTTATTATGGGTGCAAAACGAATTGAGTTATGATAATTTTTATAAGAACAATGACCGGCTATACCAGGTATGGATAAAGAGCCGTGCTAACAATGGCATTAGCACGCAAAATATAACTCCTAAAATTTTAGGCCCCACTCTTAAACAGGAATATCCGGAAATAGAAAAGTCAACAAGGGTAGGATGGGACGAAGCGCAGCTTTTTACTGTTGGTGAAAAGAAAATAAATATCACCGGCGTGGCTGTCGATCCTGATTTTTTGACCATGTTTACCTTCCCGTTTATTAAAGGTGATGTTAATACCGCTTTAAACAACCCCACCGATATTGTTATCACTCAAAAGTTATCAAAAGAATTATTTGGAGCTGAAGACGGTATGGGCAAGATGGTTAACCTTGATAACAAATATAATTTTAAAGTATGCTGCATAATGAAAGACCTGCCTGATAATACTCAATTTGATTTCGAGTACCTGTTACCGTGGTCTTACCTGCGTAACACTCACGAAGATGATAGTACATGGGACAGTAATTCAACCCATAATTATTTATTGCTAAAACCAAATACTGATATTACAGCGTTGAATGCGAAAATTAAAAACATTATTATAAAACATGTTGGTCACGAAACTACTGACCGACCTTTTTTATATCCGGTTAGTAAGCTGCGTTTATATTCATCTTTTAAAAACGGAATACCCTCCGGTGGTAAAATAGAAACGGTAAAAGTGTTTGTTTTAATTGCTGCGTTTATTCTATTAATTGCCTGTATTAATTTTATGAACATGAGTACCGCACGTAGTGAGAAACGGGCAAAAGAAGTGGGTATTCGTAAAGTCGCCGGAGCTTTGAAGAAGTCATTAGTCACACAGTTTTTAACCGAAAGCATTTTGATTTCATTTTTGTCAGGAGTACTCGCATTAATAATTGTTCAGCTCTGCCTGCCTGCTTTCAATACACTTACCACTAAACAACTTACTATAGAATACGGAAATATTTATTTCTGGTTATTATTTATGGGCTTTGTTTTATTTACCGGTATGATTGCAGGAAGTTATCCTGCATTTTTTCTTTCTTCATTTAGTCCCGTAAGTGTTTTAAAAGGAACCTTTAAAAAGGCACATGCATTGGTTACGCCGCGAAAAATTCTGGTGGTGCTGCAATTCACTTTTGCGATTGTGCTTATTATTTGTACGATTATTATTGAGCAGCAAATCAAATATGCACAGGAAAGGGAAGCAGGGTACGATAAAAATAATATTGTATACACATTTCTTACCGCAGATATAAAGAGCAGCTATGATCTTTTGAAAAAAGATTTAATTGATAAAGGGATTGCAACATCCGTATGTAAAACGAGTGCACCATTAACGGAAGGTTGGAGTTCAGGCAGTGCTGACTGGCCGGGTAAAGACCCGAATGACAAAACAGAGTTCAATTATTTTGATACAGATGGCGGACTTGTAAAAACCGCCGGATTGCAATTGGTACAGGGAAGAGATATAGATATAAAAACGTATCCGACCGATTCCACAGCGGTTGTCTTAAATGAAACGGCCGTTAAAGTAATGGGTATGAAGCATCCTATAGGGCAGGTGTTTAACAGGGGCGCATGGGATACTGTTTGGCATGTGGTAGGCGTGGTAAAAGATTTCATTCTTCAATCTCCTTATGATCCTATAAAACCAATCATTATACAGGGGCCAAGAGCCAGTTGGTTTAATCTGCTTCATGTTAAACTAAACAGCGCCAATTCCACTGCACAAAATCTTGCAGGCATGGAAAAAGTTTTTAAACAATATAATCCGCAATATCCTTTTGAATATCATTTTATAGATAAGCAATATGAAAAGAAATTCAATGATGAAAAAACAACGCAACACTAACAGCTTTTTTTGCAGGTCTTACTATTTTCATTTCATGTCTTGGCTTGTTTGGCCTTGCCGCCTACATGGCGGAGAACCGCATTAAAGAAATTGGTGTGCGTAAAGTATTGGGCGCTTCAGTGCAGGGCATTGCAACTTTATTGTCGAAAGATTTTATCAAGCTGGTTATAATATCTATTATTATTGCATCGCCCATTGCCTGGTGGGCTATGAATAAGTGGCTTGCTGACTATGATTATCACATTAAGATTTCGTGGTTAATTTTTATTGAGGCGGGATTGCTGGCAATTGCGATTGCACTGTTTACAGTAAGTTTCCAGGCAATAAAAGCAGCTATTGCTAACCCGGTAAAATCGTTACGAACGGAATGATCGTTAGTTAGCGGGGCAGTTGCCTGTTCGGAAG
Organism: uncultured Chitinophagaceae bacterium; assembly: GCA_963756945.1. Classification (GTDB taxonomy): domain Bacteria; phylum Bacteroidota; class Bacteroidia; order Chitinophagales; family Chitinophagaceae; genus Ginsengibacter. The sequence goes on along the minus strand of CAVWQJ010000008.1, from coordinate 74,828 downwards.
GAGATTTAAGAACAGGCTAACGCCTAAGTTTAAACGCTATTTGAACAAGAGCTATAACTCATAAATTTAAGACAATGTTTAAAAATTATTTTAAAACCGCATGGCGAAATCTTGTAAAGAACAGGATATTTTCTTTTATCAATATTGCAGGGCTTGGCCTTAGTCTCACCGCTGTTTGGTTTATTGCACTTTTTATTTCTCAAGAACTTAGTTATGACAGGTATAATAAAAATGCGGACCGTATCTATCGCCTTGCATCGCATGGGAGATGGCAGGAAGACAAGTTTGATGTAACGGGTACTTCGGCACCTACGGCTGCAGCGTTAAAAAATGATTTTCCTGAAGTTGAACAAACCGCCAGGATAGACGCAGAAGGCGGCGGCATCATCAGTTATAAAGATAAAAAATTAAAAGACGATGCTGTTTTTTTTACAGATCCTTCTTTCTTTAAAATATTTACTTATCGGTTTATTACCGGTGATCGTCTGAATCCCCTTGCAAAACCGGGTTCTGTTGTTCTCACAAAAAGCCTTGCAGAAAAATTGTTTGGCAATGGAGAAGATGCTGTCAACAAAACGGTGTACTTCGATAACAATTCACCGACCCTTGTAACTGCTGTTATAGAAGATGTGCCCGAAAATTCTCATTTTACTTTTGATGCGCTCCGTGCTATGCCCGAAAACTATACAGGTGATTGGAATAATTTCAGCATTTACACTTACCTGTTGTTAAAGAAGGATGCTGACGTAAGTTCTGTTAGATCTAAAATGCCGGCTTTTATAAAAAAATATTTTACAAAAAACAGCGGCGATATTAACTATTCAATCGAACTGCAGCCATTAACTTCTATTCATTTACATTCTCATCTCAGTTATGAATTAGGTGATAACCGTGATATAAAATATCTCTATATTTTATCAATTGTGGGAATGCTTATTTTAATTATAGCATTTATAAATTATATAAATATAACTACGGCCAGGGCATCAGTGCGGCTTCGTGAGGTGGCTGTAAGAAAAATTATCGGATCGTCCCGCAAAAACCTTATTACCCAGTTTCTTACTGAATCTTTTTTGGTTATAATTCTCGCTGCAGTATTAAGCATTTTCCTGGCTGCACTGATAATGCCCCTCTTTAATAACCTTACCGGAAAGCACCTGTCTCCATGGTACTTCGGACAATTAGCAACTATAGGTTATTTATTAATCTTTTCATTAATTGCATCTCTCATCGGCGGCCTGTATCCTGCCATATTTTTATCGGGCTTTAAAACAATAACAGCCCTGAAAAACCAGGTGGGAAGTCTTCATTCACAGGTAATTTTTCGCAAGTCTCTTGTAGTGTTTCAATTTACCGTGGCTGTAATAATGATAGCAGCTTCTATTATTATTTATCGCCAGCTTAATTATGTATCGCAAAAAGATCTGGGCTTTAACAAAAAACAGGTGCTCACCTTTCATCTTGATTCGCGGCCGTTAAGAAAACATATAGAAGCTTTTCGGGCAGCTCTTTTGCAAAATCCGAACGTGCAGGCTGTCGCGTCGGCGGGTAACCCTATAGGTAATAATGATATTGGAATGCAGGATTACAGCGTGGACAAGAATGGCGTTCCTGATCCGCATAGTAACCTTGCATTTGCTTTAAGCATAGACGAAGATTTTATTCCGGCGATGCAAATAAAAATGAAAGAGGGCCGCAATTTTTCACGGGCAATGTTCACCGATAGCAGCAGTGTAATAGTAAACCAGGCATTTTTAGCTAAACAAGGATGGACTAACGGAGTGGGTAAACGCATATCGCGGGGAGCAGATTCAAACGGGAACGTTAACTTTTCACAAATAATAGGCGTAACGAATGATTTTCATATTTATTCCCTGCAACACAAGATAGAACCGATGATTCTGAGCTTACCACAAACTGCTATTGACAAGGATAATATCTACGTCAGAATAAGCAATCAAAATATTCCGGGAACTTTACATTTCCTGGAACAAACATTTAGAAAGTATGACCGCGAGTCGCCATTTGAATACCACTTTCTTGACAAAAACTTTGCTGCTCAATATGCATCAGAAGAGAAACAGGGAGAATTGTTGTTGTCATTCACTATCCTTACCATCTGCATTGCGTGCCTTGGTTTATTTGGACTTATTGCTTTTACTGTGCAACAGCGTGTAAAAGAAATTGGTATTCGAAAAGTACTCGGCGCTACGGTGCAAAATCTTGTGGGCATGTTAACAGGCAGTTTGCTGAAGCTTGTATTCATTTCACTGCTCATTTCCATTCCTGTTTGCTGGTTGGTGATGAACCGCTGGCTGCAGGATTTTGCTTACCGGATTTCCATTCAATGGTGGATGTTTCTGCTGGCAGGCGCCATAGCATTGCTCATCGCATTTGTTACACTCAGCTTCCAGGCAATTAAAGCTGCGATTGCCAACCCTGTACAATCGTTGCGTGCTGAATGAATAATAAGAAGTAAAGAACATGCAGGTTTGTGAACAGTGTAAATAAGTATTACTAACGATTACAATTAGACGATAATAATAATTAAATAGATGCTAAAAAATTATTTCAAAACACCGGACGATGCAGCAATATTTTTTACACCGTTGAGTGAACTGCAAAGATGTGCAAAGCACGGCGGCCGGGATTAGGAACTGAATTGATTGTGAATACTAACGGTAACCACTAAATGAAAATAAATAAATATCTATGTTCAAAAATTATTTCAAAATCGCGTGGCGCAATCTTATCAAAAACAAAATTTACTCGGTTATTAATATTCTCGGGCTTGCAACAGGAATGGCAGTTGCGTTACTGATAGCGCTATGGATTTGGGATGAGGTTACATTCAATGATTATCACACCAATCACCGGCATCTTGCCCAAATAATGACAACATTTTTTGATGATAAAAATAAAGCGGAAACAGGGCAGGCTGTGGCTATGCCGCTCGGTGAGGAACTGAGGACAAAATATGCCAGTGATTTCAAAAATGTATCTATGGCATCCTGGAATTTTGGTCATGTACTTGCTGTGGGCGAAACAAAAATTACAGGGCAGGGTATGTGGGTCGAGGCGAATTTCCCTTCAATGTTTTCTCTTAAAATGAAAGCAGGTAACATCAATGCACTCAGCGATCCTTCGTCTGTCCTGCTAAATGCGTCTATGGCAAAGGCATTATTTGGCACTGCCAATCCCATTAATAAAACCGTAAAGTTTGATAATAAAATGGACTTTAAAGTTGCCGGTGTTTTTGAAGATCTTCCACGCAATACCACTTTATATAATTCAAAATTATTTCTTCCCTGGAAAAAATACATCACTACGGAAGACTGGCTTAAAAATGCCGCAACACAATGGAACAACCATTCATGGCAGGCTTTTGCAGAGGTAAACAATAATGAAAATATTGATAAAGTATCCGGCAAGATTAAAATGGCGTCTATGGTGCATAAGAATGCGGCCACAGACGGCAAAGAAGAATTGGTATTGCAGCCGATGGATAAATGGAGGCTTTTCAGCGAATTTAAAAATGGTAAAGCGACGGGAGGCCGTATTCAATTTATCTGGCTCTTTTCGATTATTGGTGTTTTTGTTTTGCTGCTTGCCTGCATCAACTTTATGAATCTCTCAACAGCAAGAAGCGAAAAAAGAGCGAAGGAAGTTGGCATTCGCAAAACTGTAGGCTCTGAGCGAAAGCAATTGATCAGCCAATTCCTGAGCGAATCTGTTTTGGTAGCATTCGTTTCGCTTGTACTTTCTATATTACTGGTAATTCTGCTGATGCCTTTGTTCAATAAACTGGCAGACAAAGATATCAGCCTGCCCTGGGATAATGGTATTTTTTGGTCCCTAATATTGGTTTTCACTTTTATAACAGGCATAGTTTCGGGCAGCTATCCGGCATTTTACCTTTCCAAATTCGAACCCATCAAAGTATTGAAAGGAACATTTCGTGCGGGAAGATTTGCTTCGTTGCCCCGCAAAATATTAGTAGTAATTCAATTTACTTTTTCCATTGCGCTAATTATAGGAACTATCATTGTTTTTAAACAAATTCAGTATGCCAAAAACCGGCCTGTTAATTATAAGAGTGAAGGGCTGATCTCTATTAATATGTCAACACCTGATTTGTATGGACATTACGATGCCATAAGAAATGATTTGCTGAGTACCGGAGTAGTTGACGACATGGCTGAATCTTCAAGTCCAACGACAGGTGTATGGTCGAACCAGATTGGTTTTAACTGGCAAGGGAAAGATCCTAACACACTTCCCGTTTTTGGAACCATTGCGGTAACAAGGGATTTCGGTAAAACCATTGGATGGAAAATAAAAGAAGGACGCGATTTCTCTAAAGACTTTGCAACCGATAGCCTGGCGATGATATTAAACGAATCCGGGGTGAAGCAGGTAGGTATGAAACAGGATATTGTTGGTCAGACTATTCAGTTCAATGATAAAAACTATAAGGTTATTGGTGTTATAAAAGATATGATTATGGAATCGCCGTATGAGCCCGTGAAGCCAACTGTTTTTTTCTATAACCCTGATTGGGCAAATATAATAACGGTGAGTATAAAGCCAGGAACTCCTGTTCGTGGTGCATTAAGTAAAATACAGGCTGTGTTTAAAAAATACAATCCCAGCGCACCATTCGATTATACTTTCAATGATGAAGATTATGCACAGAAATTTTCTGATGAACAACGTATAGGTAACCTCGCAACTTTCTTTACCATCCTGGCTATATTTATTTCATGCCTTGGATTGTTTGGGCTTGCATCATTTGTTGCCGAACAGCGCAAAAAAGAAATTGGTGTGCGCAAAGTGTTAGGCGCATCAGTATTTAATTTATGGAAAATGCTATCCCGTGAGTTTGCGTTGCTGGTTATTATTTCATGCTTTATTGCCATACCGTTAGCCTGGTATTATTTGGATCGTTGGATACAGCAATATGATTACAGAACAGATATATCGTGGTGGGTATTTGTTATTTCCGGAGCCGGGGCCTTTGTGGTAACAATATTAACAGTAAGCTTCCAGGCAATAAAAGCAGCAATAGCAAACCCGGTAAAGAGTTTGAGAACGGAATAAATATGACGAGGTAACGTAGATGAGTATACGCTAAAACAAAATATATGTTTAAAAACTATTTCAAAATAGCATGGCGCAATGTAAAGCGTCACAAAGTGTATTCAGCAATTAATATTCTTGGACTGTCAATTGGCATTGCAACGTGTCTTATCATTTTACAATACGTTTCTTTCCAATTAAGTTGGGAGAATTTCCAGGTTAATAAAAGCCGGATCTACCGCATAGAACAAGACAGGTACGACAATGGAAAACTTAGTACGCAGTGGGCCGCCGGCGCTTTTGGGGTGGGCAACGCATTTAAAGACGCTATCCCCGAAGTTGAAGATTACGTAAAACTGGTTCAAAATGGAAAGGTTACAACCGATATTCAGAATCAGCCTTTGAAAATAGAAAAGGTGTTTTTTGCAAGCACTTCATTCTTCAAGATATTTACTTATCCTTTAATTGCGGGCGATAAAAACACTGCATTAAAAGAACCTTTTACAGCAGCGGTTTCAGCAACTACTGCAAAAAAAATTTATGGAACTACGGATGTTATTGGCAAAAAATTAGAACTGAATCGTCAGGACAATTATGTTATTACCGCAGTTTATAAAGATGCACCCGGCAATACGCAGATCAAACCAGATGTGCTTCTTTCGTATGCGACATTTGTAAAATGGAACAGTGATTCCACCGGTAACGGTCCTGAAACAGCCTGGGAGTGGGACGGATGTTTAACCTATTTACTCTTAAGAAAAAATGCCGATCCTAAAACCGTAGAAAAAAAATTTCCTCCTATCGTTGAAAAGTTTGTTGGAGCAGACATGAAGAAATATAATTCCGCTGTTACCTACAATCTTCAACCATTAAAAGATATTCATCTTTCATCGCATTACATGATGGAGCCCGGTGAAACAACGGAAGGTAAAACGGTATACCTGTTGTTAGGCATTGCATTTTTCATCGTGATTATTGCCTGGGTTAACTATATTAATCTTGCCACTGCAAGAGCGATAACCCGTGCAAGAGAAGTTGGCGTGCGTAAGGCAATTGGCTCGCAACGAAGGCAACTTGTTGATTCAGTTTCTTTCTGAATCAGCATTGATAAATGGAATCGCATTAGCAATAGCATTGTTGATTGTTTTACTTGCGATTCCGGGTTTCAATACACTATCGGGCGAGGACCTCTCAGTTTCATTATTTAAAGCAAGTAGTTTTTGGCTTGATCTGGCTGCGTTATTTATTGTTGGTGTATTTTTTTCCGGACTGTATCCTGCGTTTATATTATCCGGCTTTAAGCCGGTAGAAGTTTTAAAAGGAAAGATGGGCGGCACCAGGCAAAGCGCTTTGTTGCGCAAGTCATTAGTAGTATTCCAATTTGCGGCCTCCCTCTTTTTGTTGATTGGAACGGTTACCGTTTATAAACAAATACAGTTTATGCGGAAACAATCGTTGGGCGTTAACATTGATCAAACATTGGTAATATCACCACCAACAGTTGGCACAGATTCCACTTTCCTTAAAAAGAAGACGGCATTTAAAAACGAGTTAAGTCAGCAAACTTCGGTGAAGAGTATTGCAGTTTCCACTAACGTGCCGGGTGAAGCTGTTGGTTGGAATGCGGGAGGAATAAAGCTTGTAGGCCAGGATGAGTCAAAGCAAAAACAATATCGCGTAATTGGTATTGATTACGATTACATGAAAACATACGGCCTGAAATTAATTGCAGGGCGTTTGTTTTCAAAAGATTTTGGTTCCGACGACAGCGCAATAATGTTTACAAGAAAGGCTGTAGAATTATTAGGTTTTAATAAACCCGATGAGGCGCTGAATCAACGAATTGATTTCTGGGGAAGAAGATATACGATTATTGGTGTAACGGAAAATTTTCATCAGCAATCGTTGCATGAAAATTATGATGCACTCATTTTTAGATTGATCCCCGATATTAACGGCCCGGTTTCTATTAAAGTAAATACGGCGAAAGCAAAGCAGGTGATTAGCGTGGCGAGAGCAGCATGGAATAAATATTTTCCCGGCAACACATTTGAATATTTTTTCCTTGATGATCATTTCAATGATCAATATAAAGCTGATCAGCGTTTCGGGCAGGTATTCACCTTATTTACCTGTCTTGCAATCTTAATTGCATGCCTTGGGCTGTTTGGCCTTGCATCTTTCACAACGCTTCAGCGCACAAAAGAAATTGGTATCCGAAAAGTATTGGGCGCCTCTGTTGGAACAATCCTGAATCTGTTATACCGTGAGTTCATTTACTTGTTGATCATTGCTTTTTTAGTTGCCGCTCCATTGGCGTGGTTAATGACATCGGACTGGCTGCAAGGATATGCGTTCAGGGTTGATCTGCACTGGACATATTTTGTAGTGCCTTTCGCCGTAATTGTAGGAATTGCATTCGTCGCTGTTGGCTTTCAGTCGGTAAAAGCAGCAATTGCCAACCCCGTTAAAAGTTTAAGAACGGAATAAGGATCAGCTAACAGCTAATAGTTATTAGCACAAACAAAATTTTATGATCAAAAATTTTTTTCTTACCGCATGGCGAAATCTTTCAAGAAATAAGCTACTGTCTGTTCTCAATATTACAGGGCTTGCCATTGGCGTGGCTGTTTGTTTATTCATGATCGTTTGGCTGCAACGTGAATTAAGCTTTGATGATTTTCATCCAAATGCCAAATCAATATTCAGGGTTTCGAATACATTCAAAAGTGAAAGCGAAACTTTTTCGCAGGCGCCGAGCGGGCCTGCATTAGGCGTTCAACTTCCAAAACAACTACCTTCTATTGTGGCTGCATGCCGCGTGTTTAATGATGAATATAAAATTAAATATGGCGACAATCAATTTATAGAATCAAATGCTATTACAGTTGATTCTAACTTCTTCAGTTTTTTTGGATTCAAACTGTTACAGGGAAATGTTCAACAATGTCTTGGGTCTCCTGATCGTATTGTGCTCACGGAAAAGATGGCGAAAAAATATTTTGGCAATGATAACCCTATTGGGAAAACGTTGCTGCTTGATGATAAGAATCCAATGACCGTTAGTGCCGTTGCTCAAAATGCTCCGGTGAATTCGCAAATCCAGTTTGATTTCCTCGTACCGGCATCATTCAAAAGAAAACAATTCGTAGAGCAGTACAATTTTGATATAGATAATTTTTGGGTTGGAGGTTGGCCACTTACTTATATTCAATTAAGAGATCCTTCGCGATGGAAAGTAGCTGAGAATGACATTAATAAAATAGTAGCTAAATTTTCAGAGAAGGATTGGAAAGAAAATAAAATGTCTTATCATTATTTTCTGCAGCCAATCGGAGATATACACCTTAAATCAAATCTGCGATATGATTCCCGAAATAACGGAAGTCTTTCAAGAGTAAATATTTTCGGCATTGTAGGATTAATTGTTTTGTTGCTTGCCTGCATCAACTATGTCAATCTCACTACAGCAGGCGCCATCAAAAGAGCAAAAGAAACTTCTGTAAGAAAGGTGGTTGGTGCAACAAAGTCTCAACTTATAAAACAATTTTTTACAGAAACTTTAATCATTTCTTCTTTTGCTGTTTTGGCGGGAACGGTATTATTTAAAATGCTGTTGCCTTTATTTTCTAACTGGATAGGCCAGCTGCCTTATTCTTTTCCTGTCAGCCTCAGCAACGTTGCTCTCATTTTTGGTTTTATAGTTATCATATCTGTTTTATCAGGTATTTATCCTGCGTCAGTCCTTTCTTCATTTCGCCCGGCGATAGCTTTGAAAGGAAGTTTTATGCATAGTCTTCGTGGAGATACTATAAGAAAAGGCCTGGTAGTTTTTCAGTTTACAATAACCATTGCATTGGTGGCATCTATTCTCATCATTTCAAAGCAAATGAATTTTATAGAAAATAAATCGCTTGGGTTTAACAGCAATGCGGTTGTTGACATAAATTTTTATGGTGATAACAATGTGGCTGCAAAATATAGTTCTATAAGAAATGAATTTTTATCAAGTCCATATATTTTAAATGTTAGCCGGCATAGCGCAAATGTTGTAGGCGGCCTTGGCAACGGATGGACAACCACGCAGGACATCAATGGTAATGAAATATCCACGAGCTGTTATACAATGAATGTTGACGCAGACTACTTCAATACATACGGCATGAAGCTCGCTGCAGGAAGATTTTTTTCGAAAGACTTTCCTACTGATACAACAAAAGCAGTTATTGTAAATGAAGCGGCCGTTAGAACGTTTGGCTGGAAGAACCCTGAGAATGCAATTGGTAAAAGATTTGACACGGGAAAAGCTGCCCGTTATGTCGTAGGCGTTGTAAAGGATTTCAATTTTGAAGCGCTTCATAAACCCGTTGAAGCTTTACGTATTGGGTATGCGAAGCAAGGCTCTGAAATTTCTTTAAAGATTGATGCCAGGCATATCAATGAAGCACTCGGTTTTATAAAAAAAACCTGGAAAAATTTAGCCCCGGCAGTTCCACTTGAATATTCTTTTGTTGATGATCGTATAAAAGAACAATACAACAATGAGCAAAAAATGCAAACTGTGTTTTATGTTTTTGCAGGACTATCACTGGTTATTGCATGCCTTGGTTTGTTCGGCCTTTCTGTATTTGTTGTAGAGCGTAAAGTAAAGGAGATTGGTATTCGCAAAGTGCTTGGTGCAGGTGTTCCCGGCATTGTCGGTTTGCTTTCAAAAGATTTTGTGAAGCTTGTATTAATAGCGGTTCTTATTGCAACTCCTTTGTCGTGGTATTTTATGGACAAATGGTTAATCGATTTTGCTTATCGCATCCATATTGAATGGTGGATGTTTGTTGCAGCAGGCTTTATTGCTTTATTGATTGCTTTAGTAACTATAAGTTTTAAAGCCATCAAAGCAGCGCTTATGAACCCGGTGAAAAGTTTGAGAACAGAATAAAAAATAACAGTAAAAATAAAAGCCATGATAAAAAATTATTTCAAGATCGCTTTTAGAAATTTAACAGCCACAAAAGGGTTTACATTGACCAATATTCTTGGATTGGTCATTGGTATGACCTGCACCATGCTTATCCTTTTATGGGTGCAGCATGAACTTGCTTATGATAAGTTTCATAAAAACTACCGGAATATTTACCAGGTAATGGCTAACCGTCATTTTAACAACGATGTGCTCACTGATAATTCCATGGTCTTTCCGCTGGCGCCTGCTCTCGCTGCCGGCTACCCGCAAATTGAAAATGCTGTTGTTACATCGGCACAGGAGCCGCATGTATTAAGTATCGGCGATAAAAAACTTAAAAAGAACGGATACACAGTTGGCGGTCATTTTTTTGAAATGTTTTCCTGGGATTTTGTTCGCGGTAATCCGGCAACAGCTATCGCTGATCCTACATCCATTGTATTGACCGAATCCTTAGCGAGGGCTTTATTCGGCAATGAAGACCCAATAAATAAAGTGGTAAGATATGATGATAACATAAATTTTAAAGTGACAGCACTGGTAAAAGATATACCCGATAACTCTACCATGCAGTTTGATTATATTATTCCTTATGATTATTCACTTGAAGGCGTGAAAAAAAACATGAGTGAATGGACAAATTCTTCATGGAATGTTTATTTGCAAACGACAGCACGGCGCAGATATAGCACGGCTGAATAAAAGTATCAATGACTGTAATAAAACAACATTCCTCCGGGGACAATACCAGCACTTATTTTGCTTTCCCGATGAATAAATGGCATCTCTACAGTGATTTTAAGAACGGGAAGAATGCCGGTGGAATGATTGAATATGTACGTTTATTTTCGATCATCGGCATCATCATACTGCTGATCGCCTGTGTCAATTTTATGAACCTTTCCACGGCCCGTTCAGAAAAAAGAGCAAAAGAAGTGGGCATACGGAAAACGCTGGGTTCAGGAAAGAAGGCAATTAATTCTTCAATTCTTTTTTGAATCCATATCATTGGCGCTTGTTGCGTTTGTTATTTCTGTTATTGCTGTATATCTCTTATTACCCTCTTTTAATAGTCTGGTCGGTCATCACCTGGTGCTCGACCTTGCCCAGCCATTTTTCTGGATAGGATCAGTTGCTATCATTTTATTTACCGGTATTGTTGCAGGCAGCTACCCGGCATTATACCTTTCCTCTTTCAACCCGGTAAAAGTTTTGAAAGGCACACGGCTGGCGGGCAAGAAATCAGTCGTGCCAAGACATGTGCTGGTCGTGGCACAATTTGTAATCTCTATATTATTGATATCTGCCACGGTGATCATTTACCGGCAGATACAGCATGTAAAAGACCGGGACCTCGGTTATAATCCGGATAACCTGATTATGATGCCGGTCACCGATGCTACGCAAAAAAATTATACGATCATAAAAGACGAATTACTGAAAACAGGAATGGTCAATGCAGTGACCCGCACTTCTTCCCCGATCACTGAAATATGGTGGAGAAATCCCGGGCCTGATTGGGAAGGTAAACCCGAAAATGCCCATATCAATTTTTCGGGTATGAGCGCTGAAGCGGACTTTATAAAAACAATGGGTATAAAACTACTGGCCGGTAAAGATTTTTCCGGCCTGCCTTCAGATTCATCTGTGATGTTGTTAAACAAAGCTGCTATCAATGCCATGGGTTTGAAAAATCCGCTTGGGATGAAAATGAGTTATAACGGTAAAAACTACACGGTGACAGGGATTATGGACAATGTTGTGATGGAGTCCCCGTATAAGCCCGTTGATCCAATGATGGCAATATCTTATCCTGGCTATGCCAATATCATAAGTGTCCGGCTGAACAATCATGTGCAGCCGCAAAAAGCGCTTGGTTCTATTGAAACTATTTTTAAAAAGTATAATCCTGCTTTTCCTTTCGAATACCAGTTTGCCGACAAGGAATTCGGAAAAAAATTTATTACAGAAGAACTGATCAGCAGGATCACTAATCTTTTTGCTGCGCTGGCCATATTTCTTTGCTGCATCGGGCTGGCAGGCCTTGCTTCATTCAGCATAGAAAGAAGGGTGCGTGAAATAGGGATAAGAAAAGTGCTCGGCGCTTCGGTTCAGCAATTACTCTTACTTGTTTCAAAAGAATTTCTTCGGCTGGTACTGATCGCATTTGTGATCGCTACGCCGTTAACGTGGTATTTAATGCATAACTGGCTTGATAACTATGCATACCATGTCAGCATCAATATATGGCTGTTTTTTGTTGTGGGTATCGGTGTTATTGCTTGCCTTACTGGTTGTCAGTTTAAATACCATGAAAACGGCTATGGCAAACCCGGTGAAAAGTTTAAGAACTGAATAAAATATTTATTATGTTTAAAAATTATTTCAAAACCGCATTCAGAAGTTTAACCCGCAACAGAAATTACACTATTATCAACATCGCCGGATTGGCTGTTGGTATTGCCGTTTGCATGATGATCTTTATCATTATACAATTTCAAACAAGCTTCGATAATTTTCACTCAAAGAAAGATCGCATCTATCGTGTGTTAACCGAATATCATCATGCAGAGGCATGCAAATATTACTTATGGGAAAGATGTTCCTTTTCCAATGCCCACAGGATTGAAAACGGCTTTCCCTCAAATAGAACAAGTAGCCCCGATTTTTGCAAGCCATGATGATCAATTGCTGATACCTGACGATAACGGAACACACAGTAAAGACATTTTAAAGAAGACAAAGGTGTATTTTTTACAACGCCTTCATTCTTTAAAATATTTGATTTCCCTCTGCTTGCAGGTTCGTATGAATCATTAAAAGAACCGAACAATGTATTGCTTACAAAAGAGATTGCAGAAAAATATTTTGGTGACTGGAAAACAGCAACGGGCAAAACCATTAAACTGGAAGTATGGCGGCTATATGTTCGAGCATGGCACTGAAGTATTGAAAGTGTCAGGTATTCTTGCAACCATACCTGCAAATACCGACTTTCAGCTAAAACTTGTTGTGGCTTATGGAACAGGTTTTACCGGAAGTCTTATGGCAACATCCACCGATTGGGAGGATAGAACAAATGCCTGGTTTTGGTTGCTATATTTTGTTGCCGCCGAATGTTTCTGTTGATAATTTTAATCAGCAGCTAAGAGCATATTCACGAAAAGTTCAATCGCCTGAAAATAAGGATAGTCATATTGTACAACCATTAAGTGCGGTGCATTATGATACACAAACAGGTAATTACAGCAACAAAGCAATCAGCCAGGAACTGCTCAATGTATTGTGGCTGATTGCGGCATTCATCCTGTTAATTGCCTGCGTAAACTTTATCAACCTCTCCACTGCGCAAGCGGTTAATCGTGCAAAGGAGGTTGGCGTAAGAAAAGTTTTGGGGAGTAATAAATCTCAGTTGCGAATCCAGTTTATCGTTGAAACATTTTTGATAGTTATAATTGCTGTAATGCTTGCAGCAGGTATTACAGTTCTTGCATTGCCGTATGTAAATCAACTTTTAGAGCTTTCGCTTTCATTCAACATACTAAGTAATCCTGCAGTTATTTTATTTCTTTTTACTGTAACAATTGTTGTAACCGCACTTGCCGGTTTTTATCCTTCTATTGTTTTATCACGCTTCAATCCTGTTAATGCTTTAAAGAGTAAGCTCACAGCAAATACTGTAAAGGGAATTTCATTAAGAAGAGGATTGGTAGTGTTTCAATTCATCATTGCGCAGGCACTCATCATCGGAACGCTCATCATTGTACAGCAAATGAATTATTTTATGAATCAACCGTTAGGCTTCGATAAAGATGCCATTATAAATGTTCCTTTCCGTGTCGATAGTCTTCGCATCAGCAGGCTGGATTATTTAAAGAACAAGTTATTGCAGGTAAATGGCGTGCAGGCAGTAAGCTTCAGTTCCAACACACCGGTTGAAGATGGTAATGATACCTGGAGCACATTCAAATTTGACCATGCAACTAAAGAAGCGGACTTTAAAGTTATTACCAAATTCGCCGATACCGGCTATGTGCCAACTTATAAATTACAACTGATAGCCGGAAGAAATTTACAGCCGTCTAAAATGACAAGAGAATTTTTAGTGAATGAATCACTCGTGAAAAGTTTAGGAATTAAAAATCCGGAGGATATATTGAACAAAGAAATAAGCATATGGAGTGATCGTATAAAATGCCCCGTCGTTGGTGTGCTCAAGGATTTTAATGACAGGTCTTTTCGCAATGATCTTGCACCATTGCTTGTTACCACAAACGTCACCATGTACAGCCAGGCGGGAATAAAACTTGAAACAAAAAACATTTCTTCCACCCTGCAATCTGTTAAAACAATATGCGAGCAAACATTTCCAAATTTTGTTTATGAATACAAGTTTTTGGATGATAAAGTTGCGAGCTTTTACAAACAGGAAAACCAGTTATCGCAGTTGTATAAAATTTTTGCAGCCATCGCCATATTCCTTAGCTGTCTTGGGTTGTATGGTTTAGCCTCATTCATGGCAGTGCAGCGGATAAAAGAAGTTGGCATTCGTAAAGTACTTGGCGCTACTGCAGGCAATATCGTTTATTTATTTTCAAAAGAATTTGTCATACTTATTTCAATTGCATTTTTAATTGCTTCTCCCATTGCATGGTGGTTTATGCAAAAATGGTTGCAGGATTATGTTTACCGGATAGATATAAGTTGGTGGATTTTTATAATTGGCGGAGTTGCTTCTATTGTAATTGCGTTAGCCACAGTAAGCTTCCAGGCAATAAAAGCAGCGATAGCAAATCCGGTAAAAAGTTTACGAACCGAATAAATACTATCATATAACGTAAATGATTACACGCTAAAATAAAAACTATGTTTAAAAATTATTTAAAAACTGCATGGCGCAATATTATAAAGAATAAAACTTATTCTATTATTAATATCCTCGGGTTAGCCACGGGTATGGCAGTCGCGATGATTATTGGCTTATGGATATATGATGAAGTTTCGGCCAACAAGCATTTTAAAAATTACGATACTATTTACCAGGTAATGATGAACCAAACATTTGACGGCGTTCGTGGTTCACAACAAGCCTTGCCTTATCCATTGGGTGAAGAACTCAAAAATAAATTTCCCGATTTCAAAGCTGTGGCCATGTGCGATTGGGGTCAAAGACATTCATTGGTCTACGGCGAGAAAAAGATCAGCAGGTTCGGACATTTTATCGGCAAAGAAGCTGTGGCTATGTTTTCGCTTAATACATTGGAGGGTGATAAAGATCCTCTGCATGACCTTTACTCAATTGTATTAACAAAAGAAACGGCCAAAATACTTTTTGGGAGCGGGGACCCAATCGGGAAAATCGTGAAGCTGGATAATCAAACTGACCTGAAGGTAACAGCGGTTGTTGACAAGCAACCTAAAAACAGCTCGCTGACATTTGATTATTTAATTCCTTTTCAGTTGCAGGAAAGTATTTATTCGTGGGTAAAGCAATATCACAAAACAAATTGGGGAAATAATTCCTGGCAAATATTCATACAATTATCGAACAATGCTAAGCCTGCAAGCATAGACGCAAAAATAAAAAATGTTGTTATTTCTCATTTTACAGATGAGAATACATTAAAGCATATTAAACCGCAAGTATTTATTCATCCAATGTCGAAATGGAGATTGTACAGCAATTTTGAAAATGGCAAAAACACTGGCGGTTTTATAAAATATGTCAGGATGTTCGGCATTTTAGGTCTTATAGTTTTGTTGATCGCCTGTATCAACTTCATGAACTTAAGCACTGCACGTTCTGAAAAAAGAGCCAGGGAAGTTGGTGTTCGCAAAGCAGTCGGCTCCGGAAGAAAACAACTCATCAATCAGTTTTTAAGCGAGTCGGTACTGATGTCTGCATTTGCATTTTTGCTAGCGCTGGGTCTTGTGTTCATTGCCCTGCCATATTTTAATAAACTCACCAATAAGGATATGAACCTGCAAGTGGCTAAACCTTTTTTTTGGGTCATCATGATTTTATTCACAGTTATTACGGGCCTGCTTGCGGGTAGTTATCCTGCTTTTTATCTTTCTTCTTTTAATCCTGTACGAGTGCTGAAAGGAAATTTAAAAGCAGGTAAAAGCAGTTCAATACCACGCAAAATATTGGTAGTACTTCAGTTTGCAAGTTCAGTGATTCTAATGATTGGAACTATCATCGTTTATCAGCAAATACAATATGGAAAGAACAGGCCCATTGGATTTAATAATAAGGGATTGATTTCGGTAGATTGGTCTGATGATATCGCTAAACATTTTGAATCGCTTCGCCAGGAATTGTTAAGTTCAGGTGCAGCCGTTTCAATATGCCAAAGCAATTCCCCTCCTACAGATATTCAAAGCAATAATAACGGATGGGAATGGAAAGGAAGTCAGCCTGTCGAAAAATCGGTAATATTCTCAACCATCACCACCACCTACGATTATGCGAAAACGTTAGGTATAAAATTATTAGAAGGCAGAGATTTTTCAAGAGATTTTGCAGATTCTAATTCAGTTATTTTAAATGAAGCAGCAGTAAAACGCATGCGGCTAAAAAACCCGGTAGGTGAAAGATTAAAATGGAACGACAGACCTATGACTGTTATTGGAGTAATACCTGACATTCAAATGGAATCACCTTATCGCCCCATTTCTCCACTCACAATAGTTTTTAATAAAGACTGGGTAAGCAATGTGGACGTCCGGCTAAACCCGAATATGTCTGCATCGAAGGCTATTGCATTAATGAAGCCGGTTTTTGATAAATACAATCCCGCTTTTCCTTTTGAATATCGTTTCGCCGATGAAGAATATGCGAAGAAATTTAATTATGAAGAACTGGTAGGCAATCTCGCTGCAATCATTGCCGTACTGGCAATTTTCATTTCATGCCTTGGGCTTTTTGGCCTCGCATCATTCACTGCAGAACAAAGAATAAAAGAAATAGGAGTGCGAAAAGTGCTTGGCGCAAGCGTGTTTAACTTGTGGCAATTGCTTTCAAGAGATTTTCTGATACTTGTTTTGTTGTCCTGCGCAATCGCAATTCCTGTAGGTTGGTATTTCATGAACGAATGGCTGAAAGATTATCAATACAAGACCACCATAAATATTGAAGTTTTTGTTGTAGTGGTGCTTGCGGCAATAACCATTACATTGATCACAGTGAGCTTCCAGGCAATTAAGGCTGCCATGGCTAACCCTGTCAAATCGTTGCGTACTGAATAAATAATGCCCTTATAGATTTTTCAATTTTAAAAACCATATAAAACATTACCCATGATAGAAAATTATTTCAAAATAGCGTGGCGAAGTCTTACAAGGAATAAGATTACATCGTTTATTAATATCGGTGGCCTCGCGGTTGGCATGGCCGTAGCGATGCTGATCGGGTTATGGATTTGGGACGAGCTGTCATTTGATAAGTATAATAAGAATTATGATAGCATAGCACAGCTTGCAAGAAAAGAAACAACAAATGGAGAAGCGTTTGTGTCAGACAATAGTAATCATTTTCCTATTCCGCTTGCAGCTGAGTTAAGAACGAATTATGATAATTATTTCAAACAGGTAGCGCTGGCATCGGAAAGCAATGAACAAATGGTTGTTTTGGATGACAGGCAATTCTCACGGTCTGGCATGTACGTAGAACCGGGGTTTCTCAAAATCTTTACATTTAAAATGCTCGAAGGATCGGGAGCCGGTTTTAATGATCCTAATACCATTCTCTTAAATAAATCTCTTGCTGCTGCTCTTTTTGGAGATTCAGACCCAACGGGAAAAGTCTTGAAACTAAGTAATACGATACCGGTAAAAATTGCAGGCGTATTCGAAGATTTTCCGTCCGACTCAAGATTTCAAAACGTAAGTTTTTTCTGCCCGTTTAGTTTGCTGGTAAGCATAAATGATAACGTGAAAAATAACCTGGATAACTGGGACAATAGTTCCTTCCTGGTTTTTGCACAGGTGCATAACGGTGTTTCAATGAAAAAGATATCCGGCGCTATCAAAGAAGTTTACAGGAACCGGATAAAAAGCGGCCGGCCAAAAACGGCAGGTGATAATGTTGCTCTTTTCTTACATCCCATGAAGGACTGGCACCTGAGGTCCGAATGGAAAAACGGCGTACAGGCGGGAGGACAAATTCAAATGGTGTGGTTGTTTGGCATGATTGGCATATTTGTATTATTGCTCGCTTGTATCAATTTCATGAATTTAAGTACAGCCCGGTCTGAAAAAAGAGCAAAGGAAGTAGGCATTCGTAAAACGATTGGTTCGTTAAGAAGCCAGATAGCAAAACAATTTCTGAGTGAATCTTTTTTAATTGTATGTATTGCTTACGTACTGAGCATTGGAATTGTATTATTAAGTTTAGATGGATTCAATCAAATAGCTAATAAGGAAATAAAGTTCCCATTTAATACCGCTGCATTTTGGATCATTTCCATCCTGTTCATCATCATTACGTCATTGCTCTCCGGAAGTTACCCGGCCGTGTATCTTTCATCATTCCGGCCTGTGAAAGTGTTGAAGGGAACTTTTCGTGCAGGCAAGTCGGCAGCTATTCCCCGCAGGGTAATGGTGGCGCTTCAGTTTACGGTATCAATTATCCTGATTATTGGAACGATAGTCGTATATCGACAGGTTCAGCATGCACAAAACCGGCCTATCGGTTATAATAGAAATGGATTGATCCGCTTCAATATGAATACAGTGGATCTGAATGGAAAAAATGATGTTCTGCGTAAGGAAGTGCTTGCATCCGGCGGTGCAATTGAAATTGCGGAGTCTTCGAGCGCCACGACAGAGAATAATTACTTTGATGACAGAATTGAATGGGATGGTAAAGATCCTAAACTGGCAAAAATGGCTTTTGTGCTTTCGGCTGTAAGTTATGATTTTGGAAAAACAGTCGGATGGCAGTTTGCAGACGGGCGTGACTTCTCAAGGAGTTTTGGAACAGATAGCAATGCGGTAATTTTAAATGAGGCTGCGGTAAAATATATGCGTTTAGCCGACCCCGTTGGTAAAACAATAACATTTAACAATAATAAGTTGAGGGTAGTCGGGGTAATTAAAGATATGCTCACTGATTCTCCTTTCAAGCCTGTTCAGCAAAGCATATATTTCATGATTCCCCAAATTGGTCCGGTTATTACCATCAGGCTGAACCCGCAATTGAGCCCTGCAGAAGCGATAAGCCGCATTCAGCCTGTTTTCAAAAGACTAAATCCTGATGGCCTCTTCGATTATAAATTTGTAGATGAAGAGTACGGCAGAAAGTTTGCTGCGGAACAACGCATCGGAAAATTGTCAACAATCTTTGCTATACTCGCCATTTTTATTTCCTGTCTTGGCATATTTGGATTATCATCATTTATTGCCGCACAACGTATTAAAGAAATTAGTGTAAGAAAAATATTGGGTGCCTCCGTTATAAACTTATGGGCCTTACTATCGAAGGAATTTGTATTGCTTGTACTGCTTGCATTCGTTATCGCCATTCCCGTGGCTTACTATTTTATGGATCAGTGGTTGCAGAAATATGAATACAGGATTGATATAGCGTGGTGGATATTCGGTTTTGCAGGTATAGGAGCATTGTTGATAACATTGTGTACCGTTAGTTTTCATGTGATAAAAGCTGCAATGGCCAATCCTGTAAAATCATTACGTACTGAATAAATATGAGAAGCGAGCCGCCTTTGCCGACTGAGAGTTTTAAAGGCATATAACGATTAAGACTAAACGTAAATGGAACAATATTTATAAATTACAACTATACGACAATGTTTAAAAATTATTTTAAAACCGCTTTTAAAGTATTTACACGTAACAAAGTATTTACTTCAATAAATGTGCTGGGCCTATCTATTGGCATTAGCGCATCGCTTATTATTTTCCTGATTGTGCAGTACGAATTTGGCTATGACAAGGTTGAAAAAGATGCGCAGCGAATTTACCGTGTTGTAATGGATTTTAAATTTAACGGTAATGAAGGTCATTCGGCGGCGGTGGTCGCTCCGCTTGGTGCAGCTATACAAAATGAAGTGACGGGGGTTGAAGCAACGGTTCCGGTAATGCAGTTCCAGGGCGATGCAACTGCTAAAGTTAGTGTGGAAAGAAAAGGATCATCGCAACCGGCAGTTTTTAAAAAACAGCCGGACATTGTTTTTACCAACCCTCAATATTTTTCGTTGCTACCTTGTCAATGGGTGACGGGTTCTCCGGAAACATCTTTAAAAAATCCATTCAATGTAGTGTTGAGTGAAAGCAGGGTAAAACAATATTTTCCTTCCATCAGTCTTAGTGATGTAATTGGTAAACAAATAAGGTACAACGACGATTTTACTGCAACTGTTTCAGGTGTTGTAAAAGATTTGAACGCACGCACTTCATTTAACGGAGTTGAGTTTATTTCATTGGCAACCATTTCCCAAACACACCTGCAACAGGATTTTATGATGAACATGTGGAATGACTGGATGAGCTATTCGCACTTGTATGTAAAACTGGCAAAGAACAGCACCGCTGTAAACGTTGAAAAGCAATTAACCGGCGTGCTGAATAAATATAACAAAGACGCTAACAAAGACGCGGCTAACACAATGGCATTTCACCTGCAACCTCTAAACGATGTTCATTTTAATAGTTTATATGCTGACTTTGATCAGCGGATAGCGCATAAGCCAACATTATATGGATTGTTTGCAGTGGCTGCATTTCTTCTATTGCTTGCCTGCATTAATTTTATCAATCTTACAACGGCCAATGCAGCGCATCGGGCTAAAGAAATTGGCATCCGCAAAACCATGGGCGGTTCCAGGAAGCAACTCATCTTCCAGTTTTTGGGTGAAACATTTTTATTGACCGCTGCCGGATGCGTTATTTCATTTTGTTTAGCGCCATTGCTGCTTAATTTGTTTGCCGACTTCATACCTCCCGGCTTACAATTTCAACCGTTTCAGCAACCTTATATCTTTCTGTTTTTATTTTTACTGGCTTTGCTCGTAAGCTTTCTTTCGGGCCTGTATCCCGCATTTATTTTATCAGGATATAAACCTGTAAATGTTCTCAAGAGCCAGTCATTTGTACGCGGAAATGAAACAAGACATGCATGGATACGAAAAACACTAACGGTATCACAATTTGTAATTGCGCAGTTTTTTGTAATTGCGACCGTTATGGTCAGTCGGCAGATCAATTATTCGTTGAATAGTGATATGGGTTTCAGGAAAGATGCTGTATTGAGTTTCGATGTACCGCGTGAAGATACAGTAGCTAATCATCGTACACAATTATTGAATGAAATAAAATCTATTCCCGGTGTGCAGATGGCAAGCAGGGGCTTTTTAACTCCTGCTGATAAAGGCGCTGCATTTACTGATATAAAATATACCGGAGCTGCAAATGAAAATAAGGAAAGCGTGCAGTTGCGGTGGGGCGATACGAGCTACCTCAAACTGTTTAATATTAAATTACTTGCAGGAAGGAATGTAAGGGAAAGTGATACTATTAAAGAATTTTTGATTAATGAAACTTATGCGAAAGGGCTTGGGTTTACACATCCCGAAGATGCCATAGGAAAGCAACTGGAATTTAATGGTAAGCAAATGCCGATAGTAGGAGTGATGCATGACTTTCATGAACAATCTTTTCATGCTGAAGTAGGGCCACTTGTATTTGCTTCCTTTGATAACAGGAGTTATTTTTTCCATATTCTTTTACAACCTCAAAACGGAGAAGGTCAATCCTGGAAAAGCATCATTAATAAAATTCAAAAGTCGTATCATCAAATATATCCTGAGGCAGATTTTAGTTACACATTTTTAGATGATACTATTGCAAAGTTTTATGAAACAGAGCAACACACCGCAAGCTTACTAAATTGGGCAACCGGGTTATCAGTGCTAATTAGTTGCCTTGGTTTATTGGGCCTCGTAATGTATACCATTACTACACGAACAAAAGAGATTGGCGTAAGAAAAATATTGGGCGCTACAGTAGCTAACATAGTTTCTATTCTATCTAAAGACTTTGTAAAATTGGTACTAATAGCTTTTGCGATTGCTGCACCGGTTGCATGGTGGGCAACACATAAATGGCTGGAAGATTTTGCCTACAGAACAACGATGAACTGGTGGATATTTGTATTATGTGGTGTAGCAATGCTGTTGATTGCGCTCATAACATTAAGCATACAAACTATAAAAGCAGCGATGGCAAATCCTGTGAAATCTTTGCGCACGGAATGAATCATAAAAAAAACTGCCGGCAGAAACGGGAGCAGAATAACGTGTAAGTATAAACGCAAAATACAGAACGGATTACTTTTCAAACAATAAAAGCTGCAGTAGTTAACCCAATAATGAGCCTGTTTGCCGACAGGCAGATTTGAGAACGAAATAAAAATTGGCTAACAGTTAATAGCCAATAGAATGAATTATAAGAAATCAATAGTTCATTAATAGTAAAAGAAAGGCAGAGAACAGAAATAAATATTTAGTCTTGTAAATGAACACTTTTTTAAAACTATCTTTTCGGCATCTACGGCAAAGCAGGTTGTATGCTATCATAAATATAGTGGGCCTGGCCGTGGGTATTACCTCTATGTTGCTGGCGGTTTTATATTGGAATGATGAACACAGCTTTGATAATTTTCATACTAACAATCCCAATCTATATCGCGTTACCACTACATTGATCGACAATAAAAATGAAAGCCCCCAAACTATTGGCGGCACGGGACAAGTGCAGGGGCCTGCATTTAAAAATGAAGTGCCTGAAGTAAAAAAATTTGTGAGAGTAATGGGTGGTGATATTTACAGCGATGTTATCGCCAATGGAAAAGGACTGCATATTCAGCCACTGTTCGCTGATTCAAATTTCTTCAATGTTTTTAGTTTTAAGATCATCCATGGTAATGCGGCAACTGCTTTATCAAATGTTTATGCTGTAGTGTTAACCGAAACTACTGCCAGGAAATTTTTTAATACTGATGATGTAGTTGGTAAAACATTAAGTATGGATGCGGATCCATCTTTTGATAAACTTGGAAGACCGTTAATAATTACAGCAGTTATAAAAGATCCGCCGGCAAATTCTTCATTGCAATTTGATGCATTGTTTAGTTTTCAGTTTATGGAACTTTCATTCCAGGATAATAACTGGCTCAATGCGTACCTGGGAACATTTGTAGTGCTTGATCCACATGCCGATGTAAATAAAGTAGAACAGAAATTTGATGCAGTCTATGCATCACACGCCAAAGATCAACTTGCTCAAAACATAAAGTTGTATGGATATGATCCGCAGGTAAGCTACGGACTGCAACCAATAACTGATATACATCTTAACCCATTGATGCGAAGCAGTGGAAATGCAGAAGGCGGTATTATTAATATTAGTAACCCGGTTTATTCTTACATGTTTCTGGGGATAGCATTTTTTATAATGCTGATGGCTTCTATAAACTTTATAAATATAACCATTGCTAACTCGCTTAAGCGCTCAAAGGAAGTTAGTATAAGAAAAATTTCCGGCGGAAGCAGGGGACATATTATCATGCAGTTTATCAACGAATCTTTCATTCTTTGTTTTGTTTCATTTTTGCTTGCTCTTGTATTGTTAAATATTTCCTTGCCATTATTCAACGGCCTCGCCGGCAAACAGATTCAATTGGCGGAGGCGTTGAATGGAAAATTGCTTTTATACTTTACAGCATCGTTTTTACTGATCATTGCTTTAACAGCTATTTACCCTTCGGTTGTTGTGTCCCGCTTCAACCCGTCAGAAGTTCTTTACAACAGGCAAAAATTATCCGGCCGTAGTTTATTAGGCCGCAGCCTTGTTGTATTGCAGTTTTCACTTGCGTTGTGTTTACTTATTGCTACAATTGTTTATTACAACCAAATGAATTTCATACGCAACAGCAATCTTGGTTATAACCCAAATCAAATTATCAGAACAAACATTACCGGCGACAGGAATTACAAGTCCGCAATCTCTTACTTAAAAAATGAATTTGCAAAGCAACCCTCCATTAATTCGGTCTCATTTGGCAATGATGGCTATCCTGAGAATATAGCAGTGAATGGAAGAAATTTAAAAGCACAATATAAGAACATCGATGAAAATTTTCTTTCAGTTATGCAGATTCCATTGAGCTCAGGCACCAATGTTGGTTCATCATTTTCGCCTGCAGCAAAAAATGAAGTTATCGTAAACGAAACATTTGTTAAACAATCCGGAATTGAAAGCCCTGTTGGTGCGCAAATTAAAGTGTACCGGTATGGAGATAGTGCAAATAAAACCATCGCGGGTGTTGTAAAAGATTTCCATTTTGCTTCATTGCGTGAACCAATAGCTCCGATGGTTATGTACGCGAGCGAGGTTCCTGATGGTGGCATCTGGATCAGGTTTGATCAGCCAAAACAAAAAGAAGCAATGAAGGCCATTGAACATATTTATAAAAAAGCGATGCCCGATGCTGTTTATCAATATAATTTTCTTAATGAATTGAATGCGCAGCAATATATGCAGGAGCAGCGCTGGCAGCAGGTTGTAAGCGTAGCAACCTTTTTGGCATTTATTATTTGTTGTCTCGGGTTATTCGGTTTTGCTCACCTTTCCGCCAATCAGCGTATTAAAGAAATTGGCATCAGAAAGGTTTTGGGGGCATCCGTTAGCCAGATAGTAACGCTACTTTCCAGGGATTTTCTAAAACCGGTCGCGGTAGCATTTTTAATTGCATCTCCCATATCGTGGGTAGTAATGAATAGATGGTTACAGGACTATGCGTATAGGATAAACATTGGTTGGTTTGTGTTTGCAGTTGCAGGGTTTATTGCCGTTGTTGTAGCATTAATTACTGTCAGTTTCCAGGCCATAAGAGCAGCGTTAGCAAATCCTGTAAAATCATTACGTACTGAATAATCATCAGAAGTGTTGATTCAATATTTGCGCCGCCTGTTCATCTTTCCGGAACCGTAGAGTCGATAGAATACGGCGATAATGATGCTGAAGTGGAAGTGGTGGTTAAGGTTGGTAGTGTATATATTATTGTAACAACGAAATGCAAACCATATCATAAAGAAATTGATTTTACCCGGCTTGGCCTTTATCCCCGCAAAGCTGATATTGTAGTCATAAAAATCGGTTACCTCGAACCGAAATTATATGCCATGAGAGCAGATTGGATACTCGCCATTACACCAGGCGGTGTTGATCAGAATTAAGAAAGACTGCCTTTTAAAAAAATTGAACGCCCCATGTTTCCCTTCGACAAAAATATGAAGGACCCCGACCTTTCTGCAAGGCTGGTTCCATTGTCTGATCATTTGAATTAGCAGGGAACAATCTTCGGCCGTGATTCGAAATTGGTATGCATCAAGGCTTAGTTTAATCATAGGTGATTTGCACACATGCCGGTCTCATTCCTTTAGGGATTTATTTTGATATTGCTTCGATTACAAAAACTGTCCGTTTTTTTTTAATGAACTGTTCATATTCGGACACCTCCGCATCAATTGTTTTCTTATTACTTATTCTTTATCAATGCTATACAGCATTGGTATGATGGTTGAAATTATTTTGCGGATTTCCATACCCGCATAAAAGGTTTGCATTTTTACTTTATAATATTATTGCTAATGGCTTTGATCGAAAATAAATAACCATCTCAATCCGAAAAAATTAGAACATGTATAAAAATTATTTCAAAACAGCATGGCGAAACCTGGTGCGAAATAAGATCTATTCAACCATCAATATTGTAGGCCTGGCAACAGGTATGGCTGTGGCAATAATTATCGGGCTATGGATATTTGATGAAGTTTCTGCCAATAAGAACTTTAAAAACTACGATACCATTTACCAGGTCATGATGCATCAGACGTTTGATGGATTTCGTGGCACGCAACAGGCGGTTCCTTATCCATTGGGTGAAGAACTTAAAAATAAATTTCCTGATTTTAAGGCGGTGGCAATGTGCGATTGGGGTCAAAAGCATTCATTGGTTTACGGTGAAAAAAAGATAAGTAAGTTCGGGCATTTTATTGGTGAAGATGCAGCTTCCATGTTTTCTTTAAACATACTGGAAGGAAGTAAAGAGCCCTTGCATGATCCTTATTCAATTGTATTAACCAAAGAAACTGCCGGCATTCTTTTCGGCAAAGAAGATGCCATTGGTAAAACAATAAAGCTGGACAATCAAACTGATTTGAAAGTAACGGCGGTTGTTGATAAAGAACCTAAAAACAGTTCTCTTTCTTTTGACTATTTAATTCCTTTCCAGTTGCAGGAAAGTATTTACTCCGTGGGTAAAGCAACATCACCAATCGAATTGGGCAAATAATTCATGGCAACTATTTATACAATTAAACAACAAGGCTAACGCCGGCAAGCATAAACGCAAAAATTAAAGATGTTGTTATTTCTCATTTTACAGATGAGAATACCTTGAAGCATATTAAACCGGAATTATTTATTCACCCGATGTCGAAATGGAGATTGTACAGCGATTTTGACAATGGCAAAAACACAGGCGGCTTTATAAAATATGTAAGGATGTTTGGCATTTTAGGTCTTATTGTGTTGTTGATCGCCTGTATCAACTTTATGAACTCTAAGTACGGCACGATCTGAAAAAAGAGCAAAAGAGATTGGAGTTCGCAAAGCAGTTGGTTCTGGAAGAAGACAACTCATTTACCAGTTTTTAAATGAATCGGTATTGATGGCTGTGTTGGCATTTTTATTGGCACTTGGTATGGCAGCGCTTGCCTTACCTTATTTCAACAAACTAACGGATAAGGCTATGAGCCTGCAGTTAGCTAACCCTGTTTTTTGGGTGATTATGATTTTATTCACCATCGTTACCGGCTTGCTGGCAGGAAGCTATCCTGCATTTTATCTTTCTTCTTTCAACCCGGTACGTGTACTTAAAGGAAATTTAAAAGCAGGTAAAGGAAGTTCGTTGCCACGCAAAATATTAGTAGTTCTTCAATTTGCGAGTTCAGTGGTACTGATGATTGGAACGATCGTTGTTTATCAGCAAATACAATATGGAAAGAACAGGCCGGTTGGGTTCAATAATAAAGGATTGATTTCTGTGGATTGGTCCGATGATATAGCCAAACATTTTGAATCGCTGCGGCAGGAAATATTAAGTTCAGGTGCCGCAGTCTCCATGTGCCAAAGCAGTTCCTCACCTACAGAAATTGAAAGCAATAATAATGGCTGGGAATGGAAGGGAAGTCAGCCTGTTGAAAAATCGGTGTTGTTCTCAACTATTGCTACTACTTACGATTATGCAAAAACATTAGGGATAAAATTGTTGGAAGGCAGGGAGTTTTCAAGAGATTTTGCAGATTCCAATTCCGTTATCTTAAATGAAGCAGCAGTGAAACGAATGAGGCTACAGCATCCTGTGGGCGAAATATTGAAATGGAGAGACAAGCCTATGACTGTTGTTGGCGTGATACCCGATATCCAGATGGAATCGCCGTATCGTCCTGTTTCGCCGCTTACCATCATATTTGATAAAGACTGGGTAGGTAATGTGGATATCCGGCTAAACCCAAATATGTCTGCATCGAAGGCGCTTGCTTTAATGAAACCAATTTTTGATAAATTCAATCCTGCCTATCCTTTTGAATATCATTTCGCCGATGAAGAGTACGCGAAAAAATTTAATTATGAAGAACTGGTAGGTAACCTTGCTGCAATCATTGCGATACTGGCCATCTTTATTTCATGCCTTGGACTATTTGGTTTGGCATCATTCACCGCAGATCAAAGAATAAAAGAAATAGGAGTGAGAAAAGTGCTGGGTGCAAGCGTGTTCAACCTGTGGCGATTGCTTTCAAAAGATTTCCTGGTGCTTGTTTTATTGTCCTGCGCAATCGCCATTCCTGTTGGCTGGTATTTTATGAACGAGTGGCTGAAAAATTATCAATACAAGACCGACATAAATATGGAAGTGTTTGTTATAGTGGTGCTGGCGGCAATAGCCATTACATTAATAACCGTAAGCTTCCAGGCGATAAAGGCTGCGATGGCAAATCCTGTGAAGAGTTTGAGAACGGAATGAAAAACGTGTACTGTACATCAATGGTGAATCAACTTATATCTAATATTTATAACTTAAAACTTCTCCGATGCTAAAAAATCATTTCAAAACTGCATGGCGAAATGTTTCCCGAAATAAAGTTTACGCTTTCATCAACGTTCTTGGGCTGGCATTGGGAATATGCTCCTGTATAGTGATCTTTCTGATTACCAGCTATGATTTTAGTTTCGATAAATTTCATCCTAGCAGAGATCGCATTTACAGAATTGTTGGAGAGATGCAAAACAGCTCGGGGCAAAAAAACTTTATTAACAGCCCCATAGACGATGTTGCGGGTTTTCAAAATCAAATTCCTGGATTTGAGGCAGCGTCAGGTATTTATTCATTAGGTGCTGATGTAACAATTCCTGAGCCTGATCAACCTGCAAAAAAATTTAATAGCAGAATTGAAGGTTCTTATGTCGCTTCCAATGTGATTACATGGCCGCAATATTTCGACATATTTAAATATAAATGGCTGGCGGGAAATGCACAGGTGTTGAATGAACCTTTTAAGGTAGTGCTTACTGAAAACAGGGCCCGTCAGTACTTTGGCAATATTCCGGTTAACAGTATGATCGGGAAAACGGTGATTTATGATGATTCCTTACGGGTAAGCGTAGCCGGAGTTGTAAAAGACTGGACTGGAAATACTGATTTTGGTTATACTGATTTTATTTCTATCAGCACTGCTACCCATAGCTTTTTAAAAAACCGTATTCCCACGGAAGACTGGAATAGTTTAAGCCCCCATCAGTCAATGGCTTTTGTAAAGCTCGCTCCGCATGTAACGCCTGATCAAATCGACGAAAGATTTGCTGCTTTTATCAAAACCCATGTAAAGCTTGATCGGCAAGGATCGAAGCTAAGCATGCACCTGCAGCCTCTAAACGATATTCATTTCACCAGTGATTTTCATCGTGGTGATGACGGCGACAATTTTCGGAAAGCCTATTTGCCGGCGTTGTATGCACTGATGGGCGTTGCTTTATTTATATTGATAATTGCTGCAGTTAATTTTATCAACCTCTCAACTGCCCAATCGATTCAACGGGTAAAGGAGATCGGCGTGAGGAAAGTTTTAGGAAGCGGGAAAAGGAATATCGTATTTCAATTTCTTACGGAAACGTTTTTGCTCACACTGTGTGCCGTAAGCGTTTCTTTATTACTGGTAAAACCTATGTTGTATGTTTTTAAGGACTACACACCGGAAGGACTAACGGTTGATCTTTTTAGTTCATCTATGATAATTTTCTTAATCGCGGCGACAGTCGCTACAACGCTGCTTGCGGGTTTTTATCCTGCAAAAGTCCTGGCATCTTATCTCCCTGTATTAAGCTTAAAGGGAACGGCTTTACAAAAGGGAACTGAAAAATTGAATTTACGTAAAGCGTTAATCGTTTTTCAATTTACCATCTCGCTCATTTTTATCGTAGGTGCATTGGTAATTGGCAAGCAGATAGGATTCATGAATAATGCGGATAAGGGTTTTAATACTAACAACATTATCACCCTTACTAACTGGAACGATAAAGATGGAAAGCTCAAAGTACTTGCGCAGGAAATAAAACAAATAAAAGGTGTGGATAAAGTATTGCTGCAAAATCACGCTCCGATGGGGTTTGCTCAAATGACGAGCGGTTTTAAGTACAAGGGAAAGGAAGAAATATCAACACAGCCACTGATGGAAATTGGCAATGACGAGTATATTCCATTTTACCAGATGAAGTTAATGGCCGGGAGGAATATGGTACACAGCGACAGTCTTGAAGAGTTGGTAATAAATGAAGCCATGGCAAAGGAACTGGGTTTTAAAAATCCACGGGAAGTTGTGGGCAAACTTCTTTATTATGCAACTGGGTCTAACGAGAAGGCGTACCCTATTGTTGGCGTGATCGCAGATTTTCATGAAGGCTCTTTTCATGAAGCCATACAACCTGCGGTAATTGTAAACAGCCCCGAGTGGGAATACAGCATAGCTATTAAACTTGCAGCGTCAGAAAAAAGTACAAGCGATGTGAAATCCGTCTTATCATCAATTGGAACAAAATGGAATAAAATATACCCTGATATTCCTTTTGATTATAGTTTCCTCGATGAATCAATAACACGCTTGTACGGGCAGGAAGAAAAAACGGCGTGGCTGGTGAATGTTGCGATGAGCATTACCATTTTTATTTCTTGTATGGGATTGTTTGGCCTTGGAATGTTTACGGCTCAAAAGAGAACAAAAGAGATCGGCATACGAAAAGTATTGGGAGCAAGCGTCGCAAATATTGCAGCGATGTTAAGCAAAGATTTCATCGCTTTGATATTGATCGCTATCGTCATTGCAACACCTATTGCTTATTACCTCATGCATCAATGGCTGCAGGATTTTGTGTATCGTACTCATATTACCTGGTGGGTATTTGCAGTGGCGGGAGTGGGTGCTATTTTGATAGCCTTACTAACGGTTAGTTTCCAGGCAATAAAGGCAGCGGTTGCTAACCCGGTCAAAAGTTTGAGGACGGAATAAATTTTGGCACACTAACGGTAACTGCTAAACGAAAAAAAATTCTATGTTTAAAAACTATTTCAAAACGGCATGGAGAAACCTTAAAAAGAATAAGGTTTATTCTTTCATCAACATAGGCGGACTTGCAATTGGAATGGCGGTGGCCATGCTGATTGGTTTCTGGATATATGATGAAATAAATTTTGATAAGTATCACAAGAATTTTGAAACCATTGCCCAGGTAAGAAGATATTATACTGATCCCGGTACCAATGAAACAAATGGGGTGGAGAATATGCATTATCCTATGTATACCATTTTGAAGAGTGATTACAAACAATATTTCAAGCATGTGGTGATGGCCTGGTGGATAAGAGACTATTCATTATCAACCGATGATAAAAACTCAACCACAAAAAAAATAACTACAAAAGGTGAGTTTATGGATAGTGAAGGACTTGACATGCTTTCACTAAAAATGCTAAAGGGAACATATGCTTCGCTTGATGATCTTCATTCCATTATACTTTCAAAATCAACGGCCGTAGCATTTTTTGGTAATGAAGATCCAATTAACAAACGACTTAAAATTGATAACAGCATTGACGTAGTCGTAACAGGTGTTTATGAGGATATCCCAAAGAATGGCAAATGGGGCGGCGTACAGTTTTTTTCTCCCTGGAGTTTATTTGTAGCCTCTAATGATTGGATAAAACAAACCGAAGATAGCTGGGGCAATAGTTACGATAATACTTCTTTTGCAATTTTTGTGCAGTTACAACCAAATGTTTCAATGAGAACTGCAAATGCCGCCATAAAGGATTTCTTCTACAACAGTGTTCCGAAAGAAGCTGCAACCGAAATGATAAAATACAAAGAGAAAGCACTTCTTTATCCTATGAAGGACTGGCATTTGTATTCTGAATTTAAAAATGGCTTGCCCGATGGTGGCCGGATAACATTTGTATGGCTCTTTGGTATTGTAGGAATTTTTGTGCTGTTGCTGGCTTGCATCAATTTTATGAATTTAAGTACGGCCCGGTCTGAAAAAAGGGCCAAAGAAGTAGGCATCCGCAAGTCCATAGGTTCATTAAAAGTTCAGTTAATCTATCAATTTTTAAGCGAATCATTTTTAGTAGTTGTTCTCGCATTTATTGTTTCACTGGCGCTTGTTGCAGTAACCCTTCCCTGGTTTAATCAATTATCCGGCAAAACCATATCAATACCTTTTTCTAATCCTTTCTTCTGGTTGCTTAATATTGCCTTCATCTTTGTGACAGCCCTGCTTGCAGGTGCTTACCCGGCCTTTTACTTATCGTCTTTTCAACCAGTAAAAGTGTTGAAAGGCGCTTTTAGTTTAGGGCGTTTTGCAGCCGTACCCCGAAAAGTTTTGGTCGTTGTGCAGTTTACTGTATCGGTAATGCTGATAATCGGAACAATAATCGTCTACAGGCAAATCATATTTGCGCAAGACAGACCTGTCGGTTATAACAGGGATGGATTAATTACAGTTGCGAAATTGGACCCGGCATATGAAGGAAAGCTGGATGTGATTAAAAATGAATTACTGAATACCGGGGTGGTAGAACAAACGGTGTTTTCATTAAGTCCGCTTACACAAATCTGGAACAACTCGAGCGATTTCGATTGGGTAGGTAAACAACCAAGAGAGTATAATTTTGCCGTTGACTATATCTCTTATGGCTTTGGCAGTACTGTTGGCTGGCAGTTTATTGCGGGGCGTGATTTTTCCAAAGATTTTCCCACAGATACTAATAAAGTCATCATCAACGAAACGGCAGCAAAAGACCTTGGTTTTAAAGATCCGATCGGGCAATACATCAAATATGGCGGAGGCACTCAATCAAAACAAATTCTTGGTGTAATAAAGGATATGGTGGTTGAATCACCCTATGAACCTGTAAAGCGTGAAATTTACTTTTTAGATGCAAAGTACAATGCAGCCCTTCATATCGATATCAAAATAAAACCAACAGTAAGTGCCAATAAAGCTTTGCCAAAAATTGAAGCTGTTTTTAGAAGCATTGTTCCTTCCGCTCCATTCGATTACAAATTTGTAGATGAAGAGTATGGAAAAAAATTTAGCCAGGAACAATTGGTAGGTAAGCTTGCAGCATTCTTCACGGTTCTTGCCATTCTAATTTCATGTTTAGGTCTCTTTGGCCTCGCAAGCTTTGTAGCAGAACAACGTACAAAAGAAATTGGTGTAAGAAAAGTAATTGGAGCTTCTGCATTTAATATCTGGAGCTTGCTGTCAAAAGAATTTGTAGGATTGGTAATTATTTCACTACTCATAGCATCTCCTGTCGCTTACTATTTTATGAATAGCTGGATAAAAAAATATGCATATCATACCAATATATCACTGTGGATTTTTATAGCAACGGGTGCCGGTGCTTTAATGATTACTCTATTAACAGTAAGTTTCCAGGCAATAAAAGCAGCAATGGCAAATCCTGTAAAAAGTTTGAGAACGGAATAAATACTACGAGATAACGTAAACGGTTACACGCTAAAACAAAATATATGTTTAAAAATTATTTCAAAACCGCATGGAGAAATCTTTGGAAGAATAAAATTTATTCTACCATTAATATAACGGGACTTGCCGTTGGAATAGCAGCCTGTGTCATCATCCTTCTTTTTGTTACTTACGAAAGAAGCTTTGACAATTTTAATAAGAAAAATATTTACCGGTTGAATGAAGTACAAAAGTTTGAGGGTATGGTAGCTGCTCAGAAAGTGGCTTTGAGCATGTTTCCCATGGCTCCCACACTTAAAGCGGAATTTCCTCAAATAATGAATTACACGAGGATCAGTGCAGCCGACAATACGCCATTATTCCATGGCGATAAAAAAGTTTTTATTAAAAGAATATGCTTTGTTGATTCCACCTTCCTTAACATGTTCGATTTTAAACTGCTAAGTGGCGACAGGAAATCTGTTTTGCAAAAGAAGAATAGCATTGTATTGACGAAGTCAACTGCAGAAATGTTTTTCGGCAAAGAAGATCCCGTCGGTAAAGTGCTGGTGAATTATGACCATGATACAACAACACTTTTGGTAACCGGCATACTCGATAATGTTCCTCAAAATTCTCAAATTCAATTCGATGCCCTCATACCATTCAGTACAATTGAAAAGCCAGATTGGATGGATAACTGGGGCGGCAATTGGCTGAACACATACCTGGAACTTGCTCCCGGTACCAATATCGCATCACTGGAAAAAAAGTTCCCCGATTATCTCAAAAGACACATGTCAGATGATAACTGGAAGCGCTATGAATTATTCCTGCTGCCGCTGAAAAAAGTGCATGGAGGTGCAACGGATATTGGTCTTGACAGATTTAACTACCAGCAATTTGATGAGAGCTATACCAATCTTTTTTTTATTATCGCCTTGATAGTTTTATTGATTGCCTGCATCAATTTTATGAACCTGTCTACAGCACGATCTGCGGAGAGGGCACGGGAAGTAGGTGTAAGAAAATCAATAGGAGCTTATCGCTGGCAATTAGCATTACAGTTTATTAGTGAATCGATTGTTCTTTCATTTATTGCGATGGTGATTGCTGCTTATACTCGTAATTATTTTTTTACCCGCGGTAAATCATTTAAGTCAGCGTGAACTCTCCTTCTCATTATTCACCAACTGGAAACTTTTACTTTCTCTTATCCTGGGCGCCGTATTTCTCGGCATTATAACAGGCATATATCCTGCTATTTATTTGTCGTCATTCCGGCCGGTAAAAGTGTTGAAAGGTTCCGTTCAAACAGGCAGAAACAAAAGTATGTTACGAAACGTGTTGGTTGTCGGGCAGTTTGCATGCGCCATTTTTCTTATGATCGCCACTACGTTTGCCATAAAGCAACTATACTATATGAAGAACCGGCCCACCGGTTTTGATCACGAACAGGTTGTGAATGTAAAATTGCAGAATGGTACTTCGCGTAAGTATGATATTCTTAAAAAAGATTTGCTGCAGAATACTTTGGTAAAAGGTGTTACGGCATCGCAGGATATACTGGGCAGCCACCTTGACCAATCAGGTATACAATTTAAAGGCGATGGTCCTCTGCGCCAACTTAGCTCTACCCGGTTGATCGTTGATCCCGATTATCTCAATCTTTATAAAATACCATTGGTGGCAGGAAAGAATTTTTCATCAGAAGCATCTGCTAATGGAAAGGAATACATTATTAATGAAACGCTGGCAAAAGAACTATTAAAAGAAGATTCATCGAAAGCCGGTATAACATCATTACTGGATAAACAATTTGGCTTTGATTCGCTGGGACGCATAGTGGGCATCGCAAGAGATTTCAATTTTAATTCTTTGCACAATAAGATTGAAACGATGTTCATGTTTAACCAGAAGGATTGGGGTTACGGTGATATGTCTGTTAAAATAAATGGCGACAGGCAAAAAGATGCTGTTGCGTTTATTGAATCGGTATGGAAAAAAGATTGTGCTGATACACCTCTTGATTACCAGTTTCTCGACGATCATTTTAATGAGCTCTATCGCTCCGATTCGCAAATAAGCACCATTGTTGGAACACTGGCAATACTGGCTATCATCATTTCCTGTTTGGGTTTGTTTGGGCTGGCATCGTATGCCGCCGAGAGAAGAACAAAAGAAGTAGGCATCAGGAAAGTAATGGGAGCATCTTTACAAAACCTTGTATTGATGCTTTCAAAAGACTTTTTGAAATATGTATTAATAGCTGCACTTATTGCACTGCCACTTTCATGGTTCAGCGTTCATAAATGGTTGCAGGATTATGCCTACAGAATTAATATAAGCTGGTGGATATTTCTTTCGGCAGTTTTAGTGGCTATGCTGATTGCATTTGCTACCATAAGCTTCCAGGCAATAAAAGCAGCGATTGCTAATCCTGTGAAAAGCTTGAGAACGGAATGACATTGTAAGGTAACCTACACGATTATACGCTAAAGCAAAATATATATATATATGTTTAAAAATTATTTCAAAACTGCATGGCGGAGTTTGGTAAAGAATAAAATTTATTCAACCATAAACATATTGGGTTTAACTATTGGTTTGTGCGCCTGCATGCTGGTAGCAACAGTGGTAATAGACGATTTGTCGTACGATAAACAATGGAGCAGGAGCAACGATATTTACCGGATTATTTCCATCAATAAAATGGGAGATGGTTTATATGATCGTTCATCCAGTTCTTTTGCTGGTTTAAAAGCTGCGCTGCAAAATAATTTTCCTGAAGTGGAAGCCACTGCCGGAATTTCAAATTACTCCACCAGGTTTAAGCTGGACAATACAGTTGCTAATGGTATTAAAGTGTCAACACTTAATGCGGATACATCTTTCTGGAAAATGCTGGATGTGCAGGTGCTGGAAGGCAATCCAAAAAAATATATTGCAGGCGATAACACCAACCTGGTAATTACAGAAAGCTTTCGCCGGAAATTTTTTTCAAACCAAAATCCTGTTGGCAAAATTATTTATAGTGTGCCTGTTTATAATGATAAGCCAGGCTCTTATGTAATAACAGGTGTAATAAAAGATTTACCATCTAATTCTGTTTTTCGGTCAGAGGCAATTGTGCTAAACAAACCACGTAATGAAGAATTATATAAACAACAAGGGGGTACTTTGTCTGAGAACTATGTATTATTGAAACGCGGAACGGATGTACAGAAATTTACAAACAAAGTAAATAAATGGTATGCCGGTTTCGTAACCGTTAAAAATCCTTACCAGCATGCGTTTCAGCCTTTGAAGGATGTCTACCTGCACTCAGATTTCAATGGTTATCAAACCATCAAAGGCGATTATAAAAATATATTTATTCTTTCCGGCGTTGCTATTTTATTATTGATTATTGCGTGTGTAAATTTTGTAAATCTCAGCACAGCAAGAGCTTTGCAACGCATAAAAGATACAGGTGTTAGAAAAATACTCGGCGCCCAACGCAAACAACTCGTATTCGGGTTTTTAACCGAGTCATTTTTATACTTTTTGCTTGCGGCTGTATTAGCGACTATTATTTACCAGTTGTCGCTGCCATTGCTAAAACAATTTATTGATCATCCGCTGGCGCAAACATTTACTGCTGCCTGGCCGTTGCTAACAGTGTGCTATGCCATCATATTTTTCATAAGTGTGGTGGCTGGCATTTACCCCGCATTTGTATTATCAGCATTCAAACCTGCCGCCACTTTAAAGGGTGAAATGGTTGCAGGTTCTAATAGTAGTAATAATATAGTACGCAAAGGCCTTGTTGTATTACAGTTCGCTATTTCTATTGTTGTGATAATTGCTTTAATGATCGTGCAGCAGCAGGTAAATTTTTTAAAGCATAAAGACATTGGATATAATGCTCAAAATCTTTTAAGCATTGGCCAGATTTCATGGAGTGGTAAAGGCGAAGCTTTTAAGAATGAACTATTGCGCCAGGCGGGTGTAGAAAGTGCCAGCATTACATCGTGGTTGCCAACGTTAGGTGCAGGATTTATGAGCAGTGAAATTGATGATCCAAATCATGCAGGCAATAAACTGACTGTTTGGTTCATAAATGGCGATGTTGATTTGCCTAAGGTTATGGGGTTACAATTAGTAAGTGGCCGTTATCTCGACAAAAGTTATGGTGCTGATATTTTAGATCCAAACTCTTTGATGAGGATGGATTCAGCAACGTATGTAAATGCTGCGGCTCGTCAATCTTCATTAATTACTTCTTATACAGCAAAAATATTACAGGTTAAAGATTTAGGTGTGCCGATAAAACAGGCGCATACTACACCTGTGGGTATCATAAAAGATTTTAATAATGAGTCTTTAAAAGAACCCATGAAACCGACCATCATTATTGCCGGTCCTTCGCCTGAATTTGGTGGTATGTTGATTAAAGTGAAACCCGGTAAGGAAGCGGAAACCGGCACGGCTATATCAAAATTATGGAGACAGTTTTTTCCTGATAAATTACTCGATTTAAAACCTGTTGATGAAATGCTGGCGGCTCAATACAAACAAGAAAGTAAGTTGCAACAGCTCTTTTCATTCTTCAGCACGTTAAGTATGTTTTTGGCGGCATTGGGTATTTTGGGTTTGATTATTCAAGCCACGGCACAACGTAAAAAAGAAATAGGCATACGCAAAGTGTTAGGCGCTTCCGTTGCACTCAATCGTACGATTATTTTCCCTTGATTTTTTAAGCTGATTTTAATAGCTATGCTATTGCATCGCCGGTTGCATGGTGGCTGATGAATCAATGGTTACTCGATTTTGCTTATCGGATACATATTAGCGGATGGTATTTGCACTTGCAGGATTGATTCCATTGTTGTTGCATTGATTTACTATCAGCTTTCAAGCCATTAAAGCAGCGGTTGCGAACCCTGTGAAGAGTTTGAGAACGGAATAATCAATGTAGCTAACAGCTAATAGCCAACTGCTATTAAATCAAAACAAACAGTATGTTTAAAAATTATTTCAAAATCGCATTGAGAAATTTTTGGAGACATAAAATTTTCTCTGTGATAAATATATTGGGCCTCTCAATCGGCATCAGCGCTTCATTAGTTATTTACCTCATCGTTCATTATGAATTTACGTTTGACAAATTTGAACAGAATGCCGATCGCATTTACAAAGTGGGTACCGATATGAAGTTTGCCGGAAACTCAATTTTATTTGCCGGCGTTCCGTCTCCTTTGCCGGATGCCGCCAGGAATGAAATAACCGGACTTGACCTGGTTGCGGGGTTTCATATTTTACAAGGCGGAAAAGTTACGGTGCAAAGAAACGGTAGTCAAAAACCAGTTCTCTTTAAAAACCAACCTGACATTATTTATGCAGATAGTAGTTATTTCAACCTCGTGCCTTACAGGTGGCTGGCAGGTTCACGGTTAACCTCTTTGAATGAGCCGTTTAAAGTGGTGCTTTCGGATGACAGGGCAAAAACGTATTTCCCTTCAACAAATTATTCGGACATTATCGGCAAAACTATAGTGTACGATGACAGCATTACTGCAACCATTTCAGGCATTGTGAAACGCCCCGACGAGAATACTGATTTTATTTTTAAAGAATTTATTTCAAATGCCACAATACCAAACAGCGGATTAAAAAATAACTACGGATGGGAAGACTGGACCAGCGTAAACACAAATTCTCAAATGTTCATAAAGCTGGCAAAAGAAGAGTCGCCGGCAAATGTTCAAACGAAGTTGATATCGTTGATTCGCCGGTATAACAAAGATGCCGGCAAGGATGATAAGAATAGTGAAGTTTTCACCCTGCAACGACTAGGCGATATGCATTTTAAAGACCTGATGGGAAGTTTCGGGCACACTGCTAATAAACCCACCCTGTATGGCTTATTGGCAATTGCCGCATTTCTTCTTTTGTTGGGATGTTTTAATTTTATAAATCTTACCACCGCTCAGTCAGTTCAACGTGCCAAAGAAATTGGTATCCGTAAAACAATGGGTAGTTCAGCCTCTCAACTGATTTTGCAATTTTTAAGTGAAACATTTTTTACTACGTGCATTGCGACTATTATTTCTATAGCATTGGTACCGCTATTGCTGAAAGTATTTGCTGACTTCATTCCTGCAGATTTACATTTTAATCTTTTGCATCAGCCCGACGTCATCCTTTTTTTAACCGGATTAATCGTAGTGGTAAGTTTATTTGCCGGGTTCTATCCGGCATTAGTGTTATCAGGATATAAACCTGTGGCTGTGCTGAAAAACCAGGCATATACCGGAACAAGCAACACACGAAAAGCTTTCCTGCGAAAAGGTCTCACCGTTAGTCAATTTGTAATCGCACAGGTTTTTATAATTGCAACAGCCATTATGGTGAAACAAATTCACTATATGCTCAATAAGGATATGGGTTTTAAGAAGGACGCTATTATTTTCTTTAGCACCCCGTTTAACTTCAATAATGAAAATAAGGGAGATTCAAGAAAATTTGTATTGTTAAATGAACTAAAATCTATCCCCGGTATCAACCGCGTTAGCCTTGGTGAGGCTCCGCCATCGAGTGCCGCCTGGTCAATACGAATCTTTGATTATAAAAATGGGAAAAAGGAAGTTCAAACACAAGTGTGCATGAAGAGCGGAGATACGAATTACCTGCCGCTTTATAACATAAAATTACTTGCCGGAAGAAATATCCTGCAAAGCGATACAACCAAAGAATATATTATTAATGAAACCTACCTGCATATGCTGGGCTTTCAGAAACCGCAGGAGGCATTAAATAAAGACCTGGATGGAAAACCTATTGTTGGTGTGATGGCAGATTTCAATCAGCAATCGTTACATGCACCTGTAAAACCGCTTGCATTTAGTTCCGGACTAAAAAACGACTATACTTTTCATATTGCTTTACAGCCTCAAAACATAGATGGACGAATATGGAAGACTTCGATAAGCCAGATTGAAAAGGCCTTTAGGCGAGTTTACCCTGGAGAAGACTTCAGGTACCAGTTTTTTGATGAAAGCATTGCGAAGTTTTATGAAAGTGAACAAAATATTTCAACACTATTGAAATGGGCAACAGGTCTTGCCATCCTTATCAGTTGCATGGGTCTGTTAGGTCTTGCAATTTTTACTACAAACAGTCGCACGAAAGAAATTGGTGTAAGAAAAGTATTGGGTGCTTCTGTTGGGGGAATTGTTTCCTTATTGTCACGGGATTTTGTATTGCTGGTATTGCTTGCATTTGTTATTGCTGCCCCAATTGCCTGGATTGCGATGAGTAAATGGTTGGAAAATTTTTCGTATCGAACAGCTATGAGTTATTGGGTTTTTGCTTTAAGCGGAACAGGAATGGTGTTGATTGCATTGATCACGCTGTGCTTCCAGACCATTCGTTCTGCAAGAGCTAATCCTGTGAAGAGTTTAAGAACGGAATAAATTATCTAACAATTAATGCCTATTCACTACAAGCTTAACGAAGAACTATTGTTGCAAGCATTCAAAGCCGCAATCAACAAGCAACAATAAATTCCATTCGGCATTTGTATGAAAGCTTTAACCCCGGCTTTCCGTTCACATTTAATTTTTTAGATGAAGCATACCAACAGCAATATGAAAGCGAAACAGGGTTGCTGTATTATCAAAATATTTTGCAGGCCTCGCCATTATTATCTCATGTTTGGGCTTGTTCGGGCTTGCTGCGTTCACTGCACAGAAAAGAAGAAAAGAAATTGGTATAAGAAAAGTGGTGGGGGCTTCTGTTGGGAACATTACTGCAATGTTGTCGCTTGATTTTGTAAAGCTCGTTGCACTTTCATTAATTATTGCCTTCCCGGTTTCGTGGTGGATGATGAGTAACTGGCTGCAGGGTTTTGCTTACCGCATATCGATAACGCCGGCTGTGTTTATTATTGCGGGGTTGGCCGTGTTGCTGATTACATTGTTGACGATAAGCTTTCAATCAGTGAAAGCAGCAATTGCCAACCCGGTGAAATCTTTACGTGCTGAATAGATGAACAAGTGAAGAGCCTGGCCGCCATGCCTTCGGCAGGTGAACCGGCAGGCGGGTTCAAGAATTAGAATGAGTCATGGTGCTACTTCCCCGTATTGATGTACCTCTTGGTATTACCCGTTAAGATCACCTGCCTCAACGCAGTAAGATTGTTGTTTTGTTATAGTGTTTGATAGTTGCTGCAGTTGAATTATTTATTTCATTTTTAACTGATAATGGGTAGATTTATAATTCTAACCGAAATTCCTTCCTGCTGGTGTTGGCGTCCCGCCAACATCTTTGTCTTTTAATTGATATAATTTTATATTTATTGGCGATCCCAAATTGTCGTACTGAATTTTTGACCGGAACTTTTTTTAATTGGGAGCATCTGACAAATATAAATGTTCATCAGCCAGGTGTTATGAAACAGTTATAACTGCCTTTAACTGGCTAATGCATTTTAATGATTATTGAAATATATGTTGGTGAGGACGCCACATCAGCAGAGGGGAATACAAAATTGATTTAGGGGTATATAAAATAAACTGTGTCAGCAGAAATTGTAACTTCAATTTTTGAGAGAAACATAGCTAAGCTCTCCAGGTGTATGGCTAGAATTGTTCCAGGAAGTTTATACGGAGAATTATTAACTTCACTTGATGATTCCCGAATTTAAGAATGCTAAAAAGTATATTCTAAAATCCCAAGAAGATTTTTTTGAATTTGCACAAAAACATCACTTAGGGGGACTATTCGGTAATATTCACAAAAGAACAATGCCTGAAGGTAATAGATTCAGACATGTGTATTCTAAAACTATGGAAAGAGGAACCGAACTTACTAAGATCGCAAGCTCTTTTAGTTTTACTGTTGATGAAGTTAAAAAAGATCCATTTATTATTTATGAGAAGTTGTTCGAGTCTGCGACCGAGTTTGCGAAACAACAAGTTCAAATGACTATTACGGGTATTTCGGAAATTACCGAGTTAACGGATAATGTCGTACAAAGTAAAGGCGAGTTTACTGTTGAAGATTTTTTTGAAAGTTTAGAAAAAGTAGAAATTGATTTCGATAAAAATGGAAAACCTCGACTTCCTTCAATTGTAGGTGCGCCTGATTTTATTGATAAAATGATTGCAGCTCTAAAAAAAAGTGAGCATCTCCCTGAAAATAAAGTTAAGATGGATAAGATAATAGATCTGAAAAGAAAACAATGGAATGATAGAGAGAATAATAGAAAACTGGTTGACTAAATCTTCTGAACGATCATATCAATTGCCGTTTTGTTACCTACTAATGCAAGAGGGCAAGACCATTATTCATTTGACGAGACATTGTGCAATGGAACACGGAAAAGATATAATTGCCGTGGATGAAAACGGAAACGTGCATGCCTATCAGTTGAAAGGAGTCAATGGTGTAAGACTAAAATTAAGTGATTGGAAAGAGATCCAAAGCCAAATTTTCCAACTCACAAATACTCCATGTTCGCATCCATCTATTCATTCTAATGAATATCATAAATCATACTTAGTCGTAAATGGCGACATCGACGAAGAAGTCCAACATGCTATTACAACGCAAAATAATGATTGGGAAAAGAGGGGTTATCCCGAATATAAATTGGAAGTAATCGTAAAAGGCCAAATACTAAAAATGGCGTTTAAAGTTAAAGAACAATTTATTCCATCGGAAGTATCAGACTTTAAAAGCCTTTTGGAATTTTATTTGGAAGATGGAATTGGATTTCTTGATAAAGGGAAATTCGCCAGTTTATTGATAAAGATGACCGACACAAAAGTTTTGAAAAGTAAAAATGAGCTTAGAAGGTTAACAACAAGTACAGCCTTATTATGCTCTTTAGCAACAACTTCATATTCGAACAAGAATAATCATGTTGCGGTAATTGAAGCTTGGACCATATATATTGCAACGATTTTAAGACTACAGGAAAAGTTTGATGATAAATTGAAATCTGAATATCCCGAGATTGATTTAGCAAATAAAATTATTATTACTTCCCTAATAAATTTATTTGAGGAAATTAAGGATCGAAATGATTTTTTGGATTATAGCCCACCAACAGATGTTTTTGTTTTTAGACATCGAACAACAATTATCCTTGGAATGATTGCTTACCTAGGAACGATCAGTAATGAAATATCCGCTAACGATATTGATGAAATAATTAAGAAACAATTTAGCAACGCAATGATTTGGGGAGAATCTGCTATCCCATTCTTCATTTCAATTTATTTTTTTTATATAAAGAATAACAAAAAAGATTTTGGGTTGTCATTGCTCGTCTCGTTTGTGCAAACAACAATTAAAGCTTTT
Organism: uncultured Chitinophagaceae bacterium; assembly: GCA_963756945.1. Taxonomy (GTDB): domain Bacteria; phylum Bacteroidota; class Bacteroidia; order Chitinophagales; family Chitinophagaceae; genus Ginsengibacter. The sequence continues at coordinate 31,330 of CAVWQJ010000008.1, read as the reverse complement.
TTTAATGATGAAATACCCTTTTACGACATATATACATCCGCCGAAGATTCAGTCATTATTCAATTTTCCAATGAACTAGAAAGTAACCACGTCTCACAAGTTTCGTATGTAATTGAGACCTTACTTATACTCTCCTCTCAACCAGAATTAAGAAATTTAGTTGCAGAAATTTGGCCTAACATAACTAGATGTATTTTCTGTGAATTTCAATTTGTAAATAAATCAGATTTTTATTTGTGGCGAATTGAAGATGGCGAAGAAGTAAGCCGACATCCGGATCTTACAAAAAGCTGGAAGGAATTAATAGCGGAATCACAAAAGTTTAACAGCGATAAAATTCCAGAATCTATAAAAATATATAGCTTTTTTTTACCACTTTTTTTGATGGTCTATCCTCATCGCTTGAACCCGGAAGTATTAAAGTGGTTTATTAATTCTCCAGCCGCGTAAATGTTACCCCTGCTGGTGTTGACGTCCCGCTGACATCTTGCTGATTTAACCGATATAATTTTATATTTATTGGCGATCCAAAATTATCATACTGAATTTTTAACCGGAACTATTTTTAATTGGGAGCATCTGACAAATATAAATGTTCATCTGCCCGGTTTTATGAAACAGGTATAACTGACTTTAATTGGCTAATGTATTTTAATGACTATTGAAATATATGTTGGCGAGGACGCCAACATCAGCAGGGGGATTGCCTCCACAGTACTTCCAGTCACAACCAGGTTTACCCGTCTCCCTAAATGCGCAACCGTTCACTTTCTTTAAACAACTGTTCGATTATGAACAGTTTGAGCCCGGAATTACTTTCATTGTCTTTTAATTATCAATGAGATAGATCATTGGTATGGTGCTTGGAAATAACTACCGGGTTATTCTGCCTGCGTTTGCCAACAATTTAAAGTACAATGTTTAAAACTTATTTTAAAATCGCGGTTAGAAATTTATTGAAGAATAAAACTTCTTCTTTTATAAATATAACGGGGCTTGCAGTTGGAATGGCGGTGGCATTGTGCCGGATCAATTTATCGTGGTGGATTTTTGCTGCAACGTTAACCGGTGCCCTGATGATAACATGGATTACTGCAAGCTTCCAGTCAATAAAAGCAGCAATGGCAAATTCTGTAAAGAGTTTGAGAAGGGAATGAAGAGCGTGAATGGTGAATCGCCAATCGTGAAAAAGTAAATCGAATATCAATAAATCATACATCAGAAATTCTTTTTTATGTTTAAAAACTATTTCAAAACTGCATTAAGAAATTTATCAAAAAATAAGTTTTATACATCAATAAATATTATCGGTTTGGCAGTTGGGCTTGCCACCTGCTTACTTATTTTTTTGTATGTAGTTGATGAATTAAGCTACGATAAATACAATGCAAATGCAGACAGAATTTATCGTGTAAACAACGAAATAAAATTTAACGGCAACTATTTAGACCTTGCGCAGGTGCCTGCAGTAATGGGTTCAACAATGCTGCGTGAGATGCCGCAGGTGCAGCAGTATGTCCGCATGAACTGGCACGGAAGCTTTCTCGTAAAAAAGGGAGATGAAAATATCCAGGAACAAAGAGTGGCTTATGCTGATTCCACTTTGTTTGATGTGTTTACGTTGCCTGTAATTGCCGGCAATGCTAAAACTGCTTTGAAAGATTATCATTCCTTGGTGATTACTGAATCAATCGCGAAAAAATATTTCAACAGCACAGATGTGGTCGGCAAAACCATGCTGATGAATGATACATCAAATTATAAGATTACTGCCGTTATAAAAGATGTTTCAAAGCAATCGCATTTTCATTTCGACTTTTTTGTGCCAATGCTGGAAAACTTTGGCAACAACGAAGACAACTGGTTGAGTGAAAACTACACCACGTATATTCTTTTAAAGAAAAACGCAGATGTAAAGCAGGTGGAGGCGCAATTGAATCCTTTTATGGACAGGCATGTTGGTCCGCAATTGCAAAGCTTCGTAAACATAAGCTTAAGCGATTTTAAGAAGGGTGGCAGTTATATACGTGCAAGTCTCACACCTTTAACAGCCATTCATTTGCATTCAAACAAACAGGGAGACTTGGAAGGCAACGGTAATGCTGAATATGTTTATATATTTTCGGGCATTGCCTTGATGATTTTATTAATCGCCTGTGTAAACTTTATGAATCTTTCCACGGCACGTTCTTCTAATCGTGCAAAGGAAGTGGGTGTAAGAAAAGTGTTGGGTTCGCTCAGGGCAAATCTTATTCAACAGTTTTTAACCGAATCTTTTTTAATCAGCTTTATTGCACTGGTGATAGCTATTTTATTGGCATGGCTGTTACTTCCTTATTTTAACCAGCTTGCAGGAAAAGAAATTAGTGCGGCTACTTTATTGCAGCCCTCCATGTTATTGTCGTTGATTGTTCTTATGCTGATTGTTGGTTTACTCGCAGGCAGCTATCCTGCATTTTTCTTATCATCTTTTCAACCCATCGATGTGCTTAAAGGCAAGCTGGCTAAGGGTTTCAAAAGGTCATGGCTGCGCAATTCACTGGTAGTGTTTCAATTTGTAATTTCCATCGTACTTATTTTCGGAACTATAGTTATTTATAACCAGCTTAATTATATTCATAATAAAGATATTGGCTTTAACCGCAAGCAGGTTGTCATTGTAAATCATGCAAACACATTAGGCAACCAGGCAGAAACTTTTAGAAATGAGTTGTTACAAGTGAGCGGTGTGCAAAGCGCCACTATGAGTGGTTACCTTCCTGTTAATTACGGTAGAAACAGCAATACTTATTTCACATCACCAACGCTTGACCCAACGACGGGAATAAATGTGCAAGCCTGGACAGTTGATGAAAATTATGTTCCGACACTTGGCTTAAAAATAGTAGAGGGAAGAAATTTTTCACCGCAATTTCTTACCGATTCAACAGGCATTATCATAAACGAAGCCGCCGCAAAATTTCTTGCCACAAAGAATCTATTGAATAAAAAAATCTATACACTAAAAGATATTCAATCAAAACAATTGATTGACTTCCATATTATAGGTATCGTAAAAAATTTCAACTTCAGTTCACTTCGTGATGTAGTTACTCCACTCGCCTTATTTCTTGGAAAAGATAATGGAAACATTTCTGTACGGATCAGCTCAGGTGATATACCGGGCGCAATTGCACAGATAAAAAATAAGTGGAAAGCAATAGCCCCGTCTCAACCTTTTGATTATTCTTTTATGGATGATGACTTTAATAAATTATATACAACCGAGCAACGCACCGGTAATATTTTTATAACGTTTGCCGTACTCGCAATTTTAATTGCCTGCCTGGGTTTGTTTGGGTTGGTTACTTATGCTGCCGAACAACGCATAAGGGAAATAGGCATAAGAAAAGTATTAGGCGCATCCGTAAGCAATATTGCAGGCATGTTATCGACCGATTTTTTAAAACTTGTAATTATTTCTGCAGCCATTGCATTTCCCCTGGCGTGGTGGGCAATGATTAAATGGTTACAGGGTTTTGCTTACAGGGTTAATATCAATTGGTGGGTATTTGCTATAGCAGGTATTCTTGCTTTATTGATTGCGTTGGTAACAGTAAGTTTCCAGGCAATAAAAGCAGCGGTGGCAAACCCGGTGAAAAGTTTGAGAACGGAGTAAGATAATGATCAATTGTGAATGGGAATGGGATACTTCAATATTTGTTGATTTATTATAAAATAACAGTCACCTATAAACGAAAGTAAAATGTTTAAAAATTATTTTAAAGTAGCCTGGCGGCACCTGGCAAGAAAAAAAGTTTTTTCCCTGATTAATATCCTGGGGCTTGCCTTAGGGCTGGCGATTTTTACACTGATTTGTTTGTATGTGCGTGACGAACTTTCTTATGACCGGTATAATGAAAATGCCAACCGCATCTATCGGGTTAATACAGATATAAAAGTTAACGGCTCGGAATTTAAAGACAAAGATACTCCGGCGCCAATGGCAGGAGTACTTACAGCCACTTACCCAAGGATTCAGCAGGCTGTCCGCATTTCAGAGAATAACAGTATCCTGGTAAAGAAAGACGATGAAACACTGATCGAAAAGAATGCTTTTTTTGCTGATGCTAACCTGTTCAAGGTTTTCACCTTGCACATGCTGCAAGGCAATCCAAATACTGCCTTAAAGGATCCCACTTCTATGATAATTTCTGCTTCCATGGCAAAAAAGTATTTTAATACGTTGGATGTGGTCGGAAAAACGATTAAAATAAACAATACCTCTTTTTACAATATTACAGGCGTTTTTAAAGATGTACCCGAACAGTCACATCTTCATTTCAATTTCATCATGGCAATGTCAGGAATGAAATCATCTCAATCAGATTTCTGGCTGAGCAATTCTTTCATGACTTACCTGCTCGTTCAAAAAGGTACTACGCAGGCAGCGCTCGACAGCTATTTAAAAGAAACCGCGGAAAAATATGCGCAACCGCAACTCGTGAATGTTGCACACAGCAATTTTGCTGAGCTGGAGAAAAATGGCGGACACTTTAAGTATTCAAGTATTCCTTTAACCAAAATACATTTATACTCTACGCTCTCTTCTGAAATTGAACCGACAGGCAACATTCTCTATGTGTACATTTCGGCAATCATCGGGCTGATCATATTGCTGATCGCCTGTATCAATTTCATGAACTTATCAACGGCACAATCGGCCGGGCGTGCAAAAGAAGTGGGCGTAAGAAAAGTAATAGGTTCAGGCCGCCGCAATCTTATAAAACAGTTTTTGACTGAATCAATGCTTACCGCTTTTATCGCTTATATTTTTTGCATTGCTCTTATTATATTATTGCTTCCGTTGTTGAACCAGCTTTCAGGAAAAGAGATCAGTTTGACAACCGACCTGGTTGTATGGCTGTTCCCGGCTTTGCTTGGTGTTGCATTGATCTGTGGCCTGCTCGCAGGTGCTTACCCGGCTTTTGTGCTGTCTTCGTTTGATCCGGTCAAAATACTAAAAGGCAAATTCGTATTAAATATCAAAGGGTATAAACTCAGGAATACATTGGTGATCTTCCAGTTTACAACCGCTATTATACTCATCACCGGCACGCTGGTTATCTATCGCCAGTTAGATTATATCAGGCATAAAAATCTTGGCTACGACCGCGAACATGTGCTGGTGCTTAACAATGCAGGAGCACTGGGCGACCATAAGCAATCTTTCAGGAACGAAATCATCCAACTTCCGGGTGTGGTTTCCGGTTCCCTTACGCAAAACTTACCCACCACTACTGAGAATGACTGGAACAGGAATGCATACTCGAAGAATGCCACCATGAGTGCAGACCAAACTCAAACTTTAGTGGACTGGTACGTGGATGCCAATTATATTCCTACGCTTCAGATGAAGATGGTTATGGGAAGAAATTTTTCTACGGATATGCCTACAGATTCTTCGGCCATCATCATCAACGAAGCAGCCGTGCGTACGCTGGGTTTTCAAAAGCCCCTGGATGCAGATTTGTATGACTTTAATTCCCAAACCCAACAAGCGGATAAATATCACATCATAGGTGTAGTAAAAGATTTCAATGCCGGTTCAATGCGTTATGCTACCCAACCGCTGCTGATGCACTATTCCAATTATGGAGGGCAATTTATTTTCAGAATAAAAAGCGACAATATCCCGGGTTTGATTCAAAGATCGAAGAGCGCTATCGTTCTTTTGACCAAATGAGTTCGCAGCCTTTTATTTATTCTTTCCTGGACGACGATTTCAACAATTTGTACCGGGGCGAACAGCGTACAGGAAGTATGTTTACCACTTTTGCGGCGCTGGCAATTTTCATTGCCTGCCTTGGGTTATTCGGCCTGGCAATCTATTCGGCGGAACAACGTACCAAAGAAATAGGCGTTCGAAAAGTATTGGGCGCAAGTGTAAAAGGCATCATCGGTTTAATGTCCAAAGAATTTATCAGGTTGGTGATCGTGTCCGTTGTTATTGCTACCCCGGTGGCATGGTGGGCGATGAATAAATGGCTACAAAATTTTGCCTATAGGATTGATATCAGTTGGTGGATATTTTTAGCTGCAGGCGGTATAGCCATGTTTATTGCCCTGGCAACAGTGAGCTTCCAGGCAATAAAAGCTGCGATAGCAAACCCTGTCAAATCATTACGCACCGAATAAAAGAAGAAGAGTGTTGAATTTAAAGTTTCAAACGATAAACGTTTTCTTATGGTTAAGAATTTTTTTAAAACAACGTTTCGCAGTCTGAAAAAAAATAAAGGCTATAGCTTTCTCAACATCTTCGGGCTTGCCATTGGTATTGCATGTGCAGGACTTATTTTTTTATGGGTGGAAGATGAATTGAACTTCGACCAGTTTAATGAAAAGAAAGACCGCTTATATTTTGTAAAGGAAAATCAAAAGTATGATGCCTATACAGCTACTTTCGGTTCCACACCCGGGGTGTTGGCGCCGGCCATGCAGGCTGAGATTCCCGGCATTGCCAACACATGTCGCGTGACTGAAGACAATGCCACCGCATTGTTTACGATCGGTGATAAATCTTTGTATGCAGGCGGACGTTACACAGAGCCATCATTGTTTACGATGTTTAGTTTTCCTTTTATTGAAGGCAATCCCGCAACGGTATTTTCTCAATTGCATTCGATGGTTATCACACAAAAAACGGCTAAGAAATTTTTTGGAACGGATAAGGATGTTGTGGGCAAAACAGTTCGTGTTGACAATAAACAGGATTACATAATTACGGGGTTATTGAAAGACATACCCGAAAATTCAAGCGTTCAGTTTGAATGGCTCGCGCCTTTCCAGGTTTGGTACGACGTAAGTGAATGGGCGCATCGCTGGGGTAATAATTGTTTAAGTACTTACGTGGAATTAAAGCCGGGTGTTCATCCGGCTTCCGTAAATAAAGTGCTGTATGATTTTATCCAGAAGAAAGAACCCGCATCTATCGCAAGACCTTTTTTATTCAGCATGAACGACTGGCACTTGCGAAATCAATTTGATAACGGCAAACAAACGGGAGGCGGCGGAATACAATATGTGCATTTGTTCACGCTTATTGCGTGGATCATTTTGCTCATTGCATGTATCAATTTTATGAACCTTGCAACAGCAAGGAGTGAGAAGCGGTCGAAAGAAGTTGGCGTAAGAAAAGTGTTAGGCGCAGGTAAAAAAAATCTTGTGCTGCAATTTATCGGTGAAGCATTGTTTCTTGCATTTTTGTCGGCGGATCTTGCGTTGTTGATTATATCGGTTGCATTACCTCCCTTTAATTCGCTCGTGCAAAAAAATCTTTCATTAGCACTGGGCAAACCTTTGCACCTTCTCGCTTTGCTGGCCATAACGCTTATCAGTGGGCTGGTAGCCGGCAGTTATCCATCTCTTTATCTGTCGTCATTTAAACCAGTATTTGTATTAAAAGGAGTTAAACTAAAAGATGGCAGCGCAGCATTTATACGTAAAGGTCTGGTGGTACTGCAATTCAGCATTTCGGTGATTTTAATAATCAGTACCATTATCATTTACCAGCAAATTCTCCATGTAAAAAGCAGGAACCTTGGTTTTAATAAAAACAACCTGTTGCAAATAGACATGGCGGGTAATATGGCCAGGAATTATGTGCCCATCCGGCAGGATATTTTGAACACCGGCAGTGTGGAAAGCGTTTCGCTTTCTGATCATGTAACACTTTATGGAGGCAACAACACGGGTGGCCTTACATGGGATGGGAAAACTTCTACCGCACAGGTTTTGATTTCGCAACGATATGTTACACCAGGGTTTTTCAATACTTCGGGGATGAATTTTTTGGAGGGCAGAGACCTTAACGGAACAGATACCGCAATGGTTGATAAAACCATTAACATCGTGATTACGCAAGGCCTCGCAGGCCTGATGGGTAAAGGAAGCGCTGTTGGTAAAAGATTGCATTTCGAAGGAGATACCAGTGGCATTTCTGCACGTGTGGTTGGTGTCGTAAACGATTATGTTTATGGCGATATGTATGGAAAGCCTGATCCTGTTATGTTTTTTTCAACTAAACCGGAGAACACAACGGAGATGTATGTACGCTTAAAACCAAATGCAGGAGTGGAGAAAGCCCTGGCTCAATTGGAAAGTGTGCTGAAGAAAGATAATCCCGCATATCCTTTCACTTACCAGTTTGTCGACGACCAGTTTAATAATATGTTTTTTGTTGAAGGGCTTATTGGCAATCTTGCTAAAATTTTTGCCACACTCGCTATTATTATTTCATGTTTAGGATTGTTTGGATTAGCGGCATACACAGCAGAAAGGAGAACAAAGGAAATTGGCATCCGAAAAGTATTGGGAGCAAGTGTTTCCGGCATTACCGCGTTGTTATCAAAAGATTTTTTAAAGTTGGTTGTTATTTCCTGTGCTGTTGCATTTCCCGTTGCATGGTGGATGATGAGTAAATGGCTTCAGAATTATAATAAATATAGAATTGAAATAAGCTGGTGGATATTTTTAATTGCAGGTGCAGTTGCCATTTTTATTGCCTTACTAACGGTTAGTTTCCAGGCAATAAAGGCAGCGGTTGCAAATCCGGTAAAGAGCTTGGGGACAGAATAGCTCACTTTGAAAATTGAATTCTTAATAATTAAGTATGTATCAAAACTTATTTAAAAAATCAGCGGCATTCAAAATGGGTATCCCACGAAAAGGATGGAGTTCGAGCAAGTCTTTATCACCGGTAATAATACATGATGCTTGCGCGGATACAGCAAGCTCAAGAAATTTATTGTCTTTTGGGTCACGGCAATCGGTTATAATTTCGGTGGGAGTAAAGAAGACAGTGTTTAATGTTATTTCGGCAATTATATTCATTCTTTCCTCATCAGTAAAAAAATATCTATCAAATTTTTTTCTGAATAATACGTCGCTAAACTCCTGCAATGTAGAATTGGAAATCACCAATTTTCCCAATTCAGTAATGCGATTCAATGCTTTTCTGCTTGTTGATTCAGGCAATAAAAATGCGCTAATTAATGCGTTTGTATCAAACACAAGGAAATCATTCTTCATCTTTCAAAATTTCCTGCAGAATTTCCTCTGTAAGCCCACGTTCTTTCATTGTTTTTCCAAGCTCATCCAGAAATTGAAGAAACTCTTCGGGGGAATCATAAAGCTCTTTGGCAAGTTTCATATTTATTTCCTGCGAGATCCTGTTTTTTCTCTTTTGAGAAGAAAGCCGCCATTTTTTCGCAACATCGTCGTCCACCTGAATTACTATACGTTCCATTTTAAAATATTTTGTTCTAATTCAAATTTACAACCTCCTTTTTATGTTTAAAAATTATTTCAAAACCGCATTTAGAAATCTTTGGAAGAACAAAGATATTCTCTTTCATAAACATTATGGGCCTTGCACTGGGGCTGGCCTGCAGCCTTCTGATAATACTGTGGGTAAAAAATGAATACAGGATGGATGCATTTCATAAAAATGGTTCCCAACTGTATAGCGTATACGAAAAGCAATATCGCGATGGAGACATAAGCGCTTTTTACGGCGGCCCCGGAATTATGGCGGATGAATTGAAACGGGTTTATCCCGAAGTACAATTTGCATCGAACTATGCATGGAATGAACTAAGCACTTTTGAAGCCAACAATAAAATAATAAAAGAAAGCGGTAATCATGCCGGGCAGGATTTTTTTGAAATGTTTTCGTATCCTTTACTTGCAGGTAATGCGGCGACTACTTTAAAGACACCTTCTGATATTGCTATTTCACAAAAAATGGCCGACGAGTTTTTTGGCTCACCTGCAGAAGCAATTGGTAAAACGATACGTTATCAAAATAATGAAGACTTAAAAATAACTGCGGTATTTGACGATACACAACAAAGCTCAGAGCATTTTGATTACATCATCAACTGGAAACATTTTTTAAAAGGCAATAGCTGGGCAACCGACTGGACCAATAACGGGCCAAGATGTTTTGTGATGCTGAAAAAGGGAACTGATGTAAAAGCATTTCAATCTAAGATCAATAGATTTTTAGATGCGTATAATAAAGAACAAACGTCGCATTCTTATGTGCGTTTAGGCGTTGAACGTTATGGAGATGTTTACCTGCATTCCAATTTTGATAAACAGGGAAATGTTTCGGGCGGAAGAATTCAGTATGTAAAACTGTTTAGCATTGTAGCCATTTTTATTTTGTTGATTGCCTGTATCAACTTTATGAACCTTACAACGGCACGCTCTGTAAAGCGTGCAAAAGAAATTGGTGTAAGGAAAGTAGTTGGCGCAATGCGCTTTGCATTGATACGGCAATTTATCGGTGAAGCTTTGATGATTGTATCGATAGCAATTGTCATTGCTGTTTTACTCGTAACGATTGTTGCGCCTCAATTCAGTCAACTCACGAGAAGGCCTATACGCATACCTTTTGGCGATCCTGTATTTTGGTTAACTATGTTGGGTTTACTGGCCGTAACAGGGTTTCTTTCGGGAAGTTATCCCGCTTTATATTTATCGTCATTTAAACCGATAAAGGTTTTAAAAGGATTGCCGAAATTCTCCGGCGCCGCGTTATGGTTTCGAAAAGGGTTGGTTGTTTTTCAATTTATGCTGTCCATCATTTTAATTATTGGCACCATCGTCGTGAGCAAACAGGTAAACTATATTCAAACGGTTAATCTTGGTTACGACAGGGAAAATCTTTTGTATGTGCCACTTGAAGGAGACCTTACCCCTCAATACGATTTGTTTAAAAACCAGGCGTTGCAAATGCCGGGAATAAAAGACGTTACCCGTATAACACAGGGGCCAACCCAAATCGAAAATGGTACAGGTGGCGTCAACTGGGAAGGTAAAGATCCCAACCTGGGCATTGATTTTTCTTATGCTTTTGTTGGCTATGACTTTATAAAGACGATGCACCTGCAATTAAAAGAAGGTCGTGATTTTTCAAAAGATTTTGCAACAGATTCCGTTGGATACCTCGTTAACGAATCTGCCTTGCAAATAATTAAATATAAAAATCCTGTTGGCAAGCCGCTTACATTTTGGGGGAAGAAGGGAACGATTATCGGCGTGCTGAAAGACTTTCATTTCAGTTCTCTGCATGAACCTATCCGGCCATTGGTACTTTCGTTTGGAGAACATGAAAGTTATGGCCAAGCATTGATAAGAACACAACCGGGGAAAACAAAACAAGCCCTGGCGAGCCTTGCTGCAATTTGCAAAACGCTCAATCCAAAATTTCCTTTTACATATCAATTCTCTGATGAAGAATACGCAAAGCTGTATACAAGCGAACAGGTAGTTGGCAAGCTCGCAAAATATTTTGCTGTCCTGGCAATATTCATTTCGTGCCTGGGTTTATTGGGGCTTGTAATGTTTACGGCAGAACAGCGCACCAAAGAATTTGGCATAAGGAAAGTATTGGGCGCAACTCCTGTCAGGCTTTTCAGCTTACTGTCAAAAGAATTTTTGTTACTGGTAGCGATTGCATTCATTATTGCATCGCCGCTTGCATGGTTAGCCATGAATAACTGGTTGAAAGATTATGCTTATCCCGTTGATATTTCGTGGTGGATATTTATAATAGCAGGGTTACTTGCAATTGCGATAGCATTACTAACGGTTAGTTTCCAGGCAATAAAAGCTGCGATGGCGAACCCGGTAAAAAGTTTGAGAACTGAATAAAAATTAGTTAACGGTTAATGGCCAATGGCTATTAGCTCAAATCAATTTCTATGTTTAAAAATTATTTCAAAACTGCGTGGCGTAATCTTTTAAAAGATAAGATGCATTCCTTTATCAACATTGTTGGTTTATCCATTGGAATGGCAGTTGCCATTTTAATTGGATTGTGGATGTATGATGAACTTTCATTCGATAAGGATTTTGATAACTATAATCGCATTGCGCAGGTATATCAGAATTTAGATAACAATGGGGAAAGAGTGACATGGAAAAGTGTTCCATATCCGCTTGCAGAAGAATTACGCAAAAATTATGGCAGCGATTTTAAGCGCATTGTGATGGGTGTAAATTCAACCGACATTATATCGTACAATGATAAGAAATTAAAAGAGGATGGTTTTTATTTTGAAAAGGAAGCACCTGAACTGCTTAGCCTGCACATGTTGCGGGGCTCTAAAAACCTGGAAGATCCTTCTTCACTTTTATTATCAGCTTCTGCTGCAAACGCATATTTTGGAAATGATAACCCGGTAAATAAGTTGATGAAGATCGGGCAGAATCCACCGGTAAAAGTAACAGGTGTGTATAAAGATTTTCCCCGTAATTCTAGTTTCGCAGATATCAATTTTATTTCAACATGGGAATCGTTCTATGTAAATAATAACGTTAAGGGCACAGAAGATCCATGGCGCCCGAATTTTACAACATTACTTGTTCAGTTAAATGAGAATGCAGATATTAATAAAGTTGATGCAAAAATTAAAGATGCCAAACTAAAAAGAATAAACCCGCAGTTACAAAAGAAAAAACCTTCTTTGTTTTTACAACCCATGAGCAAATGGCATTTATATTCTGAATTTAAAAACGGCGTAAATACCGGCGGCGGAATACAATATGTTTGGATGTTTGGCATCATTGGTTTGTTTGTGCTGTTGCTTGCATGTATAAATTTCATGAATTTAAGTACTGCAAAAAGCGAGAAGCGTGCGAAGGAAGTAGGCATTCGCAAAACAGTTGGGTCTTTAAGAAAGCAACTCGTCATACAATTTTTTAGTGAATCATTTCTTACTGTTGCATTTGCATTTATTTTATCAATATTAGTTGTTTGGCTTTCACTTCCGTTTTTCAACCAGGTTGCAGATAAACAAATGTCAATTTTATGGAGCCATCCTTTCTTTTGGTTGATAAGTGTTGGCTTCATTGTTGTCACGGCATTAATTGCCGGCAGTTATCCTGCATTTTATCTTTCTTCATTCGAGCCCATAAAAGTTTTAAAGGGCACGTTTAAAGCAGGACGTTTTGCAGCCATTCCGCGTAAAGTGCTCGTGGTTTTGCAGTTCACCGTTTCCGTCACATTAATTATCGGAACCATTATCGTGTATCAGCAAATTGAGTTTGCAAAAAATCGTCCTATTGGTTATTCCCGTAACAATTTGCTCAGTGTGTTCACGCTCAGTCCTGCAATTCACGATCATTTTGAAGCAGTAAAAGATGAGTTAATGCAAACTGGCGCTATTACGTCCATTGCAGAATCGCAAAGCCCGACAACGGGTATTTGGAACAGCACAAGTGGTTTTAGCTGGCCTGGAAAAGATCCAAATCTTTCTATTGATTTCGGCGTGGTGAATGCTTCTTATGATTATGGCAAAACTGTTGGCTGGCAGCTAAAAGAAGGGCGCAATTTTTCGAAAGATTTTGCAGACAGTTCTTCTTTAATCTTAAATGAAGCTGCTGTTCATTTTATGGGTTTGAAAAATCCTGTAGGGCAACGCGTAACATGGTGGGATCAGCCTTATACAATAGTTGGAGTTGTTAATAATATGGTTATGGAATCGCCTTATGATGAAACAAGACCTATAATTTATGGGATTGCTGATGAAGCGGGAAACCTGGCGTTGCTGAAATTAAACCCTGCATTGAGCGCAAAAGATGCCTTGAGCAAGATAGAACCGGTGTTTAAAAAGTTCAATCCTGATCAACCGTTCTCATACAGTTTTGTTGACGATGATTACGCAAAAAAATTCGGCAATGAAGTAAAGGTTGAAAAGCTTGCCGGGGTGTTTGCCGCATTGGCAATTCTTATTTCCTGTCTTGGCCTGTTTGGATTAACATCATTTGTAGCAGAGCAGCGCAAAAAAGAAATTGGCGTTAGAAAAGTTTTGGGCGCATCAGTATTTAATGTATGGAATTTATTATCGAAAGATTTTGTAAAGCTGGTAACTATTTCTTCTCTCATTGCAGTGCCAGTTGCTTATTACTTTATGCATAACTGGCTGCAGGGCTACACATACCGTACAGAATTATCGTGGTGGATTTTTGCAGCCGCCGGAACAGGCTCTTTGTTAATTACCATACTGGTAGTGAGTTTTCAATCTATCAAAGCAGCAATAGCAAATCCGGTGAAGAGCTTGAGAACAGAATAAACCGGCTGCGAACTAGCGTATAAGATTAGACGTTTGCAAAGTACAATATCCGGTGCACGCAGAAAGTGAGTTTGAATTCATTAAACATCTTATATTTATTGCATTGTGAAACTATTCATTTATGCAGATGATAAAATATATGCCGTTGAAAAGAACGTTTATACCACTTGCGTTTCTCTGTATTGTTTTTAGTTGCTTTGGCCAGCATGAACAGGCTGAACGCCGCATCGATAGTGTAATGCAGCAATATGATATGCCGGGGCTTTCGGTTGCAGTTGTTAAAAAAGGAGCCATCATCTATGCCCATTCCTTTGGTGTAAAAAATAAAGAAACGGGGGCAGCGCTGGCCAATGATGATATTTTTCGCATAGCCTCTATATCAAAATCGTTTTCGGCTACTTCCATTATGCAACTGGTACAGGCAAAAAAAATGTCGTTGGATGATGATGTAAGCAACCTCATTGGTTTTACTGTGCGCAATCCAAAATTTCCGGACAAAGTGATAACGGTAAGAATGATCTTATCGCACACATCAGGCATTAATGATTCGCAAGGCTATTTTACACTGGATGTAATTAACCCAGCTAAAAATCCTGATGCCGCAAAGTGTTACAACGACTATGCACCGGGGCAAGGGTTATCAATATTGCAATTTGAATTTTAACCTGGCGGGAACGATAGTGGAAAGAGTATCCGGCCAGCGGTTTGATAAATATATAAAAGCGCATATCCTTGATCCGTTAGATTTGTACGGAGGCTTTAATGTTGGCGCTCTTGATTCCACCTGCTTTGTAACATTGTATGAATATGATTCCGCTACCAACAAACTCACTGCTGATCGCGAGGCTTACAATCCCCGGGCTGAACAGATCTCCAATTACGTAATGGGATACAGCACTCCAATATTTTCACCTGCCGGTGGCATGAAGATATCTGCCACAGATCTTGGAAAATATATGACCATGCACATGTATAAAGGCAGGTACAAAGGCACCAAAGTTATTTCAAGGAAAAGCGCTGCCATTATGCAAACGCCCGTTTCTCACGACTACGGACTTGCTATAGAAACTACAAACAAGCTGATACCCGGTGTAACTTTGAAAGGCCATACAGGCAGCGCTTACGGATTATTCAGCATGATGTTTTTTCAGCCGCACAAAAAATTTGGTATCGTGGCCATTACCAATGGCTGTAACATTATAAGCTATCACGGTTATAACCCTGCACTTAGGGCTGTCGCAAACATATTGTATGAAGAGATAATAGAGTAGGGAGGTACATAACGGTTTCGGATATACGAATTGTGAAAGTAGTATCATGGTAGCAGATGAGTTAATGCTTTAAAGTGGTGGGGCGCCGGTCTTTTTTACTATTAAACTCATAGTGTTCTGACTAGTTTGTCAGTTAGGACTTATCAGAAGACAGATAAAGAAAGCAAGAAAGAGTTGTTTATGGCACAGAAATTTCATTGTAATTAAGTGCTTTTTCTACGTTACAATAAAAACGAATTTTCGGACTCTTTTTCGGAACTATTGTCACTTTATACCAATCTTCAAGATGCTTCTCCCTTATCCTCTTTATTTTTTTCACGATTACTGAATCGCCAGGATGTAAACATGTTTTTACTAAGTCATTTGCCCTTTCTTGTTCTGGATTGCTCCTACCGTTATAATTGTATTTTAGATCCGCTTCTCTGTTGATCAGCAACGGAAGTGCGGTGTAATTTTTAAACCCTATGTACTCATACCATCCACTTTTTTCCGAGCCATTTCCTATAACGAGCGTTTGTCCTTTAAAAATTCTTTTATCACCAGTCACAAAAAGAGTATCGCCTACCTGCCTTATATTAAGTTGACCGGATTGAGCTTTTGATATTTGCAGGAAGAAAAAAAATATAGTGAGTGATAAAACTGCTTTAAGCATAATCATTTAATTTAGAAAAATTATAATGTAGCAGGAGATTGGTTCTTACAAAGCATTTAAAAAAATAGTAGCAATGCTATTTGAGATGTACCGTTATCTAATGAAACATTTGTTACTTCATAATACTTTAGCAAGGATAAATTATACGATTGGTTAAATCCAGAATTAATTGACAGGAAACCATTGGAAAAATTCCAGGAGTTTCCACTATTACTTGCAAATGTATTAGGCAATGGCTCTCCATCCTTCACCGGATATACTCTTTGAATTGACTTCGTCTTTATAGTTAATTGTAACTCTTTTGTTATCTCATCGGCACTTGTGGCATTTATCAATTTCTCTTTGGTACAAGAGTAAATACTTGAGCCAATAAGTGAAAATAAAAAAATAACTTTCAACATTTTCTTCATAGAATAGTATTTATTTATCTACAACATTTGCAAAGAAGGTTTTGAAAACTGTAAATGTCGGCGCACCATTATTTGGATGGATATCAACAATAACACGTACTGCATCTTTTTTACATCCGAAAAAAAGAAAAGAAACAAAAAGAAATAATATTGGTAAATAATGGAGTTTTAAAAGTTGTTTCATATATAAAGTTTAGAGTTGCAATTTGAAACATTATAGACAGAAAAAACAGACTTCATAATTTGATAACAAAAATGTAATATCATGGAGGACTACCATTCATCCTGGTACTTTAAAAATGTTTTGCACCACGTCAGCCACTTGTTGGGTGTGTCACGAATCAAAGATCGGGATAGTTCGTAAAGATATTGTATGAAGAGGTGATAGAGTAGGGAGGTACATAACGGCATGGCTTGTACGAATAATGCAGGAACGGTACATACATACAGGCAGGGTTTATGGAACGTATTGATCAAATCACTCTGCCTCTATCTGTGTAACCCAAACGCCTAAACGAACTCTGGATGAAAGTGATCGTTAAGATGCAGGAACACATTTAAATATAATCGCGTCAAGGGTGCGCACGGTGCCACGAAAAAGTTTTGCGCACGGCAAGTTGAAACAAATGCGGCTTATTAGATATGTCATACGTGAGTGTTCCACTTACAGCATTAAAAGGAGCACATATAATTCCGGGGCCGTAAGCCACATGCAGCGTGTGTGAAATTTCTGAAGGTATCCACACTCTACCATTATCAAAAAAAACAAGCAGGCCTGCTTTTGCATTCAATAAATGAGTTCTGATATTAGTGATGTAGCGAAGTTCGTTAGTATTATAAAAAGCGGTCTTGCCCCAAAACCGTTCGCGGCGGTAACCCCGTAAGGTATTTGGCGAAGCCAGTACCGCATGTTCGTAAAACTCGGCACTGTTAATTACAGCATTGTTACCGGCAACTGTGGTATAACCGGCTTTCAGTGCAAACGAAATTTTATGGATCAATGGGACGTATATGTAGAGGCTGCCGGAATATTTTTGAAAGAATTCATTTTGTGCGGTATTTACGATGTAGTCTGCGGTTGCGGTAAAGCCGATTCCTTTTTGCGGTAGTATGGAATCATCTGCGTTGAAATAAGTATACATGAATCTTATGCCTGTATAATTATTGTTTTCCAGCAAGTCTTTGTCGAACGGCGCAAACTCCTTTATCACATATTTGTCTGTATCATTCAGGATTTTAACGCTTCTGAAATAAGTTGAGATTGCAAACGTATTTTTCTTTAGCTGCCTGCTCAATGTGCTGCCTGCGAGCAATTCCCTGGTTCTTAAGCGGTAATATGAAATATCATTTGTGCGTTGCTGTGAGTCGTTTCCGGGCCCGAAAAAGTTAGTCCATCTTATTGCGTCGTAATCGCCAAAAATCTCCCAGTCCCATTTTTTTATGACCGTGGGAAATAAAGCGCTGTAGTTGACACTGAATGCATTTTGCGATAGTGAGTAATGAATATTAAACGATTGTTTCCAGGCAAAGGGATCTTTTCTCCAGGCATGTTTTGTAAATTGATATCCAATACCGATATAAAACCGGTCTTCGTTATTATAAAAAAAAGAGGGAACAAAGCCACTGCTGTTATATTTATAATTATGGTATTTAAAATTATGAACAGCGCTGTCTTTGCTTAATCGAAACTTTGCCTTTGAAATGTTGCAAGCGTTATTTTCATCGTCGTAAATAAAAATTTTCTTATAATTTTTTTCCGTCACAATAGAATCCCTTGCAAGTCCACCGATAATGCGTACACGCATTTTATTTCCATCACCTTTTATCGCATATGCGTCGGTTCCGCCTATGCCGAATAGCCTTATCTCGTTTGTTTCCGAAGTGTAAAACTTCCTCGAATAGACGGGTGTACCAGGCTTGCCGGTGTCGGTGAGCAGGAAAATGTTTACGAGCGTGATGCTGTCATCCCGTTTTGATACTTCGAAATATTCGTTTCGTCTGCTGCCGGTAATTTCTACTTCTTTCGCCAGGAATGCATAATATTTTTCCGCATATTGGGGAATATATTTCCGACGCACCTCTAATTTTGAAATAAGTTCTTCGGCCGATATCGCGTAAATCTCCGGCGGCAGCTGTTGTATAGAAAGACGTATGATTGAATCGGTTAATTGCTGCTGTAACAATCTGGCGGCTTTTAACCAATCTGCTTTTGTCATCTCATTTGCAAAAAACCTATCCATGTCTGCCTCCTCATAATTAAACGTTTTCATATCATGCACTTTGTAATCAAAGTTCTGCATGTAGCCGAGGCCGGTAGCCGGTAATATTTTGTCGATAAGAAAGCCGTTATGGGTATAAAAAGCCTGGTCGCGGTCCCTTGGTATAGGATAATATGTTGCATTTACAGTATCAGAAGAACCCCACTTCCAGTTATCTTCATGCCGGTCCCAGTCTGCGATCAGCATGTCAAACAGCCTTGCTTTTATAAATTCGAATTGCGCTGATTGGCTCTTTCCATCCTTTACTAATAATTCCTGAAGGTCATCTGTGTCGGTGAAGTACCTGGGATTCCCGAGGTTGTCTGCATCGCGCCAATCGCCATCAAACCGCTGCTCAAAAAGATAAAGATCGTCACCAAACTTTGTATTGAAAGTATCAAGCGCCGGCTGCTTCGGCACATATACCAACTGTGGAAGCGTGTGGTAAATGCCTGCGGCCTTTTGCATTTCTGCCAGCGCAAATGCACCGTAAGGATATGACATGGATACTCCATCCTTAATTATGTCTTCGACAAATGTATTTTTAAATTGCGGCAGTACAACGTCGCTTCTTGATTTGTCAATTGAGTGCAGCGTGTATTCTTTACCGGTAGATGTCCTGAGATGTAAAGATTTTGTTTCATTGCCACCCCCTTCTTTGTAGGGATGCAATTCTCCTTCAAACTTGTCAAGCCGGAATAATGGCACTTTCACACGGACCGTCCATTCCTTTCTCCGGTTGCTTCCCCACAGCCATTGATGAAATTTTGTTTTACGATATTGCGGTCCTGCAGCAATAACGGTATCTTCATTATCTGTACCTGACTGGCTAAAACAATCGTTAGAAATTAAAATGAACAATGAGATGTATAAGTATTTCATCAGCGTGTTTCATAAATGACGTAAAAGAAACATCAGGATCGGCAGTACATACCAGTAGCCCAAAAAAAATCCGCTGGTATAAATTCAACATGAAAATTTTGTGCCGGTAATTATTTCAATTGACCGTGGCCCTAATGAGGAGTGTTTTAGCGATGCAATGAGTTCCAATAAGTTCATTGGTGAAGTTGAAAGGAACAATGGTTTGTTCAGGAGTAGTAACGATAAAAGCCACTGCAGGCATTTGAACCGGGAATGCCGTGTGTTTGTCAAGGCTAACGTTGAACCTTTTGCAAAGCTTTAGAGGGGAGATGGAGGCGGAACTACGACTGCACCACCGGCTTCGAAAGGAATTTATTATTTATGCAGCATGACGTCTGCTTCGTGGAACAGCTTTTATTTTTTCGCCTTATTTTTTCTCATTTATTTCTCCTTAAACTCCAACAGTACCAGTCTTGACTTTTCCAGCTCGCTTGTAATTGGCAATAATAACTCCACCTGGTGTAACAATACTCTCTGTTAATTTAAATGCTGCAGGAATCGTTCCGCTGTCAAAAAGCTTTTTTCCCTTACCTAAAGTCAAGGGGTGAATTTTGAGTCTGAGTTCGTCTACAAGGTCATTCTTAAGTAGCAACTGAACGAGTTCACTGCTACCCCAAACTTGAATGTCAGAGCCCTTTGAACTTTTGACCTTTTTGATATCTGCCACGTTTTTTATTACTACTGAGTTTTTCCAGCCGGTGACTATCGGGTCCGATTTTTTCATGCTTTTGGAAAACACATATTTTGTTCCTTCATTAATGCCCGGCCAAAAGTCTCCATGTTCAGGCCAGTAACCGGCCCAAATCTCAAATGTTTTTCTGCCCAAAAGATAATCCGCAGGTTCAAGCTCTTTTTGCACCACTTTACCATAAACTTCGTCACCATACGATGCAGTCCAGCCGCCATATTTGAAACCGCCTGATGTATCTTCCTTAGGTCCACCGGGCGCCTGCATTACTCCATCTAATGTGATCATTGATAAAACGATTATTTTTCTCATATAATTTCACGATTTATTCAGAGACAAATTTCAATGAAAATACGCTGTCAAATGCAGTGTGTTTGCGACAATTATGGGGTTCAATGCGACAACAATTGAAATTGCCTTGATGATGAGTTAATGCCTTAGCATGACCGCTCACGAGTACGCACTTATGAAGGCCTGAAAATAGAATTTCGTCTGCCCGTAACCGTTGGCAAATTTATAATCAGAAGTTCATTGCTATACTATCGCCGAGCAAAGTTCCTTCAACCCGGAGCTGTTGCTGAAACATGCACCACAGCTCATTGTTAGCACGTCTGTCTGTCTTCCATAGGATGCAGCTGTTGTAGGCAGTCTTGAGGGTCGTTGCAGTACAGACTAATAAATTTTCGTAGGCTATTTTTTTTTTTACTTATATAGTTATCTATTTTCTTACCATCTTTATATACTGTACATCCTTGAAATTTCTTGTCAGTCCATTGATATTTACAAAGCAAATCATCTTTAAATATCCCCAACACTTTACCCGTTTATTTAAACAACGTGTCGGGCATTCTCCGAATGAATACAGGATGCTGAATTAAAGAATCACTTTGTAATAATTTGCGTCGTCGTCATCGCTGCTCTCCAGGTGGTATGATCTCATTTTTGGTTGCAACTCCCATCACTTATTATTTTATACAGAACTGGTTACATGATTGCGTGTACAGTACGGCGTTAGTATGGTCAATTTTTCCTGCTGTGCATTTGACGCACTGCCGATTACATTAATTACGGTAAGTATTCAATCTATTAAAACCGAAATTGCAAACCCTGTAAAATCTTCACACTTGATAGTAAAAGAAGCGCCTGTCTGCCAGGCTGCTGGTCAATGTCATTAAGTTAACGCAAACCAGGAAGGTTTTTAGCACCTTTAGCTAAATACTTCTTTTTAGCTTTAATGTATAATTGCACGTCATAGATTACAAAGGTTATTTATCCATAAGTTATGATAGGAATTAAATCAATTTTCTTCTTTGCCATGCTTTTGCTTACCGATAAATAATTCTCCTGTTCGCACGTTTTCACCTTGCTTTCATCCAAAAATAAATAATCGTATCCTGTAAATAGTTAGATTTACAAGTAGTTGCTGTAATGAGAATTCTAATGATCACCTGGCAGATCTTCCCGCTGAAAAACAATAAAAGAAAAAAGCTGACGAATAATATTTCACAAAATACTTTGTCAAACAAAGGCTGGTTTGCAGAAGTTCAATAATAAACAAATGATGAAATTGAAATGCTTTGTTGCTATCAGTAAAGCAACAAAAAAAATCATTTTGTAATCTGCCTTAAGAGCCATGACTCAAACTGAGAAAAAATTATGAAAGCAAAATCAATCAAGGGAAAATCTACTGAAGAGATCAGTGCTGCATTAGCTGAAAGCATGGCCGGTGGATTCAAGCCAACTTTAGCCATTGTATTCCTATCAGTTAAACAGGACAGGGAAGCTATTTCCAGATTACTTGACGAAAAAGGCATTCAGATATTTGGTGCTACCACTGCAGGGGAATTTATTGATGGCGAAATGGAAGAAGGCAGCATTGTCATAATGTTGCTTGATATGAATCCAGCTTATTTTAAATTAGAATTTCTTGAAACAAGCCAGGAGACCGCTTTCGAAGATGCTTACAACCTGGGCATTACCGGAAAAGAAACTTTTACCAACCCTGCCTTTATTATAGCAAACAGTGGCGTGTCCTTAGATGGCGAGCCATTTGTTGAAGGCATCATACAGGGTTTTGGAAATCATCCTTCATCAGCAGACAGGGAAGTAACCATATTTGGAGGTAAGGCAGGAGATGATCTGGCACTCCAATCAACTTTTGTTTTTACCAACGGAAAAAGTAAAAACTGTGCATTGGTAGCTCTTATTATTGATGAAGATAAAATAGATGTCAGAGGCATTGCTACTTGTGGCTGGACAGCTATTGGCACCACAAAAACAGTTACGAAAAGTGAAGGTAATATTGTGTATACCATCGATGATAAACCGGCATTGGATACGTTGATGAATTTCCTTGGCGTTGAGATAAAGCAGGATGACGACAAGGAGATCGTGTCATTTCTAAGCTCCTGGTATTATCCACTGCAAGTGGAACGTGAAAATGTAGATCCCGTAATACGTACAGCCATGTTTGCCAATCGGGAAGAACGTTCACTTATTTGTTCCGGGAAAGTGCCCCAGGGGTCAAAAATCAAGTTTGCTATGCCACCGGATTTTGATTCCATTGACACGGTCGTTGCAGAATGCAGAACCATCAAGGACGATGCACAGCAGCAAGCCGATGCCCTGATCATGTTTTCCTGTGTGAGCAGGTATTTATCGTTTGGGATGGTGATGAAAGAGGAGTTAGAGCAGGTGCAAAATATTTGGAATGCACCCATGGCAGGCTTTTTTTCCTATGGTGAATATGGAAAATCAAAAACCGGTAAATATGATTATCATAATAATACATGCTGCCTGGTGGTACTAAAAGAAAAAATATGAATATCATCAGAAAAACAATGAAATGAAAAACGATATAAAACTATTTGAAGAAAAAAAAGTAAGAACTCATTGGGATGAAAAAGAAGAGAAATGGTATTTCTCTATTATCGATGTGATTGCCATTTTAACTGACAGTGTGAATCCAAGAGACTATTGGTTTAAAATGAAAGTACGGGTAAAAACCGAGGATGGCCTTGAACTGTCGACAGTTTGTCGACAGTTGAAAATGAAAGCCGCTGACGGCAAAATGAGAGAAACCGATGTGGCAGAAACACAAGTTCTACTCCGCATCATACAATCCATCCCCTCACCAAAAGCAGAACCCTTTAAACAATGGTTAGCAAAAGTAGGATATGAGCGCATGGGGGAAATAGCAAACCCGGAGCAGAGCCTTGACCGGGCAAGAGAAAACTGGCAAAAACTCGGCAGAAGCGAAAAGTGGATACAACAAAGAATGACTGGACAGGAAACCAGGAATAAGTTAACCGATTATTGGAAAGAAAGCGGGGTTGAAAAATCGGACGAATTTGCATTTCTTACCAACATCATTCACACAGAATGGGCAGGGCTTTCTGTAAAGCAACACAAAAATCTGAAAGGATTGAAAACTCAAAACCTTCGTGACCACATGAGCGAAGCGGAGTTAATCTTTACTGCACTTGCAGAATTATCAACCCGTCAGATTGCTGAAACAGATGATGCAAAAGGCTTGCAACAAAATGCTGTGGCCGGAAAGAAAGGCGGAAAGATAGCAAAAGATGCAAGGCTGGCATTGGAACAAAAAACTGGAAAGAAAGTAATAACGGGTGAAAACTTTTTGCCTCCTGCAAAAAAAAATAAAAAACTTAAACCCGGAAAAGCTAAATAAAACAAAACTAAATGAACCCACATCTTCAATCCATTCTCAATCATATTCAGCAATCACAGCATTTAAGCGATGAAGAAAAAAGGGATCTGCTAAAATCAGCAAAAGCAGCAGATAAAGAACTGGAGATCACTGCATTCAAACTCGACCGCACCGAAAAAGTAAAAAAAACAACGGCTATACTTTTAGAAGAAACCATTGAAGAGCTGGAACAAAAAAGAAAAGCGGTGGAAGCGCAAAACCAGGAACTTGAAATTGAATCTTCACTTGAAAGAGTACGAACAGTGGCTATGAGTATGAACAAACATGATGATCTGTTGCGCATTTGTAAAATCCTTTTTGCAGAGCTTCATACGCTTGGTTTCCGTGAGCTCAGGAATGCAATGATCAATATTTATGAAGATGAAAAGATCTATTTTTTAAATTATGATTATGCTCCGGCGCCAGGTAAAACCGTTACGCAAATTCCGTATAATTTCCATCCGTTAATCAATAAACAGGTTAGTGAAACTAAAAATGCAGGTGATGCATTTATCGAATTTTCTTTCGCCGGTAATGAATTAAAAGACTTCAGAGAATTAAGAAAAAATAACGGCGAACAGGATGATCCGAAACTGGACGACTGTTCTTCCCTGCATTATTACTATTATTCAATTGGCACTGGCTCTATTGGAATTTCAACGTACGATGCTATTACAGATGAAAAAAAGAATGTGCTGAAACGATTCAGAAATGTATTTGACCTGGCTTATAAAAGATATATTGACATAACAAAAGCGGAAGCGCAGGCAAAAGAATCACAGATTCAATTGGCACTTGAAAGAGTTCGTGCAAGAACGATGGCCATGCAAAAGAGTGATGAATTGAGTGAGACAGTGTTCATTCTTTTTCAACAGTTTAAAGAATTAGGCGAAAATCCTGACCAGGCTACCATTGGCATTATCAACGAAGATGAAAAAGTAATTGAGTATTGGGTTACGATGTATGGCAATCAAATGAACAAGGTGTTCAAATTCTCTCTTGATGAACCAAATGTTACCGGTAAAATTTATAAAGCCTGGAAAGAAAATAAAAAATCGTTGATGATTGATTTGGGTGGAGATGCTTTAACAGAATTCATGACCTATCGTGCAGGCAAAGGTGGTGCAGCTATAAATCCTGATGAGAAACGCCGAATAATTAATGTCGCTTTTTTTTCAAAGGGGTTACTCAATGTACAATCCAATGAAGAACGTTCCGAAGAAAGTATAAAATTGCTGGAGAGATTCGCTTCAGTTTTTGAACAAACTTATACCCGTTTTCTCGATCTCCAAAAAGCAGAGGCACAGGCGAGAGAAGCAGAAATTGAATTAGCATTGGAAAGAGTAAGGGCCAGAACCATGGCCATGCAAAAAAGTGAAGAGCTGAAAGATGTGGTAAAGGTTATGAACCGGCAGTTTGATTCATTTGCTGTGGCAGAATGGGGTTGTTCCATTATGATCTTTGACAAAAAAGCTAATCGCATTGAAAATTGGGTTGCGGAGTCGACAAACTCAGATCTGAGTTGCTACATTATAGAAGGTCAGCGTCATCCGGTTTACAAAAGACTTTGGAAACACTGGGAGCAGCAAGCCCCCACCATCACGCTGCATCATGCAGACGAAGTGAAACGGGAATTTGACAATTTCTGGCTCTACGAGACTGACTATAAACGACTGCCGGATGAAGTTAAATCTACTGTTTTAAATGAAAGAGAGATTTTTTTAACCTACAGCAGTATGCATCACGGATTAATAAGTGTTGCAGGTTATAAACAATTATCCGAAGATCAAATCTCTATTCTGGATCGTTTCTCAAAAGTCTTTGAACAAACCTACACCCGCTTCCTCGATCTGCAAAAAGCAGAAGCACAGGCAAGAGAAGCACAAATTGAAGCGGCACTTGGAGCGGGTGCGCAGCAGTGCCATGGCCATGCATGCGTCAAAGGATTTGTATAAAGTGGCTGAAGAACTGAGAAAGCAAATTGGCCAACTCGATTATAAAGATTTGGAAACCTGCGCCATTCACCTGTACGATGAATCGCCCGACTATTTTGTTTCATGGGCGGCTCTGCTGTCTCCTAATACTCGAATCGGACATCGTCCACAGCCAGGTTCACTTCCCGAAATCCGGGTTGGAAATCTTTGACGAGATGATGGAGGGATACAACTCGGGCAAGAAAGACTATGTGATTGTGAATGAAGGAAAGAAGATGGCCGGGATTTCTGAAAATGCTTAAGCAGTACGCACCAGGTGCGCACCAGGTCGTAACTAATACTTTCAAAGATTTCAAACCGAAAGATTTTCGTTCATTTTGGACCATCTCGGATTTTGCCGGGGGCTCCCTCGTCATGACTACCCTGACCAGGCCCGATGTCGCAACACATGATTTGTTAAGACGATTCGCAAATGTGTTCGGCCTTGCCTATCCGAAGGTTTACGGATTTGAAGCGGGCAGAAGCACAGGCTAGGAAGCAGAAATTGAATTAGCGTTAGAAAGAGTAAGGGCCAGAACCATGGCCATGCAAAGCAGTGATGAGCTTCGGGAAGCGGTGTTGGTGATTAATGAACAATTGCAACATTTAGGTTTTGAATCAAATGCCACTAACATTATTATTATTGATAAAGATACCGGCAACTCCCAATATTGGGTATCGGGCTTTACAAAAGATATTTTCCCGGTAAGTTACCATGTACCTAAATTGGACCATCCCTATTATGATGCACTGCTTGATCCATGGAGACAAGGCGATCAATATGTTGTTTATGAATATAAAGGCGAGGGCAAAAAAAGTTTTGATAAAATATTTCTTTACCAAAACCGATTTTAAAAATGTGCCGGAAGAAGCAAAAAATGCAATGATCAGTTTACCATCAGTAACACTGTCAACAGCATTCTTTTCTTATGGTGCCTTACAGGTGCTGGGCCCCGAAGCCATTTCAGAAGATAAGGTTATCATTCTCCAACGCTTTGCCAAAGTTTTCAACCAAACCTATACCCGTTTCATTGATCTGCAAAAAGCAGAAGCACAGGCGAGAGAAGCGCAGATAGAACTGGGATTGGAAAGAGTGAGAGCAAGAGCAATGGCAATGCAAAATTCCAGTGAATTATCAGATTTGGTTGATACACTTTTTAAAGAATTAACTAAACTTGATTTTGCATTGAACTGGTGCATCATTAATATCATTGATGAAAGTTCAATGTCTAATACCGTTTGGGCAGCAAATCCGGATATTAATAAAGCGCCCGAATCTTATCATATGAATTTGAAGATTATCCTTTTCATATGCCATGATGAAGGTTGGAAAGAAAGAAAGACAAAATATGTTTACGTTATTGAAGGGAATGAAAAAAAGGTTTACGACGAATATCTATTTAGTGAAACGAATTCAGAGAACTTCTGAAACAGCCCAGGCAGCATCGAGAGCTATGGAAAAATATGTTGTCTCTTTCTCATTCAGCAATTTTGGAGGTTTCAAACTGTAGGAGATACACCGTTATCAGATGCTAATCTCGATATACTTAGCCGTTTTGGAAAAGTTTTCGATCTTACTTATACACGTTTCAATGATCTTAAAAAAGCAGAAGCGCAGGCAAGAGAATCGCAAATACAATTAGCATTGGAACGGGCCCGTGCAAGAAGCATGGTCATGCAGCATAGTCGATGAACTGATGGATGCTCTGCGTGTGTTATTATCAACAGGTTTTACATTTGGGTATTCCCTCCAGCATTTTCGTTTTATAGTTGCCGGATGAAAATAAAGACAGGCAATATATTCTGGACGAGCAGTGGGCGGAAAATTAATAGCGTTTAAAATAAGGCTAATAGATTATCCTTTACGCTAGAAATGAACCATGCAACTGCGAACAATGTTTAGTTGATTGGAAATGCAATGAACCAGTTGTTGCACTATCATGTGCCACCATCTCAGTAAAAGATTATTTTGAGCATGGAGTGATTGATTCAGGCCGTTGACGAACTGAAACCCGAAACTTCAGTAATGGTTTATATCTATGTTGAAGTTTTCATGAAATTTGGTTGCTTTGGTTGACACGTGAAGAATACTTGTTCCTGAAGTTGAAAAGAAAATTCTTAGTCGATTTGCTTTTGAATTCGAACGAGCATATACCCGCTTTCTTGATCTGCAAAAAGCCGAAGCGCAGACAAGAGAAGCACTGTTGAATTATCATTGGAAAGAGTAAGAAGCAAAACCATGGCAATGCACAACAGCGAAGATGTAGGCGATACGGTTGCCAAAATGTTTGATGAATTTGTTAAGCTGGGTATACAACAAACCGTTGCGTGCATTATTATATTTTTGAGAGATGAACCTGCTGCAGAATGTGTGGACAGTCCAGATCAGGTAATCCTGGCGGAAAGCAATCTGATTATTGGCAAACTGGACATGACTGTCCATAGGTTGTTGCTTGGGATTCTTAAAGCATGGAAAAATAAAGAAACTTTTTACAACTAACGCCATGGAAGGCAGTGATCTACGCAAATTATTATCATGCTCTCAATGATCTGGAATAGTATCCTACAACAATTTGACATGGAGACATTGCCTTCAAAAGAATTTCACAGCGTATCTGCTTTTATTTTCCTGAAGGTGCTGTTTTTGCATTTACGGCAGAACTGATTGCCTGATGAAACATCCGACTGATAATTAAACGGTTCGCAAAGCGTTTTCGACAAACCTATACCCGCTTTCTTGATCTGCAAAAAGCAGAAGCACAGGCAAGGGAAGCGCAGATTGAAGCATCATTGGAAAGAGTGAGAAGCCGTTCGATGGGCATGCAAAAAAGTGAAGAACTCAAAGAGGTGATTCAGGTGGTGTATGATCAATTCGTTCATTTAAATATTCATGTTGAACATACCGGGTTTTATTATCGATTATAAAGCAAGGGATGATATGCATATCTGGCTTGCTGACAAGCATCGGTGCCTTCCGAGGTAACAATCCCTTGTTTTGATTCTGCACCATTAATAGCTTTAATGAAGCAAAAGAAAAAGGACTGGATTTCTTTACCAATCATCTGTCCTTTGAAGAAAAAAACAAATTTTATCAAGATCTTTTTAATTAATTCCTGGCATACCGGAGGAAACATTGGAATATTATTTTAATTGCCCCGGCCTTGCCAGATCCACTGTATTGTTAGAGAATGTTGGCTTTACATTGAGAATTTTTCAGGTACTCCTTATTCAGATGAAGAGAATAAAACGCTGATGCGTTTTGGAAAAGTATTCCAACAAACCTATACCCGTTTCCTCGATCTTCAAAAAGCAGAAGCACAGGCAAGGGAATCACAAATTGAATTAGCATTGGAAAGAGTACGTAGCCAGAACAATGGCGATGCAAAACAGTGATGAACTGGCGGAAGCGGCTTCATTATTATTTAAGCAAATCAGTCACTCAGGGTATTAACGTGGGCAAGTGGTTTTAATATTTTTGGTAAAATGATGACAAATGCTGTTACAGCTAATACATGAGCCGCCGATGGAGGTATTTCAACACCTTTCAGAACACCACTACAGAAAATGTTTTCTTTATAAATATTTATGAAGCAGGCAAAGAGGAGATGAATTTTCTGGTGTGGAGAATGAAGAAGGTGAATCTTGCAGAAACATATCGATACATGTTTAGCCTTCCCGAGTCAGGAGAAATATTCGGTGGTCTGGAAAACTCCAGGATTTGAAATGCCCAAATTTCAAATCACGCATTGTGCTATCTTTTCGCAAGGCTATCTTGTGTTTATTACTTATGAACCTGTTCCGGAAGCACATGATATTTTTAAACGCTTCGCAAAAGTTTTTGAACAAACCTATACCCGTTTTCTTGATCTCCAAAAAGCAGAAGCACAGGCAAGAGAAGCGCAGATAGAAGCGGCGTTGGAAAGAGTGAGAGGAAGGGCTATGGCCATGCAAAATTCAGATGAGTTATCGGGAATGGTAGCTGTTTTGTTTGAGGAATTAACCAAACTCAATTTAATTCTTTACCGTTGTGTCATTTGGATTTTTAATGCTGATACATCCGCAGCAAGATTATGGATGGCAAATTCAGAAGATAAAAAAAATGCAGAGAGCTATTTCGTAAAAAAACTTGATCATCCTTATTATAATGCAATTTTAAAAGGATGGAAACAGAGAAATCCAAAATGGATTTATGATCTGAAAGGGGAGGACAAGAAATCGATTGATACACTACTTTTAAATGAAACAGAACTTTCCCGCTTGCCTGAAGCTGTGAAGAAAGGCATATTGAATGCAGAACATTCTGTCATCTCGGGTTCTTTCAACAATTTTGGATTAATTGAAGCTTCAGGGCCCTTTGAGCATTCGGATGAGCAACTTGAGATACTTAGCAGGTTTGGAAAAGTATTCGACCTTAGTTACACCCGCTTCAATGATCTGCAACAGGCCGAAGCCAGTGCAAAGCTGGCAATAAAGCAGGCAGCACTCGACCGGATCCGGGCTGACATCGCTTCCATGCGTACTATCAGCGACCTGGGCAGGATCACCCCATTAATATGGACTGAATTGAACATACTCGGTATTCCTTTCATCCGTTGCGGTGTGTTTATTATGGATGAATCACAACAACTGGTTCATACATTTCTTTCTACACCTGATGGCAAAGCAATAGCAGCCTTTCATCTGCCTTACGATACACCCGGAAATCTCAGGAAGGCAATAGAAAACTGGCACCTTAAGGAAAAGTATATTGATCACTGGGGTGAGGAAGAGTTCACACAGTTTGCAGAAATACTGGAGAAGCAGGGAGCGCTTCAGTCAGCCGAGCAGTACCTGAAAACAATTCCTCGTGGTGGATTTTATTTACACTTTCTTCCCTTTTTGCAGGGCATGCTATATGTAGGCAATACAACACAATTGGGTGAAGAAGAAATAAACCTGGTTCAATCCGTAGCAGATGCATTTTCTACCGCTTATGCCCGCTATGAAGATTTTAATAAACTGGAAGCCGCAAAAAAACAGGTGGACAACACCTTAAATGAATTGCAGATTACACAAAAGCAATTGATCCAGTCTGAAAAAATGGCTTCGCTTGGCGAACTCACTGCAGGCATTGCACATGAAATACAAAACCCTCTAAACTTCGTAAACAATTTTTCTGAGGTGAACAGTGAATTATTGGATGAAATGATAAGTGAATTGACAAAGAATAATAAAGAAGATGCCATTGCAATTGCAAATGATGTAAAACAAAATCTTGAAAAAATATTGCATCATGGCAAACGAGCAGATGCTATAGTAAAAGGAATGTTACAACACTCACGGTCA